>JBAGJY010000001.1:0-540139 GCA_037034305.1 Streptomyces sp. PLK1-5
CCCGAACGCCAGCCCGAACGCGCCCCGCGCGCCAAGCGGTGCGACGCTGGGCGCAACACAGCCGAAACGGAGCGCGCGGGCCGCGGAACCCCCAACGCCAGCGCGAGCGAAGAGGCGGAAGGATGGGCGAAGAGGCCAGTGCCAACCACCGGTTGATGGCCGTAGTCGGGATTGCCCAGGCGGTGGCCACCGCGCAGACCCCGCTGGACGTGGCGCGCGCGTCGATAGCCCGCGCGCGCACCGCCCTGGGCGGCTCGTTCGCCGCTGTCTCGGTCTGGGAGCGCGACCCCGGCTGGCTGCGCGTCCTGGTCAACGACGGCGACCTCGCCCCCGGCGAGGCACCGCTCCCGGAGCACGAGACGTACCCCGTGCGTGACTTCCCGGACGTCGTGGAGTACCTGCACCGCGAGTGGGCCAACGGCGGCGAGCCGCACGCCTGGGTGGAGACCGCCCATGGCCGGTCCGCCCGTACCGGCCCGTACGAGCACCAGCGGATGGACGACCTGAGCCGCAGGGGCCGCGGCTGCTGCATAGTCGCGCCGATCGTGCTGCACCACCGGGCCTGGGGCGAGCTGTACGTCGCCCGGCACCTCGACGCCCCCGTGTTCGGCCGTGCGGAAGCCGACTTCGCGACCGTGCTCGCGGCGGTGATCGCCGCCGGTGTGGCGCAGACCGAGCGCCTTGAGGAGGTGCGCCGACTGGCCTTCACCGATCCGCTGACCGGCCTGGCCAACCGCCGGGCGGTGGACACCCGGCTGGACGAGGCGCTGGCCCGGCACCGGGAGCAGGGCGTGGTGGTGAGCCTGGTGGTCTGCGACCTCAACGGGCTGAAGCGGGTGAACGACAGCCTGGGCCACGAGGTCGGTGACCGGCTGCTGGTGGGGTTCGGCTCGGTGCTGTCGATGTGCGGCTCGCGGCTGCCCGGCAGCCTCGCCGCCCGGCTCGGCGGCGACGAGTTCTGCCTGCTGGCGGAGGGCGCCGCCGCGGCCGACGTGGAGCGGGCCGCCGAGGAGCTGTGCGCCCGGGCCCGCTGGCTGGGCCTGGGCGACGGGGTGGCGGTCGGTATCGCCTCCACGGACAGCGACGCCGGTCCGGTGCGTACCCCCCGGCGGCTGTTCCGGCTGGCGGACGCCGCCCAGTACCGCGCCAAGGCGGAACGCTCCGCCAAGCCCGTGGTCGCCGGGCGCTCGGTGGCCGAGCTGGCCGACGCGCCGCCGAGCGCACCGGCCGAGCGGCGCAGTTTTCGCGGCCGTCGGCAGTCCGACTCGTGACAGCTAGCGATTCAGTCTTTAGGGTGCATGAATATGGATATGCACAACGTGGTCTTGGGGCCGTCCGGAACAACCGCGGACGACGTGCTGGCCGTGGCCCGTGGCGCGGCCAGGGTCGAGCTGTCACAGCAGGCACTGGCCGGTATCGCCGCCTCACGTGCGGTCGTTGACGCGCTGGCCGCCAAGCCGGATCCGGTCTACGGGGTCTCCACCGGCTTCGGCGCGCTCGCCGTCATGCACATCGGCCCTGATCTACGGGCCCAGCTGCAGCGCTCCATCGTGCGCTCCCACGCCGCGGGGATGGGCCCGCGGGTGGAGCGCGAGGTGGTGCGGGCGCTGATGTTCCTGCGGCTGAAGACGCTGGCGTCCGGGCACACCGGCGTGCGGCCGGTGGTCGCCGAGACGCTGGCGGCGCTGCTGAACGCCGGGATCACGCCCGTGGTCCACGAGTACGGTTCGCTGGGCTGCTCCGGCGACCTGGCGCCGCTGTCGCACTGCGCGCTCACCCTGATGGGCGAAGGCGACGCCGAGGGCCCGGACGGGGTGGTCCGGCCGTCCGCCGAACTGCTCGCGGAGCACGGCATCGAGCCGGTGGAGCTGCGCGAGAAGGAGGGCCTGGCACTGCTCAACGGCACCGACGGCATGCTCGGCATGTTGCTGATGGCCTGCTCCGACCTGGCCAGGCTGTTCACCTGCGCCGACATCACCGCCGCGTTGTCGCTGGAGGCGCTGCTCGGCACCGACCGGGTGCTGGCGCCAGAACTGCACGCCATCCGCCCGCACCCCGGGCAGGCGGCCAGCGCCGAGAACATGCGCCGGGTGCTGGCCGGTTCCGGGCTGACCGGACACCACCAGAGCGGCTTCGCCGGTGAGTCGGCGGCGCCGCGGGTGCAGGACGCGTACTCGGTGCGCTGCGCACCGCAGGTCGCCGGTGCCGGTCGGGACACCCTCGCGCACGCCCGGCTGGTGGCGGAGCGGGAGTTGGCGTCCGCGGTCGACAACCCGGTGGTGCTGCCGGACGGCCGGGTGGAGTCCAACGGCAACTTCCATGGGGCGCCGGTGGGTTACGTGCTGGACTTCCTGGCGATCGCCGCGGCCGACCTGGGCTCGATAGCCGAACGCCGCACCGACCGGCTGCTGGACAAGAACCGTTCGCACGGCCTGCCGCCGTTCCTCGCCGACGACCCGGGCGTCGACTCCGGCCTGATGATCGCCCAGTACACGCAGGCCGCGCTGGTCAGCGAGAACAAGCGGCTGGCGACACCCGCGTCCGCCGACTCCATCCCGTCGTCGGCGATGCAGGAGGACCACGTCTCGATGGGCTGGTCCGCGGCGCGCAAACTGCGGCACTCGGTCGACAACCTCACCCGCATCCTGGCGGTCGAGCTGGTCGCGGCGACCCGCGCGATCGAACTGCGTGAGCACGCCGGTACGGGGCTGGCCGCGGCGCCCGCCTCCCGCGCGGTGCTCGCGGCCACCCGCGAGGCGGGTGTGCGCGGTCCCGGCGAGGACCGCTTCCTGGCTCCGGACCTGGCGGCCGCGGAGGTCTTCGTCCGCTCCGGCGGGCTGGTGCGCGCCGCGGAGTCGGTGACCGGTCCGCTGGCGTAGCGGGCGCCGCGCGCCGTCGCGGCGGCGCGCGGCCCGCTCAACCGGCCTCAGGCGAGCGGGATCGTCCGTCGCCGTGAGGCGACCAGCAGTGCCGCACCGGCGGCGAGGAACGACGCACCGCCCACCAGGTACGGCGTGGTGTTGACGCTGCCGGTGTCCGCCAGATTCATGGTGTCGGCCGCCCTGCGCTCGCCCACGGCGGTCGTGCGTACCGCGGCCGCCGTGTGATGGTGCGTGCCCCCCTGCCGGGCGGGCATCGTGGCCGACGCCGAGGGGACGAAACAGAGGGCGGCGAGCAGGCCGCCCGCGAGGGCCGTGGTGGTGGTGAGCGATCGGCGCGAGGCCATGGAACCCCCTTGCGAATACGGCGACTTCACCGTGGCCCCGATGGTAGTGAGATTTCCCGACCGCGGAAAAGTGCCGTGGTGATACCGGGCGTTCGCCCGCCGTGTCCGACCACGCTCCGCTGCCGCTGCGCCTACTCTCCGTCGCATGACTACGGAGCACGACAGCAGCGGCACCGACGAGACCCCGGCCCGGTACATCCGGCTCCAGGTGGACCTGGTCATGGAGATCATCGACAGCGAGGAGCTGACCCGGGCCGCGGTGGAGCAGATCGACGGCGACGAGCTGATGCCGGACGACGAGCGCGTCCACGCCAGGGATGCCGTCCAGCGGGACGAGGCGGAGGCGCTGGCCTATCTCATCGATCCGTTCGGCCTGGTCAACGGTGTCTCCGGGATCGAACTCGTACAGGCGTCATGGAGTAGCGCGCACACCGAGTACGACCCGGAGGCCGACGACTGGGACCTGTACGAGGAGGCGCTGGGCGAGGAGTAGGCAGACGTTCCGGAACGGCCCCGGTCGCTTCCGGAGCGTGGCATTCCTCACAGTCCGTTGTGGGGCGCAACGGACGTAACGGGGGTAGGTGTCTCCATCCGTACGAGATGTGTCAACGGATGGAGATAGGTGTGAAGTCGCCGCAGAGCGGTACCGGTGCCGCCCCTGAGCAGCGCCGCGGGCGCGGTGCCCGCCGCAGGCTGGCCGCGGTGTCCGTGATGGCTGGCGGTGCGCTGCTGCTCACCGCGTGCGGGGGGCCGGGCTCCGCGGAGTCCGAGGCGGCCGCGGCGGACGCGGCCGCCGCCAAGGACGCCTCGGCCGCCAGGATCGCCATCTCGCCCAAGGACAAGGCGACCAACGCCGGTATCAGCAACGACGCCAAGGTCTTGGTGAGCGACGGCACCCTGACCAGGGTGTCGATGACCGAGGTCGACGGCGGCAAGACGGTGCCCGGCAGGATATCCGCCGACGGCAGGAGCTGGAAGCCGGACAACAGGCTGGCCCGGGCCACCGCGTACCGGATCTCGGCCACCGCGAAGGACGCCAACGGCCGTCCGGCCACCGCCAATTCGACGTTCACCACGGTCTCGCAGGCGAACAGCTTCATCGCCTACTACACGCCGGACGACAGCTCCACCGTCGGCGTGGGCATGCCGGTCTCGATCAACTTCGACAAGGCGATCACCAACAAGAAGGACGTCCAGTCCCACATCAAGGTCAGCTCCAGCAGCGGCCAGGAGGTGGTCGGCCACTGGTTCGGCGGCCAGCGCCTGGACTTCCGCCCGCAGGACTACTGGAAGGCCGGATCCACCGTCACCCTGAAGCTGGACCTGGACAACGTGCGGGGCGCCCAGGGGATCAGCGGTGTGCAGAACAAGACCGTCAACTTCCACATCGGTCACTCCCAGGTCTCCACGGTCGACGTGAACACCCAGACCATGACGGTGGTTCGGGACGGCAGGACCATCAAGACCATCCCCGTCTCCACTGGCAGCCCCGAACACCCCACGTACAACGGGCAGATGGTGGTCTCGGAGAAGTTCGCGACCACGCGGATGGACGGCAAGACGGTCGGCTTCGGCGGTGAGTACGACATCCCGGACGTGCCGCACGCCATGCGGCTGAGCGCCTCGGGCACGTTCATCCACGGCAACTACTGGTCCGACAGGTCCGTCTTCGGCTCCACGGCCACCAGCCACGGCTGCATCGGCCTGAGCGACGTACGCGGTGGCGGCGACCCCGGCACGAACGCTTCGTGGTTCTTCAACAACTCCCAGGTAGGCGACCTGGTCGTGGTGAAGAACTCCCACGACAGCACCGTCGCCCCCGACAACGGCCTCAACGGCTGGAACATGTCCTGGACCAACTGGAAGGCGGGCAGCGCGCTGTAGCGCTCCCGGCGGGTCGCGGTCTGGTACGGCCCGCCGTGCGCGGCTCCTCCAGCAACACGGCCAGCACCGCAGCAACCGTTCGATGCGCTGCGGGGCTCCCGTACCGCCGCATCGCTCCCGGGGCGCACGCCCCGGGGGCATTCTCATGTCTGTTTCATGCGGGACTCACACCGCCCTAACGGCTGGTTCCTACCATTTCGCCGTCAGTCTCCCCATGGCTCCGCTCGCGGGGCGCCGACGGCGAGGGCCGGATGTTCTTCACCTACCTGCGGCGTGAGCTGCGCCGCCGCGCGCGGGCGGCGTTGGCCATCGCCCTGGGGCTCGCCGTCGGCATCGGTGCGGTGGTCGCCGTCTCCTGCGTCGCCACCGGCACCCGACAGGCCAAGGGCAAGATCGTCCAGTCCCTCTACGGCCGCGGCACCGACCTGACCGTCACCACCGCGGACACCACGCCCAAGGCGAACGCCACGGCGCGGCAGGCCACTTCGGCCGACGGCGGCGGCCACGTGACGGTACAGGGCGGCCGGTCACTGGACTCCGGCGTGGTCAGCCGGGTCCGCGCGCAGCACGGTGTCGCCGACGCGGCGGGCGGGCTCGGCCTGCGGATCGTCACCGGCGGCGGCTCCCGGGGCCACGCCCAGCCACTCCCGGCTGGCGCCGACGCCACCGGCGAGATCAACGGCCAGCACGGCTTCGGCGGCTACGGCGGCGTCACCCCCGGCGGCTCGGCGGGCGGCGGCCGAGCCAGCACCGACGACTACCGCGCGTACGGCGTCGACGTCTCCAAACCCGGCATCGGACCCCTGACCGCCCTCACGATCACCAGCGGTACGGGCTTCAGCACCACACAGACCGACGACCAGGTCGCCGTGGTGGACCGCGACTACGCCCGGCGCGCCAGCCTGTCCGTCGGCAGGTCGCTCACCGTGCACGGCAGCACCTTCAAGATCATCGGCATCGCCGCCGCGGCGGCACCGACCGCCGAGGTCTACCTTCCGCTGCACCGGGCCCAGACCCTCGCCAACGCCCCCGGCAAGATCAGCACGGTCTACGTCCGGGCCACCGACCCCCGGCACCTCGACACCGTCAAGTCCGCGATCCTGCACGACATTCCGGGCACCCGCGTCACCACCTCCGCCGAGGCCTCCGAGACCGTGCGCGGGTCGCTGTCCACCGCCGCGAGATTCACCTCGACCGCGGGGCGCTGGCTGGCGCTCGCCGTGCTGGCCGCCGCGTTCCTGGCGGCCGGGCTGCTCACCTGGGCCTCGGTCGCCCGCCGGACGGGCGAGTTCGGCACGCTGCGCACGCTGGGCTGGAGCAGCGGCCGGGTGATCCGCCAGGTGGTGGGCGAGGCGCTGGTCAGCGGTCTGCTCGGCGGCGCGCTCGGCATCGCGCTCGGCCTGGCGGCGGCATACGCCGTCACCACGGTGAGCCCCACGCTCACCGCCCAGGTGGACAGCCTCGGCAGGGCGCCGCACATCGCGCTGACCGCGCCCGTCGACGCCACCACCCTCGCGATGGCCGGCGCCCTCGCCGTCGGCGGCGCTCTGGTCGCGGCGGGCTTCGGCGGCTGGCGGGCCTGGCGGCTGCGGCCCGCGGACGCCCTGCGCCGCGTCGAGCGGCACCCGTGACCCCACACCCACGGAGCGAGGCATGTACACACTGACCGGCGTATCCAAGCGCTACCGACGCGGCGACGCCACCATCGACGCGCTGACCGGCGTCGACCTGGCGATCGAGGACGGCGGCCAACTCGTCGTCCAGGGGCCCGCGGGCGGCGGCAAGACCACCCTGCTCCAACTGCTCGGCGGACTGGACCGCCCCACCGAGGGCAGCGTCGAACTCGACGGCACCGACCTCGCCCGGCTGCCCGAGGCGCGGCTGACCCGACTGCGCAGCGAGAGCATCGGCTTCGTGTTCCGCACCGGCAACCTCATCGCGTCCCTGACCGCCCTGGAGAACGTCGAGACCGCCCTGGTCCCGCTGGGCCTGTCCGCGACGCGGCGCCGCCAACAGGCCACCGATGCACTGGAGTCGGTGGGGCTGGCGGAACACCGTGGCGCGCTGCCCGCCGTACTGTCCCGCAGCCAGCGGCAACGGGTGGCGGTCGCCAGGGCGTTGGTGAAGCGGCCCAGGGTGCTGCTCGCCGACGAGCCGACCGGCGACCTCGACGCGGCGGACCGGGACGAGGTGATGGCACTGATGGAAGGGCTGTGGCGGGAGCTGGGCCTGACGTTCGTGGTGATCACCCATGACTCCGCGGTCGCCCGGCGCGCACCCCGGCTGGCCACCGTCAGGAAGGGCCGGGTGGAAGTGGAGGACCGCGGGTCAGCGGTGTGATCCCGGCGGTCCGCTCAAGGGGTGAGCCGACCGATGTACAGCTCGCAGAACGCCGTGGCGGCGGCCGGGGACTCCAGCAGCCGCCGCAGCCGGGCCTCGGCGGTGCGGGCCTGGAACGGGTCGGGGTCCGTCGCCCCGTGCAGCACGTCGGCGAACCACTGCGAGAACTCCTGGTACTGCCACACCCGGCGCAGGCACCGCGCCGAGTACCCGGCCAGCGCGGACCCGTCGCCGTCCCGCAGCCGTGCGGTCAGCGCCGCGGCGAGCGCGAACGCGTCGTGGAGCGCGAGGTTCATGCCCTTCGCGCCGATCGGCGCCACCAGATGCGCGCTGTCCCCGGCGAGGTACAGCCTGCCGTACGACATCGGCTCCACGACGTAGTTGTGCATGTCGAGCACCTGCCGTTCGACGATGCGGCCCTCGGTGATCGGCGCGCCCGGCACCGCCAGCCGGGTGTGCAGTTCCCGCCACACACGTTCGTGGCTCCAGTTCGCGGCGTCGTCGCCGGGCGGGCACTGCAGGTAGAAGCGGGTGATCTGCGGGGTGCGGGCCATATGGGCGGCGAAGCCGCGCGGATGGATGCCGAAGACGACCCCGTCGGCGGACGGCGGCGCCTCGACGAGCAGCGCCAGCCAGCCGATTCCGTAGTCACGGCTGGCGAACACCGTCTCGTCGGCCGGTATGTGCCGTCGGCTGACCCCGCGCGCACCGTCGCAACCGGCGACGTACCCGCACTCGACGCGGTGCCGCCGCCCGCTGGCCGGATCGGTGTACGTGACGAAGGGGCGGTCGGTGGTGAGGTCGTGCAGCCGCACGTCGTCGACCTCGAACCGGATGTCGCCGCCGAGCTTGTCCGCGTAGTTGGCGACCAGGTCGGTCACCAACTCCTGCTGCGGATAGACGAAATGGTGCTGACCGGTCAGCTCGGCGTAGCGGACGTGGTGCCGCCCGGCGTCGAACCGGAACTCGAACGAGCCGTGCCGACCGGCCTGTTGGAGCAGCCGCCCGGCCAGCCCGTGCCGCTCCAGTTCGCGCACCGCCCCCTCCTCCAGGAACCCGGCGCGCGGATGCCGCTCGATGAACTCCCGGCTGCGCGCCTCCAGCACCACGCAGTCAACTCCACGCTGCCGCAGCAGGTTGGCGGTGGCCAGTCCGGCGGGTCCGGCACCGACGACGGCGACCTGGGTACGGGTGGTTAGCGTGGTCATCCGTGTGCGAGCCTTCATCCTGGTGGGGGCATGTCAGCGGGGAAGTATGCCGTAGGAGGGGAAACACGGTGATGACGGGGAGTGGCCGGCGGGGCGTGCTGCGGAGGTTGGGCGGTCTGCCCGCCGCGGCGACGGCGGTGACCGCGACGGTGGCGCTGTACATGGCGCTGGTGGCGTTCGGGAACACCACCGACTTCGGCACCAACCAGCAGTTCGTGCGGCATGTCTTCGCGATGGACACCACGTTCCACGACAGGACCCTGATGTGGCGGGCGATCACCTCGCACGCGGTCGCGGACACCGCCTATGTGGCCATCATCGCCTGGGAGACGCTCAGCGCGCTCGTCCTGATCGCCGCAACGGTGTTGTGGGCGCGGGCCCTGGTGCGCGACGGCGGGCTTGACCGCGCCCGCAGCGCCAGCACGCTGGGCCTGGTGATGGTGCTGCTGCTGTTCGGCGCGGGGTTCGTCGCGATCGGCGGCGAGTGGTTCGCCATGTGGCAGTCGAAGGCCTGGAACGGCCTGGACGCGGCCGCCCGCGACATACTCCTGGCGGGCGTCTCACTGGTCGTGGTCCGGCTGCCGCATCGAGACGGCGAGTAACCCGCCCGCTCAGCGGCGCAGTTGCCACCACGACCAGCAACGGGCGGCGAGGGCGACGATCCCTCCGATCGCGGCCGAGGCCGCCAGCCGCTGCCAGTCACCCATGTCGGTGGGCAGTGCCACCGAGCCGCAGACTCCGACGACGACGGCCACTGTGGAGGCGGATGACGACGGGGCGTAGCGCGCTGCCTTCATGGTGATCACCATAGACCCGCCCCCGTCCGGGCGGTCACGGCAGGTCGCGGACTTCGGCCGTCCCCTCGCCGTCGTGGCCGACGGCGAGGGGACGGGACCTGATTGTCAGTGGGGTTCGGCACTATCGGAGGTGACGGGGGAACGCCCTCGCCGCGTACCGGTCCGCTCCCCACTGAGACGGAGGTCCCATGCCGTACCCGACACTCCCCGCCCCTGCGCCCGGCGAAGTGCTGCTGATCTGCACCTGCTATGCCAGGGGCAGGCCCCAGTGGGGCGAGGTGATACGCGCCCTCGGCGGACCGGGGCAGGACGGTGTGCTCACCCTCGGCGGCGGTGACGTGCGGCTGCGGCTGGCGGAACACCCCGGATGGGACCACCTTTACGGTGGGCACCTGCCCGCGCTGCTCCCCGAGGACGGCGTGAGGCCGCCGGTCGCCGTCGTCGTCGACATCTCAGCGGTGTACCGCGAACATGCCGTGCTGCTGGTGGACTTGAGGGAGATACCGGGCCGCGGAGCCCGCGTCCCGGCCGACCGGCTCGGCCACGTCCTGACGGAACTGCTCGACGGCTCCCTGCGCTTCGACCAACTCGTGTACGGCATGGACCGTTTGGGTGTGTACCAGGGTGACGGTGGCGCCCCGGCGACACCCACGCCGACGACCGTCGTCCGCGGCTCGTTTCCCCAACTGCCGGTGGACACCGAGACGTTGCTGGTCCGCACCGACTTCACCGACGACCGAGGCTGGCGTGCCCTGATCGACGCCCTCGGCGAGCCGAACGAGTACGGCTGGTTCCCCGCGGGCGCGGACCTCGACTCGGACGATGAAGTGGGCCTGTCCGCCCTGGTCGTCGACGACCACCGTTTCACCGATCTCCAGCCGGGCCAGGTCCCCGCCCTGGTGCCGCCCGACGAGCACACCACCATGGTCGCGCTCGCGGACACGTCGACCCTGGCGGACCCGGCGCACCCGCTGCTCGTGGTGGACCTGTACGACACCCCGGGCCAGGCCACCCGCATCCCCCTCACCGAGGCCGGGCTGATGGCCGCCAACCTGGAGATAGCCAACATGGACTTCGCCGACTTCGTGTAGACGACCCGGGCATCGACACGCCCTCGACCAGCAAGTGTTCCCGCTCCCGCGTTCGGTCACCGGCCCAGGTGGGCAAGGAGTTCGTGCGCTGCCGGGTAGGGCCACAGCGATTTCAGGCCCCAGCGGCGACCTCGGTGGCGCAACCGGGGCTGCTGGTCGAGGCCCCGCATCACCCGTTCGGCCCAGTGTCGGGTTCGTCCCGAACGGCGCGGCCGGGCAGCCTGCATGATGGTGAGGGAACCTGTACAGCAGGCACCCCTCACGGATGAGGTGATCGCAGTGAAGGAATCACCGGACGAGGAATCGTCAGAGGGCAAGGACCAGCCGGAGCGGCTCTACACAGGGGCGGAGCGGGCGTTCGATCCGGAAGATCTCGTGATGGCGTCGGGGCACGACGTGACTCCTGAGCGGGTCGAGGCGGCGAAGCGGCACATCGAGGAGAAGGGCGCCGCCGCGTTGGAGAGGTACCTTCCGTAGCCGCGCACCACGCTGCCGGACCGGTGTCGTCGGCGCGGGTGGCGGCTGCGGCGCGGCGCACGGTCGCCGCGGACCTGCTGGCGAGGTGACCTGCGGGCAGGCCTGCGGGGAGGTCAGCTCTGGGCGGTGGGGCGTACGACGATCTCGTTCACGTCGACCGTGGCGGGCTGCTCGATGGCGAAGGCGATGGCACGGGTGATCGCCTCGGGTGGGATCGCGATGCGGTCCCGCATGTTCGTGATCTCTGCTCTGACCTGGGCGTTGGTGGACGCCTCGGCGAAGTCGGTAGCAGTCACACCTGGCGAGACGGTGGTCACCCGCAGGCAGTCGCCGGCTTCCTGGCGCAGTCCTTCGCAGATGGCCCGGACCGCGAACTTGGTACCGGCGTAGACCGCCATGGTCGGCACGACGCGGAACGCGGCCGTGGAGGCGACGGTGACGAAGTGGCCGGTGCCCTGCGCCCGGAAGACCGGCAGCGCGGCGCCGATCCCGTGCAGCACACCCTTCACGTTGACGTCGACCATGTGGTCCCATTCGTCGACACGCAGGTCGTCGAGGGGTGAGATCGTGCCGACCCCGGCGTTGCTGACCAGCACGTCGAGTCGGCCGAAGCGCTCACCGGCCAGCGCCACCAGGGCCCGCAGGTCGTCCCGCCGGGTCACATCCGTGCGGATCGCCACGGCCTCGCCCCCGGCCCTCTCGATGAGGGCCGCCAACTCCGTCAGGCGCTCCAACCGGCGGGCGCCGAGCACCAGTCGCGCGCCGCGTTCGGCGAGCAGCAGGGCGGTCGCCTCGCCGATGCCGCTGCTGGCTCCCGTGACGGCTACCACCTTGCCTGCGATTCCGGACATCAAGTGCCTCCTCTTCGTCATCGGCCAGGGCCTCAGGTACCGAGGGGCGGCCCCCTCGGCGGTACGCACCAGCTTTCGGGAGGCTTAGCCTGGTATCCAGAGCGCGTTTATCCTGGAACCAGAGGTGCCATCAGTCATGCCCACGCCACCGGAGCAACGCCGTCAGCTGGGTGCGTTCCTGCGCAGCCGCAGAGAGCGTCTCGCCCCTGACGAGGTCGGTCTGCCCCGGACCGGCCGCCGCCGGACTCCGGGACTGCGCCGGGAGGAACTGGCGCTGCTGGCCGGGATCAGTGCCACCTGGTACACGTACCTTGAGCAGGGCAGGGAGATCCGCGCCTCCGAACAGGTGCTGAAGGCGCTCGCCGCTGCACTGCGCCTCGATCGGCACGAGCGCGACCATCTGCTGCGGCTTGCCGGTCACGCGCCCGCTGCTGAACCCGAGGAACACGAGCCGCTGACGGCCGAGGTGGCGGCCGTCCCCTTGCTGCTGCAGCCGAACCCCGCCTACATCATCGGCGGCAACTATGACGTGCTCAGCCACAACCAGGCGGCCGACGAACTGTTCCCGGGGCTGATCACCGAGGCGGACCGGCCGCCCAACTTCGTCCGCTGGGTGTTCCTCGAACCGCTGGCCCGGGACGTTCTGGTCGACTGGGCAGCCGAGGCGCGCGGCCTGCTCGCCCGGCTTCGTACGCTGACCGCAAGCCATCCCTCCGACCCGCGCTACACCCGGCTGGTCGAGGAGCTGAACGAGGGCAGCCCCGAAGCACAGGCATGGTGGCCGCAGTACGAGGTGCAGGTTCGGCGCAGCGGACGCAAACGGCTACGGCATCCGGGAGGCGGAGTGGTCGAGTATGCGTACACCGCCTTTCACCTGGCCGAACAGCCGGAACACACGCTCGTGGTCTACGTGGGGACAGGCAGCCGACCGACCGGAGGGTAGCCGTGGTCGGCGAGGACCGGCAGCCGGTCGGCAGGCGCGCGGACCGGTGGCTCATGCGCCGAGGGTTCGTCCGAGGGGTTCGGTCGCGGGGCGGTGCGAGAAGCGTTCGATCATCAGCGCCGCCATCGCGTTGACGGACCGGTCACTGAGCGCGTAGACGCTGTTGCGGCCTTCGCGGCGGACGTGCACGATCCCGGCCAGCTTGAGTTTCGCCAGGTGCTGGCTGACCGCCTGCGGGGTGCTGCCCACCCGGCGGACCAGTTCGGAGACGTCGCACTCCCCATGGGTGAGCACCCACACGATGTGCAGCCGCACGGCGGAGCTGAGCATGGCGAAGGCGGCAGCGGCCATCTCGAAGGCCTCAGCCGGTGGATCCTCGCCTCTCACACCGGCTGCTGCCATCCGTCTCGGTTCCTTCCATCACGGGTCGCGATCGCTCGGCTCCTGCCGGGCGGGGCCTGGCACGTGCTCGGTCAGGGGGCGGAGTTGGCGATGCCCGGGCTGTCGGCGTAGGCCTGGGTCGGTGTCATCGGCACGCCGTTGACCTCCACCGTGTCGAAGGTGCTGACGTGCGCGCACTCCTTCTGATCGCCGGTCTGTGCGTTGGCTCCGGCGACAGCGGCCTTGGTGTCGGCCGGGGCCGGTTTCGACGAGCCGCCCGCGCTGGCCGGGAAGGTGGTGCCGCTGCTCCAGTCGCTGCCCACCACGACGGTCACGTCGCTGACGCCGCTGTCCTGCCGCAGGCGGTTGCCGGGTATCTGCAGGGCGCGGGCGACGGCCTGGGCCTCGGCCTGCTGGCCGGGGGCGTAGTGGATCGAGGTGGCCGAGGTGGGGACGGGGGCGTTGCCGGATCCGCTGTTGGGGCTGAAGCCCTGGTCGATGAGGTGTTGCGCGATACCGGAGGCGCGGCCGGTGATGCCGCTGGCGTTGTTCACCCGGACGGTGATCTGGGAGTCGGGGACGGCGGGCTGTGTCGGGCCGGGGGTGGAGGTTGCCGTCGAGGTCGCGTGCGCGTCCACGGCCGACTTGCCGCCGCTGCTCGTCGTCAGGGACTGGTCGTTGACTATCGCGCTCAGCAGGTTCTGGGCGGCGGGGGAGATCACCACCCGGTCCTTGTTGTTCGGGTCCTGCATGGTCTGCATGGTGGTGAAGGTGATCCGGTCGGACGGCACCTTGTTCAAGTCGTTGGCCAGGCCGAGGAGTTTGGTGATGCTGTTCAACCCGTCGTCTACGGTCAGCGCCTTGGTCGCCGCGTCCGCGAGCCCGTACAGGGCGGAGGGGTCGGTCAGCGTGCCCGCGCTCTTGAGCGTGCGGACCATGGATGACAGGTACATGTGCTGGGCGACGGTGCGCCCGAGGTCGCTGCCGTCGCCGAAGGCATGCCGGGAGCGGAGGAACTCCAGCGCGGAGACGCCCTTGAGTGTGTGCGTGCCCTTGGCCAGCTTCAGGTGCGAGTAGTTGTCGTAGACGTTGGCGCTGACGCAGACCGGCACGCCGCCGACGGCGTCCGACATGTTCACCACGCCTTGGAAGTCGACCATCATGAAGTGGTCGATCGGGATGCCGGTGAGCTGGTGGACGGCCGCGACCTGGCAGGCGGGCCCCAGCGCCAACGCGCTGTTGACCATGGCGGTCTGGGCGGGAGCGGTCCTGCCGGTGCTCGGATCCTTGCACGCCGGAACCTGGGTCACGGTGTCGCGGGGCACACTCATCACCGTGGCGTTGGAGCGGTCCGCGGACACGTGCATGATCATCTCGACGTCGGCGTTGGGACTGCCCGGTCCGCAGTCGCCGCCGAGCTGGCAGTCCGCCGCAGAGGAACGCGCGTCGGAACCGATCACCAGGACGTTGATCGGGGTGCGCCCGAACGCGTCCGCCTTCTCGGTCCCGGCGCCGGATATCGCCACGCTCTTGATGTTGCCGTTGAGGTGCTCGTAGAGCACCGCACCCACTCCGGCCACGATCAGCACCAGCACGGACGCGACGATCGCGGCGGTCTTGCCCGCGCTGCGCTTCTTGCGCCGCGACCGGTCGCGGCCACGAGCGGCCGCCTGGCGGCCGGAGGCCCTGCGTCCGGCCCGTGTCGCATCCTGCGCCCGCGCGGCCCGGCGGCCGGTTCGCGGGCCGACCGGGTCGGCGTCGTCCACTCCCGAAGCCCCCCGGCTGTGCGATGCGGTCATCCCTCACCCTTATGCGGTCGAGCCGGGCCATTCCGGCATGGATCCGTGCGACCGCGGCGGCACGGACGGCGCGCGGCCCGCGTGCAACCTTGGTCAACCAGGCGTGCAACCTTGCCCAAAGGTTGCAGGATTGCGCAACCTAACAAGTGAGTGTGAGAAAAACCTGAGTGCGGCGCCGAGCCAGGGGCCACAGGGGGCCCCTGTGGCCCCTGGCTCGGCAACCGGTTCCCGCCACGCCAGGCGAAAGGGTAAGCGCCGCCGCGCGAGAAGTGCGCCCAGTGCGACGAGCGCCACAGACGGCTCTCGACACGGACGTGCGGCCCGGCCCCGGCCAGGCCGGGCCGGGCCCGGGCAGCGGGGGGCCGGGCCGGGGCCGGGCCCGGAGCCTCCGCCGCTCTCCGGGTGCCGCGAAGCGCCACGCGGCGGCGTCAGGGGGCGGGGGGCGGCGCTGCGCCGGGAGACGGCGGTGTCAGGGCGTGGGTGCGCCGCTGCTGGGGGAGGCGGCGGTGTCACGGCGTGCCGGGGGCCGGTCGAGGCCAGCCCGACAGCACTGGCCGACCTCGGCTGTCGGCTGCGGAAGCCCGCCTGGGGAATGGGTTTCGCGACGCGGGGCGCGCTCGCCCTGCTCGCGAAGGGATTCGGCGAGCTTGGCTACGACCGGATCACCGCCAACACGATGTTCGTGAACACGGGGTCGCGCCACGTGATGGAAAAGTGCGGACTCTCCTACTCCCGTACCTACTTCGAGGAATGGCTCTGTCCGGTCGAGAACGATGAGTACGGCGAGGCGGAATACGTACTGGCCCGCGAGGAGTGGCTGGGCCGTCGGTGAAGCGTGATCAGGGCGGTGGGGCGCCGGTTCGCAACCAGTGCGCTCATGCCCACTGGCCGCTGAAACTACCTGTAACTACCGGGAGTTGGCGGCTCGACGGCCGACGTTTCGGCGGGGCAGCGCGCGGCCTCCGCGCACAGTCGAACAGCTCTGTGCGCGGAGACCCGGTGTGCGACGCGTATGCGGGCTACCTGCAGACGGTGCGCGGCCTGACCCAGACACGCCTCGTCTTGCCGTGGGACCTGATGGTTCTCCAGTGGCCCTTGACGGTGCGGCACTTCTTGGCCGTCGGCGTCCGGTGGCTGGACGCCACGCTGGCGCTTGACCTGGGCGCCGCGGAGGCGGTGTCGGTGGCTGCGACTCCCGACAGCAGCATGGCTGCGGCGAGACCTGCGGTGAGACGGTGCGCGAGTCGGCTCTGCATGAGCAACTCCTTCCCGGGGGGGATGGGCCGTTTGCATTACCGCTATTCTGGGCTTCTCTCGCAGTCCACGCATCTCGACCGAATGGGCCCATGTGGACCGCGCAGGCTGAGCACGTGAAAACCGATGCGGGTCCGGGACCACCTACCGGGACCACCGACGGGGACACCTACCTGGGCCGCCCGCCACCTGGGCCGCAGGCTTCTCGCCCGATTTTGTACCCGCACGAGCAAGCTGTACGGGTACGAAATCCACTGCGCGCCCGCGCTGGACAGGTCAACTCGTCAGCAGTGACGGGCGATTCGGGCCACAGCGCGTTCGTCTGCCGGAAAGAACAGTGCACGTTCCACATCGTGACGCCGTATCAGGAGCGCTGCCGCTGCTCGACATGCACGGGAATCGGGAATCGGGATCGGGAATCCATCCGGCCATCCAATGGGCGATACGAGAAGCGATCTACGCCAGGGATGCCACCGCCAGGCATGTCCGACCACGACACCCCCGACCAACATCGTCGGTCGGGGGGGCCGAGCTTCCTGCTCGTTGCGGAGGCGGTGGATTCGAAAGTGGGATTCGAGCCCACTTGGTAGTGCGAACTCAGTGCCTGCCGGAGTTGTGGCAGTGGGGGACGCTGTTGGGCGGGGCGCAGTTGGTCGGGTGGTTCCTGACGACGGCGCTCTGAATGAGTTTGACCGTGAAGGGCGTCAGCATGGGCGAGTTCCTGTTGCTCTCCTCACGCTGAAGCCTGCTGTCCGTACCGATGAAGAGGCCGAGGCGGCTTCCTGGGTTTGCGATGCCGCCGCCGGTGGTGGGGCCGCCGTTCGAGGTGTTGTGGGTGACGATGCTGCGGTAGAGCGTTGTCGGCTGGTCCGCGCCGGTCCGGATGCCGCCGCCGTCTTCCCCGGCGATGTTGTAGCTGATCTTGGTGTGCTTCAGGTGCAGCGGCCCGGTCCTGGTGTTGATCGCCAGGGTGACGATGCCGCCGCCGAAGTCGCCGGCGTCGTTGCCGTCGACCAACACGGAGTCGAGCTTGGTGTCCCCCGCGTTGGCGAGGCCGCCTCCCCAGATTCCGCCCGTGTTGTCGTGCAGGGAACCGCCGTGCATCGTCATCGTGCCGTTGGTGGCCACTCCGCCGCCGAATCCCGCTCGGTTGTTGCTGATCGTGGTGTTCTTCAGGGTGAGCATTCCCAACTGGTTCCAGATCCCGCCGCCGGCGCCCGCCAGGTTGTTCCTGACCGTCGAGTCGATCAGGGTGAGGCTGCCGCGGTCGTTGAAGATGCCCCCACCATTGGAGCTCGCGGCAGTGGTCACGCCGTAGCGCACGGTGATCGACTTCAGGGTGAGGCTGCCGCCCCGCACCACATGGAAGATCCGGAAGTCCGCGGGGGAGTTGCGATCGATCGTGGAGTGGTCTGCGGTGATCCGCACGTCGCCGGTGATCAGGGGCAGGCCGTCACTGTCGTGGTCGGCCTGCCTCAAGGTGTAGACGCACCGAGGGGCAAGGACGATGCTGCCGCCGCCGCTGGTGTTCGCGTTGTTGATGGCTGCCTTCAGGGCGGCGATGTCATTGCACGGGACGTGGGTCGCCGGGTGAGCCTGTGCTTGTCCGACGGGCAGAAGGGTCAGGCACAGGCCGAGGCCGGTGACGGCGGTGACGGTCGTCCGTCTGAGCGTGTCAGTCATGGGGCTTCCCTTGGCTGTGGGGGGAGGGCTGCGCGATCCCGCGACGCTCAACTGACGAGACTTCACCTGAGCGTTGCTGATCACCACTCAGACTTATATGAAGTGCGCATTCAACGCACTCCGAATCTGCCGTTCGGACGCACCCCCGCTGGCGACCCGTCAGCCGCCGACGACTGCTAGCCGTCCGCCGGAGCCACACCGATCGGGCAGGAGACCCCCGTCCCCACGAGTGTGTACCAATGTGACCCATGACGGGATTACGAGCAGCGATCTACTGCCGGATCAGCCAGGACCGGGGCGGCGCTGGGCTGGGCGTCGCCCGCCAGGAGGAGGACTGCCGGGCACTGTGCGCCCGCGAGGGCTGGGAGGTCGTCACCGTTCACAGGGACAACGACGTCAGCGCCTACTCGGGCGCCCCCCGGCCCGCGTGGCAAGCGTTGCTTGCGGACATCAGGAACGGCAACGTGGACGCCGTGGCGTGCTGGCACGTGGACCGTCTTACCCGCTCACCGCGCGAGCTGGAAGACGTGATCGACCTAGCCGACCGGCACGGCTTGGAGTTGGCCACGGTGAGTGGCGAAATCGATCTCGCGACGCCCACCGGCCGGATGGTCGCGCGCATGCTGGGCGCGGCGGCGCGCCACGAGGCGGAGCACAAGGCGGAGCGGCAGCAGCGCCAGCGCCGCCAGAACGCCGAGGCGGGCAAGGTGTCCGGAGGCGGGCATCGTCCCTTCGGCTACGAAGAGGACCGGGTCACCGTGCGCGGGGACGAAGCCGAGGTGATCCGCGAAGTCGCGCGACGAATACTCGCGGGGGAGGCCCTGGCCAGTATCTCTCGCGACCTGAAGGCGCGCGGGATCGTCAGCACGGCGGGCAGGCCCCTGAAGCCGAGTGGTCTACGCCGTCTGATGGCGTCGGCCCGGATCAGCGGTCGCCGGGAGCACACCCCGCGTAGTTCGTGGGAGGGGACGAAGCCGCTGCTGGGAGAGATCACGGGTGACGCGGTGTGGCCGGGGATCATCAGCCACGAGGACTCGGACAAGCTGCGAGCCGTGCTGTCCGACCCGAACCGCAAGAACGCCCCGCGTGGCGGTAAGAACCACGAGTACCTGCTCTCGGGCATCCTGCGGTGCGCCAAGCCCGACGAGCACGGCACGGCGTGCGGCTGGGGGATGGTCGGCCGCCCGCGCTCCGGGGTGCCACGCTACGTCTGCCCGAACACGCCCGGTACGGAAGCGTGTGGCGGGACGGCCACCAACGCCAAGAAGACCGAGGACTACACACGGGACATGATCCTTGTTGCGTTGGAGTCGCCGATGTTCATGGAGCGGCTGCGGAAGTCTGACGCGGACGGAACCGAACTGTACGAACTGATACGCGTCGATGAGGAAGAACTCGAAGAGCTGGCAGCCGACTTCGGCAGGCAGACGATCACCCGCAAGGAATGGATGATGGCCCGTGGTCCCATCCAGGAACGCCTGGAGCGCAATCGCCGCAAGCTGAAGCAGGTCTCTCGCGCGGCCGTGCGGCTCGGCTTCGTGGGGACCTACGAAGACATGCAGAGCCGCTGGAAATCGATGAACAACTCCCAGCGGCGAGCGATCGTCACAGCGGTGGTCCGCGCTATTCATGTCGGGCCAGCGGACCCCCGGAAGCGGTTTGATCCCGACCGGTTCGAGCCGGACTGGATCGCCTAGATCCCCGGGGACAGGCCCCGGGTGGGCTGACCCTCGGCTGGTGGCGTCAGGTGCTTTCCGGCCGGTTCGTCTCCTTGGTGGCCGCAGCCCGAGCGCGACGGCGGCCCAGCAAGGCGCATCCCGCGATCACCAGGCCGATGGCAACGAGCCTGGCGGCCCGGTAGTAACCCATGGCCAGTTCCTCTGGGGCGCCAGGCAGCCGGAAAAAGACCCACGCAGCCGCGAGACCCCCGAAAACGATCAGTGCGACAGCCCCCCACGCCCCGAGGTCCGCCCACCAGGGCCCCGGGTCGTAACCCCGCTCGTCGGTCTGCACAACGTCCTTGTCGGTCATGGTCTGTTCTCCCCTGTGTGGTGGCGGTCGCGAGAGAGGACGCGGGCTATGGTGGGGGCGGTTCACTGAGCGGAACGTCTCCTACTGGAGCCGACAACCTGCCAGCCGACGAAATTCCCCCACTCGCCCGACCCTTCGAGCGGGGCGATAGGACGTTCAGTCTTCACACACCGATGATCAGCGGTGGCCGTACTCGTCTCCCCGCCAGCCTCTACCAGCCAGATCACGATCTACGGCTGGGCGCGGGGCACGTGGCGGGATCTTCGGGGCCCACCAGCTCGAAGACTCTCGCCACCCGTTCGATTATGGCCAAGTCCTCGATGACTGGGGGAAGCCCCTGGCGAGCACGAGACGCGGCTACTTTTCGTCTCAGTTCCTCAGGCGCCAAGGGCACCACCGCCCGCAATCGGGTCTGGGGGTACTTGGCGGGCGAGCCACACATCGCTTCGTGTGGTCATCGACCACCGCCGCCATAGCCATCAAGCGACTCTGTCACGGCCAGGAGTACGGATGTTTCATCACGTGATGAAACCGCAGCGGCGCACAAACGGCCCGCACCCCGTACAGGTGCGGGCCGTTCTCGTTTCCCCGCGTCGGTGCTGCGCGGGTACCGTCCTGAGTGCGACCACAGGACGGAGAGCAGCATGCCCCAACTCCTTGAAGAACAAGAGGCAATCGGCCGTCGCATCCGCCGCCAACGCTTGCGGTTGGGGATGACGCAAGCCGATCTAGCTGCCGCCGTCGGCAAATCGCAAGGGTGGTTGTCCAAGGTGGAGAAAGGCCAGATCGAGCTAGACCGTACGGGGCTGATCAACGCCATTGCCGCAGCGCTGCACTGCCACCCCAACGACCTGATCGAGCGCCCCTACGCAGGCCGCACGGTCGCAGAGAATCAATGGCAGAAGGCCGCTACGGCGATCATGCGAGAGCTGCGCCGCTACGATCTGGCGCCCGTGTTCGACGGCATCCCACGGTCGTCCTCGGAACTGTGGGAAGACACCGTCCGGCTGCATCGGCTCAGGGATGCAGCGGCCAACGTGCCGATTCTTCAATCCCTTCCGGACATGTTCCGCGAGGCCCGCGCCCTAGCCGAGGTGAGCACCGGCCATGAACGCGAAGAGGCCTACGCGGTCTATGCGATGTGCTGCAAGTTCGCGCACACCGCCGCACATGCTCTCGGACACCCTGAGCTGATCGCCATGGCGTGCGAACGTGCGGCGTGGTCGGCGCAGCTCTCCGGTGACCCGCTCATGCCAGCCGTCGCCGACTGGATGCGGGTATGGGACATGTGGGCTACCGCCGATTGGGATGATTCCCTCTCTCTGTCGGACAAGGCATTGCGCAGCGTGCAAGGTGAGTACGACAGCGGCGATCCGCTGGCAGTCCGCGTCTGGGGATCGCTGCAACTGCGCGCCGCCGTCTCCGCAGCCCGCGCGAGCAACGCGGCCGAGGTGGACCACCGATTGAGCCTGGCGCAGGAGGCCGCCGACCGCGCCGACAGCAACCCGGCACCGGTGTTCGACCGGCACTCGCTGACGTTCTCCGCCGGAAACGTGCTCATCCACGGGATCAGTGTGGCGTTGGAGATGAGCGACCAGACCGAAGCCATTCAACGTGACCAGCGCGCCGACCGCGCCCGCGTGGCCAAGCTGCCGAAGTCCCGCCGGGGGCATCACCGGATGGACATGGCGCGCGCCTGGCTATGGGACGGCAACCGGGGCAAGGCCCTGTCCGAGCTGTCCGAGGCTGAGCGCCTTGCCCCCCAGCTTGTACGCAACCACCCGATCGCGCGATCGACGCTGCGTCAGATCGTGTACGCCGAACGCGTGTCCACACGGGAACGCCTGCGGGCGATGTCCAGTCGTTTTCATTTGGATGACCAGGAGCTATTCCCCTGATTCATATTCAGGGGTAGTCGCTTCCTTACTGTCCGTTGCATGACGCGACGACGCACCCTCCAAGACGCCGAGCGGCGGCGCGACTTAGCCGACGCCGCCGCCGGATGGACACACCTTCGCGGCGACCTCGTCCAGGACACCAAGACCGGCCGTCTCGGTGTAGTTGTGGCGCTGCCCGAGGACACCGGGGCGCCTGTGTACCACCTGCGGCCCGAGGGCGGTGGCGATGACTGGACAGCGGCGCCCGGGGCGCTGCAACCGCACCCCGGCGAAGCCCCCGACGGACTGACTCTGGCCGAGGCCGTCATGCCGCCGCACCCGGAGGCCGAGCAGTGAGCGCGGCGGTGCACGGCGAGCCTTCTCGCCGCCCAGGGTGGCTGGTCT
Organism: Streptomyces sp. PLK1-5; assembly: GCA_037034305.1. Classification (GTDB taxonomy): domain Bacteria; phylum Actinomycetota; class Actinomycetes; order Streptomycetales; family Streptomycetaceae; genus Streptantibioticus_A. The sequence continues at coordinate 22,248 of JBAGJY010000001.1, forward strand.
CCGGTTCCCGGATCGTGGATCTCTCCCGTGGAACGGTTGGCCGGATACTGGCCGTTGGGCGCCCGTTCAACTACGCCACCCCGCCAAACACCGCATGCGTTGTTCCCGTGGACGGCGGGGAGCCGTGGGAAGCGGAAATCGGCGATCTGCGCCCGGCTGGTCCGGAGTCCGAGCGGTGAGCGCGCCCGTGTGGTCGCTGGACGGCACGCGTGAACACCCTGGTCTGACGATCGGCGTGTACCGGGTCACCACGGCCGGTGAGCGCGTCCAGGTACGCGAAGCGCATCGTATTCCGCCTGCCGACGCTGCCCCGTTCTCGCTGGCGTACCCGCCGTGCGAGTGCACGCAGTGCCGGACGAGCGGGGGCCACCGGTGAGCGGCTGTCATGAGGCGCAGTCCGAACCGATCGCGTTACCCGGATGGCGGTTCGCAGCGGTTCTGGTCGCGGTCGGCGCGGTCGGCCCCGCCGTCATCCTCGGTCACCAGGCCGTCGCCGACACCTACGACGTCGAGCGGCCCGCCCCGGTCACCGTGCCCGACACGCAACCGTCTCCCTGATTTCCCGCCCCTGCCGGATGGAATCGGACGGGTCTCCCGCATGGCCATGCCCATATCCCGGTAGGGGTGGGGCCAAGCGCCCGCCCCGGGCTCTGTGGATTGGCCGGCCGGGGCGGGTCAGCAAGTGCAGTGCACCACTCCAACAGGAGGGATCAAGCACCATGACAGCAACAGCGAACGACCTGCGTACCGGCAGGTCGTTAGTCAGTGAAGAGCTGTTCAACAGCATCGTTCACTTCACCGTCGTCCACTTCGGACAGTCACCGGAGCGGGCGGGGCGCATCGCCGACCAAGCGATTGCGTTCGTAGCCACTGCGGCTACCTCAACCGTGCCCATGGTGCCGAGCGATGACGTGGACGACGGTTTGCACGCCTTCATTCTCCACACGGAGGAGCACCAGGAGTTCTGCCAGAAGCACGCGGGCCGGATGCTCCACCACAACCCCAGGCCCGGCGGTGGCGGCCGGACCCTCGAAGCCGTACAAGCGAGCGCCCGCGCCATGAAGGCAGCGCGCTTCATGGTCTTCGACGACCTGTGGACTGTGGACGGCCAGTCCGCCGCGCAGTGTGACTCGGACTGTGGACGCCCCTACGGCATGACCGGCGGGGGCAACGGAAGCGACAGCGGCGACGACAGCGACGGACAAGGCGGTAACCCCCCGACCGGGGACAGTGATGACGGAAGGCCGTACAACCACTAGCGCTACGCTCCAACTGGCGTGACGTGACGTGATCCGGGGCCGACTCCGCAAGGGGTCGGCCCTGTCACATAGGAGGGATAGGGACCATGGACCCTTACGAACTGCCCAGCAGTGTCACGGACCAACTAGACCCCGCGTCAAAGCGGTTGGTAGTCAACCGGCGCGGCTCAACGGTGTGGAAGATCAAGACTGATTACGGCCCGTACGCCGTGAAGTTGGGGTATCCCATCGAGGCAACCGCCCAATGGGACGGACAGCCCTGGACTGCCAAAGCCCCCGCCCGCGAAGCGGCAATCATGCGCCAACTCACTCCGGAGCGGATCTTCCACGGCCATTGGGAGGAAGGCACGTGGAACGCCCAGCCGTGGCGCCCCGGTAAGAGTCTCTGGGAAGTGTGGGAGCCTCACCGCTCCGCCGACGAGTTGCCCCAACCCACTCTTGACGAAGCGCATTCATGCGCGGTCACCCTCACCGCACTCCACGCAAAGGGTTGGGCACACGGCGACGTCCAACCAGCACACTTCATCATCGGGCCGACAGGCACATTCCTAATCGACCTCGCGCTAGCCCACGGCGGGGGGCAGGTTCCGGAAGACTGCGACTTCCCGTACCGGGGGTGCCTGGTCCACTACGAAGCACCGGAAATCTCGCGCAGCGTCCTAGAGACGGGGACCGCCACGCCGACGCCCCAGGCCGACGTATACGCATTGGGTGCATCACTCTTCATCAGCGCTAGCGGCTGGCGACACGTCGACTACCCCGACGAAGCCTCGCGAGAGGAGCAGCGAACGGCAATTGTGAAGCGTCCACACCGGCCGGTGACCGTGCCAGGCATGCTGGGCAAGCTGATCGATGCCATGCTGAGCCGCAAGCCCGAAGAGCGTCCGACCGCAGCCGAAGTCTGCCAGGTACTACAAGCTGCCTAGCCCTACCGCCGAGGCCCCCGGAACCTCAACGGCCAGGGGCCTCGACTCGGCAGGCTCGCGGTGGCGCTACAGGCATCAGCCCTCAGTCGGAGCTACGCCCACCGGGCAAGAGAGGCCCGTCCCCCCGATGCCGCAGTACCCGTTTTTGTTGCGGTCGAGATACTGCTGGTGGTACGGCTCGGCCGGGTAGAAGGGGGCGGCCGGGAGGATCTCGGTGGAGATCGGGCCGTAGCCCGCGGTGGTGAGGGTGGACTGGTAGGCGTCGCGGGAGGCGGTGGCGGCGGACTGCTGGGCGGGGGAGTGGGTGTAGATCGCGGAGCGGTACTGGGTGCCGATGTCGTTGCCCTGGCGGAAGCCCTGGGTGGGGTCGTGGGACTCCCAGAAGACCTTCAGCAGTTGCTCGTAGGAGACCACGGCCGGGTCGAAGACGACCCGTACGGCCTCGGTGTGGCCGGTCTGGCCGCTGCACACCTCCTCGTAGCTGGGGTTCGGGGTGTGTCCGCCCTGGTAGCCGACGAGCGTGGTCCACACGCCGGGGGTCTGCCAGAAGCGGCGCTCGGCGCCCCAGAAGCAGCCCAGGCCGAAGTCCGCCACCTCCAAGCCCTGCGGGTACGGTCCGGCCAGCGGGTTGCCCAGCACGGTGTGCCGCTCGGGGAGCGCGAACCTCGGCCGGTCGTGGCCGGGCAGGGCCTCCTCGGCGGTCGGCAGCTTGGTCTTGAAGCGGTTCAGGAACATCGGCGGATCTCCTCACTGCATGGGCTCTCCACGAGAACGTAACGGCGGACCAGGGGATTCCGGGCGAGTGCACCGGGCCGGGCGCACTACGCTCGGGCACATGAGCGACCAGCACACCGACCGGCAGAGTTTCGAGACCCTCGCCATCCACGCGGGGCAGCCCGCCGACGCGCAGACCGGCGCCGTCGTCACCCCCATCTACCAGGTGTCCACCTACAAGCAGGACGGCGTGGGCGGCCTGCGCGGCGGCTACGAGTACAGCCGTTCCGCCAACCCGACCAGGACCGCCCTGGAGGAGAACCTCGCGGCGCTGGAGGGCGGCCGACGCGGCCTCGCCTTCGCGTCCGGTCTGGCCGCGGAGGACTGCCTGCTGCGCACCGTCCTGGTGCCCGGCGACCACGTGGTGATCCCCAACGACGCGTACGGCGGCACGTTCCGCCTGTTCAGCAAGGTCGTCGAGCGCTGGGGCGTGCAGTGGTCGGTGGCCGACACCTCCGACCCGGCGGCGGTGCGCGCCGAACTGCGGCCCAACACCAAGGTCGTCTGGGTGGAGACGCCCAGCAACCCGCTACTCGGCATCACGGCCATCGCGGCGGTCGCCGACATCGCGCGCGGCGCGGGTGCGCTGCTGGTGGTGGACAACACCTTCGCCAGCCCGTACCTCCAGCAGCCGCTGGCGCTCGGCGCGGACGTGGTGGTGCACTCCACCACCAAGTACATGGGCGGGCACTCCGACGTGGTAGGCGGCGCGCTGGTCACCTCGGACGTCGAACTGGGCGAGCGGCTGGCGTACCACCAGAACGCGATGGGCGCGGTGGCCGGGCCGTTCGACGCCTGGCTGGTGATGCGCGGCGTGAAGACCCTGGCGGTGCGCATGGACCGGCACAGCGCCAACGCCGCGCGCATCGCGGAGATGCTGGTCAACCACCCCAAGGTGACCCAGGTGTTCTACCCGGGGCTGCCCGGGCACGCCGGTCACGAGGTGGCCGCCAAGCAGATGCGGGCGTTCGGCGGGATGATCTCGTTCCGGGTCGTGGGCGGTGAGGAGGCGGCCGTCGAGGTGTGCAACCGGGCCAAGCTGTTCACCCTGGGCGAGTCGCTGGGCGGCGTCGAGTCGCTGATCGAGCACCCCGGCCGGATGACCCACGCCTCGGCCGCGGGCTCCGCCCTGGAGGTCCCCTCCGACCTGGTCCGGCTGTCGGTCGGCATCGAGTCGGTGGACGATCTGCTGGCCGACCTGACCGAGGCCCTGGGGTAACGCCTCACCTGGGGGCGAGCCCCCAACCGCGCAGCGGCGCCGGGGGACTTGGCGGCGTGGGCCACCGCGCCGCCACCCACATCCCCAGGGCCACCGCCGCCGCGAGCAGCACCGCGCACAGTACGAGCCGCAGCAGCCGCCGCCGGTGCAGCAGGCGGCGGCCCCGGTACGCCGCGCGGGCCGCAAGATCGGCCGGGACCGACGGATGCGCGGCCATGAGCATCCGCCGGACCTCGGCCTCCTTGCGGTCCGGCAGCCAGCCGCTGACCGGCCCGGTCACGCTCGGCTCCGCATCGCCGCCACCGCCCGCAGGCACAGGGCGTGCAGCCGCTCCGCGGGCAGCCCGAGCTGCGCCGCGGCCTGCTCCTCGGACAGGCCCTCGTAGATCCGCAGCACCAGCACCAGCCGCTCCCGGGGCGGCAACCGGTCCAGCAGGCCGCCGCGCGGCCGCCGGTAGCGCCAGGCGCGCCGCGCGAAGCGGACGGCCAGCTCCTGCCGGGTACGGGCGTACGGATCGTCGCCGCGCATCCGGTACCAGTTGGCGTAGGTCCGTGCCAGCGCCGCCACCAGCAGCCGTTCGCCCTCGGCGGGGTCACCGGTCAGCAGGGTGGCGGCATGCAGCAGCCGCCCCGCCGCGCCCGCGGTGAACGCCTCGAACTCGCGGGCCCTGCGCCGCTCCTGGGCCCCGTGGCGCGCTCCCACCATGCTTCCCCCGGCCCGGGTGCCTGCACGCTTGCACGCTATGGGACGGCACATGGCGCTGGGCGGTCAAGGGCCGCGCGCAGGTTACGACTCGCCGCTGCCCGAGGCGGCGTGGTAGTCGGCCAGCGCGCCGTTGAAGCGGGCGAGCAGATCGGTGAACTGCTCCCGCTCGTCCTCGGTCCAGCCCGCGGTGACGACCTCCATCAGCGCGCACCGGGAGGCCCGCACCTCCTCCAGGCGGCCACGGCCGCGCGGGGAGAGCGCCAGTACGACGGCGCGCCCGTCCTCGGGGTGGGAGGTTCGTTTGACCAGTCCGGACTCGACCAGCGGCGCCACCTGCCGGGTCACCGTGGAGGAGTCGATTCCCATGCCCTCGGCGAGTGCCTTGACGCCCATGGGGCCTTCCCGGTCCAGCCGGTTCAGGAGGAGATAGGCCGCACGGTCCATCGAGTTGCGCGCCTTGCCCACACCACCGAGGCGGGTCTGCTCGGCGCGCCGCGCGAAGAGGGCGACCTGATGCTGAAGGCGCTCGAAAAGCGCGGCAGATGTCATGTCAACGGAGGTCGGCATGTCGGAAGGGTACGCGGACGGGGGGTTCCCCGTACCCCCGCAGCCCAAACATATGGTCCGACAGCCGGACAGCCGCTCATTCCTACCGCATTCGTCCGGGTTCCCTACTGCATCCGTACTGCGTTCGGGCACCTGGGTGCGATGCTTGGCCGCATGGTCGACAAGTCTGCTTCCGTCACTCTCGACGACGTGCGCAACGCCCAGAAGACGCTGTCGGGCGTGGCCCGGGTGACCGCGTTGGAGGGCAGCCGCCATCTGTCCGCCCTCGTGGGCGCGCCGGTCCACCTCAAGTGCGAGAACCTGCAACGAACCGGTTCGTTCAAGGTGCGCGGCGCCTATGTGCGGATCGCGGGCCTGTCGGAGAGGGAACGGGCGGCCGGTGTGGTGGCGGCCAGCGCGGGCAACCACGCGCAGGGGGTGGCGCTGGCCGCCGCGCTGCTCGGGGTGCGGGCCACCGTGTTCATGCCGGTCGGCGCCCCGTTGCCGAAGGTGGCGGCCACCCGTGAGTACGGCGCCGAAGTCCGGTTGCACGGGCAGGTGGTGGACGAGACGCTGCGTGCCGCGCAGGAGTACGCGAGCGCCACCGGCGCGGTGTTCATCCATCCCTTCGACCATCCCGACGTGGTGGCCGGGCAGGGGACGGTGGGTCTGGAGATCCTGGAGCAGTGCCCGGAGGTGCGCACCATCGTGGTGGGCATCGGCGGTGGCGGGCTGGTGGCCGGGATCGCGGTGGCGGTCAAGGCGCTGCGGCCGGACGTGCGGGTGGTGGGGGTGCAGGCGGCGGGCGCGGCGGCGTATCCGCCGTCGCTGGCGGCCGGGCGGCCGGTGCCCGTCGACGCCCCCACGACCATGGCCGACGGCATCCGGGTCGGGCGGCCCGGGGACGTGCCGTTCGGGATAGTGCGGGAACTGGTGGACGAGGTGCGCACGGTGTCGGAGGACGCGCTGTCCCGGGCGCTGCTGCTCTGTCTGGAGCGGGCGAAGCTGGTGGTGGAACCGGCGGGGGCGAGCCCGGTGGCGGCGCTGCTCAGCGAGCCGGAGGCGTTCGAGGGGCCGGTGGTCGCGGTGCTGTCGGGCGGGAACGTGGACCCGTTGCTGATGCAGCGGATCTTGACCCACGGCATGGCGGCGGCCGGGCGCTATCTGTCGCTGCGGCTGCGGCTCACCGACAGCCCGGGGGCGTTGGCGCTGCTCCTGGGGGTGTTGTCAGAGGTGGACGCTAACGTCCTGGATGTGAGCCATGTACGGACCGATCCGCGGCTGGGGCTCACGGAGGCGGAGGTGGAGCTGCATCTGGAGACGAAGGGGCCGGAGCACTGCGCGCGGGTGTCCCAGGCGCTGGGCGAGGCGGGGTACACCGTCATCGGCTGAGTCGAGTGCGGGGACGCGTACGCGCGACGAGAAGACGGTTGACGCGATATATCGCGAGAGTGCATACTCGCGATGCATCGTAATGCTGCCATGCCGGGTCGCGGTACCCGGTATTCCGGGCGATGGTGACACATATCGCCGTGGCGGGCACCGGTGCCGCCATGGACGGCGGAGCGCCCGGTTCACACGTACAGCGCCGAATACGTAGCCCACACCCAGGGAGTAACTCCTATGCCAGGTGCCATTTACGCCGAAGGTCTGGTGAAGACCTTCGGCGAGGTACGGGCGCTGGACGGCGTCGACCTCGACGTCCCGGAAGGCACCGTGCTCGGTCTGCTCGGCCCGAACGGCGCCGGGAAGACCACCGCCGTAAGGGTCCTGACCACCCTGCTGCGGCCGGACAGCGGCCGGGCCGAGGTGGCGGGGATCGACGTCCTCAAGCACCCCAACGAAGTGCGCCGGTCCATAGGCCTGTCCGGCCAGTTCGCCGCGGTCGACGAGTACCTCACCGGCCGGGAGAACCTCCAAATGGTCGGCCAGCTCTACCAGATGGGCGCCAGGGCCGCCAAGGCCCGCGCCGGTGAACTGCTGGACCGCTTCAACCTCGCCGACGCCGCCGACCGGCCCGCCAAGACGTACTCCGGCGGCATGCGCCGCCGACTCGACCTGGCCGCCGCCCTCGTCGTGCAGCCGCCGGTGATGTTCATGGACGAGCCGACCACCGGCCTCGACCCGCGCAACCGCCAGCAACTGTGGGAAGTGATCAAGGAGTTGGTCTCCGGCGGCACCACCTTGCTGCTCACCACGCAGTACCTGGAGGAGGCCGACAACCTCGCGCACGACATCGCGGTGATCGACCACGGCCGGGTCATCGAACGCGGCACCTCCGACCAGCTCAAGGCCCGCACCGGCGGCGAACGCGTCGAAGTCGTCGTCCAGGCAGCGGAGATGATCGACCCGGCGACGGCGATCCTGCGCAAGTACAGCGCCAAGGGGCTCAACAAGGCCGAGGCCACGGTGGATCAGCACACCAGGCGGGTCACCGTCCCGGTCACCGGCGGTGCCAAGCTCCTCGCGGAGGTCATCCGCGAACTCGACACCCACGGCATAGAGATAGACGACATAGGTCTGCGCCGCCCCACCCTCGACGACGTCTTCCTCGCCCTCACCGGCCACGCCGCGCAGGACCCCGCGGCCACCGAGGCCGAACGCCCCGCCGCGCACCCAGCCGAGGAGACCTCGAAGTGACCGCCAACGCCCAGACCCTCACCCACAGCCGCGCGCCGCGACCCTCCGGCGGCCCGGCCCAGTCCGTACGCGACTCCCTGGTCATCGCCCACCGGAACTTGATTCGCATGGCCAGAATTCCCGAGATGCTCATTTTTGGGCTGGTCCAGCCGATCATGTTCGTGGTGCTGTTCACCTACGTGTTCGGCGGCTCGATCCAGGTCGGCTCATCCACATCCACCCAGGCCTACCGCGAGTTCCTGATGGCTGGCATCTTCGCCCAGACCGTCACGTTCGCCACGGCGGGTGCGGGTGCGGGCATCGCCGACGACATGCACAAGGGCCTCATCGACCGCTTCCGCTCCCTGCCGATGGCACGTGGTGCGGTGTTGACCGGCCGCACCATCGCCGACCTGGTGCAGTCGGCGCTCACCCTCGTCGTCCTGGCGGTCGTCGCCCTGATCGTCGGCTGGCGCACGCACGAGAACTTCGGCAAGGTGCTCGTCGGATTCGGCCTGCTCCTGCTACTCGGGTACGCGTTCTCGTGGATCGGCGCGCTCATCGGCCTGTCCGTGCGCACACCCGAAGCGGCGACCTCGGGCGGCCTGATCTGGCTGTTTCCGCTGACATTCATCTCGAACGCGTTCGTGGACGCGAACCAGATGCCGTCCTTCCTGCGGCACGTCGCGGAGTGGAACCCGTTCAGCGCCACCGTGCAGGCATGCCGCGAGCTGTTCGGCAACCTCCCCCCGGGCTTCCGGACGCCCGACGCCTGGCCCATGCAGCACCCCGTGTGGGCCTCGCTGATCTGGTCGGTTGTGATCATCCTGATCTTCCGTACGCTAGCGGTCCGCAAGTACCGCCGCGCGGACGGTTGATGGCTACGCCGTGCCCGTGGCGCGGTGCTCACCGGCCGGACGGCCTGATCCCGCGCCCGGGCTTCCCGGGAGCGCTCAGACCGAAGCCCCGGACCGCACGGGGGGTCCGGGGCTTCACCGCGCCCAGGAGGCGTGGCTCAGGCGCCGTACGGCTTGGCGGACAGGATCCGCACCGACGCCTTCTTGCCGTTCGGCAGCTCGTACTCGGCGTCGTCACCGGCCTTCTTGCCGTTGACCGCCGCGCCCAGCGGGGACTGCGGCGAGTAGGTCTCGACGTCCGAGGAGATGCCCTCGCGGGAGCCCAGCAGGAACGTCTCGGTGTCATCGGGGTCGCCGTCGAAGGCGATCGTGACCACCATGCCGGGCGCGACCACGCCGTTGTCCGCGGGCGCCTCGCCGACCTTCGCGTGCTGGAGCAACTGGGTCAGCTGGCGGATCCGCAGCTCCAGCTTGCCCTGGTCCTCGCGCGCGGCGTGGTAACCGGCGTTCTCCTTCAGGTCGCCCTCCTGGCGGGCTTCCTCGATCTTGGCCACGATCTCGGCGCGGGCGGGACCCGACAGGTGCTCCAGCTCGGCCTTGAGCTGGTCGTACGCCTCCTGGGTGAGCCAGGTGACGTTGTCGCTGGTCTGGGTCACAGGTGCTCCTCGTCGGTACTCGGCTTGCTGCTTACTTGTGCTGCTTGTCTTCAGTCCTACTGCCTGGCTCCGGCTCGTTCCAGCTGGTTCCAGATGCACTTAACGCCCTTCCGACAGCCTGCGGCCGTGCGGACGGGCGAAACCACGAGCGTAACAATTACCGCCGACAACCGGGAGAAGGAAGCTGTTGAGCTCCCCGCGGCACCTGGTCCGCACCGAGAGCGTCAGTGCTGGTCAGCGGCCTTGCAGCTGAGCAGTTCTGCGGTGGTTCCGCGGGCCGTGGTGCGGATCGTCACGGTGGTGTCCACCGTGGTCGCCGGGCCGCCGACCGTCACGTCCCTGCGACCCACCTCGGACTGGTCCGCGGCCTGCGAGCGCAAGGTACACACGGCGGTCTGCCCGCTGTCCTTGTGGACCTCCAGATGGGCCCGCACCGCGCTGTCGGAGAGCACCTCGAAGGTGACCACCTGGCCGCTGACGGTGTTGCTGGACAGGTACCACCAGCCACCGATGCCCACACCGAGCAGCAGCGCCCCGCCCAGCATCGCACCGAGCAGCTTCAACCGCCGGTCGGTGGCCGCGCTGTCGGCGCGCCCGTAGCGCCCCTCGGGCAACCGGTCGCGCACCGCGCTCATGATCGATCCTCCAGCGAAGGGGCCACGGAATTATTCACGCCCCCGCGTCGGTCACTATAGAGGGCATCGCTAGACCTACCGACCCCACTCCCGTAGCCAATCCTTCACCGTAAGGACCTCTGCCTTGACCGATCAGTTGCGACTGATGGCCGTGCACGCGCATCCCGACGACGAGTCCAGCAAGGGCGCGGCGACGATGGCCAAGTACGTGTCCGACGGCGTGGACGTGCTGGTGGCCACCTGTACTGGTGGCGAGCGCGGTTCCGTGCTGAACCCCAAGCTCCAGGGCGACCCCTACATCGAGGAGCACATCCACGAGGTACGGGCCAAGGAGATGGACGAGGCCCGTCAGATCCTGGGCGTCAAGCAGGCCTGGCTCGGCTTCGTGGACTCCGGACTGCCCGAGGGCGACCCGCTGCCGCCGCTGCCGGAGGGCTGCTTCGCCCTGCAGGACGTGGAGGAGGCCGCGGGGGCGCTGGTGAAGCTGATCCGCGAGTTCCGGCCGCATGTGATCACCACGTACGACGAGAACGGCGGCTATCCGCACCCCGACCACATCATGACCCACAAGATCTCCATGGTGGCCTTCGACGCCGCGGGGGACCCGGAGCGCTACCCGGACGCGGGCGAGCCGTGGACTCCGCTGAAGCTCTACTACAACCAGGGCTTCAACCGGGCCCGCACCGTCGCCCTGCACGAGGGCCTGCTGGCCCGCGGCCTTGAGTCGCCGTACGGGGAGTGGCTGGAGCGCTGGGAGAAGATGGACCGGCCGGACCGGGAGATCACCACCTACGTGCCGTGCGCCGACTTCTTCGAGATCCGGGACAAGGCGCTGCTGGCGCACGCCACGCAGATCGACCCTGACGGGTTCTGGTTCCACGTGCCGATGGACGTGCAGAAGGAGATCTGGCCGACCGAGGACTACGAGCTGGCGCAGTCCCGGGTGGACACCACATTGCCGGAATCGGACCTCTTTGCGGGCGTCCGCGAGGCTGGGTAGACAATGGCTGTCGTGAACGCTTCCTTGGCTCCGGCGGCCACGCATCTGGTGCAGCTCGCCGACTTCGACCAGAACAAGGTGACGCCGGGCCTGATCGGGTTCGTCGTCTTCGCGGCGATCGGGACGGCGGTGTGGTTCCTGATGAAGAGCATGAACCGGCAGTTCCAGAAGATCGACTTCGAGGAGTCGCCCTCCTCGAAGCAGCAGGACTAGTCCCGGGGGGCTGCGCCCCCCGGACCCCCCTCGCGGGGGCTTCGCCCCTCGACCCCGGGGCCGGGGCTGCGGGCCTCGGATCTCCTCGCGGGGGCTGCGCCTCCCTCACGAGGGCTGCCCCCCTTCGACCCCCGGTCCGGGGCTGCGGGCCTCGGATCTCCTCGCGGGGGCTGCGCCCCTCGACCCCGGCCTGGGGCTACGGCCCTCGACTCTTCGGCGCGTAGCCGCGCCCGAAGCCGCGCCCCCGCGCCCGGCCCGCGTCCAGGGGCCGCGCACCAGGCCCCTTCGCGGCGGTCGTGCCCCGTCCCCCTCGCCGGGCTGCGCCCTACGCCGTCGGTGTCAGGGACAAGCGGTCGCGCGATGCGCGGGTCGGGGTCATGCCCAGGCGCCAGACCTCCCAGGGTTCGCCGGGGCGCAGGCCGCGTTGGAGGATCAGGGTCCAGGCCTGGGCGTACTCCTGGAGTGCGGGGTCGCGGCCCTCGTGGGTGGTGGACAGCAGGGCGGTCAGGTCGTCCTGGGCGGCCTTCGCGCCTGGCTCGGAGAGCAGCGGAAGCAGGGTGCAGCGCAGGAAGCGGGCCCAGTCCTCGCCGCGGCGGTCGCCGACGGCGACGAACAGCCGCCCGGCCTCCTCGGTCAGCTCCAGCGCCTCCGCGGTCCGGCCGTTGCCCGCGTCGATCACCGCCAGCTCCAGGCAGGACCACGCCTCGCCGTGCGGCACGCCCACCTTGCGGAAGTCCTGCCTGGCGTCCTGCAGCAACTGGCGGGCGAAGCCGCTGTTGCGCAGGTTGCCGACCTGCCTGGCGCGCTGGTCGCGGGTGAGCCGGCCCGAGTGGTGGCGGGCGCAGGCCAGCCCATACATGTCGCGCATCCGGTTGAACATGGTGCGGGCCCGCTCCAGGGAACGCAGCGCCGCGTCCGTGTCGTCCGCCTCCTCCTGCGCCTGGCCCAGGTAGTACAGCGTCCACGCCTCGCCGCGCGCGTCCTCGTTCTCCCGGTGCCTGCCCAGCGCCTCGTGCAGCCCCTGTACGGCCTCCGCCGCGTCGCCCGCCACGAGCAGGGCGCGGGCCAGCTGGGTCAGCGTCCAGGCGGTGCCGCGCTGGTCGTGGGTGACCTCGTACTCCCGCTGCGCCGCGTGCAGCGCCTCCCGCGCGCGGTCCACGTCACCGAGTTGCAGATAGACCTGCCCCAGCTGCATGTGCGCCCACGCCTGACCGTGCACGCTCTCGCTCTCCTGGTGCAACTCCAGCGCGGTCAGCAGCAGTTCGCGTGCCTCCTCGACCTGGCCCTGGTCGCGCAGTACCGCCGCCAGGGCGTGCTGGGTCCAGGCGCGGTCGCCGCGCAGCGCGTCGGTGTTCTGCAACTCCAGCGCCTCGCCCAGCTTGGCCGCCGCCTCCCGCAGGTTGCCCTGGTGGTGCAGGGTGATGCCGAGGCTGCACAGGGCGCGGGCGGCGCCCGCCGGATGCTGGGCCTCGAAGTACAGGTTGACCACCGACGTCAGCGTGGAGCGTGCCCGGTCCAGCTCGCCGAGCTGGCGGGCCGCGATGCCGGTGCGCCACTGCACCGAGCGCACCAGCAGCCCCTGGTCGACCTCCTGGGTCAACTCGCTGATCTCGCCCAGCCGGTAGAGGTCGCCGCGCAGCAGGCAGTAGTCGCACAGCGCGCCCAGCAGATGCAGCACCGCCGCCTGGTCCACACCCTCCGCGCCGCGCACCGTCGCCGTGATGAAGCCGGACTCGTCGTCCAGCCAGCGCAGCGCCTGCTCCAGCGAGCGGAAGCCGTGCGAGCCGACCGCGCCCTTGACGAACGAGTCGGCGCGGGTGGAGGTCTTGCCGTCGACCAGCCGGATCACCGAGTCGGCCAGCTCCGAGTAGGTGCGGATCAGCCGTTCCTGCGCAGCGCTGTGCTCGCTCGGCTCCTCCTCGTCCAGCAGCCTGGCCTGCGCGAAGCCGCGCACCACGTCGTGCAGCCGGTAGCGGCTGCCCCGGACGTTCTCGATCAGCCCGGCCTGGGCCAACTCCTCAAGCCTGCGCGCCGCCTCCTTCTCGTCGGTGGCCAGCAGCGCGGCGGCGGCGGCCCCGCCCAGGCTGGCCCGACCGGCCAGTGCCAGGCGGCGCAGCAGACGGCGGGAGACCTCGGGCAGGTCGTGGTAGCGCAGCGCCAGCGCCCGCTCCAGCGGATCCACCGGCCCGTACGCGTCGAGGTCGTCGGCGAGCCCGCGCAGCGTCCGCGCGCCCAGCGAGGATCCGGCGATGGTCAGCGCCAGCGGCAGCCCGCCGCACAACTGCCGTACCTGTTCGGCGGATTGCGGGTCCTCCGGAACGCGGTCGCCCGCCAACTCCCGTAGCAGTTCCAGGGCGTGCGGCTCGTCCAGCGCCTCGACCGGCAGGGTGTGCACCCACGCGCCGGCCGAACCGAGGTCCAGCGGGGCGGCCGAGGTCACCAGGATCAGGCTCTCGGAGCGCTCCGGGACGAGCGCGCGCACCTGCTCCGCGTCGGAGGCGTCATCGAGGATGATCACCGCGGGTACGTCTGTGAGGTGCTTGTGGTACTGCTCGCTCAGCCGCCTCAAGTGCTGCTCCTGGTTGGGGCGTTCGCGGAACAGCAGTTGTTCGCGGGGCGCGCCGAGCCGGTTGAGGATGTGCAGCAGCGCCTCCCTGGTGGTCAGCGGCGGCTGGTCCACGGCTCCACCGCGCAGCGGCACCAGGCACGCGCCGCGGAACTGGTCCTTCAACTGCTGGGCGGCGCGCACCGCCAGCGCGCTGCGGCCGGAGCCCGTCGGGCCGCAGAGCATCACCACGGTCGGTTTGGTCTCGATGGCGGCGCGGGCCTGCTGCACCCACTGGTTGATCCGCGACAGATGGCCGCGCCGCCCGGTGAACGGCCCCTCGCCCTGCGGCAGCAGGTCGAACGACTGGGCGAGCAGGGCGCGTTGCCGGGCGGCGGCGCTGCGGTCGCTCCGCTTGGCCTGCGCCGGAACCGTGGACTTCGCGGTCTTCTTCAGTATCGGCGTGGCGGGCGGCGCCACCCGCTGCTGCTCCAGGAACGGCCGCACCCCGCGTCGCTCCAGCGCCGCCAGCCACTGCTGCCGCAACTGCGCGGCGTCGGCTGGCTGCTCGCCGCCACGCCGCTGGCTGAACGACCTGGCGCCGCCGACCACTGCCGCCGCCACCGCCACCGCGACCCCGGTCAGCAGCGAGGCGCCCGCCGACATCCCCTGTCCGAGGTCGACGGCGAACGCGGTGACCCCGGTCACCCCGGCCAGCAGCGCGGGCGCCGCCGTGCCGGGGCGCGGCGCGGCGGGCCCGGCCTCGGCTGCGCGCCGGTAGGCGGCGTACTCCTCGGCGGCCTGCGCCGCGATGTCGTCGAGCGCGGCGCGTCCGCGCTCCAGCAGCGCGCCGGCGTCCACCTGGCGCTTGGAGCGGGTGGCGCGCTGGGTCTCCTCGGTGACGGCGCGCTGGAGCAGCCGCTCCGCCTCCGCGCGGTCGGGTGCGCTGAGCGCGATGGACCCCCCGGCGGTCGGTGTGGGTTGGTTCATCGTCGTTCCCCCTTTGTGGTGTGCATATCGCTCGCCCTCCGCCCGCGTGCCCGGTCGCGCGCCTGGGCGCGGCGGGATGTGTGAGGGTGGGTACGTGGCCAATCGACTCAGCCGCTCCACCTCTCCCTACCTCCTTCAGCACGCCGACAACCCTCTTGATTGGTGGCCGTGGAGCGACGAGGCCTTCGCGGACGCACGACGGCGCGGGGTTCCGGTGCTGCTCAGCGTGGGGTGTTCGAGCTGCCGCTGGAGCCAGTAGCTGCCGCGGGGCGGCCCAGATACCGCCAAGCGTCCACCGCCCCGGCAGCCCACCTCGCCGAGCTCGGCAAGCTGGCCAAGCACATCGACATTGCCGATCCGGTCAAGGCGCTCAACGAGGTGCAGACCGAGGCCTCGCATACGCAACTCGACATGCTCCACGCGGACATCCCCACCGGGAGGGATCCGCACCTGGTGCGCGAGTGGTGGGACGGGCTCTCGCCGCAGGAGCAGAAGACGTTGATGCTGGCGGAGCCGGTGGCGCTCGCCAGTCTCAACGGCGTTCCGGACGGCGTGAAGCAGGAACTCCGCGGCACGGATGGCAAACTCGACCGCGTGAAGCTGGTGCGCAGACAGCGATCACCTCTGCAAGATCGAGTCCTTTCGAGATGACCCGCAGGTCAGCGGCGATCGGTCGAGGTTGCCCACGCGGATGTTGGTCGTCAGATGGCTCCCAGGTCCACGGTGACGGAAGAAGGGCGCGGCGGCCTTGATCACGCCGGTGAACATCTCGCCGTCCCTGTAGGCCTTGGTGGCAGCGTCGAGAACGTAGGCGTGAGGTCGATGGGATCCGCCCGGTAGACGACGACGTCCGGACGGCGGTTGGTGAGCGGAACGTCCTGCAGGCGGACGTCGAAGTCCGTGTCGGCGTTCCAGTCCGGACCTGCGGCGGCGTCCAGGGTAGCGGGCAGCTGCCATCCATCAAGTGATGGCGCACAAGTGCAAATCAGCCAAGCGAGGCAGGCCCGTGCGGGCTTCGTCGGCCGGGCCGGGCATTGTGAGAGGCTGGATCGCATGAACCGGTTGGCTGGTGTGACCTCGCCTTATCTGCTTCAGCACGCTGACAACCCGGTCGACTGGTGGCCTTGGGGACCGGAGGCGTTCGAGGAAGCAAAACGGCGTGATGTGCCGGTTCTGCTGTCGGTCGGTTACTCTGCGTGTCACTGGTGCCATGTGATGGCCGCTGAGTCGTTCGAGGACGAGCGGACCGCGGCGGTGCTGAACGAGCACTTCGTGCCGGTGAAGGTGGACCGGGAGGAGCGGCCGGACGTCGACGCGGTCTACATGGAGGCGGTGCAGGCGGCGACCGGGCAGGGCGGTTGGCCGATGACGGTGTTCCTGACGCCGGACGGTGAGCCGTTCTACTTCGGCACCTACTTCCCGCCCGAGCCCCGGCACGGCATGCCCGGCTTCCGGCAGGTGCTGGAGGGCGTACGGACCGCGTGGCGGGACCGGCGGGACGAGGTCGGCGAGGTCGCGACGCGGATCGTACGGGAGCTGTCCGGCCGCCGCCTCGACTACGGCGCGGCGCCCGCGCCGCAGCAGGCCGAGCTGCACGCCGCGCTGCTGGAGCTGACCCGGGAGTACGACGCCACCCACGGCGGGTTCGGCGGCGCGCCGAAGTTCCCGCCGTCCATGGTGCTGGAGTTCCTGCTGCGGCACCACGCGCGCACCGGTTCCGAGGCCGCGCTGCAGATGGCGGCCGACACCTGCGAGGCGATGGCGCGCGGCGGGATCTACGACCAACTCGGCGGCGGATTCGCCCGCTACGCGGTGGACCGCACGTTCACCGTGCCGCACTTCGAGAAGATGCTGTACGACAACGCGCTGCTGTGCCGGGTCTACGCCCATCTGTGGCGGGCCACCGGCTCCGACCTGGCGCGCCGGGTGGCGCTGGAGACCGCCGACTTCCTGGTCGGCGAACTGCGCACCGAACAGGGCGGGTTCGCCTCCGCCCTGGACGCGGACAGCGAACGCCCAAGCGACACTGCGGCGCGAAGCGCCTCGGTTGAGGGTGGTGGTGGGCGACGGGCGGGCGGCACGCACGGTGAGGGCGCCTACTACGTGTGGACCGTTGACGAACTGCGGGCGGTGCTGGGCGAGGAGGACGCGCAGTTCGCCGCCCGCTACTACGGGGTGACGCCGGAGGGCAGCTTCGAGGAGGGCGCGTCCGTACTGCGGCTGGTGGACGGCGAGTTGGCCACCGGCGAGCGGATCGCCAGCGTCCGGGAGCGGCTGCTGGCCGCGCGGGCGCGGCGACCGCGGCCCGGTCGGGACGACAAGGTGGTGGCCGCCTGGAACGGCCTGGCCATCGCCGCGCTCGCCGAGACCGGCGGCTACTTCGACCGCCCGGACCTGGTGGCCGCCGCGCTGGACGCGGCGGACCTGCTGGTGCGGGTGCACATGGACCCGCACGGGCGGCTGGCCCGCACCTCGCGGGACGGCGCGGCCGGGGCGAACGCGGGCGTGCTGGAGGACTACGCGGACGTCGCCGAGGGCTTCCTCGCCCTGGCCGCCGTGACCGGCGAGGGAGTGTGGCTGGAGTTCGCCGGACTGCTGCTGGACACCGTGCTACGGCACTTCACCAGCGCCGACGGCACGTTCTACGACACCGCGGACGACGCGGAGGCGCTGATCCGCAGGCCGCAGGACCCCACGGACAACGCGGCGCCCTCCGGTTGGACGGCGGCGGCCGGTGCGCTGCTGTCGTACGCCGCGCACACCGGCTCGGCGGAGCACCGCACGGCCGCCGAGCGGGCGTTGGGCGTGGTGGGCGCGCTGGCGGCGCGGGCGCCGCGGTTCATCGGCTGGGGCCTGGCGGTCGCCGAGGCCGCCCTGGACGGTCCGCGCGAGGTGGCGGTCGTCGGCCCCGCCGACGACCTCGCCACCCACGAACTCCACCGCACCGCCCTGCTGGCCACCGCTCCCGGCGCGGTCGTCACCTGCGGCGAGCCGGACAGCGAGGAGTTCCCGCTGTCGCGCGGCCGGGGCCTGGTGGACGGCCGCCCGGCGGCGTACGTGTGCCGCGGGTTCGTGTGCGACGCGCCGACGACGGACGCGCAGGCGCTGGCGGAGAAGCTGCGTTAGCGGCGTTCCGGCGGATGCCGTCAGGACCGTTCCCAGACGGTCACTTCGACGTTCTCCCGGTCGGTACCCGGCTCACCGACGACCGTGAAGTACCCGACGCGGCCGTCCCAGGTCTTGAAACAGCCCATGGCACCCGCTCGGGCGTCCACCACATGCTGCCCCAGATGGGTGCCCAGCGCGTCGGAGCACTGCTGCTGACCCGGCGCGCCGGAGCCGTCCCACGCGACGAGCGTGTTGCCGACGACCTCTTGGGGATCGCCGTAGCTGAGGTCGCCGCCCGGTGACTGGGTCGGCGGGACGGGGTCGAGCCACCAGCCCCCGCCGGTCCCGCCGTACCCGCCCAGGACCAGCGTGCCGTGCCACCGCACGCGACTGGGCGTCGCGGTGGGCGTACTTGGCGGCGGCGAGGGCGAGGGCGAGGGTGTCGGTGCGGGCGGCGACGGCGACGGCGACGGTGAGGGTGGGGGCGAGGGTGACGGTGATGGGTCGGTGGAGTGGCTCGGCGGTGGGGACGGCGGGGCACCGGAGGGCGTGGCGGAGCCGTTGGAGGATCCCGACGCCGACGAACCATGGAGGAACGCGGTCAGTCCCAGCACGAGCGCGACCACTCCGACGATCGCGACGACCCCCCGGGCCGCCGGTGAGGAGATGGCGGGAATCTCCGACCCGCCGAGCTTCACCGACCCCCCGACGGCCGCCGCGACGAGGCAGGCCAGCCCAATGATCCACAGCGGCGCAACATCAGCGTTCACAGCCATCCCCCCGTCAGGCGTCCAGACGGCCTCAGACTGAGGGCAACTCCCCAGCGTTCACAGCCGATACGAACTATGCCCATAGCTGCGGGGAGAGGAACAGCAGTTGGGGTTGTTGGGGTCCCGTACGGGGATCACGCCTGAGGGGAGGGCGGCTGTTGGTGGCCACTCGACACACTCTCCGCCGTCCGTGCGGTGATCACGGGGTGCACTCCTCTCTTACTGCGCGGAGGAATACCGCCGTATCACTCGGCGAAAGTGCCTGGGAATACAGCCGTTCGAAGGTGCGCTGTTGGTCGCGAATGGTCTCCGGATTCCTCAGAAGCGTGCCGGTGCTTGCGCTCTCTTCGTAGGCGACAACCGTTCCATCATCGAGGGTCATGATAGACAGTGTGCCGCCCATCAACCCATGTGCACCGTATTCGAAGGGGAGCAGGCGAATGGTTGTTGTGGAGGTGTCCGCGTTCGCGATCAGAACCGACAGTTGCTCACGCATAACGGACTGACCGCCGACCGGACGTCTGATCGCTCCTTCGTCCAGGAGCACGAAAAGCTGAGGTTGAGGGTCGACTCGTAACAACTTCTGGCGGCCGAGGCGAGCAAAGACCAACTCCTCAACCTCTTCTGGTGACTTCGTGAGGCAGTGGGTCTCGATCAGCGCACGCGCATAGCCTTCTGTCTGCAAGAGTCCCGGAACGATTTGACAGGTGTATTCCTGCATGATGCGTGCCCGCGTCTCCAACTCCATAAGGCGGCGGTACTGCTCCGGGTGGATCTCCTGCTCACGGCGTACCAGTTCGTACAGCCGCCTGAAATGCTCACCGGTCTGAAACAGGCTGTCCAGTGCCATGGAGAGATCGGGCGGAGGCATCATTTCCGCGACCTCGACACGGTGTAGTTGGCTCCTGCTGTGCGGGACCTTTGCTGCCAGCTCGTCCAATGTCATGTCCGCTTCGATCCGACACCGTCTCACCTCGGCCCCGTAGAAGTGGCGGTTCGAGCGGTAGGGCGTCAGTTCACGTGGTGGACGTGCCACGGCGCAGCCCCCATTTTCCGAATCAGAGTTGGGACGGGAATCCGCTTCCGAGCCTACGGGCCAGCGGCAACTCTTGGGCTACACACGTGATTGACCAAGGTGAACAGCGAGAGGCACGGAAGCATGGCGAACGCGAGCACGCCCCTGACGCCCGGGGCGCTCGTCTACGACGCGGTGGCGGAGCGGGTGGGGACCTACCAGGCGAAGGCGGGCCCGTACCTGCTGCTGCGCCCGGTCGGCGGGGGCCGCGAGTGGGAGGCGGACCCGGCGCGCGTTCGCCCCGCCACCCAGCGGGAACGCGTGAGCGCTGAGCTGAGGGCCGCCAACCAGCGGACGAGGCAGGGCCGGTGAGCGGGCAGGCCTTCGATGTCAGCCGCCCGCCCGTGCCGGTACCCGGCTGCCGGGAGTGCGCCGGTCTCGCCGAACAACGTGCCGCCGCCCAGGCGGAGTTCGACCACAGCCGGGCGACGGACATGAACGTACTGATGCGACGGCATCAGCGACAGGAGCACACCCGGTGACGCCCCGAGTAGCAACCGGCCGGAGGTCCCTACTGGCCGGAGCCGCCGAGCCCGGAGGCCAGGATCGACAGGGTCTGATCCAGTAGATCCGGCAGGTCCTCCTGGCTGCCGCTGTCGATCCAGTGCGTCAGTGCCTCCTGCCAGGCGCCCACCACCGCGCCGACCAGTACGCGGATCTCCAGTTCGTTCGCGTCGCGTCCGCGCTGCTTGGCCAGCGCGGTGGCCATCGTCCGGCAGGTGTCGGACATGTTCTCGCTCATCCGAGCACGGATGGCCGGTACCTCCTGGCTGAGCCGCAGCCGGTGCAGGATCTCCTCGCGGTCCTGGCCGCCCTCGGCGAACATCTGGCGCAGCAGCGCGACAGTGGAGTGCCGCAGCGATTCCACGATGGGTTCGTCGGCGGGCCGCTCCAGCAGCGCCGCCTGCATCAGCGGGTCGTACTCGTCGGTGAGTACGACGTCCTCCTTCGTCGGGAAGTACCGGAAGAACGTGCTGGGCGACACCTCGGCGGCGGCCGCGATCTGCTCGACGGTCGTCGCGTCGTACCCCTGCTCCTCGAAGAGACGGTAGGCGGCCTGCCGGATCGCCTGACGGGTCTTGATCTTCTTGCGCTCACGCAGGCTGAGCTGGGCGGCGGCAGGGGGCGTTGCGGGTGCCATGGGGCTCATTGTCGGGCATCCGCGCTGTCCGGGGCCATGTCCCGAAGCCGCTGGCGGCTGAACGTCCTCAGATGCGCCAGGAGCGGATGCGGTCGGCCGCGTCGTAGGCGTCGGTCCGCCCGGCGTCGATGTCGCGGGCGAGGTCGATCAGGGCGCCGTACGGGGCGTCGAGTCCTTCTCCGGCGGCGTCCATGTACGCGACGACGGTTGCCGCGCCGAACAGCGCGTTGCGGGCCGGGAGGGGCCGCAGCCGGATGATCGTGTGCATCAGGGCTGCCGCGCGCCAGGCGTTGTCGACGGTGACGCCGACCTGCGGGGTGTTGACGCGGTGGCGGGCGACGGCGGCCACGAGGTTGGAGAAGTCGTGGACCGAAGGCTGCTTGGGGAGAACCTCGGCCTGACGTTCGAGCAGCCAGCGGATGTCGATGAGCAGTTCCACGTCAGGCGGCCCGCCCGGAGGCGTCCGGCCGGTCGGGGGCGTCGTCGGGGAAGGCCTCGTCGAACGCGTCGGCGTGCTCGGTGATGAAGGTGCGGAACGCCTCCGCGGCGTTTTCGAGGCGGGTGTCGCGAACCGCGTTGTGCGCGGCCCGCGTGATGAGCGCGGTCACCGTGGTGCCCTCGGCCTCCGCGCGGGCCTGAAGCAGTGCGTGGAGTTCCTCGGGAACCCGGATGGTCACTGATTTCGACACGCCCTGACCGTACAGCAGGGCGTACAGCACGCGTAACCGGTTCGGCGGAACCCGAACGGGTGCTACGCGTGCGTGTACGCCACCAGGGAGATGCCGACGTAGTGGACGATGAACGCGGCCAGGGTGAACGAGTGGAACACCTCGTGGAAGCCGAACCAACGCGGGGACGGGTTGGGGCGCTTGATCCCGTAGACCACCCCGCCCGCGCTGTAGAGCAGGCCGCCGACCGTCACGCAGACCAGGACCGCGACGCCGCCGGTGCGCAGGAACTCGGGCAGGAAGAAGACCGCGGCCCAGCCGAGCGCCAGGTAGCAGGGCAGATACAGCCAGCGTGGCGCGCTCACCCAGAAGACCCGGAAGAGTATCCCGGCCAGCGCGCCCGCCCAGACGAACCACAGCAGCGCGGTCGCCGTTCCGTTCGGCAGCAGCAGGATCGCCAGCGGGGTGTAGGTGCCCGCGATGATCAGGAAGATGTTGGCGTGGTCGAGGCGGCGCAGCACCGCCGACACCTTCGGCGACCAGTCGCCCCGGTGGTACAGCGCGCTGACGCCGAACAGCAGACACGCGGTCAGGGTGTAGACCGCGCAGGCGATCCGCCCGCGCGGGCTGTCGGCGAGCGCGGTGAGCGTCACGCCCGCGACGAGCGTCGCGGGGAACATCCCGGCGTGCAGCCAACCGCGCAACTTCGGCTTGACGGCTGGCAGATGCGGCACCTTGGCCGCCAGGGCGGCGGCGCTGGTCTCCTCGGCGGCGGTCATGGCCGTCATGCTACCTACGCAACCGTAGGTTACGGCCAGGTAATAAATCGGACTGGAAGTGGCAATGCTCACTACTGGAGCCCTGGACAGATCACCTGTCACACGCGGACACTCATATGAGTGCGGTCGGCACCGGATGAGCAGGCGTCCGGGTCGCAGCCCCCAAGGGGCCCAACTCCACAACCCTCAATATCTGACGCTGGACGTGTGCGTGTCCGGCGGAACGGAGCGATCGTGGCGCGCGGCAATGCGGCTCCCACCAACCACCAGGAACTGATCGCATGGGTCGGCGAGATCGCCGCCCTCACCGAACCTGACGAGATCGTGTGGTGCGACGGCTCCGAGCAGGAGTACCAGCGCCTGTGTGGCGAACTCGTCGCCAAGGGAACGTTCAAGCAGCTCGACCCGGTCAAACGCCCCAACTCGTACTACGCGGCCTCCGACCCCAGCGACGTCGCCCGCGTCGAGGACCGGACGTTCATCTGCGCCGAGAAGGAGGAGGACGCCGGTCCGACCAACCACTGGAAGGACCCCGCCGAGATGCGGGAGATCTTCCAGGGCGAGAAGGGCCTGTTCCGCGGCTCGATGCGGGGCCGGACGATGTACGTCGTCCCGTTCTGCATGGGCCCGCTCGGCTCGCCGCTGTCGGCGCTCGGCGTGGAGATCACCGACTCCGCCTACGTCGCCGTCTCCATGCGCACCATGACCCGGATGGGCCAGGCGGTGCTGGACGAACTCGGTGACGACGGCTTCTTCGTCAAGGCCGTGCACACCCTCGGCGCCCCGCTGGAGCCGGGCCAGGCCGACGTGCCCTGGCCGTGCAACTCCACCAAGTACATCTCGCACTTCCCCGAGGCCCGCGAGATCTGGTCGTACGGCTCCGGCTACGGCGGCAACGCGCTGCTGGGCAAGAAGTGCTACGCGCTGCGCATCGCGTCGGTCATGGCCCGGGACGAGGGCTGGCTGGCCGAGCACATGCTGATCCTCAAGCTGACCCCGCCGAAGGGCCAGCCGAAGTACGTGGCCGCCGCGTTCCCGAGCGCCTGCGGCAAGACCAACCTCGCCATGCTGGAGCCGACGATCCCCGGCTGGACCGTGGAGACCATCGGCGACGACATCGCCTGGATGCGGTTCGGCGAGGACGGCAGGCTCTACGCGATCAACCCCGAGGCGGGCTTCTTCGGCGTCGCTCCCGGCACCGGTGAGCACACCAACGCCAACGCCATGAAGACCATGTACGGCAACTCGGTCTTCACCAACGTCGCGCTCACCGACGACGGCGACGTGTGGTGGGAGGGCATGACCGAGGAGCCCCCGGCGCACCTGACCGACTGGAAGGGCAACGACTGGACGCCGGAGTCCGACACCCCGGCCGCGCACCCCAACGCCCGCTTCACGGTGCCCGCCTCGCAGTGCCCGATCATCGCGCCCGAGTGGGAGGACCCCAAGGGCGTGCCGATCTCGGCCATCCTCTTCGGCGGCCGCCGCGCCTCCGCCGTACCGCTGGTGACCGAGTCGCTGAACTGGCAGCACGGTGTCTTCCTGGGCGCCAACGTGGCCTCCGAGAAGACCGCCGCCGCCGAGGGCAAGGTCGGCGAACTGCGCCGCGACCCGTTCGCCATGCTGCCGTTCTGCGGTTACAACATGGGCGACTACTTCGGCCACTGGGTGAAGATCGGCCAGACGCACGACGCCGACAAGCTGCCGAAGATCTACTACGTGAACTGGTTCCGCAAGGACGCCGACGGCAGGTTCGTGTGGCCGGGCTTCGGCGAGAACAGCCGGGTGCTCAAGTGGATCGTGGAGCGGCTGAACGGTGAGGCGGAGGGCGTCGAGACGCCGATCGGTGTGCTGCCGACCAAGCAGGCGCTGGACACCGAGGGCCTGAAGATCTCCGAGGCCGACCTCGACCTGCTGCTGTCCGTCGACGCCGAGGTGTGGCGCGAGGAGGCTGCGCTGATCCCGCAGCACCTGGAGACGTTCGGCGACCACACGCCGAAGGAGCTGTGGGACGAGTACCGGGCGCTGGTGCAGCGCCTCGGCTGACGCGCCCTGAAGGGGCGCGGGGAGACGGCGCTCTGTTAGGGGCGCGGGGAACTGCGCGCACAGCCACGACGAACCTGTTGCTGGTCACCGGCCGGGGTCTTACGGTCGTTCTTCGACCACCGGCCGGTGGGGGCCGGGCGCGCCCACGCGGCGGAGCCGCACGTTGTCACAGCCCCGCGCCCCTTTTCGCGCACCGCACAGCGCGAGCGCTACGGCTGGCTGTAACCGTCCAGGAAGCGCGCGATGCGCGTGATCGCGTCCGTCAGGTCCTCCGCGCGCGGAAGTGTCACGATGCGGAAGTGGTCGGGTTCGGGCCAGTTGAAGCCCGACCCGTGCACGATCATGATCTTCTCGGCCCGCAGCAGGTCAAGGACCATCTGCCGGTCGTCCTTGATCTTGTAGACCTTCGGGTCGAGCCGCGGGAACGCGTACAGCGCGCCCTTCGGCTTCACGCAGGTCACGCCCGGGATCGCGGTCAGCGCCTGGTAGGCCGCGTCGCGCTGGGCGAGCAGTCGGCCGCCGGGCAGCACCAGGGAGTTGATCGACTGGTGGCCGCCGAGCGCGGTGGCGATGGCGTGCTGGGCGGGCATGTTGGCACACAGCCGCATGTTCGCCAGGATCGTCAGGCCCTCGATGTAGCTCTCCGCGTGGCCCTTGGGGCCGCACACCGCCATCCAGCCGCTGCGGTAGCCCGCCACCCGGTACGCCTTGGACAGGCCGTTGAAGGTCAGCGTCAGCAGGTCGGGCGCGATGGCGGCGGTCGGGGTGTGGGTGGCGTCGTCGTAGAGGATCTTGTCGTAGATCTCGTCGGAGCAGACGATCAGCCGGTGCCGCCGGGCGATGTCGGTGATGCCGCGCAGCACCTCGTCGCTGTAGACCGCGCCGGTCGGGTTGTTCGGGTTGATCACCACGATCGCCTTGGTGCGGTCGGTGACCTTGCGCTCGATGTCGGCCAGGTCCGGCATCCAGTCGGCCTGCTCGTCGCAGCGGTAGTGCACCGCCGTGCCGCCCGCCAGCGACACCGAGGCGGTCCACAGCGGGTAGTCCGGCGCCGGGACCAGCACCTCGTCGCCGTCGTCCAGCAGCGCCTGCATGGACATCTGGATCAGTTCGGAGACGCCGTTGCCGAGGTAGATGTCCTCGACGTCCAGCGGAACGCCCTTGGTCTGGTAGTGCTGCATCACCGCGCGCCGCGCGGACAGCAGGCCCTTGGCGTCCCCGTAGCCGTGCGCGTCGCCGAGCGAGCGCAGCATGTCCTCAAGGATCTCCGGCGGGCACTCGAAGCCGAACGGCGCCGGGTTGCCGGTGTTCAGCTTGAGGATGCGGTGACCCGCCGCCTCAAGCCGCATCGCCTCTTCGAGCACCGGTCCCCGGATCTCGTAACAGACATTCGCGAGCTTCGTCGACTGGATCACCTGCATGTCGGTCACCCTACGGCCCCCCAACACCGCCCGCTCGGTGTTTTTCACCACGTCGCCGTACCGAGCGGCCCGCCAGCACGTCCGTCCTGCGGCCCTCCCGGATCACGAACCGGCCGTCCACCAGCACATACGGGATGCCGGTCGGCAGCGCCCTCGGGCGCTCGCAGGTGGCGCCCGCGGCCACCGTCCGCGGATCGAACAGCACCAGGTCGGCGCGGTACCCGGGACGCACCAGACCGCGGTCGGACAGGCCGAGCCGGGCGGCCGGGCGGCCGGTCAGATGGGCCACGCACTCCTGGAGCGAGAGCACCCCCAGCTCCCGTACGTACCGCCCGAGGTAGTGCGGGAACGTGCCGTAGGCGCGCGGATGCGGCTTGTCGCCCACCAGAATGCCGTCGCTGCCGCCGGTGTGGACCCGGTGGCGCATGATCGTCCGGACGTTCTCCTCGTCGCCGACGTGCTGGAGGACGGTGGTCCCCAGCCGGTCGGCGAGCAGCAGCTCGCGGGCCGTGGTGTACGGGGGCTCGCCGCGCAGCCGCGCGGTGTGCGCGATGGTCCGGCCGACGTACCCGGACAGCGCGGGGTCCGACACCCCGCAGACCTCGATGAGGTCCCAGTCGACCGGGACCCCGTGGCAGCCGTCCGAGCCCTCCCGCTCCAGGGCGTGCCGGATCCGCGCCGAGGCCGTCTCGTCGCGCAGCCGCCGCAGGACGGCCCGCGGCCCGCCCTCACCGGCCCAACTCGGCAGCATCGCCACCAAGGTGGTGCAGCCCGGCAGGTACGGGTAGCTGTCCAGGGTGATGTCGGCGCCCTCGGCCAGCGCGGCGTCCAGCAGCGCCAGCAGTTCGGCGGCGCGGCCCTTGTTGACGTCGAAGTTCATGGTGGCGTGGGCGAGATGCAGCGCGCAGCCCGCCTCCCGGCACAGCGCGACCATCTCCGCGTACGCCTCCAGCGCGCCCGCGCCGTAACTGCGGTGGTGCGGGCAGTAGTAGCCGCCGAACGCGGCCACCACCCGGCACAGTTCGGTCAGTTCAGCCGTCGGCGCGTACATCCCCGGGGCGTACGTCAGCCCCGACGAGAGGCCCATGGCGCCCTGGGCCATGCCCTCGGCCACCAGCCTTCGCATCTCGGCGAGTTCGGCCGGGGTGGCGGGGCGGTCCTGCCAGCCGACCGCCAGCATGCGGACGGTGCCCTGTGGGACGAGGTACGCGGCGTTGACCGCGATGCCCCGGTCCAGGCGGTCGAGGTACTCGCCGACGGTGCGCCAGTCGAAGTCGACGTCGCAGCCGTCGCCGTTCCAGCCGGTGATCTGCCGTCTGACCTCGTCGAGGGTGCGCTCGTCCACGGGGGCGTACGACAGGCCGTCCTGGCCCAGGACTTCGAGGGTCACGCCTTGGGCGGCCTTCGCCGTGTGTTCCGGGTCGCGCAGCAGGGCGAGGTCGCTGTGCGCGTGCATGTCGATGAAGCCCGGGGCGAGGGCGAGCCCTGTGCCGTCCACCACGGCTCGGGCCGAGGGGCGGGGCCCGGCCGCCCGCTCCCGGTGGATCTCGGCGATGCGGCCTTCGGCCAGGCCGACGTCGGCGCGGTACGGAGTACCTCCCGTGCCGTCGATGACGGTGACGTCGCGGATCACGGTGTCCATTTCGGCTTTCCGCTCGTCGGTGGATTCCAACTCGCCGCCCGCCCGGTCGCCGTCTGCGGGCGGGCGGAAAAACCCCTAGAAGAACGTCCGGACGAAGTCCACGACCGTGCCGTCCTGTTCGACCAGCGGAATCAGCTGCCACTTGTCGAACGTCGTGCACGGGTGCGACAACCCCAGCCCCACCCAGTCCCCGACCTGGACCGCCGCACCCTCTTCGAGCTCGACGAACGCGTGCTGGTCGGCCAGCTTGACCACCCGCATCCCGGCCGCCGCACGCTCCGCCCCGGACGCCGTCCGCACCACCTGGGGCACCGGCAGCCCCAGGTCGTACGGCGCGTCCCGCTTGCCCGCGTTGACCACCGCGAGCCCCGGCTCCGGCTGGGACACCACCTGTGCCCACAGCCGGAACGCGGGCCGCAGCGAGCCCTCCACCCGGTCGTGGAACGGCGTGATCCTCCGGTAGTGGTCGTCGTCGTGCGTCACGTACGCGCCCGAGCGCAGCAGCTTCAGCAGCGGCCGGGAGAAGTCGTCCGGCGTGACGGTGGAGAAGACCTCCGCCACCGAGTCGAACCAGGCGCTGCCGCCCGCGCTCAGCACGATCTCGTCCGCCTCGCCGAACCGCCCCCGCGCGTCCAGCTCCCGGGCCACCGCCACCAACTTGCGCAGCCAGGCGGACACCGACTGCTCGGTCTTGTCCGGGAGTTCGCCCTCGTAACCGGCCACCCCCACCAGCCGCAGATGCCGCGCCGCGGCCACCGCGTCGGCGACCCGGTGCGCCTCGGCCTCGTCGCGTACCCCGGTGCGAGCGCCCGGCGCGCCCAACTCCACCACCACGTCGACGCGGTGTGTCAGCGCGGCGTCCATCAGCTCCACACCGCGTACCGAGTCCACGTACGCGACGAAACGGAAGTCGGGGTCGGCGGCCAGCTCTGCGGACAGCCAGCGCAGTGCCGCCGCGTCCACCAACTCGTTGGCCAGGAAGATGCGTTGCACCCCGAACGCCCGGTACACCCGCACATGGCTGGCGGTCGCGGCGGTGATCCCCCAGGAGCCGTGGGCCAGTTGGCGGGCGAACAACTGGGGCGCCATCGAGGTCTTGCCGTGCGGGGCGAACGCCAGGCCGTGCTTGGCGGAGTACTCCTCCAGCTGCGCCAGGTTGTGTTCCAGCGCGGGCGCCGAGAGGGTCAGGACGGGCGTGGTGAATCCGCCGTCGAAGATCGAGCGGCGCTCGGCCGCCAACTCGCCGACCGTGAGCCCGTCGGCGTCCGGCGGCAGCCCCTTGAAGCGGTGGTCGACCCGCTCCCCGGACAACTCCTCGACGTGCATCCATCCTCCCGAAAGCGCTGTTGCGCAGTGTGCAACGCTCGTTGCGACGTGTGTTCCGTGCTGTCTAACATCCCGGCAAGCACCGGGTCAACGGTGTACGACAGGGTAAGAAGCGGGGCAATGGTGACCTACGACGTGGTGTGCCTGGGGGAGTCCATGATCACCCTGGTGCCCGCGCGCCCCGGCCCCCTCGCCGACGTGGCGGTCTTCCACCGCGGCATCGGCGGCGCCGAGTCCAACGTCGCCTGCGCGTTGGCCCGCCTCGGCCACCGCACCCGGTGGATCAGCCGGGTCGGCGCCGACGGGTTCGGCGAGCACCTGCTGGCCGCGATCGGCGCGGCGGGCGTGGACGTCCAAGCCGTGCGGCGCGACGACACCCGGCCCACCGGCGTCTACTTCAAGGAGCGGCTCGCCGACCGCACCGCCGTGCTCTACTACCGGTCAGGCTCGGCCGCCGCCGCCATGTCGCCCGGCAACATCGACCGCGAGGCGGTGCGCTCCGGACGACTGCTGCACCTGTCGGGCGTCACGGCCGCGCTCTCCCCGCAGTGCCACGCCCTGCTGACCGAGCTGACCCAGCCGTGGCCCGGGCGGCCACGGGTCTGCTTCGACGTCAACTTCCGCCCGGCGCTGTGGCGTTCGCGCGACCCGGCGGCGCTGGCCGAACTGGCGCGCGGCTGCGACATCGTGTTCGTCGGTGAGGACGAGGCCAGGGCCGCCTGGGGGCTGCCGGACGCCACCGCGATCCGCGCCGCGCTGCCCGAACCCGCCGTCCTCGTCGTCAAGTCGGGCGCGGACGGCGCGGTGGCCTTCCACGACGGTACGTCCACCCGCGCCGCCGCGGCCCGGGTGGACGTCGTCGACCCGGTCGGCGCCGGGGACGCGTTCGCCGCCGGGTTCCTCTCCGGCACGCTGCGCGGCCTGCCGGTGCGCGAACGGCTGCGGCACGGCCATCTGCTGGCCGCCGCCGCGCTCACCGTCGCGGGCGACGTCGGCACCCCGCCGACCCGGCGGCGGGCCGACGCCCTCGTCCGGCTCAGCGACGAGGCGTGGGGCAGACTGCGGTTCCGGCCCGGATGGACCGCCGAGGCCGCGGAGGTGGCCACGCCATGAGTCAGACCGTCGATCGCGCACTGCGCATCCTGCCGCTGCTCGCCGAGGGACCGGCCAACCTGGAGCAGGTCGCCACCCGGCTCGGCGTCCACAAGTCGACGGCGCTGCGGCTGCTGCGCACCCTGCACGAGCACGGCATGGTTCACCGCCAGCCCGACCAGCGCTACCGGCTGGGCGCCCGGCTGTTCGCGCTGGCGCAGGAGGCGATGGAGCAACTGGACGTACGGGAGATCGCCCATCCGCATCTGGTGGCGCTCAACGAGGCGTGCGGGCACACCGTGCACCTGGCCGTCTACGAGGAGGGCGAGGTCGTCTACGTCGACAAGGTGGACAGCCGCTATCCGGTGCGGATGTACTCGCGGATCGGCAAGCCCGTCGCCATCACCGTCGCCGCGGTCGCCAAGGTCCTGCTCGCCGACCTGCCCGAGGCCGAACGGCGCGCGGTCGCCGAGCGCCTGGACTACCCCGCGTACACCGCCCGTTCGACGCCCAACGCGAACGCGTTCCTCGCCGAGTTGGCCCGGGTCCGCGAACAGGGCTGGGCCAGTGACCTCGGCGGCCACGAGGAGTCCATCAACTGCGTCGGAGCGCCGATCCGCGGCGCAGACGGCCGGGTGGGCGCCGCCTTGTCGGTCTCCGCGCCGAACGTCGTCGTCCCCGCCGGGGAACTCCTCGCGCTGCGCCCGCTGGTGCTGCGCACCGCGGAGGCGATCAGCCGGGAGTACTCCGGCCGACCGCCGGTCCACGAACCCCTTGTGAAGGCAAGCGAAGAGAGGCAGCCATGAGCGAGAAGACCGCCATCACCCCGGCCACCCACACCCGGCCCCCGGCCCGGTTCTCGCACGGGGTGCGCAAGGGGAACATCCTCCAGGTCGCCGGACAGGTCGGCTTCCTCCCGGCGGTACCCGGCCAGCCGCCCACCGTCGCGGGCCCCACGCTGCGCCAGCAGACCCTGCGTACCCTCGCCAACGTCCAGGCCGTGCTGGAAGAGGGCGGCGCCAGCTGGCAGGACGCGGTGATGGTGCGGGTCTACCTCACGGACACCGCGCACTTCGCGGAGTTCAACGAGATCTACGACGAGTACTTCGCCGACCTCAAGGGCGCCCCGGCCGCCCGCACCACGGTGTACGTGGGACTGCCCGAGGGCCTGTTGGTCGAGATCGACGCCCTGGCGGTACTCGGCTGAGCGCTCCGCTGGCAGTGGCCCCGAAGGGGCGCGGGGAACTGCGCGACCAGCCACGATGGTGCCGCAGACGATCGACGGCACCTGCCGGACCGCAGCGGGCTTCGCCCGGTCTGCCGAGGACCGTACGGCGCGGTGTCAGGCGCCCGGTGTGTGGACCCGTCCCGCCAGCCAGGACAGCGCGTCGGAGAACGCCGTGCCCGCGAACTGCCAGGTGTGTCCGCCCGGTTCGTAGTCCAGGGTGCAGGAGATCCCCTTCTTCTTCGCGGCGGCGCACAACTGCTGGGCGTCCGCCGCCTGGTTGCCCATGCCGTCGCCGGGGATGTCGCGTCCGCCGAAGCCCACGGGGCCGGAGCGGGTCATGCTGTTGCCGCCGCCGTGCCAGTGCTTTCCGCCCGGCCCGCCATGGCCGTTGTGGTTCCGGCCGCCGCCCCAGCCGCCGCCCGGGAAGCCGGGGCCGCTGCCGGGCGGGTTGTTGTCGAACCGGCCCTCGGTGCCGGTGTACGGGGCGTGCCGCGCCAGCACCGTCATCGGGTCGAACCGCGCCCACGCGGCGGCGTCGCCCCCGTACAGGTCCTTGATCGTGGTCTGCTTGTCGCCGACGATCGGGCCCTGGTCACCGGCGATGTCCTGGAAGGTGCCGAACAGTTCGGGGTGCATCACTGCGAGGTCGACCGCGCAGGTGCCGCCCATGGAGTAGCCGACGACGCCCCAGTCGGCCGGGTCGGACGAGGCGCCGAAGTGGGACACCACGTACGGCCGTACGTCCTTGGTGAGGTGGTCGGCGGCGTTGCCGCGCGGGCCGTTGACGCACTCGGTGTCGTTGTTGAAGCTGCCGCCCGAGTCCACGAACACCAGGATCGGCGCCTCGCCGTGGTGGGACTTCGCGTACGCGTCGACGGTGCTGATCGCTCCGCCGGTACGGATCCAGTCGGCGGGGGTGTTGAACTCGCCGCCGATCATCATCAGCACCGGCAACCGCGGATGGTGGGCGCCCGCGAACCAGGCGGGCGGCAGGTACACGTACTCCTCGCGGTGCGTGAAGTGGCTCGCGGCATCGGGGATGTTGACGCCGACCACGCGACCGGTGCTCATGGTGTTGGCCTTGCCCTGGAGGGCGGTCAGTTGCGAGGCGTCCACCTGGTCGGGGAGCGGCCCGGCGGTGATCTGGGCCCAGGCCTCCTGGACGGTGGGGAAGTATCCCACCCACTGGTTGAGCACCAGCCCCGTGCACAGCAGTCCCAACGGAACCACCGGCACCGACAGCACCCGCCGCCACCAGCGGGCTCCCCGCCAGCCCAGCACGGCGACGGCCAGCGCGCCCGCGGTGACCCCGACCCACACCCACAACGAGGTTGGCGCCGGATCGGTCGCCAGCGCGTTGGCGTCCACGTACCACTGCACGAGCAGCGCGCCGACCACCCCGACGGCCGCCGCGACCGGCAGCCACAGAACTCTCCACCGCCTGGTGCGCCAGCCGACGACCAGGACGAGCAGCACCACCGTGACGATCTGAGCCGTCAGCGGCAGCCACCCGTTCAACAGCGATACACCGGTGCGCCAGGGCGCCGCGGGTGCGTTTCCATACGCGGGGGAGGCAGAGAGATACACGATCACCCACCCTGCCTGTGCGTTCGAAGGCGCTGCCATAGGGGTCGGATGAGGAAGCGCTGAGAATTCCCTGAGAGGACTGGGGTCAGAACTGCACGTCAGAGCGAGCGGCCCCGAGCACACCGAGGCCGACGATCACCGCACCGAGCCTTTTGCGCATGGCTCACTCCTGAGGGACGTGGGGGTTCAGGGTTGAGGTGAGCGCCCAGGCTTGGTCTGGACCAATAGCCGCGGTAGGTCTGACGGCAGGTCATGTCCATGGGGTTCTCTTCCTGACTCCGCAATCCGACAATGAACATGCCAAGTTCAGCCCGGAAAGGCTTCGGTACGGAGAGGATCCCCCCACATGAAAAGACCTCTCGTCGCCGCCCTGTCGGCAGGATGTCTCGCCCTCGTCACGTTCCTCGGCGTCACCGCGGCACCGGCCGGTGCCGCGACCAGGCCCGCGGACGTACAGGTCGGCTTCGCCGGGACGGTGGCGTTGGACGACTGCTCCGGGTCCGTCGTCAGGACGCCCGCCGCGGCGGATGACGACCCGGCGATCGTCATGACCAACGGGCACTGCCTGGAGAGCGGAATGCCCACCGCGGGCCAGGTCATCACCGACCAGCCGTCCAGCCGGACGTTCGGACTGCTGGACGCCTCCGGCAACCAGGTCGGGACGTTGCAGGCCGCCAAGGTGCTCTACGCGACGATGACCGACACCGACATCACGCTGTACCAACTGAGCAGCACCTATGCCCAGATCCGCCAGCAGTACCAGATCGAGGCACTGCCGCTGGCCACCACGCACCCGGTGCAGGGCGACTCCATAGAGGTGGTCTCCGGGTACTGGCAGTCCACCTACTCCTGCGCGATCGACGGCTTCGCCTACGAGGTGAAGGAGGCCGACTGGACCTGGAAGGACTCCGTCCGCTACACCCCCGACTGCCATGTCATCGGCGGCACTTCGGGCTCCCCGGTCATCGACACCTCGACCGGCCAGGTGGTGGCGGTCAACAACACCACCAACGAGAACGGCGAACAGTGCACCCTGGACAACCCCTGTGAGGTGGACCAGAACGGCAACGTCACCATCCACCAGGGCACCGGCTACGCCGAGGAGACCTACCTGATCGCCCCCTGCGTGGGCACGGGCAACACCATTGATCTCACGTTGCCGGACTGCGCGCTCCCGAAGCCGTAACGCGGGCGGCACGGACACCCTGGCGCGCGCAGCGCCAGGGCGTTTCGTTCAGTGTTGGGCATCCGATGTGCTGCCGCGCGCGTCGCACGGATGCTCGGCAGAGTGCGGTCAACGTGTGGACTCCCCCCG
The DNA here is from genome assembly GCA_037034305.1 of Streptomyces sp. PLK1-5. Taxonomy (GTDB): domain Bacteria; phylum Actinomycetota; class Actinomycetes; order Streptomycetales; family Streptomycetaceae; genus Streptantibioticus_A. The sequence goes on from JBAGJY010000001.1 coordinate 56,390, forward strand.
CTGACGGATGTCCGCAGCGTGGATCGTGTCCGCCAGCAAATGGGGATCGTTGAGGGCAGGCCCCTCGGCGGCCTGCGGCCAGTGTGACCAGTGGCGCCGCCGGATGGTACGGCGGAGTAGGCGTGGATCGGGGCAGGCGAGCCGCTTACCTTCACCGATCGCGGTGGTGAGCGGCAAGGACCAGATCGTGGCCGTTCCTTCGGGAACGAGGAATTCAACTGCTGTGCTGCCAGTGCGCATGAAAGGCCCGAGCTCGGGGCGGGCCTGTAGATCACGCAGTACTTCGCAGCCGAGTCGATGGATCACGCGCACAACGTCGAACCGCACGCCTGTGGGGATGAGCGCGAGTTCGCCTCTTGCCCAGTTCCGGAGAACCGGCCCTGGCGCGTTGGCCGTTGACGCGAGCCAATAGGCGGCGTCGCCGGGCGCCTTGCAGTCTCCGCGTGGGCCGAGTGCCGTCTCCACGGCGTCGTACAGGGCGGCGAGGCGCCTTTCCGGGTCGGTGATGTAGGTATCGGGACGGGGCAGGGATGCGCCAGCGCGGCCCGGTGGTCCGCTGGGCTCCCGGAATCGCGATGTACGCAGTTTCGCCGTGGACGTGGATGTCCGCATGGCGAGGAAAGGCCCAGTCCGCTGCGGCGCGCACAGGGACGAACCAGTAGTGGAGGCCAGCGCTGCCCGGACTCATCACCGGAGAGCGCATGGGTGGGGTCGGGTGCCGCACAGGCCGAGGAGGCGTTCAGGCTGGTCTACGCGGAGGCATTCGCGGGGCCGCCGTACAACGAGACTGAGGGTGACGTCGCGGCCAACTTCCGCCGCTTCCGTTCCCAGACCCGTAAAGCCACCTTCCGCGCTGCCCTGGCCCGTACCGAGGACGGTGAGCCGGTCGGTATGGCATACGGCTATCCGCTCGGTACCAACACGGGCTGGTGGAACCGGCTGACCGAGCCAGTGCCCGCCGACATGCGGCGCGAGGACGGGCACCGTACCTTCGGTCTCATGGAACTCGCCGTGCGAGCGGCATGGTCATCACGTGACGCTGCTCAACCTGCGTTGAGTGGGCCGGGCGGCACAAGCGCACCGCCCGGCCCCGCGCGCAGTGGCGGTTACGGCAGCCCGTGCACGTGCGCCGCCACCCCGTTGGCGAAGGAGTTGCCGCCCGACGCGTCCCAGTTGGTGGACCAGGTCATCGCGCCGCGAAGGGTGGGCCAGGTCTTCGAGGGCTTGAAGGAGCCGCATCCGGTGCCCTGGGTCAGACAGTCAAGGGCGTTGTTGACCACCGACGGCGAGACGTAGCCGCTGCCCGCCGCGCTGCTGGAGGCCGGGACGCCGATGCCCACCTGTGACGGGTCCAGGCCGCCCTGCAACTGGGTGCAGGCCAGTGCGGTGATGAAGTCGACCGAGCCCTGCGAGTAGACGTTGCCGTCGCAGCCGTTCATCGAACCGGAGTTGTAGAACTGGGTGTTGACGACTGTCAGGATGTCCTTGATGTCGAGCGCCGTCGCGAAGTAGTCGCTGGACGGCGAGAGCATGTCGATGGTCTGCGGGGCCATGGTGACGATCAGGCCCGGGCCCGCCTTCGCGGACAGGGCGTGCAGCGCCTGGCTCATGTACGTGGGGTTCAGGCCGTTCTCCAGGTCGATGTCCACGCCGTCGAAGCCGTAGTTCTGCATCAGCGAGTGGACGCTGTTGGCGAAGTTGGTCGCCGAGTTGCTGTCGGAGACCGAGATCGTGCCGTTCTGGCCGCCGACGGAGACGATCACCTTCTTGCCCGCCGCCTGTGCCGCCTTGATGTCGGACCTGAACTGCGTGTCGCTGTAGTTCAGGCAGGGGTCGAGGGAGAAGTCCACCGCCCCGGGCGTGGAGGTGGCGTTGGCGAAGGCCACGGCGATGATGTCGTACTGGCTGTTGACGTCGGAGAGCTTCTGCACGGTGGCGCCGTTGCAGAAGTCCTGCCAGTAGCCGGTCACCGCGTGCTTGGGCAGACCGGAGGAGCTGCTGGGCGGAGTGGGCGTCGGGGTGGGTGTGGGCGTCGGGGTGGGGGTCGGGGTGGGCGTGGGGGTCGGCGTCGGAGTCGGAGTGCCGCCGGACCCCGCGGGTCCGGTCAGGCTCACGTCGTCCGCGTAGTACGCGGGCTGGCCGTACCAGCCGTGCAGGTAGACGGTGACCGAGGTGGTGTTCGCACCGGTGGTGAAGCTGGTGCTCAGTTGTTGGTACGAGGAGGCGGACGGCGTCCAGGTGGACGGATCGGTACCGCCGGTGCCGGTCGCGCCGAGGTAGACGTAGCTGCCCTGCACCCAGGCGCTCAGCGTGTAGCTGGAGTTCGGCCGCACGCTGACGACCTGCGAGCACTGTGCGTCGTCGGACGCGGTCGGGGTCGCCTTCAGTGCGGAAGCCCCGCTGTGCACCGGGCTGTTGACCGTTGTTCCGCTGTTGCCGGTGCAGCTCCAGCCGGAGAGTCCGGACTCGAAGCCGGGGTTGGCGGCGAGGTTGGCGTCAGCCGCGTGTGCGGTGGTCATGGTGACGCCCAGCCCGAACCCGGCGGCGGTGAGGGCGGCCGCGGTGAGCAGGGGAAGGGTGCGCCGAGGTCGGCGGCGGTCCGGATCCGGACCGGGAAGCGAGTGGCGTGGACCTGACATCTAGGCCTCCTGGGGGCGACGCCCGCGCGTCGGGAGGTTGAAGTGGGGGTTTGGTGCAGACCAAAGTGGTCCAGACCAGTGCGGGTGTCAAGAGGGGAGGCGGTAATCGCCAGGGTTGCTGAGCGTTGCGGTTGGGTAGCACAAGGCCCTGCTCATCCCGTAAATCCTGGATAGGCTGCGCACGTTGAGAGGTGGGAACCGCAGTGGCTGGGGGTCCGCGGGCCATGTCGACCGTCATCGGCGTCACCAGCGAGGACATGCTGCTGCCTGCCCTCGCCCAGCACACCCCGTCGGCCGTCGTGCTGCCCGCCCCCGGGCAACAGCCGCTGGAGCAGGCACTCATCGAGACCTGGGCCGCGCTGGAGGCGGTCGGCCACCTCGTGGTTCTGGTGCCCGCGGCGCTGCCCGCCGAGCACCGGATCCGGCTGCACTCGTTACGCTCGCTGCTGGAGAGCGACCGGATGGCACTGGTCGAGATCGACCTGCCACCGCTGGCCCTGGCGCTGCTCGCCCACCAGTTACGGCAGATAGCCCAGTACGACCTGGGACCCGGGGTGATCGCCTCGGCCGCCCGGCTGCTCGCCCACTACCTGTACTCCGGCGCGGTGCTCGGCAGCGTCGCGAGACTCGACCGGGTCGAGGTCGGCCTCGGCTCGCATCTGAAGTCCTGGGTGCCGGGCGCCCGTTTCGCCGTGCTCGCCACCCCCGCGCCGCGCCTCGAACCGCTCGCCGACGGCCTGCGGCTGCCGGGCCCCAACTACGCCACCCATCTCGCCTTCGGCTCGCACGGCTTCGGCGACGACTGGGTACGCGGCCGACTCGGCCAGGACTGGAACTGCCAGTACGTGTGCGAGGTGCCGCTGCCCGCGCAGTCCGCACGCTGGTGGGGCACCGCCAAACTCGCCGAGTTCACCGCGTACATCGCCGACGTCGGCGTCCTGTACCAACTGGTCTCCTCAGCGCACCGCGAACCCTGCCGATGGTGCGGCCTCGAACTCGTCGGTGACCGCTGCGCGTTCTGCGAGGCCGGGCCCGCGCCCACGGCCGACCAGGGCGCCAGGCGCACCGGTTGAAGCCGTTCCTCGCCCGTACCTCCCAACGAGATTGGTCCTGTCGATGAACTCACGTCAGCGGCGCGGCGTCATCCTGCTCGTGCTGTCCGGCCTGTGCGCCCTCGCGGCGTTCTTCGGGGTGCTGTCGCTCGTCAACGATGTGGATTCCAAGGTCGGCCCCGAGGTGTCGGCCTATGAGCTGAAACAGGACGTGTCCGCGTACTCGGCGCTGAGCGCCGACCAGTTCGACCAGGTCTCGATGCCGCGGCGCTGGCTGCCGCCGACCGCGGTCACCGACCTGAACGCCGTCAACGGCAAGATCGCCGCGACCGGGCTGACCAAGGGTTCGCTGCTGCAACGGGACATGCTCTCCGACCAGCCGCAACTCAAGCCCGGCGAACAGGAGATCGCCATCATGGTGGACGCCGAGACCGGGGTGGCGGGCGAGATCCACGCCGGGAACACCGTCAACATCTTCGCCACCTTCCCCGCGAGCGGGCAGAGTCAGCGCAACGAGTCGCGGATCATCGTCGCCGCGGCCCGGGTACTGAAGATCGGCAGCCAGACCCCGATCAACAAGACCAGCGACCAGTCCGACGCCCGCCGCGGCACCCAGGCGGTGCCGATCACCTTCGCCCTGGACACCGAGGACGCCCAGCGCGTCGCCTACGCCGAGGCCTTCGCCACCCATGTCCGGCTGGCCCTCGTCGCCCCCGGAAGCGACACCTCCATCCCGTCCGCCGACCGGACGTACACCCTCGAAGGCGACAAGTGAGAGCGGCATGAACCTGCGCATCCTCCCCGCGATCGGCGACCCGGACACCGCCCGGGCCGCCACCACGCTGCTCAGCCAACTGCCCGGTGCCGAACCGGCGGCCCCGGTGCCCGACTCCACCGCGCTGCTGGGCACCCTGGGCTCGCTGGCCGCCTCCGGCATCGAGGAACTGCCCGAGGTGGTACTGGTCCACGAGGGCATGGGACCGGTTCCGGCACTGGAGCTGGTACGTGAGGTGGCGCTGCGCTTCCCGGCCGTCGGCGTGGTGCTGCTGTGCGCCGAGGGCGGCCCGGCGCTGTACTCGGCGGCGATGGACGCGGGCGCGCGCGGGGTGATCGGACTGCCGCTGTCCTACGACGAGTTGGCCACCCGGGTGCAGTCCGCGGCCGCCTGGGCGACCGGGGTGCGCCGCCATCTGGGCGCGGGGGAGGAGACGTTCACCGGCGGCACGGTGGTCACCGTCTCCGGAGCGAAGGGCGGGGTGGGCGCCACCGTCACCGCCGTCCAACTGGCGCTGGCCGCCCGCGCCTCCGGCAGGTCCGTGGCGCTGGCCGACATGGACCTGCAGACCGGGGACGTCGCCTCCTACCTCGACGTGCGGTTCCGCCGGTCCATCGCCGACCTCGCCGAGATCAACGACATCTCGGCGCGGGTGCTGGCGGACGCGATGTTCACCCACAGCAGCGGCATCGCCCTGCTGCTCAGCCCCGCCGAGGGCGAACAGGGCGAGGCGGTCACCGACCGGGCCGCCCGGCAGATCGTCACCGCGCTGCGCGCCCGGTACGACGTCGTGGTGGTCGACTGCGGCAGCCAGTTGAGCGGCGCCAACGCGGTGGCCGTCGAGACGGCCGACACCGCGCTGCTGGTCACCACCCCCGACGTGGTCGCGGTACGGGCGGCCAAGCGCATGGTGCGGCTGTGGGACCGGCTCCAGGTGCGCAAGCCGCAGGACACCTGCGTGGTGGTCAACCGGTACTCCCGGCACACCGAGATCCAGCCCGCGCTGATCGAGCGGATCACCGGTACGAGGGCCGCCAGGTGCACCGTCCCGGCCGCGTTCAAGGAACTGCAGGCGGTGGTGGACAGCGGCCGGATGCACGAACTCGACGCCCGCAGCACGGTCAAGCAGGCACTGTGGTCACTCGCCGCGGAACTGGGCATCGTGGGCGACCCGGGCCGCGGCGGCCCGGCGGCGACCGAACGCGCCCCGCACCGGCTCGGCCGCCGCGCGGAACGCCGGGCCATCGGCAGGGGCAAGGGTAAATCGGCGTCCAGCGGCGGGAGTTGATCGTGAGGATCGAGGCACCGCGGTTGTCGGACCGGGGACAGGTCAGCGTGGAACTGCTCGGCATCACCCCGCTGATCCTCGTCGTGCTGCTGCTCGTCTGGCAGTTCGTACTCGTCGGCTACACCTACACGCTCGCCGGGAACGCCGCCGACGAGGCCGCGCGCGCCGCGGCCGTCGGCTCCGACCCGCAGGCCGCCGCCCGCCAGGACCTGCCGGGCGCCTGGTCGGACGGCGCCGCGACCTCGGTGTCCACCGGCACGGACGTGGTGACCGCCCGGGTCGCGCTGCACGTCCCGATGCTGGTGCCCGGGTTCCTCGCCCTTCCGGCGCTCACTGTCAGCGGTGAGTCGGGCGCGGCGCGGGAGCAGCGGCGGTGAGGCGGCGCGCGGCCGACCGCGGTTCGGCGTCCATCGAGTTCCTCGGCTTCCTGCCGATCCTGCTGCTGGTCGCGCTCGCGGGCGTACAGCTGGGGCTGGTCGCCTATGTGGGCACCCAGGCCGGGACGGCCGCCCGTACCGCCGCCCGCACCGACGACCCGGGCGCGGGCACGGCGGCGCTCAGCGGCTGGTTGCGCGGCGGCGGCGCGCATGTCGCGGTCTCGGACGGCGGCGACGCGGTGCGGGCCACCGCCACCGTCCCGATCCCGTCGGTGTTCCCCGGGGTCAGCCTCTTCGGTCCGGTGACGCGCAGCGCCACCATGCCCAGGGACGGTGCGCCATGAGCAGTCTGCGAGCGCGGATCGCGGTACCCGAGGAGAACGGCGGGCGGCACCAGGAGGCCCAACTCGTCGCCGTCTACCGGGCGAAGCTGCTGGAGGAGATCGACCTCGCGGAGATGTCGGCGCTGGCGACGGCCGAGCGGCGGGCCCGGCTGGAGCGGGTGCTGGGGCACATCATCAGCCGTGAGGGGCCGGTGCTGTCCACCGGGGAGCGGACCTCCCTGATCCGCCGCGTGGTGGACGAGGCGCTGGGCCTGGGCGTACTGGAGCCGCTGCTGGAGGACGCCTCCATCACCGAGATCATGGTCAACGGCCCGGACCAGGTGTACGTGGAGCGGGCCGGGCGGGTGGAGCTGGTGGGCGCGCGGTTCGCCAGCACCGAGCAGTTGATGCAGACGATCGAGCGCATAGTGTCGACCGTCAACCGACGGGTGGACGAGTCCAACCCGATGGTGGACGCCCGGCTGCCGTCCGGTGAGCGGGTCAACGTCATCATTCCGCCGCTGTCGCTGACCGGCCCCACCCTGACCATCCGCCGCTTCCCGCGCAGCTACACGCTGGGCGAGCTGCTCGAACTCGGCTCGCTGGACGAGCACCTGGTGCTGCTGCTGGCCGGGCTGGTCCGGGCCAGGTTCAACGTGATCGTCTCCGGCGCCACCGGTTCCGGCAAGACGACGCTGCTCAACGCGTTGTCCGGGCTGATCCCGGGCGGGGAGCGGATCATCACCGTGGAGGACGCGGCGGAGCTGCAGCTCCAGCAGGAGCACGTGATCCGGCTGGAGAGCCGCCCGCCGAACGTGGAGGGCAAGGGACAGATCACCATCCGCGACCTGGTGCGCAACTCGCTGCGGATGCGGCCGGACCGGATCATCGTCGGCGAGGTGCGCGGCGGCGAGACGCTGGACATGCTGCAGGCGATGTCCACCGGGCACGACGGTTCGCTGGCCACCGTGCACGCCAACTCGGCGGAGGACGCGCTGATGCGGTTGCAGACGCTGGCGTCGATGAGCGAGGTGAAGGTCCCGTTCGAGGCGCTGCGGGAGCAGATCAACAGTGCGGTGGACGTGATCGTCCAGCTGACCCGCAGCCCCGACGGTGCCCGGCGGGTCACCGAGGTCACCATGCTCGGCTCCCGCTCGCGCGAGGCCTACCAACTCGCCACCGTCTCGCACTTCCTGGCCGAGCCGATGGGCGCGGACCGGGTGGTCCGCGGCCACTTCGAGCACTTTCCGCTGCCGCGCAGGGTGGCGGACCGGCTTCACCTGGCCGGTGAGGCGGTGCCGCCCGCGTTCGGCGTCGCCACGACGGATGACCACCTGACGGTGAGGAGGGTGCAGGGGTGAGGGTCCTTTCCCTGGGGGGCTCCGCGCCCCAGGCCCCGCTGTGGGTCGGGCTCGCGGGCGCGCTGGCCGCCTGTGTGCTGGCCGTGTGGGGGCTGCGCGCGTGGGCTGCCGGACGTGCCCAGCGGCAGGCGCTGGTCGCGCGGCTCACCGCACGGGAGGAGGTCGCCGTCTCCCGCCGGGTGCGGTTCGCCGCGCTGGACGCGGCCGTGCGGCGGACCCGCGCGGGGCGGTGGCTGGAGCGGCGGCTGGCCGCCACCGGGCTGGGCGTCGGCGCCGGGGAGTTCACCGTGTGCCTCGCCGTCGCGGTGGTGGGGTTGTGGCTGCTGGCCGCCACCACTCTCGCACCGTTCTTCGGGCCGATCGCCGGTGCGGTCGCGGTGTGGTCCGCGTACGCCTTCCTCGCCTGGCGGCGGCAGAAGCGGATCGAACGCTTCATCGGGCAACTGCCCGAACTGTCGCGCCTGTTGGCGAACGGCTCCCAGGCGGGGCTGGCGCTGCGTACCGCCATCGGCATGGCCGCCGACGAGCTGGACTCCCCGGCCGGGGAGGAGCTGACCCGGGTCGCCGACGCGCTGGCCGTCGGCCACCCGCTGGAGGACGCGCTGAACGATCTCAAGGAGCGTCTGCCGTCCAGGGAGTTGGCGGTACTCGTCACCACACTGGTGCTTTCCAGCCGCGCGGGCGGCACCCTGGTGGAGTCACTGCGCAACCTGACCACGACGTTGGAGGAGCGCAAGGAGACCCGGCGAGAGGTCCGTACCACGCTCAGCCAGGTCACCATCACCTCCTACGCGGTACCGGCGATCGGGCTGGGCACGCTGCTGCTGATGAACCGCATGGCGCCCGGCTCGCTGGACACCATGACCGGCACGTTCCTCGGCCAGTTGGCGGTGGTCGTGTCGATGGTGCTGTACGGGATCGGATTCCTGCTGATCCGGAGGATGGCGAAGATCGATGTCTAGGAACCCCGACCGCGCGGCCTGGAGGACCCGTTGACGGCCCTGCTGCTGGCCGCGCTCAGCGCACTCGCCGTCGTGGGCGCCGGGTGCGGACTCGCGCTGCGCCGCCGCCCGACCCGGCTCCCCGACGACCTCGCCCTCGCCCTTGAGGTGGGCGCGACCCGTACCACCGCCGTGGGTTCACTGATCGACCGGCTCGGCATGCGCCACGCGCCCACGGTGCTACGGCTGATGGGGCCGCTGCGGGTGGCGCGGCTGCGCCGCAGGCTCGACCTCGCCGGGAACCCCGGCGGTCTGACCGTCGACCGCTACGCGGCCCGGCGCGCGGTCTACGCCGTGCTGGGCTTCGGCGGCGGGCTGGTCCTGCTGCTCAGGGGGCAGTGGATCCTCACCCTGGTGCTGTTCGCGTTCGGCGTGTGGTGGACGGACGTCGGCATCTGGCTGGCGATCCGGCAGCGCAAGGACGAGATCGAGCGCACCCTCCCGGACTTCCTCGACGTCCTCGCGGTCGTGGTCAGCGCGGGGCTCGGCTTCCGCCAGGCCCTGGAACGGGTGGCGGACAACTACCGGGGGCCGTGGGCCGACGAGATCCGGATCACCCTGCGGCAGATGGACATGGGCGTCAGCCGCCGCCAGGCCTTCGACGAACTGCGCAGGCGCAACGACTCGGAGGAGGTGGCCCAGTTCACCACCGCCCTGCAACAGGGCGAGGAGCTGGGCGCGCCGATCGCCGACACGTTGATCCAGATCGCCAAGGACATGCGCCGCACCGACGCGCAGAACGCCCGCCGCCGGGCGGCCCGCGCGGTGCCCAAGTCGACGGTGGTGATCACCACGTTCATGGTCCCGGCGACGATGATCCTGCTGCTCGCCGTGCTGTTCCTGGGCAACGACGTGAGCTTCGGACAGGTGCTGGGCAAATGAGCGGATCAGGCGACGCGGTGCGGCTCATCGGCGGGTTACGTCCGCTACGGGCAGGAGCGCGCGGGCCGTTGGAGCGCACGGCCCCGGCGGCGCCGGACGGCCCGGAGATCGCGTTGCAGATATCCGCCCTCCAGGCGCTGTGCCGACAGGTCTTCGGCTTCCGGCTGGCCGTGCTGGCGCTGGCCGCGCCGATCGCCCTGCTGAAGGTGGCGCCCGGGCCGACCGCGTGGATCGCCGGATCCGCCGTGGTCATCACGTTCATGGGGGCGTACGTCCTGTTCCGCGACTGGGAGCGGTTCGGTCCGCTGCTGCTGCGGCATCCGGCGCTGCTCGCGGTGGACACGCTGTTCGCGGCGGTGCTGCTGACCGTCGGCGGCACGCCGAGCCCGCTGGCGTACGTCACGACCACCACGCCGCTGCTCGCCGGTCTGGTCTACGGCTGGCGCGGCTCGGCGCTGTTCACCACCATCCAGGTGCTGGTGGTGGCCGGGGCCGCCGCGGCCGACGCGCGCCAACACGCCACGGTCGCGGACGCGCTGCTGCTGTCCGGCTTCTGCCTGATCTTCGGCGTGGTGGGGGTGCGCCTGCGGCGGCTGGTGCTCGGTTTCGGCGCGGCCACCCGGGCGCTGACCGAGACCCGCTACCGGCTGGCGGTCACCGAGACCGCCGTCGCCGAACGGGCCCGGCTGGCCCGGGAGATGCACGACTCGGTGGCGAAGACGCTGCGCGGCGTCACCATGGCCGCCGAGGCGCTGGCCGCCCGCGCCGACCGGCTGGACCCGGGCGCGGTGCGTGAGCAGGCCGAGCTGATCGCCAGGGCCGCCCGCCGCGCGGCGGCCGAGTCGCGGGAACTGCTCGGCGAACTGCGCCGCGCCCCGGGCGAGTTGGACGCGCCGCTCGCCGCCGAACTCGCCGCCCAGCTCGACGCCTTCCGCGCCCGTACCGGGCTTGCGGTGCGGTTGCGCGAGCCGGGGGACGCCGCGCTGCCCCGCGTACCCCGGCCGGTCGCCCGCCAGGTGCTCGGCGTCGTCGCCGAGGCGCTGGAGAACGCGCACCGGCACTCGGGCGCCAGCCGCGCCGAGGTGACCGTCGGTGTCGTGGACCGCAGGCTGCTGCGGATCAGCGTGACCGACGACGGATGCGGACTGCCGCCCGGCACCACGCTGGAAACACTGCGCGCCCAAGGGCACTTCGGGGTGGTGGGCATGGTCGAGCGGGCCGCCGCGATCGGCGCGCGACTGCGCGTTGGCACCGGCCGGACCGGCGGCGGCACCGAGGTGCGGCTGGAACTCCCGCTCCCCGTAGCGCCCGCGCCGGTACCGGAGGAACCCGGGGGGCCGCGATGAGCACGGTGCGGGTGCTGGTCGCCGATGACAACCCGGTGGTGCGTGCCGGGCTGGCGGCGCTGCTCGCGGCACAGGACGGCATCGAGGTGGTGGCCGAGGCGGCGGACGGCCGCCAGGCCTGCGCGGCGGCGGCCGAGCACCGGCCGGACGTGGTGCTGCTCGACGTGCGGATGCCGGTGCTGGACGGTCTGGCGGCGCTGCCCCGCCTGGTGCCCATCGCGCCGGTGCTGATGCTGACGTACAGCCGGGAGGACGAGGTGGTGCGGGCGGCGGTGCGCGGCGGCGCGGGCGGCTATCTGGTGCACGGCGAGTTCACCGCCGAGCAACTGGTGTGCGCGGTAAGGGACATCACCGAGGGGCGGTCGTGTCTGACCACGTCGGCGGCGACCGCCCTGATCGCGCACACCAGGGCGCGCACCCCGGCGCGATCTTTGCAATCGCAATACGCCTCTTTGCAACTGCAATCGGATGTGGCACAGTCAGTGGGCGCCGGGGTGGACCGGGCCCAGTACGGGCTCAGCCAACGGGAGGAAGAGGTCATGGAGTTGATCGCCGGTGGCATGACCAACCAGCAGATCGCCGCGGCCTGCTTCATCAGCGAGAAGACGGTGAAGAACCACATCAACCGGATCTTCGCCAAGCTGCACGCCGACAACCGCAGCCAGGCCATCGCCGTATGGCTCGGGACCGTACGGGGACCGGTGCGCCATGGCTGACCGCGACGGCGTCAACACCGGTGGCTGGGCCCGTGATTGGGCCCCAGGGCCCTTGGACGGGGGCGGCACCGCACCGTACCGTGCGCGCGTCGCACCTGTCGCTGGAAGGGGTCAACGTGCCGAAGAACCTCGCGCTCAAGGCGGCCACCGCCACCCGGATCCGGGTCAGCGGCTGGAAGGACACCGCCCTCGCCGCGATCAGGTCCCGCTCGGACCGGGGCCAGACATCGGTGGAGTACCTGGGGATCATCGGCGTGGTGGTACTGATCGTCGCCGCGATCCTGGGCACCAACATCGGCCAGACCATCTACAACGCGATCACCTCGGAGATCGCCAAGGTCACCAAGTAGGGATGCGGCCCGGCCCGACCGGTGCCCGACGCGACCGGGGGCAGGCGCTGCCCGTCTACCTCACGGTGATCGGCGCCCTGCTCCTGCTCGCGTTCGCGTACTTCGCGGTCGGCCAGGCCGCCGCCACCAGGAACGGCGCGCAGACCGCCGCCGACGCCGCGGCGCTCGCCGCCGCCCAGGACACGCGCGCCCAACTGCGCGACGCGCTGCTCGCCGCCTTCCGCTCCGGGCGGCTCGACGACCTCGGCGCCCTGCTCGGCGGGCAGTTGCCCGACCTACGGGACGACCCGTGCCAGCAGGCCGACACCTTCGCCGCCGACAACAAGGCGCACACCACCGACTGCCACCCGGTGCGCACCGACGACGGACTGAGCGGCTACACCGCGTCCGTCGAGACCAACTACACGGTCGGCACCTCGGTGGTGCCCGGCACCGAGAGCCGGACGGCACACGCCAGCGCGACCGCCGCGATCGAGCCGCTGTGCCACTGGCAGGGCGCCTCGCCCACACCCCCGGCAAGCCCTCCGGCCAGCCCGACCCCGACCCCGACACCCACGCCACCGGCGGGCCCGACACCGTCGCCCAGCGGTACGCCGTCGCCGGGGACGCTGCTGTGCGACGGGCGGAACTGGGTCGTCGACCCGTCGAACCTCACGCTCTTCCCGTCCGCGGCGGAGCTGTTCTCCGTCCACCTGACCCGCTGACCCCGCACCCACCGGACGACGAGAAGGAACGGCATATGAGGACTGGGCAGACCAAGCGCACCGGCTCTCGTGCGACAGCGGCGGTACTCGCCGCCGCGCTGGCCCTCGCCCTGGCCGGATGTGGCAGCGGGGGCGCCAAGTCCCGTTCCGCGTCGGCCACTTCCTCGACCACCCCGGTCAGCACCGCGACCGGCGGCCCCGCCGCGCCGCAGGACCCCACCCAGGTGCTCGCCACCATCAAGGGGCCGGACGGCATCGTGCTGACCATCAACTCGGCCAAGCGGGAGACCGGCGGCTTCGTCACCGTCACCGGCACCGTGAAGAACACCGGCGGCCAGCCGTTCAGCCAGGCGGGCTCCTGGCGCGGCGACGAGGAGGAACTCCAGAAGAACGGCGGCTCGCTGGCTGGAGCGACCCTGGTCGACACCCTCGGCAAGAAGCGCTACTACGTGCTGCGCGACACCGAGGGTCGCTGCCTGTGCTCCACCGGACTGGACATCATCCAACCCGGCGCCACCATGCCGGTCTTCGCGCAGTTCCCGGCACCGCCCGCGACCACCACACAGGTCGACTTCGACCTGCCGACCCTCCCCACCGCGTCCATCGTGATCTCGCAGTGAGGACGGCCGAGATGAAGCACCTCGTCACCGCCGCCGCCGTGGCCCTGCTGCTCACCGCCGCCAGCGGCCTGGGCGGCCCGTCCGCCCGCGCCGACTCCCCGTCCCCCGAGCCGCTGCCGTCCGGCGCGTCGGCGCCGCCGCTCCAGGTGGACCCGCACGCGCCCGGACTGAAGCTGATGCCGGGCGCCACCCTCGCCGCGCCCAAGGTGCTGGACATCAAGACCGTCGTGGAGGACTCCAACGGCGACGAGCGGCGCTCCGACACACCCGCCGACGTCACGTTCTCCCTCCAGTCCGAGGTGCTGTTCGACAAGGACAGCTCCGCCCTCGGCCCGGACGCCCGCTCCCGCGTCCAGGCCATCGCGGACGAGATCACCCGGCAGAACGCCAGGACCGTGCAGGTCTTCGGCTTCACCGACAACCTCGGCTCGCACGATCACGGCGTCGAACTGTCCAAACAGCGCGCCGAGGCCGTCTACACCGTGCTCGCCCAGGACCTGACGGCCGACGGCGGCATCCAGTTCGACGTGCGCGGCTACGCCGAGGACTTCCCCATCGCCGACAACTCCACCGAGGACGGCCGCCGCAAGAACCGCCGGGTGGAGATCACCTTCCCCAAGGCGCAGGGCTGACCGGTAGCTCGATCTCCAGCACCGCCCCGCGCCGCACCCCCCACCCGGCCATCGCACCGGCCGCCGCCTCCAGCACGTGCCGGGAGCGCGGGCGGGGCAGCCCGAGCCGTCCCGGCACCATGGTGCGCACCGCCAGCACCCGCAGCCGCCCGTCGAGATAGGCGACGTCGATAGGGAAGCCCATACCGAAGGTGTGCACCCCGCTCGCCGGGGTGAGCAGCAGCGCCCCCTCGACGCCGTCCCGGCCCAGCAGCCCGCGGGTGCGGGCGCGGTACGAGGCCGCGATCTCCAGCCGTACTGCGGTGCCGTCCGTGCCCGCCACCCGCAGGGCGCCGACGCCGTCGCGCCACCGTCGTGCCACCGTGACCCTCCCCGCGTCAATCCGCGTCCGTTCCGTCATCCCCCCGCTTCGTCCCCCTTCTGACCCCGTGAGAACCGGCCATCCCCCTAATCCGGTGTCGCGGGGCCGCCAAGAGGGGCCGAGCGCGCTACAGTGAAAGTCCCCCCCTCGGGCCGATCCGCAACCCACCCCGCGGATCGGCCCGTTTTCTGTGTCCGCACTGTGTCGGCCGTCACACGGCGGATCGCCCGCGCGTCGCCTTCCGGCGCCGTCGGCTTCATCCGCTCGTTGCGATTCGGACACGGCGGTACGGGACGGTGGATCACCGCGGCCCCGCCGCCGCGATCCGTTGCGCGCCGCGCGCATCGGGCGCGAGCAGCGGAAACGTTGGCGCACCGAACGCGGCGGGGATGCCCGCCGCGCTGGTGTTCCCGCTGTCGCGGCGCCCGTCCACACCCGTGGATCGCGCGTCCCCGCGGGTAACGTAAGGACGGTAACGGTGGAGATCTGCGCGAATCGTCGTACCGCGCCCCGGAAGCCTGTGTGAGGGTGAGTGTGAACAGCTCGGTCGGCTCAACCAAGCGGTGGGGCAGAGCCCTCGGTGCCGCGGGTGCCGTGCTGCTGCTCGGGACGGCAGCGGCTGGCTGCGGTGTCGGCCGCGGCGCGCCGGACGGCTGGACGTATGTCAACGCGCAGGGCATCGCCTTCGCCGTACCCAAGGACTGGAAGGCGCTCCCCGCCACCGCGCTGCCCCAGGGCGTGCTCGCCTCCGCGGTGTGGAAGCAGGACGGCGAACAGGTCGCCGAGGTCCAGGTGCTGTCCGGCGCCAAGCAGGAGCGGCCCAAGGGCGTGAAGGTCAAGAACAGCGCCGACTTCAAGCTCGGCGGCAAGCCCGCCGCCCAGGTCAGCTACACCTACCGCCCGAGCCTGGACACTCCCAGGCTGCGCGTCCTGGACATCACCGCGCGCAACGCCAAGGGCAAGCCCGTGCAGGTCAGGATCAGCGGGACGACCTCCGACCTGACCGTCGACACGATGAACCGGATCGCCAACAGCATCCAGGTGGGCACCATCGGCAAGGGCAACCTCCTCAAGGGCTGATCCCGGTAGCGTCTGCCGGGTGCACGCACTCCTCGTCGCCACCGCCGCCCTGTGGGGGCTGGCGTCCGGTGCCGCCGTGCCGCGCGCCGCGCACCGGCTCGCGGTGCCGCCGGGCCAGCGGCGGCGGCCCGGCGAACGCCCGGGGTGGCGCGGCTGGATAGGGCCGCCGCCCACGGCGCGCGACGGCTGGCCCGCCCTGCTGGCCGCCGCGATCTGCGCGACGCTCGCCCAACGCGCGGGCGCCCGGCCGGAGTTGGCGGTGTGGCTGCTACTGGTGCCGCTGGCCGTGCTGCTGGCCCGGGTGGACCTGGCGGTGCGGCGGCTGCCGGACGTGCTGACGGTTCCGGCCGCCGCCGGGACACCGCTGCTGCTGGGCGTGGCGGCGCTGCTGCCCGGGCACGCCGGTTCCTGGCCGCGCGCCCTGCTCGGGGGACTGGTACTGGGCGCGGGCTACTTCGCACTGCTGCTGGCCAACCCCGCCGGTATGGGCCTGGGCGACGTGAAGCTGGCGCCCACGCTGGGGCTGGTGCTGGGCTGGTACGGATGGCCGGTGCTGTTCGTCGGGACGTTCCTGGGGTTCGCGCTCGGCGGGGTGACCGGTCTGGTACTGCTCGCCGCTCGGCGCGCCGATCGGCGCACGGCGATCGCCTTCGGCCCTTTCATGCTGGCCGGTGCGTTCTTTGCGGTGCTGCTGGGGGCGGGCTGAGGCTCGGTCCTGCAGCCGGGTTCGGTGTCCGGGGTGCGGTGAGTTCGAGACCGCCGGTACCCGCCGTGGGGGTTGCTCGCCGTCGCGGCGGGTTCCTTCCTGGGGGCAAGCCCCCAGACCCCCGCCTCCGGGCCGGGGTGCGGCGGTGCCCAACCGACCGCAACCCGGACCCCCGGCCCAGCCGGAGGCTACCCCTCGCTGCTGCGGGCCCAGATGTTGACGTCGCCGGTGACCTTGGCCAGCGAGTCGATCTCGGCCAGTTCCTCCTCGGTAAGAGGAGCCGCGCCGACGGCGGCCACGTTGGACTCCAACTGCGCGACGCTGGACGCCCCGATCAGCGCCGAGGTCATCCGCTGGTCGCGCAGCACCCAGCTGAGCGCCAGCTGGGCCAGCGACTGGCCGCGCCGCCGGGCGATCTCGTCGAGCCCGCGCAGCCGCGCCACCACCTCGTCGGTCAGCAGCTTCGGGTCGAGCGACTTGCCCTGGCTGGCCCGCGAGCCCTCCGGGATGCCGTGCAGATAGCGGTCGGTCAGCATGCCCTGCGCCAGCGGCGCGAAGGCGATGCAGCCCATGCCCTCCGCCTCCAGGGCGTCCAGCAGTCCGTCGTCCTCGATCCAGCGGTTGATCATCGAGTACGACGGCTGGTGGATCAGCGCGGGCACCCCCATCTCGCGCAGCAGCAGCGCGGCGTCCACGGTGCGCGCCGCGCTGTAGGAGGAGACGCCGACGTACAGCGCCTTGCCCTGGTGGACCGCGGACGCCAGCGCGCCCATGGTCTCCTCCAGCGGGGTGTCCGGGTCGAACCGGTGCGAGTAGAAGATGTCGACGTACTCCAGGCCCATCCGCTTCAGCGACTGGTCGAGACTGGCCGTCAGGTACTTGCGCGAACCCCATTCGCCGTAGGGCCCCGGCCACATGTCGTAACCGGCCTTGGTGGAGATGACCAGTTCGTCGCGGTACGGGCGGAAGTCCTGGGCCAGTAGCTGGCCGAAGTTGGCCTCCGCGGCGCCGTACGGCGGGCCGTAGTTGTTGGCCAGGTCGAAGTGCGTGATGCCCAGGTCGAACGCGCGGCGCAGGATCGCGCGCTGCGAGTCCAGCGTGCGGTCGTCGCCGAAGTTGTGCCACAGGCCGAGGGAGACGGCGGGCAGCTTCAGCCCGCTGTGGCCGGTCCGGCGGTACTCCATGGAGGCATAGCGCTCGTCGGCGGCACGGTAGGGGGAGCGTACGTTCATGCGCCTCTCCTTATCACGGCGGCGTGACACGGTGCCGTACCAGGCGCGGACCGCCGTCTGACGGGAGCCCGGCGCGCCGGTGGCTTCCAGTCGCCGGGTGCACCCGGGTCGTAGTCGCCCGGCTCACCGCAGTATGGTGGCGAGACGGGGCGTCGTTAGGGTTTGAGGGTTCGAGGGGCTGTAAATGAGACTGCGCGACCTGCGGCTGCGGGACCTGGTCTACGGTCTCTACGCGCATCGGGTCGAGTCCCACCTGGACCAGCGGCAGGTGCCGAAGCA
Organism: Streptomyces sp. PLK1-5; assembly: GCA_037034305.1. Taxonomy (GTDB): domain Bacteria; phylum Actinomycetota; class Actinomycetes; order Streptomycetales; family Streptomycetaceae; genus Streptantibioticus_A. Next base: position 74,114 of record JBAGJY010000001.1, read on the forward strand.
CATCGGCGTCATCCTGGACGGCAACCGGCGCTGGGCGCGGGCCGCGGGCAGCACCACCGAGCAGGGCCACCAGGCGGGAGCCGACAAGATCGCCGAACTGCTCGGCTGGTGCGAGGAGACCGGTGTCGAGGTGGTCACGCTGTGGCTGCTGTCCACCGACAACCTCAACCGCCCGGCCGAGGAACTCAACCCGCTGCTCGGCATCATCGAGGGCGCGGTGACCGACCTGGCCGCCACCGGCCGCTGGCGGGTGCACCACGTCGGACAACTCGACCTGCTGCCCGCCCGGATGCAGGGCGTGCTGAAGGAGGCCGAGCAGGCCACCGACCGGGTGGACGGGCTGCTCGTCAACGTCGCCGTCGGCTACGGCGGACGGCAGGAGATCGCCGACGCGGTGCGGTCGCTGCTGCTCGAACACGCCGGGCGCGGCACGTCCATCGAGGACCTCGCGGAGATCCTCGACGTGGAGCACATCGCCGAGCACCTCTACACCCGCGGCCAGCCCGACCCCGACCTGATCCTGCGCACCTCCGGCGAACAGCGGCTGTCCGGATTCATGCTCTGGCAGAGCGCCCATTCGGAGTACTACTTCTGCGAGGTCTTCTGGCCCGCGCTGCGCAAGGTGGACTTCCTGCGCGCACTGCGTGACTACGCGGCACGGCACCGCCGTTACGGCAACTGACGTCACCCGGTGTTTCCCGCGGCGACGTCGCCTCCACACCCGGTGGCCGAATAGGGCACCCCCTTCGAGGGAATACCCCCTTCAGGTCGACGCCCGAGCCACGGGCGTCGTCAGAAGCGGGTGGCAGGGTGCCGCCCGCCCGGGAGGCCCCTTGCGCACGGACGTGCTGTCACCCGACGGCATTGGCCGCGTCATGACGGAGGGTCGTGGCCCGGCCCCCGCGGCCGCCCCGGCCCAGTACCGCGCGACGCTCGCGACGCCTGCGGCGCCGTCGCACCCAACCCTTCCCGAGGGGGTTCGTCCACCCGTGGTGACCAGCAAGAACCGCCGGGAGCACGACCGGCGCACCTATGTCCTCGACACCAGCGTGCTGCTGGCCGACCCCAACGCCATGACACGGTTCGACGAGCACGAAGTGGTGCTCCCGGTCGTCGTGGTGACCGAGTTGGAGGCCAAGCGCCACCACCCCGAACTCGGCTACTTCGCCCGCCAGGCGCTGCGGCTGCTCGATGAGTACCGGATCAGGCACGGGCGGCTGGACGCCCCCATCCCGATCGGCGACCTCGGCGGAACGCTCAGGGTCGAGCTCAACCACTCGGATCCGGCCATACTGCCGCCCGGCATGCTCCCCCAGACGGCGGGCGGCCGTTTCGGTGACAACGACTCGCGCATCCTGGCGGTCGCCCGCAACCTCCAGGCCGAGGGGTACGACGTCACCGTCGTCAGCAAGGACCTGCCGCTGCGTGTGAAGGCGTCGTCGGTGGGCCTGCTGGCCGAGGAGTACCGGGCGGAACTGGCCATCACCTCAGGCTGGACCGGGATGGCGGAACTCCAGGTCGCCGCCGACGACATCGACGCGCTGTTCACCGACGAGCCGGTCGCGCTCCCCCTCGCGGCCGAACTGCCGGTGCACACCGGCCTGGTGCTCCAGTCGGAGCGCGGCAAGGCGCTCGGCCGGGTCACCGAGGACGGCCGGGTACGGCTGGTGCGCGGCGACCGCGAGGCGTTCGGGCTGCACGGCCGCAGCGCCGAGCAGCGCATCGCCCTCGACCTGCTGCTCGACCCGGACGTCGGCATCGTCTCGCTGGGCGGCCGGGCGGGCACCGGCAAGTCGGCGCTGGCGCTGTGCGCCGGACTTGAGGCGGTACTCGAACGGCGGCAGCACCGCAAGGTGATGGTGTTCCGCCCGCTGTACGCGGTCGGCGGGCAGGAGCTGGGCTATCTGCCGGGCAGCGAGTCGGAGAAGATGAGCCCCTGGGCGCAGGCGGTCTTCGACACCCTGTCCGCGGTCACCTCGGCGGACGTCATCGAGGAGGTCGTGGAGCGCGGCATGCTGGAGGTGCTGCCGCTCACCCACATCCGCGGCCGTTCGCTGCACGACGCGTTCGTCATCGTGGACGAGGCCCAATCACTCGAACGCAACGTCCTGTTGACCGTTCTGTCCCGTATTGGTGCCGGATCACGGGTTGTTCTCACCCATGACGTGGCGCAACGGGACAACCTGCGCGTTGGGCGGTATGACGGAGTGGTCGCGGTTGTCGAGAAGTTGAAGGGACATCCGCTCTTCGCCCATGTGACGCTGAACCGTTCGGAACGCTCACCGATCGCGGCACTGGTGACCGAGATGCTGGAGGACGTCCACATCTGACGGGTGTTCGAGGGGCATTACGCCCGAATTCACCTGTCTGCAACGGGAAAAGGCACCGCTTCTGAGGCTGCTGCGCCCAACGAGGGCGCAGCAGCCTAGTCGTGTCCGGGTGCGACGCGCCGAGATTTCCGTGAATCCGCAGGTGCAAACCTGGTGTGACGTTTGCCACGCAACGGAGAATTGCCTTGGCGCGTCACCGTCGGGCAGGGTGTGAGGCTGTCAGGCCCCGCTTACGGCACTCCTACACCCCCAGTGGTGTGGCACCACAGAACTGAACAGCGTTGCGTCGTAAGCCGCCCAGCACCACGCGGACCCCAAGTACCGGGGATCGCACCGGGCCAGTGCCTCCCGTGACCAGTCGGACCGAAAGGTCCGAACCAAGGGGGGGTCAGCGTCAGGGGCACGATTGCGTCCGCGCGGTCACCACGCGGGCGATGCTGGAAGGAAACCGAGTGAGCCGGATCTCCGTCCGGGGAATCGCCGTAGCGTCCGCCACCGCGGTCACCACCGTCGGTGCAGTCGTCGGCGTCGCCTCCGGCAGCGAGCCGACGGCCGCCGCCATGCAGCCTGTCGCCGACACCACGGCGCTTGACAACATCGACGCCGGTCAGCAAGCCACTGTCCAGGCCGCCTCGCTCACCGAGCAGGCCCAGACGCAGCAGGCCGCAGCCGACGCCGCCGCCAAGCAGCAGGCCGCGGAGAACGCCCGCAAGCAGGCCGCAGCCGACGCCGCCAAGAAGAAGGAGGCGGCCGACGCCGCCGCGGCCAAGGCCAAGGAGCAGCACGACGCGCAGCAGGCCGCCAGCCGTGACGACTCGCGTACCTCGCTGTCGACGCTCAGCAGCGGTGACTACTCCGTCGCGGGCATCCAGGCGATGGCTCAGCAGATCATCGGCGACGCCTCGCAGTTCCAGTGCTTCTCGCACATCGTGAACAACGAGAGCAGCTGGAACTACCAGGCCACCAACGCCTCCTCGGGCGCCTACGGTCTGGTGCAGGCGCTGCCCGGCTCCAAGATGGCCTCGGCCGGTGCCGACTGGCGGACCAACCCGGCCACCCAGATCAAGTGGGGTCTCAGCTACATGGACAGCCGCTACGGCAGCCCGTGCGGCGCCTGGGACTTCTGGCAGGCCAACAGCTGGTACTAAGCGCTCCGCCCGGAGCGCGGCGACCTGCCGTCGATCCCCCGCGGCACCGTTGTGGCTGGTCGCGCGGTTCCCCGCGCCCCTTCAGCGCGCTGCGCCTTGTGCGCGGACCTCAAGCCCCCGTCCAGATTCGTCCGGATGGGGGCTTGCGCATGAGGCAACCAAGGGCCCGGGTAACGTCGTCCTCCTCACAGGTCCGGGACAGGGGATGGGGAAGCAATGTCGCAGATGCGCCGATGGAGGGCGGGCCTCGCCGCGAATCTGGCCGGATTCGCCGGCCGCCTCCAAGAGCGCCGCGCGGCGGTGGAGCGTGAGGAGGGCGAACCGCCGACCGCGGCGGAACGCGAGCCGCAGGCCGACTACGTGCCACCGCCGCCGTCCTACGCCCCGGCGGTCTCCGCGCCCCGCGACCCGGTGCACGCCGTGCCCTGGGGCGTTCGGGTGGCCGCTGAGGTCGGCTGGCGCTTCCTGATCCTGGCGGGCGCGCTCTACGTACTGATGCGCGTCATCAGCGCGGTGGAACTGGTGGTGCTCGCCTTCGTCGGCTCGCTGCTGACCACCGCGCTGCTCCAGCCGACCGTCGCCATGCTCAAGCGCGCCGGACTGCCGCGCGGCCTGGCCACCGCGGTCACCTTCATCGGCGGGTTCGTGATCATCGGCCTGGTGGGCTGGTTCGTGGCCTGGCAGGTCATGGAGAACACCGACATGCTGTCCCAGCAACTCCAGGACGGCATCGGGCAGTTGAAGAAGTGGCTGCTCAACTCCCCGTTCCACGTGACCGAGACGCAGATCAACCAGATCGCCAAGAACCTCCAGCACGCCATCGGCACCAACGCCGAACAGATCACCTCGGCGGGCCTGCAGGGCGTCACCGTGGTGATCGAGGTGTTCACCGGGATCTTCCTGGCGATGTTCTCCACCCTGTTCCTGCTCTACGACGGGCGGAACGTGTGGCAGTGGGTGCTCAAGCTCTTTCCCCGGGACGCCCGGGAGGGGCTGGCGGGCGCCGGTCCGCGCGCCTGGCGGACGCTGACGCTGTATGTGCGCGGCACGGTGATAGTGGCCTTCATCGACGCGGTCTGCATCGGTGTCGGCCTCTACTTCCTCGGTGTGCCGATGGCAGTGCCGCTGGCCGTGGTGATCTTCCTGGGGGCGTTCATCCCGCTGGTGGGCGCGGTGGCCTCGGGCGCGCTGGCGATGATCGTGGCGCTGGTGACACAGGGGCCGTTCACCATGCTGATGGTGCTGGTGGTGGTGCTCGCCGTGCAGCAGATCGAGGGCCACGTCCTGCAGCCGTTCATCCTCGGCCGCGCGGTGCGGGTCCACCCGCTGGGCGTGGTCCTGTCGGTGGCCGCGGGTTCGCTGATCGCCGGGATCGGCGGCGCGGTGGTGGCGGTACCGCTGGTCGCGGTGACCAACACGGTGGTCGGCTACCTGCGCGTCCACTCCCAGGAGGCGGCGCTGCGGGAGACCGCGGGGCCGCACGGCGCGACCGCCGTGGAGGTGGCACCGGTCCGCAAGGAGACCTCGCAGGGCGAAGCCCGCTGAGCCCTGGCGCCGGCGAACCCGCATACGACAACGGTGCCCCGGGACCGCGTGGTCCCGGGGCACCGATTGGCCGAATCAGGCGAGCGTCGCCTCGGCGTCAAGCGTCGTACCGACGGCCTGGACGACCGCCGCGATCTTGAACGCCTCCTGGATCGTCTCGCGCGAGACATCCGCCTTGCGCAGCACCTGCTCGTGCGAGTCGAGGCACATGCCGCAGCCGTTGATGGCGGAGACCGCCAGCGACCACAGTTCGAAGTCGGTCTTCTCCACGCCCGGGTTGCCGATGACGTTCATCCGCAGGCCCGCGCGCAGGTTGCCGTACTCCGGGTCCGACAGCAGGTGCCGGGTGCGGTAGTAGACGTTGTTCATCGCCATGACGGCCGCCGCGGCCTTGGCCGCGGTGTACGCCTCGGAGCTGAGGTTGGCCTTGGCCTCCGGCTCCAGCTCGCGCAGCACGATCGGGCTGCGCGAGGCGATCGCGCAGGCGAGCACGGTGCCCCACAGCTGCTGCTGGGTCAGCGCGTCGTTGTTGCCGATCACCGAACCGAGGTTCAGCTTCAGGTCCTTGGCGTACTCCGGGAGCTGGGACTTCAGCTCATCGAGCGCCATGGTCACTCACCGGCCAGCAGCTTGACCGGGTCCAGGGTCTCGTCGCCCTTGCTCCAGTTGCACGGGCACAGCTCGTCGGTCTGCAGCGCGTCGAGGACCCGCAGGACCTCCTTGGGGTTACGGCCGACGGAACCGGCGGTCACCATGGTGAACTGGATCTCGTTGTTCGGGTCGACGATGAAGACCGCACGCTGCGCGAAGCCGTCCTCGCCCTCGACGCCGCACGCCCGCATCAGCTCGTGCTTGGAGTCGGCCAGCATCGGGAACGGCAGGTCGCGCAGGTCCTTGTGGTCCTTGCGCCAGGCGTGGTGCACGAACTCGGAGTCACCGGAGACGCCCAGGATCTGCGCGTCACGGTCCGCGAACTCGTCGTTCAGCTTGCCGAACGCGGCGATCTCGGTCGGGCACACGAAGGTGAAGTCCTTGGGCCAGAAGAAGACCACACGCCACTTGCCCTCGTAGCTCTTGTGGTTGATCTGGGCGAACGCCTTGTCAGCGTCCAGGTCGACGCAGGCGGTCAGGTCGTACTCGGGGAACTTGTCACCGACAGTGAGCACGCGCTCTCCTTACCAGGGGCTGGAAAATCCCATATAAGTGCTATAGGGGACTTCCTGAGGGTTGGACGCGATCCACAGTGCCATAGAGTGCATTGATCAGTGAAATAGCCGCGAGCTGCGATCTTGATTGGAGTTACTTATCAATAGCCAGCGCCAGCCGACCCTCGCCCAGCTGCGGGCGTTCGCCGCCGTGGCCGATCATCTGCACTTCCGCGATGCCGCGGCCGCCATCGGGACCAGCCAGCCCGCGCTGTCCGGGGCGGTCGCCGCGCTGGAGGAGGCGGTCGGTGTGCAGTTGGTGGAACGTACCACTCGAAGGGTGCTGCTGACACCGGCCGGAGAGCGGCTCGCGGTGCGGGCGCACGCGGTGCTGGACGCGGTGGGCGCGCTGATGGAGGAGGCCGAGGCGGTCCGGGCGCCGTTCACCGGGGCGCTGCGGCTCGGGGTGATCCCGACCGTGGCGCCGTATCTGCTGCCGACGGTGCTGCGGTTGGTGCACGACCGCTACCCGGAACTCGACCTGCAGGTCCACGAGGAGCAGACCGCCTCGCTGGTCGAGGGGTTGACCGCGGGACGGCTGGACCTGCTGCTGCTCGCCGTGCCGCTCGGGGTGCCCGCGCTCACCGAACTGCCGCTGTTCGACGAGGACTTCGTGCTGGTCATGCCGGAGGGGCACCGGCTCGCCGGGCGCGGCGACATCCCCCGTGAGGTGCTGCGCGACCTCGACCTGCTGCTGCTGGAGGAGGGGCACTGCCTACGGGACCAGGCGCTGGACATCTGCCGTGAGGCGGGCCGCTCGGAGGGCGCCCCGGTGACCACCAGCGCGGCCGGTCTGTCCACGCTGGTGCAGCTGGTGGCGGGCGGGCTGGGCGTGACGCTGCTGCCGCGCACCGCCGTACGGGTGGAGACCGGGCGTAGCGGGCACCTGGCCACCGGGTACTTCCAGGAGCCCGCGCCGTCCCGGCGGATCGCGCTCGTCATGCGCGGCGGCGCCGCGCGCGCCGGGGAGTTCGAGGAGTTCGCCTCGGCGCTGCGCGGCGCCCTGCGCGGGCTACCGGTGCGGATCGTCGGGGAAGCCCGGCCGTAGGGCCTCACTCCGTGCGCAGCCCCTCCGGCCGCATCATGCGCCACAGCGGGGGCAGGCTGAGCACCGTCACCAGCAGGACGACCGCCGCGCCCGCGCCGGTCAGGCCCGCGACGCCCGCCCAGTCGAACCGCACCGGTGCCTTCACCATCTTCAGTAGCACCGTGCCCAGCCCGAGCCCGCCCAGCAGGGCGAGGCCAAGGCCGATGACCACCGGCACCGCTGCCTGCCACAGCACCGACAGGGCCAGCGTGCCGCGCCGGGTGCCGAACGCCACCAGTACCGCCAACAGCCGCTTGCGTTCGCGCAGTTGCTCCAGCATGGACACCAGCATGCTCGCCCCGATCACCACCAGCGTCGCGGTGGCCCCGACCAGCAGTCCGCGCCGGATGCTGGCGAAGGTGTGGTCCTGCGTGGTCGAGGTCAGCGTCATCGTCGGGTCCGAGGGGTCCAGCCGGGTGCCGGTGTTGCGCACCTGGTCCGCCGCGTCGGAATCGTTCGGGTCCAGCTTCATGGAGACGGTGGCCGTCGCATCGGCCAGTTCGCTGACGCTCAGCGCGCCGGGGGTGGCCAGCACGCCGTAGGGCTCCATGCCCGCGGCGTCCTTGCGCGGCTGCACGAACGGGGCGTCGGCCGGAATGGTCCACGGCCGCGGGCCGCCCGAGCGGGGACCGACGTCGGGGGCGTTGAGGTCCAGCCGCCTGCCGGGCACGGCGTACGGCGCGGACGGGTCGTAGCCCGACTGCTTCACCAGGAACACGCTGTTCGGCGCGCAGTCGCCGATCCAGGCGATCTCCCGCAGTGTCGCGCAGTCGGCGACGGTGACCGAAACCCTGTGGTCGTTGGTGTTGTCACCCAGGGCCATCGCCTCGGTGACGCCGAGCGCCGACCGTACTCCCCGGGTGGTGCGGAACGCGGTGATGGCCTGCTGGGCCTGGGTGCCGTCGTGCACCTGCACCCTGGCCATGATCTGCGCCCGGTTCGGGTCCTGGCCGGTGCTGGAGGTGAAGTAGTGCTCGGACCCGGCGAACAGCGTCTGCAGCGCGATCGCCCCGGCCACCGCGACGGTGATCCCGCTGACCATCCGGGCGGCGGTGCCGCTGCTCAACTGGAGCCTGCGGGTGGCCAGTTGCCACGGCAGCGGGCCGCCGCGCAGCCGCCGTACCGCCGCCTCCACCAGCCACGGCAGCAGCAACGCCAGCCCCACCAGCAGCAGCACCACGCCCGCGGCGACCTGGTACTGGTTGACCGAACCGTGCTTGCCGACCCGGCCGATCAGCGGGAACAGCAGGGCGAGCCCGATCACCGGCAGCACCAGGCGCCACCACAGCCGACGCGGTCGCGGCGTCGCGGCGCGCACCACGCCCAGCGGCTCGATGGTCACCCCGCGCAGCGCGAACAGTGTCACGCCGACCGCCGCCGCGGGCACCGCCAGCGCGATCAGCGCCACCAGCGGGGCGCTGGGCGTCACGTCCGAGGGGAAGACACCGATGCCCATCATGGTGAACGAGCCGGCGAACTGCCGTACCGCGAGGAAGAGTCCGCCCCCCACGACCAGCCCGATCAGCGAACCGAGCACCGCCTCACCGGCCGCGATCCGCCGTGCCGTCGGCACGTCCGCGCCCACCAGGCGCAGCGCGGCCAGCCTGCGGTCCCGCCGCTCGCCGCCGAACCGTACGGCGGTGCCGATGAACACCATCACGGGCATCAGCAGCACCACGAAGATCATGACGACCAGCAGCAGCAGGATCGGATTGAGCGGGCTGGACTCCCGCTTCAGCCCGAAGTGGTTGATCCGGAAGGCGCCGTCCGTGGTGTCGGACAGCGCCTTGGTGCCCGCGTAGTACGCGAGGTCACCGGGGCCGACCAGGCCCTTCTCGCCGATGGTGCCGATGACCCGGTAGGGCAGCCGCTGCCTGAGCAGTTCGCTGTCCGGGGCCTTCAGCAGCGTGGCGAGCGCGGGGGAGACCACCATCTCGTTCGGCCCGGGCAGTGCGTGCAACCCGGGCGGGACCGGGGCGTCGGGGCCTTCCGGCTGGAGCAGGCTGCCGCTGATCCGGTCCTGGCGGAACGTGGTGTTGGCGGGCTTGAACAGCATCGTGTCGGCGGCCGGTCTGGTCCCCCCGTCGGGGTAGGCGGCTTCCATGGCGTAGGAGCGGTCGGTGCGGTTGGCGAACATCGCCGGTACCGCGGCGGCGACCAGCAGCAGCATCACGCCGAGCGCCACGCCGGCCGCGGTGAGCAGGGTCCGGGTCCAGCCCTCGGTGCCGCCACCGGTGGCGAACCGGGCGCCGAGCGCAAGATCGCGCGCCCAGGTGCGCGGGGACGTACGGGAGGTGCGGGCGGTGCCGGTCACGCGGCGTGCTCCAGGTCGCGGGCCCTGCCGTCGCGCACCACGACCTCGCGGTCGGAGTACGCGGCGACCCGGGCCTCATGGGTGACGAGAACGACGGCGGCGCTGGTGTCGCGGGCGGCGGCGGTCAGCAGTTCCATCACGCGCTCGCCGTTGAGCGAGTCCAGGGCGCCGGTCGGCTCGTCGGCGAACACCACCCGGGGGCTGGTGACCAGGGCGCGGGCGACCGCCACCCGCTGGCCCTGGCCGCCGGAGACCTCACCGGGGCGCTTGGCGGAGACATCGGTGACCTCAAGGCGGTCCAGCCATTCGGTGGCCCGGCGCTCCGCCTCCCTTCGCCGGACGCCGTTCAACCGCAGCGGCAGCGCCACGTTCTCCACGCAGGTCAACTCCGGTACCAGTTGGCCGAACTGGAAGACGAAGCCGAACTCGTCGCGGCGCAGCGCGCTGCGCTCGGCGTCCGACATCTCGGACAACTCCCGGTGCCGGTAGCGCACCTGGCCGCCGTCCGGGCGCACGATTCCGGCCAGGCAGTGCAGCAGGGTGGACTTGCCCGAGCCCGACGGGCCCATCACGGCGACCACTTCGCCGGTGCGTATGGAGAAGTCGGCGTTGTCCAGGGCGGCGGTCTGGCCGTAGGACTTGCGCAGTCCGGTGGCCACCATCAGCAGCTCTCCTCGCCGCCCGCCGGTGGCGTTTCGCGGCTCGGTCATTTCCTGACCTCCTTGGCCAGTTGGTCCAGTCGGGCAGCGGTCAGTTCCAGCCACCGCAGGTCCGCTTCGAGGTGGAACAGCGCGTGGTCGCACACCAGTTGGTCGGCGAGGTCGCCGCCCCGCTTGCGGCGGGTCAGCTCGCGCATCAGCCGCAGGTGCTCGGAGCGCTGGGTGTCCAGCAGGTCGGCGGCGCTGCGGTCGGTGAGCAGGGCGAGCACCACCTTGGTGTAGAGGGTGCTCTGCAGGTACGGCTCGGGCTTTTCCGGCTGGGCGAGCCACTGCTCGACATCGGTGATCCCGGCCTCGGTGATCGCGTACCGCTTGCGCTCGGGGCCGCCGCCCGGCTCTATGCCGTTCACCTCCACCAGCCCGTTCTTCAGCAGCCGGGCCAGCGTGGAGTACACCTGCCCGTACGCCAGTGGGCGGTCGTGCCCGAACCGTTCGTCGAAGGTCCGCTTGAGGTCGTAGCCGTGGCGGGGACCGGACTCCAGGAGCCCGAGGAAGGTGTGGCCGATTGACATGCCGAGGACTCTACATCATGCGTATACACCGTGTGTATACGTCGGCCGTATAGCGGGCCCGGGGGATGTCCCCAGGCCCGTGGCGATCAGCCCTGTGACTTCGGTGGCCTGCCGCGGCGCGGCATCGGCCTGGCCGCGCCCGGTAGCCGTCCGGCCTCCGACAGCGCCCTGCGCAGCAGGTACTCGATCTGGGCGTTGGTGCTGCGCAGGTCGTCCGCCGCCCAGTGGGCGATCGCGTCGTGGACGGCGGGGTCGAGCCGTAGCAGCACCTTCTTGCGCTCGGCGCGTCCGTTCGGCCGCCGTGGCTCGGCGGCCTCCTCGGTGTCCTCCGCGTCCTGGGACGGCTCGGTCACTGGTAGAGGGTGCCCGTGTTCAGCACCGGCTGGGCCGCGCGGTCACCGCACAGCACGACCAGCAGGTTGCTCACCATGGCGGCCTTGCGCTCCTCGTCCAGGTCCACCAGGTCCTGTTCGGCGATCCGGGTCAACGCCGACTCCACCATGCCGACCGCGCCCTCCACGATCTTCTGCCGGGCGGCGACGATGGCGCCCGCCTGCTGGCGCTGGAGCATCGCCGAGGCGATCTCCGGCGCGTACGCGAGGTGGGTGACCCGGGACTCGATGATCCTCACGCCCGCCGAGTCCACCCGGGCCGAGATCTCCGCGGAGAGCTGCTCGGTGATCGCGTCGGCGTTCTCCCGCAGGCTCAACTCGCCCTCGCCGTGGGCGTCGTAGGGGTACTTGCTGGCGATGTGGCGGACCGCGGTGTCGGTCTGGATGGAGACGAAGTCGACGAAGTTGTCCACCTCGAAGACCGCCTGGGCGGTGTCCTCGACCTGCCAGACCACCACACAGGCGATCTCGATCGGGTTGCCGTAGGCGTCGTTGACCTTCAGCACCTCGGTCTCGTTGTTGCGCAGCCGGGTGGAGATCGTCTGGCGCGAGGTGAACGGGTTCACCCAGCGCAGTCCGTCCTGCCGGATCGTGCCCTGGTACCGGCCGAACAGCTGGCAGACCCTGGCCTCACCCGGGGCGATCTGGTTCAGACCGCGCAGCGTCAGCAGTACGGCCGCGAACAGCACCACCCCGCCCACGATCAGGGCGGTGGAGGTGGCGCCCTTGTGGCCGGTGCTGGCCATGTTGCCGCCCGTGGCGGCCAGGAGGATGCCGATGCCCAGTGCCACCAGGGCCAGCACCAGGAACGGCAGACCCGCCATGCCGAGCGCGCGCCGCTCGGTGGTGCGCGGTCGGGGCATCTCGGGAAGGGCGGCCTCGGCGGCCTGGCGCGGGTCCTGTACTTCGGTCATGGCTCCCCCGTTTCGTGGGTCGGCCACTCGGTGCGCGGCGGGTGGCCGGTGCTGCGGCGCGCTGTCGCGCGCCTAGCAAAGTGATATCACATTACCGGGTTGTTGAAACCTGCCGATTTGGTTCCCTCGAAGCGGCGTGGGTCTTCTCACGTACCGAAATTGTGCGACTTTGGCCAAATAAGGACAGCTACCGGTGCTAGCTTCGTCGGTCGCGCGCATGTACTGGGGAGTCGCCGGTGCGCGCGGTGACCACTGGGCGGGGTGAGGAGACCGGAACGTGGGCAGTAGAAGCAAGGCCAGGCCGACCAGGGCCAACGGCAAGCCGCGGCGCCGCTGGCTGCGGTGGCTGCTCGGCAGCACCCTCGGTGTGCTGCTGCTCGGCATGGCGGCCTTTGTCTACTTTTACGAGACGGTCCAGATGCCGGCCGCCAACGCCTCCGCCACCCTCCAGGCGAACGTCTACAAGACCGCCGACAACAAGGTCATAGCCCGGTCCGGCACCGTCAACCGGGAGAACGTCGACATCAGCCAGATACCCGCCGGTGTCCAGCACGCGTTCGTCGCGGCCGAGAACAAGACGTTCTACACCGACGGCGGCGTCGACCTGACCGGCATGGCCCGCGGCATCTACAACACCCTGAGCGGCAAGGGCACCCAGGGCGGCTCGACGATCACCCAGCAGTACGTCAAGAACTACTACCTCACCCAGCAGCAGACGATCAGCCGGAAGTTCAAGGAGCTGTTCATCTCCCTCAAGCTCGACCAGGAGATGAGCAAGGACAAGATCCTCGAGGGCTACCTCAACACGGTCTACTTCGGCCGCGGCGCCTACGGCATCCAGGCCGCCGCCCAGGCCTACTACGGCGTCGACGTCAGCAAGCTCACCGTTCCGCAGGCCGCCTACCTCGCCGCCCTGGTCCAGGCGCCCAGCCAGTACGACGTGGTGACCGCCACCCCCGAGGGCAAGCAGTTGGCGCTCGCGCGGTGGAACTACGTCCTCGACAACATGGTGCAGATGCACTGGCTGGACGCGGGCGCCCGCGGTCAGGCGAAGTTCCCGCAGCCGATCCAGCCCAAGGGCGCGCCCGGGCAGACCGGGCAGACGGCCTACCTCATCGACGAGGCCAACCACGAGCTGACCAGCAACGACGTCATCTCCGACCAGGACCTGGCGGCAGGTGGCTGGACGATCACGCTCACCATCGACCCGACCAAGCAGCGGGCCCTGGAGAAGGCCGTCAAGACCGAGCTGACCAGCCAGCTCGACCCCAAGGCGCGCAAGGTCGACGCCAACGTCCAGGCGGGCGCCGCCTCGGTCGACCCCAAGACCGGTTACGTCGTGGCGCTCTACGGTGGCGCGGGCCGCCAGCAGCACTGGCTGGACAACGCCACCAGGCAGGACTACCAGGTCGCCTCCACTTTCAAGCCGATCGAGTTCGCCTCGGCCCTGGAGAACAACGCCCAGACCCAGGACGGGCGGCAGATCACCGCCAACACCATCTACGACGGCACCAGCGGCCGGGTGGTGCAGGGCGCCGCCCAGCCGTTCGGCCCGTCCAACGAGGACCACGTCAACTACGGCCCCATCACCGTGCAGAAGGCCATGGACGACTCCGTCAACTCGGTCTTCGCGCAGATGGCGGTGGACGTCGGCCTGGACAAGGTGGCCGACACCGCGGTCAAGCTGGGCATGCCCGCGAAGACCGCGGGACTGCACGACGGACCGGCGATCGCGCTCGGCACCATGGGCGCCAGCCCGCTGGAGATGGCCGGGATCTACGCGACGCTGGACAACCACGGCAAGCTGGTCACCCCCACCATCGTGAAGTCCGTGGAGCGCGGCGCCCAGAAGCCGGACCTGAAGAACCCGATCGGCGGTCAGGCGGTCAGCCGCTCCACGGCCGACACGGTGACCTCCGTGCTGACCGGTGTGGTCAACTCCGGTACGGGCTCGGCGGCGCAGCAGGACAGCCAGGTGGCGGGCAAGACCGGTACCTCCGACAACAACCTCTCGGCCTGGTTCACCGGTTACACCCCGGACCTGGTGACCTCGGTCGGCCTGTTCGGTGAGGACGCGACCAAGCACTCCCAGGTGTCGCTGCACGGTGTGGGCGGCGTCGAGCGGGTCAACGGTGGTGGTTTCCCGGCGCAGATCTGGGGTGCGTACACCCGGGCCGCGCTCAGCAACGAGTCGCCGCAGCAGTTCGACCTGCAGACGGACCAGGGTGCGGCGATGCAGTCGGACGTGCCGTCGACGCAGCCGTCCGCCTCCACGCGGCCGTCGGCCTCGGCGTCCACCAAGCCGTCGTCGTCGCCGTCCACACCGCCGTCGCCCGCGCCGTCGCACAGCGTGCCGTCGGTGAACCCGGTTCCGAGCCGCTCCCACGTCCCGGTGCCCCCGGTGACCGGCGGCACCGGCTCCGCACCCCCGGACAGCACCGCTGGCTCGACCCAGGGCAACGCCCCCAACAGCCTTGACGCACCGGGCCGCCTGCCCGGGAACTAGCGGCTGAGCCCTCCGCCGGGAGTGCGGCGGATGTTCGCGCAGTTCCCCCGCCCCTGATCGGGCTCCGCCCGGATCCCACCCCGGGGTCAGGGGCGGAGCCCGAACAGTGTCCGCGGCTGGGGGTTTGGGGCGAAGCCCCCAGGAGGGGAACCCGCCGCGACGGCGGGCAACCACAACGGCGGAGCCCGGCGGTGCCGAACCCACGGCACCCGCCGTCGGCGAATCCGCCGGAAGGGCAACATGCAGCCCCGGGCACGGCGGGCGATCACGTGCGCGGGGCTGCGGTCCGTTGGGTCAGAGGCCGTTGACCTCCGCCGCGACGCGGTCGCCGAGCTGCTTGTCGAACACGCTGGCCTTGGTGAACTGGCTGAAGCCGTTGGTGACTTCGAAGACCTCGTAGGCTCCCGCTCCCTTGGCGTGCACCACGCGCTCCGGGACGCGTTCCCGGTTGAACCGGGCCATCTTCTCGATGGTGTAGTGGTCCTGGAGCAGGATCGGACCGTCCGGGCCCACCCTGAGCGAGTGCTCGTCGCTTTCGACCGGAATGCCCGCGTTGTCGGTGGTGAGGGAGGTGCTCATCGGGAATCCTCCCAATGATGGGGGTTCGTGCCGCTGTGCCAGTCAGCAGTCAACCGCCGCGACGGCACATCGGCAACAGCTTGGACTCGGTCCAAGCCTAAACCCGATATGGCAGTCAGGGGCGAATTGTCGACGCCTTCCGGGTGCCCGCGGTCGCGCGGGGCGCGCGTCAGGGGCCGCTCGGTAACGGATGCGGCGGGGACGGCGGCAACGGCATCTCGAACCAGACCACCTTCCCCGCGCTCAGCCGGGTCGCCCCCCAGCGCTGGGTCATCCGGTGCACCAGGAACAGCCCGCGCCCGGTCTCCTCCTGCGGCGCGGCGTGCCGCATCCGGGGCAGTTGCGGCGCGTCGTCACCCACCTCGCAGCGCAGTACGTCGGTGCGCAGCAGCCGTAGCGTGATGGGTCGTCCCGCGTACCGCACGGCGTTGGTCACCACCTCGCTGACCAGCAGCTCCACCGCGTCGGCCAACTCGTCCAGCCCCCAGCGCTGCAGCGCCCGGCGGACCAGCCGCCGCGCCCGGCGGGCGGTCTGCGGATGCGGCTCCAGGAACCAGTACGCCACGTCGCTCGGCGCGATCCCGTCGAACCGCGCCGCCAGCAGCGCGATGTCGTCGTCCCGGTCGCCGGGGCCGAGGATGTCCAGCACCTCGTCGCACAGCGGCTCCAGCGGTGGCGGGCAGACGATCGAGCCCACCGCGGCCAGCCGCTCGCGCAGCCGCTCGATCCCCGACCACACGTCGCGGGTGCGCGACTCCACCAGCCCGTCGGTGTACAGCAGCAGCGTCGCACCGGCCGGTGCGGGCAGCTCCACCGCCTCGAACGGCACCCCGCCCACCCCGATCGGCGCGCCCTCCGGCACCCGCAGCACCTCGGTGCGGCCGTCGCCGTGCAGCATCACCGGCGGCGGATGCCCGGCGTTCGCCACCACCAGCCGGTGCGCTATCGGGTCGTACACCGCGTACACACAGGTGGCCATGCGGTCATGGCCGAGCCGCTGGGCCTGCTCGTCCAGGTGGTACAGCACCTCCTGCGGCGGCAGGTCCAGCCCCGCCAGGGTCTGCACGGTGGTGCGCAGCTGGCCCATGATCGCGGCCGACTGCATCGAGTGGCCCATCACGTCGCCGACGATCAGCGCCACCCGGCTGCCCGGCAGCGGCAGCGCGTCGTACCAGTCGCCGCCCACCCGCGCGGTCTCGGCGGCCGGAAGGTAGCGGCTGGAGAGCTGGACGCCGGTGGGCTGCGGGAGCGAGTCGGGCAGCATCGCGCGCTGCAACTGGTCGGCGATGTCCGCCTCCCGCCCGTACAGTGCCGCCTTGTCGACGCCGAGCGCGGTGTGGGTGGCCAGTTGGGCGGCCACCAGCAGGTCGTCGCTTTCGAACGGCGGCCGGTCCGGGCGGCGCAGCAGCACCGCGGCGCCGATCACCCGGCGCCGTCCGCGCAGCGGGGCCAGGATCGCCCGCCGCCCGCCCGGCACGTCGGTGCCGACCAGCTCCGTGAGCGCCGCCGCGGCCTGCGGGGACTCGGCGAACAGCGGTCGCACCCCGCGCAGCACCTCGGCCAGCGGCCCGTCCATGCGCACCCGGGTGGTCTCCGCCGCGCCGCTCACCTCGGGCGCGGGCACCAGCGGCAGCCGGGCGCCCGCGCCCGGCATCTCCGGGATCGGGGTCTCGGTGGGCTCCTCAGGGGTGCGGTCGGTCCGGCGCAGCCGCAGCACCAGCGGCTCGACCGGCCGCTCGTCGCCGACCGGCAGCGGATCGCGCAGATAGACCAGGATGGCGTCGGTGAACGTCGGCACCACCGACCGGCACAGGCCCAGCACGATCTCGTCCAGGTCGATGCCGCGCGCGATCCGCCGGGTCGCCGCCCCGACGTAGCGCAGCCGCAGGCTCTCCGCGGGCTCGAACTCCGGCCGGGCCCCGCCGTCCGGCCGGGGACGCGCCGCGGCCTGCGGCGCACGCGGTACCGGGGTGTCGGCCGCCGGGCGGGCGCTCGGTATCCCCGGTACGACGGCGCCGGGCGCGTCCGCCGCGGTGCCCGGCAGGGGGCGCGGGCGTCCGCCGGTGTCGCCCATGGGCGCGGGGGTGTCGCCGCGCCCGCTGTCACCGCCGCGCGAACGGCTTTCACCGCGCGGGCTGTTGAGCGGTGGTGCGCCGGGAGTTTCCGTGGCCTGGCCTCTCGTCTCGTGCTCACGGTGGGCACCGTGCCGTACGTGTTCGCCGGTGTCGCCGGGCTCGGCCGCGGCTGCCGCCGGTACCGGTTGTCCGGCTCCCGGCGCGTGCGGGCGCGCGGCAGCGCCGCTCGGCGCGTTCGTCTGCTCAGCCGCCCGCCAGGCGGCGCGGTGCTCGGTCACGCTAGGGAATCCATCCGTATCCGTCCGTGCGCCCCCGTCAAGCGGTCAGGCCAGTCGGCGGCAGTGCAGGAAGAGTTGCTCCTCCGGAGGCACATCTGTGCTCGCCGGTGCGTACGAGTACGAGAACTCCTCGGTGATCTCGAAGCCCGCGTCCCGTACGACGCGTCGCAAATCGTCCCGCAGGTATCCGGATACCCGGATCGCGTTTCCCAGGAACGGAATGGCGAAATCATCCACATCCGCCTCCACCATGGACAGCGCCAGCAACCCGCCGGGCACCAGGAGTTCACGGATGAGCCGGAGCGTGAACGGGATCTCCGCGCGCGGCAGCATCAGCAGCGAGAAGAACGCCGCGGCGCCCTCGTAGTGCCCCGGGCCGCCCGCTGTCCGTACGCCGGAGCCGCCGGGTCGCAGGTCGGCTATGTCCAACTGGTGGAACTCCGCCTCCGGTACGTGCTTGCGGGCCAGGTCGACCATCACGCCCGACAGGTCGATGCCGACCACGTCGTGCCCCGCGTCAGCCAGTTGCCGTGCGGTGGGCACTCCGGTGCCGCAGCCGATGTCCAGTACCCGTGAACCGGCGGGCAGTTCGGCGGTGAGCCAGGCGCCGGACCGCAACTGCCCCTCCTTGTGCGGGAACGCCTCGTCGTACCGGTCGCCGATGGCGTCGAACGCCTCGGCCTGTCCGGTACGGTCCCGCCCCTGGCCCTCGGCATGGGGGACGCCCATGCCCTCGTATCCGCCGGTTCCCACGGACTCCCCTGACTCAGCGTCAAGCATTGGTGTGTGCTTGCTTTTTCCGCGATGTTGCGGAGGACGATCCTACGGTTGGTGGGGAGGGGGGCATCAAGAGTCTTTCGGATTTCCGCGGCGGTGCGACGGGATTTCCGCGAGGTGCCCACCGGGCACCGAACCCCCCTGAGACGCCGGTCTCAGTCCGCGGGACGGTCCCAGTCGTCCGGCAGCGCGGGCACCGGCCAGGCCGGGTCCGGCCGCCACCGCTCCCAGCCGTCGCGGAACGGCGAACCCCACTCCTCGATCACCCGCACCGCGCGCGCCCCCGCCTCCCGCACCCGGGCGGCGAGCTCGGCGTCCACCAGCCCGTCGGCCTGCGCCTGGGCGAACTCGTCCTCGTCCCGCCAGCTCCAACCGCGGTCCGGGCCAACCGAGATGTCCAGGAAGTGGTCCTGCGAGTCCACCCCCCGCGACCAGCGGCGGCGCGGCTCCTCCAGGTTGACGTACCAGTTCTTGAACCGCCAGCCCGGCTCCCAGAACAGCCACACCGACCACGGCTCGCCCGGCCGGGCCAGCTTCAGCACACCGGTGCCGTGCCAGCTCTCCACCCGGGTGGCGCGCGGTTTGAGATAACGGGTGGAAAGCGGCTCGCGGTGCACCGAGGTGCCGTCGGCCAGCACCGGCTTCACACATGCCGTGCCCGGCGCCATCCACACCGCCAGCAGCTCGGCGTCGTCGCGCACCACGGTCACCGGGCGCGCGATGTGTACCTGCTCGCGGTAGCGCGCGCCGTTGCCCCGGTAGCGCCAGAGCACCTGCGTGCCCGGCGCCCAGTGCCCGGCACGGTGGATCGCGGAGGCTGTCTGCGAGTCGGCGGTCATGCACGGATCCTACGGATCGGCGCCTCGCACGCGGGCTACGGGTGTGTCATCCGCAGCACGTCCAGCGCCTCGTCCAGCTGCCGCTCGGTGAGCAGACCGCGGTCCACATAGCCCATCTCCAGCACCACGTCCCGGATCCGCCTGCGCTCCGCCAGCGCCCGCTTGGCGACCTTCGCGGCCTCCTCGTAGCCGATGTAGCGGTTCAGCGGGGTCACCACCGACGGGGACGACTCGGCGTACTCGCGGCAGCGTTCCACGTCGGCGGTGATGCCGTCGACCGTACGGTCGGCCAGCAGCCGGGAGGCGTTGGCCAGCAGCCGGATCGAGGACAGTACGTTCGCCGCGATCACCGGCAGCATCACGTTCAGCTCGAAGTTGCCGGACGCGCCCGCCCAGCCGATGGTCGCGTCGTTGCCGACCACCTGCGCGGCGACCATCGCCACCGCCTCCGGAACCACCGGATTGACCTTCCCCGGCATGATCGAGGAGCCCGGCTGCAGATCGGGCAGCGCGATCTCGGCCAGCCCGGCCCGCGGGCCCGAACCCATCCAGCGCAGATCGTTGGCGATCTTCGTCAGTCCGACCGCGACGGTGCGCAGCTGCCCCGAGGTCTCCACGATCGCGTCCCGCGCGCCCTGCGCCTCGAAGTGGTTGCGGGCCTCGGTCAGCGGCAGCCCGGTCTCCCGGGCCACCTCGGCGATGACCGCCGCCGCGAACCCGGGCGGGGTGTTGATCCCGGTGCCCACCGCCGTTCCGCCGAGCGGCAGTTCGGCCAGCCGCGGCAAGGCGGCGTTCAACCGCTCGATCCCGTACCGCACCTGCGCCGCGTAGCCGCCGAACTCCTGGCCGAGGGTCACCGGGGTGGCGTCCATCAGATGCGTCCGACCCGACTTGACGACCGGCGCGAACTCCTGCGCCTTGCGCTCCAGGGCGGCGGCCAGCCGGTCCAGCGCCGGAAGCAGGTCGTTCACCACCGCCGAGGTGGCGGCGACGTGGATCGAGGAGGGGAAGACGTCGTTGGACGACTGGCTGGCGTTGACCTGGTCGTTCGGGTGCACCGGGCGGCCCAGGCGCTCGCTGGCCAGGGTGGCGATGACCTCGTTGGTGTTCATGTTCGACGAGGTGCCGGAACCGGTCTGGAAGACGTCGATCGGGAAGTGCTCGTCCCAGCGGCCGTCCGCGATCTCCCGCGCCGCCTCGACGATCGCCTCGGCCACGTCCTTGTCGATCACCCCCAGTTCGGCGTTGACCCGCGCCGCCGCCGCCTTGATCCTGGCCAGCGCCGCGATGTGGGCCCGCTCCAGTCGCTGACCGCTCACCGGGAAGTTCTCCACCGCGCGCTGCGTCTGCGCACGCCACTTGGCGTCGGCCGGAACCCTTACCTCGCCCATCGAGTCGTGCTCGATCCGGTACTCATCGCTCATACCAATGACAGTGCCCGGGAACGGTGATCTGTTCCCGGGCACTGCTTTGCGGTCATCCGTCAGGACTTCTCGGTCAGCCCATCAGGGGTCGTCCGCCAGTTCGCGGCTCTCGGCCAGTGGAGCGGCCAGGTCACGAGGAGCGCACCGGAATGCTGGTGAAGGTCGGCGACGGGGCCGGGTCCTGGAAGAAGTCGTTGCCCTTGTCGTCCACCACGATGAACGCCGGGAAGTCCTCGACCTCGATCTTCCAGACCGCCTCCATGCCCAGCTCCTCGTACTCCAGGACCTCCACCTTCTTGATGCAGTCCTGCGCGAGCCGGGCCGCGGGACCGCCGATCGAGCCCAGGTAGAAGCCGCCGTGCGCGGCGCAGGCGTCGGTGACCTGCTTGGAGCGGTTGCCCTTGGCCAGCATCACGAAGGAGCCGCCCGCGGCCTGGAACTGCTCGACGTAGGCGTCCATCCGCCCGGCCGTCGTCGGGCCGAACGAACCGGAGGCGTAACCCTGCGGCGTCTTGGCGGGACCGGCGTAGTACACCGCGTGGTCGCGCAGGTACTGCGGCATCTCCTCGCCCGCGTCCAGCCGCTCCTTGATCTTCGCGTGCGCGATGTCCCGGGCGACGACCAGCGGGCCGGACAGCGAAAGCCGGGTCTTCACCGGGTACTTGGTCAGCTCGGCGCGGATCTCGTCCATCGGACGGTTGAGGTCGATCCGAACGACGTCGTCATCGAGGTGCTCGTCGGTGGTCTCCGGCAGGAACCGCGCGGGGTCGGTCTCCAACTGCTCCAGGAAGACGCCCTCAGCGGTGATCTTCGCCAGCGCCTGGCGGTCGGCGGAGCAGGAGACCGCGATGGCCACCGGGCAGGAGGCGCCGTGCCGGGGCAGGCGTACCACGCGTACGTCGTGGCAGAAGTACTTGCCGCCGAACTGGGCGCCGATGCCGATCTTCTGGGTGAGTTCGAAGACCTTTTGCTCCAACTCCTTGTCCCGGAAGCCGTGTCCGGTGGGGGAGCCCTCGGCGGGCAGCTCGTCCAGGTAGTGCGCGGAGGCGTACTTGGCGGTCTTCAGCGCGTACTCCGCCGACGTACCGCCGACCACGATCGCCAGGTGGTACGGCGGGCAGGCGGCCGTGCCCAGCGAACGGATCTTCTCCTCCAGGAACTTCATCATGCTGGCCTCGTTGAGGACGGCCTTCGTCTCCTGGTAGAGGAACGACTTGTTGGCCGAGCCGCCGCCCTTCGCCATGAACAGGAACTTGTACGCGCCGCCGTCGGTGGCGTACAGCTCGATCTGGGCGGGGAGGTTGGAGCCGGTGTTCTTCTCCTCCCACATGGTCAGCGGGGCCATCTGCGAGTAGCGCAGGTTCAGCTTGGTGTACGCGTCGTACACACCGCGGGACAGGGCCTCCTCGTCGCCTCCCGAAGTGAGCACGTTCTGGCCGCGCTTGCCCATGACGATCGCGGTGCCGGTGTCCTGGCACATCGGCAGCACGCCCGCGGCGGCGATGTTGGCGTTCTTCAGCAGGTCGAGGGCGACGAAGCGGTCGTTGGGGCTCGCCTCGGGGTCGTCCAGGATACGGCGCAGCTGGGCGAGGTGGGCCGGGCGCAGGTAGTGCGAGATGTCGTGCATCGCCTCGGCGGCCAGCCGCCGCAGCGCCTCCGACGCCACCTTGAGGAAGGTCCGGCCGTCGGCCTCGAAGGTGCTCACGCCCTCGGAGGTCACCAGGCGGTACGGCGTGGTGTCCTCGCCGAGCGGAAGGAGATCCGTGTAGGCGAACTCAGACATATGGGGTTCCTCACTCGGCGGCGTCGACGAAGCGGAAACAAGCGTAAGACGTGGTCGGGCGCCGCGGTCTGTGAGGTAGGGCTCACGCCGGGGCCAGCGGCTCGGGGACGTTCCGGCATCGTGGGGCGAAGCCCGGTAGTCACGATCTATCGCGTTTGGCTATCGTGGTTGCCGTGGACGAGTCGTCGCTCCAGAAGCGAGAGCAGAAGCCGTACGCGGAGCCGGAGATGCGCGCGTCGGACGTGGACCGGGACCGCATCGCCGAGATCCTGCGCGATGCGCTCGCCGAGGGGCGCCTGACGCACGAGGAGCACTCCGAACGCATCGACGCCGCGTACGCGGCCAAGACCGTGGGCGAGTTGGAACCGCTCGTACGGGACCTCCCGGTACGGGGGAGCGCGGCCGCACCACGGCCCGCCCCGGCGCAGGAGCCGCCGTCCACCGCCGCCGAGAACCTGATCGCCGTCTTTGGCGGCTCCACCCGCAAGGGCCGCTGGCGGGTGGGCGGCCGGACCAACGCGTTCGCCTGCTTCGGCGGGGTGGAGATCGACCTCACCGAGGCGGTGTTCGAGCAGCGGGAGGTCACCATCAACGCGGTGGCGATCTTCGGCGGCGTCGAGATCAAGGTCCCGGAGAACGTGACGCTGCGCGGCAACGGCGCGGGCGTCTTCGGCGGCTTCGACGTCAAGACCCATGAGTCCCCGGACCCCGACGCCCCCGTGGTGATCATCACGGGCTTGGCCCTGTTCGGCGGCGTCGAGGCCAAGCCGAGGCGCGGCAAGCGGTTGAAGGCCTGGGGACGCGACAGCCTGGAGGGGTAGGCGGCCTCGGGGCTGGCGGGTACGTTCCGGGGGCCGCGTAGCGGTCGCGCCCGATCGGCTGCCTGCCGGTCCCGTTGGCGGTGGCCGCGCGGCTTCGCGGCGGGAGTGGCTGTCGGCGGCGAGTGAGCCGCGCGTCCCGGCCCGACCCTGAACGGGCCGCCGTCCCAACGGAGTTGACGCCCCGGCGCAGCCCGGAGCTTCACGGCGCGCGAGCGGCGCCGTGCTCCCGTTGGGTGAGCGGGGTGAGAGGCGCAGCCCCGGGGTATATCGGCGTTGACGGCAGGGGGTACGGGGCCCGGCCGCGCAGTGCCCCGCCCGCACCACCACCCCACCCGGGCGGAGCCCCGGTGGGTACGCTCCGCATGAACCAGCGCACAGCGGGTAAGGGTTGGGGCATCGTCACTCGTACGGCTGGGCGGGGAGCTATGCGGTAGGGACAGTCGTACGCAGCGACGGGCAAGGGTGACAGACCGAAGCCGTCGTCAGGAGTACCCCGTGCTGCAACCGATCGAGCCCGTTAAGGACACCGCCACGTCCCCGTACCGTCACCCCCGGGACCTGGCAGGACCATGGCACGCCGAGGCGGCGTGCCGCCGAGACGAAGCGGGCATGTTCTTCGCACCGTCGAAGGAACCGACCGCCGCGCGGCTGTCCCGTGAGGAAGCCGCGAAGCGGGTCTGCGCACGCTGCCCGGTCATGCTGGAATGCCGGGAGCACGCGCTGCTACAGCCAGAACCGTATGGGGTGTGGGGCGGTCTGACCGCCGCGGAACGCAGGGTCGTCCTGGCCCGTCGCCGCCGCCGCGAGGCGGAACTCCAGCGCTCACCGAGGATCGCCGCGGCGGGTTGACCCCGCCACACCACGCAGTACGGGACGGGGGCCCCGCCGATCCGATCGGCGGGGCCCCCGCCCGTGTTGTGCCTACCGCGCGCGGTCGAAGTCGATCGCGCTGTACGCCCGCAGCTTGGACAGCTTGTGGGTGGAGTCGATCTGCCGGATCGTGCCCGACTTCGACCGCATCACCAACGACGAGGTGGTCGCGGTCTCCGCGCCGTACCGCACCCCGCGCAGCAGTTCGCCGTCGGTGATGCCGGTCGCGACGAAGAACACGTTCTCGCCGCCGACCAGGTCCTCGATCCCCAGCACCCGGTCCAGGTCGTGGCCCGCGTCCAGCGCCCGCTGCCGCTCGGCGTCGTCCTTGGGCCACAGCCGCCCCTGGAACGTTCCGCCCAGGCACTTGATGGCGCAGGCCGCGATGATGCCCTCCGGCGTGCCGCCGATGCCGAGCAGCAGGTCGACGCCGGTGCCCTCGCGGACCGCCATGATCGCGCCCGCGACATCGCCGTCCGAGATGAACTTGATCCGGGCGCCGGTCTCCCGGATCTCCCTGACCAGCCCGTCGTGGCGCGGCCGGTCCAGTACGACGACCGTCACGTCCTCCGGCGCACAGCCCTTGGCCTTGGCCACCGCGCGGATGTTGGCGCTGGCCGGGGCGGTGATGTCCACCGCGTCGGCCGCCTCGGGACCGGCGGCCAGCTTCTCCATGTAGAAGACCGCGGACGGGTCGAACATGGTGCCGCGCTCGGCGACCGCCAGCACCGAGACCGCGTTCGGCATGCCCTTGGCGGTCAGCGTGGTGCCGTCGACCGGGTCGACGGCCACGTCGCACTCGGCGCCGGTGCCGTCGCCGACCCGCTCGCCGTTGTAGAGCATGGGCGCCTCGTCCTTCTCGCCCTCGCCGATGACGACGACACCGTTCATCGACACGGTGTGGACCAGGGTGCGCATGGCCTTCACCGCCGCGCCGTCCGCACCGTTCTTGTCGCCGCGGCCCACCCAGCGACCGGCGGCCATGGCGGCCGCCTCGGTCACCCGGACGAGTTCCAGCGCGAGGTTGCGGTCAGGGGCCTCCGGGCTGACTTCGAGTTGGGACGGCAAGTTGTGCTCGGTCATCGAGCGCACCTTTCTGTACGGCGACGGCCGGAAACGAGGGTGTTGCGACCTTATCGGTAGCCCGCTCATCTTGAGCAGGGCGCCCGTCACATGAGCGCGTACACCAGCCATGATGACGCGGCTCGGAGTATGCACGCCATAAGTGACGGCGCGGTCACGGCACCCCTGGGGCGGGCGGCGACGGGCATGGGGGACGATAGGGGCGTGGCAAACATGCGTGGCAAGCAGACGGTGCGGGACATGGTGCTGTCGATCGCGGTGATCGGCGTGCTCGTCGCGGGCATCTACGTCTTCGTCCCGCACTCCGGGGGCGACCCGGTCAAGACGGTCAGCTACCAGGTGGAACTGGGGCAGGCGCGGCGCGCGGCGCCGTATCCGGTGGCCGCGCCCGAGGGACTGTCGAGCCAGTGGCGGGCGACATCGGTGACCTACGACGGTTCCGACCCGAAGAACTCGCAGTGGCACCTCGGCTTCATCGACCCGGAGAACCAGTACGTCGCGGTGGAGCAGACCAACGGCGACCCGCAGGCGTTCATCTCCGCCAAGACCCAGGCCTCGCAGCAGAACGGCTCGCAGACGGTGGCCGGTCAGTCCTGGCAGCGCTACGACGGCGGACGGTACCGCGCCCTGGCCCGGCAGCACGGCGGGGCGACCACGGTGGTCCTCGGCACCGCGCCGTACGACCAGCTGGCCCAGATGGTCGCCGCCCTGCGCGGCTGAGCCGCACCGGGGAGCGCCGCGCCGGGCAGGGGCCGCTGGGCCGCGCCAGCGAGGCGTGCGCCCGCGTCAGATGCTGCGGACCACCTCGTCGTACTCCAGCCGCGGCGCGCGCGGACGGAAGGCGTCCGGGCCCGGCCTGCCGATGTTGACCACGGCCAGCACCCTGCGGTCCCCCTCGGGGAAGAACTCCTTGTTCAGCCCCTCCGCGTCGAAGCCGCTCATCGGCCCGGCGGCCAGCCCGGCCGCGCGTATGCCGAGTATGAAGTAGCCGATCTGCAGCGCGCCGTTGAACGCGGCGGACCGCTCGCGGTCGGCGCGCTCGCCGAAGAACACGTCCTTGGCCTGCGGCATCTTCGGGAACAGCCGCGGCAGTTCGTGGTGGAACTCGTGGTCGGCGACGAGCAGCGCGGTCAGCGGCGCACTGGCCGTCTTGGCCCGGTTCCCCTCGCTCATGTGCGTCAGCAGCCGCTGCCGGGCCTCGGCGGAGCGGACCAGGACCACTCGCAGCGGCGACTGGTTGAACGCGGTCGGCGCGTACTTGACCAGGTCGTAGACGGCCCTGATCTGCTCGTCGGTCACCGGTTCCGCGGTGAACGCGTGCGCCGTGTGCGCGGAGCGGAACAGCAGGTCCTGGGCGGCCGCGTCGAGTGCGAGCGGGGCGCTCGGCCGCTGGTCACTCATCGTCGCCCTCCTGACCGGACCGCTCATCGTCCGCCTCCTCCCCGCCCTCGGCGAGGGCCGCGTCCAGCCGCGCCCTGGCGCCGTCCAGCCAGCGACGGCACACCTTCGCCAACTCCTCGCCGCGCTCCCACAGCGCGAGGGACTCCTCCAGCGTCGAGCCGCCCGCCTCCAGCCGCCGCACCACGTCGACCAGTTCGTCACGCGCCTGCTCGTATCCCAGCGTGTCCCGCTCGGCCGTCTCCTGATCTGCCATGGGACCAAGCCTAGGCGGGGGGTACGACAGCGCTGTTAACGGCGCGAGACGCGGCTCAGGCCGAGCCGTCGGCGACCCGCACGACGAACTCGCCGTCCGCCACCCGAGCCCGCAGCCGCTCGTCCGCCGCCACCTCGTCGGGCGCGCGCACCACGGCACCGTCCGCGCGTTGCAGCACCGCGTAGCCGCGGCGCAACGTCGCGGCGGGGGAGAGCGCCAGCACCCGCGCCCTGGTGTGCTCCAGATCGGCGTCCGCCCGGTCCAGCAGATGGCCGAGACAGCGGCGGGAACGTTCCACCAGAGCGGCCACCTCGGCCTCCCGTTCCGTCACCATCCGGTGCGGATGCGCCATCGACGGCCGGCTGACCGCCGCCGCCAGCCCCCGCTCCTCGCGCTCCAGCAGATTGCGCACGGTGCGCAGCGCACGGTCCCGCAGCTGCCGTATCCGCAACTGCTCCTCGCCGACGTCCGGCACCACCTTCTTGGCCGCGTCGGTGGGCGTGGAGGCGCGCAGATCGGCCACCAGGTCCAGCAGTGGGGAGTCGGGCTCGTGCCCGATCGCCGAGACCACCGGCGTACGGCAGGCGGCCACCGCACGGACCAACTCCTCGTCGGAGAACGGCAGTAGGTCCTCCACGCTGCCGCCGCCGCGGGCCACCACGATCACGTCCACACCAGGGTGCGCGTCCAGGTTCCGGATCGCCTCGACGACCCTCGGCACCGCCTGCACCCCCTGGACGGGTACGTTGCGCACCTCGAAGCGGACGGCGGGCCACCGGTGCCGGGCGTTCTCCAGCACGTCCCGTTCGGCCGCCGAGGCACGACCGCAGACCAGGCCGATCAACTGCGGCAGGAACGGCAGGCGTTGCTTGCGGTCGGCGTCGAACAGTCCTTCCGAGGCCAGCGACTTCTTCAACCGCTCAAGCCGCGCCAACAGTTCGCCCACCCCGACCGGGCGGATCTCGGCGGCCCGCAGCGACAACTGGCCACGCGGCGCGTACCACTCCGGCTTGGCGTGCACCACCACCCGCGCGCCCTCGGTGACCACGTCCGCCACCGCGTCGAACACGCCACGGAAGCAGGTGACGCTGATCGACACGTCATGCGACGGGTCGCGCAGCGTGAGGAACACCACGCCCGCGCCCGGGCGCCGGGACAGCTGGGTGATCTGCCCCTCGACCCACACCGCACCCAGCCGGTCGATCCACCCTCCGATCAGCCGCGACACCTCGCCGACCGGGATCGGCGCTTCCGCTGACGTGCTCAGTGCCATGTGCCGAGACTATCCGGCACCACTGACAGTCCGGACGCGCTCGGCGTTCCGGCTGCGGGGTTCCGGCCGCAGCTGCGGGGTTCCGGCCGGGCGCCCGGGCGTCTGCTTCCGGTCGCAGCTACGGGGTTCCGGCGTCGGCGCTCCGGCCGGAGTTGGAATTTTCCGACTTCAGCATGAATCTGCTCGCTTTCGCCCGTGCGGGATGCCAATTTGGTGCGGTGGAGCAGCAACCCAGCACCCGTACACCGCCACCCGCCAGCAGCGGTGTGCCCGAGCCCACCGCCACCTGCTACCGGGCGCGTCGTCGCGCGTCGCTGCCCGCGCCGGTGGTGACCGCGGTGCGCGCCGTCCTACGGCCGAGCGCCCGGCTCACCGGGCTCGGCACCGGACTGGTGGTCGTCGCGCTCACGGTGCTCGGCGGCGCACTGGACAACGTCCTCACCGACGGCCTCGGAACCTTCTTCGGCGTGGTCTTCGTGATCGCGAGCGTGCTGGGCGCGCTGTGGGTACGGCGCGCGGACCTGGCCGCCGCGCCGGTCAGCGCGCCCATCGCCTTCGCTCTGGCGCTCGGCGTGACCGGCGAGTCCGGCGACGGCAGCTTCCTCGGCCATGTCGCGGGCACGGTGACGGGCCTGGCGACCCGCACCGGTTGGCTCTACGGCGGCACGGCGCTGGCGGCGGCCATCGCTTGCGCGCGCAAGATCGGCGCCCAACGGGAGCGCAGGCGTCCGTAGGGGCTTGACCGCTGAACACGCCGATGGACGCCGGGTTTTGGGACTCAAGCACGCCCCCGCGGCGGCGGGCAACCCCCGTGACGCGCTGCCGGGGGCGCGGGCTCACCTCGGGCAGGCCATCGCCGCGCCCACGATGCCCGCGTTGTTCTGCAGTTCCGCCGGGACGACACGGGCGCGGATGCCGTTGATCAGCGGCAGGAACTTGTCCGCCTTGCGGCTCACCCCACCGCCGATCACGAACAGTTCGGGCGAGAACAGCATCTCGACGTGCGCCAGGTACTCCTCCACCCGGACCGCCCAGTGCTTCCAGCTCAGGTCGTGGTCCTCCTTTGCCTTGGACGAGGCCCGCCGCTCCGCGTCATGCCCGTTCAGCTCCAGATGCCCCAACTCGGTGTTGGGCAGCAGCCGTCCGCCGGTGAACACCGCGCTGCCGATCCCGGTGCCGAAGGTCAAAAGGATCACCGTTCCGTCGTGGCCGCGGCCCGCGCCGAACGCCATCTCCGCGGCACCCGCCGCGTCCGCGTCGTTGATCAACGTGACCGGCAGCCCCAGCGTCTCGCTGAGCAGGGCGCGGGCGTCCAGCCCGATCCAGGCCTGGTCCACGTTGGCCGCGGTGCGGGTCACGCCGTCCGTGATCACCCCGGGGAACGTCACGCCGACCGGCCCGGACCAGCCGAAGTGCTCGACGACCTCCTTGACACTCGCCGCCACCGTGTCCGGCTTGGCCGGATGCGGGGTGAGCACCTTGTGGCGCTCCTGGACGAGGTCGCCGCGCTCCAGATCGACCGGGGCGCCCTTGATCCCGGATCCGCCGATGTCCACACCGAAGACGTTCATAGGACCAAAGCTAAGGCCGCCTGCCCCCGGTCACCCGCCGGACCTGCCAGTCCGTGCCCACCGCCACCCGCGAGGGAAGCACTACGCGCCTTCGGGACTTCCCAGTTCCCGGCGCAGGTCCCGGCGCAGTTCCTTGGGCAGCGAGAACTGGATGTGCTCCTCCGCCGAGGTCACCACCTCGACGTCCGCGAAGCCGCGCTCGGCCAGCCACTCCAGCACGCCCTCGACCAGGATGTCCGGCACCGAGGCGCCCGAGGTGACTCCGACCGTCGACACGCCGTCCAGCCAGGCCTCGTCGATCTCGTCGGCGAAGTCCACCAGGTGCGCGTCCTTGGCGCCGGCCTGCAACGCCACCTCGACCAGCCGCTTGGAGTTGGACGAGTTCCGCGAGCCGACCACGATGACCAGGTCGGCGTCGGCGCCGATCTGCTTGACCGCGACCTGGCGGTTCTGCGTGGCGTAGCAGATGTCGTCGCTCGGCGGGCTGACCAGCGCCGGGAAGCGGTCCTTGAGCCGGTCGACGGTCTCCATCGTCTCGTCCACCGACAGCGTGGTCTGCGACAGCCACACCAGCTTGTTCTCGTCGCGCACCTCAAGCCGGTCGACATCCTCCGGGCCGTCCACGAGGTGGATCCGTTCCGGGGCCTCGCCCATCGTGCCGATGACCTCCTCGTGGCCCTCGTGGCCGATGAGCAGGATGTCGTAGTCCTCGCCCGCGAACCGCTTGGCCTCCTTGTGCACCTTGGTCACCAGCGGGCAGGTCGCGTCGATGGAGGCGAGGCGGCGCTCGGCGGCCTCCTCGTGCACCACGGGGGCGACGCCGTGCGCGGAGAAGATGACGATCGAGCCCTCGGGCACCTCCTCCGTCTCGTCGACGAAGATCGCGCCCTTCTTCTGCAGGGTCTGCACGACGTACTTGTTGTGCACGATCTCCTTGCGCACATAGATCGGCGCTCCGTACTGCTCCAGCGCCTTCTCGACGGTGATCACGGCTCGGTCCACGCCTGCGCAGTAGCCGCGGGGGGCGGCGAGCAGGACCCGGCGGGAAGTCGTAGCAGTCATGCCCCCATCGTAAGGGCGCGCACCGACGCCCCCGAGGCGCGGCTTCGCCCCCGCCCGGGGCCCCACGGTGGTGCAATCGGGACGTCACGCCCGCCCGCCGCTTCTGAACAGGCATCTCCGCCCACCGAGGAGACTCCCATGACCGCCGCTCCGCGGCCCGCCCCGCTGCGCCGCACCCTGGGCCTGCGCGACCTGGTGGTCTACGGGCTCCTGTTCATCGCGCCGATGGCGCCGGTCGGGGTCTTCGGCGCGCTGGACGCGCGCTCGCACGGCGCGGTCGCGCTGGTGTACGTGGTGGCCACCGTCGCCATGGGCTTCACCGCGTTCTCGTACGCGCTGATGGTGCGGGTGGTGCCGCAGGCGGGCTCGGTGTTCGCCTACGCGCGGGCCGGGCTGGGACCGGCACCCGGCTTCATCGCGGGCTGGATGGCGATGCTCGACTACCTGCTGATCCCGGCGGTCGCCTACCTGTTCTCCGGCATCGCGCTGCACGCGCTGGTCCCGCCCGTCTCGCAGTGGGTCTTCACCGCCGCCGCCGTGGTGGTGACCACGGCCCTGAACATGTCGGGCGTGCGGGCGGCGGCGCTGGTCGGCTTCCTGGTGCTGGCCCTGGAGATCGTCGTGCTGCTGGTCTTCGTCGGCGCGGCGGTGGTGGTACTGGTGCGACACGGCGCCAGCCGCGGCCCGGCCTCGCCGTTCACCGGGCAGGGCGGGTTCTCCGGCACGGCGGTACTGGGCGCGGTGTCGGTGGCGGTGCTGTCGTACCTCGGGTTCGACGCTGTCGCCGCGTTCGCCGAGGAGAGCAGCGGGGGACCGCGGCGGGTGGCCCGGGCGGTGCTGTGCTGCCTGGCGCTGGCCGGGACGCTGTTCGTCGTCCAGACGTATCTGGCCGCGCTGCTGTCACAGCGGTCGGCCGCCGCGCTGGCCGCCGACCCGGCCCGGCAGGGCTCGGCCTTCTACGACGCGGTGGAGGCGGGCGTCGGCCACTGGCTGCACCAACTGGTCGCGGTGAGCAAGGCGGTCGGCGCGGCGTTCGCGGCGCTGGCCGGGCAGGCGGCGGCCGGACGGCTGCTGTTCGCCATGGCCAGGGAACGGCGGCTGCCCGGTGCGCTGGCGAAGGTCGACCCGGGCAGCGGCGTGCCGCGTCGCGCGCTGCTGACGGCCGCGGTGG
The DNA here is from genome assembly GCA_037034305.1 of Streptomyces sp. PLK1-5. Classification (GTDB taxonomy): domain Bacteria; phylum Actinomycetota; class Actinomycetes; order Streptomycetales; family Streptomycetaceae; genus Streptantibioticus_A. The sequence goes on from JBAGJY010000001.1 coordinate 106,046, forward strand.
TGACGCTGGCCGCGGCGGTGTGGGCGGCGCGCCGGGCGGACGGCCTGCCCTGGCTGGTCTCGGTGGTGGACGTCGGCGCGCTGACCGCCTTCGCGCTGCTGCACCTGTCGGTGGTGGGCTGGTTCGCGGTACGGCACCGGGGCGCCGGGTTCAGCGCCGTACGGCACGTCGCCATGCCGGTCATCGGGCTCGCGGTGACCTGCGCGGTGATCGCGGCGGCGGCCCGCACCGCGCAGTGGGCCGGGCTCGGCTGGCTGGCGCTGGGCCTGCTGGTGCTGGTGGCGCAACGCGCCGGGCGTACCATGCGGGCCGCTTAGACTGGGGGATCGGTCCCCGCAGGGACCGATCCATTCGTCCTCGCCCTGGGAAGTCGCCACGTGTCGCTCACGATCGGAATCGTCGGCCTGCCGAATGTCGGCAAGTCGACCCTGTTCAACGCCCTGACCAAGAACGACGTACTGGCGGCCAACTACCCGTTCGCCACGATCGACCCGCACGTCGGTGTGGTCGGCGTTCCGGACCCGCGGCTGGACAAGCTCGCCGGGATCTTCAACTCCGAGCGCAAGGTCCCGGCCACGGTCGAGTTCGTCGACATCGCGGGCCTGGTGCGCGGCGCCTCCAAGGGCGAGGGCCTGGGCAACAAGTTCCTGGCGAACATCCGCGAGTCGGACGCGATCTGCCAGGTCATCCGCGCGTTCAAGGACGAGAACGTCGTCCACGTCGACGGCAAGGTCTCGCCCAAGGACGACATCGAGACCATCAACACCGAACTGATCCTCGCCGACCTGCAGACCATCGAGAAGGTCCTGCCGCGGCTGCAGAAGGAAGCCAGGCTGCACAAGGACAAGGCCGCGGTGGTCGCCGCCGTCGAGGCCGCCCAGAAGATCCTGGAGGAGGGCCGCACCCTCTTCTCCGCGGGCATCCACAACGGCACCGAGCAGGCCGCCCTGCTGCGCGAGCTGTTCCTGCTCACCACCAAGCCGTTCCTGTACGTCTTCAACGTCGACGAGGACGAACTGGTCGACGAGGACTTCAAGAACGAGCAGCGCGCCCTGGTCGCCCCCGCCGAGGCGATCTTCCTCAACGCCAAGATCGAGTCCGAGCTGATCGAACTGGACGACGACGAGGCGCTGGAACTCCTCCAGAGCATGGGCCAGGACGAGCCCGGCCTGGCCACCCTCGCCCGGGTCGGCTTCGAGACCCTCGGCCTGCAGACCTACCTGACCGCGGGCCCCAAGGAGGCCCGCGCCTGGACCATCAACAAGGGCGCCACCGCCCCCGAGGCCGCCGGAGTCATCCACACCGACTTCCAGAAGGGCTTCATCAAGGCCGAGATCATCTCCTTCGACGACCTGGTCACCTGCGGCTCAGTCCCAGAGGCCCGCGCCCAGGGCAAGGCCCGCATGGAGGGCAAGGACTACGTCATGCAGGACGGGGACGTGGTGGAGTTCCGCTTCAACGTGTAGCGGCTGATATAACACCACGTCGCTGATCTGGCAAACGTGCAGGTCAGATGGGGTCCGACTCTTCGGAGTCGGACCCTTTGTTTTTTCCGGTGCTGGGATGGTGCTGGGATAGCCGACCCATCGTCACCTGTCGTCATCCCTGGTCATCCGTGCCGTGCTGGGATCGTGCTGGGGTGGGGCGAGGGTGCCCGTACTGAGTGAAGCGGCGGAGAGCCGGACTCGTCTTATTTCTCGTACTGGTTGGGGCGTGCTGGGCTGGGCTGGGACATCCCTGGGAACATGTCAGAGGCACACTGAAATTGGCTGTCTCGCATGACCGCGCAAAGCGCAGGTCTACGCTGGCTTGGTACACGGTATGGGGCGGGGAACGAGGGACGGCAGAGGCGTGAGCGGTACGGGGCGGAGACAGTCGAGGGCGACGCGTCAGGAGCTGCATCAGATCGAGGAGGGGCTCAAGCGGAGCTATCGGGAACTTATCGACGAGAGCGGCCTTGAGCAGAAGTCGGGGCGTGAACGAGAGCGTGCATGGCTGTCGAGGGCAGTGGCTGCGACGGCGCTTCGTCGTAAGACCGGGTTGGACCGCGAGAGCTGTGCGAAGGCCGTCATCGATGGATATGACGACGGAGGGCTCGACGCAGTCGCGGTCACCGACGGAGCCCAGGTGTGGCTTGTTCAGGCGAAGTGGAGCGACAAGGGGAGCGCAGGCTTCGGCCAGAGCGCGGCTCTCTCATTGATCGACGGGCTCAGCCTGCTGGAGCAGCGCAAGTTCAGTTCGTTCAACGACAAACTGCAGCCGATCACTGCACAGCTCGACTCTGCGTTGGCGGACACCCGCCTGAAGATCCACCTGGTGATCGCGCTCGTCGGGGATGAGCCGCTCAGCAAGCACGCTACGGACGTCCTGGAGCGGGCTGTCGAGGACCACCACGGACACGGCCCCATGCTCGACTATGAACTCCTGGGTGCTGGTGAGCTGTTGGATCAGCTCAAGGACGATCGGTCGCCCGCCCCGGTGAACGTCCTTGTGCGGATGCAAAAGTGGATCAAGCGCGACACGCCGTTCACAGCTTTCCAAGGCACCGTCGCGGCTGGCGAGGTGGCCGGGTGGTACGACGAACACGGTCACCGCCTGTTTTCGCAGAACATCCGGAACTCTCTCGGCCTGACCCCGATCAACTCAGGTATCCAGCGGACACTGGCCGAAGAGCCCGACAACTTCTGGTACTTCAACAACGGCATCACGGTGCTGTGCGACAGGATCGAAGAGCGCTGGATCGGCCGCCGCCGTCCCGATGAACCAGTGGAACTCATCCTGAGCAACGTCAGCGTTGTCAACGGCGCCCAGACCGTCACTTCGATACACGAGGCACGGAGCCTGACACCGGACACCGTCGAAGATGCAGATGTCAGCGTTCGGGTGATCGCCTTGGGCGACCTAGGCGAGGAACGGGCCACCTACGCGAAACGCATCACGCAGACCACCAACACCCAGAACGACGTTTCACTTCGGGACTTCATCGCCTTGGACGACACCCAGGCGCGTATCCGTGAGGACTTCGACCTGTCCCTAGGCAAGCAGTACGTGTACAAGCGTGGTGAGGCCGATCCGGCGCCGGAAGCGGGCTGTTCGGTGGCGCACGCCGCTGTTGCTCTGGCCTGCGCGCATCGTACGTCGGAACTGGCGGTTCGCGCCAAGAGGTCAACGGACCTCCTGTGGGAAAGTGGCCGGCTCGGAAACTATGTGCGGTTGTTCGGCGAGGAACCGAGCGCGTTGCGTATCTGGCGCTGCGTCCTGATGCACCGTGAGGTCGGCGAGGCGCTGGAACGGTTGCACGAGCAAGTGCGGGGCCGCGCGGCTGACACGACGCTCCGCGGTGACCTGTTCATCAGCCATCTGGTCTTCCGGCTCCTTGCCCCCGACATGGAGGACATCGACGACCCGCACTTCGACCTTGAGCCGCTCCTGGCTCGTGTCCCTGTCCTCGTCAAACCAGTGGTGGACTGGCTCATTCACCAGATCGACACGGTCTACGGGCCCCAGTCCTTCCTCACCAGTACGTTCACCAACGAGGACCGCTGCAAGGAACTCGTCAGCCTTGTTCTGCCCGCGGTGCAGGCCGGGCAGCCCGTCCCGGAAGCCCCAGAGAACTATCAGCCACCCACCCCGAGTGCGCGCCGCCCCCGCCGTCCGAACGCGGTACCCACTCTGGTGACCGCCCGCCTTCTGACAGAAGGCACCCACGTCCAGTACGTCCCGCTGAACGCTCCGGAGGGGAAGGCGGTACGGGACTGGCTGAACGCCGACCCGCGCAGGGAACAGGCAAGTTGGACGAATGACCGATCTAAGCCGCTGGTGTGGGCCTACGACGGCGTCGCCTACTCGGCGAGCGGCCTTGTCTACCGGATCTGGGAGCTGGCGGGCTGGGAGCAGGCTCCTACCGCGGTCCAGGGGCCGGCACGTTGGATCGTCGAGGGTAGGCAGTCCCTGTACGACATGGCCATGGAATGGCTGGCTTCCCAGGAAGAAACGGAGGAGGTGTGAGAGCCGTTGGCCCTGATCCCGGGGCGTCGGCGGGAGGCCCTTGCTGCGTAACCGAGCCTGGGAGAGCAGTGTGTCCGGTCCGCGGATGAGCGGGCCGAGGCTGGGCGCGGGCCTGGTCCGCCGGTGAGGGGTCCGCGTTATGGACTGGCTAGAGGAGGCCACGTGACCAGCAGCGGGTCCGGCTGCGACAAGCCGTGGTGCGACGGCGTGGCAACACCGTAGCTATCCGTAAGCTAGATGGGTTCGTACTGTGCCACGGGAGGCGTGGTGACCGTGCGGAAGCAAAGCGTGGCGAAGGGCGACGAGTGAGCGACAAGAACCAGGAGCTGGCCGACTTCATCTGGTCGGTGGCAGACCTCCTGCGCGGCGACTACAAGCGTTCCGAGTACGGCAAGGTCATCCTGCCGATGACGCTGCTGCGCCGCATGGACTGCGTGATGCAGGACACACGTGAAGCAGTCTGGGCACGCGCCGAGTCGTTCGCGGGCCAGAACAAGGACGCGATCCTGCGCGCCACGGCCGGCAGGGACTTCTATAACCTCTCCAAGCAGTCGTTCGCCACGATCGGTGCCGACCCGGACAGGGAGAAGGTCGAGAAGAACCTCAAGGACTTCCTCGGCGGCTTCTCGTCCGAAGCCACCGAGATCCTCGACCACTACGCGTTCCACCTGCAGATCGAGCGCCTGGCCAAGGCCGACCTGCTCTACCTCGTCGTACAGAAGTTCGCCGAGATCGACCTGAGCCCCGAGGTCGTCGACAACCACAATATGGGCTATGTCTTCGAGGAGCTGATCCGGAAGTTCGCGGATGCCTCGAATGAGACCGCCGGTGAGCACTTCACCCCGCGCGAGGTCATCGAGCTGATGGTGGAGCTGCTCCTCGCACCGGATCACGACCGCATCGACGACAACAAGGCCCCCGTGATCGACATCCTCGATCCGGCGTGTGGCACGGGCGGCATGCTGTCGGCTGCTGAGGAGCACATCAAGGCCCTCAGCCCGCGGGCGCGCGTCAACCTGTTCGGGCAGGAGCTCAACGCTGAGTCGTACGCGATCTGCCGCTCCGACATGCTCCTCAAAGGCCAGACCGCGTCCAACATCCACTTCGGGAACTCCTTCACCCAGGACGGGCACGAGGGCGCGCAGTTCGAGTACATGCTCGCCAACCCGCCCTTCGGTGTGGAGTGGAAGAAAGTCGAGAAGCAGGTCAAGGAGGAGCACGAGGATCGCGGCCACGACGGCCGCTTCGGCGCCGGCCTGCCGCGTATCAACGACGGCTCGTTCCTCTTCCTGCAGCACATGATCCACAAGATGCGCCCGCTGAAGAAGGATGCCGAGGGCAAGGAGATTGGCGGTAGCCGCATCGCGGTCATTTTCAACGGCTCGCCGCTCTTCACCGGCGGTGCGGGCTCCGGTGAGTCCGAGATCCGCCGCTGGATTATCGAGAACGACTACCTGGAGGCGATCGTCGCCCTCCCGGACCAGCTCTTCTACAACACCGGCATCTCGACGTACTTCTGGATCGTCACCAACCGCAAGCCGAAGAATCTCAAGAACCGGATCATCCTGCTGGACGCGCGGGATCAGTGGTCGAAGATGCGCAAGTCGCTGAACAACAAGCGCAAGAAGATCACCAAGGAGCACCGCGAGCAGATCTGTGCCTGGTACGGCGAGGCGCTGCGCCTGACGCGCTCCGGGGGCGGCTCACAGCACTCGGTGCCGGACAAAGTGAAGATCTTCGACGCGGACGCTTTCGGCTACCAGCGCATCACGATCGACCGGCCGCTCAAGCTGCGCTTCGAGGTCACCGAGGACACGCTGGACGCGTTGCGTGTGGCCAAGGCGGTCGAGAAGGAATTCGGGGACCCGGAGAAGCTGATCGAGGTACTGAAGCCGCTGGTGGGGTCCCGGTGGGCGACCAAGGCGGAAGCGTGGGACGCGCTCAGGGCGGCGATGGCTGCGGCGGGTGTGCTGTGGCCGAAGGCCAAACCTTTCGAGAAGGCGCTGCGGGACGCGGTCGGGGTTCCCGATCCTGAGGGCGAGGTTCAGTACGTCAAGAAGGACCAAGCCGAACATGACCCGGACCTGCGGGACGCGGAAAATGTGCCGCTGCGCGAGGACATCGACGAGTACTTCGAGCGTGAGGTGAAGCCGCACGTCGAGGACGCGTGGATCGTGGAGTCCAAGGACCCGAAGACCAAAGAGACGGTGCGGCACCGGGTCGGCTACGAGATTCCGTTCACGAGGCACTTCTACGTGTATACGCTGCCGAGGCCGTTGGCGGAGATCGACGCGGAGTTGAAGGCTCTGGAGGCGGAGATTCAGACGTTGTTGGGCGAGGTGGCCAGATGAAACGCTCGGCATTCGACACAGTTCCTCTGTGGCTTCTTGCTTCCAAGATTGGGAGTGGGAAAACGCCATCAGGTGGGGCTGCCACATATCGGAGCAGCGGGGTCACTTTCCTGCGCAGTCAGAACGTGCACTTCGATGGGCTACGTCTAGACGATGTCGTTTTCGTCGACCGGGCCACGCACGTTGAGATGTTCGGAACCAGAGTCCAGACGGACGATGTGCTGCTGAACATCACCGGGGCGTCCATCGGGCGTGTAGCTCGTGTGCATTCGGGAGTCGGTGATGCCAACGTTAACCAGCATGTCTGCATTATTCGCCCCGTGCCTGGAGTTGATGCACGGTTCCTCACCTACGCTCTAGCTTCTCAGCCGGTCCAGCGTCAGATTTCCTTGATGCAGGTGGGGGGGAATCGGGAAGGGCTCAACTTCGAACAGGTTGGCCACCTGCGGGTACCTGATGTCGAGGCAAGTGAGCAGCGCCGTATCGCCGACTTCCTCGACTCCGAAATCGCCCGCATCGAGAAGATGGCAGAGCTCCAGGGGGCGGCGCTCTCCAAGATCATGGAACGGGAATCGGCAGTTCTTGACCATGAGCTGGACTCGCTGTACCAGAAGTCAGGCACCTTGCCCCTTCGGCGCTTTGTAGTGGGCGTAGACCAAGGCTCCAGCCCTCAGTGTGATCAGGTGCCGGCGGCAGACGAGGAATGGGGCGTACTCAAGGTGAGTTGCCTTCGGCCTGGCGCCTTTGATCCCCAAGCAAACAAGCGCCTTCCTGACGGAACGGTCCCGGATCGCCGTAGCGAGGTCCGGGAGGGAGACCTCCTGATCACCCGGGCAAACACGCCCCAGTTGGTGGGGTCGACGGCCGTCGTACCGCAGGTCCGTCCCAAGTTGCTGCTATCGGACAAGATCTTCCGGGTCCGTCTGGCGGGCGGGATGGACCCGCACTACGTTGCTACGGTGGCGCGGGGTAGTCGTGTGCGCGCCGCTTGCTCGGCTGCCTCGAACGGCGCTTCCCAGTCCATGGCGAATCTCCGGTTCGAGGAGATCAAGGACTGGCCCATCCCACCGGCATCTCCCGCTGAGCAAAATGAGTTCGTCGCCCGAGTGTCCCGCAGCTGGGACCTCGCCAACGCCTTGCGTGAGAAGATCAAACACCAGCTCGCCCTTCTCGCCGAGCGCCGCCAGTCCCTCATCACCGCAGCCGTAACCGGTCAACTCGACGTCACCACAGCGCGCCGGGCCGCCTCCGTATGACCGGCACCTCCACCCGACGCCTCAGGACCCGCATATCCCAACTCGCCGAGGAGTCCCGATGACCGCCGTTTCCATCCGCGCTCACGAGGCCCACTCCGAGGGCCAGTTCGAGGCCGATATTGAGTCCGCCCTGCTCCGCAACGGCTGGCAGCGCGGGCTCTCCAACACCTACGACCACGATCTCGGCCTGGACACCGCCGAGTTGGCAGCGTTCCTCGGCGCTTCTCAGTCCGACGCCTGGGAGAAGCTTCGGAACGCCTACGGCGAGGCGGAGCCGTATGCGATTCAGCGGTTCGCCGCGCATGTGGCCAAGCAGATCGATGCCCGCGGGACCCTCGACGTGTTGCGTCACGGTGTTGTGGACCGCAACGTGAAGATCCGGCTCGCCTACTTCAAGCCTGCGCACACGCTCGCCGCGGGCGCGCTGGACGAGTACGACGCCAATCGGCTCACGGTGGTCCGTCAGTTCCACTACTCCGCCGCGACCCCAGGCAAGTCGCTCGACCTGGCGCTGTTTCTCAACGGGCTGCCCATTGCCTCGGCTGAGTTGAAGAATCCGCTCAGCTTTCAGACGGTGGAGCACGCCAAGCGGCAGTACCGCTTCGACCGCGACCCGCGTGAGCTGTTCTTCGCGCGCCGCAGCCTGGTGCACTTCGCGGTCGACCCGGACCTGGTGTTCCTGACCACGCGGTTGGCTGGCCCGCAGACCCGGTTCCTGCCGTTCAACATGGGCACCGGTGGCCCGGGGAACATCGGCGGCGCCGGTAACCCGCCCTCCCCCGTGGACACGGAGCACCCCGCCGCCTACCTATGGGAGCAGGTCTGGCAGCGCGACAACTGGCTTGATCTGCTGCACCGTTACCTGCACGTTGAGGACGAGGCGGCGAAGGCGGGCAAGGCGCCGCGCTACCGGCCCGGGGCCGTCCACTCCCAGTCGCTGATCTTCCCTCGCTTCCACCAGTGGGACGCCGTGCGGAAGATGACCGCCCACGCCGCCCGGAACGGGGCCGGCGAGAATTACCTCATCCAGCACTCCGCCGGGTCCGGCAAGTCCAACACGATCGCCTGGCTCGCCCACCGCCTCGCCTCCCTCCACACCCCCGAAGACCCCGCCCAGCTCGCCCCGGCCGCCGCCCAGACCAAGGGGCTGACGGCCAACAAGCCGGTCTTCGACAAGGTCGTCGTGATCACCGACCGGCGGGTGCTGGACAAACAGCTCCAGGACACCATCTACCAGTTCGATCACACCCCGGGCGTGGTGCTGCGCGTCGACGACAACTCCCAGCAGCTGGCTGAGGCACTGAAAGGCTCGACGGCCCGCGTCGTGATTACCACGCTGCAGAAGTTCCCGTTCATTCTGGACAAGACCTCCGGTCTGGGCCGTGAGCGCCGCTATGCGATCGTCATCGACGAGGCGCACTCCTCGCAGGGCGGTAAGGGGGCCGACGCGCTCAAGAAGGCGCTGGGCAAGCTGGGTTCGGCGGAGCTGGACGAGGACGGGGATCCGTTGACGGCCGCCGCGCTCGCTCGCGGCCAGCAGCCCAACCTGTCCTTCTTCGCGTTCACCGCGACACCGAAGGACAAGACGCTCAAGCTCTTCGGTACGTACTCGGCTGAGAGCGGGCAGATGGAGCCGTTCCACATCTACTCGATGCGGCAGGCCATCGAGGAGGGCTTCATCCTGGACGTGCTGGGCAACTACGTCACCTACGGCACGTACTTCAAGCTCCAGCAGGCCGCGGCTGACGAGGCCGAGCAGCAGGTCGACCCGCGCAAGGCGAAGTCGAAGCTGGTCCGCGCGGCCCTGCTGTCCGAGGCGTCCTTGGAATCCCGGGCGAAGATCATGGTGGAGCACTTCCGTGCCCACTCCTCAGCCCGCCTCGGCGGGCGCGCCCGCGCAATGGTCGTCACCCCCAGCCGCGAACACGCGGTCCGCCTCTACCAGGCGATCCGCGCCTACGTGGAGCGCTGCGGCTACGACGATTGCGGGACGCTGGTGGCGTTCTCCGGCACGCTCACCCTGGACGACATCGAGTACACCGAGTCCAAGCTCAACGGCTTCCCCGAGAGCGAGCTGCCGGGCCGGTTCGCCTACACCCGGCTCGACGACCCGAAGCCGCCGTCCGTGCCCCGGCCCGAGTACCGCATCCTCGTGGTCGCGGAGAAGTACCAGACCGGCTTCGACCAGCCGCTGTTGACCACGATGTACGTGGACAAGCCGCTGGCCGGGCTCGCGGCCGTACAGACGCTGTCCCGGCTGAACCGCACACATCGGCTGAAGTCCACCGAGGATCTGTTCGTACTGGACTTCGCGAACAAGCCGGAAGTGATCGAGGAGGCGTTCCAGGCGTACTACGAGGCGTCGGTCGCCAAGGAGATCGACCCCAACGACCTGTTTACCCGGCACGACGAGGTGATGGCCTACCGCCTGCTGATCGAGGCGGAGATGGACGCCTTCGTCACCGCCTACTTCGCCGCGTTCAAGGACGGTACCGCCACGGACGCGGCCGTCACCAAGGCCCACTCCAAGCTGCACCACTACACCACCCCGGCCGTCGACCGTTTCAACGCCCTGGCCGACGAAGAGCCCGATGCGGCCCAGGAGTTCCGCAAGGCCCTGGACTCGTACGTCAAGGCGTACGGCTGGCTCTCGCACGTCATCGGCTTCGAGAACGAGGATCTGGAGCGGCTCTACCAGTACGGGCGGTTCCTGGTGCGGCGCCTGCGCCTGCCGGCTGGTTCGGCGAGCGCGGACATAGGGGAGGTCACGCCCAGCCATATGAACGTCCGCAAGACCGGTACTCCCGACCTGCGGCTGCGGGCCGAGGGCGCTCAGCTACTGCCGGGCATGGTGCCGCAGCCCGCAGGCGCTCCTCCCGAGGTACAGGAGAAGTCCCTGGCTGAGGTGATCGAGTCGGTCAACGACGAGTACGGCATCGGTCTGTCCACCACCGACCAGATCTTCGTCGGGCAGCTCGTCGTGGCCGTGGCAGAAGACCCGGAGCTGAAACGGATCGGTCTCCACAACGATCAGGAGACCTTCGGCCGCGAGGTCGAGCGGGACATGGACCGCATCGTCATCGACCAAGCCGCCTCCAACGACGCTCTGCTGGTGCGCTACTACGACGACCCTCTGGTGAACAAGCTGTTCAAGCAGGTCGCCACCCAGCAGGCGTACGGCCTGATCCGCCGTCCGGCCCGCCGGGAAGCCGAACGCCGGGCGACCGCCGAGCGGGCCGCGGCGATCAAATCCGGCGAAGCGGGGACCGCCCCTGTCCCCGATGCGTAATGTGCAAGGACAGTTCCACTTCATGTTGAACTCCGGTGCTGGGCAGGCACCGTGGTCGAAGGGATCGCCGCAGTGCCGCACGACGGGCTCCACAACGCGCCGACCGAGGACGCCGGGCAGCCGTCCCGGATGATCGCGGGACGCTACCGGCTCGGCTATCCGATCGGCGCTGGCGGCATGGGCGAGGTCTGGCACGCCTACGACGAACGCCTCGACCGGCGCGTCGCGGTGAAGATGATGCTCACCGATACGCGCGGCCTGCCCGGCATCCCCGGCCTCGGCGCGGCCGAATTCCTCACCAACCGCCGCGACCGCTTCCTACGCGAGATCCGCACCACCGCCGCCCTTGAGCACCTCGGCATCCCGGCGATCTACGACACCGGCGTCGACGAGACGACGCAGCAGCTGTACGTCGTGATGCAGCTGCTGCGCGGGCGCGAGGTCAAGCAGTTCATCGAGGGCACCGACTACGACACCGCACCCCTGTCCGTCTCCTGGGCCGCTGCGGCAGGCGTGCAGATCGCCTCCGTCCTGGACGAGGTACACCGCAACGATGTCGTCCACCGCGACATCAAACCCGCCAATCTCATGCTCACCCCCGACGGCGTCATCAAGGTCCTCGACTTCGGCATCGCCGCACTGCGCGGCTCCGGCAACCACCCGCGCCTGACCCAGGAGGGCATGACGATCGGCACCCCGCCGTACATGTCCCCCGAGCAGAACCTGACCAACGAGGTCGGCCCGGCCTCCGACATCTACGCCCTGGCCTGCGTGCTGTACGAACTCCTCACCGGCTACCCTCCGTTCATCGAGGACGGCCGTGGCTCCTACGCCTGGCATCACGTCCGCACCGACCCGCCGCCCATCCGCACCCGCCGCCGCGATATCCCCGAGGAGCTCGAGGACCTTCTCCTCTGCATGCTGGACAAGGAACCCGAGCGCCGCTTGGACGCCTCTCAGGTGTACGACGCGCTGTTGCCTTGGGGCCAGAACCTGGAGTCCGCCGACACCCTCCAGGACGAGTTCGACCCACGTCAGCCTTTCCGCCGTCCCTTCAGCGGACCGCCCAAGCGCACCACCCCGACCGGCTACACGCCGACTGTGGTGGTCCCCGCTGAGCCGAACCTCGCGGGCGACACCGCGCCCAAGCCGCTTACTGAGACAGAAGCCAATGAGGCCGCGGACGTGGCGGCGCAGCTTGCCCAGGAGCGTAAGTTCGCCCAGGCCGCCGACCTGCTCGCGGGCGCCATCCACCGTGCCCAGGACAGCGTCCTGCACGACGACCTCATGTTCTCCCTGGCTCAGGTCCGCTTCCTGGCCGGCGCCCACCGCGAAGCCGCCGCCCTCTTCGACGAGGTGGGCGCTGCATTCAACGCCCGTTATGGTGCCGACGACGACCAGGCCCTGCTCTGCCGGTACTACGCTGCCCAGTGCCGCATGGCTAGCGGCGAGGCCACTGCCGCGATCGACGCCTTCCGCGCTTACACCCGGCACGCTCCCGAACCGGCCGACACTCAGGCGGTCGACCGCTACCTGGACGCTCTCGCCAACCTCGCCCGCCTGCACGCCGCCCGCGAACGCTTCCCCGAAGCCCGCAGAGCGGCCCGGTCTCTGCGTGAGGAAACCCGTCGACTTCGCGGTCCTGACGCACCCGGCCTCGCCGACATCGACGGCTTCGTGGAGCGCCTCAACCGCTTCACCGACTGACATCGCCTCCGCTCTTCAGCAGGCGGCAGAGTTCGCCGTTGGCCGCTGTGACCAATGAGCCGACACAGGTTGGCTGCGCAGGCTGACTGCGCCGTGATGCCGGCTTTGGCCCCTGCTGGGCACGACCGACTGGCGTCGCATTCGGCCGGAGGGGGCGCGAGTACACGACTGGTGACTGTACGTGACAACCGGGGAGCTGCCTTTTAGTGCTAACGTGCATGTTACTAACGTGAGCGTTGGTATCGCACCTGGAGGTCGGCAGACATGGTGGACTTCGTAGGTCGTCGGCACGAGCTGGCGACGTTGGAGCGAGAGCTGCAGAAGGTGGCGGCAGGGGTCGGCGGGGAGCGGCCCGGTCGGTGCGTGATGTTGCGTGGTCGGCGCCGGGTGGGCAAGTCGCGATTGGTCGAGCGGTTTGCGGAGCGCTCCGGAGCCCCGTTCTTGTTCTATGCGGCGACCGGTGCGTCCCCCAGGGATGACCTGGCACGGCTGGCCCGGGACGCCCAAGCATCGACGCTGCCGTTGGCAGGGCTGGTGGCCGCCGCGCGGCCGGAGAGCTGGGACGCCGCGTTCGATGTGCTGGCCGCGGCGCTGCCCGCCGACCGCGGGAGCGTGCTGGTCATCGACGAAGTGCCGTACCTGATGGATGCCGATGGGGCCTTTGAGGGAATACTGCAACGTTCCTGGGATCGGGTGCTGGAGACCAAGCCAGTGCTGCTGGTTCTCATCGGCTCTGATCTGTCAATGATGGAGGCACTGAACAGCTACGGACGACCCTTCCATCAGCGCGGCCGGGAGATGGTGCTGGGACCGCTCAACCCCGCCGAGGTGGGGCAGATGCTCGAGTTGGATCCGGCAGAAGCCTTCGACGCCGCGCTGGTCACCGGCGGGCTGCCGCTGATCTGCGCGGAGTGGCCGCGCGGCGCAGGGGTGTGGGACTGCCTCGGCGAGGCGCTGAGCGATCCGGTCTCGGCTCTGCTGGTGTCGGCCGAGCGCTCGCTGGCGGCCGAATTCCCCCCGCAGGCTCAGGCGCGTACGGTGCTGGCGGCTATCGGCAGTGGCGAGCGGACCTTCACCAACATCGCCCGTGCAGCCGGCGGGATCGGTGCCACGCCGCTGCAGCGAGCGCTGGAGCTGCTTACGGACAAGCGGATCGTCGCCGCGGAGCTGCCCGTATCGCTGCGTCCGTCAAAGGATCGCCGCTACCGGGTGACAGATCCCTACCTGCGGTTTTGGCTGCACCTGCTCGGCCCGTCCATGGAGGAGATCGAGCGAGGACGGGGCGATCTGACCTTGGCGCGGATCCGGGAGAGCTGGACCAGCTGGCGCGGTCGGGCGATCGAGCCGCTCATCCGCGAGGCGCTCGCCCGGATACTGCCCGATGACCGGCTCCCGGCGGCGCCCGCAGTGGGCGGCTACTGGACCCGCACCAACGACATTGAGATCGACATCGTCGGGGCGGACCGTGCCCCCATCGCCAAGGAGCTGCTTTTCGTCGGCTCCATCAAGTGGCTGGAGCAATCGCCCTTCGACCGGCACGACCTGGCAGCCCTCCATCGGCACCGGGCCGCCCTCACTGGCGAACCTGTTCCAGTCGTGGCGGTCTCGCGCAGCGGAGTTGACTGTCCGGGGCTCGAAGCCGCCTACGGTCCCGATGATTTGCTGACCGCCTGGCCGCTGTGAGTCGCGGGTTGCAGGCGAGGTACGGGAAATGGTGAGCGCGATCGGGCTGCGGACGTTGCCGAGAAGTTCCTCAGGCCTCGGCCCGCAGCCGGCGTTGTTGTGTAGCGTTGGTGGTCCTGAGCCCTCTCGTAGTTTGTCGTCAATCCTGTGCTGGGATGGTGCTGGGATGACGCCGCATTCCCGCAGGTCAAAGGCTTGTGGTGGAGTTCCGGTTCAACGTGTAGTTGTCGCCACAGCATCGGCTCGACGATTTGGCAATCGCGCAGGGCAGGCGGGGTTGGCCCTGGATGGGGCCGGCCCCGTTGCGGTTCCCGTCGCTGGATCCGCGCTGGATTTGCTGACGGCTCGCCATCTGTCGTCATCCCTGGATGTCGGTACCGTTGCTGGATCGGCGCTGGATGCGGCTGACGGGCCGTCTGCGGGATAGGACGGGGTCCGGCGTGATTCCGTTGCTGCGGGCCGCGCTGCGCGGGATTCCGTGTCATCAGCCAGGTCGCAGCGCGCCACTCCGTGAACGGCATTGCCGGGCAGCCTCGTTCGCTGGGAACGTCCCGTGAGGGCGGGCTGGGTCAGGTGAGGTCGTTCTCGGTGCCGTTGATGGCGGGCCCGCAGTTGCTTGGAAGGTTGTTGGCGATCAGTGTGACTGCTTCCTCGACAGCCTCCGTCTCGCCGATGGTTACTCCGTCGCTTAGGCGCTTGACGATGAACCCGCCTCCGGCGCGCCTGTAGAGCGCCGGAACGTCAGATGTCCAGGGAAACTTGGTGCAGCGACTTAGGTGTAGTGAGCCGTGGCTGACGAGTGGAAAGAGTGTGCGCAGTCGCGGGTTCGCGTAGGCGGTTTGTGTCATTTCTGGGGCGATCAGATGTTCATCCATTGACAGCAGTCGTTGCCACTCGAGAGAAACTGTCTCAGCAGCTTCGGAGTCGCTTTCTTGCGGAGTCATGCGGGCATCCTATCGTGGGGTCGAAATACGCGGAGGGGCTGTTGGGATCCGGTGTCAGCGCTGCGTGGGGCGGTAACTGTGCCGAAGTTCAGGTATGTCTGGCTGCGGTACGTCATGTATACGTTGGTTGTTCGAGTACCAGTGTATTGAATCCCAAGAGCGTCCGCCCAGATCTGGGTCAGCGTTATGTATTCTGACGTTTCTTGCGATTACGCTCATCTCCCATGCCGTGCCGTTACCGGGTGTGGGCCAAGTGTTTTCACTCGCGATGCCGAATTTTTCACCTCGCTGGACTGCGACCCGGAACGCTTCAGCGATGGATTCAGGCGTATTCCAGTGCCCCATTTCCCCTGCATGATTGGGCATGCCGTCCAGCGTGACGTGGAGTGTTGTTTTCCCGTCTCCCGCGGAATCCATGACGTTGGTCATCCAAACAGGCCCCCCGGAGTCGACCTCATCGTAAGGTTTGCCGTTGTATGTGTGAGCACCGGGAACGCCGTTCTCGCGAAGATGCCTCGCCAGATTGTCGGAATGTGGATTGACGCCGAGTACAACGTCGTGCGGACCTCCCGCCTTCCGGTGCGGGCAGGTGGCGAGGCCCAGTGGGTCGATCCACGTTGTCGGGTTGTCGACGTATGTGACGTGGTTGGGGGCTGGAGTGAGGCCGAGGGGGTCCAGGGAGAGGTAGCGGGCGGTGTGGGGGTCGTAGGAACGGAAGCGGTTGTAGTGGAGCCCGGTTTCGGGGTCGAAGTACTGGCCGGGGAAACGGAGTGGTGTGTAGGCGGTGGCGGTGCGGTTCCAGGTGGTGAGGCCCCAGAGGGTGGTGCGGGTGTGCCAGGCGATGTCGCCGTTTTCGTCGATGAGTTGGCGGGGTGTGCCGATCAGGTCGGTGACGATGGCGAAGAAGCGCTGGTTGATCTCGTCCTGCGGGGCGTCCGAACGGATCCTGCGTTCGGTTTGTGCGACGGGTTTCAGGCCGTCGTGTTCCCAGGTGAGGGTGGTGCTCGCCGGGTTGTTCGCGGTGTGGG
This sequence comes from Streptomyces sp. PLK1-5, assembly GCA_037034305.1. Taxonomy (GTDB): domain Bacteria; phylum Actinomycetota; class Actinomycetes; order Streptomycetales; family Streptomycetaceae; genus Streptantibioticus_A. Next base: position 122,312 of record JBAGJY010000001.1, read on the forward strand.
TGGTCTGCTCGCAGAGGGTGTCGCCGTCCCAGGCGAAGTCGACCCGCTCCAGTAGCTGTTGGCCGTCTGGGCTGAGGTGTTGTTTGGCGATGCGGCGGCCGAGTGGGTCGTACTGGTAGCGCCAGATGCTTCCGTCGGGTGTGGTGACGGAGGTCAGTCGGTCCTCTGCGTCCCAGGTGTAGCGCCAGGTGTCGGGGCGACGGGAGAGGCGTGTCTTCTGCCGGAGCGTGACGCGGCCTTGGGCGTCGTGTTCGTAGCGGATGCTTCCGGCGCGGGTGATGCGGGTGCCTTGGTAAGTGCGGGTGCCGGTGGCCTCTTGGTTGGGGTGCGTGTCGGGCCAGGCGGCGGCGGTCTGATTGCCGGCTTCGTCGTAGGCGTACTGCTCGCTCCAGTTGTGGGCCTGCACGGCCGTGACGCGGTCTGCCGCGTCGAGGGTGAAGGTGCGGTGCCCGCCTGGCGTTTCGTCGACACGTTGGGCCAGGACACCCCGATGAGGTCCAGCATCGTGGCGGCCCAATCGGGCAGCACAACACCCACGACTCAATCCCCCCGTAAACACGCGCGGAGGCGCGAAGGGTCGGCTCAGGATGAAGGACCCGGCGCGGCACCACTGGCTGTGACCATCGAGACGGCTGTCTATGGGCGATCTGAACGTGACGTGACGGCGCGGTCCGGGGGCGTTTCGGTTCTGGCGTAAAGGACCTCGCGACCCTGCTCCGCGGCGCGGATGAGCCCTTCGCTGACGAAGTCGAGGAAGCGGGCGGCATTCTCAAGGCGGGTGGCGGCCGGTGTGCCGTGGCCGAGGATGTCCACGCCTTGCCGTGCGGTCTCGATGAACTGGTCGTTGGCCCGCGCGCTGCGGATCGTCGACTGGTACCAGAGGTCGTCGTCGACGATGTAGCGCTCGCGGCGGTGCTCGTCGCGTTCCCGGCGGACCAGGTCAAGGCTTTCGAGGAACGTGATCGCCTTGGAGATGGACGCCGGGCTGACCTGGAGGCGCTGGGCGAGTTCGGAGGCGGTGAGGCTGCCGGTGTCGATGGTGTAGAGGCAGCCCAGTACCCGGGCCATCATCTTGGGCAGGCCCGAGGTCATGAAGACGGTGGTGAGGGTCTCCTGGTAGTCGCGCACAGCCTCGGCGTCGCGTCCGTAGGGTTGCTGGAGCGCCCGCGCCCCCCGGGGTGTGGCCTGCCTGCGCCGGTGGTTGCGCTGCTGGGTGGCGCGGTGGGCCAGGTCGGCGCGGTAGCCGGTGGGGCCGCCGTTCCGCGTCACCTCACGCGTGATCGTGGAGGTCGGACGGTCGAGACGGCGGGCGATCTCGGCGTAGGCCAGGCCGTCGGCCAGCCCAACCGCGATCTGCTGGCGCTCCTGCTGGGTGAGCCTGCCTCCCGGCATCACGACCCCCTTCATGCCCCACGGGTGTTCCATGGTGCTGCTCGGTGTTCCTTGACGCCTCCACCGTAGCGTTCATCTTCAATATATTGCAACGGCCTACGGTTCGATCGTTGCGTTAAGCGAGAGGGCGTTGCAATGATTTCTGCACTCTGAGCTGCATAAATGCTGCATCTAAGCAAAAGATCTCGTTGTCTAAAACAGGAAAGCAACGTAGCGTTTCCAGTGTTCGGAAACAGCGAGCCGCAAGCGTACAGGGAGAGCACGATGCAGAAGTTCGACACCCCCGCCCCGATCTCCGCCGTCCTGGACATCCCCGCGGGACGCGTCCAGTTCATCGCCGCAGACCGGGCCGACACCGCGGTCGAGGTCCTGCCTGCGAACGCCTCGAAGGGCCGCGACGTGAAGGCAGCGGAGCAGACCACGGTCGAATACGCCGACGGAGTCCTGCGGATCGGGAATTCGGCGAAGAACCAGTACCTCGGCCCCTCCGGATCCATCGAGGTGACGGTCAAGCTGCCCGCCGGTTCCCGGGTCGAGGCCAAGGCGGGCAGCGCCGAACTCCGGACCCTCGGCCGCCTCGGCGACGTCGCTTTCGAAGGCGCGTACCGCCAGATCAAGTTGGACGAGGCCGCGAGCGTCCGTCTCACTGCGGTCGACGGCGACGTCGAGGTCGGCCGGCTGGGCGGGGCCGCGGAGATCAGCACCGCAAGGGGCGACATCCGGATCGCCGAGGCCATGGGCGGCACGGTCGTGCTCAGCACCCAGTACGGCGACATCACGGTCGGCGCCGCCCGCGGAGTCTCCGCCTCCCTGGACGCCGGCACCGCCTACGGCCGCGTCAGCAACGCCCTCAAGAACGATGGCACCGCCGATCTCGACATCCGCGCCACCACCTCCCACGGCGACATCACCGCCCGCAGCCTCTGACCCGCTCCCTCCAAAGGAGCACCCCTCAACAGCAACCCAGCCATCGGGGCGAACGCGAACTCGCGAACGCCATGGACGCCGCGCCGGGGAGGGCTCCCGCACGGCGAACGCAGCACGGCCACCGTCCTGGATGCGCGCAGCCACCGCCCAGGACGCGCCCGGCGGCAGCCACACCTGACCGGGCCAACAACCCACCCACGCAATCAAGGAGCACACAGCCATGCCCCTCTACCTCACCGACCAGCACAGCGGCTTCTCCGAAGCAGGGCTGCGCAGAATCCGCGACGTGCTGGCACGGCATGTGGAGTCCGGGAAGATTCCTGGACTCGTCGCCCTGGTCAGCCGGGGCGGTGAGACGCACGTCGAAGCGGTCGGGACGATGCGTCATGACGGTGGCGCGCCGATGCGCCGGGACACGATCTTCCGGATGGCCTCGACGTCCAAGCCGGTCACGATGGCGGCGGCGATGGCCCTGCTGGACGAGTGCAGGCTGCGGCTCGACGACCCGGTGGAGCCGTGGCTGCCCGAACTCGCCGACCGGCAGGTGCTCAAGCGGGTCGACGGCCCGCTGGACGACACCGTGCCGGCGCGGCGGCCGATCACCGTGCGGGACCTGCTGACCTCCACCTTCGGACTCGGCATGGATCTGACGGCGCTGGGCACCCCGATCATGGACGCGGTCTTCGAGCGGGGCATCTTCAGCCAGAGCGCGACAGCGCTGCCCGCGCCGGACGAGTGGATGCGCCGCCTGGGCACGCTGCCGCTGATGCACCAGCCCGGAGAGCACTGGCAGTACCAGGTCAGCCACGATGTGCTCGGCGTGCTCGTCGCCCGGGTCACCGGGCAGTCGTTCGAGACGTTCCTGGGTGAGCGGGTCCTGGATCCGCTGGGGATGAAGGACACCGGTTTCCATGTGCCCGCCGGCAAGATCGACCGGCTGCCGCCCTGCTACACGCCGAACCCGCAGACCGGGGAGTTCACCGTGTGGGACGAGGCGGTGGGCGGGCAGTACAGCGCGCCTCCAGCGTTCCAGTCAGGCGGCGGCGGTCTTGTCTCCACCGTCGACGACTACCACGCCTACTTCCGGATGCTGCTCAACCACGGGACGCACGACGGCGAACGCATCCTGTCCAGGCCGGCCGTGGAGCTGATGACCACCAACTGCCTTACCCCCGAGCAGCAGGCCGCCCGCAACGACCTGGCCCGCAACAACGTCCACATCTCCTTCGGCCAGGGACAGCACGGCGGCTGGGGTTATGGCATGGCGGTACGCACCTGCCGCGGCGACTACGCGCCGATCGGCCAGTTCGGTTGGGACGGCGGTACCGGCACCACCGTCTACGCCGACCCGCACAGCGGGGTCGTCGGCATCCTGCTCACCCAGGTCGGGCTGTCCGTCCCGGCCCCGGCACAGCTCATCCACGACTTCTGGACCACGCTCTACCAGGCGATCGACGACTGACATCTGCCGGGCCAGCAGGACCGCACCCTCCGTCCGTTCAACCGCATCCCACCTCCACAGATTCAAAGGAGCACAGCCATGTCTCGCCCCCTCACCGGGCAGGATCGCCCGGAGCTGCAGAAGGCCATCGAGGAGACCGTCGATTCCGGTTTCGCCGGGGTGCAACTGCGCGTGAACGATGAGCGGGGCGAGTGGGTCGGCAGCGCCGGGGTGCGCAAGCTGGGCGAGAGCGCCACGCCGCCGACCAACGGGCATTTCCGGATCGGTAGCACCACCAAGACCTTCACCGCGACCGTGGTGCTGCAGCTGGTGGCCGAGGGCAAGATCGGGCTGGACAGCCCGGCGGATGACTACCTGCCCCGGTTCGGGCTGGACCGGCGGATCACGGTGCGGATGCTGCTGCAGCACACCAGCGGGCTGTTCAACTACACCGGCGAGTACTACGACGATGGGACGGTCGCGCCGGGGATCCCCTGGCAAGGCCAGGAGTACGTGGACAACCAGTTCCACACCTACCAGCCGGAGGAACTGGTACGGCTGGCATTGTCCAAGCCGGCGCGGTTTGAGCCGGGGACGGACTGGAGCTACTCCAACACCAACTACGTGCTGGCCAAGTTGCTGATCGAGGAGGTCACCGGCCGCTCGTTGGCCGAGGAGACGCAGCGGCTGGTCCTGCAGCCGCTGGGACTGTCGGGCACCGTGGTGCCGGGCGCCTCGCCGGAGATCCCCGCGAGTTGGCCAGGGCAGCTCCTCAGGTCGCGGCCTCGTCCGGGCAGCAGACCGGGCGCGCTGTCGATGTTCACTTCGTGATCGCAGCGATGTCTTCCATGCCTTGCACGACCACGGCCGTGTGCAGCCTCGGCGGCCGGGAGGCGTCCCAGTCGGGCGATGCGGGCGGGGAGGCGCAGTGTCCTGCGGGCCGAAGTCACGTGCAGGGTATGGGCGTTGGAAGGGTGCCGACGGCGAAGGTGATGGGGGCGTCTCCGGTCCAGCCGTCGAGCTCGGCGCCGCAGTCGATGCTGACCAGGTCGCCGTCACGCAGCCGGTAGCCGGTGGGGACACCGTGCGCGACGCGAGGCGGGAGTGAGTGCTTCGCCCTGAGGCGCGACTGATCGTCCCGCCTCAGGGCGGAACTGATCGTTCTGCGCGGCCGCAACCCTTTGCCGGTGATTGCGGGCATGTGCAACTATGTGCTCGTAGACTTGCGCGAGTTGACCGCGACAGGATGAGCGGGGACGGAATGCACGCCTGAGCGAGCGAAGGTACAACACCGGCTTCGGCCTGACCACGTACCACCTGATCGGAATCACCTGCCAAGGGCACGGCCGTCGGAACCGATCGGGAGATGCGGTGCCGAGTCCGGGGTGATCGTGGTGTGTTGTACGGGGGAAGGGAGAGGGTCATGGTCCTTCGCCTGCTCGGGCCGGTCGAACTGGTCCATGAGGGGCGTTCGCTGGACCTTGGTGGGCCGCGTCAGCGAGTGGTTCTGGCGCTGTTGGGGTTGAACGTCAGCCGGACCACGTCCACCGACCAGCTGATCGATGCCGTGTGGGGTGACTCGCCCCCCACCACGGCACGCGGCCAGATCCAGGTCGCCATCTCGACGCTGCGCAAGCAGTTCACCCAAGCCGGTCGGGCGGACGCCATCAAAACCCGCCCTCCGGGTTATGTGCTCGAACTGGACACGGCCGACGTCGACTCCCTTGAGTTCGACCGGCTCGTCGACCGCGCGCGGGAGGAGACCCGGGCGGGCCGGAACGCCGAGGCCGCGGCGACCTTGCGCAAGGCCTTAGCGCTCTGGCGCGGCCCGGCACTGGATGGCGTACCCAGCGACCTCGTGCAGCGTGGGGCCACACACCTCAACGACCGGCGCCTGGCCGTCCTTGAGGAGCGGATCCGGCTGGATCTCGCGCTCGCCAGGCACGACGAGGTCAGTGCCGAACTCACCGCTCTGATCGGCGAGTACCCGCTGCGTGAGCGCCTGTACGAGCTGCTCATGCTGGCGCTCTACCGCTCGGGTCGGCAGGCCGAGGCGCTGGAGACCTTCCAGCGGGCCCGCAGGGCCCTGGTGGAGGAGATGGGGATCGAGCCCGGCCAGGAGTTGCGGGATCTCGAACAGGCGATCCTCAACCAGTCCTCCGCGCTCGGCCTTGCCGAGGGATCCCGGGCCGCGGACACCGGGGCCGCCGCCAGCCGGTCGCCAGGATCGGAGGCGCCCGAGCCGGGATTTCGCCTCACCCCACGCCAACTACCGGCCAGCATCAGTGATTTCACCGGGCGGCGCGGGCAACTCGACGAGATCAAGCGGCTGCTCGTCCCCGACGCCCAGACGGAGGTCCCGGGCTACGCCGTTCCCATCGTGGACATCTCCGGGCCCGGAGGCGCCGGGAAGTCGGCCCTGGCCATCCGTGCGGCCCATGAGTTGGGCAGGCACTTCCCCGATGGCCACCTCTACGGCGACCTGCACACGGCGTCGGGCGAGGGCCAGACGGCAGCCCTGCTGGCGCGGTTCCTTCGGGCGCTGGGTGTACCGGCCAAGGCGGTTCCCGACGACGCGGAGGAACGGGCCGAGATGTACCGCAGCCGGTTGGCGGACAGCCGCGTACTCGTCGTCCTGGACGGGGTGACCGGAGCGGATCAGGTGATTCCGCTTCTGCCGGGCAGTGCGAGCTGTGCGGTGATCACCACGAGCCGGGCCCGGCTGGTGGGTGTGCCGGGCGTCCGTGGCATCGTTGTCGAGGCGTTCGACGTGGCCAACGCGCTTGAGCTGCTGGCCGGGATCATCGGCCGTGAGCGGGTGCAGGCGGAGCTCGACACCGCCGTCGAACTGGTGAACCTGTGCGACGGGCTGCCGCTGGCACTGCGGATCGCCGGGGCCCGGTTGACCTCCCACCCGCACTGGCGCATCGAGTGGCTGGTCGAGCGGCTGCGCGACGAGCGCCGCCGCCTGGACGAGCTGAGCTACCGCGGGCTGGAGCTGCGCTCCACGATCAGCCTGACGTACCGGGCCCTGCCGCCGTCGGCGCAGCGGCTGTTCCGGTTTTTCTCCCTCGTCCAGGCGCCCGACTCGCCCACCTGGGTGGCCGCGGCGTTGCTGGACACCGACTTCGCCACCGCTGAGGACACTCTCGACCTCCTGGTCGACGCCCAGGTGATGGACACGGTCCAGTACCCCGACTCGCAGCGGCCGCGCTACCGCTTCCACGACCTGGTGCGTGCCTACGCGCACGAGGAACTGCTGGCGACCGAGTCGGCGCAGGAACGGGACGCGGCCCTCGCCCGGATGCTGGGAGGCTGGCTCGCCCTGGTCGAGGAGGCCCACCGCAAGGAGTACGGCGGGGACTACACCATCATCCACGGTGGCGCCGAGCGCTGGCGACTGCCCGCCGCGGCGCTCGCCGAGTCGTCCTCGGGGGCGATGGACTGGTGGAGCACCGAGCGGCGGTCCCTGGTGACGGCCATAGGGCAGGCGGCCGCCGCCGGAATGGAGGAGTTGTGCTGGGACCTGGCTCTCACCTCGGTGACGCTCTTCGAGGCCAAGGGGTACTTCGACGACTGGGAGGAGACCGCGCGCCTCGCGCACGAGGTCTCGGTACGCGCTGACAACCGCACCGGCCAGGCCGCGATGCTCTACTCGCTGGGGACCCTGCACATGTTCCAGACCAGGATGGAGCAGGCGCAGGAGTGCTTCGACGAGGCGCGCAAGCTGTTCGAGGCGGAGGGACACGACCACGGGCGTGCCCTGGTCCTGCGCAACGCCGCGCACCTGGACTGGGTGCGCGGCGACGATGTCGCCATGCGGGAGAAGTACGACGAGGCGCTGGCGATCATGCGGTTGGTCGGTGACCGGATCGGTGAGGCCCACATCCTGCGCAGCCTCGCCGGCTGGTGGCTGACCGCGGGCAGCACCGGGCGCGCCCGCACCATGCTGGAGCAGGCCCTGGCCATCTCCCGGGAGGCGGACTGCCGGCGCGTCCAGGCCCAGGTGCTGCAGCGTTTCGCCGAGTTCCATCTCGCGACCGAGCAGCCGCAGCAGGCCAAGGACGCGCTGCGGGAGGTCCTGCGGATCGTGCGGGACAGCGGGGACCGCATCGGCGAGGCGTACGCGCTGTACGGCCTGGGCGCGGTGCGCCAGCGGGAGGGGCGGCTGGACAGCGCTGTCGACACGCTGACCCGCGCGCTCAACCTGTCCCGGCAGGTGGGCGAGCGGGTCGTCGAGGCCAGATCGCGTTACGCCCTGGCCGAGATCGCGCTGCTGCGGGGCGACTACGAGCTGACGGCCACTCACCTGAAGGTGGCGCGGGAGCTGTTCGCCGCGCTCGGCTCCAGGTCCTGGCTGGAGCGCGCCGAGGACCTGCTCGCCGAGGTCGGGGGCTGCGACGTCGCCAGGTGCGTCGCTTCCGGTTCGGACTCCTCCTGACCCGGTGTCGCCGTGCGCTCCAGTAGCGCGGTGAGCTGGGCGGGGGTGAGGCCGCCGGGCGCGCGGCGCTCCCGTGCCCAGGTGTTCACCAGGTCCCGCAGCGCCTCGTTCACCGGCGTCGGGACTCCGCACAACCGGCCCAGCAGGACGATCTCGCCGTTCAGGTAGTCGGCCTCGGCCGAGCCGCCGCCGCGGCGCAGGCTCTGCCATGTGGAGCTGTTGCCGGGCGCGGTGGTGGCATCCGGCAGTGCCTCCACCACCCCGCGGCGCAGCTCGGCGAGTTCGCGCGGCTGCGCGTGGGCGATGCCCGAGCGGGTGAGGACCGCCACCGCCTCGGCCTGGGCGCGGGCGATGACCTCCTTGGCCGTGGTGTCCGCCGACCCCCCGTACAGCGCGTCCACCGCGTTGGCGAGGTTGCCCAGGAGCTTGCCGTACTTCCAGCGCATCGCGTCGTCCGCGACCAGCGCGTGGAAGTCGGAGCCGCGCAGGTCGTCGGCGACGCGCCGGATCGTCTCGTCCTCGCCGGTGGGGTAGCGGCCCAGGACCAGGGCGCCGGTGCGCGGCCCGCACCAGGTGCGGATCACGCCGGGGGTGAGGAAGGCGGCGGGCAGGATCACGCACGCGGCGTACACGTGCCGGAAGTGGCGAAGTGCCATCCGCTCGCTCTCCACGCCGTTCTGCAGGCACAGCAGCGGAAGCCGGGAGGAGGCGGTGCCGCCCCCGGCCACCGGACGGGGCGCCCAGGCGGCGAGCGCGGACAGCGTGTCCTGGGTCTTGACGGCCAGGACGAGGATGTCGCCGTCGCGTAGTTCGGTCTCCTCGGGCCCCCGCACCACGGGGATGCGGAAGTCATGGGTCTGCTCGGGTGCCTCCAGGGTCAGTCCGCGGTCCCGCAGTGCCGTGTGGTGCTCGCCGCGGGCCACCAGGACGACCTCGTGCCCGGCCTGGTGGAGACGGGCGCCGACCGCGCCGCCGATCGCACCGGCACCGATGATGATGTATCGCATGTCCTTCGGCTTTCCCAACTACGTGTCCCAGCGCGTTCCGTGCGCATACCACTTGGCCAACTCCCTGGCATTTTCCTCCACTTCGCGGGTATTCCGGCCAGTGATCACATAGCCGCACAGGAACTTGCCGGATTTCTCGCCCCCCTGGTGGATCGCGCCGATCCTGCCGTGCACGCGCTGTTCGGCCACGAAGTCCGGCGGTTCGCCGGGCAGCGCGGCGAGCCGTCCGGCGCCGGGGTAGAAGACGACCCATCCCGCGCAGCGTCCCGGGGCGGCGCCGTGCGGTGGTGCGCCGCCGTCGTTCCTCTCGCCCAACTGCGCGGCGAACCACCGCTCGTCCAGGTCGAAGCCGCTGCAGGCGCGGATCGCCGCCGCGGTCAGGGCGCCACCGGTGCGGCTGGCGACCTCGCACAGCACGAGGCGGTCGTCGGGGGTGCGGAAGACCTCCAGATGGAAGGTGGTGCACTCGGGAGTCGGCAGCGCGTCCAGCACCCGGGAGGCGTACGCGGTCAGGCGCGGTACCAGGGGGTCGTCCCAGGTCAGTTGGGCCGAGCCCAGGTAGGCCCCGGTGCGGTACGACAGGCAGTCGTTGAGGTAGCGCGAGACGAAGGCCGCGGTGACCCGGCCCTGCGCGACCAGGCCGTCCACCACGTACATGTCGCCCTCGACGAAGCGCTCCACCTCGGCGTGGTCCGGCAGGCCGTCCCGCAGCAGCGCGGTGAGGTCGGCCTCGTCACGCAGGACGCGTGTTCCGGTGGAACCGGATCCGTAGGCCGGTTTCACCACGACGGGGTAGCCGTGTTCCCGGACGAAGCCGAAGAGGTCGAGCAGGACCCGCACCGCGGCGAAGTCCGGCACCGCGATCCCCCGTTCCCGCAGGATCGTCTTCATCAGGACCTTGTCGCGGAAGGCCTGTGCGCTGTCCCAGTGCTGGCCCGGTACGTCGAGCAGTTCGCGCAGCCGGGCGGCGCGCAGTACGTCCCCCTCGCTGCGGGCGACGACCGCGTGGGGGCGCCGCCGCCCGGCCAGTTCGAGTGCGGCGCGTTCCAGTTCACCGCCGCTGTGGTAACCGTCGACGGGCCGGGCTTCGGGCAGGTGGGCGTACTGCGGGTACCTGTCCGCGCTGACCAGGAGGCTCAGGCGGACCCCGGCCTCGGCCGCCCAGGTGTCGTAGGGCGTGTCGGCGCGGTCGCTGTCGACGAGGGCGAGGGCGTGGGGCGCGGTCATGGGCGCTCCCGTTCGGCGCTGGCGCCGGTCAGGTCCGCGCGCGGCGGGCGGGCGGGCAGGCCGTCGATGCTGGCGCTGTTCTTGGTGAGCATGTAGTCCTCCAGTTGCCGCTGGGTCTTGTTCTCACCCCACTTGTCCTGCAGGTCGCGTTCCCGGACCAGGGTCATCTCGGGCACGGTGAACCCGCAGGAGTCGGTGATCCGGTGGATGCTCACGGTGATGACGCAGCGCGGGATCGGGTGGCTGCCGAACCTGCCGATGAGGCCGTCCCAACGCGGGTCGTCGGGGAAGACGCACTGCCCCTCGCCGTACAGGCGCAGGATCTTCGGCTGCCGGGTGAAGGAGCAGAACATCAGCGTGATCCGGCCGTTCTCGCGCAGGTGCGCGATCGTCTCGGCGCCCGAGCCGATGAGGTCGAGGTAGGCGACCGTGGTGCCGTCGAGCACGGCCAGGGTGTCCATCCCGCCCTTGGGTGAGACGTTGACGTGACCGCCGGGCGCCAGCGGCGCGGTGGCCACGAAGAACATGGGTGCCTGGGCGATGAACTCCCGCAGCCTGGGGGTCAGTTCCGGGTAGCGGCGTCCCATCGTGCCGCCCTCCTTCCTGCGCTCACGTCCAGCTCGTGTTCAGGCGCCACCACCGCACCGTCTCGTCGATCCGCCCGCGCACCTCGTCCGGGGTGGCCCCGCTGACCAGCGCCCGTGCGGCCGACTCGGCGGCGTGGCTCAGCCCGTGGCCGCGGGTGCCCGCCGCCAGGTCGACGGTGAGCTCGACGCCGGGCACCGGGCAGGGGCCGGGCGGCGGAGCGAAGGTGCCGTGGCCCGGCGGGATGACCAGCCAGCCGTACGACGACTGCGGCCCGCGCGGCTGGTGGCGCAGGGTGAGTTCGCTGCCGCACTGGCCGCGCAGCCCCTCGCGGGCCAACTGCACGCCGAAGGCGCGTTCGTAGGTGCCCGCGATGCCCCCGCCCCCGGCGCGGCTGGCGATCTCGCAGAGCACCGGACGGCCGTCGGGGCGTATCCAGGCCTCCATGTGGAAGGCGAGGGGGCCGTCCGCGGTGGGCAGGGCGGCGATCAGGTCGGCGGCCAGTCGCATGAGAACGGCGGTGCGCGGGTCGTCGGGGGCGAGCAGCACGCTGGACAGGCAGGCCTCGTCGCGCAGGTGCTCGGCGACGCCGCTGTTGTACTGCGAGGGCCAGCCGTGCACGATCCGGCCGTCGGCCATGATGCCGTCCACGTGGAAGAAGTCGCCCCGCACGAAGAACTCCGCCATCCACTGGCCGGGCAGGTAGGGCAGCGCCGACTCCCGCTCCCGGTCCAGGAAGGCGTCCACGTCCCGCTGGTCGCGCAGCACCCGGACCCCCTCGGCGCCGAACCCGGAGCGCGGCTTGACCACGACCGGGAAGCCGACGGTGTCGACGAACTCCAGCAGGTCCATGGGGCTGTCCACGGCGGTGAACGCCGGGACCGGCAGGCCCGCCTGGCGGGCCCGCTGCTTCATCACCACCTTGTCGCGGTACGCCGTCGCGGACTGCGTGCTCTGCCCGGGCAGGCCGAGGCGGGCCCGCAGCCGGGCCGCCCGCAGCACGTCGTGCTCGCTGGTGCAGGCGACACGGTCCGCCTGGAACTCCCGCGCGGCCTGCTCGGCGGCGCGTTCGGCGGCCCAGGAGTGGTAGTCGTCCACCAGCCGGTGCCGCGGGAAGAACTTGGCGAGTTCGTCCTCGGCGCCCGCCACCGCCTTCGGGGTGGTCAGCAGGACAACGGAGTCCGGGGTGTCGTCCAACCACTCCTGCAGCGGGCGGGAGTTGAGCGGCTGGCGGGAGAACACCAGGGTCGTGGGCATGGTCAACTCCTCGCGGGGGTGGGGCAGGGAACGGACTGCATGGAGCCGTGGACGTGGACGAGGCTGTCGCCCGGCGCGCCCGCCAGGGTGTGCTCCACCCGGGCGACGACGACGTGGTGGTCGCCGATCTTGAGGGTGTCGTGCCGGGAACACACCAGCCAGCACAGGCAGTCGTCCAGCAGTGGGACGCCGTGCGGCCCGGTGCGCCAGCGGGTCGCGGGCCCGAAGCGGTCGGCGCCGGGGCTGGCGAACCGCTGTGCCACCTCCCGCTGCTCAGCGCTCAGGATCTGGATCCCGAACCACTCGCTGGTCCTGATCCGCCGCCAGGTCGAGGAGGTCTCGGCCAGGGCGAAGGAGACCAGCGGCGGGTCGGCGCTGACGGAGGTGAAGGAGGTGATGGTGACACCGGTGGGTCCGGGCGCGGTGAGCACGGCGATACCGGACGCGTGGGCGCGCAGCACGCTGCGCAGCTCCGCTCCGTCCACGTTCACGCGGCTGCTCCGATCGTGCGGAAGCCGGGCCGGGGCAGGCCGAGGTGGTCGCGCAGCGTCGTTCCCTCGTAGTCGGTGCGTACCAGGCCGCGCCGCTGGAGCTCGGGGACCAGCAGGTCCACGATGGCGTCCAGGCCGCCGGGGTGGTAGTCGGGCATGATGTTGTAGCCGTCGGCGGCCTCGTTCACGAACCAGTCCTCCAGTTCGTCCGCGATGGACTCGGGCGTGCCGAGAAGGAAGCGGTGGCCGCGACCGGCCGCCACGGACAGGTACAGCTCCCGGATGGTCAGGCCCTCCCGCCGGGCCTTGTCGTAGATCAGCCGCTGCTTGCTGGTGCTGCCCTCGATGGGCGGCAGTTCGGGCAGCGGCCCGTCCAGCGGGTACCCGGTGAGGTCCACCATGCCGAGCTGGTACGAGAGCATGCCGAGGCCGACCACCGGGTCGACCAGGTCCTGCAAGGTGGCGTACTTGTCCTCCGCCTCCGCCTGGGTGCGGCCCACCACGATGAACGCGCCGGGCATGACCTTGACGTCGTCGGGGTCGCGTCCGTAGTCGGCAACCTGCTTCTTCAGACCGCGGTAGTAGGTCTGCGCGCCGTCCAGGGTCTGCTGCACGGTGAAGACGACCTCCGCCCAGCGGGCGGCGAAGTCCTGGCCGTCGGGCGAGGATCCGGCCTGCACGATCACCGGGTGGCCCTGCGGCGGACGAGCCACGTTGAGCGGTCCGCGCACCTGGAAGTGCTCGCCCTTGTGGCCGAGGATGTGGAGTTTGTCCGGGTCGAAGAAGCGGCCCGACTCCTTGTCGTAGAGGAAGGCGTCGTCCTCCCAGCTGTCCCACAGGCCGGTCACGACCTCCATGAACTCCCGCGCCCGGTGGTAGCGGGCGGCGTGCGACGGCTGTTTGTCCAGGTTGAAGTTGCGGGCCTCCGCGTCGGTCGCCGAGGTGACCACGTTCCAACCGGACCGGCCGCCGCTGAGGTGGTCGAGCGAGGCGAACTGCCGGGCCACGGTGAAGGGTTCGTTGTACGTGGTGGACGCGGTGGCGGTCAGGCCGATGTGGGTGGTGTGCACGGCGAGCGCGGACAGCAGGGTCAGCGGCTCGAAGTGCACCATGCGGCCCTGTCGGCTCAGCTCGTCCGCGTCCTTGTACTTGGTGCGCACCCCGGCGCCGTCGGACAGGAAGACCATGTCGAACCTGCCGCGCTCGGCGGTGCGCACGAGCGAGCGGTAGTAGTCGAAGTCGAGTCCTCCGTCGGGGCGCGCGTCGGGGTGCCGCCAGGCGGCGACGTGGTGTCCGGGTGCGGGCAGGAAGGCGCCGAGTTTCATCATGCGACGCGGTGCGGTCACAGCGACACGCTCCAATCAGCGAAGTGGAAGAAGGCGGAAGGAAGTGGCGGCGGTGCTTGGCGACCTGGCCGAGCAGGGCCGTCAGGACAGGCGGCGGACCGGGGAACCGGCCAGGAAGGCCTGGATGTCCTCGACCGCCTGGCCGTAGTACGTCTCGTAGTTGCCGCGGGTGACATAGCCGAGGTGCGGGGTGGCCAGCAGGCGCGGGGCCGAGCGGAACGGGTGGTCGGCCGGCAGGGGTTCCACGTCGAACACGTCGACGCCCGCACCGGCGATCGTGCCCTCGTGCAGCGCGGCGAGCAGCGCGTCCTGGTCGACGATGGCGGCCCGGGAGGTGTTGATCAGGTACGCGGTCGGCTTCATCAGCGCCAGTTCTGTCCTGCCCAGCAGGCCGCGGGTACGGTCGCTGAGCTTGAGGTGGACCGAGACGAAGTCCGCCGCTTCGAGCAACTCCTCCTTGGAGCCCGCCAGTTCCACCCCGGCGGCCTCGGCCCGCTCGGCGGTGAGGTTCTGACTCCACGCCACGACGCGCATCCCGAAGGCGAGCGCCACCTGGGCCACGCTGGCGCCGATCCTGCCGAGGCCCAGCAGGCCGAGGCAGCGGCCGTGCAGGTCGGCTCCGACGCTGTTCTGCCAGGGGCCGCCCTGGCGCAGCGCCGTGGTCTCGGGTACGAGGTTCCTGGCCAGGCCCAGCAGCAGGGCGAAGGTCAGCTCGGTCGGCGGTGTCGAGGAACTGGCGGTGCCGCACACGGTGACGCCGTGCCGCTCGGCGGCGGCGAGGTCGATCACCGAGTTGCGCATGCCCGAGGCGACGAGTAGCCGCAGCTTCGGCAGCCGTTCGAACAACGAGGCCGGGAAGGGTACCCGCTCGCGCAGGGTGACGACGATGTCGAAGTCGCTCAGCGCCGTGGCGAGTTCGTCCTGTGAGGCGAAGTGCTCGGGGAAGGCGGTGAGTTCCACCTGGCCGGCGAGCGGCGACCAGTCGGCGTGGTTGAGGGCGGCGCCTTGGAAGTCGTCGAGCAGGGCGCAGCGCAAGGTCATGGTCGGTTCTCTCCTGTGTGCGTGACACCGAGGCCGGGGCCGTCGGGCAGGGTGATGGTTCCTTGATCGATCAGGATGCCCTGGAACGGGTCGTCGAGCAGGTTGAGTTGGCCGTCGAGGTCGAGGTAGTCGGCGAGCGCGGCCAGGTGGGCCATGGCCGTCACGCCGAGCGTGCTCTCGTTCTTGCAGCCGAGCATGATCCGCAGCCCGGCCGCGCGGGCCAGCGTGATCATGTCGAGTGCGGGGCGCAGCCCGCCGCACTTGGTCAGCTTGATGTTGATCCCGGCGACCTGGCCGCGCAGCCGCAGCACGTCGGACGGGCTGGCGCAGTCCTCGTCGGCGATCACCGGGATCGGGGAGCGCTGGTGGACGTGGCGCAGGGCGTCCGGTTCCCCTGCGGCCACCGGCTGTTCCAGCAGTTCCACGCCGTGGCGCTCCAGTTCCTTGGCGACGATCACCGCGCGGTCCGGGGTCCACGAGCAGTTGCCGTCCACCCAGATCCGCCCCGGGTAGACGCGGCGCAGGACCCCGACGCGTGAGCCGTCGTCGTCCGCGGTGAGCTTCAGCTTGAGGATCGGCCAGTCCCGGCACGCCGCCCCTCGCCGGGCCAGCTCCTCGTCCGAACAGGCGCCGACGGACAGGGCGGTCGGCGCGAGGCGCGGCCCGCCCGCACCGAGGAGCTGGTGCAGCGGCAGTCCGGCCGCCTTGCCGAGCAGGTCGTGCAGGGCCATGTCGACGGCCGCGGCCACCGCCGGACGTACGCCGGATTCGGCGAGCGCGGCGAGCGTGTGCCGCAGGCCGTACGGGGAGGCGTCGTCCAACAGGGCGGCGCAGGCGTCGAGTTCGGCCGGGTCCGCGGTGAGCGCTGTGCCGTGGCCCGCCAGGCCTCGCCAGGACAGCCGCACCACCGTCTGCCGGACCTCGGCCGCGACGCCGCGATTGCTCGCGAACGGCTTCGCGAACGCGATCGAGAGGGGTTCGCGGGTCATCCTCACGCCCCGCACACCTCCTCGAACGCGGCGACGATCGCCGAGGCCTGACGAAACGTCAGTTCTCGGAATCCCTCGGGCTCGGCGGGCACGTCCCCCTCCCGGGACTCGCCGTCCCGGGGCACTCCGCTCTCGGGCCGGAAACGGGCGCGCAGGTAGCCGGAGAACTCCTCCGCCCGGGACGCCACCTCGCGCAGGGCCACGTCGTGGGCCGACTCCGGGTCGGCGGCGCGCACCGCCTTGATGACACCGCCGACCTGGTCCAGGTCCCGGAACGACGAGCCGGGCGGGCAGAGCATGAAGACCTGGGCGGGCAGCAGTACGAAGCACACGGGTTTGGCGTCGGGGAAGTCGCGCACCAGGGTGCCCGTGATGTCGCGCATGGGGCGCAGCCGGGAGCGGCGCCCGAAGTAGCCGCTGCGGCGCGGCGGGCAGCCCGCCATGGCGCGCGCCCCCCAGTGCAGGTGCGTGATGAACGGCCCCTCGTCGGGGATGCCGGTCTGTTCCGGCCGGTGGTCTCCGAACATCGCGAACAGCACGTTGGTCAACAGGAGCGAGGGCACCGGCAGGACCGCTGGCATGGACGCGATGTGGGAGAAGAACCAGTCCGGTTCGGCCAGGGCGCGCAGGGACAGCACGACGGCCTCGGCCAGGGAGCGCGCGCTGGGGTAGCGGCAGTCGTCGAGGAGATAGCCGCGGTCGTCGCGCACCAGCGCGCACCGGTCGACCTGCCCGTCCAACCGGGCGGCATGGCTGATCAGTTCCGACAGGTCCCGCTGCGGATGCTTCCCGGCGCTCGCCTCCTCCAGGAGCACGCACAGCATGTCCAGCAGGAGGGCTTCGTTGTCCAGCAGGGACCGCGCCCAGTTCACGAACCGGTAGCCGGGGACGCGCAGCATGCGCTCCCAGTGCACGGTGATCAGCGCGGTCAGCGCCCCGTCCCGCTCGGTGCGCACGAGCGGGCAGAACAGGGGGCGGGCGCGGTCGCGGCGGACGAAGCGCGTGCCGTCCCAGGTGTACAGCGGCAGGGCCTCGCGCCTGCCCTGGTTGACCAGCGAGCCGGGCAGGTACACCTCGTCGCCGCCCTCGCTGTCGGCCTCGGTGCGGGTGAAACCGTAGACGAGCGGATAGCCGTGGCCGCCGCCGCAGATGGCGGTGTTGAAGTCCATCGCTCCGGCGCGGCCCTGGGCGATGTCCTCCCAGTTGCCCAGATGGCCGGTGCGCGGCGGCAGCAGCCCCTCGTGGGAGTGGATCACGTCCAGAACGCGGCCGATCGGCACGTCCCGGGTGCCCAGGTGCACCGGTGTGAAGACGCGGCTGCCCTCGGCGAGTCCGTCGGCCGCGTCCGCCAGGCCCAGTTCGTCGATGACGCGGGCGCTCACCGCGGTACCTCCTCTTCGAGCCGGGCCAGCAGATAGGGCAGGGTTCCGCCCGAGCGCAGGACCTCCCACTCGCCGGCGGAGCGGACGTCGGCGCGGGCCGTGAAGGCCGCCGCGCCCGCGCGGACGGGTACCTGCCCGGTGGTGGCGGCCTCGTCCAGCGCGAGGTCGAACTCCTCGTGGCCGGTGAGCCCCAGGCTCGCCCAGGACGCCCCGTCCGGCAGCAGCAGCGGCAGGATCCCCATCGCGCACAGGTTGGCGCGGTGGATCCGTTCGTAGCTCTCCGCGAGCACCGCCCGTACGCCCAGCAGGCGCGGGCCCTTGGCCGCCCAGTCCCGGGACGAGCCGGTGCCGTAGTTCTTCCCGGCCAGCACGATCAGCGGGGTGCCGGTACGGGCGTAGCGCTCGGCGGCCTCGAACACGGGCAGCCGCCGCGCGCTGGGCAGGTGCAGGGTCGTGCCGCCCGCCGAGTCCGGCGCCAGGTGGTTGCGCAGCCGCTGGTTGCTGAAGGTGGCGCGCGCCATCACCTCGTGGTTGCCGCGCCGTGATCCGTAGGAGTTGAAGTCGGCCACGCCTCGGGCACGCAGGTACCGCCCGGCCGGGGAGTCGGCGGGGATGGCGCCGACCGGCGAGATGTGGTCCGTGCTCACGTTGTCGCCGAGGCTCACCAGCACCCGCGCGCCGCGCAGTTCGGCGGGCAGGGGGTCGGCGGCGCCGACGTAGGCGGGCGGGCGGATGTAGGTGGACTCCTCGTCCCAGGCGAAGACCTCACCGCCGGGCGCGTCGAGGTCGGCCCACCGCCCGCCCGGGCCGTCGGCTTCGGCGAAGTCCGCGCCGGTGACGAACTCCCGTTCAGCGGCGGCGAGTTCCTCCGTCGTCGGCCACAGGTCCGCGAGGTGGACCGGGCGGCCGTCGGCTCCGCTGCCCAGAGGCTCGGTGCCCAGGTCGATCCGTACGTTGCCGACCAGCGCGAGGGCCACGACGAGCGCGGGCGAGCCCAGGTAGGCGGCGCGGACCTGGGCGTGCACCCGGGCCTCGAAGTTGCGGTTGCCGCTGAGCACGGCGCAGGCCGTCACGCCGTCGTGCTCGATGGCGTCCGCGATGCCCTGGTGCAGCGGCCCGCTGCCGCCGTTGCAGGTCATGCAGCCGTATCCGGCGACGTGGAAGCCCAGCTTCTCCAGGTCCGTGAGGAGCCCGGACCGGGCGAGATAGCGGGTGACCGCCCGCGAGCCGGGGGACAGGCTGGTCTTGACGTGCGGCGGCACCGTCAGCCCGCGTTCCACCGCCCGCCGGGCCAGCAGGCCCGCCGCCAGCATCGCCCGGGGGTTGGAGGTGTGGGTGCAGGAGGTGATGGCGGCCAGCGCGATGTCGCCGTCGCGGTGGGCACCGGCCGCGCGGGGTTCGCCGGGGAGTACGGCGTCCAGGGAGGCGGGCAGTTCCGCCAGGGACAGGTGCTGGTCCGGCCTGCTGGGTCCGGCCAGAGACGGGCGCACCGCCGCCAGGTCGAACTCGATGACCTGGCCGAACCGCGGTTCCCCCGCCTCGCGTAGCAGCCGCTGCTCACGGCAGTACCGCTCGACGAGCCGGACCTGCGCCGCGTCGCGGCCGGTGTCCCGCAGGTAGCCGAGGACGGCCTCGTCCACGGGGAAGAAGGCCGTCATCGCGCCGTACTCGGGCGCCATGTTGGCGATCGAGCAGCGGTCGGCGACGGACAGCGCGTCGACGCCGGGGCCGGTGAACTCCAGCATCAGGCCGCGGACGTTCTCCTGCCGCAGCCGCCGCGTCAGGGTGAGCGCGACATCGGCCGCGGTGGTCCCCGCGGGGAGCGTCCCGGTGAGCCGGACGCCGACCACCCGCGGAATGCGGATCGGATGGGCGAGGCCCAGCATCAGCGCCTCCGCCTCCAGCCCGCCCACACCCCAGCCCAGCACGCCCAGCCCGTTGACCATGGTGGTGTGGCTGTCGGTGCCGATGGCGGTGTCAGGGAACAGCGCGCCGTCCGCACCGGCCGCCACGACGGTCGCCAGTTGTTCGAGGTTGATCTGGTGCACGATGCCCCGGCCCGGCGGAATCACCCGCAGCCCCTCGAAGGCGGCCTCGGCCCACTTCAGGAAGGAGTAGCGTTCCCGGTTGCGCGTCAACTCCTTTGCCTCGTTGCGTGCTTGCGCGTCCGGCGTGCCCGCCCAGTCGGTCTGGACCGAGTGGTCCACGACGACGTCGACGGGCAGCCCGAGCCGCACCCGGCGCGGATCGGGCACCTGGTCGCGCAGTGCGGCGAGGTCCACCAGCAGCGGGATTCCGGTGTAGTCCTGGACGAGGATCCGGGCGGGCCGGAAGGCCATCTCCAGGTCCGGAGCGCTGCCTTCGGCCAGCCGCCGCAGCAGCAGTGCGGCATCCTCGTCCGCACCCGTGCGCAGCAGCGACTCGGCCAGGACGCGCCCGCAGTAGGGGACGGCGCCGAGGTCGATCCCCGCCTGGTCGGCGAACCCCGGCAGGTCGGCGGCGCGCGCCTGCGGCGGCGCGCTCACGGTGGCGGCGGTCATGCGGCGGCTCCCGGGTACCGGCGCGAGCGCGGGCCCACGTAGTCCAGCAGAGGGCGGATGAGCACGTTGTTCGCCTGCTGCTCCAGCGCCTGGGCGACCCAGCCCGCGGTACGGCCGACGGCGAACAGCGCGATGGCCAGGTCGTCGGGCAGGCCGAGCAGCCGGTAGGCCAGGCCCGCGTAGAGGTCGACGTTGGGGGCCAGGCCGTGCCGTCCGTAGGGCCGCATGGCCTCGGCGACGGCGTCGAGGATCTCCAGGCCGCGCGTGTCGCCGCGCTCCTGGCTCAGCTCGACCACGGTCTCCCGCAGGTGGCGTACGCGCGGGTCCTCGGTGCGGTAGACGCGGTGGCCGAAACCCATCACCGGCTCGTTGCGGGCGAAGCGCCCCGCGACGTAGGCCTCGGCGTTCTCCGGCGCGCCGACCTCGTCGACCAGTTTCACGGCCCGCTCGGCGGCCCCGCCGTGCACCGAGCCCGCGAAGGCGGCCAGCGCCGCGGTGACCGCGGCGTTCATACCGGCCCGGCAGCCGATGGCGACCCGGGCGGTCAGCGCGGAGGCGTTGGAGCTGTGGTCGGCGTGGACGATGAACCCCTTGTTGATGAACCGCACGGCGGCGGGCGTCGGTGTCTCGCCCGCGAGGGCCGTCAAGAACGCCTCCGCGTAGGGCAGCTCGCCGTCCGGAACGACCGGCTCGCGGCCGTTGCGTACGGCGTGGTGCGCCGCGACGATCATGGGGGCCTTGGCGATGAGCGTGATGCCCGCCTCACGCGCCTCGTCCAGGCTCTGGTCCCGCCCGGGCTCCAGCGGCTCCAGCGCCCCGAGCGCCGATACGCAGGTGCGCAGCGCGTCCATGGGGTGGGCCGAGGCCAGGGAGCGGACCAGGTCGAGGACCGGACCGGGCAGCTCGCGGCGGGCGGCCAGTTCCTTCCCGAACAGCTCCAGCGCACCCCGGTCGGGCAGTTCGCCCTCGACCAGAAGATGGGCGACCTCCTCGTAGGAGGCGTTGCGGGCCAGGTCGTGGATGCTGTAGCCGCGGTACTCCAGCACGCCCTCGGTGCCGTCGATGCGGGTGACGCGGGTGTGGTCGAGTACCACGCCGTCGAGGCCGCGGCGTACCGAAGGCGTGTGGGCGGTGGTGGCCGGGGCCGGTTCTGGCTGCTCGGCGAGCGGGCCGTCGGTGAGGAACTCGCGGATGGCCGCGACCGAGCGCAGGGTGAGGGTCAGGTCGTCGTCGATCTCAACGCCGTAGGCGCTCTCGATCGCCACCATCAGCGAGACGTGCCCGAGCGAGTCCCACTCCCTGATGGACTGGTACTCCAGGTCGTCGCTGACGGATTCGACGGCGATGCCGAGGGTGTGGGCGATCAGCTGGTCAACGCCGTTCACGGTTGCCTCCGTTGAGTAGGTCGGTCACGTTCTCCGCGCGCTCGTCGAGCCAGTGGCGCAGGGCGCCCCGGTCGACCTTGCCGTTGCCGTTCACCGGCATCTCGTCGATGGCGTGCACGGACTTCGGCACCATGTAGGCGGGCAGTCGCCGGGCCGCGGTTTCGGCGAGGCGGGAGGGGTCGTCGGTGCCGGAGACGACCGCGGTGATCGTCCCCGGGTCGGGCCAGGTGAGGCAGACGGCCTCGGCGCATCCGCCGCGGCGCAACTCGGCCTCTATCTCGCCGAGTTCGACGCGGTAGCCGCCGACCTTCACCTGTTGGTCGTTGCGGCCGATGTAGACGTACTGGCCGCCGTGCCGGCGGACCAGGTCGCCGGTGCGGTAGTAGGTGCGGCCGTCGCGTTCGAAGTAGCGCTGCGCGGTCAGCTCGGGCGCCTGCCAGTAGCCCGGGGTGGTCTGCGCCCCGGCCACGCACAGCTCGCCCGTACCGCCGTCGGGGACGGGCACCAGGTCCTCGTCCACGACGAGCGGGAGCAGGCCGGGGAAGAGGTCGCCGATCGGCACGTTGTCGTGGACGCACAGCTTGGGGCTGGTCGCCGGGTCCCAGCGGTGCACCGCGCAGGCGATGGTGAGTTCGGTGGGGCCGTAGAGGTTCTCCACGGTCGAGTGCGGCGCTGCGGCCTGCCACACCTCGGCGATCTGCCGTGGCAGGGCCTCGCCGCAGAACAGGCTCCAGCGCAGCGTCGGCATCCTGCCGGGGGTGAGCGCGCCCCGCTTGTTCAGCACCGTCGCGACCGAGGGCACCGAGAACCACACCGTGATGCCGTTGCGCTCCAGGAACTTGAAGGGGGCGAGCAGTTCGAGGGGATCCATCACGCAGACCCTGGCCCCGTGCTCCCAGGCCATGAACAGGTCGAAGACGGACAGGTCGAAGGTCTGGTCGAAGGTCTGGGTCAGGCGGTCCCGCGGTGTGATGCCGTAGCGCCGCTGCGCGGCGTCAAGGAACGCGCGGACGTTGCCGTGGGTGACCGGCACGCCCTTGGGGGTGCCGGTGCTGCCCGAGGTGAACAGCAGGTAGGCCACGTCGTCGGGGTCGGCCTCGAACGGCTCGGCGAGTGGCTCGGCCGCGGACATCCGCGCCGAGGTCAGTACGGTCGGCGTCCGGGCCAACCCGGCGAGCAGTTCGGGGAGTTGGGACTGCGACGCGGCGTCCACGATGATCGCGTCGAGGTCCGCGCGCTCCAGCATGGTGCGGGTGCGCTCGATGGGGAACTTCCGGTTCAGCGGCACGAACGCGGCGCCCGCGGCCAGGGCCGCCAGTACTCCCGCGTACGACTCCTCGCTGCGGTAGGCGAAGACGCCGACCCTGCGCGGTCGGCCACCGGCCACCTCGCGCAGGCGCGTCGCCCAGCGGCGCGCGGTGTCGTCGAGTTCGGCGTAGGTGTGGTGGCGGCTGCCGATGGTCAGGGCGATGTCGTCGGGGTGGGCCGCGGCGTGGGCGAAGAAGCCCGCGCCGAGGCTCCGGGAAACAGTGAGCGTCGTCATGGCTGTCCGTACCTGTTGTGGGTCGAGGCCGGTTCCGCTCCGACGAGCCGGTCGGGGCGGGGGGCGATGGTGGTGAGAGTCCGGGCCCGCGCCGGGGTGTCGGCGGGGCGGGTGCGGATGGTGATCCGGGACGCGAGGTCGGCGGCCCGCCGCGCGGCCTCCCGTCCGGTCCGCCCGCGTACCAGGACCAGGCCGCAGCGGTCGTACGACCAGGCGACGGGCTGGACGGTGTCGCCGGGGGCGACCGTGACTCGGGCGTCGAGGACGTCGGGCGCGGCGCGGACCTCGTCCAGTCCCTCGACCGCCTCGACCACGCCTGGCGGGGCGGTGAGGAAGCGGATGGCGGCTCCGCCGCGCGGCTCGCCCGGCGTCACGGGCTCGGTGCGCCCGGCGTACCACTGGAACGCCAGGGCGTCGGTGTCGATGCCGTAGACCTCGTGGACGAGGTCGGTGATGCGGTCGCCGCCGCGCCGACTGTGCGACTCGACGAGCCGGGGACCGTCCTCGGTCAGGATCACCTCGGTGTGGGCGGGCCCGTCGGTGAGCCCGACCGCGTCGAGCATCCGGCACACCAACCGCTCGACGCGGCGGGCCGTTTCCACCGGGAGCGCGGCGGGCTGGCAGTGGCCGATCTCGACGAACGAGGCGAGTTTCTCCTTCGCCGTGCAGGCGAGCACGACATGCCGCCCGGCGAAGCTGAAGGTCTCGACGCTGATCTCGTCGCCCGGCAGGAACTGCTCCATCAAGAACGCGTGCAGCCCGAACCCCGCTGCCCAGGCCCCCGCCTCGGCGGCGGACGCGACATCCGGGACCAGCCGCACACCGAGGCTTCCGGAGCCGTAGCGTGGCTTGATCACGGCCGGGCCGTGGTCGCCGACGAAGGACCGGATGTCCTCGGCGGTGTGCCCGATGCGGGCCGTCACGGTCTCGATGCCCCGGTCGGCGAGCAGCGCGCGGAAGGCCAGCTTGTCCTGGAGCGTGCGCACCACGTCGAGGCCGTTGCCCGGCAGGCCGAGCGCGGTCGTGGCGGCGGCGGCCGACTCCAGGCCGTCCTCGATCATCGACACCACCCGCACCAGCGGCCGCAGCCGGTGCACGGCGCCCAGCAGGTCCGCCACCGCGGCGGGCTCCCGATAGTCCGTCAGGTATGCCTCGGCCACCTCCGCCAGGCCCTCGGGATCCAGCTCCCGCGGCCCGTGCAGCCAGACCACCTCGAAGCCCGCCGCGCGCACCTTGCGCAAGGTGGCGGGGGTGCCGCCGATGACCGCGATCCGGGGAGAGCGCGTGCCCGTCATGCCCGCAGCTCCCGTCCCGCCTCGGCCTCCAGCCACCGGACGACCTCGACGTTGTCCGCCGTCCGCGGCAGCTTCGCGTGCGCCTGTTCCCAGATCCGCAGGCAGGCGCGGCCCAGGTCGGACCGACCGCCCGCCTCCTGAAGCAGCCCGGAGGCGATCCGGATGTCCTTGAGCATCAGGCGCAGCGCGAAACCCGAGTCGTAGGTGCCGGTCAGGACGTGCCGCGGGAGCTTCGTCTCGGAGGCGTGGTTGCGCCCGGTCGAGGAGTTGATCACCTCCAGCATCACCTCGGGGGACAGCCCGAACGCCCGCCCGGCCAGCAGTACTTCGGCCGTCGCCGCGAGGCTGACCGACGACAGCAGGTTGTTCAGGGCCTTCAGGGCGTGCCCGGCGCCCGCCGGGCCGACCCGGTGCACCCGGCCGAGGGCGGTGAGCACCGGCTCGGCGCGGTCGAGCGCGTCCGCGTCCCCCGCGGCCATCAAGGTCAGCTCACCCGAGCGCGCCGCCGCCGGGCTGCCGGAGACCGGCGCGTCCACCACGTCCACCCCGTACCGCGCCGCCAGTTCGCGCAGGGCGCGCGTGTCGCCCGGCGCGCAGGACCCGGTGTCGACGAGGAGGGAGCCCGGTGCCATCCGGTCCAGCAGCCGCTCGGCCACCGTCCGCACCGCGGCTCCGTCCGGGAGCATGGTGAGCACGACGGGGGCGGCCAGTTCCGCCGCGTCCGCGACGGCCGTGACCCCCGAGTGCTGTGCCACCCGCTCGGCCGCGTCGGCGTCGAGGTCGAAGGCGGTCACCTCGAAGCCCTGTTCCGCCAGCCGCAGGCACATGCCGCCGCCCATGTTTCCGAGCCCGGCGATTGAGACGCGCATGGTTGAGATCTCTCCGTTCGTGGTCATGAGCTGGCCCCCTGGCCATGGGCGCGGGTGGCCGTCAGCGGGGGTCGATCGGCGCCGGTGGCCGATGCGGCGCCCGCCAGGGCGACGCGTTCGGCCGCCACTCCGGCGAGTACGAAGACGACGGCCGCCCCCGCCCAGCCGAGGGCACCGGAGCCGAGCAGCACACCGGTGACGACGACGGGCCCGAGCACCCGCTCGGTGGCCAACCCCAGGCCGAAGACCGACAGATGACGGCCGCGCGACCCGGCCGGGGCTAGCGCGATGGACAGGTTCCAGGTGGCGGAGGTGGAGACCACCTCGCCCAGCGACAGCGCCACCACCGCCGCCACGAGCAGCAGTACGGCGGCGCGGCCCGAGGCCGCGCCCGACAGGGCGAAGCACGCACAGCTCGCCGCCAGGGCCGCGCCGCCCCACAGCAGCATCCGGCCGCTGCGCCGCGGCCCGTCGGCCAGTCGGCTCACCGGGATCTGACCGACGATCACCAGGACCGTGTTGAGCGCGTACAGCACCGAGACGGTGGCCCGGGGCGCGCCCGTGTGCTCCAGCACCCAGACCGGCATGGCGACCAGCAGCAGGACGTCGAAGAACGACAGCAGGAAGTTCAGGCCGGTCAGGGCCAGATAGTGCCGGTCGGGCAGGACCCGGGAGCGGGTGGCGGCCCGCTCACGCGCCGGGGCGGGGTGAGCCGCTCCCGGCAGGCGCAGCACCAGCAGCGCGCCGACCAGGAAGGCGCCCGTGATCACCAGCATCGTGACGCGGTACGCCGACTCGGTGTCGAGTGTCAGCGTCACCCCGCCCGCCATCGCACCGAGTCCCAGGCCCAGGTTGCGCACCACGTTGATCACCGCGAGCAGCCGGGTCCGGTCGCGCTGCTCCGGGACCGCCGAGGCCACCAGCGCCTGGAGCACCGGCGGCCCCGCCCGGTCGAAGGCCACCGAGCAGAGCGTGACCGCCAGGTACTGCCACAGGTTCGTGACGAAGGCGAAGGCCAGGAAGCACAGGCCGCGTCCGGCGTACATCGAGGCGAGCACCCGGCGGGCCCCCCGCCGGTCGGCGAGTTCCCCGGCCAGCACCGAGGTGGCGAGCGCCAGTGCGCCCGCCACCGCCAGGCCGGTCGCCACCTGGTTGGCGCTCAGACCGACATGGCGGGTGAAGTAGGCGATGGAGCTGGCGGTGAACAGGCCGATGCCCAGGGACTGCACGAGCGCGGCCACGGCCAGGTGGCGCCCCTCGGCGGTCAGGTCCCCTACGCTGCCCGCCAGCCTCATCACGCGTCCCCGAAGTCGAAGTCGACCTGGTCGGTGAGGTCCATCTCCCGCACGATCCGCCGGATCCCGGAGAAGTCGCGCACCAGCAGGCCGCCTCCCGCCTGGGCGCGGCAGTCCGCCACGATCTCGTCGGCGCGTTCGACACCGGCGTGCCGGAGGATGCCGGGCCACACCGCGAAGTCCTGTTCGACGAAGGCGTGCAGCGCCCGGGGGAGGGCGGCGACGAAGAACCGCCGCTGCTCGGCGTTCATGTGCGTGTACAGGCCCTTGGCCACCTCGACCATGACCGAGGAGTGCGCCGACTCGTCCCTGGCGTGCAGCCGCGGGACCAGGGAGTGCAGCGGCTGGACGGTCTCGTCGCGGGAGAGCAGTTCCAGGTAGGCGTTGACGCTGATCTCCGAGACCGTGGTCCACACCAGCTTGAGCAGGTCCCGCTCCCACCGCTCGGACGCCTGCGCCTCGGCCTTCAGCAGGCGACGGAACGTCACCGTGTGCGGATACTCCGGCTCCTCGGTGACCTGCCGTACCTCCCGGGTGCGCTGCATGGCGACCATGTGCATGTAGGTGTGCCACACCTCGTCCACATGGGTCTGCTGGACGGCCCGCTTGGTGTGCACACCGTCCGCGCCCGGGAAGACGCCGTGCATGATCATGGCGAAGGTCGGGTTCGCCACGTGCTCCTCGGCGGCGATGACGCGCTCGTTGTACACCAGCCACGCCAGGGTCAGCACACGCTGGCGGGCCTGCGGGCTCGCCGCCAGATACAGCGGGTGCTCGGCGAACGGCAGCAACCGCTCGGGATAGTCGGGCAGTTCGGGGTCGTACTCCTGCGGCTCGGCGATGCGGTCCAGGTCGGTGCGGATCGTGGCGCGCCGCGGCCAGGAGGCGGCTATCCGGCGCAGTACCGACTCGTCGATGCCGTGGTGGTGCTCGGTGTCGTCGATGGCGTGGTGCTCGGCCTCGGGCAGCAGCGTGGTCACCGGTTCTCCTCCGTCCGGGCCACCGACGCGAGGACGTCGGCCAGGATGCCGACGCCGCGGGCCAGTTCGCCCTCGTCCAGCACGATCGGCGGCATGATCTTGAGTACGTGGCCCCGCGCGCCCGAGGTCTCCACCAGCAGGCCCGCCTCGAACGCGGCGCGCGAGACCCGGTCCGCCAGGGCCGGGTCGGTGAAACCGAGGCCGCGGATCAGGCCCCGGCCCAGCGGCGTGCAGCCGAGGTCGGCGAACCGCGCGGACAGCTCGTCCAGCAGCTCTCCCAGCGCGCGGACGCGGGCCTTGAGTGCGGGGGCGAAGTCCGGGTCGGCCCAGAAGTCCAGGCAGGCGGTGGCGGCGACGAAGGCCAGGTTGTTGCCGCGGAAGGTGCCGCTGTGCTCGCCCGGGCCCAGCTGGTCGAGTTCCGGCCGGACCAGGACGAGGGCCATCGGCAGGCCGTACCCGCTGATCGACTTGGACAGGCAGACCAGGTCCGGGGTGATCCCGGCCTCCTCGAAACTGAAGAAGCCGCCGGTGCGGCCGCAGGCGGCCTGGATGTCGTCGACGATCAGCAGAATGCCGCGCCGGCGTGCCAACTCGGCGAGCGCGCGCAGCCACTCGGGGCTCGCGGACGCCAGCCCGCCCTCGCCCTGCACGGTCTCCACCACGAAGGCCGCCGGGAGGCCGATGCCGCTGCCCGGGTCGTCCAGCAGCTGCGTCAGGTAGGCGATGGTGTCGAACGAACCGCCGCCGTACCCCTCGTACGGCATCCGGACGACGTTGCCCAGCGGTACGCCTGCCGCGTCCCGCTTGAACGCCGTGGCCGAGGCGGCCAGCGCCCCCAGGGACAGGCCGTGGAACCCGCCGGTGAAGGCGATGATGTCGGTGCGTCCGGTGACGCGGCGGGCGGTCTTGAACGCGGCCTCGACCGCGTTGGTGCCCGTGGGCCCGGTGAACTGCACCCGGTACTCCAGCCCGCGCGGTCGCAGCACCACCTCCTGGAAGCGCTCCAGGAACCGGCGCTTGGCCCCGGTGTGCAGGTCGAGGCCGTGCACCGGCCCGTCCGCGAGGAGGTAGTCGACCAGGGCCTCGCGCACGGCGGGCGGGTTGTGGCCGTAGTTCAGGGCACCGGCCCCGGACAGGAAGTCCACGTACTCGCGGCCGTCCTCGTCCCACATCAGGTGGCCGCTGGCACGGGTGAAGACGGCCGGGAAGCG
The DNA here is from genome assembly GCA_037034305.1 of Streptomyces sp. PLK1-5. GTDB lineage: Bacteria > Actinomycetota > Actinomycetes > Streptomycetales > Streptomycetaceae > Streptantibioticus_A. The sequence continues at coordinate 150,956 of JBAGJY010000001.1, forward strand.
GCGGCAGTAGGTGCGGACCGCGGATTCGAGTTCGTCGAAGACCGCCGTGTCGGGCCGCGTGGTCTGAATCGTCGTCGTCTGCGTCGTCTGCGTCGTCTGTGTCGTCGTTGTCTGTGTCGTCGTCACGAGGCGTCCCAGGGGTTGGTCTCGGAGATCCGCGTGATCTCCTCGGAGGTCAAGGCGGTGCGCGGAGAGAGCGGGAACCGCCCGGCGAGGGTCAGCCGGATCAGTTCGCGCATCCGGTCCGCGATGAGGCCGGGGGTGTAGGCGCTGGGCGCCTCGGCGGCGTCGATCACCGAGGTGGGCGGGAAGAACCGGCTGCCGCGCGCGGGGCGGACGACGGCGTCCCAGACGTTGAGGCTCTGACCGCCCCATGCGGCCCGGCCGCTGAACACCGAGTACAGCGGGATCCCGGCCGGGTCCGGTCGGCTCAGCGCCTGGTTGACCGGCTCGCTGACCATCTCGACGATCAGGCCGCGGGCGCCCGCGTCCCGTACTCGGCGGGCCTGCGCGAACATCCGTGACGCGCCGTCGGGAGTGTCGCCGTGCCGGGTCAGCACGCCGCGCTGCGGCGCGTAGCCGAGGTGCCCGAGTGCGGTCAGGCCGTTCGCCGCCAGGGCCTCAAGGCACTCCAGGTCGCGGCCGTCGGCGACCTCCGCCTTCACGGCGTCCGCACCGGCCTCGCGGAAGCGGGCGCCCGCGGACAGGGCCGCCGCCACGTCACGGGTGGCCCCGTCCGGCAGGTCGGCCAGCAGGAACGGCCTGCGGTGGACGGGGAAGGCCGCGTTGAGCGCCGTCCGCACCTGCGCCACCAGCTTGACCAGCGTACGCAGCGCCCACTCCCACTCGTCGGGGTGCGTCAACGCCGTGCTGGAGCGTCCCAGGTGCGTCATGAAGTAGGAGTCGCCCACCATCACGCACTCCAGTGGGCAGTCGGCCAGGTCGGGCGCGTCCAGGGCGCGCGCCAGCCCCTCGACCTCGTAGTCCCGGTAGGCGTTGACCTTCAGGCCCATCCGCGCGGGGGAGTCGTAGCGGCGCAGGAAGGGAGCGATCCCGGAGCGCTCCAGGACGATCGTCTCAGTGCTCATCGGTGCCTTCCCCGTAGATCTTGTTGATGCGGTCGATCGCCTCGGCCACCTGGGTGGGCGGCGCGGCGGTGAAGCACAGGCGGGCCCAGTCGCCGCAGTGCGCCCCGAAGACCCGGCCCGGGGCCAGGCCGACGCCGTGCTCGGCGCACCGGCGGACGAAACGTTCGCCGTCGCCGTAGCCGCGCAGGTCGAGGAACGTGTAGAGGCCACCGGAGACCGTCGTGTGCGGAACCTCCAGCGTCGAGTCGGCGAGCCACCAGGCCGCGGCGGCGCGGTCCCGGCGCCGGCCGAGCTCCTCGCGCGGCGTGCGCAGCGCCTCGTAGGCGGCGAACTGGGCCGAGGTGGAGACGGAGTACAGCGTGTGCAGCGACCACTTGGTGAGCGGCTCCGCCAGCCCCGGCGGGGAGAGCAGGAAGCCCACCCGGGCGCCCGGCATCGCGTACGTCTTGCTGCAGCTGTGCACCGAGAAGGTGTGCTGGGCCGCGGTGCCGAAGGCCGCCGTGTCCAGGAAGCCGTCCCTGGTGAAGTCGTAGTTCTCGTAGGCGTTGTCGGCGATCAGCCACAGGTCGTGGCGCTCGGTCAGGTCCGCGAGCGCGGCGAGCTGCCGCCGGTCCAGCCGGTAACCGGTCGGGTTGTTGGGGTTGTTGAAGTAGACGGCGCGGGTCCTGGGTGTGACCGCCCGCTCGATGGCCGAGACGAAGTCGAATCCGGGGTCCTGGCCGAGTTCCAGGAAGACCGGCACCTCCCGCGGAACGCCGCCCGCCGCCCGGAGCAGGCCGGTGGCGAACAGCCACTGCGGCGAGAGCACCAGGACCTCGTCGCCCTCCCGCAGGATCGCGTGCAGCACCACGGCCAGGGCGTGCGTGGCGCCCGCGGTGACCAGCACCTGTTCGGGCCGCACCGGGCTGCCGCGCCGAGCGCTGGCCGCCTCGGCGACCGCCGCGCGCAGCTGGGGGACGCCGCCCGGCGGCGCGTGCTCGTGCGCGGCGATGCCGAACTCCTCGCGGTCCCAGGAGCGGGGCCGGGCGCACGGCTCGAAGACCGTCTTTCCCTGGTGCAGTCGTATCGGGTCGGTGTGCCCGCAGCCGCGCAGCAGCTCCTCGACGTGGACGAGGGGTGAGGCGGGTATGTCGCCTAGCTCTCGGGCGAGGGACGGCATGGTGGGGGCTCCTGGAATCCTGGGGAGGCTTGGGGGCGAGCGGGGACGAAGCCTTGGCGGTGACTTGCGCGCTGATGAGAGCCAGAAGGGTCCTGCGGCGCCTCGGGGCTGAGTGGCCGTCAGGCGAGGACCGGCGCGGCGGCGCGGTGGGCGGGGCGCCGCAGGCCGAGGTGGTCGCGCAGCGTCGGTCCCTCATACTCGGTGCGGAACACCCCCCTGCGCCGAAGTTCGGGAACGACGAACCGGGCGAAGTCGTCGAGGCCGTCGGGCAGTACGGGCGGCATGACGTTGAAGCCGTCGGCCGCCTCGCCGGTGAACCACTCCTCCAGCGCGTCCGCGATCTCCCGCGCGGTGCCGATGAGGACGCGGTGGCCACGGCCGCCGGAGACCGACTGGTAGAGCTGCTTGATGGTCAGCCCCTCGCGCCGGGCCTTGTCGTACACCAGCTTCTGACGGCTGGTGCTGCCCTGTGTCGGGGGCAGTTCGGCCAGCGGGCCGTCCACCGGGAAGCCGGAGACGTCCACGTCACCGAGCAGCTGGGTGAGCAGGCCGAACCCCACCACGGGGTCCACCAGTTCCTGCAGGGCCGCGTACTTGTCCTCCGCCTCGGCGCGGGTGCGCCCGACCACCGGGAACACCCCGGGCATGATCTTCACCTGGTCCGGGTCGCGCCCGTGCCCGGCGACCCGCGCGCGCATGCCCCGGTAGAAGCCGCGCGCTTCCTCCAGCGTCTGGGCGGCGGTGAAGGCGACCTCGGCCCACCGGGCGGCGAAGTCCTGCCCGTCCGGGGAGGCCCCGGCCTGGATGATCACCGGGTGGCCCTGCGGCGGGCGGGCCACGTTCAGCGGACCGCGTACCGCGAAGTGCTCTCCGCGGTGGTCCAGGATGTGCAGCTTGCCGGGGTCGAAGAAGCGCCCGGAGTCCTTGTCGTACAGGAAGGCGTCGTCCTCCCAGCTGTCCCACAGCCCGGTGACCACCTCCATGAACTCCCGCGCCCTGCGGTACCGGTCGCCGTGTTCCGGCTGGGCCTCGCGGTTGAAGTTGCGGGCTTCGGCGTCCGTCACCGAGGTGACGACGTTCCAGGCGGCGCGGCCACCGCTGAGATGGTCGACCGACGCGAACTTGCGGGCCAGGTGGAAGGGTTCGTTGTACGTCGTGGAGGCGGTGGCGGCCAGGCCGATCCGCCGGGTCGAAACGGCGAGCGCCGAGAGCAGGGTGACCGGGTCGAACTGCAGGAAGCGGCCCCACCGGCTGAGTTCCTCCGCGTCGCGGTAGGGCGTGCGGATGCCGACCCCGTCGGCGACGAAGAACATGTCGAACTTGGCGTCCTCCGCGGTCCGTACCAGGTCGCGGTAGTGGCTGAAGTCCAGGCCGCCGTCCGCACGAGCGCCCGGGTGCCGCCAGGAGGCGACGTGGTAGCCGGGGACCAGGAGGAAGGCTCCCAGCTTCATCATCCGGCGGCTGCTGCCCATGACCGGTGTCCTCTCCGTGTCCGTTGACGGCCCGTCGGGTCCCTTCGGTCCCGCCGCGCGCTCACCAGTGGGTGTCGGCGGGGGAGGCCGGGGCGCCCCAGTGGGTGTCGCCGGGGGCTGAGTCGGCGCAGACGACCCAGTGGGTGTCGCCGGGTGCCGAGGCGGCGGCCAGGCCGGTCGTGCCGCTCCAGTGGGTGTCGCCGGGTGCCGAGGCGGCGGCGGACTGGGCGGGCACCGCGACCGCCGCCAGCACCGCCACCGTCCCGGCGGCCAGGCCGACCACCGAGCGGGTCACGATCCGGGTCTTGCTCATCGTTGTCTCCCTCGTCAGCGGGTGTTCGCTTCGCCGGGGTTCCGCCCCGGACTGAGAACAGTTCAGGCCCGCCCGCTTTCGAACGGCCTTCCACCGGCTCTGCGCGCACACCCCGCCCAGCGAAAGCCGATCAGAAGAAGTCCAGAAGCAGGCCTTGCGAGCCTTCGTGCGCATGCCGGTCCCAACCCCGGCAGGGAGGCTCGAGATGACGACGTGCGGCATCACTCCGCGCAGCGTGAACATGCAGGGCGCCTGCCTGGTGGACGCCGCGACGGCGTGGGCCGTCGGGGACGGCGGGATGATCCTCGCGACCGGCGACGGCGGAGCCCGCTGGACACCGCAGGGGCACACCGACGAGGCCCTCGCCGAGCGGGGCTTCCAGGGCTGAGGAACGGTGCCGCGCCCGCGACCGCCGACCCGACGGCTTCGCCCTCGGACGACCGGGGCCGAAGTGCCGAGCGAAGGAGACAAGTTGTGCCCGAACACGTCCTGATCGTGGGCACGGGACGGGAGTTCCCCGCCCGTGTCCGCGAAGCCCGCCCCGATGCCACCACCGCGATGTGCCGCGTCGAGTACGTCCGCCAGCTCCGCGCGCCCCACGCGAACGCCAGGGGCATCGCCGTCGGCGAACACGCCCCGGACGAGGAGTGGATCGCGTTCGCGGCCGCCGCACACGCCCGGCGTCCGTTCACCCGGATCGCCACGCTGGGCGAGCGCGACCAGGACCGCTGCGCGGAGATCGAAGCGGCGCTCGGGTGGCCCACGCACAGCTCCGAGACGGTAGCGCTGGTGCACGACAAGAACCGGATGCGGCAGCGACTGGCGCAGGCCGGCATCGACACCACATCACACGCGCTCGCCTCCGGCGACCAGGACGTGCGCTCCTCCAAGGAAGACCCCCGGTGCTGAACCGCATCCTTCTCCCCCCGGGTCCGGGACGCCTGATCGCCGCGATCACCGCGGTGATGACGCTGGGCCAGAGCCTGTGGATCGCGCTCAACGCGATCTACGCCATCACCGTGCTGCACCTGACCTCGGGGCAGTTCGGCCTGTGCCTGAGCGTGTCCGCCGTCATCGTCCTGGTGTGCAGCACCCCCCTCGGCCACCTCGCGGACCGCGTCGGGCCGAGGGCCGTGCAGATCTGGTCGTTCCTGGTGATGGCGCTGCTGACCCTGGCGCTGCTGGCCGTCCACGGCTTCTGGCCGTACCTGCTGGTCGCCTCGGCCCAGGCCGTCGCCTACCGCGCGGGCCGAAGCGCCCGCAAAGCCATGATCGCCGGTCTCATCCCGGCCGAGGACCGGATACGCGTCCTCGCGTACGTGCGGGCCGCCACCAACCTCAGCGCCTCGATCGGCGCCTGCCTGGCCGGTCTCGTGCTCGCGCTCGGCTCGCGACCGGCCTACCGGGGGGCGATGCTCTTCGCCGCGATCACGTTCCTCCTCACCAGCCTGCTCACCCTGAAGGAGCCCCCGGTGCCGCCGGTCCCGGCCAGGCCCGGTGGGTCACTGGCGGTGCTCCGTGACTGGCCGTTCCTCGCGTTCACCGTGGTGGACGGACTGCTGACCACGCACACCCTCCTCCTCGACGTGGTCCTGCCGCTGTGGGTGGTGCAGCACACCAGCGCCCCACGGTGGATGAGCGCGGCGCTCCTCGTCGTCAACACCGTCTTCGTGGTCGCCGTGCAGACGACGGCGGCCCGCGGGATCGACACTCCCGCGCGAGCGGCGAGGGCGAGCCTGCAGGGAGGGGGGTGCGTGGCGGCGGCCTGCCTGGTGTTCGCCCTGAGCGGCGGGACCGCGGTGCTACCCGCCAGCGTGCTGCTGGTGCTCGGCGCCCTGGCCCACGCCCTTGGCGAGGTGCGGCAGTCGGCAGGCAGTTGGAGCCTTGCCTTCGACCTGGCTCCGGACCACGCGCAGGGCCAGTACCAGGGAACCCACGCGATGGGCATCGACCTGGGCCGGATGTTCGCCCCCGCGCTGTTCACCTGGCTGGTACTGGGTCACGGCGCCACCGGCTGGGTCACGTTGGCGGTCGGCTTCGCGCTCACCGGCCTGGTGATGCCCGCCCTGGTGGCACGCAACCCACGCCTACGGGCCCCCTCAAGCGAGGCCTCGGCAACGGTCTGAGGCGCTGGACATCCTCACGGCGGTGCCGTGCGCACGGCACGGCATCGCCAGGCGTTGCTGGACGAGCCCGATCCGTAGGCCGGGACCGCGTCTCGGGGCCTGCGCGGACCTTGCACCCTTGCCACGGAACGTACCGATGGAGGCTGCCCGGGAGCTGTGCCGCGGGGCCTGTTCCGGAATCCCGCCGCACCGGTGCACGACATGAAAAGCGCTGATTGTCGCTTATAGTGGCCTTTCGTGTGCCCGTGAGCGTGCCGGAACCCTGTGGAGGTGTACGCGGTGGGGCGGTGGAGGGCTCTGGCCATCCTCGGCACGGCCCAGTTCCTCATGGTGCTGGACACCTCGGTGATGAACGTGTCGATCAGTCGGCTGGTGGAGGACTTCCACACCGAGGTCACCGCCATCCAGGCGGTCATCACCCTCTACACCCTCGTCATGGCCGCCTTCATGATCACGGGAGGCAAACTCGGCGACAAGTTCGGCCGCCGCCGGGTCTTCGCCGTGGGACTCGTCATCTACGGGACGGGCTCCGCGCTCACCGCCGTGGCGCCCGTGCTGTGGGTTCTCGCCCTCGGCTGGTCGGTGATCGAGGGGCTCGGCGCGGCTCTGGTCCTTCCCGCCCTGGCGGCACTCGTGGCCGGTGCCTACACCGGCCGCGACCGTGCCGTGGCCTACGGCGTCATCGGCGGTCTGGCGGGGGCGGGCATCGCGGTCGGACCGCTGCTCGGCGGGTGGGTCACCACCTACCTCACATGGCGGCTGGTCTTCGCCGGTGAGGTCGTCGTCGTGGTGGCCGTTTTGTGTTTCATCCGGTGGATCGAGGACCGCCGCGCGACGGGTCCGCCGGTCCGCCTCGACGCGGCGGGCGTCGCCCTGTCGGTCGTCGGCCTCGCCCTGGTGGTCCTGGGTGTCCTGCAGAGCAGTTCCTGGGGCTGGCTCAAGCCCCGCAACTCCCCGTTCACCGTCTTCGGCTTCTCGCTCACACTGTTCGTCATCGCGGCGGGAGCCGTGGCCCTGTGGCTGTTCCGGGCGTGGGAGCGGCACACGCAGGCCCGGGGCGGCGAACCGCTGGTGCGCTTCTCGCTGTTCGGCATCCCGCCCCTGCGGTCGGGGCTGACGATGCTGTTCGGTCAGAACCTCATCCTGCTCGGCCTGTTCTTCACGATCCCGTTGTACCTGCAGGTCGTCCAGGGCCTCGATGCCTTCCAGACCGGCCTGCGCCTGCTGCCGGTGTCGGTCACCATGCTGGTTGCCTCCATGAGCGGTCCGCTGCTCGGCCGGGTCGCGGGTCCGCGGGCGGTGGTGCGCCTCGGCCTGCTGGTGCTGTTCGTGGCGGTCCTGTGGCTGCTGGCGACCATCAGGCCCCGCCTCGACGACCTCTCCTTCGCCTTCGCGATGGCCCTACTGGGACTCGGCATGGGCCTGCTCGCCACCCAACTGGGCAACGTCGTCCAGTCCAGTGTGGGGGAAGCCGAACGCAGCGAGGTCGGCGGCCTTCAGTACACCGCGCAGAACCTGGGCTCATCCCTGGGCACCGCCCTCATCGGCGCCATCCTCATCGGGGCGCTGGTGAGCGTGTTCACCACCCGGATCACCGACAACCCGCAGATCTCCAATGCCGCACGCAAACAGACCGGCATCGCCATCGAATCCGGCGTCAGCTTCGTGAGCACCGACCAGATCCGCACCGCCGCCGAGCACTCCAACCTGCCGCCGTCCGAGGTCGACGCCCTCGTCGACGCCTATGCCACGGCTCAGCTCGCCAGCCTCAAGGCCGCCGTCCTGGCGGCCGCCGCGATCACCCTCACCAGCTTCGCGTTCACCCGCCACCTGCCCACCGAACGGCTCCCCAGGACGGCGTCCGCCTGAAGCCGAACGGGAGCCGCCCTACGAGCGGTTCGGGCACTGCCGCCGCTCAACCGCCCAGCACCTTCTCCTTGGCCCGCTCGAACTCGGCGTCCGACAGCACGCCCTTGGCCTTCAGCTCCGACAGCCTGGCCAGTTCGTCCGCGCTCGACGTACCGCCCCCGGCGGCCTGCCGGACGTAGGCGTCGAACGCCTGCTGCTGCTCCCGCAGGTGTTGCGCCTCGCGCTCTCCCATCCCGTGGCCCCGGGCGATGACGTACACCAGCACTCCCAGGAAGGGCACGATCAGGACGAACAACAGCCATCCCGCCTTGCCCCACCCGCCGAGCCCCCGGTCCCGGAAGATGTCGACCACCACCCGGAAGAGCACGATCAGCCACAGCACCCACAGGAAGAACCACACGATGCTCAGGAAGATCCCGAGCTCCGGGTAGTCGTACGCAAGCTGCACATAACCGGTCATCGCTCGCTCCCCAGATGTACGGGGACATCCTTCACTCCTTCAGCATCGACCCGGCAGAAGATCCGCGCCACCCGGATGGGCCACTGGCCGGGCGAAGCGGCCCCGAGGAGCCGGAAGTCGACCGCCTGGGCTCGCGCGTGCCCTGCCGGGCCGCGGCCGCGTAGCGGGTTCACTGGCGGGTGTGACGAGCCGCAGGATGCCGACGTGGCCGGGCGGAGGGCCCGGGCGCGAGCGCGTGCGCCGCGCGTCTGTGGAGGACAAGGGCCGGGCCATCGCCCAGCGCCTGCGGTCACAGCAGGCCGGCAGGCTGTGGGACCGGCTCAACGCGGTCGACTTCTTCGGGCACTCGTTCCAGCTGGCCGCGCTCGCGATCCTGTGCTTCTTCCCCTTCCTCATGGTCGTCACCGCGGCGGCGGGCAGGGCCGCCGCGGAGTTGGTCGTCGGTTGGATCGGCCTCAATCACGCGGCGGCGGCGGCCGTGGCGACCCTCTTCAAACCCAGCCCGGCATCGGGGACGCTCACGGTGACGAGCGCCTGCCTGCTGATCCTCGGCGCCATGGCGGTCGCGCGTACCCTGCAGAGCTGGTACCAGACGGTGTTCGAGGTCCCCGGCAGAGGCTGGCGCGACACTCCGGTCCAGATGTGCTGGCTCGCCGCCCTGTTCGCCTACGGCGCCGCGCAGGCCGCGATCGGCAGGGCGCTCGGCGGGGCCGGTGGACCGGTGCTCCAGGGCCTCGCGGGATTCGTCCTCGCCACGTTCTTCTGGTGGTGGAGCATGAAACTGCTCCTGGCGGGCGGGGTGCCGTGGCGCTCGCTGCTGCCCGCCGCCGCGGCCACGAGTGTCTGCTGGGTGGGCCTGGGGGAGTTCTCCGCCCGCTACTTCTCCACCGCGATCGTGGCCAACGAACACAGCTACGGCCCCATCGGCGTCGTCATGGTCATCCTGTCCTGGCTGGTGGCGGTGGGGGTCGTCGTCCACCTCGGATCGGTCATCGGCTGCCTGTACCTGGAACGCCGGGGTCAGCCGCACCGGTGACGAAGCATCGGGTCGGCTCCCGCCGCGAGGTGGCCCTCGGCGCCGCCGCGGGCTGTGCGGCGCTTGTTCAGAGGGCGGTTCACGCCATGCGCCGCACCCGTTCGGCGTCGCTGGTACGCGGGCATGTCAGGCAGGCCTCGTCCGGGCGTATGGCGTAGTACATGCAGCAGCCGATCCGGGTGCGGGTCGGCTGGCCGGACAGCTCGCGGAAGGCGGCGGCGCCCGGGAACGGCGGGGTGCCGCCGGGGAGTACGGCACCGGCCTCCCGCACTGCGCGCCGCTCGTCGCCGAAGACCCGGCCGAGGTACCACAGGCCGGACACCAGGTCGTCGCCCGCCATCCCCCACAGCGACCGCGGTCCGCGCCGCACCCGCGGTGCGAAGGCCCGCAGCACCGGCGCCACGTGTTCGGCGACGGCGGTCCGCAACCCGGCCGGGGACGCGGCCCGTTGCCCGTCCCAGCAGCCTTCCGGCGCCAGTGTGAACGCGCCGCTCAGCGGGTCGACGCGGACCGCGTCCGGGGCGAGGGCGGGCACCCGGCGGTCCAGGTACCACGGGCCGCTGAAGAGCAGTGCGGTCGTCCACAGGTAGTGGTGCAGTGCCCGGGACGCGGCGACGTCGGGGCGGGGCCGCAGGCCGTGGGCGGCCAGGATGCGGGCCGACTCGCCGTCGACGACGGCGCTCAGCGCCTCGGGGCGGGTGGCCAGCTCCGGTACCGGGATCCACTGCGCGGGGCCGGTGGCGACCTCGACGCACCACGCCTCGCAGTGCCGGCTCAGCTGCCGGTACAGCTCGGTGAGGGGACGTGCGCGTGTGCTGGCGGGGTCGGTGAATTCCGTGCTGGGGTGCGGCATTCGGCGTTCCGATCAGGGTGGGGCGCGCCCGGAGGACCACACCATACTTGACAACTTTAGGTATGCCTAACCTAAGTTGCTCGCGTGTTGCCGACCGAACGAAGGCGTCCGTCCATGCGGCTCTACCTGCTCGCGCTCAACCCCACCGACTCGGTCACCGAGGGATTCCTGCCCGCCGCCGAACGGCTCGGCCTGCCCGTCACCGTCCTCACCGACGACCCCGCGCCGCACCGGCGCGCCCCGTACCCCGCCGGGATCGAGATCGTCGGCTGTGAGGTGCGTGAGATCCGCGAGGTCGTCGCGGCCATCACCCGGCACCGCGCCCCCGCCGCCGTGTTCAGCAACAGCGACCACCTGCAGACCCAGGCGGCACTGGCCGCCGACTACTTCGGGCTGCCCGGCAAGGACTGGCGGGCCGCGCTGCGCACCAAGAACAAGGCGCAACTGCGCCGCCACCTCGCGGACGTGCGGTGCGCCGAGGTGCCGCCGGGCGCCGCACCGGACCCCTCGTGGACGCGGTACCCGTGCGTCGTCAAACCCCGCGAGGGGGTGGCCAGCGAGGACGTGGTGCTGGTCGCGGACGAGCACCAACTGCGCGCCCGCTGCGCCGAGATCCAGGCCCGGCGGCCCGGCGCCGCGCTGCTGGTGGAGGAGTTCCTGCCCGGCGAACTGCACACCCTGGAGACACTCGGCGACGGCCACGGAACCCGGCATGTGCTCGGCGGCTTCCACACCGAGCTGTCCCCGCCGCCGTACTTCGTCGAGGAGCGGATGGTCTTCGAACCCGAGCCGCCGCCCGGCGCGGTCAGGCAGGTGCTGGCCCAACTCGACCTGCTCGGCGTGGGCTTGGGCGCCTGCCACACCGAGTACGTGCTGCGGGACGGACGGGTCCGGCTGGTCGAGGTCAACTACCGCGCCGCGGGCGACCAGGTGGACCTGCTGCTCGACGGGCTGCTGGACGTCCCGTTCTTCGAGCAGGTGCTGCGGGCGCACCTCGGCGAACCGCTTCCCGCCGCCATCGGCCCGCGCACCGCGAGCGCCGCCCGCATCGACTACCCGTACGCCGACCGCGCGGGAACCCTGATCTCGGCACCCGGCGCGTGCGAACTCACCACACAGAGCGCGTGCTTGACGTACCGCCCGCTGCGGCCGATCGGTGAGCGGCGGCCACTGCACCACACCAACCGGGACTACCTGGGAGTGCTGCGCACCACCGGCACCGACCTGGCCGCCGTGCACCGCGCCGCGGACGAGTTCCTGGCCGCCCAGCGCTGGGAGATCACCCCGTGACGCCTGACGAGCAGCTGACCCTGCGGGTGCTCAGCGCGCTGCTGCGCGAGGACGTGGTCGGGCTGCGCCGCCGCGCCGCGGCGGTGGAACGGCGGGACGGGCGCTGGCTGCGACTGCCCGCGGCGGACGGCGGGGCGCTGCTGCTGGCCGTCGCCGAGGACGGCTACCAGTGCGAGTACACGGCCCGGCTGCCGCTGCTGCGGCACGAGACCGCCGATGGCCGAGCGACCGAACTGAAGGGATTCCCAAGCCTGTTGGGCGCGCTGCGGGCGCTCGCCGAGCCGGTCGACCGTCCCGGATTCGACGCCTTCGCCGAGGAGTACCGGCAGACCCTGGCGACGGTGCGGCTGCACGACGAGGTGCGCGCAGCCACCCTGCGGCGGCTGGCCGCCGAGCACGGCCCCGACCCGGCCCACTGGCGCGGTCACCGCGGCGCGCTGGCCCATGACACCCTCGCCGCCTACCTGGACCACCCGGTGTACCCCACCGCCCGGGGCCGCCGCGGCCTTGGCGCCGCCGAACTGCGCGCGCACGCACCGGAGTTCCACCCCCGCTACCGGCCGCGCTGGCTGGTGCTGCCCAGGGAGGCGGTCAGCCTCGGCTCGGCGGCGCCTGAACAGGTGCTGCCCGGGCGGTGGCCAAGTCCCGCACTGCTGGGGATGCCGGAGCGCGACCGGGACCATCTCGCGCTGCCCGTGCACCCGTTGACCAAGGCCCGGCCGCTCCAGGAGGCGCTGCGGGCGGTGGGGCTCGAACGGCACGCCGCGCTGGCCCGTAGACCGCACATGGACCTCGTCCCCACCCTGTCGATGCGCACCGGCGCGCTCGCCGACCATCCCCGCGTACACCTCAAACTGCCTTTGGACACCGCCACGTTGGGCACCTTGAACAGGCGCACCATCAAACCCGGCACGTTGGCCGACGGCGCCGAGTGCCAGCGGCTGCTGGAGGCGGTGATCGCCCGCGAGCCGCGGTTCGCGCACACCGTGCTGCTCGCCGACGAGACCTGCTGGGCGCACGCCGGGCATCCGCTGCTCGCCGTCCTGGTCCGCCGCCAACCGGCGGGCCTCGACCAGTCGGCGGTGGTGCCGATGGCGGCGCTGCTGGCTACCGCGCCGAGCGGACGCCTGGTCATCGACCATCTCGCCGACCGCTTCCACGGCGGCGATCCGCTGGCACTGCTGGACGCCGTGCTGCGGCTGCTGTTCGACTGGCAGACCACGCTGTTCGGGTACGGGATCGCCCTGGAGTCGCACCAGCAGAACATCTCGCTGGTCCTTGACGCCGACCGGGTGCGGCTGCTGCTGAAGGACAACGACGGCCCGCGGATCAACACCGAACGGCTGGGCGACCGCCTCGGCCGCTGCGCGTTCGACGACCCGCGGATCACCACCGGGGACGACGGCCCGCTGGCCGACCTGTTCACCACCATCACCGTGCACCTGTGCGCCGGGGCGTACGCCTTCGCCCTCGCCCGCGCGGGCCGCGTTCCGCTCGCCGCGGCACTGCGGACGGTCCGCTCCCGGCTGGCGGAGGCGGTGGACCGCCTGCCGCACGGCCCGCGCCAGGTGCTGCGCGAGCGCGTGCTGGACGCCGAGCGGTTGCCGGTCAAGGCGATGGTCAGCGCTGGAACGCTGTTCGCCAAGGCCCGCCTTGGTGCGACGGACATCAACAAGCACTACACGGACGGCCCGAACTACCTGCGGGATGCGGCGGGGCCACCGCCCCGCCCCCGGTGACCGCGGCCCGTCCCGGAGAGCGGGGGCGCGCCGCCGACCGACCACGGCACCTGTGGCCGGTCGGGCGACGCGCCCCTTGAGTGCCGCACCGCGTGAGCGGTCCCGGTCAGGACGCCAACTCGTCCTCGGGGACGGTGATCACCCAGTGCGTGGCCCGTCGCGGGCGCAGGTAGAACACCCAGTACAGCGCGGCGACCGCGGTGATGCCGCCGGTGACCAGCAGGTCGCGCCCGGTCTGCTGGGCGAGCACCCAGACCAGTACCACCAGCAGCAGCGCCGGAACCACCGGCCACAACGGCATCCGCCACACACCCTCGCGCTCCTTGTGCGCGCCGCGCCGCGACGCGAGGGCGGCCAGCGCCACGAAGGCGTACAGCGCGGCGACCGCCACACCGGTCACGCCGTTGAGCGTCGCCACCGGTACGAAGCACAGCACCGCCCCCGGCACACCGACCGCCAGCGTGGAGATCCACGGTGAACCGAACCGCTTGCTCAGCGCCGCCAGGGCCCGGCCGATCGGCGCGGGCCAGGCGTTGTCACGCGCCGAGGCGAACAGCACCCGGGAGTTCTGGATCACCATCACGATCGCCGCGTTGACGATCGCCAGCGCGATGCACAGGCTGATGAAGGTGCCGACGGCGGAGTTGCTCCACTTCTGCACCATGCCCGCGATGTCGCCGCCCGCCAGCGTGCTGAGGTCCGGCGCGCCCAGGGTGATGGCGACCACCGGGACCAGCACCACGGCCGCGCCGATGGCCAGCGTCCACAGCACGGTGCGCGAGACGGTGCGCCGCGGGTTCTCCATCTCCTCGGAGAGGTACACGGCGGTGGAGAAGCCCTGGAGGATGAACAGGGCCGCCGCCAGGCCCGCGACGACCAGCCCACTGGTCACCGGAACGCTCGCCCCGTGGTCCCCGGCCATCACCGGGTGGACCAGCACCGAGGCGGAGCGCTGGGTGTGCGAGAAGCCGAGGAAGGCCACCACGGCGGACGCCACGACCTCTAGGACCAGGAAGATCCCGGTGATCCAGGCGTTGGCCCGCAGGTCGAGCAGGCCCATCACGGTGGCCAGCAGCATCACGGCCGCGCCCATCACCTTGGCGTCGACGTGCACGAGCGGCGCCATGTAGTCGGCGGTGCCCAGCGCGATGATCGGCGGGACGATCATGACCACGATCAGCGCCTGGATGAAGACCAGCCAGCCGGAGAAGCGGCCGGTGAGCGTGCCGACCATGGCGTACTCGCCGCCCGCGCTGGGGATCAGCGTGCCCAACTCCGAGTAGCAGAAGGCCACCGCGACGCACAGCACGGCGGCGATCACCAGGGTCAGCGCGGTGCCGGTGCCGAGGGTGGCGAACGAGCCCGGGACGATGACGAAGAGGGACGAGGCCGGGGTGAGGCAGGAGAGGGTGAGCAGGGTGCCGCCGACCACTCCGATGGAGCGGGTCAGTTTGCCGGTTTCCGTCGTCGCCGTGGAGACGGCGGCGGAGTCGGGGATTTCGGCGGGCGGGCGCAGGATTTCGGTCATACGGCGTCCCATCGGGCTCGGTGGGGCTTGGCGGGGGAGCGTTATCGCCTCCGTTATGGCTGGCTTACGCAGATGCTGGGGCGCTCCCGGGACGTCATGAGACAACTGGTGTCAATAAAGCGTCAACCCCCGTCTCACGACGAAATCCGTTGCCTGGTAGATCGAATTCGACTGATCTGAAAGCTGATTAGCGGCTGGATGGAGGTAAACGGCATGGAGTGACGGGGGTCACGGTCGCTGGTGGTGGTGCTGCGGATCGCGCGGTGCGGGTGGCCCGACGGGCGAAATTAACTGCCGCCAGGGTAGGGGAATCCAGAGGTGATGCGTTGGCCTTGGCTTGCGGTCGGACACGGTACGTTGTCAAGCTGTTGCAGCCGGTCAACCTCTGTGGAGGGTCACGTGCCATTTGGTGAGCAGCCCGCGTACCTCCGGGTCGCCGACGACCTGCGGAACAAGATCCTCGACGGCATCCTCCCCCCGCACACCCGGTTGCCCTCGCAGGCCCGCATCCGCCGGGACTACGGCGTCTCCGACACGGTCGCCCTGGAGGCCCGCAAGGTCCTGATGGCCGAGGGCTTCGTCGAGGGCCGGTCCGGTTCCGGGACGTACGTCCGGGAGCGGCCCGAACCGCGCGCCATCGCCCGCTCCGGCTACCGGCCGTCGTACGGGCCCACCCCGTTCCGCCAGGAGCAGGCGGACGAGGGCTGCAAGGGCACCTGGGAGTCGGTCAGCACCCAGGAGAGCGCCAGCCCGGCGATCGCCGCGCGGCTGCGGATCCAGCCGGACGACCGGGTGATGTGCACCCGCTATCTGTTCCGCACCGAGGGCGAGCCGATGATGCTCTCCACCTCCTGGGAGCCGCTCGCCCTCACCGGACGCACCCCGGTGATGCTGCCCGAGGAGGGGCCACTGGGTGGACGCGGCGTGGTGGACCGGATGGCGGCCATCGACGTCGTGGTGGACAACGTGGTCGAGGAGGTCGCCGCGCGGCCCGGCCTGGCCGCCGAGACCGCCGAACTCGGCGGCGTCCCCGGACATGCGGTGCTGGTCGTCTCCCGCACCTTCTACGCCTCGGACCGGCCGGTGGAGACCGCCGACCTGGTCATCCCGGCGGACCGCTTCAAGGTGGCGTACCACCTTCCGGTCCGCTGATGCCCCCGCCCCTCCGGCGCCGTCCCGGGTCGCGCGGCCCCCGGCGGGCCGCCTTCGCACCGGTGATACAGGTTCCTGACGGTGCGTGACGATCTTCCGGCCGGACGGCCGATGCACCGCCTCTGAGCTGCAACGCAGCCTGTACGGCAAGTCGTTGGCTGGCGTTCGCGATCACGATACGTGGCTGTTGCAAAGATCACACAACACCTTCCAGGGGAACCGCAAACGCCCTCCCGCCTTTAAGCTGCCGGAGTTTGTGCAAGGCCACGGGGAGAAGAAAGGGGAACCACCGTTTTGTCTGGTTCCAACTACCGCCGTTCCCTCGGCACGGTATCGCTGACGGCCGTCGGCCTCGGATCGATCATCGGCTCGGGCTGGCTGTTCGGTGCCGCCAAGGCAAGTCACCTGGCCGGACCGGCGGCGATCTTCGCCTGGGTGATCGGTGCCGTGGTCGCGCTGACCATCGCCTTGACCTACACCGAGCTCGGCTCGATGTTCCCCAAGGCCGGTGGCATGGTCCGCTACGGGCAGTACTCGCACGGCTCGCTCGCCGGTTACCTGGCCGCCTGGGCCAACTGGATCGCCATCGTCTCGGTGATCCCGGGTGAGGCCACCGCCTCGGTCACCTACATGAGCTCGTGGAAGTGGTCCTGGGCGAAGGGCCTGTACAACGGCACGGAGCTGACCGGCTCCGGTGTCGCGCTGGCCAGTGTGCTGCTGCTGGTCTACTTCGCGCTCAACTGGTGGGCGATCACGCTGTTCGCCAAGACCAACACGGCGATCACCGTCTTCAAGATCGTGGTGCCCACGCTCACCGCGGTCACCCTGATGCTGTCGCACTTCGACACGCACAACCTCAGCCGCGCCGGAGGCTTCGCCCCGCACGGCTGGAACGCGGTCTTCAACGCGGTCGCCGTCTCCGGCATCGTCTGGGCGTACAACGGCTTCCAGTCGCCGCTCAACATGGCCGCCGAGGCCCGCAACCCGCGCAAGTCGCTGCCCCGCGCGGTGATCAGCTCGATCCTCATCGCGCTGGTGATCTACGTGGCGCTGCAGATCGCCTTCCTGATGGCCGTGCCCTCGCACGACCTGGCCGGTGGCGGCTGGTCCGCGCTGAACTTCAAGTCCCCGCTGGCCGACCTGGCCATCGCCTGGGGCATCAACTGGCTGGCCATGCTGCTCTACGCGGACGCCTTCATCTCCCCGTCGGGCACCGGCATGATCTACGCGGCCACCACCTCCCGCATGATCCACGGTGTCCAGGAGAACGGCCACCTGCCGGGCGTCTTCGGCAAGGTCGACCCCAAGACCGGTGTGCCGCGGCCCGCGCTGCTGCTGAACCTGGTGGTGGCGTTCGCCTTCCTCGCGGTGTTCCGCGGCTGGGGCTCGCTGGCCGAGATCGTCTCGGTGGCCACCGTGATCTCGTACATCACCGGCCCGGTCGCCGTGATGTCGCTGCGCCGCCTGGCGCCGGACATGCCGCGTCCGGTGCAGCTGAAGGCGATGCCGGTGATCGCGCCGATCGCGATGGTCTTCGGTTCGCTGGTGCTGTACTGGGCCAAGTGGCCGCTGACCGGCAAGGTCATCCTGCTGATGGCGGCCGGTCTGCCGATCTGGGCCTTCTACGAGCTGCGCAAGCCCATGTCGCAGCTCAAGCCGCACCTGAAGGCGGGCGTCTGGATGGTCGCCTACCTGTTCGTGATGGCCTTCGTCTCCTACATCGGCAACAAGGACTACGGCGGCCAGGGCTACCTGCCCCAGGGCTGGGACCTGCTGGTCGTCGCCCTGATCGGCCTCGGCTTCTACTTCTGGGGTGTGCGCAGCGCCTGGCACAACCCGTCGCTGGAAGCGGTCACCGAGGAGCTCAAGGCGGCCCAGGCCGAGGCGGAGCGCGTCTCGACTGCCGTCTGATCCCATCGCTCACGACGAGGACCCCCGCACCGCGCGGGGGTCCTCGTGGTTTCCGTCTTCAACAGCTGGCGAGTTCCTACCCGTTCGCGTACGGACGGCCTCACACGGTCACCGACGGGCGTAGGCTGCGGCATATGCGGATCGCCGTTTCCTCGGACATGGATGAGCCGGTCGCCAGAGTCCTCGTCTACGAGTTGCGCCGACGCGGGCACGAGGTGTCCGCCTACGGGGCGCTGCGCAGCGAGGACCGGGAGGGCGCGGGGCGCCCCGACTGGGCGTGGTCCGCGTCGGCCGCGGCCCGCGAGGTCGCGGAGGGCCGGGCGGACCAGGCGGTGGTCTGCTGCTGGACCGGTACCGGCGCCTCGATGGCCGCCAACAAGGTGCCCGGAGCCCGCGCCGCGCTGTGCGCCGACGCGTACACCGCCGACGGCGCACGCCGGTGGAACGACGCCAACGTCCTGGCCATCGGCCTGCGGCTGACCTCGGAACCACTGCTCAAGGAGATCCTCGACGCGTGGTTCGCCGGTAAGCCGAGCGAGGAGAAGACCGACCTCGCCAGCATCGACCACGTACGGGAAATCGACGGAGCCGCCTGATGGGCGAACTGCTCTGGGCCGTCATACGCCAGGACGACAACGGCAACCGCTACCGCGTCGCCAGCTGCGAGACCCGCGAGGAGGCCGAAACGGTCGCGGGCCGCTTCGAGGCCCGCGGCCTGGGCCACCGCTACGTCATCGAGAAGATCGACCACCCCCGCGCCTCCTGAACCAAACCACCCCCGCAAACGCCCCAAAGGGGCGCGACCCCCAGCGACGCCGCAGGCGATACGCCCCAAAGGGGCGCGGGGAACTGCGCGCCCAGCCCCAGCGGTGCCGCAGACGTCCGACGGCGCAGGTGATAAGGGGCGCGGGGAACTGCGCGCCCAGCCTCAACGGCGCCGCAGACGACCGACGCCGCGGGTGAGACGCCCCAAAGGGGCGCGGGGAACTGCGCGCCCAGCCCCAGTAGCGCCGCAGACGCCCGAGGGCACAAGCCGCCCAGCAAGCGCAGCGCTGACGCACCGAGCGAAGCCAGGCCGCGCGCCAGCGCAAAACACCCCCGCCGACGGCGGCACGCACCACGCGCCGCCGTAGAGTGCCGCCCATGACCGTTTCGGTGCGTGTCGTGGTGGGCGCAGCCCTACTGCACCAGGGCCGGTTGCTGGCCGCGCGGCGCAGCGCCCCGGCCGAGCTGGCCGGGCGCTGGGAGCTGCCCGGCGGCAAGGTGGAGCCGGGCGAGACGGCCGAGCAAGCACTGGTGCGCGAACTGCGCGAGGAACTGGGAGTCGAGGCCGAGCCACTGGAGCGGATCCCCGGCGAGTGGCCGCTGCGGCCCGATCTGGTGCTGCGGGTGTGGACCGCCCGGCTGGCCGAGGGCTCCGCGCAGCCGCATCCGCTCCAGGACCATGACGCCCTGTGCTGGCTGTCGCCGGCCGAGGTGGCCGACGTCGACTGGCTGGACCAGGACCGCCCCGCGGTCGCCGAGGCGGCCCGCAGACTCACCGGAGGCCGGTGAGGGCGGTGTGCAGACGGCGGCGCGTCGCAGTTCGTCCGAGGCCGGCGGTGGGAGCCGGGCGGCCGTCGAAGCGGCGCGCGGCGCCTCGTTCGAGGGCGCCGGTGGCGAACGGGCGGGCCGGACCCGTTCGAGTACGCCGCCGGACTGAACGGAGTAACGCGCCGGGCCGGGCGCCGTGTACTCCATTGATCATGGGGTACGGGCCATTTAGGCATGATGTCCGATCTGGCGGGAGGTGTGCCGGATGAGCACCCCATCCGCCGCGCACCACCCCCCGCGCAACGGCGCCGCCCACCACCGGCCGCGCGGTCTGCAACCAGCCGCCGCGCAACCCACCGTCCCCGGCGGGTTGCTGGACACCCTGCGGGTCGGCGTCATCATGCTGGACACCCGCGGCCGGGTCGTCCTGTGGTCCCCGCTGGCCGAGGAACTGCTGGGCTGGGCGGGCGAGCACATCGTCGGCCGCCGCATCGACCACATCATCAGCGACTGGTCCACCGCGCAGGCGGTGCGCGCCGAGCGGCTCGGGCGGATCCCCAGCCCCGGCCCCGCGGAGCAGGTGCTGGCCGAACTGCTGCGCGCCGGACGCTGGGGCGGGGTGCTGCCACTGCGGCACCGCGACGGCCACACCGTGCAGGCCGAGGTGCGGGCCTCGTTGCTGGTGGACGGCGACGGCAAGCCGTACATCCTGGTCTCGCTCGCCGAGACCCAGCTGCTGCGCGGGCTGGAGCATGATCTGGCCATTGTTGACGCGGTGTTCGACACCTCCGCGCTGGGCATCGCGATCTTCGACACCGATCTGCGCTTCGTCCGCGTCAACGAGGCACTGGCCTGGATGAACGGCCGCCCGGCGGACGACCACATAGGCCGCACCGTCGAGGAGATCCTGCCCGGCAAGACCGGCGAGAACCTCACCCTGGTCCAGCGCGAGGTGCTGGCCACCGGCCGTACCGTGGTCGACCTGCTCAACAAGGGGCCGGGCGGCGAGGGCCTGCGTTCCGCCTCGTACGCCAGGATCGTCGACCGGGCCGGTCGGGTGCTGGGCATCTCCTGCATCGTCATGGACGTCACCGAGCGCCACACCGCGGTCGCCAAGGCCGAGCGGGCCCGCGCCCGGCTCACCCTGCTCAACGACGTGGGCGGGGTACTGGCCGACCTGCTCGACGTGGACCGCATCGCCCGGCTGCTGCCCGACATCCTGGTGCCGGAGTTCGCCGACTACGCGGGCGTGCTGCTGGTGCGTGACGTCCCCCAGGGCGCCGACCTGCCGCGCCGCCCGCACCCCGCGCACACCCCGCTGATGCTGGCCGGGGTCACCACCGGGCCCGGCACCGAGGCGGTCGCCGCCCAACTGCGCGCCGGGGCCAGCCTCAGCTTCCCCGAGGGCTCACCGCTCACCGCGGTGCTGGCCGGCGGTCCCGCCTGGTACGCCGAGACCAGCGCCGACCTGCACGCCGCCACGGACACCGTGCACGGCCTCGACCCGCGCATAAAGGCCGCGCTGGAACTGGGCGTCGGCTCGATGCTCGTCGTCCCGCTGCGGGCCCGCGGCATCGTGCTCGGCCTGCTGGTCATCGGCCGGTCCGTGCAGCGCGAGCCGTTCGACCCCGACGACCTGGCGCTCGCCACGGAACTCGCCGACCGCGCGGGCGCCGCTCTGGACAACGCCCGGCTGTACGCGCGGGAGCGGGAGGGCGCCCTGATGCTGCAACGCAGCCTGCTGCCGCAGCACGTGCCCGAACTGCCAGGCGTCGAGGTGGCGTACCGCTACGTGCCGGGCAGCACCGGCGCGGAGGCGGGCGGCGACTGGTTCGACGTGGTGCCGCTGGCGGGCGGCCGGGTCGCCTTCGTGGTCGGCGACGCGATGGGGCACGGGCTGCAGGCCGCCGCCACCATGGGGCGGCTGCGCACCGCCATGCGCACCCTGGCCGCGCTCGACATGACCCCCGACGAACTGCTGCGCCGGATCAACGACCTGTCCGACGACTTCGCGCAGTTCCCCGACGAGCCGATGATGGCCACCTGCGTCTACGCCGTCTACGACCCGTCGACGCGGATCTGCTCCATCGCCAAGGCGGGCCACCTGCCGCCCCTGTTGATGGACCCCGGCGAACGCGGAGCCGAAGGAGTGCACCGCCTCGACATGCCCACCGGCACCCCGATCGGCGTCGGTGAGGCGCAGTTCGAGACCACCGAACTGCGGGTGCCGGACGGCTCGGTGCTGGTGCTCTACACCGACGGGCTGATCGAGCGGCGCGGGGAGGACATCAGCCACGGCATCGACCGGCTCAGGGCGGTGCTCGCCCGCCCGCACCGGTCGCTGGAGGAAGCGTGCGACGACATGGTCGCCAACCTGGTCGGGGAGCTCGAACCGGACGACGTGGCCGTGCTGATGGCCCGGCTCGGCGGGCTTCCGGAGGGCAGCGCTGCCTCGTGGGCCTTCCCCGCCGAACCCAGCGCCGTACGGCAGGCTCGCACGCATGTCCGAGAGACGCTGGCCGTGTGGGGTTTGAACGCGCTGACGGACGTAACCGTACTTCTGGTCAGTGAACTGGTCACCAACTCCCTGCGGTACGCGCACGGGCCCATCGGCGTCCGCATGGTCCGCGGCCCCTCGCTGCTGGTCGAGGTCTCCGACCCGCTGCCCGATCCGCCGCGTGCCCGTACCGCCGGACACGAGGACGAGGGCGGCCGCGGACTGCAACTCGTCGCCAGGGCGTCCCGCCGGTGGGGTACCCGGCAGGGGCCGCTGGGCAAGACGGTGTGGTTCGAACTGGCGTTGCCGGGTAGCTGACCTCGGGGAAGTTGCCTCGTTGAAGCCGAAATGATGCTGTGATCGACAAGACCGTGTGTCCGGTGCCGCCGGTGCCCAATACTTCAGTGGTGCCCAATACTCTGAACACTGGGCAACGGCCGGTCCGGGAGTACTGATTGACTGGAGGGGTCTTGCGCTGCATACGTTCCGGCGGATCCTGCGCCGCCGTTTCGCACGGAGAAGGCCACCACCCCTCGGGGGCCGACCATGGCTGAACTGCCAAGTCCCCGGGGCCTCGAACGCGACCGGGAGCGGGATGCCTCCCTGGCCGCGTTCGAGGCGATTTTCGGCCAATCTCCGATGGGGCTCTTCCTCGCCGACACCGACTTCCGGCTGATCCGCGTCAACGAGCGCTTCGCACATGTCTACGGCAGGCCCGCGCAGGACTACCCCGGCCGCACGCCGCACGACTTCCTGCCGCGGGTGGAGGCCGACCGGCTCACCGCCGCGCTGCGCCAGGTCCTGGAATCCGGCGAGCCGGTGGTCGACATGCAGGTGGTCGGCACCAGCCCCGGCTCCCCCGGCCGCCGCCGCTGGGCGATCTCCCTGTACCGGCTCACGGACCGGCACGGCCGCCCGTCCGGAGTGGCGGGCGTGGCAACTGATGTGACGACCCGTCAGCGCGCCGAGCGGGAGGCGGCGCACACCCGCCGCGACCTCGCGCTGCTCAACGAGGCGGGCACCCGCATCGGCAACTCCCTCGACCTGGAGACCACCGCCCGGCAGCTCCTGGACGTCGCCGTGCCGCACTTTTGCGACCTGGCCGCCGTCGACCTGTACCAGGTGCTGCTCACCGGCGACGAGGACCCGGTGAGCAGCTCCGACGGCAGCGCGGAGGTGCGCCGGGTCGCGGGCGCCAGCGCGGTCTCCGGCGGCCCCGACTCGCTGGGCGTCGAGGACGGCTCGGTGAGCGTCGGCGCGGTGCACCGCTACCCGTTCGCCTCGCCCGGCGCCAAGGCGCTGCGCACCGCGCAGATCCAGGTGCTGGGAGCCAGCGACGGCAACGCCACCGCGGACGACAGCGCCGAAGCCGACCCGGACCGCGGCGAGTTGGCCGCCGTCGTGCAGTCCACCCTGGTGGTGCCGATGGTCGCCCGGGACACCGTGCTCGGCCTGGTGCACTTCTCCCGCGCCAAGGGCAGCGAACCCTTCGGTGAACGGGATCGCGCGCTGGCCGGGGAACTCGTCGCCCGGGCCGCCGTGTGCATCGACAACGCACGGCTGTACCGGCGCGAGCACGAACGGGCGCTGCTGCTCCAGCGCAGCCTGCTGCCACCGGGCAATCCGGAGGCCGCCGGACTGGACATCGCCTGCCGCTATCTGCCGGGCAACGCCGCCGCCGAGGTCGGCGGCGACTGGTTCGACGTCATCGAACTCCCCGGCCACCGCACGGCGTTGGTGGTCGGTGACGTGATGGGCCGGGGCCTTCGGGCCGCCGTCGCCATGGGCGAACTGCGCACCGCGGTACGCACCCTGGCGCTGCTGGACCTCGAACCGGCCGAGGTGCTCGGCCAGTTGGACGAGATCGCCCGCGGCCTGTCCGACCCCAACGGCGGGCGCAGCCGACGGGCCAAGGACCGGGACGGCGAGGACCTGGCCGAGGTGTACCTGGCGACCTGTGTCTACGCGGTGTACGACGCGGTCACCCGGCGCTGCACCATCGCCAACGCGGGCCATCTGCCGCCGTTCCTAGCGCAGCCGGGCGATCCGGCGCTCATGCTCGACGTGCCGCACGGCATTCCGCTGGGCGTCGGCGGCGAACCGTTCGAGGAGGTGGACGTCGAACTCCCCGACGGCGCGCTGCTCGCCCTCTACACCGACGGCCTGGTGGAGTCCCGGCACCACGCCCTGGACGAGGGTCTGGAGGCCTTCCGGTGCGCGCTGAGCACCGCCGCGCTGCCCTTGGAGGACGCCTGCGACCACGTGCTGACCAGCCTGGACACCCACCACGGCGAGGACGACGTGGCGCTGCTGATGGCCAGGGTGCAGGGCCTGCCGGACAACGCGGTCGGCGACTGGACGCTGCCGCCCAAGGGCCAGTCGGTGGCCCAGGCCCGGGAGCTGACCCGCGGGCGGCTGGAGGCCTGGGGCCTGGGTGAGCTGGTCGACACCACGGAGTTGCTGGTGAGCGAACTGGTCACCAACGCGCTGCGGCACGGCAGGGGCGACATACGGCTGCGGCTGCTGCTGGACCGGACCCTGGTGTGCGAGGTCTGGGACTCCGACCTCGTCCAGCCCAGGCGGCGGCGGGCCCGGGACACCGACGAGGGCGGGCGCGGCCTGCAACTCGTCAGCATGCTCAGCGAGAGCTGGGGCAGCAGGCGCACGCCGCGCGGCAAGACCGTGTGGTTCGAACTCGGCCTGCCCGACGGGGAGTCCAGGGGACCGGACCTGGCGGAGGCGCTGCTCAGCATGTACTGACCCCGCTGCGGGGGCGCGCGCCCCCACCCCCCTTCAGCGGCGCCGGATCTTGTTCCCGAGCCAGACCAGTGGATCGTACTTGCGGTCCACTGCCCGCTCCTTGAGCGGAATCAGCGCGTTGTCGGTGATGCGGATGTTCTCCGGGCACACTTCCGTACAGCACTTGGTGATGTTGCAGTAGCCGAGCCCGTGTTCGTCCTGGGCGGTGGCCCTGCGGTCCAGGCCCGACCGCTCGGCCGAGTCCAGCGGATGCATGTCCAGTTCGGCGATGCGCATCAGGAAACGCGGCCCCGCGAACGCCTTCTTGTTCTCCTCGTGGTCCCGCACCACATGGCAGGTGTTCTGGCACAAGAAGCACTCGATGCACTTGCGGAACTCCTGCGAGCGCCCCACGTCCTCCTGCCGCATCCGGTACTCGCCGGGGCCCAGACCGGGCGGCGGGACGAAGGACGGAACCTCCCTGGCCTTGGTGTAGTTGAAGGACACGTCGGTCACCAGGTCGCGCACCACCGGAAACGCCCGCATCGGTGTCACGGTCACCGTCTCGTCCGGCGCGAACACCGACATCCGCGTCATGCACATCAGCCGCGGCCGCCCGTTGATCTCCGCGCTGCACGAACCGCACTTGCCCGCCTTGCAGTTCCAGCGCACCGCGAGGTCGTTGGCCTGCGTGGCCTGCAACCGGTGGATGATGTCGAGGACGACCTCGCCCTCGTGCACCTCGACGTCGAAGTCCCGCAACTCGCCGCCGTCCGCGTCGCCGCGCCACACCCGGAAGTGACCGGTGTACACGGAACCGTTGGCCTTCGGGGCAGGCGCAGCGCTCATCCGTTGAGCTCCTCGTCCGTGAGGTACTTGAGCAACTCGTCCTTCTCGAAAAGGCCGAGCAGGTCACCGCGGATCGGTGGCATGTCGCGCCGGGTCAGCCTGATCTGGCCGCCCGCGGGGTCGACGGCCGCCAGTTCCCCGTCGCGGTCGGCGAGCTCGCAGACCAGATTGGTCTTGCGCCAGCGGCGGTCCATCTCCGGATAGTCGTCGCGGGTGTGCCCGCCGCGGCTCTCGGTGCGCTCCAGCGCGGCGCGCGCCACGCACTCGCTCACCAGCAGCATGTTGCGCAGGTCGATCGCCAGGTGCCAGCCCGGGTTGAACTGGCGGTGCCCCTCGACCCCGGCCCGCCGGGAGCGCTGCCGCAGGTCGGCGAGGCGGCGCAGCGCCTCGGTCATCTCCGGGGCCCGCCGGATGATGCCGACCAGGTCGTTCATGGTCTGCTGCAGCTCCTGGTGCAGCGCGTACGGGTTCTCCGCGGGGCCCCCGGCCGCCTCCGGCCCGCCGCCCTCGACGCTGAACGGGCGCAGCGCCTCGGCCGCCGCGGCGTCCACCTGCTCGTCGCGGACCCGCGGGCGGTCGCCGGGGCCCAGTTCGACGGCGTACGCGGCGGCGTGCAGCCCGGCCCGGCGGCCGAACACCAGCAGGTCGGACAGGGAGTTGCCGCCCAGCCGGTTGGAGCCGTGCATGCCACCGGCGACCTCGCCCGCCGCGAACAGCCCGGGAACCCCGGTGGCGGCCGTGCTGTCCGGGTCGACCTCCACCCCGCCCATCACGTAGTGGCAGGTCGGCCCGACCTCCATGGGCTCCGCCGTGATGTCGACGTCGGCCAGCTCCTTGAACTGGTGGTGCATGGACGGCAGCCGCCGCCTGATCTCCTCGGCGGGCAGCCGGGTCGACACGTCCAGGAACACCCCGCCGTGCGGCGAGCAACGGCCCGCCTTCACCTCGGAGTTGATGGCCCGCGCCACCTCGTCCCGGGGTAGCAGTTCGGGTGGGCGGCGGTGGTTGTCCGGATCGGTGTACCAGCCGTCCGCCTCCTGCTCGCTTTGCGCGTACTTCTCCTTGAAGACATCCGGAACGTAGTCGAACATGAAGCGCTTGCCGTCGCTGTTGCGCAGCACTCCGCCGTCACCGCGCACCGACTCAGTGACCAGGATTCCCTTCACCGACGGCGGCCAGATCATTCCCGTCGGATGGAACTGCACGAACTCCATGTTGATCAGCGGCGCCCCGGCCAGCAGCGCCAGCGCGTGCCCGTCCCCGGTGTACTCCCAGGAATTGGAAGTCACCTTGAAGGACTTGCCGATGCCACCGGTGGCCAGTACCACGGCGGGCGCCTCGATGACGAAGAAGCGCCCGCTCTCGCGTACGTAGCCGAACACCCCGCAAACCCGTCCGCCGCGCCCGCCTCCGGCGGATGTCGGCCCTTCGTCCTTCAAAACCCTGGTGACGGTGCACTCCTGGAACACCCGCAGCCGGTCCTCGTAGTCGCCGCAGCGCTCCTGGTCCTCCTGCTGCAGGGAGACGATTTTCTGCTGGAGGGTGCGGATGAGTTCCAGTCCGGTACGGTCGCCCACGTGCGCCAGCCGGGCGTACTCGTGGCCGCCGAAATTACGCTGCGAGATCCGGCCGTCCTTCGTACGGTCGAACAGCGCGCCCCAGGTCTCCAACTCCCACACCCGGTCCGGCGCCTCCCTGGCGTGCAGTTCCGCCATCCGCCAGTTGTTGAGGAACTTCCCGCCCCGCATGGTGTCCCGGAAGTGCACCTGCCAGTTGTCATGCGGATTGGAGTTGCCCATGCTGGCGGCGATTCCGCCCTCGGCCATCACCGTGTGCGCCTTGCCGAACAGGGACTTGCAGATCACGGCGGTGCGCAGCCCCTGTTCCCGGGCCGCGATGGCGGCCCGCAGCCCCGCTCCGCCCGCGCCGACCACCACCACGTCATAGGTGTGCCGCTCGACTTGCGTCATGTGCTGCCGCATCCCCTTCGCTGGTTTCCGGCGACTGCTTGCCCCGCTAGAAGAACTTCGGATCGGCGAACGCGCCGCTGGCGACCAGGTACACATACAGGTCGGCCAGTGCCACCATCACCAACGAGCCCCAGGCCAACGCCATATGGTGCGCGGTCAGACGCCCCACCCAACTCCACATCCGATAGCGCACCGGGTGTTTGGAGAAGTTCTTCAACCGCCCGCCGACGATGTGCCGACACGAATGGCAGGACAGGGTGTAGACCCAGATGAGCGCGACGTTCACCAGCAACACCACGGTGCCCAGGCCCATATGGCCCCAGTGCCCGGCCGCGTCCCGGAAACCGAGCGCCGCGTCATAGGTCAGGATCACCGCGAAGACCAGCGCGAAGTAGAAGAAGTAGCGGTGGACGTTCTGCAGGATCAACGGAAAGCGCGTCTCCCCGGTGTACTTGCGGTGCGGCTCGGCCACCGCGCACGCGGGCGGCGCGGCCCAGAATCCCCGGTAGTACGCCTTGCGGTAGTAGTAGCAGGTCAACCGGAATCCCAGCGGGAAGATCAGCACCAGCAGCGCGGGTGAAAGCCCCCACCAGGGACCGAAGATCTGCAGGTCCGCACCTCCCCTCATGTTCACGCAGTTGGTGGCGATGCAGGGGGAGTAGTACGGGGAGACATACGGCGCCGCGTAGTAGTCGGCGTTGGCGAACGCCCGCCAGGTCGAATAGACGACGAACACCGTCAACACGGTGGCGGTGACGGCGGGAGCCAGCCACCAGCGGTCGGTGCGCAGCTGCCGCGCGGCGATCGCGGCACGCCCTGGGGCGTGCACGCCGCCTGATGTGGGTCCTGCTGTCTCGGTCGTGGCCAACGGGTCGCCTCCGGCGAGGTGGGTGGCTTACCGGGTTCGCCTGACGGGTGCCGTACCGCGGAGCGGGTCCGCCGGGCCGGACTAGGGAGCGTGCCGGTCGCGGGCGCCCAGGCCCTCGTCGTCGGAGTCCCGCCACAGGTTCGGGTCGTACGGGGCGTCCGGGACGGTGATCATCTGCTCGGCCGCCCTCGGCTGACCGGACGCGGAGCCGGGAGCGCTCTCCCGCAGCAGCGCCAGGTCCTCGCGCAGATGGTTGGCGTCGGCCCGGACCCGCCGCATGTCGATGTTGTTCCCGACGTGCTGCTCCAGCGTGGTCAGGCAGCGGTCAAGGTCGTCAAGGTGTCGCTGGGTGGCTGTGAGCTCGTCCTGCAGGGACATGGCCAGCACCTCCGTTGCGCGTTCGCGCGGGTTGCCCCAGAAAGTGTCGCGCGTCACAGGCGCGCTTGTGAAGACGGTATCCGCTCCGTCGGGGTCTTGCGTTTTCCCGCGACGGGTGGCAGGCGGTCGCTTGGGCCACACCGGTGGCGTTGGCGGGCGGTGACGTCGTGTCGGACCGGCCGCCCCCGGGCCATCCCCTTCAGTAGGTGCGATAAGCGGCAAACGAGATAAGCGCTCGGGAGTCCCCCGGAGGTAGCCACGATGTCCCGCACCGCCGTCGGAACCATCGCCCTCGTCGCCGTGGCGGGCGCCGCGGCGGCCGGCTGCTCGCACTCCTCCTCCGGCGCCGCCCCCGCCGTCGACGTCGCCACCGTCGCCCGCTCCGCGGTACGCGACGGCGGCACACTGCGCTGGGCGGTCGACGACGTCCCCGGCACGCTCAACACCTTCCAGTCCGCCGCCGACCCGCAGACCGCCCGGATCGCGGGCGCCGTACTGCCCGCGCTGTTCACCGTGGACGCCCACGGCCGACCACAGCGCGACCCGGACTACCTGGAGTCGGCGACCGTGGTCAGCAGGTCACCGCAGGTCGTGCTGTACAGGCTCAACCCCAAAGCGGTCTGGAGCGACGGC
Organism: Streptomyces sp. PLK1-5; assembly: GCA_037034305.1. Taxonomy (GTDB): domain Bacteria; phylum Actinomycetota; class Actinomycetes; order Streptomycetales; family Streptomycetaceae; genus Streptantibioticus_A. Next base: position 180,419 of record JBAGJY010000001.1, read on the forward strand.
CGGGCGATCACCGCCGATGACTTCGCCGCCCAGTGGAAGGCGCTGAACGGCACCAACTCCGCGTTCTGGAGCGCGCACAACGACGGCTACGACCGGGTCAGCGACGTGCGGCGCGGCGCGGACGCCCATGAGATCAAGGTCACCTTCAGCCGTCCGATGGCGACCTGGCGGTCCCTGTTCACCCCGCTGTACCCCAAGGCGGTCACCGGCACGCCGGACGCCTTCAACGACGGCAGCCGCGCCGCGCTCCCGGTGACCGCGGGCCCCTTCTCGGTCCAGTCGGTGAACGCCAGGGGCGGCACGGTGACGCTGGCGCGCGACCCCCGGTGGTGGGGCGGGCGGGCCAAGCTGGACCGGCTGGTGTTCACCGCGGTGCCCGGCGCGCGCCGGGCCGCCGCCCTGGCCGCCGGAAGGGTGGACGTGGCCGAGGTGGACCCGCGGGCGCTGGGCGCGGTCTCCCGGGACCGGCGGCTGGTGGTGCACCGCGCCCTGGACGCCTCGTACACCCAGCTCACGCTGAACGGGGGCAGCGGTCCGCTCGCCGACGAGCGGGTGCGCCGCGCGGTGGCCCGGGCGATCGACCGCAAGGCCATCGCCCAGCAGGTGCTGCGCCCGGCCGGACTGCCCGCCGCGCCGCTCGGCAACCACCTGGTGCTGGCCTCGCAGGACGGCTACCAGGACAACAGCTCGGCGATCGGCGGCACCGACGTGAAGACCGCCCAGGCCCTGCTGGCCGACGCCGGATGGCAGCCCGGCAAGGCGACCGGCGCGCAGAACGCCGCCGCGCCCGGCCCCGGCCACGCCCACCCGGGCGGCGCGGCACCGGGCGGCAAGGTCGCGCGGACCGAGACCGTGGAGCCCGCCACCGTGCGCACCGACCGGTCCGGGCATCCGCTGACCCTGCAGTTCGTGCTGCCGCAGCACGACACCACGCTCGGCGCCGTCGGCGACCGCATCGCGCACATGCTCGCCGACATCGGCGTGCGCAGCCAGATCACCAAGGTCTCGGACAGCAGCTTCTTCCAGGACCAGATCGCCTCCGGCGACTTCGACCTGGCCCTGTACTCCTGGCCCGGCACCGCCTTCCCGGCCACCGACGCCCGCCCGGTCTACGCCAAGCCGGAACCGGGCGCGGACGGCTCGCTGGTCGTCCAGCAGAACTACGCCCGGGTGGGCACCGATCTGATCGACCGGCTGCTGGACGAGGCGGGCGCCGAGCTGAATCCCGGCAAGGCGGCCGACCTGACCAGGCGCGCCGACGCCAGGATCTGGGCCGCCGCGGGCTCCATCCCGCTCTACCAGCGCCCCCAACTGGTCGCCCAGCGCACCGGGGTCGCCAACGTGGGCGCGTTCGGCTTCCAGACCCCGCGCTACGAGGACATCGGCTTCCGCCGCTGAAGCGGCGGCCCCAAGGGGGTCCGTGATTGCCCGGGCGGACGCTTTCGCCCGCGCCCCGTACCATGGAGGTAAGGCCGTGGCGTGATGTTGCCCGGCGGGCGCGCGTACCGGACGGACGCGCCGCCATCCACGATTCCGGGAGAAGCGCCGCAGTATGCCCACGCGCCACGACATCCGTAACGTCGCCATCGTCGCCCACGTCGACCACGGCAAGACGACCATCGTCGACGCCATGCTCAAGCAGGCCGGCGCCTTCGCCGCCCATCAGCTCGACTCCGTCGACGACCGGGTCATGGACTCCAACGACCTGGAGCGTGAGAAGGGCATCACGATCCTGGCCAAGAACACGGCGGTGAAGTACCACCCCAAGGGCGGTGGCGAGCCCATCACCATCAACATCATCGACACCCCGGGCCACGCCGACTTCGGCGGCGAGGTCGAGCGCGGTCTGTCGATGGTCGACGGTGTGGTGCTGCTCGTCGACGCCTCCGAGGGCCCGCTGCCGCAGACCCGCTTCGTGCTGCGCAAGGCGCTGGCCAAGCGGATGCCGGTCATCTTGTGCATCAACAAGACCGACCGTCCGGACTCGCGGATCGACGAGGTCGTCAACGAGACCTACGACCTGTTCCTCGACCTGGACGCCGACGAGGACCAGATCGAGTTCCCGATCGTCTACGCCTGCGGCCGGGACGGCGTCGCCTCGCTGACCAAGCCGGAGGACGGCACGGTTCCGGCGGACAGCGAGAGCCTGGAGCCGTTCTTCTCCACGATCCTGGACCACATCCCGGCCCCGACGTACGACGACGAGGCGCCGCTGCAGGCGCACGTCACCAACCTCGACGCCGACAACTTCCTCGGCCGCATCGCGCTGCTCCGCGTCGAGCAGGGCGAGCTGAAGAAGGGGCAGACCGTCGCCTGGATCAAGCGTGACGGCTCCGTCCAGAACGTCCGCATCACCGAGCTGATGATGACCGAGGCGCTCACCCGCAAGCCCGCCGAGAAGGCCGGGCCGGGCGACATCTGCGCCGTCGCGGGCATCCCGGACATCATGATCGGCGAGACCCTGGCCGACCCGGAGAACCCGGTCGCGCTGCCGCTGATCACGGTCGACGAGCCGGCGATCTCCATGACCATCGGCACCAACACCTCCCCGCTGGTCGGCCGCGGCGGCTCCGGCAAGGGCGCGGACAACAAGGCGGCGGTCAAGGACCGCAAGGTCACCGCCCGCCAGGTCAAGGACCGGCTGGACCGCGAGCTGATCGGCAACGTCTCGCTGCGCGTGCTGGACACCGACCGCCCCGACGCCTGGGAGGTCCAGGGCCGTGGCGAGCTGGCGCTGGCGATCCTGGTGGAGACCATGCGCCGCGAGGGCTACGAGCTGACCGTCGGCAAGCCGCAGGTGGTGACCAAGGAGGTCGACGGCAAGGTCTACGAGCCCGTCGAGCGCCTGACCATCGACGTGCCCGAGGAGCACATGGGCGCCGTCACCCAGCTGATGGGTGTCCGCAAGGGCCGGATGGACAACATGTCCAACCACGGCTCCGGCTGGGTCCGCATGGAGTTCGTCGTCCCGTCCCGCGGTCTGATCGGCTTCCGCACGGAGTTCTTGACCCAGACCCGCGGCACCGGCATCGCCCACTCCATCCACGAGGGCCACGAGCCGTGGTTCGGCCAGCTGACCACCCGCAACAACGGTTCGCTGGTCGCCGACCGGGCCGGTTCGGTCACCGCCTTCGCGATGACCAACCTCCAGGAGCGCGGCGTGCTGTTCACCGAGCCGGGCACCGAGGTGTACGAGGGCATGATCGTCGGCGAGAACTCGCGCTCCGACGACATGGACGTCAACATCACCAAGGAGAAGAAGCTCACCAACATGCGGTCCTCGACGGCCGACGTGGCCGAGTCGATCGTCCCGCCGCGCAAGCTGTCGCTTGAGCAGTCGCTGGAGTTCTGCCGCGACGACGAGTGCGTCGAGGTGACGCCGGAGGCGGTGCGCATCCGCAAGGTCGTCCTCGACCAGAAGGAGCGCGGCCGCGCCGCGTCCCGCGCCAAGCGGTAACGCTCCCGCTGGGGTTGGGGTTTTCCGGGGGCTTCGCCCCCGGGCCCGGTCCCGTTGGGGTTGGGTTTTCTGGGGGCTTCGCCCCCCGACCCCCGTCCCGCTGGGGTTGGGGTTTTCCGGGGGCTTCGCCCCCGGGCCCGGTCCCGCTGGAGTCGGGATTGTTCTGCGGGCTTTGCCGCCAGGCCCCTTGGTTCGGATATCGGACGGGGCGTTGGAGTCATGGACTCCAACGCCCCGTTTTCCATGGTGTGATTCGCGCCTCGCACGTCCGTATAGCGGACGCTTCCGCCCGGAAGTTGTGTGAACAGTCCGTTTCGCGGGTGTCTGTCTATGTTCCATATGTCCAGGATTGCGGGGCTGTTAACCCCAGGTGTGATCAAAGCGAGACCATTTGCATGTTGGTGCCGGGCCCAACATGTCCGATAGTTGGACGCATTGAGCTCGGGTCAATGGGTCACGCGCTGATGGGGAGCGCCGACTCACGAGCATGGAGAGCCGCCTTCCGCTGTCAGGGGTGTCAGCAGAGGACCGGCCCTCCTTTCACGTAGTGACTGTGAACGCCTGTGAGGAGGCTTATCCATGCGCGGAGCCAAGAGCGCCACCATGGTCATCGGGGCGATAGCCATCGCCCTGACCGCCACTGCCTGTGGCGGCGGTAGCAGCAGCGGTGGTGCAGAAGACGGCGTGGTCCGCGCCTGGTGGGGTGACCCGCAGAACCCGCTGGAGCCCGCCAACACCAATGAGGTGAACGGCGGCAAGGTCCTGGACATGATCTTCAGCGACCTCAAGGAGTACAACCCGAAGGACTCCCAGGCCTACCTGGCCGCGGCCGACTCCATCACCTCGACCGACCAGCAGAACTTCACCATCAAGGTGAAGCCGGGCCTGAAGTTCTCCGACGGCACCCCGGTCACCGCCAGCTCCTTCGTGGACGCCTGGAACTACGGCGCGCTGCTGACCAACGCCCAGAAGAACGCGTCGTTCTTCGGCAACATCGAGGGCTACGACCAGGTCCACCCGGACAAGGGCCAGCCGACCGCCAAGACCATGTCCGGTCTGAAGGTCGTCGACAACCTCACCTTCACGGTGAAGCTGACCCAGAAGTTCTCGGCCTGGCCGGACAGCCTCGGCTACAAGGCGTTCGCCCCGCTGCCGAAGTCGTTCTTCACCGACCACGCCAAGTGGCTCCAGCAGCCGGTCGGCGACGGCCCGTACAAGATCGTGTCGTACACCAAGGGCCAGAGCATGAAGCTCGTCCCGAACCCGTACTACACCGGTGTGCAGAAGCCGAAGAACAAGGGCGTCCTGCTCAAGGTCTACACGGACGAGAACACCGCGTACGCGGACCTGCAGGCCGGTCAGCTGGACGTGGACGACTCCATCCCGGCGTCCGACATCCCGCACGTCAAGAACGACATGGCGGGGCGCTACCAGAACCTGCCCGCCGGTATCAACCAGGCCCTCAGCTTCCCGCTGAACCAGAAGACCTGGGGCGCCAAGGGCATGGAGAAGGTCCGCCAGGGCATCTCCATGGCGATCGACCGTGCCTCGATCACCCAGAAGATCTTCCAGGGCACCCGCAGCCCGGCCACCGACTTCACCGCGCCGGTGCTCGGCGCGGCCGGTGGCTACAGCACCGACATCTGCGGTGACGTCTGCAAGTACAACCCGGAGAAGGCCAAGGAGCTCATCAAGGAGGGCGGCGGCATCCCGGGTGGCAAGTTCACCATCTCGTACAACGCCGACACCGGCTCCCACAAGGAATGGGTCGACGCGGTCTGCAACAGCATCAACAACGCGCTGGGCAGCCAGGCTTGTGTCGGCAACCCGGTCGGCACCTTCGCGGACTTCCGCAACCAGATCACGCAGAAGCAGATGATCAACCCGTTCCGCGCCGGTTGGCAGATGGACTACCCGCTGATCGACGACTTCCTGCAGCCGCTGTGGGGCACCGGCGCCAGCTCCAACGACTCGCAGTACACCAACCCGGACTTCGACAAGCTGATCAGCCAGGCCGAGGCCGAGCCGGACAAGGCCAAGTCCGTGGCGCTGTACCAGCAGGCCGAGAAGCTGCTCGTCAACGACATGCCGTCGATCCCGCTGTGGTCCCAGAACGGTGGCGTCGCCTGGTCCGACCGGGTCTCGAACGTGACCGAGAACCCGTTCAGCTACCCGGTCTTCTACAACATCACCGTCAAGTGACCTGGTAACACGGCGTCTCCGCCACGGCGGCGCACGGGGGAATCGACAGCAAACCGCACGCGGTGTGCGCGGCAGCCGGGCCCACGAGGCCTGGCTGCCGCGTACCCGATCCCTGGAGGGCAGATGGGGCGCTACGTCATCCGGCGACTGCTCCAGATGGTTCCGGTCTTTCTCGGAACCACACTTTTGATCTTCGTCATGGTCTACGCGCTCGGCGACCCGGTGGCCGCCATGTTCGGCGACAGAGCGCCGGACCCCGCGACAGCAGCCATGATCAGGCACCAGCTTTACCTCGACCACCCGCTGTGGCAGCAGTACCTGCACTACATGGGACAGATCCTCCAGGGCGACTTCGGCACCGCCTTCGACGGTCAGCCCGTCACCCAACTCATGGGCAGCGCCTTCCCGGTGACGCTCCGGCTGACGCTGGTGGCGTTCGCCATCGAGGGCATCTTCGGCATCGCGCTCGGCCTGCTGGCGGGCATGCGGCGCGGCCGGTTCGCCGACACCGGCGTGCTCGGCTTCACGCTGTTGATGATCTCCATCCCGGTCTTCGTCACCGGCTACCTGCTGCAGTACTTCGTCGCCGTCAAATGGCAGTTGGCCAACCCGGCGGTGGCCGACGGCGCCCCATTCGGCGACCTGATCCTGCCGGGCATCGTGCTGGCCGGTGTCTCACTGGCGTACGTGGCCCGGCTGACCCGTACCTCGGTGGCGGAGAACTCCCGCGCCGACTACATCCGCACCGCGGTGGCCAAGGGCATGCCGCGCCGCCGGGTGGTGACGACCCACCTGCTGCGCAACTCGCTGATCCCGGTGGTCACCTTCCTCGGCACCGACATCGGCAACCTGATGGCGGGCGCCGTCGTGACCGAGCGGATCTTCAACGTCAAGGGCGTCGGCTTCCAGCTGTACCAGGGCATCCTGCGCCAGAACCCGCCCACCGTGGTCGGTTTCGTCACCGTCCTGGTGCTGGTCTTCCTCGCCGCCAACCTGCTCGTCGACCTGCTGTACGCGGTCCTGGACCCGAGGATCCGGTATGCCTGACACCACCAACTCCACGGTCAAGGACCAGGAACCGACGACCCTCGACGCGGTCGCAGCCGTCACCCCGGAGCAGCGCGACGCACCGCGCAGCCTGTGGAACGACGCGTGGCACGACCTGCGCCGCAAGCCGATCTTCTACATCTCCTCGTTGCTGATCCTCTTCCTGATCGTCATCTCGCTCTGGCCGAGCCTGATGACCAGCACCAGCCCGTACGCGTGCGACCTGGGCAAGTCCCAGATGGGTCCGGCGAACGGGCACCCGTTCGGCTTCGACACCCAGGGCTGCGACGTGTACGCCCGCACCATCTACGGCGCTCGCGCCTCGGTCGCGGTCGGCATCTTCACCACCCTGGGTGCCACCGTCCTCGGTTCCGTGCTCGGCGGTCTCGCCGGGTTCTACGGCGGCTGGTGGGACGCGATCCTCTCCCGGATCAGCGACATCTTCTTCGGCATCCCCATCCTGCTCGGCGGCGTGGTCTTCCTGTCGGTCGTCAAGGGCGGCTCGATCACCACCGTGGTCACCTTCATGGTGCTGCTGGGCTGGCCGCAGATCGCCCGTATCGCCCGTGGTGCGGTGATCACCGCCAAGCAGCAGGACTACGTACAGGCCGCGCGCGCCCTCGGCGCGAGCAGCGGCCGGATGCTGCTGCGGCACATCACGCCCAACGCGCTCGCACCGGTGATCGTGGTGGCCACCATCGCGCTCGGTACGTACATCTCGCTTGAGGCGACGCTGTCGTTCCTCGGCGTGGGCCTCAAGCCCCCCACCGTCTCGTGGGGCATCGACATCTCCCAGGCCTCGACGATGATCCGCAACGCTCCGCACATGCTGCTGTGGCCCGCGGGGGCGCTGAGCGTCACGGTGCTCGCGTTCATCATGCTCGGCGACGCGGTGCGCGACGCCCTCGACCCCAAGCTGCGCTGAGGAGGCGTCGTCATGACCACGTTGGAAAAGGCCGGTCCCGAGCAGACCGACGCCACCCGCACCGCGCCGCTGCTCGAGGTGCGCGACCTGCACGTCGAGTTCCACACCCGGGACGGCGTCGCCAAGGCCGTCAACGGCGTCAACTACTCGGTGAACGCCGGTGAGACGCTGGCCGTGCTCGGTGAGTCGGGCTCCGGCAAGTCGGTGACCGCGCAGGCCGTCATGGGCATTCTGGACATGCCGCCGGGACGGATCCCCAAGGGCGAGATCTTCTTCCGCGGCCAGGACATGCTCAAGATGTCCGGCGAGGAGCGGCGCAGGATCCGCGGCCAGAAGATCGCGATGATCTTCCAGGACGCGCTGTCCGCGCTCAACCCGGTGCTGAGTGTGGGCTACCAGCTCGGCGAGATGTTCCGGGTCCACCAGGGTCTGTCCAAGAAGGACGCCAAGGCCAAGGCGATCGAGCTGATGGACCGGGTGCGCATCCCGGCGGCGAAGGAGCGGGTGGGGGACTATCCGCACCAGTTCTCCGGCGGTATGCGGCAGCGCATCATGATCGCGATGGCGATGGCCCTGGAGCCGGACCTGATCATCGCGGACGAGCCCACCACCGCGCTGGACGTGACCGTGCAGGCCCAGGTCATGGACCTGCTCGCGGAGTTGCAGCGCGAGATGAACATGGGCCTGATCCTGATCACCCACGATCTCGGTGTGGTGGCGGACGTGGCCGACAAGATCGCGGTGATGTACGCGGGCCGGATCGTGGAGACCGCCCCGGTGCACGAGATCTACAAGGCCCCGGCCCACCCGTACACCAAGGGCCTGCTGGAGTCGATCCCGCGCCTGGACCAGAAGGGCCAGGAGCTGTACGCGATCAAGGGCCTGCCGCCCAACCTGCTGCGGATTCCCACCGGTTGCGCGTTCAACCCGCGTTGCCCGGTGGCCCGGGACGTCTGCCGCACCGACGTTCCACCGCTGGCGACCGTCAGCGACACGCGGGCCAGCGCCTGCCACTTCTGGAAGGAGACCCTCGATGGCTGAGGCCATTCTCGAAGTGCGGGACCTGGTCAAGCACTTCCCGCTGACCCAGGGGATCATCGTCAAGAAGCAGATCGGCGCGGTCAAGGCCGTCGACGGCATCAGCTTCGACCTGTACCGCGGTGAGACGCTCGGCATCGTCGGCGAGTCCGGCTGCGGCAAGTCGACGGTGGCCAAGCTGCTGATGAACCTGGAACGGGCCACCTCCGGCCAGGTGCTCTACAAGGGCGAGGACATCACCAAGCTGTCCGGCAAGGCGCTGAAGGCCGTGCGGCGGAACATCCAGATGGTGTTCCAGGACCCGTACACCTCCTTGAACCCCCGGATGACGGTCGGCGACATCATCGGTGAGCCGTTCGAGATCCACCCCGAGGTGGCGCCGAAGGGCGACCGCCGCAAGAAGGTCCAGGACCTGCTGGACGTGGTCGGTCTCAACCCGGAGTACATCAACCGGTATCCGCACCAGTTCTCCGGCGGCCAGCGGCAGCGCATCGGTATCGCACGGGGGTTGGCGCTCAATCCGGAGATCATCATCTGCGACGAGCCGGTCTCCGCGCTCGATGTGTCGGTGCAGGCGCAGGTGATCAACCTGATGGGCAGGCTCCAGAAGGAGTTCGACCTGTCGTACATGTTCATCGCGCACGACCTGTCGATCGTCCGGCACATCTCCGACCGCGTCGGTGTGATGTACCTGGGCAAGATGGTGGAGATCGGCGACGACGAGCAGATCTACGAGCACCCCACCCACCCGTACACCCAGGCGCTGCTGTCTGCCGTGCCGGTACCGGACCCGGAGTCCCGCGAGCACCGCGAGCGGATCATCCTGACCGGCGACGTGCCGTCCCCGGCCAATCCGCCGTCCGGCTGCCGGTTCCGCACCCGGTGCTGGAAGGCGCAGGACAAGTGCGCCACCGAGGTGCCGCTGCTGGCGATCCCGGAGCGGTTCAAGGGCGCCGACTCGCCCGCCGCGCATGAGAGCGCCTGCCACTTCGCCGAGGAGAAGGACGTGGTCGGCGCGGCGTAACGCGTAACGCTCGCCGCTCCGGCCTGGACTGGCGGGGGCGCCCCCCTGTGTCCCGGGGGCGCCCCCGCTTGGCGTTCTCTTCGCGGTTCAGCCGGGCTTGGGCGCCATCTTGAACCAGACGGCCTTGCCGGACTCGGGGAACTCCCGTACGCCCCAGGCGTCGGCGTAGGAGGAAACCAGCGCCAGCCCACGCCCGTTGTCGGCCATTGTCTGGGGACGCCTTTGCCGTGGTGAGCCCGGTCCGGTGTCGTACACGGCGACTTCCACGTCGGACGGCGTGCGGTCCACGGCGACGTACATGTCGGCCGAACTGTTGCGGTAGGCGTTGGTGACCAGCTCCGACACCAGCAACTCGGCAGCGTCAGCGAGGCAGTTGAGCCTGTCGGCGCGGAGGATGGCCCGTAGTGTGGCACGGGTGACGGTGACGGCTCTGGGGTCGTGTGGGATGTAGAGACCGTATGACCAGGAGCACGGTTCGTCGTTGGAAATGGGGCACCTCCGGTTTGCGGTGAGTGCAATGTGTGACTGGCGCCACACGTACGGTACGCAGGTCGGTGTGAGATTTTCAACCTGCTTCACTGGTTGGGTAGTTCGGCGCTGGACCGGGTGCCGTCCGGTCGCCGCGAGGGAGGGTGTATGGGGCTGCGCGTCAATCCGACATACCGTCAACGCCGTTTCGCGGCCGAACTACGTCGGCTGCGCGATCGGGCAGGGCTGACGTCTTCCGAGGCGGCGACGCTGATGGGTATGAAGCAGTCACAGCTCAGCAACATCGAGGCGGGGCGAACGAGCCTGTCGGCCGAGCGTGTTCGACAGCTAGCCGGTGCTGCTGGTGAAAAATCTGACACCTTCATCGAAGCCTTGATCGACCTGGGGCACGAGTCAGGCAAGGGCTGGTGGACCAGCTACCAAGGGAAGCTGAACGGGTTCGTCCTCGATCTCGCCGAGTTGGAGTCGGCGGCGAACCGTCTCTGTAACTACGAGCCCATGTTCGTCCCGGGCCTGCTGCAAACCCACGACTATGCCACGGTGATCCACCGGGACGGTTATGCAGCGGCCTCTGCTGTGGAGCAAGCGGCTGCGGTCGAATTCCGTATGCGCCGTCAGATGGTGCTCACCGGCGAGCGGCCCCCTCGCCTCCACGCCGTCATTCACGAGGCTGCGCTCAGCGCGTCATTGGGCAGCCGTGACGTGATGCGTGGACAGTTGCTGCACCTTGTCGAAGTGTCTCGGCGTTCCAACGTAACGATCCAGGTCCTTCCCTTCGACGGCCGTGTGGGGTTCGGTACCGGGTTCTTGGTGGTCGAGCCGTCTGCTCGTCAGCTGACGACCGCCGTGGTGTCCCATATTGAGCATTCGTTGTATCTGGATGAGCCCAACTCGATCGCCAAGTACAACAACTGGTTCGCTAGCTTGGTGGAAGCCGCGCTACCGCCCATCGATGCCGAGGTGTCGCAGGGAGCGCGTACGACCAAGGATTCGCTGGGACTGGTGCAACGGCTCCTGTACCCCCTGCTCTAGGAAGGCGAGCATGTCGGAGCTCAAGTGGCAGAAGTCCAGCTTCAGCGAAGGGGGAGCGGCGAACTGCGTTGAGGTCGCCACCGGCGCCGCAGGCGTCACTCACCTGCGGGAGAGCGACGAGCCGCGCACCGTCATATCCACTACCCCACGCGCCTTCGGCGCGTTGGTGCGCCGTATCAAGACGGGGGAGTTCGACGCTGGCCGCGTTCGCCGAAGTCGTGCAGGCGGCTGAGACAGGACGCTCACGTCGAAACGACGTCCATGGAAAAGTGAGAAGTCGGGCGGCCCGGAGGAATCACACCTCCGGACTCCCACAGAGCCGTGCGCAACAGTCGCCCGTTACACGGCTCCTGTCACCGTCCCAGACGCCGAACCACTGCTCGGCGTCGTACTCCTCGAACCGCTCCACCTCGGCGAACCCCAGCTTCGCCGCGAGGCGCAGTGAGCGGTCGTTGGCGGTCTGCGTGCAGAGCACCACCGGCTCGCTGGGAAGCGCGTCGGCGAACCAGCCGAGTGCTGCTGCGCAGGCCTCGGCGGCGTACCCGTGTCCCCACACCTCCGGCAGGAACATATAGCCGAGCTCGGCCTCCCCGGCATCCGGACGGATGTGTCCCGGACGCTCCGCGTCGCGCCGATCGAGCGTGATCGTGCCGATCATCGCTCCGTCGAGTTCGATCACGAAAAGGCCAGGGCGCCGCCCGGGCAGCTCAGGCACCACGCGTTCGAGCTCGTCACGCGGTCGAGGGCCGCCGAGATAGGTGCGCACCTCTGGCGATGCGAACAGCTCGATGAACGCCGCACGATCCCGGGCTTCGGACTCGCGGAGCACGAGCCGTTCGGTCCTGATCGGGGCAGGTGGCCAGGCGACGGGTCCGAGCTCAGTCATGGCGGGCAACCATATCGCCCGCCCCGACCGGGAGGGCGCTCCGCTTGTCCTGTAGCCGGACGACCGCGGTACGTATAGCGTCGGGGTCAGTAGTCGTGGTTCCGAAGTCCCGTTCGCCCGTGACACGGCTCGCGGGCGTTGTGCCCACCGTGTGCCGCTTACGCGTAGCCCGCGCGCCACGTTCTGAGCCGGAAGCGCCGGAAGTAACGGCCGGAATGTGGTGCGGCGCCTTACGTCCTGCTCCCGGGGTGCCTCCGTCGGCGCCGCGGATCCCGCATACGGGCGGTTTCCCCCGCCGTCTCCGCGTGACGACCGCCCGAAAGGCGTCGTAGATCACCCGATGGGTGTTATTTGTGGCTACGTGTGACATGAGCCACGAGGAGGCACCCGAATGCGCGGACCCGCACGCCCGGCGTGGGCGGTGTGCGTGGCAGCGGTCGTGGTGGCGGCCACCGCCTGCGGCGGCGGTGGGCCCACCGGGGGGCCGAACGCCGTCGTGCGCGCTTCCTGGGGTGATCCGCAGCATCCGCTGGAGCCCGCGAACACCAACGAGGTGCAGGGCGGCAAGGTGCTCGACATGGTCTTCCGCGGGCTGAAGCGGTACGACCCGAGGACCGGCGCCGCGCAGAACTGGCTCGCCGACTCGATCACCAGCCCGGACCAGCAGAACTTCACCGTACGGCTGAAACCGGGCTGGCGGTTCTCCAACGGCGAGCCGGTCACCGCGCACTCCTTCGTGGACGCCTGGAACTACGGCGCGCTGGTCACCAACAAGCAGCTCAACTCCAGCTTCTTCAGCTACATCGACGGATACCAGCAGGTCCACCCCAGTAGCGCAAACCCCACCGCGAAGACCATGTCGGGGCTCGTAGTGAAGGACGACCGGACGTTCACCGTCAGACTCACCCAGAAGTTCTCCACCTGGCCGGACACCCTCGGCTACTCGGCGTTCTACCCGCTGCCCAGGACGTTCTTCACCGACCACGCGGGCTGGCTGAGGAAACCCGTCGGAGACGGCCCGTACGAGATCGACTCGTACACCAGGGGCACCGTGATGAAACTGCGCCGCTGGGACGGTTACACCGGCCCAGACAAGGCGCGCAACGGAGGCGTCGACCTGCAGGTCTACACCGACAGCAACACCGCGTACACCGATCTGCAGGCCGGAAACCTCGATCTGGTCGACGACATCCCCACCACCCAACTGCGCAACGTCACAAAGGACCTGGGGCCGCGGTACATCAACCAGCCCGCCGGAATCATCCAGACCATCGCCTTCCCGATGTACCAGCCGCGGTGGAACGGCAGCAGCACACAGAAGGTGCGGCAGGGCATCTCCATGGCCATCGACCGTGTCTCGATCACCACCCGGATCTTCCGCGGCACCCGCACCCCGGCCACCGACTGGACCTCGCCGGTGCTCGGCGCCCGCGGTGGGTTCAAGGCCGGGCTGTGCGGCGCCGTGTGCGGCTACGACCCCGGTCAGGCCAAGAGGCTGATCCAGGAGGGCGGCGGCCTGCCCGGCGGGCAGTTGAAGATCGGCTACAACGCCGACACCGGCTCGCACAAGGTGTGGGTGGACGCGGTCTGCAACAGCATCAACAACGCCCTGGGCAACGACAAGGCGTGCGTGGGCGCCCCCGTGGGCACCTTCGCCGACTTCCGCAACCAGATCACCGGAAAGTCCGAGACCCAGCCCTTCCGCGCGGGCTGGCAGATGGACTACCCGCTGATCCAGGACTTCCTGCAGCCGCTGTACTACACGGGAGGCTCCTCCAACGACTCGCACTGGTCCAACGCCGACTTCGACCGGCTGGTCGACCGGGCCAACGCGGAATCCGACCGGAACCTGGCGGTCAACGACTTCCAGGACGCCGAGCGCATCCTCGCGCAGCAGGTGCCCGCGATTCCGCTGTGGTACCAGAACGGCAACGCCGGCTACTCCGCCAACCTCTCGAACGTGGCACTCAACCAGTTCAGCGTCCCGGTCTACAACGACATCACCGTCAGCTGAACTCACTCGGGGAAAGGCTCCATGGGACGGTATGTGATCCGGCGGCTGCTCCAGATGATCCCGGTCTTCGTCGGCAGCACGTTCCTGATCTTCGTCATGGTCTACGCACTGGGCGACCCGGTGGCCGCGTTGTTCGGCGACCGTGCCCCGGATCCGGCGACCGCCGCGCAGATCCGCAGGGACCTCTATCTTGATCATCCGCTGTGGCAGCAGTACACGCACTACATGGCGCAGATCTTCCAGGGGAACTTCGGCACCGCGTTCACCGGCCAACCGGTTCTCGAACTCATGGGATCGGCCTGGCCGCTGACCATTCGGCTCACCATCGTGGCGATCGTCGTCGAGGCGGTCATCGGCGTGATCCTCGGCATCGTCAGCGGACTGCGGCGGGGCCGCTCGGTGGACACCGGAGTACTGGTGCTGACGCTGATCGTGGTGTCCATTCCGACCTTCGTTAGCGGGTACGTCCTGCAGTTCCTGTTCGGCGTCAAATGGGGAGTGGTCAACCCCTCGGTCTCACCGGCGGCGCCGTTCAACGAACTCGTGCTGCCCGGTGTCGTGTTGGCGCTGGTCTCACTGGCGTACGTCACCCGGCTGACCCGCACCTCCATCGCGGAGAACCACCGCGCCGACTACGTGCGCACCGCCGTCGCCAAGGGACTGCCGCGCCGCCGGGTGGTCCTGCGGCACCTGCTGCGCAACTCCCTGATCCCGGTGGTCACCTTCATCGGCACCGACATCGGCGCGCTGATGGGAGGCGCCATCGTCACCGAGCGGATCTTCAACATCCATGGCGTCGGCTACCAGCTCTACCAGGGCATCCTGCGGCAGAACTCGCCGACGGTGGTCGGCTTCGTCACCGTCCTGGTGATCGTCTTCCTGGTGGCGAACCTGCTCGTGGACCTGCTGTACGCGGTACTGGACCCGAGGATCCGATATGCCTGAGCCACTCGACCATCCCAACGGCCGGACCCCGACCGAGGCCGTCGGCCAGGCCGGGGCCGGCGGCGCCATGGAGTTCGCCGCCACCGAGGCGGCGTCCATCGGCCAGGCCACCGCGCCGTCCGCGCGGACCCGCAGCCTGTGGTCGGACGCCTGGCACGACCTGCGCCGCAACCCGGTCTTCATCATCTCCGCGCTGCTCATCGTCTTCCTGGTGCTGATCGCCATCTGGCCCCAACTGATCGCCAGCGGAAACCCGTTGGCGTGCGACATCAACAGGTCGCAGGAGGGCCCGGCCCCTGGTCACCCCTTCGGCTTCGACACCCAGGGCTGCGACGTCTACACCCGCACCGTCTACGGCGCCCGGGCCTCGGTCACCGTCGGCGTGTGCGCCACGGCCGGGGCCGCGCTGCTCGGCAGCATCCTGGGAGGGCTCGCCGGATTCTTCGGCGGCTGGTGGGACGCGCTGCTCTCCCGGCTCAGCGACATCTTCTTCGGCATCCCGATCATCCTCGGCGGCCTGGTCTTCCTCTCCGTGGTCACCAACACCACGGTCTGGCCGGTGGTCGGCTTCATCGTGCTGCTGGGCTGGCCGCAGATCGCCCGTATCGCCCGCGGCGCGGTGATCACCGCCAAGCAGAACGACTACGTACAGGCCGCCCGCGCTCTGGGCGCCGGACCCGCCCGGATGATGCTGCGGCACATCGCGCCCAACGCGGTCGCCCCGGTGATCGTGGTGGCCACCATCGCGCTCGGCACGTACATCTCACTTGAGGCGACGCTGTCCTTCCTCGGCGTGGGCCTCAAACCACCCACCGTCTCCTGGGGTATCGACATCTCCTCGGCCTCCACCCAGATCCGCGACGCACCGCACATGCTGCTGTGGCCCGCCGCGGCGCTGAGCGTCACGGTGCTCGCGTTCATCATGCTCGGCGACGCGGTCCGCGACGCCCTCGACCCCAAGCTGCGCTGAGGAGACGTCTGTTGGACACACTGCTGGACGTACGCGACCTGCATGTCGAGTTCCGCACCCGGGACGGCGTGGCCAAGGCGGTCAACGGCGTCAACTACGCGGTGAGCGCGGGGGAGACGCTCGCGGTGCTCGGCGAGTCGGGCTCGGGCAAGTCGGTGACCGCGCAGGCCATCATGGGCATCCTGGACTCGCCGCCCGGGCACGTCACCCGGGGCAGGATCTTCTTCCAGGGCGCCGACCTGCTCTCGCTGCACCGCGAGGCGCGCCGCCAACTGCGCGGCGCCAGAATGGCGATGATCTTCCAGGACGCGCTGTCGGCGCTCAACCCGGTGCTGAGCGTGGGCGACCAGCTCGGCGAGATGTTCGTGGTGCACCGCGGCCTGACTCGCAGGGACGCCCGGGCACGGGCCGTCGAGCTGATGGACCGGGTGCGCATCCCGGCGGCGAGGGAGCGGGTGGGCGACTATCCGCACCAGTTCTCCGGCGGTATGCGGCAGCGCATCATGATCGCGATGGCGATGGCGCTGGAGCCGGACCTGATCATCGCGGACGAGCCCACCACCGCGCTCGACGTCACCGTGCAGGCCCAGGTGATGGACCTGCTCGCGGAGTTGCAGCGCGAGATGAACATGGGCCTGATCCTGATCACCCACGATCTCGGTGTGGTGGCGGACGTGGCCGACAAGATCGCGGTGATGTACGCGGGCCGGATCGTGGAGACCGCCCCGGTGCACGAGATCTACAAGGCCCCGGCCCACCCGTACACCAAGGGCCTGCTGGAGTCGATCCCGCGCCTGGACCAGAAGGGCCAGGAGCTGTACGCGATCAAGGGCCTGCCGCCCAGCCTGCTGCGAATCCCGCCGGGCTGCCCGTTCAACCCGCGCTGCCCGCTGGCCCGGGAGGTCTGCCGCACCGACGAGCCACCGCTGTACGAGGTGGCGCCGCACCGCGCCAGCGCCTGCCACTTCTGGAAGGAGACCCTCGATGGCTGAGGCCGTTCTCCAGGTACGCGGCCTGGTCAAGCACTTTCCGCTGACCCGGGGAATCGTCTTCAAGAAGCAGATCGGCGCGGTCAGGGCCGTGGACGGGGTGGACTTCGACCTCTTCCAGGGCGAGACGCTGGGCATCGTGGGCGAGTCCGGTTGTGGCAAGTCGACGGTGGCCAAGCTGCTGATGCGTTTGGAGGAGCCGACCGCGGGGCGGATCCTGTTCAAGGGACAGGACATCACCAGGTTGTCCGGCAAGGCGCTCAAGGCGGTGCGGCGCAACATCCAGATGGTGTTCCAGGACCCGTACACCTCGCTGAACCCCCGGATGACGGTCGGCGACATCATCGGTGAGCCGTTCGAGATCCACCCCGAGGCGGCACCGAAGGGCGACCGCCGCAAGAAGGTCCAGGACCTGCTGGACGTGGTCGGTCTCAATCCGGAGTACATCAACCGGTATCCGCACCAGTTCTCCGGCGGTCAGCGGCAACGCATCGGCATCGCACGGGGGTTGGCGCTCAATCCGGAGATCATCATCTGCGACGAGCCGGTCTCCGCGCTTGACGTCTCCGTGCAGGCGCAGGTCATCAATCTCATGACCCGGCTCCAGAAGGAGTTCGACCTCTCCTACGTCTTCATCGCGCACGACCTGTCCATCGTCCGGCACATCTCCGACCGGGTCGGTGTGATGTACCTGGGCAGGATCGTGGAGATCGGCAACGAGGAGCAGATCTACGAGCACCCCACCCACCCGTACACGCAGGCGCTGCTGTCCGCGGTGCCGGTACCGGATCCCTCACGCCGGGAGGGGCGGCAGCGGATCATCCTCGCCGGGGATGTGCCGTCGCCCGCGAACATTCCGTCCGGATGCAGGTTCCGTACGCGGTGCTGGAAGGCACGGGAGCGGTGCGCGGTGGAGGTACCGCCGCTGGCGGTACCTCCGTCCTTCCGTGAGGCGGGGGGGCCCGCGGCGCACGAGAGCGCGTGTCACTACGCGGCGGAACGCGACTGCGCCCCTGCGGGGAACTAGGGGTTTCCGCCAGGGTTTTCCCACCCGCCCAACCGATTGCCGTCTCGCGGGCGTTACGTGAGGGGGTGTGCCGGGGTGTCCCCGCAGCGACCCCGCGAAGCACTCGCACCCGACAACGCGGGCGGAGCGAGGAGTCACCCCGGCGCGCCCCCGACCCACAGACGGCAGAGCGCCCCCGGCACGCAATCGCCCGACGGCAATCGGGCGGGCGGGTGGGCACGTCCCCGCCCACAACACAGCGCCCCGGCACGCAATCGCCCGACGGCAATCGGGCGGGCGGGTGGGCACGAACCCCGCCCCCACGCGCGCACCGGCGCGCACACGGCAAACGGGCGGGCGGGTGGGCACAAAACCCCCAAACGCCCGCGCCAGCCCTACCCCTCCTCGATCGCCGCCAGCGCCGGATCCAGGATCACGTCCTCCTCCCGCCCGGCGATCGTCGGCTCCTCCGGAAAGTGGCACGCGGTGAGGTGCCCCGCACCGTTCCCCTGCAGCCGCACCAAGGGCGGCTCCACGTCCGCGCACTTCTCCTGCGCCTTCCAGCACCGCGTGCGGAACCTGCACCCCGACGGCGGGTTGATCGGCGACGGCACGTCACCGGCGAGCCGGATGCGTTCGCGGTCGTCGTCGGGGTCGGCCTCCGGGGCGGCGGACAGCAGCGCGTGGGTGTAGGGATGCCGCGGCCCCTCGTAGATGTCCGCCCGGTTCCCGATCTCCACGATCTTGCCCAGGTACATCACCGCGACGCGCTGCGAGAAGTGCCGCACGATGGCCAGGTCATGGGCGATGAACAGGAACGCGATGCCCATCTCCTTCTGGAGCTCCTGCAGCAGGTTGACCACCTGCGCCTGGATGGACACGTCCAGCGCGGAGACCGGCTCGTCGGCGACGATCAGCTTGGGCTCCAGGGCCAACGCCCTGGCCACTCCGATGCGTTGGCGCTGGCCGCCGGAGAACTCGTGCGGAAAGCGGTTGTAGTGCTCGGGGTTGAGACCCACGATCTCCAGCAGCTCTCGGACCCGCTTCTCCCGGCCGCCCTGCGGTCTGATCCCGTTGATCTCCATCGGTCCGGAGATGATGTTGCCGACGGTCTGCCGCGGATTGAGCGAGGCGTACGGATCCTGGAAGATCATCTGGATCTCGGAGCGGATCGGCGCCAGCTGTTTGCGGTTGGCGTGGGTGATGTCCTGGCCGCGGTAGGAGATCCTGCCCGAGGTCGGCTCCAGCAGCCGGGTCACCAGCCGCCCGGTGGTGGACTTGCCGCACCCCGACTCGCCGACCAGGCCGAGGGCCTCGCCCGCCCGTACGTCGAAGTCCACCCCGTCCACCGCCTGTACGGCGCCGACCTGCCGCTTGAACAGGAAGCCGTCCAGCACCGGGAAGTGCTTGGTGACCCCGGACACCTCCAACAGCGGGGCTCCGGCGCCGCGTTCGGCGGTGGCCTTGTCCGGGGTGGGCTGGCTCGCAGGCTCGGGGCTCTGCTCCGGGGACAACGTGGGCTCGCTCATCGGTGTTTCCTCGGCTCCTGGTCAGCCAGCTCGGCCCAGCAACGGCTGGATCCGCTCGGCGAAGATGGACTGCTTCTGCTCGGCCGCGAGATGGCAGGCGGACCCCCTGCCGTGCTCCAGCGCGAGCGGCGGGCGCTCGTCCTGGCACAGGGTGCCGCCCACCTCGTCGCGGAACGCGCAGCGTGGATGGAACGGGCAGCCGGACGGCGGGTTGAGCAGGCTCGGCGGAGTGCCCTTGATCGGCTGCAACGGCACGTCCACCGAGGCGGACAGCCGCGGGATGGAGCTCAACAGGCCCCAGGCGTAGGGGTGTTGCGGCCTCTTGAGGATGTCCCGGACGGAACCGCGCTCCACGCACCGCCCGGCGTACATCACCAGCACGTCGTCGCAGACGTTGGCCACCACGCCCAGGTCGTGGGTGATGAAGATGATCGCGGTGCCGGTCTCCTGCTGCAGGTCCCTGAGCAGGTCGAGGATCTGCGCCTGCACCGTCACGTCGAGTGCGGTCGTCGGCTCGTCGGCGATCAGCAGCTCAGGGTCGCAGACCAGCGCGAGCGCGATCATCGCGCGCTGCCGCATGCCGCCGGAGAACTGGTGCGGGAAGTCGTCCACCCGGGTCTGCGGTTGCGGGATGCCGACCTTGCGCAGCATCTCGACCGCCCGGTCCCGGGCCTCCTTCTTGCTCGCCCCGGTGTGCTTGCGGAACGGCTCGGCGATCTGCCGGCCGACCGTGTAGTACGGGGAGAGCGCGGTCAGCGAGTCCTGGAAGATCATCGCCATCTTGTTGCCGCGCAGCTTCTCCAGCGTCTTCGTCGGCGCGCCGGTCAACTCCTGCCCGTCGAGCACGATCTCGCCGCGGATGGTGGTGTTGCGCGGGTTGTGCAGGCCGAGTACGGCGAGGTTGGTGACGGACTTGCCGGATCCGGATTCGCCGACGATGCCGAGCGTTCTGCCGCGCTCCAGCTCGAAGGAGAGTCCGTCCACCGCCTTGACGATCCCGTCCTCGGTGGCGAACTGGACGTACATATCACGCACGGAGAGGAACGGAGCGCCCGCGTCCTGGGGCGACGCCTGCCCTTCGGGCTGGGTGAGGGTGGTCATGGGAGGGGTCTCCTGGGAAGCGGTGCGTGGTGCGGGGCGGACGGTCCGGTCATGCGAGCCGGATCCGCGGATCGATGAAGGCGTAACTGGCGTCGATCAGGACGTTGAACAAGACGATGGCCGAGGCGCTGAACAGCATCACGCCCATCTCCAGCGGCAGGTCGGTCTGGTTGACCGCCGCCACCGCGAGCTGCCCGATGCCGTGCAGACCGAAGGTGGACTCGGTGATGATCGCGCCACCGAAGACCGAACCGAGGTCGATGCCGAAGATGGTGATGATCGGGCCCATGGCGCCGCGCAGCGCGTAGCGGAAGAAGACGTACCGCGAGCTCATGCCCTTCGCCCTGGCGGTGCGCACATGCTCCTCGGAGAGCTGCTCGACCATCAACGACCTGGTCTGGCGGCTGTAGTTGGACCAGAAGATCACCGACATCACCAGTGCCGGGAGCAGCATTCCCCAGATGGAACCGGCCGGGTCGTGCGCCCAGTCCACGTCCTGGCCGGCGTTGAGCCATCCCAACTGGTCGGCGAAGACGTAGATGGCGAGCGGGCCGATGAAGTAGATCTGCACCGACTGGCCCATCAGCGACATGCCGCTGGCCACCCGGTCGATGGGCTTGCCCTGCTTCCAGGCGGAGAGCAGACCGAGGCCGACACCGATGAGCAGGAAGATGGCCGCGCCCATGACGGCGAGGGTGAGCGTGGTGGGGTAGCGGTCCTTGAGGACGTCCCAGATCGGCTGCTGGCTGGCGAACGAGAAGCCGAAGCACGGGGCGTCGCAGTGCCCGATGGGCATGTCCCGGCCGACGAACAGACCGATCATGTAGTGCCAGTACTGGACCGGTATCGGCTGGTCGAGTCCGAGGTTGTGGTGGATGAGGGCGACGGTCTGCGGTGTGCAGTTCTTGCCGCAGGACAGCAGGGCCGGGTCGGCTGGCAGGGCGAAGAACAGGAAGTAGGTGATGGCGCTGATCAGGATGAGGATGACGATGGCGCCTAGCACCCGGCGTACGAGAAATCGGAGCATGGTCGGGGGTCTTCCGTAAGGGGCGCCGTCGGCGTCGGCGGCACGGTCAGGGGGAAGGCGGTTCCGGACCGACGGGCCGGGCCGCGGCCGGTCCCGCCCGGACGGGGGCGGGACCGGCGCGCGGTTCCGGCCGGTGCGGTGCCTACTTCACGTACACGGTGTTGCAGTTGATCACGCCGATGTTCTGGTTGTAGGTGACGCCACCCAGGCCCGAGCCGTAGATCTGGAAGAACTTGTCGTACATGTACGGCACCGAGGGGATGTCGTTCTTGACGATGTACTCCGACAGGGACTCCCAGGCCGCCTGCTGCTGCTGAAGATCGGTCATCGCGTTGATGCGGTCGATCTCCGAGTTCACATGCGAGTCGTTGAGGTGGGAGTAGTTCGGGTTGTCGTCGGCGATCTGCCGGCCGTCCATGGTCGGCGGGATGACCGTCGAGCCGTTGGACCAGTCGGCGCCCCAGCCGGTCCGGTAGATGTCGTACGGGTTGTTCACCTTGCCGACCAGCGTGTAGTACGAGGTGTCGTCGATCGCCTGCAGCTGCAGCTCGATCCCGGCCTTGGCGAAGGCGTTCTTCAGGGTCGTCGCGACGTTCTGCCAGCGCTGGGTGTTGGCGAAGGCGTAGGTCAGCTTGAGGTTGGAGACACCGGCCTGCTTCAGCAGCTGCTTGGCCATGTCCGGGTCACCGTTGGACTTGGTCAGCTTGTTGTACGGGTCGTACGGCTTGAAGCCGGAGATGGTGGGGCTTATCAGGTTGGTGCCGATGTCGCCCTGCGCCGCGCCGCCCATGATCTGCTGGATCTGCTTCATCGGGAAGGCGTACTCGATGGCCTGCCGGACCCGGAGGTCCTTCACCCGCGAGACGTTGATGCTGAAGACGTCGACGAACGGCTGGTACTGGTTGACCGTACGCGACTTGTACTGCTTGTCGGTGAGCAGCTGGTACATCGTCGACGGGTCGGCCGACTGGGACAGGGACAGCGCGTCCTTGTCGGCGCCGGACTGCGCCATCAGGCGGTGCGTCAGGCCCGGGTTGGCGATGTTGATCTCGAAGTTCCACTTGTCCGGGTAGGCGTTGCGGATCGGGTCGGTCTTCGGGTCCCAGTAGGTGTTGCGGACCAGGACCAGCGACTTGCCCGGCTTGTAGTCCTCGATCTTGTAGGGACCGGTCGACACCGGGTGGAGGTCGTACTTCTCCTTGGTGTCCTTGTCCTTCGGGATCGGCGAGATGTTGGGCATCGCCATCGCGTACGGGGCGTCCGGGTGCGCCGCCTGGAAGTGGAAGACGATGGTCTTCGCGTCCGGGGTGGAGATCAGCGAGTCGGGCAGCGACTGGCCGCTGTAGGGGCCCTGGTAGGACTTGCGGTAGTCCTGGCCGGACAGCCACGTCTGTACGTAGATGGGGCCGGCCGTCTCGAAGTTGGCGTAGAGCCGCTCGATGCCGTACTTGATGTCCTGCGACGTGACGGGCGTGC
The DNA here is from genome assembly GCA_037034305.1 of Streptomyces sp. PLK1-5. Lineage (GTDB taxonomy): Bacteria > Actinomycetota > Actinomycetes > Streptomycetales > Streptomycetaceae > Streptantibioticus_A. Next base: position 203,576 of record JBAGJY010000001.1, read on the forward strand.
CGTCCTCGTACTTGAGGTTGTCCTTGAGGTGGTACGTCCAGGTCTTCTTGTCGGCGGAGGGATCGCCGGTGTCGGTGGCCAGGTCGCCGACCAGGGTGGTCTTCCCGGTCTTCGGGTCGATCTTGTAGTTGGTCAGCGTGCGGCTGAACAGCGGTGCGATGGCCTGCTGGTTGCTGACGTAGAGCTGGCCGGGGTCGAGGTGGTTGAAGTCGGCGGGCTCCAGGTCGTTGACCGTGCCGCCCTGCTTCGCACCGGTGACCGCGGCCGCCGGGCCCTGGGAGTCGGCGGCACTGCCCAGGGTGATGGTCTGGATGGTCGGCTTCGCCGCGTCGACGTTGCCCGCACCGGTTCCGCCCCCGCCGCCGCTGCTGCACGCGCTCAGGGTCAGCGCACCCGCCGCCAGCGCCGCGGCGTAATGACTCTTACGCATTCTCATGGATTCCTGCCTGTCACTGATCTGCGACTGACTTGGTAGTCGTCCTGCCGGGACCCGGCCATGGCGACGTTGGACACTCAACGGATGGTCTTGGGATCGAGAGCGTCCCGGACCGAGTCCCCGAGCAGGTTGAAGGAGATGACGAACAGGGCCATCGCGATGCCGGGGAAGAACATGTAGGTGATGTCCGACTGGTAGTACTGCGCCGCGCTCTGGAACATCAGGCCCCAGTCGGGGGTGGGGTTCTGCATGCCCACGCCGAGGAACGAAAGGCCCGCCTCCGCCGTGACGTTGACGGGGAGGGCCAGGGTCGCCTGGACCAGGATCGTGCTCCCCAGGTTCGGCAGCAGCTCCTTGCGGATGATCCACCACGACGAGGCGCCGCTCAGCTTCGCCGCCTCGATGTACTCGCGTTCCCGCAGCGAGAGCACCTGGGAGCGGACCAGTCGGCCGATGCTCATCCACCCCAGGGCGAACTGCACCAGCACCAGGGCGGTGAACCTGATCAGCGACGACTCCTGCTGCCCGGGCTTGACGAACAGGGCGATGATGACCGGCGTGAAGGCGATGAAGAACAGCTGCTGCGGGAACGACATCATCAGGTCGGAGAACCGGCCCACGAAGTAGTCGACCCGGCCGCCGAGGGACCCCTGGACGAGGCCGATCACGACACCGAGCGCGACCGACAGGATCGTCACGCACAGCGCGATGCCCAGCGAGGTGCGGATCCCGTACACCAGCAGCGCGAACACGTCGCGGCCCAGGCGGGGTTCGATGCCGAACCAGTGGCTCCCGTCGATGCCGCCGTTGGGTTTGATCGGCAGGCCGTACGTGTTGAGCAGGTTGTCGTCCTGCCCGTAGAGCTTGTACGGGTCCTTGCCGGTCAGTGAGGTGATCACCGGCGCGAAGATCGCGATCAGGACGAAGATCCCGACGATGACGGCACAGATGATGCCGGTCCGGTCCCGTTTGAAACGGAGCCAGGCCAGTTGCCTGGGGGAGCGCCCTACGAGTTCCGGGGCGATCTTGGAACCGGAACTGTTCGCTGTGGCGTCCTCAGGAACGGGCTCCGGCTCCGTCGCTGCCTGAGTAGGACTGGTCATTGGGCTTCCATCCCCGCGCAGTGGGTCGACGCGGCTTTGAGTGAATGCCGCGGGTTGTGCGGACTTTCGCAATGGATTCATTGCGGAGTCAAGAGGGGGAACCCCGGGAAAGTGATGTTCTCCAGCTTCTTGAGCGAAGATTTTGCGGATTGCCGCGCCCGCGTGCTTGACAGTGATCAATTTATTGGGGCGAAGGCGTCTAAACGGGCACCAAGCGACTTAACATTCCGGCAACTTGACTGTCGCATCACCGATATACGGACGCTCCATGTTGAACACCGTACGGCCGTGTGGGCGCCGGGGATCGACCGGGGTGATCCGCTTATGTCCCGGTCGATCGCCCGTGTCCCGGTCAGGCCCGCGGTTCGCTACGAGTCACCTGGGAATTTCGCCGGGGGTAGTGACACCACCCCCAGTGGTGGCCTAATGTGCGTGAATTCCCCGGGAGGGCGCTGAACCATTCCTCGCCGGTTGTCACGCCATGCCCAGAGACTTCTTGAGGAAGTCCACCTGGAGTAGGAGCAGGTTCTCCGCGACCTGCTCCTGCGGAGTCATGTGCGTTACTCCGGACAACGGCAGGACTTCATGCGGGCGGCCCGCGGCCAACAGCGCCGAGGAAAGTCGCAGCGTATGCGCCGCGACTACGTTGTCATCGGCCAGGCCGTGAATGATCATCAATGGCCGCACGCGTTCCGCCGGTAGGGACAAACCCGCTTCTGTGACAAGCGAGTTGGCGTCGTACACGTTCCCGGATTCCGCCGGATCCCCCAGGTACCGCTCGGTGTAGTGGGTGTCGTACAGCCGCCAGTCGGTGACCGGCGCGCCCGCGACGGCCGCGTGGAACACCTCGGGACGGCGCAGCACCGCCAGCGCCGCCAGATAACCGCCGTACGACCAGCCGCGGATGGCCACCCGGCCGAGGTCCAGCGGATGGTCGGCGGCCAGCGCGCGCAGCGCGTCCACCTGGTCGTCCAGCGTCGCCCCGGCGAAGTCACCGGCGATGGACTTCTCCCACGCCGGGGAGCGGCCGGGCGTGCCGCGGCCGTCCGCGACGATCACGGCGAAGCCCTGGTCCGCGAACCACTGCGAGGTCAGATGCGCGTTGTGCGCGGCGACCACCCGCTGGCCGTGCGGGCCGCCGTACGGATCCATGAGTACCGGAAGCGGCCCGTCCGACGCCTGGTAGCCGGTGGGCAGCAGCACGGCGGCCGGAATGCGGCGCTCGGCCGCCGCCAGCAGTGTCGGCCGCGCGGTCAGCAGCGGCGACTCGGCGAACGAGCCGATCCGGGCGACCTCCTTGCCCTCGCGCAGCACCCGCACCTTCGCGCCGGGAGCGTCCAGGCAGGAGGAGGACATCACCGTCAACGGGCCGCCGCGTACGGCCGAGTGCACACCCGGCGCCAGGGACAGCCGCTCCACGGCGCTGTCCGTGACCCGGTAGACGTGTACCTCGCCCAACTCCTCGGCGCCCGCTTCCGGTTGCGCATCCGCTTCGGCGCCGGTGGAGGCCGTGACGAGGATGCCGTCCTCGGCCACGTCGAGCACCGCCCCTACGTGCAGCCGCGCGTCGGTCAGCGCCCGGTCGCCCACCATGAGCACCCGGGCGTCGCCCTCGTCGGCGATCCGGACCAACTCGCCGTCCGGGCTCCAGGCGGGACTGCCGGGGAACAGTTCCAGCCACACCGGGTCCGTCTCCCGCAGCAGCGGCGTCGTCCGGCCGGTTGCCGGGTCCACCGACAGGTACACCTGGGAGCGCTGGTCGCGGGACTGCGCCAGCAGCAGCGGAGCGCCGGACGCCGACCAGTGCACCCGGGCCAGATACGGGTAGCGGTCCTGGTCCCAGGCCACCTCGGTGCGCGAGCCGTCCAGGTCGAGGAGCGCCAGCGACACGCGCGCGTTGGGAGTACCGGCGGCGGGATAGCCGACCTCGGCCGGGGAGTTCGCCGGATGCGCCGGGTCGGCGATCCACCAGCGCCGCACCGGGGACTCGTCCACGTGCGCGGCCAGCAGCCGGTCGCTGTCCGGCGACCACCAAAAGCCGCGGTGGCGGGACATCTCCTCGGCGGCGATGAACTCCGCCAGGCCCCACGTGTGGCGCGGGTCCCGCGGCTCGGCCAGTGCGCGGTCGGCGGTGCCGTCCGCGTGGACGACGCGCAGCGCGCCCTGCGCCACGTAGGCGACCATCCGGCCGTCGGGGGAGGGGCGGGGGTCCACCACCGGCCCGGGAACGGGGAGTTCACGGGTGCTGCCCGCGCGCAGCTCGCTGATGAACAGGCGGCCGGACAGCGGGAACGCGGCCAACTCCACCGCCCGGTCCACCGCGTAGCCGACGATCCCGGCCGAGCCCTCCCTGCTGCGCTCCCGCCGCGCCTGCTCCTCGGGGCTCAACTCCTCTTCGGCGCCCGCGAGGAGGGTGCGGGGGTCGGCGGCGACGCGTTCCTCGCCCGTCGTGGTGTCCAGCAGCCACAGGAGGTTGGTGCGGTTCGTGCCGGACGGTGAGCGGAGGAAGGTTACCCGCTCGCCGTCGGGCGAGGGACAGAAGTTCCTGGGGGCACCCAGGGTGAAGCGCTGGGTCCTGGCGTGTTGTCTGGGGAAGGTCATGCGGCGACGCTAGCCCGGTACACACCCTTCCGCTTGGCCGCGCGCTGCGCAGGCCGGGTGGGGAGTTCTCCCTTCCCTGACCTGTTGCGTAGAACACATCGCACCAGTGATGGAGCTGCCCTCGCCGCGGTGTCAACACCGCACGACCGCACCGGAGTTGTCCGGGGAGCCCCATCAACCCAGGCAGGACGGGGGCGCTGCCGCCGAGTGGGCGGGCGCGTACCGGTGGTGCGCACAAGCGTGCGCCCCCGCATGCATCCGTGCACCGAGGTATGCGGTCTCACGGAAAGTTATGATCAGTTGCCGTAGGTTGTAATACCCGGTTGGCAAGGTCCCGTCGGTGCGTATCTGGAGGTGAGCCGCTGTGGCACTCTCGATTTCGGCGGTGCTACTGCTGCTGATCATCGTGGTCCTGCTGGTCAACAAGTCCGGCCTGAAGGGCCTGCACGCCCTCGTCTGTGTACTGCTCGGGTTCTTCCTCGCCAGCTCCTCCGTGGCGCCGACCATCCGGCAGCTGACCACGAACGTGGCGAGCATGATCGGCAACTTCAAGTTCTGACCGGCTCAGGCCATACGCTGCCGGTATGACCGAATCCGACGGCCCGGACGGGCTGCCCGCTCGACGACTGCTGCTCGTACACGCGCACCCCGACGACGAGTCCATCAACAACGGTGCCACGATGGCCAAGTACGCCGCCGAGGGCGCCCACGTCACCCTGGTGACCTGCACCCTTGGGGAGGAGGGCGAGGTCATCCCGCCCGAACTGGCGCACCTGACCTCCGACCGGGACAACATCCTCGGCGAGCACCGCATCGGCGAGCTGGCCGCCGCCATGCGCGAACTCGGGGTCACCGACCACCGCTTCCTGGGCGGGCCCGGACTGTACCGCGACTCCGGGATGATGGGCGCCGCGCAGAACGACCGGCCGGACTGCTTCTGGCAGGCCGACCTGGACGAGGCGGCCGGGCACCTGGTCGCCGTGATTCGCGAGGTACGGCCGCAGGTGATGGTGGCGTATGACCCGAATGGCGGATACGGGCACCCCGATCACATCCAGGCCCACCGGGTCGCCATGCTCGCCGCCGACCTGGCCGCCGAACCCGGCTTCCGGCCCGACCTCGGCGCACCGCACACCATCACCAAGATCTACTGGAACTGCGTCCCGCGCTCCGTGGCCGAGGAGGGCCTCGCCCGGCTGCGGGCGGCGGGCGCGAACCCCGCGTTCACGGGCGTCGCGCCGGTGACCGAGGTGCCGGGCGTGGTGGACGACGACGAGGCGACCGTCGCCGTGGACGGCTCCGCGTACGTCGAGCGCAAGGCGGCGGCGATGCGCGCGCACGCCACCCAGATCGTGGTCGACGGCCTGTTCTTCGCCTTGTCGAACGACCTTGGACAGCCGGTGTTCGCCGTGGAGTACTACCGTATGGTGCGAGGTCACCAGCCAGCCGGGCGGGTGGACGACCTCTTCGCCGGAACGGAGGTGTGAACGCGGCAGTGCGCATCGTGCGGTACGTGGTCCTGGGGATCCTCGGGGTGCTGGTCGCCACCGCCGGGGCGGTCGTCCAGGACGGCTGGTTTCCCGGCGGCCTGATCCTCGCACTGGCGGGCTGCGCCGGTCTCTTCTACGGTGGTGGCCGACTCACCCGTGACCGGCTGGGTGCCGCGGTGCCGACCGTGCTGTGGTTCCTCACGGTCATGTACCTGAGCGTCACCCGCCCGGAAGGCGACTTCCTGTTCGCGGCGGGTCTCGGCCCGTACGTCTACCTGTTGGGCGGAATGGCGGTGGGCGTGATCTGTGCCACCCTACCGCGTCAAACGCCTCCAGGCGCCCCGGGCGCCCGACTTGGTACCCGATGACACCTCTGTGATGGGCTGACGGTCGGTCGGATCGGCGGTCGCCGGGCCGTTCCCGACGCTGGCCAGTATGGTGGTGCGCGCTGGCGAGCCGCCTGCGGATGGCCGTGACGGGTGGCGAAGCTAACCGGGAGAACCTGCTTTGAGCCGTGAAACTGACAGTTCGTCCTCAGGACCCCAGGGTCGCGGCGGCGCCGCGTACCCGTCCGGGACACCGCCGTACGGAACCCGCCAGTATCCGTCGCCGCGACCGCAGGAGGAGCCGCGCGTCGGCGGGGCACCGGGCACCCCGGGAGCTGCCGCGGGTGGCCAGGAGACTCCTGAGCCCAGGCCCGAGGAGCCGAGGACCGAGACCACGCTGACCACCCGGATCCGGATCAACATCCCGGGTTCGCGGCCCATTCCGCCGGTGGTGGTGCGCACCCCGGTCGCCGAAGGCGCCGAGAGCGAGAGCCGCCCTAAGGATTCCGCTTCTGCTTCCGCTTCAGAGCGGGGCAGTGCGCCGCGGGCCAACCGGCCGGCGCAGGGCGCCTCCTCGGCGGCGGACGGCGGCGCCGCCGTGCGCGGTTCGGAGCCCGCGAAGGGCGGCCCGGGCGGCGCCGACAAGGGCGGGTCGGGCACCAGCGACTGGTTCGCGCCGCGCAAGCCGGTGTCCCCAGGCGCACAGCCCGCCGCCCGGCAGAAGCCCCCGACGCCGTCCGGCGGTTCGGCGCCGGGTGCCGACGCTGCGGGGCCGGGGCAGCCCAACATCCCTTATCTGAACGACACTCCGGGCGCGCCGGGTGCTTCGGCGGCTGCTGACCCGGTGTTTCCCGGGGCGGGTCCCGCGGCCTCCGGCCTGTCGTCCGGTTCGGGCGATCCGCTGTTTGCCGGGGCTGCTTCCCCGGCCTCCGGTTCCGGCGATCCGCTGTTCCCCGGTGCCGGTGCGTCCGACTCCGCGGCGGAGCCGTTCGGCGGGCGCCCCAGCGGTGTGGGCGCCGCGGGCGCGGGTGAGCGGGGGCCGTCGGGCGGGCCGCCGCCCGGCAGCGAGCCGTTCCCCGGCTTCCCGGGGGCTGGCGGCGCGCCGGACATCCCCGAGGTGCCGAACGGTCCGACCACCGGGCCGGTGACCGGTGGCATGTATATGCCGTCCGCCGCCGCCGAGGCGCGCGACGGCGCGGCGAGCGACGGGCTGGCCGACCACATCTCCGGTGACACGCTGGTCAGCGGCATTCCCGCGGTGACCGCGCCCGTGCCGCCCGCCGCGCCCAAGCCGCCCGCCGGGTCGGACGAGGGCGGCAAGCCCAAGGCCAAGGCCCCGGCCAAGCCCGCGCGCAAGGGCCGCTCCAAGGTGGCGTTCGCCGGATTCGCGGTGCTGGCCGTGGTCGGCGTCGCGTACGCGGCCGGGCTGCTGATGGACCACGCCGACGTGCCTACCGGAACCACCGTGCTGGGCGTCGACATAGGCGGCAAGACCAGGGACGAGGCGGTCAAGGCGCTCAACGCGGCCGTGGGCGACCGGGGCACCGCTCCGCTCACCGTGCACATCGGCAACCAGGACAAGCAGCTCAAGCCGGAACTCGCCGGACTGTCGATCAACACCCAGGAGTCGGTCAGCCAGGTCGCGCACCGCGACTACAACCCGATCTCGGTGATCGGCTCCCTGTTCGGCGGCCAGCACCAGGTGGCGCCCGCGATCGACGTCGACCAGGAGAAGCTGCGCAGCCAGTTGCAGACGCTGTCGCCGAACAGCGGCGGCTCCGACGGCATGGTGAAGTTCGTGGACGGCAAGCCGGTGGCCGTGCCCGGCACCCCCTACCAGGCGGTTGACGCGGACGCCTCGGTGCAGAAGATCACCGCCGCCTACACCCAGCGTGCCGAGACCGGCAAGAGCGACCCCGTCGACCTGGCGGTCACCACGCATCAGCCGCAGGTCACCCAGGCCCAGCTCACCGAGGCGATCAGGACCATCGGCGATCCGGCGATGTCCGGGAAGATCACGGTGAGCGCCGGGACGCACTCGGTGCTGTTCAGCCCGCAGAAGTCGCTGAGCAAGATCCTCACGATCGTCCCCGCGCCGAGCAACGGGAAGATGACGCTCCACATCGACCTCGCGGTCCTTCGGGAGCTGTACGGCAACGCCTTCGACGGTGTGCTGCTGGAGCGCGGCATCGGCACCAAGACGCCGGTCACTCCGCAGGACGTGGCGTCGGCGATGCTGCCCGCGCTCGGCAAGACCGCGCCGGAGAAGACCGCGGTGATCCAGAACGTGGCCAACTGACGCCGCGGCGGCGGAGCTTCACCTGGGCCGCGCGGGTCGCACGACGACCGCCGCGGCCCAGGTCACGGTAGGCGCACCGGAGCGCTGTCACGGTCCGGGTATGACATCTGTCATCCCAAGAACACGATGACCGGCACTGCCGCCGCTTGCGGGCAGCCGCGAGGATTGTCCCCATGAGCGCAACAGCCGCACCGACGCCGCGCACGCGGGACACGGCCACCCCGGCCGTCCGCTTCTCGCGGGTCAACAAGTCCTTCGGCCAGGTCAAGGCCGTCAACGAGGTCAGCCTCGACCTGTACCCAGGCGAGACGGTGGCGCTGCTCGGGCCCAACGGCGCGGGCAAGTCCACCACTCTCGACCTGCTGCTCGGCCTGCGCAACGCGGACTCCGGGACCGTCGAGGTCTTCGGCACCACCGCGGCGCGGGCGATCGCCCAGGGCAGGGTCGGCGCGATGCTGCAAAGCGGCGGGCTGATGGAGGAGGTGAAGGTCCGCGAGCTGGTCAAGCTCGCCTGCGATCTGCACCCGAAGGCCTACCCGGTGCAGCGGGTGCTGGAGCACGCCGGGATCACCGAGATCGCCGACCGGATGGTCAACAAGCTCTCCGGCGGCCAGGAGCAGCGGGTACGGTTCGCCCTCGCCACCGCCGGGGCCAACGACTTGATCATCCTGGACGAGCCCACCACGGGTATGGATGTCACCGTGCGGCAGGGATTCTGGAGCACGATGCGCCAGCAGGCGGCGCAGGGCCGCACGGTCCTGTTCGCCACCCACTACCTGGAGGAGGCGGACGCGATCGCCGACCGGGTGATCGTGCTGCACCGCGGCCGGGTGCTCGCCGACGGCTCCGCGGCCGAGATCAAGGCCAAGGCCGGTGCCCGCCGGATCGTCTTCGACCTCGACGGCCAGGTGGACGAGAGCGCGCTGCGCGGTCTGCCGTTCCTGAGCTCGCTCAGCGTCTCCGGACGCACGGTGCGCATCCAGTCCACCGACGCGGACGCCACCACGCACGCCATCTACGGCATGGGCCTGTACCCCCGCAACCTGGAGGTCGCCGGGCTCGGCCTGGAGCAGGCCTTCATAGCGATCACGGACGCTGCGACCGCTGAGGAGGCGGCACGATGAACACCCTGGCTTCCGGCGCTCTGATCAAGCTGGAGATCACGCGCACGCTGCGGAACAAGAAGTTCATGTTCTTCACGGTGATCTACCCGGCGGCGCTGTTCCTGCTGATCTCCGGTTCGTCCAAGCAGGACATGATTCCGCACACCGGCCTGTCCATGCAGCTGTACTACATGGTCGGGATGGCCTCCTTCGGCGCGCTGACGGCCGTGCTGATGGGCAACAGCGAGCGGATCGCCAAGGAGCGGGAGAAGGGCTGGGTGCGGCAGCTGCGGCTGACCGCACTGCCCGGCCACGGCTATGTGATCTCCAAGATCGCTTCGGCCGCGACGGTCACCCTGCCGGCCATCGTGGTGGTGGAGGTGGTGGCCGCGCTGGTCAAGGGCGTTCAGATGCAGGCCTGGCAGTGGGCCGCCCTCACCTTCTCCATCTGGGCGGGCAGCATGGTCTTCGCCGCCCTCGGCGTCGCCATCGGTTACGTGGCCACTGGCGACGCGGTCCGCCCGATCACGATGATCATCTACTTCGCGCTGTCGATCCTCGGCGGCCTGTGGATGCCGTCCACGGTCTTCCCGCAGTGGCTGCAGAACATAGCCAAGTGGCTGCCCACCTACGCCTACGCCGGTCTGGGCCACGCCATCGAGCAGGGCAACGCCCCCCAGTTGCGGGACATCTCGCTGCTCGTCGTCTACCTGCTGGTCTTCGCCGGTGGGGCAGCATGGCTGTACCGCAAGGACGCCCTCAAGGCGTAAGGGATCACCAATGACGGTGGACGAGCGCACGGACGCGGGGAAGGACAGGGACACCTTCCTCGCGGCGATGGGGCGCGCCCCGGAGAACCGGCTCCAGCAGTGGAGCAAGCTGTGCTGGGCGCTCATCTACCTGCTCTACCTGGGGTCGGCGGTGGGCGACCTCACCTCGGGACGGCACTCGGCGATGGCGGTCGCGCTCGGCTGGGCCGGGTTGGCGCTGTTCGTCGGCGCGTACCTGTACCTGCTGCTGAACCGGCGGCGGCGGGACACGCTGACCTGGTGGCAACTGACCATCGCCTGCGGCCTGTACGCTCTCGCGCTGGTCCTGACGCTCACCCTCGGTTCGCCGTGGCTGGTGATGTTCACCTATGTCACGATCAGCTTCGGGGTGATGCTGCCGCCCCGGCACGTGCTGTGGGCGGTGCCGTGCAGCGCGGTGACGATCCTGGTGGTCGGCGCACTGGTCGGCTCCAGGGAGTGGAACCTCTACGGGCTGTTCTTCCCGGCGCTGTTGGGCGGTGCGGCGATGATGGGCGTCGGCCAGATGGGCCGGATGGTGCGGGAGTTGCGGGAGGCGCGGGAGACCGTCGCCCGGCTCGCGGCGGCCGAGGAGCGGCTGCGGCTCGCCCGCGATCTGCACGATCTGCTGGGCCACTCACTGTCGCTGATCACGCTCAAGAGCGAACTGGCCGGGCGGATGCTGCCGGACAAGCCCGAGGACGCGGCCCGGCAGGTCGCCGACATCGAACAGGTCAGCAGGCAGGCCCTGGTTGACGTACGGGAGGCGGTCAGCGGCTATCGGCGGCCCACGGTCGGCGTGGAGTTGGCCGGGGCGCGCACCGCGCTGCGTACCGCGGGGGTGGAGGCGGAGATCTCGCCGTCGCTCGACCTGCCGCTGGAGGACCAGTACCCGGGGCTCGGCGTCGAGCAGCAGGGCGCGCTGGCCTGGGCGCTGCGCGAGGCGGTGACCAACGTGATCCGGCACAGCGGCGCCAAGCACTGCTGGTTGACGCTGGACGACGTCTGGGAGGCCGACGAGGGCCGCTATCTGCGCCTGGAGGTCGCCGACGACGGCCGCGGCCCCGGCCGCTCCCACCACGCGGGCAACGGCCTCGGCGGCCTGCAGGAACGGCTGATGCTCTCCGGCGGGCGGCTGCGCACCGGCCCCTCCAAGCGCGGCGGCTTCTCGCTGAGCGCCTACGTGCCGCTGCGCACCGTGCGGCACGAGCGGCCGCCGGAGGAGGACCAGACGCCCGGGGCGGCGCGTTATCCACAGGCGTGATCCACAGCCCTGCCGGGATGTCCGGACGGCTCGCTACGCTGCACCAATGATCAGGGTGCTGCTGGCCGAGGACCAGTCAATGGTGCGAGAGGCGTTGGCGACGCTGCTCGGGCTGGAGGAGGACATCGATGTGGTCGCGCAGGTCGCGCGGGGCGATGAGGTGGTCGCCGCGGCCCGCGAGCACGCGGTGGATGTGGCGTTGCTCGACATCGAGATGCCGGGCATGACCGGCATCGACGCCGCCGCGCGACTGCGCAGGGAACTGCCGGGCGTCAAGGTCGTCATCGTCACCACTTTCGGTCGCCCGGGATATCTGCGCCGGGCCATGGAGCAGGGCGCCGACGCCTTCCTGGTGAAGGACGCCCCGGCGGCCCAACTCGCCGACGCGGTGCGGCGGGTGCTGGCCGGGGAGAAGGTCATAGACCCGACGCTGGCGGCGGCGGCCCTAGCGGAGGGCGCCGATCCGCTCACCGCCCGGGAGCGTGATGTGCTGCGCGCGGCCTCCGACGGCGCGGTCAACTCCGAGATCGCCAGGGCGCTGTACCTGTCGGAGGGCACCGTGCGCAACTACCTGTCCACCGCCATCCAGAAGACCGGTGCCCGCAATCGCTCCGAGGCGGTCCGCATCGCCAAGCAGAAGGGCTGGCTCTGACCGGCCTGCCTGGCTGGTCAGTTGAGCAGGGCGCGTGCCGAGCGGGCGCGCTGCCGGATGCCGTCGGCGATCGCCGGATCCATGGCGGCCACCAGTTCCGCGTAGGCCTCCATCTCGGCGGCGCCGCTGGCGAACTCGCCGCGCTGTACGAGTAGTTGGGCGCGCTCCAGGCGCAGTCCGGCCGGATGGTGGGGCAGCAGCAGGCCGAGTTCGATCGCCCATAGCTGTACCGCGCTGTGCTCGGGGCGGGCCGCCGCCCATGCCCGGATGTTGTTCAGCACCCGGGCGACGATGTCCAGCGGTTCCGCGGGGGCGAACATCCCGGCGGACAGCGCGGTCCCGGAGCCGCCGAGGGCGCCCGCCACCAGGAGTTCGGCGTCCCCGGCGGCCAGTTGGCGGCCACCGGAGAACGGGTCGACCAGCACATGGCCGCCGTCCGGCTCGCCGACGCCGACCACGAAGTGGCCGGGCAACCCCACCCCGTACACCGGTGCGCCCAGCCGCCGTCCCACCTCGATCCACACCACCGACAGCAGGATCGGCAGCCCGCGTCTGCGCCGCAGCACATGGTGGAGCAGCGAGGACTCCAGCCGCCCGTAGTCCGATGGCAGACCGCGGAACCCGTGGCGCCCGCCCAGCACCTCGGCCAGCGCCCGGGCCCAGGCGCCCGGCCCGTCACCGGTGCGCTGTGCGGCGACCTCGGCGGCCAGCCGGTCGAGTTCGCCCAGGGCGTCGGCGATCACGGCCTGGTCGAACCCGGGCGCGGCCTCGGCCCCCACCAGCAGGCACAGCAGCCCGAGATCGGGCCGTTCGCCGCGCGCGGCCTCAGCGAACCGGCGCCGCCTGTCGACGATGTTGTCCATGACGCGCCACCTACCTGGTGCCGCCCAGCGGAGCGCGGCGGTAGTGGTAGCCGTGGTGGGCGGTGAAGCCCATCCGTTCGTAGAGCGCGCGGGCGCCCTCGTTGTCCTCCTCCACTTGGAGATACCCGCCCGTGGCGCCTTCATCCAGTGCCTTGCCCGCGAGTGCCGCCAGCACCGCGGTGGCCAGCCCCGACCGCCGGTGCCGTGCGTCGACCTCCACCGCGCCGAACTGCGCCCAGCGCCCGTCCACCACGCACCGCCCGATCGCCGCCGGGCCCGTCTCGTCGCCCGGCACCGCGGCGAACCACACCGACGGCCCCCCGGTGAGCACCCGCACCGCCGTCTCGGCCAGCTCGCCGGTGCGGTGGTAGCGGGCCAGCCAACCGGCGTCCGGCACCCGGCTGAGCGCGACCCGCTCGGCGCCCGGGCCGTCCGCGACCGGTGCGACGGAGCCGGTGTAGACCAGGGTGTGCGCCTGAGCGGTCCAGCCGTCCCGGGCCAAAGCGTCGTCAAGACGCTCATCGCAATCAGTCGTCCCGGTGGCGACCTGCACGTACGGCACCAGTGCGCGTTCGCCGTACCAGTCCCGGACCCGGCGGATCGCGGCGTCGAGCGGCAGTCCGGGATCGCCCAGCGGCAGCACGGAGTTGGCCCGCCTGGTGAAGCCCACGGAGGCACGCAGCAGCCAGTCCCCGAGCCGCTCGGTCTCCACCGCGGGCCAGCCGCGCGAGGCGAGTTCCTGCAGTTCGTGCGCGCTCGCGCTGGGCGGTGTCAGACGGCGCGGGCGGGCGGGGCGATCGGGGACCACCTTGCCCGCCACCAGCGCACGTTCCGGGATGTGGACGGTTTCCCCGTTGCGGCGTGTGATGATCAGCACACCCTGGTTCCAGGATGTGAGAAGCCCGACGGCGTCGGTGAATACCGGGCGGGTGCCGACGATCTCCGCCAGCCTCCGCACGGATACACGTTTTCCCACGTCAGAGGGGGTAATGCGGACTTCGAGCCGTCCACCACCAGCGAACTCCACCGATCGGTCAACCCCTCTTGTTCGTATGCGGCCCGGGAACGGAGATACTAGGAGGTGGGCATCGACGCCGCGCTCCCGCGCGCCACGCGGCGGAGCCGCATCGGTCCGCCGGCCCTATCGAGGAGGAACGACAGCGTGACCTACGTCATCGCGCAGCCTTGTGTCGACGTCAAGGACAAGGCATGCATCGAGGAGTGCCCCGTCGACTGCATCTACGAGGGCTCGCGGTCCTTGTACATCCACCCGGACGAATGCGTCGACTGCGGGGCCTGTGAGCCGGTCTGCCCGGTCGAGGCGATCTTCTACGAGGACGACACTCCGGAGGAGTGGAAGGACTACTACAAGGCGAACGTCGAGTTCTTCGACGAGCTGGGTTCGCCGGGTGGTGCCTCCAAGCTGGGCCTGATCGAACGTGACCACCCGTTCATCGCCGCCCTGCCGCCGCAGAACCAGGACCACGAGTAAGTCGGCTGACTACCGGTCCGCATAGCGATCGAACACGGTGTCGGTCCCGTACGGCTGTGGGCCGTGCGGGACCGACGGCGTTGTACGCGAGAAAGCGAGCTGTACGTGGCGCGAGTGACTGACCGCCTTCCGGTCTTCCCCTGGGACCGGCTTGAGCCCTACAAGACCGCCGCCGCCGCGCACCCCGACGGTGTGGTGGACCTGTCGGTGGGCACCCCCGTCGATCCGGTGCCGGCCGTCATCCAGCAGGCGCTTACCGCCGCGGCCGACAGCCCGGGCTATCCGCTCACCTACGGCACGGCCGCGCTGCGTGAGGCGATCGCGGCATGGCTGCACCGGCGGCTGGCGGTGGCCGCGGACCCCGCCGCGGTGCTGCCGCTGATCGGTTCCAAGGAGCTCGTCGGCTGGCTGCCGGTACTGCTCGACCTGCGCGAGGGCGACCAGGTCGGCTACCCGCAGCTGGCCTACCCGACCTACGAGATCGGGGCGTTGGTGGCCCGCGCCGAGGCGGTCACCTATGCCGACCCGGTGGCGGACCTCGATCCCGCCCGGGTCCGGCTGCTGTGGCTGAACAGCCCGTCCAACCCGACCGGCCGCACCCTGGACGCCGCCGAGCTGCGCCGGATCGTGGCCTGGGCGCGTGAGCACGGGGTGCTGGTGGTCTCCGACGAGTGCTACATCGAACTCGGCTGGGAGACCGAGCCTGTGTCGATCCTGCACCCCGAGGTCTGCGGCGGCAGCCATGACGGCCTGATCGCCGTGCACTCGCTGTCCAAGCGCTCCAACTTCGCCGGTTACCGGGGGGCGTTCCTCGCCGGTGACCCGGCGGTGGTCAAGGAGCTGCTGCAGGTGCGCAAGCACCTCGGGCTGATCGTCCCGGCGCCGGTGCAGCGGGCGATGATCGCCGCGCTGGGCGACCAGGCGCACGCCGACGAGCAGTACGAGCGCTACGCCCGCCGCCGCGCCGTGCTGCGCACCGCGTTCGAGGGCGCGGGTTTCCGCATCGAGCACAGCGAGGCGTCGCTGTACCTGTGGGCGACTCGCGACGAGCCGTGCTGGGACACCGTGGGCGACCTGTCCAAGCAGGGCATCCTGGTGGCCCCGGGCGAGTTCTACGGCCCGGCGGGCGAGCGGCACGTACGGATCGCCTTCACGGCCACGGACGAGCGGGTGGCCGAGGCGGTGCGCCGCCTGGGCGGCGGCGCGTAGCGCCGGCAAAGCGTGAGGGCCTGGAGAGCGGATGCTCTCCAGGCCCTCACGCTTGTTCGTGCGGTCAGCCGCCCAGGGACGGCACGGCGCCGCCGACCGGCAGGTCGCCGGTGGAGGGCAGGCCGCCCGTGGTGGTGGACTTGGCGGCGCCGCCGGCGACGCTGCCGACCGTCTGGTTGGCCGTGCCCACCAGCTTCTTGGCGGCCGGGGCGGCGTCCTTGCCGGCCTTGCCGACGGCGGGCAGCACCGTCTTGGCCGCGTTGGTGCCCGCCTCGTTGGCCACGCCCACGGCGTTGTGCACGGCGCCGTCAGCGTTGTGGATGGTCTCCGGGCTGCTCAGTCCCGTCAGGCCGTTCGCGGGCAGCTCGGCGGCCTGCGCCGCGCTGGCGCCCATCCCGATGACGGGGGCAGCCGCCGCGACCAGCACGGCGGCCCGAGCGATCCGGCTCTTGAGGGGGAGAGACATGGTGCTCCTTTTACGGAGAGATGAGGACATTGGGCGTCCGCGGGCGGACGCCGTGACTACCGCGTGAGAAGCCCTAAAGTTGCGGTTGTTCGAAGTAAAGAGTTGGCAATGTGTCGCATAATAGACTTTCGGGAGAATAGGGCATTCCTGTCGGTTCCCGGGCGTTGGCGGAAACGTCACCGCGTAGGCAGGCCAAGGCAGTTGAAGGATTGCGGGGAATGCCGGGAGAGGCTGCTCGAAGGGTGGTGCGGGGTGCGTCGCGTTCCTCTTGCGGGGTAACGCCCGGAACTTTGCGCGACTAGTGCTCGACGGTTATCCGAACATCTCCGTACGAATGTCCGGCGGGTGCGGTGTCCTTCGCCCAACCGCTGCCGGATTCCCGCGCCCGCCAAATCCGGCCGCGATACGCCACCTCGGCGATCCGCAGGTCCGGCGCGTGCGCCACCGCCCACTGCGCCAGCGCCCAGCCGTGCTGCGTCGGGTCCTCGTCCGTCGGATCGGCCGCCCCGTCGCCGGGCACCGTCACCGTCGCGCCGCTGGTGTCCGTGGGCGGGGTGCCCGCGGCGGCGGCTTGCGGCACGTCGGGCGTGCTGTCCTGCCGCTGGAGGACCTGAGCCCCGAACTCCCGCGCCAGCCGCTGCCGTACCGCCGCCGGGTCGCCCGGACTGCCGCCCGAGGGCACCCGGCAGCTCAGGCTGGGCTGCCGTCCGTACAGCGCGGCGGCCAGCATCGTGGCGTCCGCCTCGTGCTTGGCGTACGCCTGCGGGAAGCCGCTGTGCTGCACCTTCTGCGCGGCGGCGGTCAGCGGCAGCCGCGAGTAGCCGGGGATCTTGACCAGCTCGTCGAAGAACTCACCCGACGAGTAGACCGGGTCCAGGATCTGCTGGGCGGTGCCCCAGCCCTGGGACGGGCGCTGCTGGAACAGGCCCAGCGAATCGCGGTCGCCGCCCTTGATGTCGTGCAGCTTCGACTCCTGCATCGCGGTCGCCAGGGCTATCGTCAGCGCTCGTTCCGGCAGGTCGCGTGCGGCGGCCACGGCGCCGATGGTCGCCGCGTTCGCCGCCTGCGGCTGCTGGAGGCCGAGCCGGGTGCCGTTCGCCTCGACGTAGCAGTCCAGGCCGTGCGAACCGGTCCGGTCCACGAAGACCGCGTAGCCCACCACCGCCAGCAGCGCCAGCAGCGCGGCGGCGCACCGGAAGCGGCGGCCGCGTGGGACACGAGTGCCCTGAGGGGTCTGCTGCGATGGCTGGGACATGGGCACGCACGACACCGTACTTGAGACCGCTGCCCAGTCGAATTCCCGGACCCGGCCGGAACCGCCCCAGGTAGGGTCGCCGACATGAGCACACCCGCACTCGATCTCAGCCAGGACGCGGCGGCGGTCACCGCACAGCTCGTCGACATCCCGTCGGTCAGCCGGGCGGAGAAGCCGCTCGCGGACGCCGTCGAGCAGGCGCTGCGCGCCCTGCCGCACCTGACCGTCGACCGGGACGGCGACGCGGTGGTGGCCCGCACCCACCTCGGGCGCGCCGAGCGGATCGTGCTCGCCGGGCACCTGGACACCGTGCCGATCGCCGACAACGTACCGTCGCGGCTGGTGGACGGAGTGCTGTACGGCTGCGGCACCAGTGACATGAAGTCGGGCGTCGCGGTCCAGCTGCGGCTGGCCGCCACGCTTGCCGAACCCAACCGCGACCTGACCTTCGTCTTCTACGACGCCGAGGAGATCGCGGCCGAGTTCAACGGCCTCAAGCGGCTCGTCGAGAACCACCCCGACTGGCTGGCCGGGGACTTCGCAGTGCTGATGGAGCCCACCGAGGCGCAGGTCGAGGGCGGCTGCCAGGGCACCGTGCGGGTGCGGGTGGAGACCACCGGCCGCCGTGCCCACTCGGCGCGCGGATGGCTGGGGGAGAACGCCATCCACGCCGCGGCGCCGGTGCTGGCGCGGCTGGCGGAGTACCAGCCGAGGCAGGTGGAGATCGACGGGCTCGTCTACCGCGAGGGACTGAACGCGGTGCTGATCGAGGGCGGTCACGCCACCAACGTCATCCCCGACGACTGCGCGGTCACCGTCAACTACCGTTTCGCGCCGAGCCGTTCGCAGGAGGAGGCGCTGGCGCACGTGCGGGAGGTCTTCGAGGGCTTCACCGTGGTGGTCACCGACTCCGCGCCGGGCGCCATGCCGGGGCTGTCGCATCCGGCCGCCGCCGCGTTCGTCGCGGCGATCGGCGGCGAGCCCGCGCCGAAGTACGGCTGGACCGATGTGGCCCGGTTCTCCGCCCTCGGCGTCCCGGCCGTCAACTACGGTCCCGGTGATCCCAAGCTCGCGCACACCCGTGAGGAACACGTCGACACCTCGGCGATCCTGGAGTGCGAGGAGCGGCTGCGCCACTGGCTGAGCGCGTAACGGGCGCCGGATACGTAGGCTGCAATCGGGTGGCCCGCAACGGGCCGGGCGCAGGAGGGAGCGGTACGACGTGGGCAGTGGCAACGCGGAGGACCCGGGGCGGGAGCGCGGCTGGCACGAGGCACAGGAGGCGGCCGCGGCGGCGAACGCGGCCGCCGAGGCCATCCCGTACGGCCATGGCTGGCCGGAGCGGCACACCGGGCCGGTGGTGCGGCGCCGGGGCCAGGTCCAGTCGGGCACGACGGACCAGCGGCTGCTGGACAGCCAGGGGCCGACGGACTGGCTGCACGGCGACCCCTGGCGGGTGATGCGCATCCAGTCCGAGTTCGTCGAGGGCTTCGGCGCGCTGGCCGAACTCGGGCCCGCCATCAGCGTGTTCGGGTCCGCCCGTACTCCCGTCGACTCGCCCGAGTACCAGGCGGCGGTACGGATCGGGCGGGCGCTGGCCGGGGCCGGGTACGCGGTGATCACCGGCGGCGGTCCCGGCGCGATGGAGGGTGCCAACAAGGGAGCGTGCGAGGCGGGCGGCGCGTCGGTCGGCCTGGGCATCGAGCTGCCCTTCGAGCAGGGGCTCAACCCCTATGTCGACGTGGGCATCAACTTCCGCTACTTCTTCGTGCGCAAGACGATGTTCGTCAAGTACGCGCAGGGCTTCATCGTGCTGCCGGGCGGCTTCGGCACGCTGGACGAACTCTTCGAGGCACTGACGCTCGTCCAGACCAAGAAGGTGACCCGCTTCCCGATCGTGCTGTTCGGCGCCGACTACTGGCGGGGCCTGGTGGACTGGGTCCGCGACACCCTGGTCGCCGAGGGCAAGGCGTCCCGGCACGATCTGGAGCTGTTCCAGCTCACCGACGACGTGGACGAGGCGGTCAAGCTGGCCACCAAGGAGGCGGAGCGCTGAGCGGCGGCGGCCCGTCCTCAGGGCGGGCCGCGGTCACGCCAGGCCGCGGCGGGCCACGGACGGCGGGCGGTGGCCCGCGATCGTGGCCACCATGTCCAGGATCTGGCGGGTCTCGTCGACCTCGTGCACCCGGTAGACCCGGGCGCCTAGCCACGCCGAGACGGCGGTGGTCGCCAGCGTGCCCAGCAGCCGCTCCTTGACCGGCTTGTCCAGCGTCTCGCCGACGAAGTCCTTGTTCGACAGCGAGACCAGCACCGGCCAGCCGGTGCCCACCATCTCGCCCAGCCGCCGGGTCGCCTCCAGCGAGTGCCGGGTGTTCTTGCCGAAGTCGTGGCCGGGGTCGATCAGGATCCCGTCCCGCCGGACCCCCAGCTCCACCGCCCGTTCCGCAAGCCCCAGGGTGACCCGCAGGATGTCGGCCATCACGTCCTCGTAGCCCACCCGGTGCGGGCGGGTACGCGGCTCGGCGCCTCCCGCGTGCGTACACACCAGGCCCACCCCGAAGCGCGCCGCGACCTCGGCCAGCTTCGGGTCCACCCCGCCCCACGCGTCGTTGATCAGGTCCGCGCCCGCCTCGCAGACCGCCTCCCCGACCTCGTGCCGCCAGGTGTCGACGCTGATCACCACGTCCGGGAACCGCCTGCGCACCTCGGCGACGAACGCGGCCGTACGACGGATCTCCTCCTCGGCCGACACCTCCGCCCCCGGACCGGCCTTGACCCCACCGATGTCGATGATGGCAGCACCCTCTGACACCGCCCGCTCCACCCGGGCGAGCGCGGCCTCGTCGGCGAAGGTTGCGCCCTGGTCGTAGAAGGAGTCCGGCGTCCGGTTCACGATCGCCATGATCACCGGTTCGTGGTCGCCGAACTCGCGCTTCCCCAACCGCAGCATGCTGTTCACGTCCTCCTTGACCGGCCGCCCCGCGCCCGGGCGCTCCGCCCGCGCCGACACTCCTCGATGCGCCCGTCGCGACCCTAACCCGTCGCCTGCCGCACCACCGGGTACAGCGCGGCATGGCACGATCAGGGCGGACACTTGGACACCAAAGGCACCGACGCTTCAGGTACTGAGGCCGGACCCGGGAGAGATCGTCTTGTTCTGGTTCATGCTCATCGCGCTGGTCGCGGTGGTCGGCGCCGTCGCCGTCGCGGTGCTCGGTGACGGGGGCGCACTGCGCGACGCCGAGCCGGACCGCCTGTCGGACCCGCTGCCCGGGGACCGGCCGGTCAGCCGCGCCGACATCGACGACCTGCGGCTCGCCGTGACGCTGCGCGGCTACCGGATGGACGCGGTGGACGACGTGCTCGACCGGCTCGGTGCCGAGCTGGCCGAACGGGACGCGCGCATCGCGGAGTTGGAGGCCGCGCTGGCGGGCGTCCAGGACGCGGCGCTCGGCGCGCCGTCACTGATGAAGGACCACCCGCGGGACGCCGCGGCGAACGGGGAGCAGCCGCATGACTGAGGGCGGGCCGGTCACCGGCGCCGACGGGCTGATCCGCTGCCCCTGGGCGCGGGAGGCGAACGGGTACGAGGACTACCGGGCGTACCACGACACCGAGTGGGGGCGTGCGGTGCACGGTGACGTGGAACTGTACGAGCGGCTGTCGCTGGAGGCGTTCCAGTCCGGTCTGTCCTGGCTGACGATCCTGCGCCGCCGGGCCGGGTTCCGCGCCGCCTTCGCGGGGTTCCGGCCGGAGGCGGTGGCCAGGTTCACCGACGCGGACCGGGAGCGGCTGCTCGCCGATCCCGGCATCATCCGCAACCGCGCCAAGATCGACGCGGTCATCGCGAACGCCCGCGCCGTACTCGGCGTCGCCGAGTCCTACGAGGGCGGCCTGGACGCGCTCATCTGGTCCTACGCGCCGGACGATCGCCCGGCGCCGCGGTCCGTCGCCGATGTTCCGGCCACCACACCGGAGTCCGTCGCCCTGGCCAAGGACCTCAAGAAGCGGGGCTTCCGTTTCATCGGTCCCACCACGGCGTACGCCACGATGCAGGCCTGCGGGCTGGTCAACGACCACCTCGCGACCTGCGCCTTCCGGTAACGGCTCCGCCGCCGTCGCGGCGGGGGCACGCTCCGGACGTCTGCCCCCTGCCGCGATGGCGAGCAACCCCAACGCCGGGGTCCGGCGGTCGCGAAGTCACCGCCCTCCGGACCGGACGAAGCCCGAGCGGCTAGCGACCCACGTACTTCGGCCGTGACTTGTTCAAGAAGGCCTCCACCGCGATGCGGTGGTCCTGCGAGGTCCCGGCGCGCTCCTGCAACTCGTCCTCCTTGACCAGGGTCTCGATCAGGGAGTGCGACGCCCCGTAGGCGATCGACTCCTTGATCGCGGCGTAGGCGACCGTCGGCCCCTCGGCCAGCTCGCGGGCCACCGCCAGCGCGGTGTCGGGCAGTTCATCGGTCGGCACCACCTTCTGCGCGATGCCGAGTTCGAGCGCCTCCTGCGCGGTGATCTTGCGCGGGAACATCAGCAGGTCAGCGGCGCGCGCCGGGCCGACCAGGCGCGGAAGGGTCCAGGACGCCCCCGAGTCGGCGGTGAGCGCCACCCCGGCGAAGGACGTGTTGAAGCTGGCGGAGTCGGCCACCACCCGGTAGTCGGCGGCGAAGGCGAACCCCGCGCCCGCGCCCGCCGCGACCCCGTTCACCCCGGCCACCACCGGCTTGGGCATGGTCGCGATGGCAGCGACGATCGGGTTGTAGTGCTCCTGGACGGTGTTCATCGTCCTGCCGCCCGGCTCCGGCGGCTGGCGCAGCGTGCTGACGTGCTCCTTGAGGTCCTGGCCGACGCAGAACGCCCGCCCGGTCGCGGTGAGCAGCACCGCCCGTACGCACTGGTCGGCGGCCGCCTCCCGGAGGGTGTCGCGCAGCGCGTCCTTGGTCTCGGTGTCCAGGGCGTTCATCGCCTCGGGCCGGTTCAGAGTGACGGTCGCGAGCCCTTCGGTCACCTCGTAGAGCACGGTGTCGGCCATGGCAGTCAGTCCCCTCCGTCGCGGCTGTGGCGCGGTGTGCGCTGCGGTCAGCATGCCGGAGATCGCCACCGGCCGACATGT
This sequence comes from Streptomyces sp. PLK1-5, assembly GCA_037034305.1. Lineage (GTDB taxonomy): Bacteria > Actinomycetota > Actinomycetes > Streptomycetales > Streptomycetaceae > Streptantibioticus_A. The sequence continues at coordinate 226,036 of JBAGJY010000001.1, forward strand.
GACCTGGATCAAAGAATCCGCGTCGGCCGGTTCGGCCCGAAGCGGAACGAGGGGCGGGAGTATCGCAGCCACCTCGCCGGATTGGGTGGTTTTGCGAGCGGGTGTCGTCGCGTGGCCTGTCCCCGATGTTGGTCATAGGGGACTGACATGCGGGATAATGGCCTGGAACCAATGTGTTCGAGTCCGGCGGCGCCTGGGCCGCCGGTTGCGAGGAGCTGGTTTCAGGAAGGGGAACGAGCATGGCGGCCATGAAGCCGCGGACGGGTGATGGCCCGCTCGAGGTGACAAAGGAGGGGCGGGGCATCGTCATGCGCGTTCCGCTCGAAGGCGGCGGGCGACTCGTCGTCGAGCTGACACCCGATGAGGCCAAGGCCCTGGGCGAGGCCCTGGAGAAGGTAGTCGTCTGAAATACGGCGTCATGAGCCGCGGGCGCGGCTCGGACCTTCCAATTTTCCGGCTCCGGGCTTTTGCGAACACCGAGATGTGTTCGCAAAAGCCCGGAGCCGTCTTCATGTCGCTTTCTTCACCGCGCACAGCAGGCCGTCGTCGGTGGGCAGCAGTACCGGAACCAGCGCCGCGCTGTCGCGTACCAGGCGCATCACCTCGCGCACCCCGTGCACCTCGGCCTCCTGGTGGGCCGCGTCCGTCGCCCGGCCCTGCGCGAAGACCCCCTCGAAGCAGACCAGTCCGCCAGGCCGCAGCAGGCGCAACGATTCGGCCAGGTACTGCGCGTACTCCAGCCGGTCGCCGTCGCAGAAGACCAGGTCGTATCCGCCGTCCGCGAGCCGTGGCAGTACGTCCAGGGCGGGGCCGGGGATGAACCGGGCGCGGTTCGCCGCGAAGCCCGCCTCCCGGTACGCCTCGCGGGCCAGTTGCTGGCGGTCCGGCTCGGTGTCCACCGTGGTGAGCACGCCGTCCGGGCGCATGCCGTGCAGCAGGTGGATGCCGGACACCCCGACCCCGGTGCCGATCTCCGCCACGACCCGGGCGTCGGCTGCCGCCGCCAGCATCCGCAGGGTGGCGCCGGTGCCGGGGGAGACCGAGCGCACGCCGAACTCCCGGGCGCGCTCCCGGGCCCGTAGCAGCGCATCGTCCTCGGCGACGAAGGCGTCCGCGAACGCCCAGCTCGCCTGCCGGTTGCCGGTAATGGCCCTCTCCTGTCCCCGTTTGTCCCCGCGGTCGTGCGTGAAGTCGCTCGGCGACTGTATCCGCTGCCCTCGGGAACCTGTGGAGGGGACCGTGCGTTGACGCTGGTGAGATGGGTACGGGAGAACGCGCAGGGCTTCCGTACCCGCCGACGGTTCCAACGGACCACAGCCGGGACAAAGTTGCTTATCCGGAGCTAACGGGCGAGGTGGATATGGTAGGGGCTCTACTGGACACCACCAGAGCCGACAGGGGAGGTGCGGCTGTCGACGGTGACCGGGGAGTGCTCAGGCGTTTCCGCCGGTCGGCAGGGCAGCCGAAATCCGTGAACGAGACCGCTGACCGTCCCACCGCCGCCACCGCAGGTTCCGAGACCGAGTCCGCGAACGCCAGCGCGTCGTTCGCCACCACGGCCTCCTTCGGGACCGACGGCCAGACGTGGACTCCTCCTTCCTGGGAGGAGATCGTCAGCACGCACAGCGCACGGGTCTACCGCCTCGCCTACCGCCTGACCGGCAACCAGCACGACGCAGAGGACCTCACCCAGGAGGTCTTCGTCCGCGTCTTCCGGTCGCTGTCCACCTACACCCCCGGCACCTTCGAGGGCTGGCTGCACCGCATCACCACCAACCTGTTCCTGGACATGGTGCGGCGCCGCCAGCGGATCCGGTTCGACGCCCTCGGCGAGGACGCGGCGGAGCGGCTGCCAAGCCGTGAGCCGTCGCCCGCGCAGCACTTCAACGACACCCACTTCGACGCGGACATCCAGCAGGCGCTGGACACCCTCGCGCCGGAGTTCCGGGCGGCGGTCGTGCTGTGCGACATCGAGGGGCTGTCGTACGAGGAGATCGCGGCCACTCTCGGGGTCAAGCTGGGTACCGTCCGCAGCCGCATCCACCGCGGCCGCTCCCACCTGCGCAGCGCCCTGCAGCACCGTGCGCCCGCCGCCCGCCCCGGGCGCGCGATGGCCGCGGTGACCGCGGGCGCGCAGAGCAGCGAAGGACCGGCGACGCGGGGGAGAGCGTGAGCGGCACAGGCCCATTCCGAAGTGGTACGAGCGGCGCGGCCCGCTCCACGGCTGAGGAACACCTCGGCGACCGCCTGGCGGCGTTCGTCGACGGTGAGCTGCGCGACGACACGCGCGAGCGCGTGCTGGCCCATCTGGCCACCTGCGAGCAGTGCAAGGCCGAGGCCGACGAGCAGCGGCGGCTGAAGAACGCGGTCGCGGACTCGATGGCGCCCGCCCTGTCCGCCGGACTGCTGGCCCGGTTGCAGGGACTGCCGGGCGACGGCCCCGGCGGCGACGGCCCGTACTTCGACGGCGGCCTGTTCGGGCCGCAGGACGACTTCGACACCGCGGAGCGACCGGGAGCACGGGACGGGTACCGGCCGTTCGGGCGCCGGGAAGGCGCCGAGACGTATCTGCCGCCGAGTGGGGCCAGCGCGCTGACGCCGTCCAGCGGGCGGCTGGACGGCTTCAGGCTCCGCGTCCATGACGTCAACCGGTCGGCCTCCCGCGGGCGGCGGTTCGCCTTCGCGGCGGCCGGGGCGTTCTCGCTGGCGGCGATCGCGCTGGGCGGCGCGCTGCCGCTGGACGCCGCGGTGGAGGGCGGCGGTCCGGCCGACGCGGGCGCGGGGTCCGCGGCCACCCCGCTGAGCGGCGGGGGGCAGGGCGCGCTGCTGGCGGGCCGGGGGCGGCCGGGCCGGCTGCTCAGCGGGCCCGCGGCGCACGTCACACCGCTGTCGGCGTCCGCGCCCATGCTGCTGCCGCAGGGCGGCCGGGGGCCGGTGTCCCTCGCTTCCACCACCCCGGAGGCGGTGCCGCAGCCTCCCGTTCCGCTCACCGCCCGCTCGGTCGCGCCGTCGCCGCTACCGCTGCTGGGCAGCGGCCCCACGCGCTGACGCGCCTTCGTATGCCTGATTGAATTCCCTGGTGCGTGGCCTGCCGCGTTGCGCCTTCGGGGGTACGGGTGTGGGCTGAGAGGTGGGAGAGGCTGCTGCGTACTCCCGTGCCTGGGGGGACCGCAACAACAGGGGAGAACATGGACGAGGGGAAGGCCGCCCGGCCGCACTGGTGGAGTCGCCCGCAGGAGACGCCGCGGTCCCAGCACGCCACGGGGCCGTCCGAACCCGACGCGCCCCCAACGGTCCCCCGGACGGCCCAACCGGCTTGCGGCCACCCCGCGCCGACAACGGACGAGGCCGCCGCTGCGGACGCCGGGGAACGCGGCGAGGGCCCGGCGCCGACGGCTGAGGGTGACGCGCCTGAGGGTGACGCACCTGAGGCCGCCGCGCCCGGCAGCGGCAAGCGGCTGTCGCTGTCGAAGGAGCCCGCGCCGGAACCGGCCGATCCGCCCGCCATCCCGCCCGCCCCCACCACACCCCCCACCGTGCCCCCCGGCGCGCCCGTGACCGCGAACCCCTACGCCGCGCCCCTGGCAGGCGGCGGCCACCCGGCGGACGCCGCCGGTCCGCGGCACCCCGCGGACCCCTACGGCACCCCGCCGTACGGCCGCCCCGGCCCCTGGGCGCCCGCACCGCTGGTGCAGCCCCCGACGGCGCCGCCGCATCCTGGCGCCGCACCCTCCGCGGGGGCGTACGACCCCTGGACGCCGCCCCCCGCCCAGCCCGCGCCGCCGCCGAGGCGGCGCGCACTGGTGGGCGTGCTCGCGGCCGTCGCGATCATGGCGGGGCTCCTCGGCGGAGTCGCCGGTGCGTACATCCAGCGGCAGGACGCCAGCTCGGGGATCACCCTGCCGCAGGCGCCACCCGACCACGGCGGGCGGGCGCCCGGGACCGTCGCCGGGATCGCCGCCGCCACGTTGCCGGGCGTGGTCTACATCCACGTCAAGGGCAACGGCGAGGAGGGCACCGGCACCGGGTTCGTCCTGGACGCCGACGGCCACATCCTCACCAACAACCACGTGGTGGCCCCGGCCGCCTCCAGTGGCGACATCGCTGTGACGTTCAGCGGCGGTGCCACGCACAAGGCGGCCATCGTCGGCCGGGACACCGGCGACGACCTCGCGGTCATCAAGGTCAGCGGGGCGTCCGGCCTCAAGCCGCTGCCGCTCGGCGACTCCGAGTCGGTGCGCGTCGGCGACCCGGTGGTCGCCATCGGTGCCCCGTACGACCTGGAGGGCACCGTCACCTCGGGCATCATCAGCGCCAAGGACCGGCCGATCACCGCGTCCGGCGGTGCGGGCGGCGGCGGTGAGGTCAGCTACGTGAACGCGTTGCAGACCGACGCGCCGATCAACCCCGGCAACTCCGGCGGCCCGCTGATGAACGCCCAGGCCCAGGTCATCGGTATCAACAGCGCGATCCGCTCGGCGGACAACGGTTCACCGGACGGCGCCGGAAGCCAGGGCGGCAGCATAGGGCTGGGCTTCGCCATCCCGATCAACCAGGCGAAGCGGGTCGCCGAGGAGCTGATCAACACCGGCAGGGCCACCCACCCGGTGATCGGGGTCACCGTCGACATGCGCTACGTCGGAGACGGCGCCCGGATCGCCGACCAGGGCCCGAACGGCGCGCCCGCCGTCACCCCCGGCGGCCCCGGCGCCAACGCCGGACTCAGGCCGGGCGACATCATCACCGAGGTGGACGGCGAAGCGGTGCACACCGGCGCCGAGTTGATAGTGCGCACCCGCAGCCACACGCCCGGCGACCACATCAGGCTGACGGTCAAGAGCGGTGGCGCGGCGCCCCGCACGGTGGACCTGGTACTGGGCGGCTCGACCAGCGGATGATCCGCGGCGCGCGCGACCCCTTGTCCGGCCCGACGCGCCCGACGCCCAACGGGCACCCTCCCTAGTCGCCCCGGCGGACGGGTACCGTTGGGTTCCAAAGACGTCCCAAGGAGCTGCAACGGTGTTCTTCAACATAAGTCCGTTGGATTTTGTTGCCATCATGCTCCTCGCGGTGATCATTTTCGGGCCGGACAAGCTGCCCAAACTGATCCAGGACGCCAGCCGGATGATCCGCAAGCTGCGTGAGTTCTCCGACAGCGCCAAGGAGGACATCCGCAAGGAGCTTGGTCCGGAGTTCAAGGACTTCGAGTTCGAGGACCTCAACCCCAAGACGTTCGTCCGCAAGAACCTGATGGACAACGACAGCCTGGGGCTGAAGGAGATCCGCAACAGCTTCGACCTCCAGGAGGAGATGGCGGCCGTCAAGGACGCCGTCCAGGAGGGCGGTCGCACGGTCCGCACCGCAGGTGACCCCGCGAGCGCGGCGCCGGCGGCGAACGGCACCGACCGCCTCCGTAAGAGCGAACCGCTGCGGCCGGGCGAGCACCCGCCGTTCGACGCGGACGCCACCTGAGTCGACCACCTGCCCGGATCGCCGCCTAAGAGTGGCTATTCTCACTTAGGTTGTCCATTACTTTTGTATTCGTTTTGGATTCGCCCGAGGGGTGGGGCGCATCGGTCGGCGCACCCCGCGTCGGCCGGTGAGACGTGCGGGCAATGGAGGAGGCGCCGCGGTGGAGACCACGAGTCGTGCGGGGGCGACGGCATCGAGTGGCGAGCGGGACCCTGGGGTGGGCGGCAGGTCGCCGGACGGCGGCCGTCCGGTGGACGGCTATCTGCTGGCGTCCTTCCCCTGGTACGGACTGGACCAGGCGTTCGCCGGGCCGCGCTGGCTCATGCAGGTGGGCACCAGCGCGGAGGGCACGGTGGAGCACGGCGCGCTCGGCCACGGCGACGTGCCGACACTGAAGTCCTCGCTGCCGATGGCGGATCCGGCGCCGGACGCCCAGCGTTTCGCCGTCGTCGTCACACTGGCGCACCGGCCGCTACGGCGCAGCGCGGACGGTACCGGCGTGCTGGAGGCCACCTCGGTGAACTCGGCGGCCTGGCTGGCCGGTTCCGGGCTGCTGTCGTACACCTGGCCGCACCGCATGGAGCGGTCACTGCGGCAGGACTGGCTGGAGCAGCAGACGGCGATCGCCTGGGAGCTGGCGGACGACGTGACCGGTCCCGCCTGGTCCACGCTGACGCTGCCGGTGGACGGGGAGCCGACCCTGTTCCACTACCGTGAGTCGGAGTACGGCTGGGTGCTGGCCGGTTCGGCCCCGACGGCGCACATCGGCGCGTACGGGCGCGGTATGAGCGCCTACGGCCTGGCGTTCGCCGTGGTACAGGACATCACCGCCTACGACGGGTAGTCCCGCCGCGGGCGGTGACGCCCGGTCACAGCGTCAGAACTTGTTGCGCGGCGTGATGCCCAGCGACATCCCGGACAGGCCGCGCTGGCGACCGCCGAGCTTGCCCGCGATGGTGCGCAGCGCGGATCCGGCCGGGGACTCCGCGTCGGTGAGCACCACCGGGCGGCCGTCGTCACCGCCCTCGCGCAGCCGTACGTCGATCGGGATCGAGCCGAGCACCGGCACGTTGCTGCCGGTGACCTTGGTCAGGCCCTCGGCGACCCGCTGGCCGCCACCGGTGCCGAAGACGTCGACGATCTCGTCGCAGTGCGGGCACGGCATGCCGGACATGTTCTCGATCACGCCGACGATCTTCTGGTGGGTCTGCACCGCGATGGAGCCCGCCCGCTCGGCCACCTCGGCGGCGGCCTGCTGGGGCGTGGTCACCACGAGGATCTCGGCGTTCGGGACCAACTGCGCCACGGAGATGGCGATGTCACCGGTGCCGGGCGGCAGGTCGAGCAGCAGCACGTCCAGGTCGCCCCAGTAGACGTCGGCCAGGAACTGCTGGAGCGCGCGGTGCAGCATCGGGCCGCGCCAGACCACCGGCGCGTTGCCGGGGGTGAACATGCCGATGGAGATGACCTTCACGCCGTTCGCCGACGGCGGCATGATCATGTTCTCCACCTGGGTCGGCCGACCGTCCACGCCCAGCATCCGCGGCACCGAGTGGCCGTAGATGTCGGCGTCGACCACGCCCACCTTGAGGCCGTCGGCGGCCATCGCGGCGGCCAGGTTGACGGTCACCGAGGACTTGCCGACACCGCCCTTGCCGGAGGCGACCGCGTAGACCCGGGTCAGCGACCCCGGCCGGGCGAACGGGATCTCCCGCTCGGCCTGTCCGCCGCGCAGCGAGGCCGCCAGCTCACGGCGCTGCTCGTCGCTCATCACGTCCAGCTCGACCTCGACACCGGTGACGCCCGGCACCTTGGAGACCGCGTCGGTCACCAGGCTGGTGATCTTGTCCCGCAGCGGGCACCCGGAGACGGTCAGGTAGACGCCGACCCGCACCAGGCCACCCTCGGCGATGTCCACGGATTTGACCATGCCGAGATCGGTGATGGGCTTGTTGATCTCGGGATCGTTCACCGTCGCCAGCGCGTCGCGGACCGCATCCGCGCCGGGCAGGGAGCCGTACGTGTCGGTAGCCATACGACTGATGGTACGGCGACCCGGTGACCCTACGGGCCGGGTGTCACGTCGGCTTTGTCACTCCGTTCGACCTCGGCCTGCCTGCGCTCGTCCAGCTCCTTGAGCATGTCCTGCAGTTCGGAGCGGATCCAGTCGCGGGTGGCGACCTCGCCCATGTTCATGCGCAGCGCGGCGATCTCCCGGCTGAGGTACTCGGTGTCGGCGATGCTGCGCTCGTTGCGCCGACGGTCCTGCTCCAGGTTGACCCGGTCCCGGTCGTCCTGCCGGTTCTGCGCCAGCAGGATCAGCGGGGCCGCGTAGGCGGCCTGCAGCGAGAGCGCCAGGTTCATGAAGATGAACGGGTAGTTGTCGAACCGCAGGTCGTTCGGCGCCGAGGTGTTCCACAGCACCCACAAGAACAGCAGCACGCTCATCCAGATCAGGAACCGGCCGGTCCCCAGGAAGCGCGCGACGCGCTCCGACATCCGCCCGAACGTCTCCGGGTCGTACGACGGCAGCACGCTGATCCGCGTCTCGCGCGGCTGGTCCAGCCGGACCCGGGCGCGGCCCGGGCCGGAGGTGGTCGCCTTGCTCCGTTCCATGGTCATGCGCGGCCTCCTGCGTCCTCGCTCGCGTGCGTCAACTCGTGCGGCATCCTGGCGACCGCCACCTCACGCCAGTCGTCGGGCAGTAGATGGTCCAGTACGTCGTCGACGGTGACCGCGCCCAGCAGCGAACCACTCTCGTCCACCACCGGCGCGGCCAGCATGTTGTACGTCGCGAGATAACTGGTCACCCCGGGCAGCGGGGTGTCCGGCGGCAGCGGGCGCAGATCGGTGTCCACGACCGAGCCGACGAGGGTGAACGGCGGCTCGCGCAGCAGCCGTTGGAAGTGCACCACGCCCAGGTACTTGCCGGTCGGGGTGTCGTCCGGTGGCCGGCACACGTACACCTGCGCGGCCAGCGCCGGGGTCAGGTCCTTGTTGCGGACCCGGGCCAGCGCGTCGGCGACCGAGGCGTCCGGACGCAGAACGATCGGCTCGGTGGTCATCAGGCCGCCCGCGGTGCGCTCCTCGTACGACAGCAGCCGTCGCATGTCGGCCGCGTCCTGCGGCTGCATCAGCGTCAGCAGCCGCTCCTGGTCGGCCTCCGGCAGCTCGGACAGCAGGTCCGCGGCGTCGTCCGGGTCCATCGCCTCCAGCACGTCGGCGGCGCGCTCCTCGGCCAGCTTGCCCAGGATCTCCACCTGGTCGTCGTCCGGCAGCTCGCCGAGCACGTCGGCGAGCCGGTCGTCGTCGAGTGCGGCGGCCACCTCGGAGCGCCGCTTGGGCGACAGGTGGTGCAGCACGTTGGCCAGGTCGGCCGGGCGCAGCTGCTCGAAGGTGGCGAGCAGGTTCGCGGCGCCCTGCCCCTGCTCCTCGACGGAGAAACCGGTGACCGCCGACCACTCGACGGTGAGCGCCTCGCCACGCCGCCGCAGCGCGCCGCCCTTGCCGCGGCGGACGAAGACCTTGTCGATCTCCCAGTCACGGCGGGCCGGGAGCTGGGCCATCGCCACGTCGAGGACGGTGACCTCCTCGTTGGTCTCCACCAGCCGCACCCGGCGGTCCAGCAGTTCGCCCAGCACGAGTGTTTCGGCGGCGCGCTGTTCGAAGCGCCGCATGTTCAGCACGCCGGTGGTGATGACCTGGCCGGACTCCAGGCTGGTGACCCGGGTCATGGGCAGGAAGATCCGGCGTCGGCTGACCACTTCCACGACCAGCCCGAGCACCCGGGGCGGCCGTCCGCCGACCCGGAGCATGACGATGACGTCCCGGACCCGACCGACCTGATCGCCGTTGGGGTCGAAGACGGCGACGCCCGCCAGGTGAGAGATGAATACCCGCGGGGCTCCTGCGACCATGCCGAGCCTCCGTTACACGTCTCTGCCAGAAGGATCAAATGACCAGAGGCAAGGGTAACGGCCTGAGCAGGCGACTCGACCTCGGCGTGGTGCGCCTTCTGCTCACAGGGGTGGACGACGGGCGTTTTCGGGCTGTGGCGCGCAGCGCTTCCCCTGAGGGTGGTGGTGGGCGACGGGCGTTTTCGGGCTGTGGCGCGTAGCGCTTCCGTTGAGGGTGGTGGTGGGCGACGGGCGGGCGGTAGCGTTCGCTACTCATCGCTATAGGAGGTGGACGTTAAGTGACTGCCGCCCGGTGGACGGCTCTTGGCGCGCTGGGCGCCCTGCTGCTGGTGGGGTGCGGCGACGACGGTCAGGGGACCAACGGCGTCGGCGGGCTGGCGCCCGGCGCAATAGTCTCCGAGGCCCGCGGCGCCGCCGAGCGGGCCGACACCGTGCGGCTCTCCGGCTCGGTCAGCAGCGGTGGCCGGACCTACCGGCTGGACATGCGGCTGGCCCCGGACGCCGCATCCGGCCGGGTCAGCACCGACCAAGACACCTACGAACTGCTGCGGGTCGGCACCGACCTCTACCTCAAGGACTCCCGGCTGACCGGCAGCCTGGGCGGCAAGTACGTCAAGGTGCCCACCCGCGATCCCGACTACCGGCGGCTGTCCGGACTCACGGACAAGCGGCAGCTGCTCGACGGGCTGTTCTCGCTCGGCCCCAACCCGGCGCGCGGCGGTCACCGCTCGGTGGACGGCACCCCGACCGTCGCCGTCAGCGCGCCGAGCGGCACCCTGGACGTCTCGCTCAGGGGCCGCCCGTATCCGCTGCGGTACGAGCGCTCAGGCGGCGCCGGATCGCTGCAACTGACCGGCTGGGGCGAGGAGTTCACCGTAAGGGCGCCGGACAGCGGGCGGGTGCTGGACTACGGGAAGGTCAGCGGTTACTGACCGCCCGCTTGGCGCCGCGCCTGCCGAACAGCAGCCGGGGCAGTGCGGCCGGGATCGGCCGCCGGGTGGTCGCCGGGGTGGGTACGGGGGCGGCGGCGCCGCTGTCGTCCGGCATGGCGCCCGGCCGCTCGGCGGCCGGGCCGTGCGGCTCCAGCCGCAGCACCCGGCACTCGCGGGCCCAGCGCTCGGCGATGGTGTCGGCGTCCGGCGCGTTGAGCCGCTTGCCCTTCAGTTCCTCGACGGCCGACTCCCACGCCTCGCCGTGCGGTGCCAGCTCGCTGACCCGGGCCTCGAAGGCGACCAGTCGGCCGCCCTTGTCCTTGCTGCGGACGGTCACGGTGGCCGTACCGCCGTCGACCAGGCCCGGCAACGGCTGTTCGCCGGGGCCGCCGCCGACCAGGCACACGGCGCCGTCGTGCCAGAGGTGCCACAGCGCCACGGTGCCCTCGGTGCCGCGTACCCAGAGCAGCCCGGACTTCTTGGCGGCCTCCTCGATCAGCGCCCGGTCCAGCAGGTGCTCGTCCGGCTGTCCGGCCTGTCCCGTCTGCGTCATGCCAGAAGTATGCCTGGCGGCTGCCGGGCGTTGCCCGCGCGGCCATTGACCAGCGGATCCTCCCCAGACGGCCTAACCTGGAACGGCTCGGCGCACTGACCGCTCGCGAGCCCCCGAAACCCCGCACCACGAACGGAGTCGCGCGTGTCCACCGGATCCCCAGTCACCTCCGGCCGCTCATCGGTGCGGCGGGACGCTGCCCTGGCCTGCGCGGGGGCCCGGCGGACCGACCTGATGCTGCTGGCGGTGGCGATATCCGGCGTCTCCTTCTCCGCGCCGCTGGTCGCCGCGACCGCCGCGCCCGCGCTGGCCATCGCCTTCTGGCGCAACGCCATGGCGGTCGGTGCGCTGAGCCCGTTCGTCCTGCTGCGCGGGCGCGGGGAGTTGCGGCGCATGGGACGGCGGGCGGTGCTGCTGTCGATGGCGGCCGGGGTGATCCTCGCACTCCACTTCGGGCTGTGGCTGCCGAGCCTGTCGATGACGTCGGTGGCCTCGTCCACCGCCCTGGTGACCACCACCCCGATATGGACCACGCTGATCCTCCGGCTGCGCGGGCGGCACCAGCCCGGCCTGGTGTGGGCGGGGGCGGCGCTGGCGTTCGCCGGTGTGCTGATGGTCTCCGGGGTGGACCTGTCGATGTCCACCCGGGCGCTGGAGGGCGACGCGCTGGCGCTCGCGGGCGGCATCGCGGCGGCAGGGTACGTGCTGATCGGCTCCGAGGTGCGGCGCACGGTGAGCACCGCCGCGTACACGTTCGTCTGCTACACGACGACGGCCGTGGTGCTGCTGGTGGTGTGCCTGGTGTCGGGGGCGTCGCTGGGCGGCGGGTACAGCGGGCAGACCTGGCTGAAGCTGGCCGCGCTGACTGTCGCCGCGCAACTGCTCGGGCATTCTCTGATCAACCGCGTGGTACGCGGCCTCGGTCCCTCCGTCACCTCCACCGCGATCCTGCTGGAGACGCCCGGCGCGGCGCTGGTCGCGGCGCTGTGGCTCGGTCAGCTGCCGCCGGTGGCCGCGTATCCGGCGCTGCTGGTGATCCTCGGCGGGCTCGCCCTGGTCATCCGCGCCGAGCGCGGCCCCCAAGCGCTGCCACCGGAGCCCGGCGCCTGAACAGGGGCGTCACAGCCACCTGTTGGGCGCGGAAGCCGCGGTGGGCGGGCGGCTGTGCGGATCGGCACGGTGACCCCGGGCACCACGTGGGAGCCGTACCGGGTGCGCGGTTGCGGCAGGTGCCCGAAGTCCGTTGCCGTACCCGACCGGTGATCGTTGTCGGTTCCCGGGCGATCTATGCTCGCCGTATGGCTGATGTGCTGGAGTTGACCGAGGCGCGGCTGCGCATGGCGCTCGGCGAACCGGACGCGCGGGCGGCGGTGACCTTCCTCGGCACCGAGCGCATCGAGGTGCTGCGGTTCTGCGACGCCGAGGCGGGCCTGGTGCGTTACGCGACCCTCGGGATGTCCCGGCAGCCGATGAGCGACCCCACCTCGGTCACCGCGGACCCGGTGCGCGGTCCGCGCGCCGAACTGGTGCTGACGGTACGGGCCGGACACGCCGACACCGACAAGGTGCTCAGGCCGCTGGCCGTGCTCGCCGCCTCCCCGCAGGTCGAGGGCGTCGTGGTGGTCCCGGGCGCCTCGCTGGACGTGGGCGAACCGCTGTGGCCGGGCGCGCCCTTCTCCGCCGTGCTGGTCGCCGAGCCCGGCGGCCTGGTCGAGGACCTGGCGCTCGACCCGCCGATGGAGCCGGTGCGGTTCTTCCCGCTGCTCCCGATGACCGCCAACGAGGCCGCGTGGAAGCGGGTGCACGGCGCCACCGCGCTGCACGACCGCTGGCTGGCCGCCGGTACCGACCTGCGCGACCCGGCCCGCGGCACCGTCCCCCTCGCGGACTGAACGCCGCGCCGGGGACGCGGTGATGTGCCGTCGGTCATCCGCGACACCGTTGTGGCTGGTCGCGCGGTTCCCCGCGCCCCTGCCGGGCAGTGCCGAACCGCGGTGGACTGCGCCCGGCCTGCTCAGTGCCTGCCCGGCGAACCTCGTTGCGCCGCCCGGAGGCTGACGCTCTGACAGCACCGCCGTGCGTCGCGCGGTCCGCCCGCCGTCATGACTCGCTGCGGACGGGTGATCGTCCTTGACGCGAGGGCGAGAAGAAGAGGACCGTGGGGCGCTATGAGGGGCGAACCCAGTTGCCCGAAGTGCGGGGGCCGGGTGCGGGCGCCCGGCCTCTTCGCTGATTCATGGCAGTGTGACGTTCACGGCAGTGTGCACCCGCTGCAACCTGTCGTACCGCCGAGCGTCGAGGCGCTCAGTGTCGTGGTGCGTCGTGCGCGGGTACCGGTGTGGATGCCCTGGCCGCTGCCTGTCGGCTGGCTGTTCACCGGCGTCGCCTGCGCGGGGGACGACCGCAGCGGCGGCCGGGCCACCGCCGTCGCGTGCTCAGGGCCCGGGCCGCTCGGGGGTCCGGGAGAGCTGGTGCTGGTGGCGGAGGAACTGGGAGTCGGGCTCGGCGCCCGTTACGCGGGCATTCCGGGACCCGATCCCGGCCCCGGCATGCCGGTGGACCAGCCGCCGCACGCCAAGGTGCTGGCCGCCGGTCGCCCCACCCCGCTGTGGCATGTCGCCGACTCACCAGCCGACCGCGCGGTCTTCGCGGGCGAGGCGTTCGGCCTGTGGCTGTGGGCGATCGTCTGGCCGGAACAGTCGGGGCTGCTGATGTACGACGAGCTGATACTGACCGACCTACGGGAGGCCGGAGCGGAGATCGATCTGCTGCCCTGTGGGGCGCTGTCCCCACGGCTGCTGGACTGAGCCCGTCCCGCTCTGTGGACTCCTCGGATTTACGGGTTGCCGTCGCCGTTATCCTTGCCTTTCGAAGGTGATACCTGCCGACTGAAGTCGGCGGCGACCGTACCCGTACCGAGGCAGTGAAGGAGCAGCGCCGTGCGTATCGACCTGCACACCCACTCCACCGCCTCAGACGGTACGGACACCCCCACCGAGCTGGTTCTGGGCGCGGTGGCGGCCGGTCTCGACGTCGTCGCGCTCACCGACCACGACACGGTCGGCGGCCACGCCGAGGCGACGGCGGCGGTCCGCGCGCTGGACACGCCCCTCACCCTGGTGCCCGGTGCCGAGCTGTCCTGCCGGATCGGCGGCGTCAGCATGCACATGCTGGCCTACCTGTTCGACCCCGACGAGCCCGAGCTGGCCCGCGAGCGCGAACTGCTCCGCGACGACCGGGTGCCACGCGCCAAGGGGATGGTCGCCAAACTGCGCGCACTGGGGGTTCCGGTGACCTGGGAGCAGGTCGCGCGGATCGCCGGTGACGGCGCGGTGGGACGGCCGCACGTGGCGACCGCGATGGTGGAACTCGGCGTCGTACCCACCGTCTCCGACGCCTTCACCGACGAGTGGCTGGCCAACGGCGGACGCGCCTGGGTCGAGAAGCACGAACTCGACCCGTTCGACGCCATCCGCCTGGTCAAGGGCGCGGGCGGGGTCACCGTGTTCGCCCACCCGGCCGCCGCGAAGCGCGGCCAGACCGTGCCGCAGAGCGTGATCGCCGAACTCGCCGCCGCCGGTCTGGACGGCCTGGAAGCCGACCACATGGACCACGACGAACCCACCCGCGCCCGGCTGCGTGCCCTCGCCGGTGAACTGGGTCTGCTGGTCACCGGGTCGAGCGACTACCACGGCAGCCGCAAGAGCTGTCGCCTCGGCGAGTACACCACCGATCCCGAGGTCTACCGGGAGATCTTCCGCCGCGCGACCGGCGCCGTTCCGATCAGCGCCATCTAGCGCCGCTTACCTGACCTCGGCCCACCCCCCCTCGTACCCGAAGCGTCCCAGCGCGCCCTGCCGCGCCGCGCCGCCGCACAGCCCCCGACCGCTGAAAGCACCACTGAACATGTTCGACGTCACCCTCTTCGGGTCGGTATTCGTCACGCTCTTCGTGATCATGGACCCGCCCGGGATCACCCCGATCTTCATCGCCCTCACCGGCGGCCGTGCCGCCAGGGTCCAGCGCCGGATGGCGCTCCAGGCCGTGCTGGTCGCCTTCGGCGTGATCGCGGTCTTCGCGGTCTGCGGCCAGCAGATCCTCGACTACCTGCACGTCTCGGTGCCCGCCCTGCGGATATCCGGCGGACTGCTCCTGCTGTTGATCGCCTTGGACCTGCTGACCGGCAAGGCGGACGAGCCGACGGCGACCAAGGACGTGAACGTGGCGCTGGTTCCGCTGGGCATGCCGCTGCTCGCCGGGCCCGGCGCCATCGTGACGGTGATCCTCGCCGTGCAGCACGCCAGCGGCGTGGGCCAGCAGATGTCGGTGTGGGCGGCGATCGTCGCCATGCACGCGGTGCTCTGGCTGACGATGCGCTATTCGCTGGCGATCATCCGGCTGATCAAGGACGGCGGTGTGGTGCTGGTGACCCGGCTGTCCGGCATGCTGCTCTCGGCGATCGCGGTGCAGCAGGTGGCCAACGGCGTGATGGGCTTCATCCACGGCGGAAGCTGACGTACCGCCGCCGAACCTCCACAGGCCGCCACTTCATGCGAAAGCGCCCCGTACCACGGTGTACGGGGCGCTCGGCGTTCGTCCTGACTTACTCCGCGGGGCGGATGTAGAGGCGCTGGCCGGTGGCGGCCGCCTGCTGAACGATCGTCTTGACGGAGGCGGCGTCCACTACGGTGCTGTCCACGGCCGAGCCGTCGGCGTCGTCGAGTCGCATGACCTCGAAGCGCATGGGTGTTCTCCCTTTCGTCCGTCCCGCGTCGACCACGGGGTTCTGACTGGCGGACACTCCTCATTGAAGGTCGCGGCTGCTTCGCCACGATGTCGTGCCCGTTACATCTGGGTACAACGAATGTACCGAGGAAAACATTCCCTACGCTAACGAAATTTTTTAACCGCCTAACGACAGCCCCGCACAGCGTGCGTCAGACCGAGCCCCAGAAGGCGTCGAGCACCGCCGCGGTCGCGGCGGGCCGCTCCGCGTTGGGGGAGTGCCCGGCGCCCGCGACCACCTCGCGCCGGGCGCCCAGCCGCCGCGCCATCTCGTCCAGCCACGGGGTGGGCCAGGCGTAGTCCACCTCGCCGGAGACGACGAGCTTCGGCAGCGCGACCGCCGCCAGTTCGGCCACCCGGTCCGGCTCCGAGAGCAGCTGCCGCCCGGCGGCGATCAGCTGCTCGGGAACGTTCGACAGCCAGCGGCGGTGCAGGAACTCCTCCAGCCCGGGCGGCTCGGCGCCCGGCCCTGGCGCGTCGGCGGCCGGGGCCGCCTCCTGGACGTCCAGCTCCCGCATGGCCCGCCAGACGCTCTCCATGTCCATCGTCCCGACCGCGTCCAGCAGCATCTTCGTGCGCTGCTGCTGGCCGCTGTCGATCGCGGCCGGTCCGGAACTCATCAGCGTCAGCGACGCCCAGGGCCCGGCCCCGCCGAGGAGCATCGCGGCCCGGCTCACCAGGCCGCCGAAGGAGTGCCCCAGCAGGTGCACCCGGTCCGCGCCCAGCGCCTCGGCCTGCGCGAGCACATCGGCCGCCAACTCCCGCTGCACGTATGCGTTTTCGTCGCGCGGCCCACCGGTCTCGTACTGGCCCCGGCCGTCCACCGCGACAACTCGCCAGCCCGCGTCGGCCAGTGGCTCCAGCAGCCCGCTGAAGTCCTCCTTGCTGCCGGTGAACCCCGGCACCAGGAGGGCGGTACCGCGCCGCGCGTCCCCCGCGTCCAACACGGCGAACGACCCACGGGAGGTGGGCAGATGGTAGGCACGCACACTTCGCGGCAGCTCAAGCACGGGCGGTCGACTCATGCGGCGAGACTACGCGGCGCGTACGGCGGCACGAAAAAGGTGTGCCGGTCCCCTCATGGGAACCGGCACACCCATCGTGCCGACGTCACGCCTCCACGGGTGCCTTGGCGGCGGCCTTGCGGGTGCGGCGACGCGGAGCGGCTTCCTCGGCGGGTGCTGCCTCGGTTGCCTTCGCCTTGGTGGCGGTGGCCTTGCGGGTGCGGCGGGGTGCCGGGGCGGTTTCCTCGGCGGGGGCCGTCTCGACCGCTTCGGCGGCCTTGGTGGCGGCCGTCTTGCGGGTACGGCGGGGTGCCGGGGCGGCTTCCCCGGTCACTGCCTCGGTCACCTCGGTGGCCGTCGCCTTGCGGGTGCGGCGCCGCGGAGCGGCTTCCTCGGCGGCCACCGTCTCCGCTGCTTCGGCGGCCTTGGTGGCGGCCGTCTTGCGGGTGCGGCGGGCTGCGGCGGTGGCTTCCTCGGCGGGGGCCTCGGTCACCTCGGTGGCCGCCGTCTTGCGGGTGCGGCGACGCGGAGCGGCTTCCTCGGCGGGTGCTGCCTCGGTTGCCTTCGCCTTGGTGGCGGTGGCCTTGCGGGTGCGGCGGGGTGCCGGGGCGGTTTCCTCGGCGGGGGCCGTCTCGACCGCTTCGGCGGCCTTGGTGGCGGCCGTCTTACGGGTACGGCGGGGCGCCGGGGCGGCTTCCTCGGCCACCGCTTCCGCCGCGTCCGTGGCCTTGACGGCCGCTGCCTTGCGGGTGCGGCGACGCGGAGCGGGAGCCGCCTCCTCGGTGGCTACCTCCGGTGCGGGAGCCGCCTCCTCGGAAGCCGTCGGTGCGGGAGCCGTCTCCAGCGCGGTTGCCGTCGCCTCGGCCGCCACCACCTCGGCGGTGGCCGCCTTGCGGGTACGGCGGCGGCGCGGGGCCGCGGCGGCCTCCTCGGCGGCCGGAGCCGGGACGGTCGCGGGGACCGTGGTGGCCGCGGCCTCCTCCAGCACCGCCTCCGCGGCGGCCGAGGCCTTCGGCCCGGCCGCGAGGGAGCTGCCGCCACGGGTGCGGCGGCGCCGACGCGGGGCCGGACGGGACTCGGACTCCTCGGCGACCGCGGTGGCCTGCGGTGCCGCCGCCTCCGTCACCTCCAGCGGCTGCCCGCCACGGGTGCGGCGGCGCTGGCGCTGGGTGCGCTCACGCTTCGGGCGCTCGGTCTCGACAGCGGCGGAGGGCTTGCGGCCACGGCCGCGGCCACCCGTCTCGCCCAAGTCCTCGATCTCCTCGGCGGCCAGCCCGGCCCGGGTGCGCGCGGCGCGCGGCAGCACGCCCTTCGTACCCTCCGGGATGCCCAGTGCCTCGTACAGGTGCGCGGAGGTGGAGTAGGTCTCCAGCGGCTCGTTGAACGGCAGGTCGAGCGCCTTGTTGATCAGCTGCCAGCGCGGGATGTCATCCCAGTCGACCAGGGTGAGCGCGGTACCGGACGCCCCGGCGCGGCCGGTACGGCCGATCCGGTGCAGGTACGTTTTCTCGTCGTCGGGCGTCTGGTAGTTGATCACGTGCGTGACGCCGTCGACGTCGATGCCACGGGCCGCCACGTCCGTGCACACCAGCACGTCGACCTTGCCGTTGCGGAACGCCCGCAGCGCCTGCTCACGCGCGCCCTGCCCGAGGTCGCCGTGCACCGCGCCGGAGGCGAAGCCACGGCGGGCGAGCTGCTCGGCGATGTCGGCGGCGGTGCGCTTGGTGCGGCAGAAGATCATCGCCAGACCGCGGCCCTCGGCCTGCAGCACCCGGGCCACCAGCTCGGGCTTGTCCAGCGAGTGCGCGCGGAACACGTGCTGGGTGATGTTGGCCACGGTCGCGCCCTCGTCGTCCGGCGCGGTGGCGCGGATGTGCGTGGGCTGCGACATGTAGCGGCGGGCCAGCGAGATGACCTGTCCCGGCATGGTGGCCGAGAACAGCATGGTCTGCCGCTTCTTCGGCAGCATGTCCATGATCTTCTCGACGTCCGGCAGGAAGCCCAGGTCGAGCATCTCGTCGGCCTCGTCCAGCACCAGGGCGCGCACCGCGGACAGGTCGAGCTTGCGCTGGCCCGCGAGGTCCAGCAGGCGGCCGGGGGTGCCGACGACCACGTCGACACCGTTCCTCAGCGCCTCGACCTGCGGCTCGTACGCCCGGCCGCCGTAGATCGCCAGCACCCGCACGTTGCGGACCTTGCCGGCGGTCAGCAGGTCGTTGGTGACCTGCGTGCACAGTTCGCGGGTGGGGACGACGACCAGGGCCTGCGGGCTGTCGGACAGCGCCTCGGGCTTGGCCCGGCCCGCCTCGACGTCAACGGGGACGGTGACCCGCTCCAGCAGCGGCAGACCGAAGCCGAGCGTCTTGCCGGTACCGGTCTTGGCCTGGCCGATGACGTCGTTTCCGGCCAGTGCGACCGGGAGCGTCATCTCCTGGATGGGGAACGGAGTGGTGATGCCGACGGCTTCGAGCGCCTCGGCGGTTTCGGGGAGGATCCCCAGATCGCGGAAAGTCGTGGTGGACAGGATGCTTGCCTCTTCTATGAGCGCGGCACTGTGCTGTGAGGGGGGTCGGCATCCGTCTGCCGGATGCTGACCGCGCCGGAGTGTCGTACGGCCGTAGGTGGCCGGGAGCGCGGGACCGCGGCCCTCACACGTGCCGCGAGCGGGCCCCTCCCACCGGGAGGTGGGCAGGACGGTCGGTTCGGAGCCGATCGGGCCACCGACCGGGCATCCGCATTCATGCGAAAGCCTGCCGTGCTCCACGAAGCTGATCCACGAAGACTAGGCGGGCTTGTATCACTGTACCCCGGAAACGCCCAGCCGCCGAGGACGGATTTTGTTTGGATTCGGGAAAATGTTCGGCGCGCCCGGCGCGTGCGGGCGGCGCTGTCCGGCCGGAACGCGCCTGACAGGGGGTTTCCCCTCCCCGTGGGCGGACTATTGTGCCCACCATGGAGACGCCTGACGAGAGCACCACAACCGCAACCGGCATCGCCGCCCAGGACTGGGCCACCGCCGCCGCCGACCCGCAGTACCGGGCCGCGGTCGTGGACCTGCTGGGTGCACTGGCCTACGGCGAACTGGCCGCCTTCGAGCGCCTCGCGGAGGACGCCAAGCTCGCGCCGACCCTGGCGGACAAGGCGGAGCTGGCGAAGATGGCGTCGGCCGAGTTCGGCCACTTCGGGCGGCTGCGGGGCAGGCTCGCGGAGATCGGCGAGGACCCGACCGGCGCGATGGAGCCGTTCGCCGCGGCGCTGGACGGCTTCCACCGCCAGACCGCGCCGTCGGACTGGCTGGAGGGGCTGGTCAAGGCGTACGTGGGCGACTCGATCGCCAGCGACTTCTACCGCGAGGTCGCCGCCCGGCTGGACTCCGACACCCGCGGCCTGGTGCTGGCGGTGCTGGACGACACCGGGCACGCCAGCTTCGCGGTGGAGAAGGTGCGGGCCGCCATCGAGGCCGAGCCCCGGGTGGGCGGCCGACTGGCGCTGTGGGCACGGCGGCTGATGGGCGAGGCGCTCTCGCAGGCGCAGCGGGTGGTCGCGGAGCGGGACGCGTTGTCGACCATGCTGGTCGGGGGCGTCGCCGACGGGTTCGACCTCGCGGAGGTCGGCCGGATGTTCACCCGGATCACGGAGGCGCACACCAAGCGAATGGCCGCGCTGGGGCTTGCCGCCTAGATCGTTCGGCTTGCGGTCGTTCCTGACCGGCGGTTTCCGCCGTGGTGGTTGTTCGCCGCCGCGGTGGATTCTCCTCCGGGGGCGAGCCGCCGGGCTCCTCAAGCCCCCGGGCCCCTCAAGCCCCGGCCCCTCGAACCCCCGGGCCTCCTCAGGCCGTGTGCGGTACGCCTGATCGGCGCTGGCCCGGGTCGCGGACCAGCAGCGAGAGCAACGCGGCGGCCACGCCGAGCGCGGCGACCAGGGGCACCGCCACATTGCCGGGGCCGACCACGAAGCGGGTGATCACACCGCCGAGCAGCGCCGCCACCAGGCCGGTCACCAGGGTCAGGGCGCGAGACGGGAAGCGGCGCGGGAACAGCCGCAGCGCGGCCCACGCCGCGCCCAGCCCGACGATCGCGCTGCCCAGTGCTGCCCAGACCATGCGTCCTCCCGTGGCCCTTACGTCCGGCACAACGTCGTAACCAGTCGTAAATCAGACGCTTCCGGTACTACCCACGGCGGCGGGGTGCCCAAACGGACGGCGGCCGACCCGGTCAACTCCCGGGTCGGCCGCCGTCCGTCGGCTGTGTGCGTGCTCAGAGGGCGCCGAAGCCCACCCGGTGCTTGGACGGCTCGCCGATCTCCACGTAGGCCAGCCGGTCGGCCGGAACCAGCACCTTGCGGCCCTGCTCGTCGGTCAGGACCAGCAGCTTCTCGGTGCCGGACAGGGCCGAGGCCACGGCCTTCTCGATCTCCTCGGGAGTCTGTGTGCTCTCGATGTGGATCTCGCGCGGCGCGTTCTGCACGCCGATCTTGACCTCCACGGCTTTTCCCTCCGATGGTCTGGCGGTGCGCGCGACAAACCGCGCTCTACGCGGCCAACATTACTGCCCGGAACGGGATGTCAGTGCTGGCCCTCGGCGCCGTGCAGCGGGAACCCGGCGATGCCGCGCCAGGCCAGCGAGGTGAGCAGTTGCACCGCCTGGTCGCGCGGGATGGGGCTGCCGCTGGACAGCCAGTAGCGGGCGACCACCTGCGAGACGCCGCCGAGGCCGACCGCCAGCAGCATCGACTGCTCCTTGGCCAGACCGGTGTCCTCGGCGATCACCTCGCTGATCGCCTCGGCGCAGTCCAGCGCCACCTTGTCCACCCGCTCCCGGACCGCCGGTTCGTTGGTCAGGTCGGACTCGAAGACCAGCCGGAAGGCGCCGCCCTCGTCCTCGACGTAGGCGAAGTAGGCGTGCATGGTCGCCTCGACGCGCTTCTTGTTGTCCGTGGTCGAGGCGAGCGCCGCCCGCACGGCCTGCACCAGCGCCTCGCAGTGCTGGTCGAGCAGGGCCAGGTAGAGCTCCAGCTTGCCCGGGAAGTGCTGGTAGAGCACCGGCTTGCTGACTCCGGCCCGCTCGGCGATGTCGTCCATCGCCGCCGCGTGGTAGCCCTGTGCGACGAAGACCTCCTGGGCCGCACCCAGCAACTGGTTGCGTCGGGCGCGGCGCGGCAGACGCGTCCCGCGCGGGCGCGCCTCAGTCTGCTCGATGGCTGTCACGCCGCCTCCCAAATGCTCGCGCTGACGTCCTGCGAAGTGTGTGCCGACATGCGCTGCATATCGCGCATGCGCTGGACATCGTACTTTTCGGTAACGGGACTGCGCCTGGCGCGGACGCAGAATCTCATCTCCTGGTACGTACCGGGGTACGTGACCCCCGCCGCTTTGGGGCGTCTTGTCAGCGGTAGTCGTCTTCGTCCAGGGGGACCGGGCGGTGCTGTTCGGCGGCGTCCGCCTCGTTGGCCTCGTCGGGGACCGGCTCCGCCGCCGCCTCGTCGTCCTCCAGAACGTCCAGCCGCTGCTCAGCGGCGTCCGCCTCGTTGGCCTCCAGATCGGCAGTGAGCTGTTCGTCCGACATGACACCTCCTCGGCCGGTGACGACCTCGTGGTTAGGAGCCTAGCTACGAGCGTAGGAGAGGGTGCCCACGGGCGCACCGTGGCATGCGGGCCAAAGTCGGTCAGCTGTGCGGTGTGAGGGCTGCCACACCTCCGGCCACCCCTGGGGCGGCGTGATCGGCTCGTAATATTGCGCCATGTCCTCGACCGAGTCGTCCGAAGCCGCAGTGGCCGATCCGGCCCCGACCGTCCCGGTGGCGGGGGCGGCGGCGGACGGCGAGACGCTGCGGACGGTTTCGCTGCCCGGTCTGTCGCTGACCGTACGGTCCCGGCCGCCGCGCCTGGAGGCGGCGGCGCCCGCGCTCTTCGTGCACGGGCTCGGCGGCTCCTCGCAGAACTGGTCCGTGCTGATGGACCTGCTCGCCGACGAGGTGCACGGCGAGGCGCTCGACCTGCCCGGCTTCGGCTTCTCGCCCCCGCCGGACGACGGCGACTACTCGATCAACGGCCACGCGCGGGCCGTCGTCGCGCTGCTGGAGTCGGAAAGACGCGGGCCGGTCCACCTGGTCGGCAACTCGATGGGGGGCACCATCGCCACCAGGATCGCGGCGCTGCGCCCCGATCTGGTGCGCACCCTCACCCTGGTCTCCCCGGCGCTGCCGGAACTGCCCCCGCAGCGCACCGCATGGCCCACGGCGCTGGCCTCGGTGCCCGGCCTGCCGCGGTTGTACGCACGGGCCACCCGGGACTGGTCGACGCAGCGGCGCACCCGCGCCCTGCTGTCGCTGTGCTACGGGGACGCCTCGCTGGTCAGCGCCGAGGAGTTCGAGCAGGACGCGCGGGAGTACGAGCGGCGGCTGGCGCTGCCGTACTTCTGGGACGTGATGGTGCGCTCCACGCGCGGCCTGGTGAACGCCTACACCCTGGGCGGTCAGCACTCGCTGTGGCGGCAGGCGGAGCGCGTGCTGGCGCCCACGCTGCTGGTGTACGGCGGGCGGGACAAGCTGGTGTCCTTCCGGACGGCGCAGCGAGCGGCGAAGGCGTTCCGTGACTCGCGGCTGCTGGCCATCCCGGACGGCGGCCATGTGTCGATGATGGAGCACCCGCAGCTGGTGGCCAGGGCCTTCCGCGACCTGCTCGCGGAGGACCACCAGGCGGATGCCGCGCCCCTGAACAGGAGCTGATCGCCCCCGTGGGACGCCACAGCGCGACCGGCCGTACCCCGGTGCGCCCCGCCGGGTCCGACACCGCGGCGGCACCGGGCACCGGCCGCCGCCGCAGGGACGCCGCACCCCGAGTACCCGGCCCCCGACGGGAGTCGACCGCAACCGACGGCGCGTCAACTCGGCGCGGGCACACCGCGAAACGCCGCGTCGCCGCCGTAGCCGTCGCGCTCGCCACCGCGCTGACCGTCGTGCTCGCCATCCGGCTCACCGGCGGCGGCCATCCGCACACCTCGGTCGACGCGGCCCCGGGCGGCGCCGCACAGCAGCGGGCCGACGGCGGTGCGGCGTCCCGTTCCGACCAGCGGGGCGCCCCGGCGCCGTCCGGCTACGAGCAGGCCATGGCCCTGCGCTATCCGCTGGACGCCAAACTCGCGCTGGGCGGCGACTTCGACGTGATGCCCGGGCACGATCCGGCGCCGGGATCAGGGCAGGTGTTGCGGTACCGGGTGGACGTGGAGCGGGGACTGCCGCTGGACGGGCGGCTGTTCGCCGACGCGGTGCACAAAACCCTCAACGACGACCGGAGTTGGGGGCACGGCGGCACTCGGACTTTCGAGCGGATCTCCTCCGGAAAGCCGGATTTCGTGGTCACGTTGGCGAGTCCGGTGACCACCGGGAAATGGTGTGCCAAGTCGGGGCTCGACACGCTGGACGAGAACGTCTCCTGTGACTCCGCGGCCACCGACCGGGTAATGATCAACGCCTATCGCTGGGCGCAGGGATCGGACACCTACGGCCCCGGCAGGATGCACATGTACCGGCAGATGCTGATCAACCACGAGGTGGGGCATCGGCTCGGCCACAACCACGAGCAGTGCGACAGGCAGGGCGCGCTCGCGCCGGTCATGATGCAGCAGACCAAGTTCCTCACCACGGACGGCCGCACCTGTCGGCCGAATCCATGGCCGTTCCCCGGTTCCGACTGAGGAATCCCCGGCTTCCATCAGCCTTGCTTTGACATTCCCAAAGAAATCCTTCAGTCTTCTGGGCGTGTCCAGAAGCCATGTCACCGAACGCGCCGCGATCAAGCTGGCGCTCATCGGCGTGGCCGAGCACTGCGTGTCCGACATTCACTGTCGTTGATACCGCCGGTTCCCCGGGCGCGGTCGTAGGACCGCCGCGACGGGGGACCCCGTTTCCCGCGCGGGCGTAGTGCGTGTTCCGTTCCGACCTTGCCGCTGCCCGCGTCACGTACGCATTTGTTCCGGCAGCGAAAGGCCATTTCCCATGTCCACAAGTCCCCGCATGTCCCGCCGCGTCGGCGCGGCGGCCGTCACAGTGGCCCTGGCCGGAGGGGCCGTGGCGTGCGGCCCCAGGAGCGGGGACGCGGCAGCGGACGCCACGCCGCACCGCGGCGGCACGCTGACCATCCTCAACCAGGACCCGCAGGACAAGTTCGACCCGGCGCGTGAGTACACCTCCGGCGGAGGAAACGTTCCTTCGCTGGTCTTCCGCACCCTCACCACCCGCGCCCGGGTCAACGGCGCCGCCGGTACCAAGGTCGTCCCCGACCTGGCAACCGACACCGGCACCCCGTCCCAGGGCGCCACGGTGTGGACGTACCACCTCAAGGGCGGGCTGAAGTACGAGGACGGCTCGCCGATCACCTCCGGCGACATCAAGTACGGCATCGAGCGGTCCTTCGCCCCCGAACTCTCCGGCGGCCCGCCGTACTTCCGCGACTGGCTGGCGGGGGCGCAGAACTACCAGGGCCCGTACAAGGACCCCAAGGGCCTGGACTCCATTCAGACGCCGGACGCCAGGACCATCGTCTTCCACCTCAACAAGCCCGAGGGCGACTTCCCCTACCTGGCCACCGCCACCCAGTTCGCGCCGGTGCCCAAGGCCAAGGACACCGGGGTGAAGTACGCCGAGCACCCGATCTCCTCCGGGCCCTACGAGGTCGTCAGGAACGAGAACGACGGCGCCCACCTCGTCCTCAAGCGCAACCCGTACTGGTCGCCCGGCACCGACGACCAGCGCAAGGCGTACCCCGACACCATCGACGTGCAGTCCGGGCTCGACCCCGCGGTGATCAACCAGCGGCTGTCCACCGGCTCCGGCGCGGACGCCGCCGCCGTCACCACCGACACCAACCTCGGCCCGTCCGAGCTGGCCCAGGTCGGCAACGACAAGGAACTGGCCGCCCGGGTCGGCACCGGTCACTTCGGGTACACCAACTACCTGGCGTTCAACACCAAGGTGAAGCCGTTCGACAACCCCAAGGTGCGTGAGGCCATCGCCTACGCCATCAACCGCACCTCGGTCGTCAACGCGGCGGGCGGCTCGTCGCTCGCCGAGTCGGCCACCACCTTCCTGCCCGACCAGGCCGCCTTCGGCTACACCCCGTACGACCCTTTCCCGGCGGGGCCCGGCGGTGACCCGGCCAAGGCCAGGGAGCTGCTGAAGGAGGCCGGATACCCGGACGGGCTCACCGTCACCCTCACCCACTCCAGCTCCGACGCCGACCAGTACGGCCCGCAGATCGCCACCGCCGTCCAGGACGGACTCAAGGCGGCCGGGATCACCGTCAAGCTCAACGCCGTCCAGGAAAGCGGCTACAAGCAGACCATCCACTCGGTCAGCACCGAACCCGGCCTCTTCCTCGCGGGCTGGGGCGCCGACTGGCCGTCCGGCGGACCCTTCCTCGCCCCGATCTTCGACGGGCGGCAGATCGTCACCGACGGCTCGAACTTCAACAGCGCCCAGCTCAACGACCCCTCGGTGAACGACGAGATCGACGCCATCAACAAGATCACCGACCATGCCGCCGCCGCCAGGCGGTGGGGCGCGCTGGACCACAGGATCGGCCAGCAGGCCCTGGTCGTCCCGCTGTTCCACCCGGTCTACAAGCGGCTGTACGGCAAGGACGTCCGCAACGTCGTGATCAGTGACTGGACCGGCGTGCTCGACGTCTCGCAGGTCGCGGTCAAGTGATCGGCACCGCAAGCGGGCCTGCCGGGGAGATCGCCCAGGTCTCCCCGGCAGGCGGGGCGGCCCAGGTCCGGCGGCGGCTGCGCGCCCAACACGCCGCCCTCGCGGGCGCGATCGTGCTCGCCGCCCTGGTGCTCATCGCGCTGGCCGCACCGCTGCTCACCGCCATCGAGGGCCAGGACCCCACCAGCTACCACGACACCCTGGTCAACTCGGCGTCCGGCGGCGTGCCCATCGGCTCGTTCGGCGGCGTCAGCGCCGACCACTGGCTCGGGGTGGAGCCCGGCACCGGCCGCGACGTGTTCGCCAGGCTCGTCTACGGGGCGCGGATCTCGCTGCTGGTCGCCGTGGGCTCGACCGCCGTACAGGTGCTGACCGGGCTCGCCGTCGGACTCGCCGCGGGGCTCGGCAACCGCCTTGTGGACCAACTGCTCGGCAGCACCACCGACGTGATGCTCGCGCTGCCCTCGCTGGTCTTCGCCATCGCGCTGATGGCGGTGGTGCCCTCCGGATTCCCCCGGCCGGTCCTGCTGATGCTGGTCATCGGGCTGCTGGGGTGGGGCGGCACCGCCCGCGTGGTGCGCGCGCAGACCCTGACCCTCAAGGAACTCGACTACGTGGCCGCCGCACGGCTCGGCGGCTCCTCGCGCTGGCGGATCGCCCGCCGCGAACTGCTGCCGTCCATCGCCGCGCCGGTCATCACCTACGCGGCCCTGCTGCTGCCGACCAACGTGGTCAGCGAGGCCGGGCTGTCCTTCCTCGGCGTCGGCGTACGACCGCCCACCTCCTCCTGGGGCCAGATGCTCTCCACCGCCACCACCTGGTTCCGCGCCGACCCGACCTATGTGCTGCTGCCCGCGCTGATGCTGTTCGTCACCACCCTGGCGTTCACCGTCGTCGGCGACGCGGTGCGCACCGCACTCGATCCGCGGGCGGCCTCCCGGACGAAGGTCGGCACCAAGGCGGCGAACGTGAGCGGCGCACCCGCGGCCACCGGACCGCACACGGCGACGGCCGTACCGGCGGGCCGCGCGGCCGGAGAAGCGAACCACCGGGGGCAGGCATGACCGGATACCTGACCCGCCGGTTCCTCGGCATGGCCGCCGTGCTGCTCGTGCTCACCGTCGTCATCTACGCGGTCTTCTACGTCGCGCCCGGCGACCCGGCCCAACTGGCCTGCGGCCTGAAGTGCGGCCCGGTGCAAGTGCAGCAGCTACGCGGCCAGTTGGGGCTCAACGAACCCGTCTACCTGCAGTACGCGCACTTCCTCAAGGGGCTGTTCGCCGGGCGCGACTTCAGCGCGGGCGCCGGGGTGCTGCACTGCGACGCGCCCTGCCTGGGGATCTCGTACCGCACCAGTGAACAGGTCACCGACATGATCCTGAACAGGCTGCCGGTGACCGCGTCACTGGCGCTGGGCGCCATGGTGATCTGGCTGCTGCTCGGCATCGGCAGCGGACTGCTGTCGGTACTGCGCCGCGGACGTCTCACCGAACGCGTGCTGACCTCGCTGACGCTGGCCGGAACGGCCATCCCGGTGTTCATCATCGGACTGCTGCTGCTCCTGCTGTTCTGCGCCTATCTGCAGTGGCTGCCGTTCCCCACCTATGTGGGGCTCAGCCAGGACCCGCAACAGTGGTTCTGGGGACTGCTGCTTCCGTGGACCTCGCTGGCGCTGATCGAGTCCGCCAAGTACGCGCGGCTCACCCGCTCCTCGATGCTGGAGACCCTCGCCGAGGACCACATCAGGACCTTCCGGGCGTACGGC
Source organism: Streptomyces sp. PLK1-5 (assembly GCA_037034305.1). Lineage (GTDB taxonomy): Bacteria > Actinomycetota > Actinomycetes > Streptomycetales > Streptomycetaceae > Streptantibioticus_A. Next base: position 254,169 of record JBAGJY010000001.1, read on the forward strand.
GTCAGCGAGCGGCGGCTGGTCACCCGGCACGCGCTGCGCGGCGCGCTCGCCCCGGTGATCGCGCTGTCCGCGCTGGACCTGGGCACGATGTTCGGCAGCGCGGTGCTGACCGAGTCGCTGTTCGGACTGCCGGGCCTCGGCAAGCTGATCGTCTCCTCGGTCAACATCCTCGACCTGCCGGTGGTCGTCGGGGTGACCCTGGTCACCGGATTCAGCGTGGTACTCGCCAACGCCGCCGCGGACGTGCTCTACGCGGTGGCCGACCGACGGGTGGTGTTGACGTGAGCGCGCGACTGGTCGAAGTCACCGGCCTGACCGTCGAGTTCCCGGTCGCGGACTCCTTCGTACGGGCCGTCGACGGGCTGGACTTCACGCTGGAGTCCGGAAAGGCGCTCGGCATCGTCGGCGAGTCCGGATCCGGCAAGAGCACGGTGGCCTTCGGGCTGCTCGGGCTGCACCGGGGGACCGGTGCGCGGGTGAGCGGCTCGGTGCGGGTCGGCGGCGTGGACGTGGTGGGCGCCGACGACGCCGAACTGCGCGCCTTGCGCGGTGAGTTGGCGGCCATGGTGTTCCAGGACCCGCTCTCCGCGCTCGATCCGTACCACCCGGTCGGCGACCAGATCGCCGAGGTCTACCGGGTGCACCGCAAGGTGACCCGCCGGGCGGCCCGGGACCGGGCGGTCGAGGTGCTGGACCGGGTCGGCATCCCCGACGCGGCGCGCCGGGCACGGTCCCGGCCGCACGAGTTCAGCGGCGGGATGCGGCAGCGTGCGCTGATCGCCATGGCGCTGGCCTGCGAGCCGCGGCTGCTGATCGCCGACGAGCCGACGACCGCGCTGGACGTCACCGTCCAGGCGCAGATCCTCGATCTGCTGCACGAACTGCGCGCCGAGACCGGCGCCGGGCTGCTGCTGGTCACCCATGACCTGGGAGTGGTCGCGGGCAGCGTCGACCAGGTCCTGGTGATGAAGGACGGCCGCGCGGTGGAACACGGCCCGGTCACCGAGGTCCTGGGAACCCCGCGTGAGCGGTACACCCGGCAACTGCTGGCGGCGGTGCCGCGGGTGGACGCGCCCGCTGAGGCGCATGTCCACCCCGGCGGCGGTTCGGCGGCGGTCGGTGACGACGTGCTGCTCGAAGCGGTCGACCTGCGGCGCGAGTTCGGACGGCGCGGGGCCAAGGTGACCGCGGTGGACGGGGTGTCGCTGACCGTACGGGCGGGCGAGACGCTGGGCGTGGTCGGCGAGTCGGGCTCCGGCAAGACCACGCTCGGGCGAATGCTGGTGCGGCTGCTTGACCCCACCGGGGGTCAACTGCGGTACCGCGGACAGGACATCGGGGCGCTCGGCGAGAAGGCGTTGCGTCCGCTGCGCCACGAGTTGCAGATGGTGTTCCAGGACCCGGTCTCCTCGCTCAATCCGCGCCGCAGCATCGGCGAGTCCATCGCCGATCCGCTGCGGGCGGCGGGGGAGTCGGACGACCGGCGGATCCGGTTGCGGGTCGGCGAACTGCTGGAGCGGGTGGGTCTCGACCCCGACTGGTACCACCGCTATCCGCACGAGTTCTCCGGCGGCCAGCGGCAACGCGTCGGCATCGCCCGGGCGCTGGCGCCGCAACCCCGGCTGATCGTCTGCGACGAGCCGGTCTCCGCGCTGGACGTGACGACTCAGGCGCAGGTGGTGGAGCTGCTGGGGCAGTTGCAGCGCGACCTGGGCCTGTCCCTGGTCTTCATCGCCCACGACCTGGCGGTCGTACGGCAGGTGAGCGACCGGGTCGCGGTGATGCGGCGCGGCGCGGTGGTGGAACTCGGCACCGCCGACGAGGTGTACGACTCCCCGCAACACGCCTACACCAAGGGCCTCTTGGCCGCCGTGCCGGTCCTCGACCCGGCCGAGGCGACCGCCCGCCGGGGCTCCCGGCGCGCGCTGGCGCTGGGGTAAGCGGTCTCGTCCGCCGTCCCGGGCGAGCCGGGCCGGGGGTGTTTCGGCACGCCCGGCCTCCGCCGCGGTGGTTGCGCGCCGTCGCGGCCGGACTTGGCGTACGGCCCGCGCCGGGTATGTACGTCGTGGGGGGCGGGGGGCTTCCCCCGACTCCCTTCTGCCGCTACGGCGCGCAACCCCCGCAGTGCGGCCCGGCGATGCCGAACCCGCCGCAACCCCCGGACGGACCCCGAGCGCGCGCTACGCGCACGCGTGGCGCGCTAGCGCGCGGAACGGTGGGGTGGGGGGAAAGTTACGGCCGTTCACCCCTTTCGGTGGCGCGGCGGACAACCGTCCGCCGCGCCACCGCCATGTCGGCATAGCGTCAACCCCGTCGTCTTGTCCCAGGTCACGAAGGGGTGCGCGAATGCGCATAGCGTTGCTGACGGAGGGTGCCAAGCGGCGCCCCAAGGGCGACCCTCTGGCATGGTGCGACCGCCTGGTACGCGGCCTGACCGACCAGGACTTCGAACTGTACGCGCTGTGCCGCGACCCGCAGGACACCCCCGAACGCTGGGCGGAACGTCACCCCGGGGTACGGGCGGTGCACACCCACCCGCTGTGGGGCCCGCCCCCCGGCGGCGACCGCAGGCCCCCGCGCGGACGCGCGCCGCGCCGCCGCTTCCTGGAGTGCTACCAGGAGTTGGCCGCCACTCTCACCGCCCGTCCCGACCCACCCGGCTCCGCCGATCTGGCGGACCGTTTCGCCAACGGCCTGTACGGCCTCGCCGACCTGGCCGTCGAGCACGGCCTCCCGCCCTGCGCGCTCCGCTCGGAAACCGCCGTGAAGGCCCTGGAGACCGCCTGCCGAGCACCGGGCGCCGACCCGCGCCTCGCCGGCACCACCGTCCACGACCTGCTGACCGCGGCCGAGGCCCTTGAGCGCGCCCTGCGCCCGCTGTCCGCCCCCTGGTACGACGAGCACACCCTGGGCGGCGCCGACCTCTGCCACGCCACCTCTGGCGGACCAGCCGCCCTGCCGGGACTGCTCGCCGCCCGCTACGGCGGTACGCCCCTGCTGGTCACCGAGTACGCCGTCCGGCTCCGCGGGCACTACCTGGACCGCGAGCACCGAGAACAACCGCCGCGGGCAAGGGCGTTGCTTGCCGCGCTGCACCGGCGGCTGGCCGCTGAGTCGTACCGTACGGCCGCGCTGCTCACCCCCGGCAACGGTCACATCCGCCGCTGGCAGGAGCGCTGCGGCGGGCCCCCCGGCAAGATCAGGACCGTCCATCCGGGCATCGACGCCGGACGCCTCGCCGCGATCGGCGAGGCCACCGAGTCAGGGGCGCCGGAGGAGGACGACCTGACGCTGGTGTGGGTGGGCCGTGTGGAGCCCGCGAAGGACCTGGTGGCCCTGCTGCACGCGTTCGCCAGGGTCCGCCTCGCGGTGCCGACGGCCCGGCTGCGGATCGTCACCGGCGGCGGCCGGGCCGACTACCTGGCGCAGTGCCGTGCGCTCGCCACCCAGCTCTTCCCCGACGAGGCCGTGGACAGCCGCACCCCCGGCGAGAACCCGGTCACCTTCGAGGAGATCGGCTCGCCCTACGTGCCGACGCTTGCCGACGCGTACACCGCCGGTGGCGTCGTGGTGCTCTCCAGCGTCGTCGAGGGCTTCCCCACGACCCTGGTCGAGGCGATGTTCTGCGCCCGGGCCACCGTATCCACCGATGTGGGCGCGGTCCGCGAGGTCATCGGCGGCACCGGCCTGATCGTCCCCCCGCGCAACCCGAGCGCCCTCGCCGAGGCGTGCACGGAACTGCTGCGCGACCCGCGCCGCCGCGCGCGCCTCGGTGCCGCCGCGCGCGCCCGCGCACTGGAACTGTTCACCGCCGAGCAGAACCTCACCGCCTTCCGCGGGATCTACCTCGACCTCGTGGCCCACCGCCGCCCCGCCGCCCCGCACACCGCGTCCGCCCCCTTCGCGCTGCCCCCCGAGGCGCATCTGCCCGGCGGCTGGCGCCCCGCGCCCGGCGTCCGTCGGCGCGACAAGCGCGCCCCGGCCTGGGCGCTGCGTGAGCCGCGCCGCCAACCGGCCGCCGTCGGCGCGCCCGGGGAGGAGGCATGACCGACCCGCATACCGTGCCGGAACCGGCCGAACCGTCGGCACGCCGCCGCGGACCGGCCGATCCGGTGCTGCTGCTCATACGACAGCACTTCGAGCTGTGCGCGACAGCGGTCGACCCGCTGGAGATCGCCGCCGGACTCGAGGCGCACGGCGTCACCGACCGCACCGCAGCCCAGTACCGGCACCGGGACGTCTTCTCCCTCGCCGAGGAGCTGTACGCACGCGTACCGCGGGAGACTCCCCTCGACGTACCGCACCAGCAGTGCGGCGCACCGAAGTTGACACCCGGGCAGCTCTCCTGGCACCTGTTGCCCGGGGCCGTCTGCGCGGCCGCGCTCGCCGCCACGCACGTCCTCCCGGCCCGGGTCGCCGTCATCGCGGGCGGCGCCCTGCCGCTCGTCCTCCTGGCGGCCCGTACCGCGCTGCGACACGGTCCGCTGCGGTCCGCCCCCGCTCCCGGCGCCGCCCGGTGCGCCTGCTGGCTGCTCGCCTTCGCGCTCTACGGGCCGCGGTTGCTGGCCGCCCACGCCGCCGCCGATCCCGGTACCGGCGCGGGGCTCGCGGCCTGCGCCCTCGCGCTGCCGCCCGCGGCCTGGTGCGCCCGCCGGTTCGCGCTGCGGGCCCGGGCGGCGCTCGCCGAAAGCCATGGTCTGGCCGAGTTCGCCGCCAGGACGCGGGCGCCGCTACTGGGCACGCTCGGCCTGTTCACCCTGGCGCTGTCCGCGTTGCTCGCCACCGGCTGCCTCGCCCTGGGCCACGGCGTACGGCCCGACCCGGTGGCGCTGGGCGGCTTTGTGGCGCTGGGCCTGCTGCTGTTCACCGCCCGGCTGCTGACCGCACACGGCTTCGCGACGGCCGCGGTGGCGGGCACCGGCGGCGCCTGCGGCATTGAGGCGGTCCTGCTCGGCGGCGAACTGCTGGGCCGGGTACCGGCGTTACGGTTCTGCGGCGCGCCCGCACGCGCCCTGATCACCGCCGCGGGGCCCGGATCCGTCCAGACCGTGGCGTGCGCCATCGCCGCGGTCGCCCTGATCGGGTACGCGATGTCCGCCCTCGGCCGCGCCAGCGCGCACGGCGGCGACCGCGCCACCACCCCCCTCCGCCCTGCCCTCGCCGACCGGGCAGTGGTCCGGTGAACCATCCGCGCGTTACGCAAGTCCCTTGAGGAGCAAGAGAAATGACGTTGTATCCACGGCCTGCCGGAACGAGCTGTCCCGGTGGCCGAACGGTCGGTGACCAGGCGCTCGCGGCCCTGCGGGCCGTCGGCCGCCGCGCACTGCCGTCCCTCGCCGTCCTGGGCGGCGCCCGATGAGAGTGCTACTGCTTGGCGCCGACGGGTTCCTCGGCCGCCATGTGGCCGAGCGCCTGCTCGCCGACCCCGCCGTCCAGCTCACCGCGCTCGGCCGCCGCGACGACTCCGACGTGCGCTTCGACCTGTCCACCGGCAGCCCCGGCGCGCTCGCCCGGTTCCTCGACGCGGTGCACCCCGGCGTCGTCGTCAACTGCGCGGGCGCCACCCGGGGCGGCGCCCGCGAGCTGACCCGGCACAACACGGTGGCCGTCGCCACGGTCTGCGAGGCGCTGCGCCGCAGCAGTTGCGACGCCCGCCTGGTGCACCTCGGCTGCGCCTCGGAGTATGGCCCCTCGCCCACCGGCTCCTCGACCGGTGAGGACGCGGTGCCGCGGCCGGGCGGACCGTACGGGGTGAGCAAGCTGGCCGCCACCGAACTCGTCCTCGGCTCCGGACTGGACGCCATCGTGCTGCGGGTCTTCTCACCGGTCGGCCCCGGCACCCCGGCCGCCTCCCCGCTGGGGCGGCTGGCCGAGGCGCTGCGCCGGGCGATGCAGAACGGCGACGGCGACCTGAAACTCGGCGGCCTCGGCATGCAGCGGGACTTCGTGGACGTACGGGACATCGCACGTGCCGTGCACGCCGCCTCGCTGTCCGCCGCGCAGGGCGTGGTCAACATCGGTACCGGCCGCGCGGTCCGGCTGCGGGACGCCGTCGCCCATCTGGCCCGGGCCGCCGGGTTCGGCGGGTCGCTGCACGAGCTGGACGAGGCGGCGGTGGTGCCGAGCGCGGGCTCCGCGCCGTACCCGGACGGATGCGGGGGCTGGCAGCAGGCCGATGTGCGCACCGCGCGGGACCGGCTGGGCTGGCGGCCGCGGATCGGGCTCGACGAGTCGCTGGCGGACATCTGGATGGAGGCGGCATGCCGCATCTGACGTCGGGCGCCACGCTGGCGGGCTTCGGTGTTCCGGTGCGGGCCACCATGGACGCCGTCGAGTGGGTCGAGCTGGCCCGGGCCGGGGCGCCGCTGCACTGGGTGGTGGTCGACCAGGTGGACGGCCCGGGACGGCGGCGCGACGCCCGGTACGCGGAGGCGGTGGCCCGGCTGCGGGACGCCGGGGTGCGGGTGCTGGGGCGGCTCAACACCGCGTACGGCGGGCGGACCTTCGCTCAACTGGTGGGCGACGCGCACCACTTCATGGACTGGTACGGGATCACCGGCTTCTACCTCGACCGGGCGCCCACCGACCGCGACTGGCTGCCGGAGTGCCGCCGGGTGGCGGCCACGCTGCACGCGATGGCGGACGGCGCGGACAGCCGTCTGGTGCTGGGACACGGCATCCACCCGTATCCCGGTTACGCCGAGGCGGCCGACCAGCTGGTGACCTATCTCGGTCCGTGGACGCGGTACCGCTGGTCGCAGGCACCGGCCTGGACGGCGGAGCACCCGCCGGAGCGGTTCTGCCATCTGGTGCACAGCGTGCCGCGACCGCATCTTGAGACGGCGATGCGGATCGCCCGCTGGCAGGGCGCGGCGACGGTGCACTTCACCGACCAGGACGGCGCGGGCGGCACCGATCCCTGGGGTGAGCCGCCCAGCTACTGGGACGAAGCGGTGGAAATACTGCGTGAGCAGTCACCGCCCAGCCAGTGAGGCCGGGGCCATTCACCCGCGTATCCGGTCCTGCCCGGCATATGAGCGCGAAGTGTCTCGCACATCGGAACGGGTGTCTCGGAATGCCGACGGACGTGGCAGTGTTACCAGGAAGGCGCCCTCCCCGTACGCGCGGGGATGCGCCGTCCCTTATCGACAAACCGACCAACGGAGTCCCCGTGTCGCTGCCACCCCTGGTTGAGCCCGCTGCCGAGCTCACCGTTGACGAGGTCCGCAGGTACTCCCGTCACCTGATCATCCCCGATGTGGGGATGGACGGGCAGAAGCGGCTGAAGAACGCGAAGGTGCTGTGTGTCGGCGCCGGCGGCCTTGGCTCCCCGGCGCTGATGTACCTCGCCGCGGCGGGCGTGGGCACGCTCGGCATCGTCGAGTTCGACGAGGTCGATGAGTCGAACCTGCAGCGCCAGATCATTCACAGCCAGTCCGACATCGGGCGCTCCAAGGCCGAGTCGGCGCGGGACTCGGTGCTGGGCATCAACCCGTATGTGAACGTCGTCCTCCACCAGGAGCGGCTGGACTCCTCCAACGTGCTGGAGATCTTCGCCCAGTACGACCTGATCGTCGACGGTACGGACAACTTCGCGACCCGGTACCTCGTCAACGACGCCTGCGTGCTGCTGAACAAGCCGTACGTCTGGGGCTCCATCTACCGCTTCGACGGCCAGGCGTCGGTCTTCTGGAGCGAGTACGGGCCGTGCTACCGCTGCCTGTACCCCGAGCCGCCGCCGCCCGGCATGGTTCCCAGCTGCGCCGAGGGCGGCGTGCTGGGTGTGCTGTGCGCGTCGATCGGCTCCATCCAGGTGACCGAGGCGATCAAGGTGCTCACCGGGGTCGGCGAGCCGCTGGTCGGACGGTTGACGATCTACGACGCCCTGGAGATGCGGTACCGCGAGGTCAAGGTCCGTAAGGACCCCGAGTGCGCGGTCTGCGGCAAGAACCCCACGGTCACCGAGCTGATCGACTACGAGGCGTTCTGCGGTGTGGTCTCCGAGGAGGCACAGGAGGCCGCCGCCGGGTCCACGATCACTCCTCGGCAGCTCAAGGAGTGGATCGACGCGGGCGAGAAGATCGACATCATCGATGTCCGTGAGCCCAACGAATACGAGATCGTGTCGATCCCCGGCGCCCGGCTGATCCCGAAGAACGAGTTCCTGATGGGCAGCGCCCTCCAGGACCTCCCCCAGGACAAGCGCATCGTCCTGCACTGCAAGACGGGCGTCCGCTCCGCGGAGGTCCTGGCCGTCCTGAAGAACGCGGGCTTCTCGGACGCGGTACATGTCGGCGGTGGCGTGATCGGGTGGGTGAATCAGATCGAGCCCGAGAAGCCGGTGTACTGACGTACGGTCCGTTAGCACGGCGAGCGTGCCCCGGGGGCTCGGCCCCCGGGGCCCCATGCTTTCCGGGGGGCTGCGCCCCCGGGGCACGCTTGGGCTGCGCGCCTATGCGGTTCGCGGGGGTGCCGCGATGGGCCGTTGATCGTCTGCGGCGCCGTTGTGGCTGGTCGCGCAGTGCCCCGTGCCCCTTTGGGGCGCAGGGTCGCGCGACTCTCCCAGGGCGTCGATTCCCGCGCTCCTTTCGGGGCGAACCTCAGCGGACTTGTGCGGTCCGCTTCGCGCGCTCCTGGTGGGTGGAACCCGGTTGTCCGTGCTGGGCGTTGAGGGCGTATGGGGATGTTCGGTGGGTTGCTGGTTCCGGTCGGGTTGGTGCTGGTGTTCTTTCTGCTGGCGGTGGGGCGGAAAGGGGTTGGGTGGGCTACTCGGCGGGGGAGTCGCGGGCGGGGGCTCGGGGCTGTGGCCACCGAGGAGTTGCACGCGTTGATGTATCCGGGAAAGCGGGTGCAACTGGAGCAGCGGCGCGTGGAGTTGGTGCTGCGTGACGACGAGCATGTCGGGGCGCCGCGGCGGGGCGGGATAGACCTGGACGGTGGGACGGCGCGGATCAGGCGGGCTGCGGAGTGACGGCGGGCGCCAGTTCGGCGTCGATCATCTTCTCCATGGGGTCGGCGGCGATGGCGCCGCCGATCACGCTGGCCAGGACGATGGCGGCGATCAGCAGCACGTTCGACAGCCAGACCATGGTCGACACGGGCAGGGTGAACGCCCCGATCACCCGCGCCACGCACTCCATGAACAGCACCGCGCCCCATATGAGGGTGAACTTCCGGTCCAGCCGCCGGAACCGGGCCGAGGTGGCGGTGAGCCGGTCCAGGGCGGTGGCCCGGGCGGCTTTGCCCTTGACCAGCCAGGGCCGCAGACCGGCCGACATCAACGGCCTGCCCGACAGCGCCGAGGCGATGAGGACCATCGCGAAGACGCTGCTGGTGCCGGAGTCCTTCGCGATCATGATCCGGGGGTTGCCGCTGACGAAGGTCAGGGCGATGCCCACTGTGTTCATCACCAGCATCAGCCCGGCCAGGCCGTTGAGCGAGCGGTCCCGCACCCAGCCGTAGAGCGTGCGCACCGCCGGGGGAACGCTGCTCAGGGCGAGCGAGAGCAGCAGGCCGACGCCGAAGGCGTCGTGCAGCAGGTAGTAGGAGCCCAACGGCAGGCCGAGGTCAAGGATCAGCGGCTTGAAGTTGTTGAGCGCTTCCTTGCCAGGGGAGTAGTTCTCGGTCATCTCCGCCGCCTTCGCGTCGCCGTACCAGCTCGATTTCGTGGTCACAGCTTCGCGAAGAGGCGGGTGCCGTCGGCAGTGTCACCGCTCCACAATCCGGCAGGACAAATGTCATGGTCGGCGGGCAGCGGAATTCACGCTTCCCGCCGACCCGTTGTCACTATCGGCAGTTCCGCAGGTTGATCGACCAGATGCCGCGCCCGTGCGTGGCCGCGTACAGCCGTCCGTCCGGGCCGAGTTTGACCTGGAGCACGGCGACCGCCGGAAGCCGTCCGACCCGCTTCCAGCCGGTGGCGTGCGGTGCCCGGTACAGCACCCCGAGGTCGGTGGCGGCCGCCAGAGCGCCGTTCGGCAGGGCCAGCACCGAGTTGGCGGGTACGTCCGGCAGGTTGGCCGAGATGTCCGACCAGGTGTAGCCGCCGTCCCTGGACTCGAAGAGGTGGCCGTAGCCCGCCCCCGGGCCGGAAGTCCACTGCCGCGAGAAGCCGTTGACCGCGAGGTAGATGTGGTTGGCGTCGCGCAGGTCAAGGGCGAGGCCCGCGAGGTAGCGGTTGGGCACGGTGCCCTGTGCGCCGGTCGTCGGCAGGCTCAGCTGGTGCCAGCCGGTGCCGTCCGCGTTGCCGACCGCGATGCCACGGGTGAAGCCCACGCTGTCGCAGGGGCCGCACCAGGCCGCGTACACCTTGCCGCCCTCGGCCGCGACGGCCGTCGCGACGTGGCCCTTGCCCAGGTCGAAGGCGCTGGTCCACTCCTTGGGGTCGCGGATCGCGTAGCCGTGGGTCTGCACCCAGATGTGACGGCCGCCCGCGATCCAGGTGTTGCCGTCCTGCACATCCGCGGTGAGCGGCGCGATGAACCGGGCCTCGCTGGTGGCGTTGTCCGGTGGCGCCACCGCGTACGAGGTGGCCTTGGACGGGTCGGTCTGCCAGGCGCCGTTGTTCACCGCGCAGTTCTGGGTGACGTTGACCGCCAGGTACACGTACTCCTGGGCGATGTCGCACCCGTTGGCCGGATCGGTGAGCGTGGCGCCGCCGTCTCCGCCGAAGTTGGAGCCCATCACGGTGTCCTTGCCGCGCAGCTCCGACTGCCCGTTGTCCTGCAGGCCGCCGGTGACCGAGACCCCGCCGAAGTCATGGTCCGCACCCACGCCCACCGAGTAGTACTGGAGGGTGTCGATGGTGCCGTCGTTGAGCGAGGTCCAGTCCGTGGCGTGTCCGGAGGCGTCCTGGCTGCCGTTCAGCGGACGCCGGTAGACGCCGCCGTCGTTGCCCGCGTAGAGGTAGGTCTGGCCGTGGTAGCTGCCGACCGCCACCGCGTGCTGGTCGGAGTGGGTGGTCTGGTGGCAGTCACCGGTCTGCTTGCTCGGATCGACGCTCCAGCAGGGGAAGTTGAAGTTCCAGTACGGTCCGACCGCCGACCACTTGGCGCCGCCGTCCTTGGACTCGAAGACCTCCTCAAGACCGGCGTAGACATGGTTCGGGTCGTTGGGGTCGACCTGGAGGAACTGGTTGTACCAGGACTGGATGCCGACCATATCCTTGGCCGTGGTCAGCGCGGACCCGTCGGAGCTGAGCGCCTTGTAGTCGGTCATCTTGGTCCACGGCCCGAACGGGGACCCGGACGGCGAGACGAAGATCCCCGCCAGTGAGCTGTTCGGGTCGCCACCGCTCAACTGCGCCGGGGACTCGTCGATGGCGTAGTAGCGCGATCCGTCGGCGGCCCTGGCGAACGTGACCGCACCCACCTGGTCACTGGTGGTGGGCAGGTCGCCGAGCGCGTTGACCCGCTGCCAGGAGCCGCTGGCGTCCTTGGCGTAGAAGCCGTTGTAACCGTCGCCGCTGCGCCAGCCGATCGCCAGCAGGACCCTGGACGGATCCTTGGGGTCGATCGCGATGTCACCGGCGATGTTCTTGTACGGGGCGTCCGGGTCGCCGGCCTTCGAACCACCGGGCAGGTAGGAGGGGTTGGGCGCGAACTCCAGCTTCCACGGCCCGCGCAGGTCGGTCGAGGAGTGCGACCACACCCCGCGGCTGGTGGCCGCCCACACCCTTCCGCCGCCGAACCGGAGTTCGTGCACGGTGGTGCTGTCCAACTCGGCGCCGCCGACCCGGTCCCGGGCGCTGAACGTACCGTGCCTCGGGTCGCGCAGCACATAGACGCCGCTGCCCAAGAACGCGTCGGAGTTGGTGGTCGCCTCGCCGGTGCCCAGCCACAGGTGCCCGTGGTCGAGGGCGAGCGCGCCGGTGGACTGGGACGGCAGCGCGTCGCTGAGCGGCTGCCAGTGGCCGCCTCCGCTGCGCGACCGCCATACGCCGCCGCCCGCGCTGCCCGCGTAGACGTAGCCGTCGTTGTCGGCGGCCAGCGCCGCGGTGCGGCCGGTGACATTCCCGGAACCGCCGCTGGAGTTGGAGTCGACGTCGCGGTAGCGGGGGTCGTCCGAGTTGTAGGTCAGCCCGGTGACATGCCGCCAGCTGCCGCCGGTTGACGGCAACCTGTTCAGGGCATTCCAGGCGGCGTTGTACGCGCCGGGGGCGAGGGTGCCGGGGGAGGTGCGGGCCTCCGCGTACTGGGCGGCGCCCTCGGCGATCTCGTCGGCCTCCCCGCCCTTGTCGCCCCCGTCGTCGAGCGGTTTGACGCTGTGGGCGCGGTAGGGGTTTCCGTACGGGCCGGGCGCCGCGCCCTGCCCGGAGGCGGCTGCCGCTGGTACGGCGACGAGTGCCGCGCTGGTGACCAGGGCGTAGATGGTGAGCCATCGTCTGCTGCGGTGTGTGCGGGTTGGTGCTCTCAACTAAACCTCCCCTGAAGGGCGGACGCTTCGCCGCTGCTGCCACCACGCGGGGTGGTGTCGCCATGCGAGGCAGACCCGATCACGGGAGGCGTGTGATGGGGGAGTGGGTGGCGTCAATTTGACCAAAATTTGACAGAGGTCGGTCAGGCTTCGGAGGTTTGGCGGTCCGCACGGCACCAAGTGCTGCCGCGACCTACAGCGCTACCAGCGTGATCTCGGTGGCCTTGACGCTGACCCAGACCTCCTCGCCCTCCGTCAGGGCGAGTTCGGCCGCCGCGGCGGTGGTGATCTCGGCGATCGCGTCCAGCCCGTCCGAGGTGACCAGGACGCGGATGCGCGCACCGAGCGCCGTCAACTCCCTTACCCGGCCGCACCAGACGTTGCGCGGGCTGCCCGTCGGGCGCTCGCGGTGCAGGGCGACCGCCTCCGGCCCGGCCACGGCCAGCGCGCCCGCGCCGTCGGCGGCGCCGTCCGGCAGCGGCTCCGCCGCCATCAGCCGGGCACCGCCGGGCAGTTCGAGCGCCGACTCCCGGATCCTTCCCGACCAGGCGTTGCGGCCGAGCATCCGGGCCACCCACGCGGAGCGCGGGTGCCGGGACACCTCGGTCGGCGGGGCGTACTGCACCGGGCGCCCGTCCTCCAGCACGAGCACCTGATCAGCGAGCGATACCGCCTCGACCGGATCGTGCGTGACGATCAGGCACACACCGGGGAAGCCCGCCAGGTGCTCGCGCAGTGTGTGCCGCACATGGGCGCGGGTCGACTGGTCCAGCGCCGCCAACGGCTCGTCGAGCAGCAGCAGCCGGGGCCGGGCGGCCAACGCCCGGGCCAGCGCCACGCGTTGGGCCTGGCCGCCGCTCAGCCGCCCCGGCCTGCGGGACGCCAGGTCGCCCACCGCCAGCCGGTCCAGCCATGACTGCGCCTCGGCGCGGGCGGCCCGCCGGGGGACGCCCTGGGCCCGCAGGCCGTACGCCGTGTTGCCCAGGGCGGTCAGGTGCGGGAAGAGGGCGCCGTCCTGCGGTACCCAGGCCACATGGCGCCTGTGGGGAGCCTGGGCGGCGACGTCCTCGCCGCCCAGCGCCAGAGTGTGCGCGGTGGCCAGTGGCGTCAGTCCGAGCAGGGCCCGCAGCAGGGTCGTCTTGCCGGCGCCGTTGGGGCCGACGACGGCGATCGTGGTGCCGGGTCCCGCCGTGAGCGTCAGCTCGGTCAAGCCGGTCACCTCGGCGGTCAGCGGCCACGCCTCGTCCCGGCGCGGCAGGGGGCGGGGGCTGGCGTGGGGCCGCGGTGCGCCGCCGTCCGGCCCGGCGTCCTGACTCGCCCGCGGCTCCGCGCTCGTCACAGTGGTGGGTTTCGGCCCGGTCCAGTTGCCCCGTAGCGCGATCAGCACCACCATCGCCACCGCGAGCAGCAGCAGCGACACCGCCGTCGCACCCTCCGGGTCGTCCTGCAGCAGCAGATAGACCTGGAGCGGCAGAGTCTGGGTGACTCCCGGGAGGTTTCCGGCGAACGTGATCGTCGCCCCGAACTCGCCCAGTGCGCGTGCCCAGCACAAAGCGGCGGCGGCGATCAGGCCCGGCGCAGTCATGGGCAGCGTCACGGTGAAGAAGGCGCGCAGCGGGGCCGCCCCGAGGGACGCTGCGGTCTCCTCGTAGCGCGGGTGGAGGGCGACCAGGGTGCCCTCCAGGCTGATGACCAGGAACGGCATCGCGACGAACGCCGCCGCCACCACCGCGCCCGGGGTGGAGAACGGCAGCGTGATCCCGAACATGCTCTCAAGTGCCGGACCCAGCAGGCCCCTTCGGCCGAAACCGAGCAGGAGCGCGACACCGCCCACGGTCGGCGGCAGCACCATGGGCAGCATCACCAGGGCGCGCACCAGGGTCTTGCCCGGGAACTCCACCCGGGCCAGCACCCAGGCCAGTGGTACGCCCACCAGCAGGGCGAGCGCCAGCGCCCAGAAGGAGACGGTGAGGGACAGGCCCAGCGCCTGGGTGACGTCAGGAGCCGTCAGCCGGGAACCCAGGTCGGACCACGGGGTACGGACGAGGACACCGGCCAGCGGGAGCGCCAGGAAGACGACCGCCGCCACCGCGGGGAGGGCGAGGGCGAGTGGAGTCCTGCGCCAGGAGCGCCGCGCTGGCCGGTCGCTGGTCACGGCTGCTGGAAGCCCGCGGAGCGCAGGATCGACTGCGCCTGCGGGGAGCTCAGCCACCTGACGAAGTCCGCCGCGGCGGCGGCGTGCCGGGAGCCGTTGAGCGTGGCGGCCGGGTAGGAGGCGATCGCGTTCTGCGCGTCGGGGACGGTGACGGTGCCGACCTTGCCCTTGGCGGCCTCCGCGTCGGTGACGTAGACGATGCCCGCGTCGGCCTCGCCGAGCTCCACCTTGCTCAGCACGGCGCGCACATTGGCCTCCTCGGACACCGGCTTGACGTTGACGTGCTGGGCGGCCAGCACCTTGTCACCGTAGTTGCCAACCGGCACCTGCTTGGCGGCGAGCACCACCTTCAGACCCGGGTTCGACAGGTCGCTCAAGCCGTGGATCTTCTTCGGGTTGCCGGGCGCGGTGGCGATGGTGAGCCGGTTCCTGGCGATGACCACCGGGGTGCCGGTGTCCTTCTTCAGGCCGTCCATGGTCTTGGTGTCGGCGGTGACCAGCGCGTCGGCCGGGGCGCCCTGGCTGACCTGCGCGGCGAGGTCCTGGGACCCGGCGAAGGAAAAGCTGACCTTGGTGCCGGGGTGCGACTTCTCGTACGCGGCGCCCTCGGCCTTGAACACGTCGGTGAGCGACGCGGCGGCGAGCACGGTCAAGGTGGTCTTCGCGCCGCCGCTGCCGCTGGGGGAGCTGGCGGCGCTGGTCCTGCCACCGCCGCAGGCGGTCAGCGGTAGCAGCAGCGCGGCGGCGACGGCCGGCAGGGCGACACGGCGGGCGGGGGTCTGAGGCATGGCGAGGCTCCGGGCTGCACGTCAGGTGCGGTCGATGGTGCGGCCCCGTCGGGCCGCCCGGCCGATGATGTCGGGCCGCATATGCGGCACGTTAGAGCCGCCGCACTCGCATCTGCAACAACGTTCGGCTGATGGGACGGGCAGATGCCATGCCTGTCATAGGAAGCTCTATAGGGCGCCCTTGCGGGTGAGGTGGGTGAAGGAGATCCAACCGGGCAGCACCGGCAGCCAGAACGTCGCCAGACGGAACAGCAGCACCGCCGAGATCGCCCGGTCGTAGGGCATCCCGGCGAACGTCAGGGCACCGGAGAGCGCCGCCTCGATGGGCCCCACGCCGCCCGGTGACGGGACCGCCGACCCGGCGGCGTTGGCCACCAGGAAGACCACCGCGACGCTGGCGAAGCTCATCGAACTGAAGCCGAAGGTGCGGATCGAGGCGTCCAGACAGGCCACGTTCACCAGGGTCAGCATGACCACCCCGGCCGCGCCGGTGGCCAGCTTCTTCGGCCGTTGCAGCATGTCCAGCATGCGCGGCACGACCCCGGCGAACAGCGACCGGATCCGGGTGGAGACGAACTTGCGCAACTGCGGCACCGCCGTGACGACCAGCACCAGCACGGCCGCGGTCAGCAGCCCGGCGATCACCGTGCGGGACGGCGACAGGGACGGCGTGTGCTGGGTGCCGGTGAGGTAGCCGAAGGTCGCCAGCAGCATGATGTGGCCGCCCAGCGAGGCCAGTTGGGACGCCCCGACGCTGGCCACCGCCAGGCCGGGGCGGACGCCGTTGCGTTGCAGGAAGCGGGTGTTGAGCGTCATACCGCCGACCGCCGCGGGCGCTACCAGCTTGACGAAGTTCCCCGCCACCTGCGCCAGCACGGTACGGCCGAACGGCACCTTCTCCGGGACGAAACCCAGCAGGCTCATCGCC
Organism: Streptomyces sp. PLK1-5; assembly: GCA_037034305.1. Lineage (GTDB taxonomy): Bacteria > Actinomycetota > Actinomycetes > Streptomycetales > Streptomycetaceae > Streptantibioticus_A. The sequence goes on from JBAGJY010000001.1 coordinate 270,454, forward strand.
GCCGGGATGTACGTCAGCGCGGACAGCGCCAACACCGCCAGCACCCAGGCCCAGTTGGCGTGGCTGATCAGGTCGCCCCATTTGAGCTGGGTGAACTGGGACAGCAGGAAGTACCCGGCGATCGCCCCGGCGATGTAGCTGACCAGGGTGCGGGCCCTGAAGCGCTCCAGGCGGGCCGGTTGCACGGGCGCCTGCGGCCGGATCTGCAGCACCTGCTGCCGTATCTGCGCCAGCAGGTCGTCCTCGCGGGCCGCCTCCAGCGCCTCCTCCATGGCGCGCTTCTCGGCCTCCTTCTCGGCCTTCCGCTGCGCCTTGGCGACCTTGCGGTCCGCGGAGAGCTGGGCGGGCTCCCCGGTCTTCTTGATGCGGGTGGCCTCGATGACGGCGGCGCGCTCGCGCTCCGCCCGCTCCTTGGCGAGCTGTCGCAAGGTGGCGCGGGTGGAGCGGCTGAGCGCGATCGGCTGCAGCATCGGGAGGCTGTCCGCCACCGCGTCCGGGCCGAGCACCCGCACCGCGGAGGCGACGGCCCGCTCCGGGCCGACGCGCAGCGCGAAGGTGGTCAGCAACTGGGCGATGTCCATTCGCAGCACGATGTCGCCCGCGGCGATCTCGCCGCTGCGCAGGTCGGTCATGTAGAGGGCGCCGGAACGATCCACCAGCAGTGACTCACCGACCAGCCGGCGGTGCGAGATGCGACGTGACTGCAGCGCCTTGACCTGCCTCCACGCGGCGTCCTGCACCGCGTCGGTGATCTCCTCGTCGCTGAGGGTGTCCAGGGAGCGGCCCTCGATGTGCTCGTAGACCAGCATCACCGCGTCCGGTCCCAGCTCCGAGGTGGCGATGAGCTTGGGCGCGTGCGCCCCGGCGGAGATCGCGGCGTAGGCCAGCAGCGCCTCCTGTTCAAGCGCCTGCCGAAGCGACTGGAGGCTGTGCCGCTCCTCGTTGACCCCGCGCAGTTGCAGCCGCCGCCACACCCGGTAGAAGAAACCGTGCGCCTGCTGCTCGCGGTCGACCACGGTGATGTCCAGCGGCGGGCCGTCCTCCAGGGTGACCAGGTAGCGGCGACCGCGCTCGGAGTCCGCGGCCTCCGGGCCGCCGTCGTCCAGCCGCTGCGCGGTGACCGGGCTGAAGCCCAGCCGCTGCAGACCGGCCAGCAGGGTGCGCCCGGTGGGCCGGACGTTGGGCGAGCCGACCGCGTAGACGGTGCCGTAGGCGACGGTCCAGCCGATCAGCACCGTGGTGATGATCGAGAACGGCGTGGTGTAGCCGCCGACCAGCACCGCGAAGGAGTCCAGCAGCAGTACGAACCACAGCGCCACCCGCCAGCGCGGCCTGCGGGCCATGCCCACCGCCGTCATGTAGGCGATGACCGGCGCCAGGTAGCCGTGCACCGGGTCGGTGATGCCGCCGCTCGGCGCGGTCCTGGTGAGCGCGTCACGGATCGCCGAGGGCGCCGAGTTCGTCACCCACAGGTCACCGGCGAGCGACACACCATGGGCGAGCACGGCCGCCAGCACACCGTCGGCGACCCGCAGACCGTCCCGCTTGATCAGCCGCTCCACGGCGAACGCGACCGGCACGATCAGCACCGCGACGCTGGCGGTGAACCCGGCGATGCTGGTGAGGATGGACGGCGCGTGGCGGGCGCCGTTCGCGATGTCGTTGGCCACACCGGCAGTGGTGCCGTGCGCGAACCCCGCGATCGCCAGCACGACGCCGACTCCGAGGATGCCCATCAGGAACCTGAGCAGGTCCACCGGGCGGTGTACCCGGGCGGCCAGCAGCGGCTCGTCGCCCGCGAGCTGGTCGACGTGCTCCACGGCGGGCGACCCGCTCACCGCGTGCGCTCCGCACGGCGGGTGCGCCGGTCCCGCCGGGTGCCGCGGCGCGCCGGTGGCGGCCCGCGCGGCCTCGCCGACGGAGCTGGGGGGTTCGGGGTGCGGGGGATGATCGGCCTGGTCCACGTCGTCCGCTCGGTCGGGGGGCGGGGGCGGGCCGGTGTGGTCCGGCGGGGTGGGCGCGGCGGCGCCGTCCCGGCCGGGCCGCTCGGGGCCGTCCTGTCCCTGGGGGCTACCCGTCGCCATGGTCGCGGGCAGCCCTGAGGAGGCGCGGAGTGCGTCCTGCGCCTTGTCGCCCAGCTCTCCGGCCGTTGGTTCTTGATCTCGTATCACCAGTCACCGCCCGGAAGATGGTGGCATGGCCGGACCTCGTATGGGGGCATGAGGGGGCATTTCGAGGGCGTGCACACCGGATGGTATGCGCCCGCGCACCGCACCGCCCGGCCTGTGGACAACCGCCCGGGCTGTCGGTGGGGTGCGGCAGGATGGGGGACGTGAGCGAGAACCGGTTCCTGGAGGAGCCCGCTGAGCTCCCCGAATACGCGGAGCGAGTGCTCGGCGTCGCCGAACTGATTCCGCCCGGCAGGGTGATGACCTACGGCGACGTCGCGGAGTGGCTGGAGGAGGGGGGACCCCGGCAGGTGGGCCGGGTGATGGCGCTGTACGGCGGCGCGGCGCCCTGGTGGCGCGTGGTGCGGTCGGACGGTGCGCTGCTGCGGGGACACGAACTGCGCGCGCTCGCCCGCTACCGCGAGGAGGGCACCCCGCTGCGCCCCGCAGGGCGCGCCACCGACGGCTCCATACCCCGGCTGGACATGGCGCGGGCCCGCTGGGACGGCCGCGCGGCGGAGGACCCGGCGCGCGGCACGGGCGGGGGCGGCTGACGACCGGCTGCTCACACCATCCAGCTTCCGCCATCCGGGCAGCCGCCATGCCCGCAGCCGCCCGTACGGAGTAGCACTCCGGCCCGACTCGCGGCGCTGCCCCCGAACGGGTGAGGCGGAAGATCGTCGAGGGGTTCCCGGGACACCGGAGTGGTCGTGGGAGGAGGGTGGAGCACAGAGCCGCGATGAACCGTCCGAGGCGCGTCGCGTAGCGTCGTGGGCTGCCCGCGAACCGCGCCAGCGCACCCAGTACCACCCCGCACGGAACCGGAACCGCCGATCCACGTGACCTCCTCGTCCACTCGCTCCACCGCCGACCGGCCGACCCGCACCTCGGCCGTCGGCGACTACCGGCTGGTCCGCACCCGTCCGGAACCGTCCGTGCTCCCTGTTCTGGACGCCGGACAGCGCGCGGTGGTTGACCACGCGGACGGACCGCTCCTGGTGCTCGCCGGCCCCGGCACCGGCAAGACGACGACGCTGGTGGAGGCGGTGGCGCGGCGGGTGCGCCAGGGCACCGACCCCGAGCGGATCCTGGTGCTGACCTTCAGCCGCAGGGCCGCGGTGGAGTTGCGTGACCGTATCGCGGCCCGGCTCGGCGGCGCGGGCGCGCCGCGCGCCACCACCTTCCACTCGTTCGCCTACGGCTTCGTCCGCGCCCACCAGGACCCCGAACTGTTCGCGTATCCGCTGCGCCTGCTGTCCGGCCCCGAGCAGGACCTGGTGGTACGGGACCTGCTGGCGGGTCAGGCCGAGCTGGAGCGGGCGGGCCTCACCTCGGTGCGCTGGCCCGACGAGCTGCGCGCCTGCCTGACCACCCGTGGCTTCGCCGACGAGGTCCGGGCGGTGCTGGCGCGCAGCCGCGAACTGGGCCTCGGACCCGGTGAGCTGGCCGCCTTCGCGGGTAAGGCCGGACGGCCGGACTGGACGGCGGCGGCCGGGTTCCTCGCCGAGTACCTCGACGTGCTGGACGCCCAGGGCGCCGTCGACTACGCGGAGTTGGTGCACCGCGCGGCGCTGCTCGCGGAGCGCCTGGGGCCGACTGCCGGGCGGTACGACGCGGTGTTCGTCGACGAGTACCAGGACACCGACCGGGCGCAGTTGCGGCTGCTGCGCGCGCTCGCGGGCGGCGGCCGGACCCTGGTGGCGTTCGGCGACCCGGACCAGTCCATCTACGCGTTCCGCGGCGCGGACGTGAACGGCATCCTCGATTTCCCGACCGACTTCCGTCGCGCGGACGGCCGTCCGGCCCGGGTCGAGGTGCTCGGCGCCTCCCGCCGCGCGGGCGCCGATCTGCTCGCGGCGACCCGGCTGATCACCCGCCGGATGCCGCTCACCCGCCTCCCGGCCGAGGCGGTACGGGCGCACCGCGAGCTGGCGGCGGTACGCGACGGCGGAAGCGTCGCGGTCATCACGTACCCGACGCCGGGCGCCGAGACCGACAACATCGCCGACATCCTGCGCCGCGCGCACCTGGAGGACGGTGTGCCGTGGCGTGAGATGGCCGTCCTGGTCCGCGCGGGCGCCCGCTCCCTCCCCGGCCTGCGCCGCGCCCTGACCACCGCGGGCGTCCCCGTGGAGATCACCGGCGACGACCTCCCCCTGCGCCGGGAACCAGCCGTAGCCCCCCTGCTGCTGGCGCTACGGGTGGCGGCGCAGGCCGCGGCGGGCGGCGAAGAACCGCTGGTGCCCGCAGCACGCGCGGCGGACCCGCCCGCGACGCCGGGCGCCGAGGCACGGGTACCTGAACAGGCGCCGCCCGGCACCGAAGCGGCGGCGGACGAGGCGTCCCCCGCTCCGGCCGACGCCGCCGCTGATACGGCGGCGCCCGAGACGGCCCCGGGCACGCCGGAAACCCCGGCGGAAGCCGACTGGATCCCCGTCGAGGACGCCATCACCCTCCTCACCTCCCCGCTCAGCGGTATGGACGCGGCCGAACTGCGGCGGCTCGGGCGGGCGTTGCGGGAGGAGGAACGGGCCGCGGGGCGGGCCGTGCCGCGACCGTCCGACGTGCTGATCGCGGAGGCGCTGGCGCGGCCGGAGCTGCTGGCGGCCCATGATCCCGGGTACGCCCGGCGCGCCCGGCTGCTGGGCGGGCTGCTGCGCGAGGCGCGGGAGATCCTCGTCCAGGGCGGCACCGCCGAAGCGGCGCTGTGGCGGCTGTGGTCCGGCACCCCGTGGCCGGAGCGGCTGGAGCGCGCCGCGCTGCGCGGCGGCGCGGCGGCCCGCAACGCCGACCGGGACCTCGACGCGGTCTGCGCGCTGTTCGAGACCGCCGCCCGCGCCGAGCAGCGCACCGGCGGTCGGGGCGCGCTGAACTTCCTGGAGGAACTGGACGCCCAGGACATCGCGGCGGACGTGCTGTCCCGCAGGACCGTGCGCCCGGAGGCGGTCAGTTTGATGACCGCCCACCGCAGCAAGGGACTTCAGTGGCGGCTGGTGGTCGTGGCGGGCGTACAGGAGGGCCTGTGGCCCGACGTGCGCCGCCGTGGCTCGCTGCTGGAGGCCGACCGGATCGGCCGCGACGGACTCGCCGAACCGCTTCCGGCGGGCGCGCTGCTCGCCGAGGAGCGGCGGCTGTTCTACGTGGCCTGCACCCGTGCCAGCGAGCGGCTCGTCGTCACCGCCGTCAGGGCTCCGGCCGACGACGGCGACCAGCCGTCCCGCTTCCTGACCGAACTGGGCGTCGAGCCGCTCAACGTCACGCACCGGCCGCGCCGCCCGCTGTCCGTCGCCGCGCTCGTCGCCGAACTGCGCGCCACCACCGTCGACCCCGACGCCTCACCCGCGCTGCGCGCCGCGGCAGCCACCCGGCTGGCCCGGCTGGCGGCGCTGCGCGACGACGAGGGGTACCCCCTGGTACCGGCCGCGCATCCGGACCGCTGGTGGGGGCTTCACGAGCCGACCCGGGCCGCCGTCCCGCCGCGCGACCCGCACCGGCCGCTGGCGCTGTCCGGCAGCGCGCTGGACCAGCTCGTCAACACCTGTGCGCTGCAGTGGTTCCTGGGCCGGGAGGTACGCGCCGACGACCCGTCGACCGCGGCCCAGGGCTTCGGCAACGTCGTCCATGTGCTCGCCGACGAGGTCGCCACCGGCCGCACCCCGGCCGCGCTCGACGTGCTGATGGCGCGGCTGGACTCGGTCTGGGACGCGCTCGCCTTCGACGCCCCCTGGAAGTCGAGGCAGGAGCGTGAACAGGCGCGGGCCGCGCTGGACCGCTTCCTGCGCTGGCATGTCATGGAGCGCGGCCGGGAGCTGGTCGCCTCAGAGCACGGCTTCGACGTCACCCTTGAGGCGGGCCCGTACGCGGTGCGCATCCGCGGCAGCATGGACCGCGTCGAGCGGGACGCCGAAGGCCACCTCTATGTGGTCGACTTCAAGACCGGCAAGGGGGCGCCGCCGACCGCCGCCGAGGTGGCCCGGCACCCGCAGCTCGCCGTCTACCAACTCGCCGTCCGCGAGGGCGCGTTGGGCGACCACGGCACCTCGCCGGGCGGCGCGGAACTGGTGCACCTGCGCCAGGGCGCGGTAGGCAAGGAGGGCGGTGACGCCCTGCCGAAGGTGCAGTCCCAGGAGCGGCTGGACGGCGACTGGGCCGCCGACCTCCTGGTGACCGCCGCGGGCCGGGTACTGGACGAGCGTTTCACCCCCAGCCCCGGCCAGCACTGCGAGCGCTGCGCCTTCCGCCGGGCGTGCAGCGCCCGGCCCGAGGGGCGGCAGGTGGTGGAGTAGCGCGGCGGCCCCGGTTGTCAGTGGGGCCCGCTAGCCTCACTGGGGTGTCCTGCCGTATCACCGACCCCGAGCAGCTCAAGGAGCTCCTCGGCATCCCGTTCACCACGGAGCAGATGGCGTGCGTCACCGCACCCCTCGCCCCGAACGTCATCGTGGCCGGGGCCGGTTCCGGGAAGACCACCGTGATGGCGGCCCGGGTGGTCTGGCTGGTCGGCACCGGGCAGGTCGCCCCCGAGCAGGTGCTGGGGCTCACGTTCACCAACAAGGCGGCGGGCGAGCTGTCCGAGCGGGTGCGCAGGGCCCTGGTACAGGCGGGCGTCACCGACCCGGATCCGGCGAACCCGGACGAGGCGCCCGGAGAGCCGCGCATCTCCACCTACCACGCCTTCGCCGGACAACTGCTGAAGGACCACGGGCTACGCATGGGCCTGGAGCCCGACACCCGGCTGCTGGCCGACGCCACCCGCTACCAGCTGGCCGCCCGGGTGCTCCAGGCCGCCCCCGGCCCCTACCCGGCGCTCACCAGGGGGCTGCCCGCGCTCACCGCCGATCTGCTGGCGCTCGACGGCGAACTGTCCGAACACCTGGTGCCGGTGCCACGGCTGCACGGCCATGACACCGAGCTCACCGAGCGGCTCGGCCCACTCGATCCGGGCCGCCGCGGCTTCGCCTGGGTGCGTGAGGTGGCGCCCGCCGCCCGCGCCCGCGCCGACCTCGCGAGCCTGGTGCTGGCGTACCGGGAGCAGAAGAGGCAGCGCGGGCTGATCGACTTCGGCGACCAGATCGCCCTGTCCGCCACGCTCGCCCGTACCCACCCCGAGGTCGGCGCGCTGCTGCGCGGCGAGTTCGCCGTGGTGCTGCTCGACGAGTACCAGGACACGTCGGTGGCCCAACGCCTGTTGCTCGCCGGGCTGTTCGGCGGCGGCACGGGCCATCCGGTCACCGCGGTCGGCGACCCCTGCCAGGCGATCTACGGCTGGCGCGGCGCCTCGGTGGCCAACCTGGACGACTTCCCCCAGCACTTCCCGGCCGCCGACGGCACCCCGGCACGCCGCTACTCGCTGAGCGAGAACCGGCGCAGCGGCGGTCGGCTGCTGGACTTCGCCAACGAGCTGGCCGCGCCGCTGCGGGAGCGGCACGCGGGCGTGGCGGCGCTGCGGCCCGCACCCGGCGCGGAGCGCGACGGTGTCGTGCGCTGCGCCCTGCTGAACACGCGGAGCGAGGAGATCGACTGGCTCGCCGACTCGATCCGCCACCTGGTGGCCACCGGCACCCCGCCCGGCGAGATCGCGGTGCTGTGCCGCACCACTGGCCAGTTCGCCGACATCCACGCCGCGCTGGTGGCCCGGGAGGTACCCGTGGAGGTCGTCGGCCTGTCCGGCCTGCTGCACCTGCCGGAGGTGGCGGACCTCGTCGCCACCTGTCAGGTGCTGCACGACCCGACGGCCAACTCCGCCCTGGTCCGGCTGCTGACCGGCCCGCGCTGGCGGATCGGCCCGCGCGACCTGGCCCTGCTCGGCCGCCGTGCCCGGCTGCTCGTACGGTACGGGCCGGGTGAGGGCGGCCAGGACCGGCTGGCGCAGGCCGTCGAGGGCGTCGACCCGGCCGAGGTGGTCTCGCTCGCCGACGCCCTGGAGACCTTCCTGGACGCCCAGCAGCCGGACGACGGCATGCCGTTCTCGCCGGAGGCCCGGGAGCGGTTCGCCCGGCTCGCCGCCGAGATACGCGAGCTGCGGCGCTCACTGGCCGACCCGCTGATGGACGTGCTGCACCGGGTGCTGGCGGTGACCGGCCTGGAGGTCGAACTGTCGGCGTCCCCGCACGCGTTGGCCGCCCGCCGCCGGGAGACGCTGCGGTCGTTCCTGGACGTCGCCGCCAACTTCGCCTCGCTGGACGGCGAGGCCACCTTGCTGGCCTTCCTCGCCTTCCTGCGCACCGCGGAGCAGCACGAGAAGGGGCTGGACGGTTCGCTGCCCGGCGGTGAGAACACGGTCAAGGTGCTGACCGCGCACAAGTCCAAGGGTCTGGAGTGGGACGTGGTGGCGGTGCCGGGCCTGGTGCGCGACGCCTTCCCCAGCACCAAGGTGCGCGAACTGTGGCCGTGGCACGGCAGGGTGCTGCCGCACGCGCTGCGCGGTGACTCGGCCACGCTGCCCGATGTCGGCGAGTGGACCAAGCGCGGGCTCGACGAGTTCAAGTCGGCGATGAAGGAGCACAACACCACCGAGGAACTGCGCCTGGGATATGTGACCTTCACCCGCCCGCGCTCGCTGCTGCTCGCCTCAGGGCACTGGTGGGGGCCGACGCAGAAGAAGCGGCGCGGCCCGTCGGACTTCCTGCTGCGGCTGCGCGCGCACTGCGAGGCGGGCCACGGCGAGATCGAGCACTGGACGCGAGAGCCGGCCGCCGACGAGCGGAACCCGGCCCTTCAGGGCGACACCGACCACGCCTGGCCGCTGCCGCTGGACCCCGAGGCCCTGGAGCGCCGCCGCCAGGCCGCCAAGACGGTGCTGGCACTGCTCGACGCGCCGCCCGCCCACGATGGCGGGTACGACGCGGACTGGCCGCCGGTGCCGCCGGAGGAGGAATTCGCGGACCTGCCGCCCGACGAGGACTTCGCGGACCTGCCGCCCGAGGAGGACTTCGACGGCTTCGTACCGCAGGACGAGCTTCCGCCGGACGGAGAGTGGGACGACTGGTCGACAGCTCGCCCCATACCGTCGCAAAACAGCAACACTCCGGACGACGCCCCGGACCACGCCCCCGGCGCCGACCCGGCACCGCGCGCCCGCGAGCACCCCGTGAACGACCCCGCCGACGGCGCCGCGCTCACCCCTGAGGAGGCCAGGCTGGTCGAGTCCTGGGACCGGGACCTCGGTGCGCTCGCCGGGGAGTTGCGGCGCGCCCGCGCGACCGTGCGGGAGGTGCCGGTGCCGCCGTCGCTGTCCGCCTCACAACTGCTGCGGCTCGCCGCCGACCCCGATGACTTCGCCCGCGAGCTGGCCCGACCCATGCCGCGCGAGCCGCGCCCCGAGGCCCGCCGCGGCACCCTGTTCCACGCCTGGGTCGAGTCCCGCTGCGAGGAACTGCCGCTGATCGGCCTGGACGAACTGCCCGGAGTCGAGCCCGACGGCGATCAGGAGGTCGCCGACGAGCGCGATCTCGCGGCGCTGAAGGAGGCCTATCTGCGCACCCCGTACGCGCACCGCACCCCGCACCGGGTCGAGGCGCCGTTCGAGCTGGTGCTCGCCGGGCGGGTGGTGCGCGGCCGGATCGACGCGGTCTACCGGGACGGTGACGGCTTCGAGGTCGTGGACTGGAAGACCGGCCGCACGCCGAGCGCCGACCCGCTGCAACTGGCCGTCTACCGGCTCGCCTGGGCCGAGCAGCAGGGTCTGCCCGCGGAGCGGGTGACGGCGGCCTTCGTCCACATACGCACCGGCCGGATCGTCCGTCCCGCCGGGCTGCCCGACCGGCCCGCGCTGGAGCGGCTGCTGCGCGGTGAGGCGGTGGCCGACCCTGCGGGGTGAAGTGTTCGGATCGTCCCCGTTAGGCTCACCGCATGAGCACCGCACCGGACAACGCCGTCCGCGCCTATATCGACGCACACCGCGCCGCCTTCCTCGACGACCTCGTGGAGTGGCTGCGGATCCCTTCCGTGTCCGCGGACCCGGAGCGTTCGAAGGACGTGGCGCGCAGCGCCGGGTGGCTCGCGGCGGAGCTCAGCGCCACCGGCTTCCCGATCGCCGAGGTCTGGCAGACCGCTGGCCTGCCCGCGGTCTACGCGGAGTGGCCGTCCGGCGATCCCGACGCGCCCACCGTCCTGGTCTACGGACACCACGACGTGCAGCCCGCCGCCCGTGCGGACGGTTGGGACAGCGAGCCGTTCGAACCGGTGGTGCGCGACGGCCGGATGTACGCGCGCGGCGCGGCCGACGACAAGGGGCAGGTGTTCTTCCACACCCTGGGGGTACGGGCGCACCTGGCCGCCACCGGGCGCCACGCGCCCGCCGTCAACCTCAAGCTGCTCATCGAGGGCGAGGAGGAGTCGGGCTCCCCGAACTTCGCCGCCCTGCTGCGCGAACGCGCCGACCGCCTCGCCTGCGACACGGTGATCGTCTCCGACACCGGCATGTGGTCCGCGGACACCCCGACCGTGTGCACCGGCATGCGCGGCCTCGCCGACTGCCAGGTCGACCTGTACGGACCGGACCAGGACGTCCACTCCGGCTCCTTCGGCGGGGCGGTGCCCAACCCGGCCACCGAGGCGGCCCGGCTGGTGGCCGCGCTGCACGACGAGGAACGCAGGGTCACCATCCCCGGCTTCTACGACGATGTGGCCGAACTCACCGACCGGGAACGGCAGCTGTTCGCCGAGCTGCCCTTCGACGAGGCCGCCTGGCTGCGCACCGCCAACTCACACGGTGTGCTGGGCGAGGCCGGATACAGCACCCTGGAGCGCGTCTGGGCCCGCCCGACCGCCGAGGTCAACGGCTTCTACGGGGGCTACACCGGGCCCGGCGGCAAGACCATCGTGCCCGCCTCCGCCCACCTGAAGCTGTCGTTCCGGCTGGTCGCGGGCCAGGATCCGGCCAAGATCCAACAGTCGGTACGGGACTGGGTGGCCGACCGGCTGCCCGCCGGGATCCGGCATGAGATCACCTTCTGGGGCACCACCCGCCCCTGCCTGACCCCGCTGGACCACCCCGCGCTGCAGTCCACGGTGCGGGCGATGGAAAGGGCCTTCGGCAAGACCGTGCGGTTCACTCGTGAGGGTGGCTCCGGACCGGCCGCCGACCTTCAGGACGTGCTCGGCGTCCCGGTGCTGTTCCTGGGAATTTCCGTGCCGTCCGACGGTTGGCACTCGGTGAACGAGAAGGTTGAACTCGATCTGCTCCTCAAGGGCGTGGAAACCACCGCGTACCTGTGGAGCGACCTGGCCGAGAATTGGCAGCGTTGAACACCCGCGTGATCTGCTCGTGTTCCGCTGACTGAGTAACCATCCACGCGATACGGGGAGTTGGAAGCCGCCTTGTCCGTAAGTGACCTGCCCCTCGCCACGGGCACGGAGAACCCCGCAGCCATCGGCATGGTGAGCGGCAAGCCGCTCGCGCTCGCCCGCCCCGGTCTCGACCGGGCCGCCCACCACCGGCTGGACGAGGCCTGGCTGGCCGCCGCTTGGAGCCATCCGTCCACCCGGGTCCTGGTGGTCTCCGGCGGCCAGGTGCTGGTCGAGGACACCGCGGACGGCCGCACCGAACTCGTGCTGGTGCCGTCCTTCGACGCGCCGATGACCGAGAAGCACCGCTACTTCCTGGGCACCGACGAGCAGGGCGTGAGCTACTTCGCGCTACAGAAGGACGCGCTGCCCGGGCGGATGGACGACGCCGCCCGCCCGGCCGGACTGCGCGAGGTCGGCGGACTGCTCTCCGAGCGGGACGCGGGCCTGATGGTGCACGCCGTGGCGCTGGAGAACTGGCAGCGGCTGCACCGCTTCTGCTCCCGCTGCGGCCAGCGGACGGTGATCGCCGCCGCGGGCCATGTGCGCCGCTGCCCGGCGTGCGGCGCGGAGCACTATCCGCGCACCGACCCGGCGGTGATCATGCTGGTCACCGACGACCAGGACCGGGCGCTGCTCGGCCGCCAGGTGCACTGGCCCGAGGGGCGCTTCTCCACGCTGGCGGGCTTCGTGGAGCCGGGCGAGTCCATCGAGCAGGCGGTGGTCCGCGAGGTCCAGGAGGAGGCGGGCGTCCGCGTCGGCGAGGTGTCGTACGTGGCCAGCCAGCCCTGGCCGTTCCCGTCCAGCCTGATGCTCGGCTTCATGGCGAGGGCCACCTCGTCGCAGATCCGGGTGGACGGCGAGGAGATCCACGAGGCCCGCTGGTTCTCCCGTGAGGAGTACCGGCGGGCCATCGGGACAGGCGACGTGCTGCCGCCGACGGGGATCTCGATCGCCGCCCGGCTGATCGAGCTGTGGTTCGGCGAGCCGCTGCCGCGCGGCTGACCGGATCAGACCCCCGCCTTCGCCTTGACCTGGGCGAGGGAGGGGTTGGTCAGCGTGCTGCCGTCCGCGAAGAGGACGGTAGGCACGGTCTGGTTCCCGCCGTTCGCCTTCTCGACGAAGGCCGCCGACTCCGGGTCCTGCTCGATGTTGATCTCGGTGTACGTGATTCCCTCGCGGTCCATCTGGCTCTTGAGACGGCGGCAGTAGCCGCACCAGGTGGTGCTGTACATCGTGATGCCCGGCATCGGTCCTCCTGATCTTGGCGGGTTCGGCGGGCGCGTTCGGCGCGGATGAGCCGCTCGGCCACGGCCGTGGGGTGAGTGCAGTACTGGAACGCGCAACTATTGCTGACCATTCCCCGACGGCCGCTCGCCCGACAGTAGCCCGGACGGAGACCGTCAGGTCAGGGCCTGTGGACAACCGTGCCTGTGGATAACTTTCCCGGGTGTTCCGGCGGACCTGGCAGCATGGCGGGGTGACAGCAGCAACGGACTCCCCACTGTTCCCGGCCGTGCCGCCGTCGACCCAGTTCCCGGAACCGCCGGAGGGGGCCGACGCGGTACTGGACGGGCTCGACCCCGAGCAGCGCGCGGTGGCGACCGCGCTGCACGGTCCGGTGTGCGTGCTCGCCGGTGCGGGCACCGGCAAGACCAGGGCGATCACCCACCGGATCGCCTACGGGGTGCGCGCGGGCATAGTGCAGCCCGCCAGCGTGCTGGCGGTCACCTTCACCGCGCGGGCCGCGGGCGAGATGCGCGGACGGCTGCGGCAGCTCGGCGCGGGCGGGGTGCAGGCGCGCACCTTCCACTCGGCGGCGCTGCGCCAGCTCCAGTACTTCTGGCCGCGCGCGGTCGGCGGGCCGCTGCCGCAACTGGTGGAGCGCAAGATCCAGTTGGTGGCGGAGGCCGCGACGCGCGCACGGGTCCGGCTGGACCGCAACGAACTGCGGGACGTGGCAGGCGAGATCGAGTGGGCCAAGGTCACCCAGACGGTTCCGGAGGACTACCCTGCCGCGGCCGCCAAGTCCGGCCGTGAGGCGCCCCGCGACCCCGCCGAGATCTCCCGCGTCTACACCGCCTATGAGCAACTCAAGCGGGAACGCTCGCTGATCGACTTCGAGGATGTGCTGTTGCTCACAGTCGGCGTGCTGGAGGAGCGGTACGACGTGGCGGAGCAGGTCCGCTCGCAGTACCAGCACTTCGTCGTCGACGAGTACCAGGACGTCAGCCCGCTCCAGCAGCGGCTGCTCGATCTGTGGGTGGGCGGCCGGGGCAACCTGTGCGTGGTCGGCGACGCCAGCCAGACCATCTACTCCTTCACCGGCGCCACCCCCGAGTTCCTGCTGGGATTCCGTGCCCGGTACCCGGACGCCACCGTGGTGAAGCTGGTGCGCGACTACCGGTCCACCCCCCAGGTGGTGCACCTGGCCAACGGTCTGCTGGCGCAGGCGCGCGGTCAGGCCGCCGCACACCGGCTGGAGCTGGTCTCGCAGCGCGAGCCGGGCCCGGAGCCCACCTTCACCGAGTACGCGGACGAGCCCGCCGAGGCCGAGGGCACCGCACGGCGGGTCAGGGACCTGATCGCCGGTGGCGTACGGCCCAGCGAGATCGCCATCCTCTACCGGGTCAACGCCCAGTCCGAGGTCTACGAGCAGGCCCTCGCGGACGCCGGGGTGCCGTACCAACTGCGCGGCGCGGAGCGGTTCTTCGAGCGTCCCGAGGTGCGGGAGGCCGGAATGCTGCTGCGCGGCGCGGCCCGCGCCGGAGGAGGGGCGGGAGCGGGGCTGGACGAGGCCGATGTGCCCGGGCAGGTGCGCGCGGTGCTCGGCTCACGCGGCTGGACCCCCGAGCCGCCCGCCGGTTCCGGCGCGGTGCGGGACCGCTGGGAGTCGCTGGCCGCCCTGGTCCGGCTCGCCGAGGACTTCGTACGGGCCCGGCCGCAGGCCACGCTCGCCGATCTGGTGGCCGAACTCGACGAGCGGGCGAACGCCCAGCACGCCCCCACCGTCGAGGGCGTCACGCTCGCCTCACTGCACGCCGCGAAGGGCCTGGAGTGGGACGCGGTGTTCCTGGTAGGGCTCAGCGAGGGCACGATGCCCATCACTTACGCCAAGACCGACGAGCAGGTGGAGGAGGAGCGGCGGCTGCTCTATGTGGGCGTCACCCGCGCGCGTCGCCACCTCGCGCTGTCCTGGTCGCTGTCCCGGTCTCCCGGTGGGCGGACGGGCCGTCGGCCTTCGCGGTTCCTCAGTGGGTTGCGCCCGGGGTCTGCGGCGCGCGGCGCCGGTACGGGCGGCGGTGTGCGGGCCGGTGTGGAGCGGCCGGTGGGCGGGCGGCGCAGGCGTGGTCCGGTGCACTGCCGGGTGTGCGGGCGCAGCCTGTCCGAGGCGGGCGAGCTCAAGCTGATGCGCTGCGAGGACTGCCCTTGCGAGCTGGACGAGGGCCTCTACGAGCGGCTGCGCGAATGGCGCAGCGAGCAGGCTCGGCAGTTGGGCCAGCCGCCGTACTGCGTGTTCACCGACAAGACGCTGCTGGCGATCGCCGAGACGGTGCCCGCGGACCCGGCCGAGCTGAGCCGGATCGCCGGGGTCGGAGCCCGTAAACTGCGGCGATTCGGCGCCGATGTGCTGGCCTTGTGCGCCGGTGAGGAGCCGGGTTCCGACGACGGCGAGTGCGGAACTGTTGGTTCCGGAAAAACGCCTGGTGGGACTCCTGATGAGCCTGATGAGGATTCGTTGGAAAAATAGTTTGCGCGGGCCGAGGAAATCCTCATAGCCTGCGGGAGCACGGTCAGTGAGGCCCCTTCCAGGGGCCGAGGCGGCCGTGATGTACTGAACCAGCACGACTTCGCACGACCCAGTTCCATACGCCCTACGAGACGCCGAGAGGAGGCGAGCCCAGTGACCAGCTTCATCAACACCGTGAAAATGACCGGTCGTCCGGCCGTCGCCTCCTGCCTGCTCGGCTCCTCCGTGATTCCGGCCACCGCCGAACGTGGCACCGGTCTGCTCGCTGTCGTCAACGAGCGACCGACCCAGGCATCGGCGGCAGCAGCGGCGCAGGTCAACGCCTATGCGTCGTGGGCCTACGGTGCCGGACTCCTTGAGGCGAATGGCGCCTTCGGTGGCTCTGCCTCCTTTGCAGGCGGCTTCGCAGCCGATGGCAGCACGACCGTAGCGACGCAGCACCACCGCAAGATGCGGGCCTTCCGTGGGCTCAAACCCTGGAGAGATCCAGCCTGATCCAGCATCAGGTCGGCACCTTCCAGGGCCGCGGAACCCGCAAACCGGGATCCGCGGCCCTTCTGTTTGCGCAAGCGAGACAGGCGAAGGGGCCTCGGAACAGCCGACCCGGTACCGACCACGTCCGGCCGACCGCCGGACCTACAGACGAGGAAGACACCACCGTGCACCGCGAACCGCACGCCCCGTCCGTACCGCCTTCCGAAACGATCCCCCCGCCCATCCAGACCGCATCCCCGGAGGCTCCGTTGCTGCCCCTCACCGCGCTCGACGACGAGATCGAGCGCCTCGGCGTACCCGTCCCGTGCCGGTCGTACGACCCGGAGGTCTTCTTCGCCGAGACCCCGGCCGACGTCGAGTACGCCAAGTCGCTGTGCCAGACCTGCCCGGTGCGTGAGGCATGTCTCGCGGGCGCCAAGACGCGCCGCGAGCCCTGGGGTGTCTGGGGCGGTGAGCTGTTCGTGCAGGGCGTCGTGGTGCCCCGCAAGCGGCCGCGTGGCCGTCCCCGCAAGAACGAGGTCGTGGCATGAAGCTCCGTGCCGCACTCGGAACCATCGACAACCCCCCGACGCACGACCCTCAGAAGCAGGCCCCGATGACCATGTCCGCCACCGATACCCACGCCCGTTTCGCAGGCGCGCGAGCGCGCCAGAACAGGACCCATGAGATGCATCTCATCCAAGAAGCCCTGGCCCGGGCACATGTGCAGGAAAGGCTCTACGAGGCCGAGTCCGAACGTGCCGCCCGTCGACTCGTCCAGGCCCGGCGGCTCCAGCGGCGCGCCGAGCGCGCCTCGCTGCGCGCCCGGCGGGCGATCGCCCTCGTGGTGATGCAGTAGTCCGCAAGCACCGCGGGACCGGTTCCGAACGGACCGGTCCCGCGGTGCGTTGTATCCCGTTCCGTCCGGCGGGCGGAGGTATCGTCGGTAGGTGGATCAGAAGACTCAGCAACCCGCTTCTGACGACGCTTCCGCGCCATCGGAGCCCGTGGCCTGTGCCCGGTGTGGCACCGCCGCCGAATCCCTGCCGATCACCTGGACCTGCTCCGTCGAGGGCGGTGTCCGCCGCTACTTCTGCGACGAGTGCGCCCGCGCCAACATCCGCGGGATCGAGGGCCGCCTCGACTCCGCCTGGTGGTAGCTCACGCCGTCTCGGACTCCTCCTCCTCGGCGAACCCCGGCAGCCAGTCGAGCAGTTCGTCGCGAAGCCGCACCGTGGCGTCCAACTGGCAGAGCACCCCGATGGTGCTCAGCGTCACGCGGTGGATCAGCAGGTAGGACGGCGGCAGGTTCAGCTGCTTGCCCAACTGGTGGGCGGGCGAACGCGGATCGGCTACCCGGGCCGCCTGGTGGCGCATCCAGCCGCGCCCGAAGGTGAACTCCGCCACCCGGGCCGGTTCGATGATCGGCCGCAGATAGTCCAGCACCGCGTCCGGGTCCAACTGGATCGACGGCTTGACGAAGCCCTCCTGGCGCAGCATCGCGTGCACCGACTCCGCGTCGTCGTCCAGCGCCAGCCGCAGTGACGCGCCGATCGGCAGCGGCAGCCCGTCCGGGAGCCGGTCCACCGTGCCGAAGTCCAGCACGCCCAGCCGCCAGCCGTCGGCCGGGCCGTCGTCGACCAGCAGCCGGAAGTTGCCCGGATGCGGGTCGGCGTGCAGCAGCCCGGTGCGGGCCGGTCCGGCGAACAGGAAACGGGCCAGCAACTGCCCGGCGCGGTCGCGCTCCTCCTGACTGCCACCGGAGATCACCTCGGCCAGCGGCACACCGTCGAGCCACTCGGTGATCAGCACCTGGTCCGCCTGGTAGACCACATCGGGCACCACCACGTCGGGGTCGTCGGCGAACTCCGCGGCGTGCGCGTGCTGGGCCGCCGCCTCCAACTCGTAGTCCAACTCCTCGGACACCCGGTCGCGCAGCTCGGTGATCAACGGCTTGATGTCCATGCCGGGGATCAACGGGCCGAACAGCCTTGCCACCCGGCCGAGTTGCGACAGATCGGACAGCAGCGCCTCACCCGCGCCGGGGTACTGCACCTTGACCGCGACCTCGCGGCCGTCGTGCCACACCGCGCGGTGCACCTGGCCGATGGACGCCGCCGCGGCGGGCTTGTCCTCGAACTCGGCGAACATCTCCCGCCAGCCGTCGCCCAGCCGCTTGGCCAGCACATCGTGCACGGTACGGGCGGGCATCGGCGGCGCCGCGTCCTGGAGCTTGGTCAACGCCGCCCGGTAGGGCCCCGCGACCTCCTCCGGAAGCGCGGCCTCGAAGACGGACAGCGCCTGGCCGAACTTCATGGCGCCCCCCTTCAGCTGGCCCAGCGTCTTGAACAACTGCTCGGCGGTGCGCTGCTGCAACTCGCTGGCCACAACCTCGGCCGGTCGCCCCCCGATTCGCTTGCCCAGACCCAAGGTGGCTCGGCCCGCGAAGCCGAGGGGTAGCGCGGCGAGCTTCGCGGTCCGGGTCACTGCCTTACGCGGAAGATCCGACATGCGCCCCTCTTTCATGTCCCCGTGTGGCCCGCGATCGACGCGGGGTGGTCACCTGCTCATTGTCGCGCGCCGACCGAGCGCCAACCGCACCGCATCCACACCCCGGGTGGGGCGCGACATCCACCAGCCGCATCCCCAACCCCGCCAGCGAGAATTCCACCCGGCCGCCGACGCTCGGCGGCCACCGCCCGTCCAACAGGGCCAGCGCGTGGGCGGCGGCCAGCCCGGCGACCAGCGTCGCCAGCGCGATGTCACAGGGCTGCACACCGGGCGTCCGACCCGAGCGCAACTGTGCGAGTATCCGCGGCCATGCGGGATCGGCCTCGGCCCCGGCGCGCTCCAGGCACTCCGCGCACGCCGACCGGCCCGGTATCACCAGCGGGCCCACCACCCCCATTCCCTCGACCACTCCGGCGTACAGATGCGGGATGCCTGCCGTCATGAGCGGCTCGGCGACCCTTGGGTCCGGAGCGTAGGCCGCCAGGCCGTCGCGCGGCGCGAGCACCGCGAGGGCCAAGGCCGCCTCGGCGCGGGCCGGTCGGGCCGCCGGGCGTGGATCGGGCGAGGCCCGCCGCACCGCGCCACGCGCCGCCGCCTCCCGGCGCTCGCCGACCGCCGCCGCGGGGATGCCGCACGGCGCCGCGTCCCACGGCTCGACCTCGCCGCCGTCCGCCACGTCAACCCGGCCCACCCCGGCGGCGGACAGTACGGCGGCCACCGAGGCGCCGATCCGTCCGGCGCCGCACACCTTCACCCGCGCCGCCCGCCGGGCCGCCAGCCGGGCCGCGGACGCGCCCGGCTCGGGGTGGACCACCGACAGGGACGCCAGATCCGGCCGCAGCCGCTCCAGCGCACCGTCCTGGTGCCTCAGGGTCGCGCCGAGTCGGCCCCCGCTGTCGGCGTCGTCCAGCACCCCGCCGTCCGCGAGTGTGCCGAGCAGCCGCTCCGCGCGGTCCGGGGCGAGCCCCAGCGCCGCCGCCTCGCGGCGCAGCAGACCGGGCCCGCGGGTGCCGTCCAGCAGGTCGAGGAAGCGTGCGGCGGGGTCGTCCAGCGGCCCGAGTACCACGGCGTGCGCCGGGTCGATGCCGAACTGGAGGGTCTGCGGGTCCCGCCAGCCGCGGCGCAGGGCGGGCTTGAGCATGGGATGTCCGGCGTGAACGGTGTACATGGCTACCCCCGTGGTGGTCGAAGCCCCCCAACTTCCTTCGCGCGGTTGGGAGTCGCGGTCCGCTGCGGTGCCGCTGCGGATTCGGTCAGGACTCAGCTTGCCCGCGTGGGCCGACGCCCGCAGAAAGTTATCCACAGGGTGTGGGAATAGTCGTTTGATACGCCTACGTGGCCACCTGTCGAGGAGACGGGACTTCACCGCGCCCGAGCCGGTACCGTCGTCACGTGCCCGCCGACCGTGCCCATCACGTCTCCCGCAGCCAACCCCTCGGCAGTCAGCCCCATGGCGTCCGGGCGAGCGCGGTGGAGGTGCGCCGCAGCGCGCGGCGCCGTAGAACGGTCTCGGCCTACCGCGAGGGAGACCGCACCATCGTCCTGATCCCGGCCCGGATGTCCGCCGCCGAGGAGCAGCGCTGGGTCACGGTGATGCTGGACAAGCTCGCCGCCCAGGAGAGCAAGCGGATACTGGGTGACGCCGAGCTCGCCGAGCGGGCGGCACGGCTGTCCGACCAGTACCTCGGCGGCCGTGCCGCGCCCGACACCGTGCGGTGGGTGACCAACCAGAACACCCGATGGGGCTCGTGCACCCCCGCCGAGGGCAGCATCCGGCTGTCGCACCGGCTCCAGGGCATGCCCGAGTACGTCATCGACTACGTGCTGCTGCATGAGCTGGCGCACCTGCTCGTGCCCGGCCATGGGCCGCGCTTCTGGAAGCTCCTGGACGCCTATCCGCGCACCGAGCGGGCCCGCGGCTACCTGGAAGGTGTCGTGGCGGCCGCCCGGCTGCCCCATGTGCCCGCCGCCCGCGGCGAGGAACCAGGGGAGTAGCGACCGGGCGGAACCGCCACTGCCGCTAGAGCAGTTCGCGTACCCCGGCCACCAGCCGGACCACCGACTCGTCGGCCACCGACGGCACCTCGTCGTAGCGGAACCAGCGCAGATCCAGCGACTCGTCGCTGATCGCCTCGACGGCACCGGGCGGGGCGAGCGCCGCGTACTGCACGTCCAAGTGCCAGGCGCAGGGCGTCAGATGGCGGTCCAGACGCACCGGCCCGCCGGGCAGCAGGACCAGGCCGCTGACCCCGGACTCCTCGGTCGCCTCACGCAACGCCGCGTCCGCGAGCGCCGGATCGGCCGGCTCGCAGTGACCGCCCATCTGCAGCCACATGCGCAGCTTCCGGTGCAGGGTTAGCAGCACGGTGCCACGCGCCGGATCCACCACCAGGGCGCTGGCGGTGATGTGGCCCTCGCCGCAGGACTTCCACATTCCGTCCGGGTGCCCGGCGAGGTGTTCGAGGTAGGCCAGGCGCAGTTGCTCCTGATCAGGTGAGGCGACCGGCGGTGTCCACTCCTTGAGGACGCGTGCCGCGTCCGCGTGCAGACTCACTGGTCGCCGTCGCCCTTGCCGTCTTCCTTCTTCTCGCCGCCCTCGGGCCTGGCCTCGCCGCCCTCGGGCCTGGCCTCGCCGCTCGCTCGGCCCTCGCCGCTCGCCCGGCCCTCGGCGGCCTCGCCGAGCATCTTGTCCAGCGCGTCGAAGTCGATGCCCTCTTCGCGGTGCACGAAGCCGTCCGGGTCGTCCAGGTCCTGGGCGGTCGGCAGCATGTCCGGGTGCGCCCACAGCGCGTCCCGCCCGTCCAGGCCGCGCGCGTCGGTGAGCGACGCCCACAGCCGGGAGGCGTCCCGCAGCCGCCGCGGCCGCAGTTCGAGGCCGATCAGCGTGGCGAAGGTCTGCTCGGCCGGGCCACCGGTCGCCCGGCGCCGCCGCAGCGTCTCACGCAGCGCGCCCGCCGACGGCAGGTGCGGTGACGCGGCGGCGTGCACCACCGCGTCCACCCAGCCCTCGACCAGCGCCAGCGCGGTCTCCAGCCGGGCCAGCGCGGCCTTCTGCTCAGGAGTGTCCTCGGGCTGGAACATGCCCTGCTGGAGCGCATCCTGAAGCGCCTGCGGGTTCGCCGGGTCGAGCTGGCCCACCGCGTCCTCAAGGCGGGCGGTGTCGACCTTGATGCCCCGCGCGTATCCCTCGACAGCTCCGAACAAGTGCGCCCGCAGCCACGGGACATGGGCGAACAGCCGTTGGTGGGCCGCCTCACGCAGGGCGAGGTAGAGCCGTACCTCCTCCTCCGGAACGCCGAGTCCCGAGCCGAACGCCGCGATGTTCACCGGGAGCAGCGCCGCCTTGCCCGCCGGCCCCAGCGGCAGTCCCACGTCGGTGGAGCCGACGACCTCGCCCGCCAGCACACCGAGTGCCTGCCCGATCTGGGTGCCGAACATGGCGCCGCCCATGGAGCGCATCATGCCGAGCAGCGGGCCCGCCATGGCCTGCATCTCCTCGGGCAGCACACCGCCCATGGCCGCGCCCACGCGCTCGGCCACCGGGTCGACCAGCTCCTTCCAGGCGGGCAGCGTGGCCTCGACCCACTCGGCCCGGCTCCACGCCACCGACGCCCCGGAACCGGACGGCAGCGACGTGGCGCCGTCGAGCCACAGGTCGGCCAGGCGCAGCGCCTCCTCGACGGCGGCGCGCTCGCTGGCGGAGACACTGGCGTCCTTGGTGCCGTTCTGGGCGCCCTGGGCGACGGTCTGGCGGGCGATGTCCTTGGCCATCTCCCAGTTCACCGGCCCGCCTTCGAAGGACAGCATCTGGCCCAGCTGCTGGAACGCCGCGCCCAGGTCGTTGGGGTTCAGCGAGCCGAACATCGCGGCCAGCGGGTTGTCGCCGCCGCCTGCGGCGCCGCCGCCGAAACCGAACGGACCGCCGCCCGGCAGGCCCTTCTTCTTGCCCTCGTCCCCGTCCTCGGGCTCCTCCGGAGGCACGCCGAATCCAAATGGGGTGTCACTCACGGGCTTCCTCGGCTCTGTGTGGTCGAAACGTTTGCCTTGCGGGCTTGTCAGGGCTGCACCACCAGCCTAGACACCTCTCAGGCAGGATGGGACCTGCGTACCTCGTACCAAGACAACAGTGGGAGACACCTGGTGAGTTCCCCGGCACCAAACGTTCGCTCAGGGCGGATCCACACCTCGGGACCGGTCGTGGCGATCACCGGCGCGGCGTCCGGTGTCGGACACCTGCTGGCCCTGCGGCTGGCCGCGTCGGACGAGGTCAGACAAGTCGTGGCGATCGACGAGCGGCGCGGCGAGGTGCCCGGCGCGCTGTGGCGGGTGATGGACGTACGGGACCCGGCCATCGCCGACCGGCTGCGGGTCGAGGGGCACCCGGTGGACGTGCTGGTGCACCTCGCGCTGGACCTGAACCTGGAGTCCGACCCCAAGGCGCGCACCGCCTTCAACGTGCGTGGCACCCAGACCGTGCTCACCGCCGCCGCGGCCGCCGGAGTGCACAGGGTGGTCCTGGTGACCTCCGCGATGGTCTACGGGGCACTGCCCGACAACGATGTTCCGCTGGCGGAGGACACCCCGCTGCGCGCCACCGCTGAGGCCACCTGTGTCGGGGACCTGCTGGAGATCGAGCGGCTCGGCCGCCGTGCGCCGCGCGCGCACCCGGGACTCAACGTCACCGTTGTGCGGCCCGCGGTCCTGGTCGGCGGGATGGACACCGCGCTCACCCGCTACTTCGAGTCACCGCGGCTGTTGGTGGTGGCGGGCAGCCGCCCCCGCTGGCAGTTCTGCCACGTCGAGGACCTGGTCTCCGCGCTGGAGTACGCGGCGCTGGAGAAGGCCGAGGGCGAGATGGCGGTCGGCTGCGACGGCTGGCTGGAGCAGGAGGAGGTCGAGGAGCTGTCCGGGATCCGGCGCATGGAGCTGCCGCAGACGGTGGCGCTCGGCGCCGCGGCCCGGCTGCACCGGCTCGGCCTCACCCCGTCCCCGGCCGGTGACCTGGAGTACACCATGCATCCGTGGGTGGTCAGCGGCAGCCGGTTGCACGAGGCGGGCTGGCGGCCGAAGTGGACCAACGAGGAGGTGCTGGCCGAACTGCTGGCGGAGGTCTCGGGCCGCCACACGGTCGCCGGCCGACGGCTCGGCCGCAAGGACGCGGCAGCCTCGCTGGGCGCGGCCGGGGCCACCGTGGCACTGGTGGGCACCGCGGCACTGGTACGTCGGGCGCGCAAGCGGCGCGGGATCTGACCGCTGCTCCGGGCGCCGCACCGGCGTCCCGGCGGCCGGAACCGTTCGTCGGATCCGACTGACGAGTCCTTGGATCTTCATACAGGAACCGGCTTTCCGTACCGGTCGCCCGTGCGGCACCATGGCCCACATGGCACGCACGCACGACGAGGAGCAGGAGCTGTCGGATCCCATCCGGCTGCTGGCCGTCCGCGACACTCCGCTGTCCGTGGACGAGGTCTTCGGCGCCGTGGGCGACGACGCGGCGGGGGGCACCGCCCTGTTCGTGGGCACCGTCCGCGACCATGACGGCGGCTCGGCGGAGGTCACCCGTCTGGCGTACTCCGCGCACCCCAGCGCGGAGGCAGAGCTGCGCCGGGTCGCGGAGAAGGTCGCCGCCGACTTCCCGGTACGGGCGATGGCCGCCGTGCACCGCGTCGGCGACCTGCGGGTCGGTGACCTCGCGGTCGTGGTGGCCGTCTCCTGCCCGCACCGCGGCGAGGCGTTCGCGGCCTGCCGCCGCCTCATCGACGACCTCAAGCGCGAGGTCCCGATATGGAAACACCAGACCTTCGCCGACGGCACCGAAGAATGGGTGGGCGCGTAGCGCCCTCCTTGGGGGGTGGTGGTCGGGCGACGGGTGGGCGGGTGGGCGCGTAGCGCCTCCTTGATTGGCCCGGCGCCCTTCCCGATATGTCTTCTTGCGGACCTTTGCGGACCCTGGTCATCCACAAAAGACCGCATATCGTGCGCATTCCGCTTCATCACCGGGCGCGTCAACTTGCGTAACTCCGTACCCGGGCTGAGCGTTGGATCAGCGAACGATTAATCTGCTCATAGGTCCTGCGTTGGTATGTGCGTGTGGTCGGGAGGCCGGTATGGCGGCTCTGGCATGGTTGCTGATTCCGGTCATCGGCGCGGTTGCCGCCACTGTGTGGGCGGGCTGGGCGGGGCGTACCCGCCGCACGGCCGGTGACGTGCACTCGCTCGCCGGGTACGAACGGTTCCGCGAGGCGATGGCCAAGACGCACACCGGCTCGGACGTCTGACCCCGCCGACTCGGCTCGACCAGGCGGGATACCCGGACGGCCCGGCCCGGCAAGCCGCTTGTCATACCCGTCCCGTACTGTCATGACATGCCACGCCGCACCGCGACCATGCTCACCTCGACGCTGCTGCTGATAGCGCTGCTCTGCGTCGGGGTGCTGATCCCCGTGCCGTACTCCGCGATGTGGCCGGGGCCGACGGTCAACACCCTCAGTGAGAACGAGGGCGAGCCGGTGCTCCAGATCTCGGACCACCACACCTATCCGGTGACCGGTCATCTGAACATGACCACGGTACGGGTCACGGGCGCGGACTACACGATGAACCTGGTCGAGGCGATCTCGGACTGGCTGTCCAACGACCACATCGTGGTGCCGCACGACACGCTGTACCCGAAGGGCCAGACCGCGCAGCAGGCGGACCAGCAGAACGCCGAGGAGTTCAGCCAGTCCCAGGACAGCGCCAAGGTCGCGGCGCTCAACAGCCTGCACCTCCCGGTCGGCTCGCGGGTGATCGTGGGGTCCGTGGTCAAGGGCAGCCCGGCCGAGGGCAAGCTGCACGCGGGCGACGTCGTCAGGGCCGTGGACGGCACGGGGGTCACCCAGCCCGGCGATGTCGCCAAGCTGGTCACCAAGCACAAGCCCGGCCAGGACGTGGTGTTCACGGTGGTCCCGTCCGGCGAGGCGGACAAGGCGGGCGCGGCCACCCGGCAGGTCACCATCAAGACCGCCAAGGCGGACGGCGGCCGGGCGATCGTGGGCATCCAGGCGATGCTCGGGCACACCTTCCCGTTCCCCATCGACATCAAGCTGGCCGACGTGGGCGGCCCCAGCGCGGGCCTGATGTTCTCGCTGGGCATCATCGACAAGCTGACGCCGGACAACCTCACCGGCGGCAAGTTCGTCGCCGGTACCGGCACGATCGACGACAACGGCCAGGTCGGTCCGATCGGCGGCATCTCCATGAAGATCATCGGCGCCAGGGACGCGGGCGCGCAGTACTTCCTGACGCCCAAGGACAACTGCGCCGCCGCTGCCAGGAACATCCCCAAGGGGCTGCGCCTGGTGAAGGTCAACACGCTGAACGACGCGTTGAACGCGCTGACCGACATAAGGACCGGCAAGACGGCCGACCTGCCCAGCTGCACGGTGGGCTGACCGCCCGCACCCCCACCGGCCCGGAAAGCGGCGCGCAGGCAGGCCGCGCACCAGGCGCCGCCACCCAAGCGCCCGGCCGCCCGAGCGCCGTCGCCTGCGGCGCCGCCGCACAGGCGGCGGCGCCGAACGCGGCTACTCCTCGAACGTCGCCATCAGCGCTTCGGCCAGGCCCGGCACCAGGTCCTTGCCGGTCAGCACCTCGGTCGGCGAGTCCTTCTCGCGCAACCGGACCGCCGACTCGCGCTCGCCGTCGCGCAGCACGGCGACCGTCATTCGCACCTCCTGGCGCTCCGGATGCCTGGCGACCCAGGCCGCCAGACCGTCCTCGTCCAGCCCCTCGGGGATGGCCGCCTCGGCGGTCGGCGGGAGCATCAGCCGCTCCACGGTGAGCGCGCATCCGGCGACCGCCTCGGGCCAGGCGATGGTCGCGAGGAACTCGTCCAGCGGGGTGTCGGAGGGCACCTCGTCCTGTTCGACGGGGGTCAGTGCCGAGGCGGTCTCGTCGCCTTCCCCTTCCAGGCCGAGCTGGGCGAACAGCATCGGCTCCTCGGTGCGGAGGCGTTCGGTGTCGACGAGGGCGAAGAGACGGGCGGGCTGGTCCCAGCCGAGCCCGGAGGCGTACTCGTCGATCTCGAGCACGGCGCGGGTCAGCGGGGTCGCGGCGAGGGGGGTGCCGCCGGTGGGAGTGTTGGACATGTTCAACATCCTGCCCGTTCCAGGCCCCGGAACGGGAACCACGTAAAGCGTGAGTAAGTTGCATGGATGGGTGTCCGCCTCCGGACGCCGTACGGACGCGACGTAACGACGTATTTTTCGAGGTGCGCACCTTGGCTTTCCAGATGCCGGAGCGAGGCGGGGCTCCCGTGGGGCCGCGGATCACCGTGGGCCGACCGTCCCGGCGTACCCGGACCCTGCTGATGACGCTCGCCGCGCTGGCCGTGCTGGCCATGGCGTTCGTGATGTTCTCCGGCTTCTGGACGGACTGGCTGTGGTACCGGTCGGTCCACTACTCGTCGGTCTTCACCACCACGCTGTACACCCGCATAGCGCTGTTCGCGGTCTTCGGGCTGCTGATGGCGCTGGCGGTGGGGGTGAACGTCTACCTGGCGCACCGGCTGAGGCCGCAGTTGGGCGCGATGTCGCTGGAGCAGCAGAGCCTGGACCGCTACCGGTTGGGCATCGCGCCGTTCCGCGGGTGGCTGCTGCTCGCGGTCTGCCTGCTGGTCGGGCTGATTGGCGGAGCGTCGGCGTCCGGCCAGTGGCGCACCTGGCTGCAGTACGTCAACGCGGTCCCGTTCGGCACCAGGGACCCGCAGTTCAAGATGGACATCGCGTTCTACGCCTTCGATCTGCCCTGGTACCGCTTCCTGTTGAGCTTCGGTTTCGCCGCGGTCGTGCTGTGCCTGGTGGCCGCGGCCCTGGTGCACTACCTGTACGGGGGGCTGCGGCTGAGCAGCCCGGGGGCGCGGGCGACGGCCGCCGCGACGGGTCATCTGTCCGTGCTGCTCGGCCTGTTCGTCTCGCTCAAGGCGGTGGCGTACTGGCTGGACCGGTACGGGCTGGCGGTGAAGTCCAGCGACTTCCATCCGACCAGCGGCTGGACCGGGCTGCGGTACGTGGACGCCAACGCCTATCTGCCCGCCAAGACCATCTTGTTCTGCATCGCGATCATCTGCGCGCTGCTGTTCTTCGCGACCTTGTGGCGGCGCACCTGGAGCCTGCCGATGCTGGGCCTCGGGCTGATGGTGCTCTCCGCGATCCTGATCGGCGGGCTGTACCCGGCGATCGTGCAGAAGTTCCAGGTGCAGCCCAACGAGGCCGCCAAGGAAGCCCCGTACATCCAGAAGAACATCAACGCGACGCGCGCCGCCTACGGCATCGACAACAGCAAGGTCTCCGACTACCCCGGCACGAGTTCGACGCAGAACACCGCGCTGCGGGCGGACGCCGACACCACCGCGAGCGTCCGGCTGCTGGACCCCAACGTGGTCTCGCCGTCGTTCCAGCAGATCCAGGGCATGCGCGGGTTCTACACCATGGGCGCGCCGCTGGCGGTGGACCGCTACCAGATCGACGGCAGGGAGCAGGACACCGTCGTCGGTCTGCGGGAGCTGAACATCAAGGGCGTCCCGGAGAGCAACTGGATCAACGACCACTTCAAGTACACCCACGGCTACGGGTTGGTCGCGGCCAAGGGCACCACCGTCACCTCCGAGGGCGCACCGGTGTTCACCGAGGAGGACGTGCCGTCGACGGGCGGGTTGGGCTCCTATGAGCCGCGGATCTACTACGGCCAGCAGACCAAGCAGTACTCGATCGTCGGTGGCCCCACCAAGGAGATCGACTACTCCGACGGCAGGGGCGAGAAGAGCTACTCGTACACCGGTGACAGCGGGGTCAGCCTGGAGAACCCGGTCACCAGGGCCGCGTACGCGGTGCAGCTCCACCAGGCGCAGATACTGTACTCGGGCGCTATCGGCAAGGGTTCGAAGATCCTCTACAACCGCACGCCCAAGGAGCGCGTCGAGGCCGTCGCCCCGTGGCTGACCATCGACGGCGATCCGTATCCGGCGGTGGTGAACGGACGCGTCCAGTGGATCGTGGACGCGTACACCACCAGCAACGGCTATCCGTACTCGTCCCGCACCACTTTGGGTGACACCACCTCCGACTCGCTGACCGGCGGCAACCGTTCGGTGCTCGCCCAGCAGAACCAGGTCAACTACATCCGCAACTCGGTGAAGGCGACCGTGGACGCGTACGACGGCACGGTGAAGCTGTACCAGTGGGACACCCAGGACCCGGTGCTGAAGACCTGGATGAAGGCGTACCCGGGCACGGTGCAGCCGCGAGGCGCCATCCCGCCGCAGCTGATGTCCCATCTGCGGTATCCGCAGGACCTGTTCAAGGTGCAGCGCGAACTGCTCACCCGCTACCACGTCACCGATCCGGCGACGTTCTACAGCGGCAGCGAGGTGTGGCAGGTGCCCAGCGACCCGGCGAAGCGGGACAGCGGGGCGGTTCCGCCGTACTACCTGAGTGTGAAGATGCCGGGGCGCGGCTCCCAGGCGTTCTCGTTGACGACCACGTTGACCCCCAACCGGCGGGACAACCTGGGCGCGTTCATGTCGGTCGACGCGGACGCGGGCAGTGCGGACTACGGCACCATCCGGCTGCTCCAACTGCCGTCCAGCAGCAACGTGTCCGGTCCGAAGCAGGTGCAGAGCAAGTTCAACTCCGATCCCAGAGTGGCCAACCAGATCAACCTCTGGCAGCGCAGCGGTGACTCCGAGGTCGAGTACGGCAACCTGCTGACGGTTCCGCTCGACGGCGGGCTGCTGTACGTCGAGCCGGTCTACGTGCGCGGCGCGGGCACCAACTACCCGTTGATGAAGAAGGTGTTGGTGAGCTGGAACGGCGGCAGGCCCGCGTTCCAGGACACCCTGGGGGCGGCGCTCGACGAGGTGTTCAGCACCTCCGGTTCCGGTCCCGCGCAGTCGCCGCCACCGAGTGACAGCGGCTCCCAACCGCCGGTGAGCCAAACGGTGAAGCAGGCGCTCCAGGACGCGCAGAACGCGTACGACCAGGGGCAGCAGGCGCTCAAGAACAACGACTGGACGGCCTACGGCAAGGCGCAGCAGGACCTGCAGAAGGCCTTGACGCAGGCTCAGGAGGCGGAGAACGCACCGGCGAAGAAGCCCTGATCGGGTGATCTCGGCGCGTCGTGGTACAGTTGTTACACAACGACGCGGGGTGGAGCAGCTCGGTAGCTCGCTGGGCTCATAACCCAGAGGTCGCAGGTTCAAATCCTGTCCCCGCTACTGAAAGAAACATCAGCGGCTGGTGCCGCGGGGAGAAGGCCCGGAGTCAACGACTCCGGGCCTTCTCACTTGTCTGAGGGGTCCACGGAACCGGTGGTTTGGCTACATTGCGCTTCGGGAAGTCGGGATGTCGTGAAGTCGACAAAACGCTGAAGTGACCTCAGGGATGCGGTATACCAGGTGTACGCCGGTTTCGGGTGGTGCGACGATGGATCCCATGGGGGATGTTGTAAGCGTGCTGGAGGCGCGTCCGCTGCCGCGGGATGTGGACGACGCAACCTCCGTGTCAGAGCAGCCGGTTGAGGCTGCCGCCGTGCTCGACGACGACGTACTGACCGCCCGTGAGGAAGCCGAGCTGCAGGCGCGCTACCGCCGCGCCGCCGACCTCGGCGACAGCGCCGCACAGGGCATGATCGGCACCCTGCTGCTGCGCAGAGGCGACCTGGACGGCGCGGAGCCGTATCTGCGCGCGGCCACCTCGGCCGGGGACCGGGCCGCCGCCAACAACCTCGGGGTGCTGCTGCACCAGCGCGGATACGCGGACGAGGCCGCCGGATGGTGGCGGATCGCCGCCGTCGCGGGCAGCGCCG
The DNA here is from genome assembly GCA_037034305.1 of Streptomyces sp. PLK1-5. Lineage (GTDB taxonomy): Bacteria > Actinomycetota > Actinomycetes > Streptomycetales > Streptomycetaceae > Streptantibioticus_A. The sequence continues at coordinate 300,487 of JBAGJY010000001.1, forward strand.
CCGCGGCGCACTCGCTGGGCCGCCACTACCGCGAGCGCGGCGACGAACCGGCCGCCGAGTACTGGCTGCGGCAGGCCGCCGAGACCGGGCACGTGCTGGGCGCGTACGCGCTGGCCGACCTGCTGGAGCACCGCAGCGACGTGGGCGCCGAGCGCTGGTACCGGGCCGCCGCCGAGCACGGGCACCGCGAGGCGACGTACCGGCTGGCCAGGATCTGCGCCGAGCGCGGCGAGGAGGCCGAGGCCGAGCAGTGGTACCGGCAGGCGGCGGCCCGCGGCCACACCCGCGCGGCGCTGCGGCTCGGCACGCTGCTGGAGCAGCGCGGCGAGACCAAGGAGGCCACCCGCTGGTACCTGACCGCGGCCAAGGACGGCGACGCGCGCGCGGCCTGCGCGCTGGGCTTCCTGCTGCGCGACACGGGCGATGTGGAGGGCGCCGCCGAGTGGTGGCGGCGGGCCGCCCAGGAGGGCGACGGCCAGGCCGCCAACGCGCTGGGCGCGCTGCACGCCCAGGAGGGCGAGACGCAGACCGCGGAGCGCTGGTACCGGGCCGCGCTGGAGGCGGGCGACGACAACGGCGCGTACAACCTCGGCCTGCTGTGCGCCGCCCGCGGCCGGGTTCCGCAGGCCGAGCAGTGGTACCGCAGGGCCGCCTACGCGGGCCACCGGGAGGCCGCCAACGCGCTGGCCGTCCTGCTGCTCCAGGGCGGCGACGCGGCGGGCGCCGAGCCGTGGTTCTCCAAGGCCGCCGAGGCGGGCAGTGTGGACGCCGCGTTCAACCTGGGCATCATCTGCGCCGGACGCGAGGACCACGCCGCCGCGCACCGCTGGTACGAGCGGGCGGCGGCGGCCGGGCACACCGAGGCGGCGCTCCAGGTGGCCATGGCGCTCCAGCGCGAGGGCGACCTGCCCGGTGCCGAGAAGCACCTGCGGTGTGCGGCGGGCGGCGGCAGCGCGGAGGCCGCGTTCCGGCTCGGTGCGGTGCTGGAGCAGGGCGCGGACGAGGGCGGCGCGCAGGAGAGCGAGGAGTGGTACGAGCGGGCCGCCCGGCTCGGCCACCGGCGGGCGCAGGTGCGGCTCGGCATGTGCGCGGCCCGGCGCGGTGACTCGGCTGCCGCCGCGCGCTGGTACCGGCTGGCCGCCGAGGCGGGCAGCCGGAACGGGGCCTTCAACCTCGGGCTGCTGCTGGCCCGTGAGGGCAGCGAGGCGGAGGCCGCGCTGTGGTGGACGATAGCGGCGCAGGGCGGCCATGGGCGCGCCGCACTGCGGCTGGCGCTGCTGGCGGCCCGGCGCGGTGAGCTGAAGGAGGCCAGGAAGTGGTGCGACCAGGCGGTCGAGTGCGGCCCCGCCGAGGTGGCCGAGCGCGCCGCACGGCTGGCGGACGTGCTGCGGCAGGAGCTGACCGCGTGAGGCCGGGGGGCGGGGGCGGCTCGTCGGGCTGCGCACGGTTCGGCGCCGCCGGTCCGCGCCGTCGTGGTTGATCGCCCTTGCTCGCGGCGCCGCGCGTCCGGCAGGGCGACCGCCCGGCAGGGACGCCAGGTCCCGGCCGGGTGATCTTCGATTTGCCCTGCCCGACGCGTGTCGTTTACAGTGGTGACACAACGACGCGGGGTGGAGCAGCTCGGTAGCTCGCTGGGCTCATAACCCAGAGGTCGCAGGTTCAAATCCTGTCCCCGCTACTGAAGAAGAGGCCAGAACCATCAGGTTCTGGCCTCTTTCAGTTCTCCGTCTGCCCGCCGTCGTCGTTGACGGCCTGGTTGAGCAGTGCCTGTGTGTCGTCGGTGAAGTACGGGCTGTACGAGATGTCGTCCACGTGCGGGTCGTCGTCCGCCGGGCCGCCGCCGTTCCAGCCGCCGATGATGCCGACCAGCGCGCCGGTCTTGGCGCCGGGCTTCAGCTCCAGCCAGGGGCCGCCGGACACGCCCGCCGAGTAGCCGCCGCAGCGCATCTCGCGGTACTGGTCGTGGGCGCCGGACTGGAAGGTCTCCAGGCCGCAGCTGAGCTGGGCGTCACCCGGGTTGTTGCTGTCCGGGTAGCCGATGGTGGTGATACCGCGCAGGTGGTAGGGCTGGTTGACCTTGAGGGTGTCGCCGCCGACCGCGTCCTCGATCTCCGGGCCGCCGGAGCGGGAGACCCGCATGAAGGCGTAGTCGTACCGCTCGTCGTTGTCCTTGGTGTAGCGCGGGTCGGCCCAGATCTTGTCCACCTGCCAGGTGCCGTGCGGGCTGTTGCCGCCGGTCCGGCCGGGGGCGACGCTCAGCGACGAGGCGTAGGAGCCGTCACCGTAGACGCAGTGGGCGGCGGTGATCACGATGTCCGCGCCCGGGCTGTGCACCACGGCGCCGCTGCAGTAGGGGGAGCCGTCGCTGCCCAGCACCTCGACCACGGCGGGGTTGGCCTGGGCGGCGCTGAGGTAGGTGCCCTTCTTGGTCCAGTCGTCGGGCGGGTTCGGTCCGGTGTGGTGCTTGGCCTGGGCCAGTGCCACCACGTCCGGCGCGTACTGGATGAGACCGGCGGCGGCGAGGGCGCCGACGGCTGTCAGTGCCGCGACCCTCGTTCGGCTGCGACGGCGCACCCATCTACCTCCCGTCACCTCGTCCGACCGCTGATGAATCCGGTTTGAGCCAGGATAAGGGCAGAATCTGAGAACGGGCTCATAACAATCAAGAAACGAGCGCAACGCTTACGCTGTGCGCGCGTACTTGACGGCCCGTCAGGTATGAACGGGTGCCTGTGGGTCGTATCAGGCTTCGGTAGAGGAGCGGTATGGCCTGGGCAAAGCCCGGTGAACGCTCTTGGAGCGGCGCTCTGGCTGGGTGATGCTGGACTTCTGGACAGCGCGAATTGGCGGCGGAGGCGGCATTGCTGCGCAGAGGGCAGGCGCGATCCGTGTTGCGCCGCCGGGGCCCGCACCCCGAGGTGGCGGACGTCGGCCGCTGGCGGAGGCTGTGCCTGGCCGCCTCGACCGGCCGCCACGACGCCGTGCGGGTGTTGTTCACCGCGCTGCGCACGGTGGACGAGAGCGGCTCCGCCGAGGACCGCAAGGCCGCGCTGGACGAGCTGCTGAGGGCCGACCCGCGGCTCTGGCTGGATCTGGACCGGTACGCCCGCTCCCCGCACGCCCTCACCGGCGCGCACCCGGCCGACGACTCGGGGCCGCTGCACCTGGTGCTGGCCTCCTTCGACCGGGACGGGCGGATCCGGCAGGCCGCCGTGGAGCGGCTGGCCCGGCGCAGCGGCCGGTACGCGGCGAGCGCGCTGGCGCTGCGCGTCGACGACTGGGTGCCCGCGGTGCGCGAGCGCGCGGTGACCGCTCTGCTCGGCCATGTCGCCCCGGACGAGGCCGCCGCGGCGGTCCGGCTGCTGGCCCGGCTCGACCGGCGCCGGCGCGCCGCGGGCGTGCTGGACACCTACCGGATGGCGCTGTCCGCGCCCGAGCGGCGGCGCACCGTCCGCAGGCTGGCCGCGGAACCGGATCCGCACGCCCGCCGCTTCGGCGTCGAACTGGCCTTGGAACTGGGTGAGTACGTCCGCGGTGACCTGGGCCGTACCGCGCTGCACGACCGGGACCAGGTGTGCCGCACGCTGTGCGCGGCGCGGCTGCTGGAGCTGGACCCGGACCAGGCGGGGCGGCTGATGTGGGCCCGGTCGGCGATGGTGCGGGAGCTGGCGGTGGCCGCGCTGCCGGACGACGTGCCCTCGGCGCGGCTGGTCGCGCCGCTGGCCGACCGGTCGCGGATGGTGCGCGCGCAGGCCCGGTGGAAGCTGTACAAGCGGGGCGAGCCGCCGGTGGACGTCTACCGCAGGCAGCTGCGGCGGTGCGGCCGGGCCACCCAGCCCTGGCTGGTGGCGGGGCTCGCGACCGGGCTCGGAGAGTGCGGTGACTCCTCCGACCTGGCGATGCTGGAGCTGCTGGCGACCGATACGAGCTGGTCGCCGGTGGTGCGCCGGGCGGCGGTACGTGCGCTGGGGCGGCTCGGGCACGTTCCGCAGCGGGCGGCGGCGCTGGCCCCGCTGGTGCGGGACGCCTCGCCGAGCGTCGCCCGGGAGGCGCTGGACGTGCTGGCCGCGGGCGGCTGTGTGGCGCCGGAGGTGCTGTCGGGGGCGCTGGCCCGGCCCGAGCCGCCGGTGTGGAAGGCGGCGTTGCGGGCGGCGCGCAGCCTGGCGCACTGGGACCGGTTGGAGTTCACGCTGCGTGCCGCCGCCGATCCGCGGCCCCAGGTGGCCGAGCGGTCGCGGGCGGAGTTGCGCCGCTGGACGCACGCCGCCTGGTCGGGTCAGGCTGTTGATCCGACCCAACTGCGGCTGGTCGGCAGGCTGTTGCGGCAGGCGCCGCTGTCGGAGCCGGACCGCACCGGCGTGGAGTGGGTTCTGCGGGCGGCGGCGCGGGTGAGCCGTTCGTCGTGATCCCGTTAGGCCCCGGCGCAGTCGGGGCACAGGCCCCGGTAGGTCACCTCGGCCTCGGAGACGGTGAAGCCGAACCGCTCGGAGCTGGGCAGGCCGGCGAGCAGGTCGCCGCTCGGGTGCACATCGCGTATGGCGCCGCACCGGGAGCACACCAGGTGCTGGTGCGGGCGGTGGGCGTTGGGGTCGTACCGCTTGGCCCGGCCGTCGGTGGCCACCTCGATCACCTCGCCGAGCGAGACCAACTCGCCGAGGGTGTTGTAGACGGTCGCCCGCGAGATCTCGGGCAGCCGGGCGGCGGCGCGCGCGTGCACCTCGTCAGCGGTGAGGTGGACGTGATCACCGTCGAGCACCTCGGCGACGACCCGACGCTGCGCGGTCAGTCGCCAGCCACGTCCGCGAAGTCGTTCCAGCAGGTCACTCATGCCCACAGCTTAACAGGGCGGTATCCGGAATCCGAATCCGTATGGGTTTGGCGCTCTTCTTGACTTAGACTTCGTCTATTGTAGGATCGGTTCCGGCGACAGGCCAAGGGACAGGACGACTCCAGGGAGAGCAAGTGACGGTTCAGCAGACGGGCCCGGTGACCACCGAGGCGGGCGCCCCGGTGGCGGACAACCAGAACAGCGAGCAGGCGGGCCTCGACGGTCCGGTGCTGGTGCAGGACCAGGTGCTGCTGGAGAAGCTGGCTCACTTCAACCGGGAGCGCATCCCGGAGCGCATCGTGCACGCCCGTGGCGCCGGTGCGTACGGCACGTTCACGGTCACCGCGGACGTCACCCGGTACACGCGGGCGAAGTTCCTGTCCGAGATCGGCAAGCGGACCGAGGTCTTCGTGCGCTTCTCGACCGTCGCGGGCAACCTGGGCTCGGCGGACGCGGTCCGCGACCCGCGGGGTTTCGCGGTGAAGTTCTACACCGAGGAAGGCAACTACGACCTGGTCGGCAACAACACGCCGGTCTTCTTCATCAAGGACGCCATCAAGTTCCCGGACTTCATCCACACCCAGAAGCGCGACCCGTACACCGGCTCCCAGGAGGCGGACAACGTGTGGGACTTCTGGGGTCTGAGCCCGGAGTCGACGCACCAGGTGACCTGGCTGTTCGGCGACCGCGGCATACCGGCGACGTACCGGCACATGAACGGGTACGGCTCGCACACCTTCCAGTGGAACAACGAGGCGGGCGAGGTCTTCTGGGTCAAGTACCACTTCAAGACCGACCAGGGCATCCGGAACCTGACCGCCGAGGAGGCCGTCGAGCTCGCCGGTGAGGACCCGGACAGCCACCAGCGCGACCTGCGCACCGCCATCGAGCGCGGCGAGTTCCCGACCTGGACCGTGCAGGTGCAGATCATGCCCGCGGCCGAGGCGGCCGGCTACCGCTTCAACCCGTTCGACCTGACCAAGGTCTGGCCGCACGAGGACTACCCGCCGATCACCATCGGCAGGCTGGAGCTGAACCGGAACCCGGAGAACATCTTCGCCGAGGTCGAGCAGTCGATCTTCTCCCCCGCGCACTTCGTGCCCGGCATCGGCCCGTCCCCGGACAAGATGCTCCAGGGCCGACTGTTCGCCTACGGCGACGCGCACCGCTACCGCGTCGGCATCAACGCCGACCACCTGCCGGTCAACCGCCCGCACGCCACCGAGGCGCGCACCAACAGCCGGGACGGCTTCCTGTACGACGGCCGCCACGGCCGGGCGAAGAACTACGAGCCGAACAGCTTCGGCGGCCCGGCCCAGACCGGCCGCCCGCTGTGGCAGCCGATCCCGGTCACCGGTGTGACGGGCGAGCACGCCGCCCCCTCGCACGCCGAGGACGACGACTTCGTCCAGGCGGGCAACCTCTACCGCCTGATGTCGCAGGACGAGAAGGACCGTCTGGTCGACAACCTCGCGGGCTTCCTCGCGCGGGTCTCCCGGGACGACATCGTCGAGCGGGCGATCGGCAACTTCCGCCAGGCGGACGCTGACTACGGCAAGCGGCTGGAGGCCGCGGTCCAGGCCCTCCGCGGCTGACCAGACGCTCGCCGTCGCGAGAGAGGCCGGAGCCCCCAAGGCTCCGGCCTCTTGGCGCTGCCCAAAGGCGCAGTCCCCGGGATCCGCCCCCAGAAGGAAACCTCTCGGCTCACACGATCGCGGCCTGCTCCGCGGGGACATGGATCCGCCCGCGGGTCCAGCATCCGATGATGTCCCGCACCGAGACCACTCCCACCGGCGCGTGGTCCTCCAGCACGATCAGATGGCGGAAGCCGCCCCGCACCATCGCGGCCGCCGCCTCCTCCAGGGTCCACTCGGGGGTCGCGAACACCACGTCGGTGGTGGTGTGGGCGTGCGCGGGCTCCTCGTCGGGGCTCATGCCCTCGCCGACCGCGTTGAGGATGTCGCGTTCGGTGAGGATGCCGAGTCCGCAGGTGTCGGGGTCGAGGACGACGGCCGAGCCCACCCGGCGGGCGGACATCAGTCTGGCCGCCTGACGGAGGGTGTGGGCGGGGCCGATGGTGAGGATGACAGTGCTCATGGCGTCGCGGACCAGCATGGGGGCACCCCCGGAGAGAGAATTCACAAGTTCACAAGCTGGTGGATTCTCATGTTCACATGCGCCCGGAGCGGCCGACAAGGGGCGTGCGGGGTTACCGGGGTTCGTGCGGGGTCACACAGCTGGGCGCGTGGGATTCAGGTAGCGCAGCAGCTCCTCGTGCAACAGCCCGTTGGACGCCGCCGCGTTCTGCCCGTACGGACCCGGCGTGCCGCCCAGGTCGGTGAACCGGCCGCCCGCCTCCCGGACGACCACCGAGGGCGCCGCCATGTCCCACACGCTCAACTCCGGCTCGGCGCAGATGTCCACCGAGCCCTCGGCCACCATCATGTACGACCAGAAGTCGCCGTACGCCCGGGTGCGCCAGCAGGCCCTGGTCAGCTCCAGCAGCCCGTCGAGCCGCCCCTGCTGCTCCCAGCCGCCGAGCGAGGAGTACGACAGCGAGGCGTCGGAGAGCCGGTCCACCCCCGACACGTGCAGCCTGGTCGCCGCCGACAGGCTGCGCCCGGTGTACGCCCCGCCGCCCTTCACCGCCCACCAGCGGCGGCCCAGGGCGGGCGCGGACACCACGCCGACCACTCCGTCGTCGCCCTCGGGGCCGCCCTCGCCGCGCACCGACAGGGCGATCAGGGTGGCCCACACCGGTACACCGCGCACGTAGTTCTTGGTGCCGTCGATCGGGTCGATGATCCAGCGCCGGGCGCCGCCGCCCTCGGTGCCGTACTCCTCGCCCAGCACCGCGTCCCGCGGCCGGGCCCGTTGCAACTGGCTGCGGATCAGCTCCTCGGCGGCCTTGTCGGCCTCGCTCACCGGCGTCATGTCGGGCTTGGTCTCGACCTTCAGGTCGAGCGACTTGAAGCGTTCCATGGTCACGGCGTCGGCGGCGTCCGCCAGGATGTGGGCGAGGCGCAGGTCGTCGTAGAAGTCGGGCATGTGCGAACAGTAGCGATCGTGGCCGGGCCCCGGCTACGTGGCGTGGTGGCCGAGGCGTGTCCGTCCCCGTGACGGCGCTCTTGACACCTGTTCGGGGTGAGTCAATTCTTGCCGCACCGCTCGTGCCATGAACCTCGCGCCCGGCCGCGCCGCGGCCCCGGCGCTGGTGCTTGGAGGCCGTGATGCCGACAGCGCGTGACTCCTTACTGAACGCGGCGTTGTCCGCGCTCGACGTACGGGCCTGGAGTTCGGTCCGCATGGTCGACGTGGCCGCCGCGGCCGGGGTCTCCCGGCAGACGCTCTACAACGAGTTCGGCACCAAGGAGGGCCTCGCCCGGGCCCTGGCCCGCCGGGAGACCGACGAGTTCCTCACCGGGATCGACCAGGCGCTGGCCGCCGCCAGGCAGCACGACGCGGACCCCGCCGACTGCCTGGCCGCCGCCACCGCCTGGACGCTGCGCACCGCGCGCCGCAGCCCACTGGTGCGTGCCGCCATCACCGGCTGCCGCACCGACCGGCTGCCGGCCGCCGTGCAACCCCCGGCCGGTGAGCTGGCCCGCACGCTACGGGACCGGGTGGCCGCGGTGCTGGGTCCCGAGGGCGGCATGGCGGGCGCCGGGTGGGTGTACGAGGCGGCGGTGCGGCTCGCGCTGTCGTACGTGGTGGCGCCGGTGACCTCGGACGAGGACGCCTGCGCGCAGGTGGCGCGGCTCGTCAGGGGGTTGAGCGCGGCCAGCGGTCCGAACTGACCGGTGCCGCGCGGCAACTCACCTGGTCTTTGGGGGCTTTGGGGGATTGCGCCCAAGGGCCTGCCCCGAGCAGGAGCGATGCCGCGCGCGGCATCGCTCACAGGGGAAGCTTGAAGCCGATGTGGCTGGCCTGGAAGCCCAACTTCTCGTAGAAACGGTGCGCGTCGAGCCGGGTGACGTCCGAGGTCAGTTGCACCAGCGCGCAGCGGTGCTCACGGGCCCGGGCGACGCACCACTCGATGATCCGGGAGCCGAGCCCGCTGCCCCGCTCGGTGCCGCTGATCCGCACCCCCTCGATCTGCGCCCGGGTGGCGCCCCTTCGGGACAGCCCGGGCAGATACGTCAGCTGGGCGGTGCCGACCACCTCCCCGGCCCGGTCGGCCACCACCAGCAACTGGTGCGGGTCACCGTCGAGTTCGGCGAACGCCACCTGGTACGGGCGCAGGTCGTCCGGTGACTCGCGGGCGGCGCCGAGTTCGTCGTCGGCGAGCAGGGCCACGATCGCGGGGATGTCGTCGGCGGTGGCACGGCGAATGGTGATCTCGTCCATGGGGCGCATCCCATCATCCGCCGTGCGCTGGCGCACGCCTCAAGGCGCGATCAGTGCGCCGAGCCGGACAGTTGCAGGCCCACCACGCCCACCAACACCAAGGCGATGGAGACCAGTTTGAGGGTGCTGACCAGATCGCCGAGGAAGACCATGCCGTAGATCGCGGTACCCGCGCCGCCGATGCCCGTCCACACCGCGTACGCCGCGCCCACGTCCAGTTTCTTCAGTGACAGCGTCAGCAGGCCGAAGCTGCCCAGCGCGAAGCAGGCGAAGGCGATGGTGGGCCACAGCCGCGTGAAGCCGTGGGAGAGCTTGAGGCAGACCGCGAACCCGGTCTCCAGCAGCCCGGCCACCACGACGAGCAGCCATGCCATGAGCGCGCCTCCCGTTCCGCACCATGTGCTCCGGACGTACGTCCAGCTGATCATCACACATATGGTGCGGCGAAGTCGGTCATTCTGGCTGATCCGGTGCTTGAGCGCTCCGCCGGGAGTGCGGCGAACGTGCCGTCGCTCGTACGCGGCGCCGTGGCGGTTGGACGCGCGGTTCCTCGCGCCCTTCGGGAGACCGCCGGACCGCAGCGGACTCGGTGGGCCGGTTCAGTCGCCCTCGCGGCGTTCCCGGGTGGCCAGCAGCCGGCGCAGCGAGTTCAGCCGGGCCGGTTCCGCGTTCCCGGCCGCCACCCAGGCGTCCAGGGCGCAGTCCTGCTCGTCATGGCTGCACGCCCGCGGGCACTCCTCGGTACCCGGCTCAAGGTCGGGGAAGGCGTGGATCACCCGGGACGGATCCACATGGTGCAGACCGAAGGAGCGCACGCCCGGGGTGTCGATCACCCAGCCGCCGATGTCACCGGGCAGCGGCAGGGCGAGCGCCGAGGTGGTGGTGTGCCGGCCCCGCCCGGTCACCGCGTTGACATCGCCGGTGGCCCGCGAGTACTCCGGCACCAGCGCGTTGACCAGCGTCGTCTTGCCGACCCCGCTGTGCCCGACGCACGCGGTGATCCGCCCGGCCAGCCGCTCGCGCACCTCCTCGGCCGCCGCGCCGTCCAACTCGTCGCGCCGGGTGACCACATAGCGGATGCCCAGCGGCGCGTAGGTCTCCAACAGCGGTTCCGCCGGGGCGAGATCGGACTTCGTCAGGATCAGCAGCGGTTCCAGACCCGCGTCGTACGCCGCCACCAGACACCGGTCGATCAGCCGGGGGCGCGGCTCGGGGTCGGCGAGCGCGGTGACGATCGCCAACTGGTCGGCGTTGGCCACCACCACCCGCTCGTAGGGGTCGTCGTCGTCCGCCGTCCGGCGAAGCACCGACGTGCGCTCCCGCACCCGCACGATGCGGGCCAGGGTGTCCTTGTCGCCCGACAGGTCACCGACGATGTCCACCCGGTCGCCCACCGCGACGCCCTTGCGGCCCAGTTCGCGGGCCTTCATCGCGGTGACCCGCCGGTCCTCGACCAGGCAGGTGATCCGGCCGCGGTCCACGGTGAGGACGAACCCCTCGGCCGCGTCCTCGTGCTTGGGGCGGATCCGGGTGCGCGGGCGGCTGCCCTTCCTGCCGGGACGTACCCGCACGTCCTCTTCGTCGGTGTCCTTGCCGTAGCGCCGCATGGCCGGTGGTCAGGCTCCTTGTTCGGCCAGCGCGTCACCGCTGGCGGCGCGCGAGAGCATTCCGGTCCACAACTGCGGGAAGTCCGGCAGCGTCTTGGCGGTGGTGGCCACGTTCTCCACCAGCACGCCCTCGACCACCAGGCCCAGCACTGCCGCGGCGGTGGCCAGCCGGTGGTCCTCGTAGGTGTGGAAGACCCCGCCGTGCAGCGTGCGCGGGCGGATCCGCAGCCCGTCCTCGGTCTCGCTCACATCGCCGCCCAGCTCGTTCAACTCCTTTGCCAGCGCGGCGAGTCGGTCGGTCTCGTGCAGCCGCAGGTGCGCGATGCCGCGCAGCACCGACTCGGAGTCGGCCAGCGCCGCGACCGCCGCGATCACCGGGGTCAGCTCCCCGACCTCGTGCAGATCCGCGTCGATGCCGTGGATGCGGCCGCTGCCGGTGAAGGTCAGGCCGCGCTCGTCCAGGGTGTACGTCCCACCCATCCGGGTGAAGATCTCGCGCAGCGCGTCGCCGGGCTGGGTGGTGTGCGACGGCCAGTCGGGGACGGTCACCCGGCCGCCGGTGACCAGCGCGGCGGCCAGGAAGGGCGCGGCGTTGGACAGGTCGGGCTCGATGGTCAGGTCCCGGCCGAGCAGCGCGCTCGGGTCGACCCGCCAGACGTTGGGTTCGCCGCCGCCCTCCGGGGAGTCCACCTTGGCCCCGGCCAGCCGCAGCATGTCGACGGTCATCCGGATGTGCGGCAGCGACGGCAGGGTCGCACCGGTGTGCCGCAGCTCCACGCCCTGGTTGAAGCGCGGGGCGGACAGCAGCAGGGCGCTGATGAACTGCGAGGACGAGGAGGCGTCGACGTCCACCCGGCCACCGGCCAGCGAGCCGCTGCCGAAGACGGTCAGCGGCAGCGCGCCGCGGCCCTCGTCGTCGATGCGGGCGCCGAGGGTGCGCAGCGCGTTGATCACGCCGTGCAGCGGGCGCTCATGGCTGCGCGGGTCGCCGTCGAACGTCACCGGCCCGTCGGCCAGCGCCGCCACCGGCGGCAGGAAGCGCATCACCGTCCCGGCGTTGCCGACGTCGACCCGGGCCGGGCCGTGCAGGCCCGCGGGGATCACCCGCCACGCCTCGCCCGCGGTGCTGGAGGCGCTGGACGAGACGACCTCTTCGATGCCCACGCCGAGGGCACGCAGTGCCTCCGCCATCAGCAAGGTGTCCCGACTGCGCAGCGGTCGGCGCAGCCAGCCCGGTTCGGAGGCGAGTGCGGCGAGTACCAGGGCGCGGTTGGTGACCGACTTGGATCCGGGCACGGTGACGTTCGCGTCGACTGCGCCGGATGCGGTCGGTGCGGGCCAGTGGGCGGTGTCCGCGGGAATACCGGTCATGGAAAGCAACTCTAGTGGTTGCCCGAAGCGGAGAATCCTGATCAGAGCAGGGGAAACCTGGGTGAAACAGAGACTTGGTATGAGCCTAGGGGAGTCCGGCCAGGTGCGCGCGGCACTGGGTGACGGCCGTCATGGAACGCCGTCCACCGCACGCGTACGAAGGCGCCGAGGCGCTCTGCTGCCCGCTCACACCCCCAGCAGCCACCGGCCGCCGCCTATCAGCGAGCACACCGCCACCGCGTAGAACAGCACCAGCCACATACCTGCCGGGACCTGGGTCAGCCGGGCCAACTGGTCCGCGTCGGAGTCCGGCGCCCCTCCGCGCCGCCGCTTGCCCTGCAGCTCGAAGACCGGCCGCACGCCGCCCAGCAGCAGGAACCACACGACCAGATACCCGAACGCCGCCTGCGTGGCCGCCCCGGTCAGCCAGGAGACCAGGAAGAACGCGCCCCCGGCGAGCACCACCGTGAGCACCCCGTAGGCGTTCCTGATCATCAGCAGCATCGCCGCCAGCAGCGCCACCGCCCCCCACAGCAGCGCCGTGATGTGGCCGGCGGCCAGCAGCCACGCGCCACCGAGCCCCAGCAGTGACGGCGCCGTGTAGCCCGCGGCGGCGGTGAACACCATGCCGAGGCCGTGCGGCTTGCCACGGGAGACGGTCAGCCCCGAGGTGTCCGAGTGCAGCCGGATGCCCTCCAGGCGGCGGCCCATGACCAGGGCCACCAGGCCGTGGCCGCCCTCGTGGGCGATGGTCACGGCATTGCGGGTGATGTGCCACACGTTGTGCGGTACGACCGCGGCCAGCGCGACCACACCGGTCAGCGCGACCAGCCAGACCGGCGGGTCGGGCTGGGTGCCGATGACCCGGTCCCATACGTCGGTGATGCTTTTGATGTCCATGGTTCCCCTGCGACGCGCGAAGCTGCCCGGCCGGTTCCCTGGCCGGTTCCCAGGCAACGGGCAGCGGACCTACGAAGTGCCGTGGCAGTGTTGCACTCATGTGCGGGCGATATGCGGCGAGCCGGAAACCCGAGGAACTGGTCGGGATCTTCGACGTGCGCAAATGGGAGCCGACCGAGGCGCTGGAACCCGACTACAACATCGCCCCCACCGACACCGTCCACGTGGTGCTGGAACGGCCGGACAAGGGCGCCGCGCCGCCGGTCCCGGTACGCCAACTCAGGCCGCTGCGCTGGGGGCTCGTACCGTCCTGGGCCAGGTCGCCGGAGGGCGCGGCGAAGCTGATCAACGCGCGCGCCGAGACGGTGCACGACAAGCCGTCGTTCCGCGGCGCGTTCGCTGCCCGGCGCTGTCTGCTGCCCGCCGACGGCTACTTCGAGTGGGTCACCGGCGCCCAGGAGCGGCAGCTGGAGGAGCGGGGGCTGCGCAAGCGCCCGCGCAAGCAGCCGTACTTCGTCACCCCGGCCGACGGCTCGGTGCTGGCGATGGCGGGACTGTACGAGTTCTGGCGGGACCGCACGCTGCCCGACGACCATCCGCGGGCCTGGTGGGTGACCTGCACGGTGATCACCACGCAGGCGGAGACGACCCCGCTGGCCGGGACTCAGGGCGACGGGCCGCGGTCGCTGGCCGACATCCACCCGAGGATGCCGCTGGCCCTGCCCCCGGACCGGTGGGACGCCTGGCTCGACCCGGCGAACACCGACACCGAGGCGCTGCGTGACCTGCTGGCGCCCCCGCCGCCTGGGATGATGCGGGCGTATCCGGTGACCACCGCGGTCAGCGACGTCCGCAACAACGGCCCCGAACTGCTGGCGCCGCTGCCCGCCCCGGAAGAGGAGACGCTTTTTTGAGCACGCCGACGAGCACCTCGGAGCTGGTCGCCACACCGGCCGGTGACGCCCGCGTCACCTGGCACTCCGCCGCCCGCCCGCACACCGTGCTGGCCCTCGGGCACGGCGCCGGAGGCGGCATCGAGGCCCGCGACCTGCGCGCCCTCGCCGCCGCGCTGCCGCCGCGGGGGGTCACCGTCGCCCTGGTGGAGCAGCCCTGGCGGGTGGCGGGCAGGAAGGTGGCGCCCGCGCCCAGCACCCTGGACGCCGCCTGGACGGCGCTGTGGCCCGCGCTCACCCGGCCCGGCCCGCCGGTGGTCGCCGGGGGCCGCAGCGCCGGGGCGCGGGTCGCCTGCCGTACGGCGGACGAGCTGGGCGCGAAGGCGGTCCTGGCGCTGTCCTTTCCGCTGCATCCGCCGGGCAAGCCGGACAGGTCGCGGGCGCAGGAGTTGCTGGCGGTCAAGGTGCCGGTACTGGTCGTCCAGGGCGCCCGCGACCCCTTCGGCCGCCCCGAGGAGTTCCCGCCGGGTGTCCGTCCCGTCGAAGTCCCTTACGGCGACCACGGTTTCGCGGTCCCGAAGAAGGCGCCCACCGGCCAGGAGGCGGCGTTGGAGATCCTTACCTCGGCGGTCGTCGACTGGCTCCGGTAGTTCGGCCCCGCCGCGACGCCGTAACCGGCGGCGCCTGATCCCCACCGCCGCGACGGCGACCAGCCACACCCACCCCGCCCGGCCCCACCGCGCCCGGGAAGAACCCCTCCACGGCCGGAATCCGGCGAGGAGAGGGGAATGACAGCGGCATCCCCCGTGTTGACCGAGTCGACGTGAACGTCGATGAGGAAGGCTGCGGAATGGGTTCAGTGGTGTGCCAGGCCCGCACGGAGGCCCCGTACCTGTCGTGGCCGCAGTGGACGGCCGACGGGGGCGCGTCCGGCGGGCTAGGGGCGTCCGAGATATTCTCCGAATCGGGTGGTGCCGTGCAGCGCGTCGCCACGGTGGCGGAGGAGGTGGGTCCGGTCACAGGGACCGAGAACGGCACGTCGGACGAGCAGCCGCAGCCACGTTCCGCGGAGTCGGCGTTGGTTTCCGAGTCGCCCGGCGAGCGCAACGCGCGCTTCGAGCGGGACGCGCTTGCCTTCCTCGACCAGATGTACTCCGCCGCGCTGCGCATGACCCGCAACGCGGCCGATGCCGAGGACCTGGTGCAGGAGACCTACGCCAAGGCGTACGCGTCGTTCCACCAGTTCCGTGAGGGCACCAATCTGAAGGCCTGGCTCTACCGCATCCTCACCAACACCTTCATCAACTCCTACCGTAAGAAGCAGCGCGAGCCACAGCGCAGCGCCACGGAGGAGATCGAGGACTGGCAGCTGGCCCGCGCCGAGTCGCACATGTCGACCGGACTGCGCTCCGCCGAGTCGCAGGCACTCGACCACCTGCCCGACTCGGACGTGAAGGCCGCGCTGCAGGCGATTCCGGAGGAGTTTCGGATCGCGGTGTATCTGGCTGATGTAGAGGGCTTTGCCTACAAGGAGATCGCCGACATCATGGGTACTCCCATCGGCACGGTGATGTCCCGGTTGCACCGCGGGCGGCGCCAACTGCGCGGTCTGCTGGAGGACTACGCGCGCGAGCGCGGGCTCGTACCCGCCGGTGCGGGCACTGTGGCGGGGGAGTCGCACGATCGGAAAGGCTCGGATACATGAGCTGCGGCAACCCGCACGAGACGGACTGCTCCGAGGTGTTGGACCACCTCTACGAGTACCTCGACAGCGAGATGTCCGAGGGGGACCGGCACAAGCTGGAGGAACACTTCGGAGAGTGCCATCCGTGCCTGGAGAAGTACGGCCTGGAGCAGGCCGTCAAGAAGCTGGTCAAGCGGTGCTGCGGGCATGACGTCGTGCCTGGGGACCTGCGCTCGAAGGTGCTCACCCGGATCGAGCTGATCCGGTCCGGCGAGATCGGGCCGGTCACCGAGACGCCGGTGGAGTCACCCTCCTCGGCGATGACCGCCGAGTCCGACACGGGCCGCCCGCAGACCACTTCATAGCCGTACGGCTCACCGCACCGCCACTGTCACGGGCGCGGTCGGCCCCCGATGCCCGGTGTCCGGGCGGGGGCGGACCGCGCCCGTTGTGCGCTGTCCTGAGGTGAACTCACCGGTAATGAGCGGCCTGTCACGACGACGTGGTTGGATGCGCACACGGGGAGGGTAGGGGCGGGGCGAGGAGGAGTGGTGGCCGTCGAAATCCAGGCGGAAATGGTGGCGAATGTATGGCAGGTTGTCGCTGAGGAAGGCGATGACGTGGTGGAGGGGGACACCGTGCTGGTCCTGGAGTCGATGAAGATGGAGATTCCGGTGCTCGCCGAGACGGCGGGCGTGGTCGCCGAGGTCAAGGTGGCCGTAGGCGATGTGGTGCGGGAAGGCGACGTACTGGCCGTGATCGTGTGACGGCCGGCGACTGACACCAGTACGGCCGGTCGCGCGGCCCACCCCCTTCGGCACCACCGCAACCCCAGTGAGAAGCAGGACGAGCAACCGGCAGGCGGGAATCGTGAGGATCTTCGGCAGAGTGCGGCACCGGCCCTCCGCCACGTGGCGGCAGGCCACTGACCGCGCGTTCACGCTGATCGACGACGGGCGCTACGAGGACGCCGGGGCGTTGCTCACCCGCGCCGCCGGTCTGGAGCCATGGCTACCGGAGTCCTGGTACAACCTGGCACTGCTGCACAAGTTCCGGCACGACTGGGAGCAGGCGCGCGCCGCCGGGCTGCGCGCCGTCGCCCTGCTGGACCGGGACTCCGGTGCCCCCGATTGGTGGAACATCGGCATCGCCGCCACCGCCCTGCAGGACTGGCCGCTGGCCCGCCGCGCCTGGCAGGCGTACGGCCTGCGGATGCCCGCCACCGAGGCCTCGGCGCCGTCCGACGCGCCGGTGCGCATGGCGCTGGGCAGCGCGGCGGTGCGGCTGTCGCCCGAGGGCGAGGCGGAGGTCGTGTGGGGCCGCAGGCTGGACCCCGCGCGGCTGGAGGTGCTGAGCATCCCGCTGCCGTCCTCCGGGCGGCGCTGGGGCGAGGTGGTGCTGCACGACGGCGTACCGCACGGCGAGCGGGTGGCGGCCGACGGCGGGGCGTTCCCGGTCTTCGACGAGATCGAGCTGTGGGCGCCGTCCCCGGTGCCGACCTGGCTGGTGCTGCTGGAGGCGGCCACCGAGGCCGACCGGGACGCGCTGGAGCGGCTGGCCGCCGACGCCGGGTACGCGGCGGAGGACTGGTCGTCCTCGGTGCGGCTGCTGTGCCGCACCTGTTCGGAGAGCAGGATGCCCACCGACGACGGTTCCGACGCCTACCGCGATCCGCATGACAAGGGCGAACCCGGCCACCCCGGCCACCTGTCGCACCGCAGCCAGGGGGCGCTGTGGGTGCCGGAGCGGGAGTGCGGGATCGCCGCCCCGGCCGGGCTGGTGCGCGGCCTGCTGGAGAGCTGGGTTTCGGACAGCCCGGACACCCGGGACTGGCGGGATCTGGAAGAGGTCTGTTGAACAGGCGGCGGGTGGCGGCCGACGCGTGACCGTACCCTTGACTGGCAGAACCGTCAGGACCAGGAAGGCGTACCGCAGACCATGACCCAGCAGGACCAGGCCGAGCAGCGGTCGGAGTTCATCGACGACACCACGGACGCCGAGGCCCGGGAAGCGGCTCACCGCGAGCGCGGCACGGTACGGCCGATCACCGTGGTCGGCAACCCTGTGCTGCACAAGCCGTGCCGGACGGTGACCGAGTTCGACGACAAGCTCGCCGCGCTCATCGACGACATGTTCGCCAGCCAGCGGGCTGCCGAAGGCGTCGGCCTCGCCGCCAACCAGATCGGCGTCGACCTGCGGGTCTTCGTCTACGACTGCCCGGACGACGACGGCGTGCGGCACGTCGGGCACGTGGTCAACCCGGTCCTCGACGAACTCCCGGCGGACCAGCGGGTGTTGGACGACTCCAACGAGGGTTGCCTGTCCGTCCCCGGCGCCTACATGGAGCTGGCCCGCCCCGACCACGCGGTGGTGCGCGGCCAGGACCTGCACGGCAACCCGGTCGCCGTGCAGGGCTCGGGCTACTTCGCCCGCTGCCTCCAGCACGAGACCGACCACCTGAACGGCTACCTGTACATCGACCGCCTTTCCAAGCGCGAACGCAAGGACGTGCTGCGGCAGATGGCCGAGGGCGCCCCCAAGTACGAGACCGTGCCCAACGACTGAGCGGACCGCCGCCACCCAATGGGGTGATCCGTGGTTCAGGTGCACGTCAGCGGCGGGTGGTCCGGCGTAGCTTTTTCGCGACGCGGCAGTGAGGCGACTCGCGTGAAGCGGCGGTCATGCACGCACGGAACCGGGGGATGCGCAGCCCATGGCCAGTTGCCCCAGCGACGAGTTACGGTCCTCCTTCGACAAGGTCTTCTGTGCGCTGCTGCCCCGGCTGTACCGCAGGGCGGTGCTGCTGGCCGGGGCGCACGCGGCCGAGGACGCGGTCCACGAGGCGTACCTCAAACTCGTCGGCAGACCCCAGCGGTTCCTCGACCACCCGGAGCCGTACGCCTACGCGTTCAGCACCCTGGTGAGCGTGGTGCGCGACGGCTACCGGCGCGGCGGCAGGCACGTGCTGGTGGCCGAGCCGAAGGAGTCCGGCTCCGACGGCTGGGACGGCGGGTTGGAGGAGCGGACCGCCGAGCTCGAAGCGGTGCGCCTGCTGGGCCGGTTGACGGCACGACAGGCGGGCGTCGTGATACTCATCGACCTGGACGGGTACACCATTGACCAGGCGGCCGAGGCGCTGAAGCTGCACCGCGGAACCGTCTCCCGGTCCCGCGCGCGGGCGTTGGACAAGCTACGGCGCCTGCTCGCGGACCACCAGTCGTGAGCGGAGGGCGGGAGGAGCCATGAGCCGCAGGACAGCGCACGACACCGTCGCGGCGGCGTTACGGGAGCGCCTGCGCGCCGCGGACGAGGAGATCGTCCCGCCGCCCGGACTGTGGGAGCGGATCCAGACGCCGCCCGCCACGGCCCCCGTCCGCCCGCCCGGGGGACGGCGGACGTGGTACGCGGCCGTGTCGGCGGCGGCGATCGTTGCGGCCGTCGCGCTGATCGCCGTGGGGGCGTGGTGGCTGGAGCGCTCCGGCCAGTCAGCGCCCGCCGTACCGGCGCCGACGGCGACGCTCACCGTCTACAACGTCGAGACCCCCTGTCAGCCGCTGCGCACCATGGAGTGCGCGCTGCGGCTGGCCCGCGACCCGTACCAGCCCTACGCCGCCGCCGGCAACTCCGCGGGCAAGGTCTGGCACGGTGACCGGCTGGCGGCGATCTGCGTCGTCATCGACGGCACCGTGGTGCAGGACGAGAGCGGCATCACCTCGGCCCGCTGGTACCTGGTGAGCACCTCGGACGGAACCCGCGGCTGGCTGCCCGGCGTACGCACCCGCAACACCACCGACATCCGCACCTGCACGGCGAGCGAGGCCCGCGTCCGCTAGGCGGAACACGGGCCTCGGCACGGAACGACGGAACTCAGAACTCGTCGTCGAACGACACCGAGCCCTCAACCGCCACCTGGTAGGCGGAGGCGCGGCGCTCGAAGAAGTTCGTCAGCTCCTGGACGTTCTGCAACTCCATGAAGGAGAACGGGTTCTGCGAGCCGTAGCGGACCGGCAGGCCCAGCCGAGCCAGCCGCTGGTCGGCGACGCACTGCAGGTACTCGCGCATGGACTCGGTGTTCATGCCGGGCAGACCGTCCCCGCACAGGTCGCGGGCGAACTGCAACTCCGCCTCCACCGCCTCCTCCAGCATCGCGGTGACCTGCTTGCCCATGTCCTCGTCGAACAGGTCCGGCTCCTCCTCCCGTACGGTGTCCACCACCTGGAAGGCGAAGTCCATGTGCATCGACTCGTCGCGGAACACCCAGTTGGTGCCGGTCGCCAGGCCGTGCAGCAGACCGCGGGAGCGGAACCAGTAGACGTAGGCGAAGGCGCCGTAGAAGAACAGGCCCTCGATGCAGGCCGCGAAGCAGATCAGGTTGAGCAGGAAGCGGCGGCGGTCCTCCTTGGTGCCCAGCCGGTCGGTGTCCCCGATCGAGTCCATCCACTTGAAGCAGAACTGCGCCTTCTCGCGGATCGACGGGATGTTCTCCACCGCGGCGAAGGCCGCCACCCGGTCGTCGTGGTCCGGAAGGTAGGTGTCCAGCAGGGTCAGATAGAACTGGACGTGCACCGCCTCCTCGAACAGCTGGCGCGACAGGTAGAGCCGTGCCTCGGGGGAGTTGATGTGCTTGTAGAGCGTCAGCACCAGGTTGTTGGCGACGATGGAGTCACCGGTGGCGAAGAACGCCACCAGGCGCCCGATCAGGTGCTGTTCGCCGGGGGAGAGCTTGGCGAGGTCGGCGACGTCGGAGTGGAGGTCGACCTCCTCCACGGTCCAGGTGTTCTTGATGGCGTTGCGGTAGTGCTCGTAGAAGTCCGGGTAGCGCATGGGGCGCAGGGTCAGTTCGAAGCCCGGATCCAGCAGGTTCTTGGCTCGGTTCTCGGTCGACATCACTGGCAGGCCTCGCAGGACTCGGGGTTTTCCAGGGAGCAGGCGACCGCCTCCTCGGCGGTCGGCTGGGCGGGGACGCTCTGCGCGGCCCCGGACGCGGCGCGGGCGATCCTGGTCGCCGGGCGCGAACGCAGGTAGTACGTGGTCTTCAGGCCCTGCTTCCAGGCGTAGGCGTACATCGAGCTGAGCTTGCCGATGGTGGGCGCCGCCATGAACAGGTTGAGCGACTGGCTCTGGTCCAGGTACGCGGTGCGGGCCGCGGCCATGTCGATCAGCGCGCGCTGCGGGATCTCCCAGGCGGTGCGGTACAGCGTGCGCACGTCCTGCGGCAGCCAACCGAAGTCCTGGACCGAGCCGTTGGACTCGCGCAGCGCCTCACGGGTGGCGGCGTCCCACACGCCGAGCTTCTTCAGCTCCGCCACCAGGTAGGAGTTGACCTGGAGGAACTCACCGCTGAGCGTCTCGCGCTTGAACAGGTTGGAGACCTGCGGCTCGATGCACTCGTAGACGCCCGCGATCGAGGCGATGGTCGCGGTCGGCGCGATGGCCAGCAGCAGCGAGTTGCGCATGCCGGAGCGGGCCACCCGGGCGCGCAGCTCGGCCCAGCGCTCCGGCCAGCGCTCGGTGGTGTCGTAGTGGTCGGGGTGGAGCACACCGCGGGCGGCGCGGGTCTGCGACCAGGCCGGGTGCGGACCGTGCCGCTCGGCCAGCGCGCAGGACTGCTCGTAGGCGGCGAGCATGATCCGCTCGGCGATCCGGGTGGACAGCTCCTTGGCCTGGGGCGAGTCGAACGGCAGCCGCAGCGCGAAGAACACGTCCTGCAGGCCCATCACACCCAACCCCACCGGGCGCCAGCGCTGGTTGGAGGCGGCGGCCTGCTCGGTCGGGTAGAAGTTGATGTCCACCACCCGGTCCAGGAAGGTCACCGCGGTGCGTACGGTGGCGTCGAGGCGCTCCCAGTCCATCTGGCCGTCCGCGCCGAGGTGGGCGCCGAGGTTGACCGAGCCGAGGTTGCACACGGCGGTCTCGCCGTCGTCGGTGACCTCCAGGATCTCGGTGCACAGGTTGGAGGAGTGCACCACCCGGCCGGGCTCCGCGGTCTGGTTGGCGGTGCGGTTGGAGGCGTCCTTGAACGTCATCCAGCCGTTGCCGGTCTGCGCGAGGGTGCGCATCATCCGGGCGTACAGCTGGCGCGCCGGTACCCGCCGGACGTAGCGGCCCTTCGCCTCGGCCGCCCGGTACGCGGCGTCGAACTCCTCGCCCCACAGGTCGACCAGCTCGGGCACGTCGGACGGGGAGAACAGCGACCACTCGGCGTCCGCCTCGACCCGGCGCATGAACTCGTCCGGGATCCAGTGCGCGAGGTTGAGGTTGTGGGTACGGCGGGCGTCCTCACCGGTGTTGTCCCGCAGCTCCAGGAACTCCTCGATGTCCGCGTGCCAGGTCTCCAGGTAGACGCAGGCCGCGCCCTTGCGCCGACCGCCCTGGTTGACCGCGGCGACCGAGGAGTCCAGGGTGCGCAGGAACGGCACGATGCCGTTGGAGTGCCCGTTGGTGCCGCGGATCAGCGAACCGCGGGAGCGGATGCGGGAGTACGGCAGGCCGATGCCGCCCGCGTGCTTGGAGAGCCGGGCGACCTGGTGGTAGCGCTGGTAGATCGAGTCCAGCTCGTCCAGCGGGGAGTCCAGCAGGTAGCAGGACGACATCTGCGGGTGCCGGGTGCCGGAGTTGAACAGCGTCGGCGAGCTGGGCAGGTAGTCCAGGCGGCTCATCAGCCCGTAGAGCGCGGCGACTTCGGCCAGCGCGGCCTGCGACCCGTCCTCGGCCAGACCGCAGGCGACGCGCAGCATGAAGTGCTGCGGGGTCTCGATGACCTGCCGGGTGGTGGGGTGCCGCAGCAGGTAGCGGCTGTGCAGGGTGCGCAGCCCGAAGTAGCCGAAACGGTCGTCGCCCTCCGGGTCGATCAGCGCGTCCAGCCGCGACGCGTGGGCGCGGACGAACTCGGCGGTGCCGTCGGCGATCAGGCCTTCGCGGTGCCCGGTGGCGATCGACTCGGTGAACGTGGTGACGCCCTGGCCCGCCGCCTCCTCGGCGATCGCCCGGGCCAGCAGCCGGGCCGCCAGGCGGCTGTACTGCGGGTCCTCGGAGATCAGTCCGGCCGCCGCCTCGGTGGCCAGGGCGCGCAACTCCGCCTCGTCGGAACCGGCGTGCCGTCCGCGCAGCGCGGCGGCGGCCACCCGGCCGGGAGCGGTGTCCGGGAGATCGGCGGTCAACTCCGTCAGGGTGCGGAGCAGTTCCGTGCCTGGTTCGGCCTCCGAGTCGTGGGCGATGGCTGACTCGGGGTCTGCGGGCGCGATGGTCACGGGTGGTCTCTCTCCCTCGTAGGCGGCGGCGACGCGAGAGGAGCGCGGGCGCGCACGGGCAGCCCGCACCGACCGGCCAGGGGCACCCCGTATCGCGTCCGCCGACCCAACCCGCGAGGCCCGGACAACACAGCACCGGCTCCGGGCAGTCCGGAGGGTGCGCCGTCGGCAGGTCGTCGGACTCGCGGGCAGCGTCGAAGCGCCCGTACACCGTTGCGGGGCAGTCCCGGACTCACACCGGAGTTCCCCTGCGGCGACAGCGGTGACGAGCATACATCTAGTGCCGCGTGCCGGAGGCACCCCTAGATGTTGTGTCGCACGGAGCGAGAATGGAACTGGAGTTCCGGCGCCGAAGTGGCTACAGTTCCACCGCGAACGTCCACAGCACGGCGCCGGGACCCACTTCCCAGTCGCGTTCCGGGGTGCGCCGGAAGCCGAGCCTGAGGTACAGCCGGTGCGCCGTGGTCATCTTCTGGGCGCTGGAGATGACGACCCGTCGCAGGCCCGACGACCGTGCCCGGTCCAGGCAGGCGCGCACCAGTTGCTCGGCCGCTCCGCGCCGCCGCGCTTCGGCCGCCACCACCAGCATCCGGAACTCGCCCTCGTCAGGCCCCGCCAGCTCCGCGTACGCGCTGCCGGGTGCGGCGTACGTCACGGAGCCCAGCAGCTCGTCGCTCGCCGCGTCCACGGCCACCAGGACCTCGGCGTGCTCCGCCCGGTGCCGCGCGTCGCGCAGCACCGGCACATAGGGGCTGTCGGCGCCCCGGGCGAGCAGGCCCTCGTCCACGTAGCTGCGGGCGGTGAGTTCGCCCACGGTGTCCAACTCGTCGGGGCGGGCGGCGCGGATGATGATGTCCATGCTGGCAGTGTGGCCCGTACGGCGGGCCGCTCACCACCGGGTTACGGGTGGGCGGAGCCGCCGGGCCCCGCCGCGCTGGAGGGCCCGGGGGCCTGCCCCGGGCCTTGTGCGCCGCAGGGGCGAAGCGACCAGTGCGGCGGAGTCCGGCGGTGCCGAGCTGACCGTGAACCGAGGCCTTACCGGCCGCCGGTGGGGACCGGCGGCAACTCGCCGCCGCGCGGCGGGAGTTCCTCCCTCACGGCGGTCCTCGGCCCCTCGGCGGTGTAGTCCGACGGCGCCGTCTCGTCGACCCCGTCAGGCGTGCCCAGGGCCTTGAGGACGACGGTGAGCACGACCGCGACCGCCAGGTTCAGCACGAAGGCGGTCATCCCGATGTAGCCGATCCGGCCGATGCCGGGGATCAGTTTGGAACTGCCCGCGAAGTGCGCCTGGGTGGGGCTGGCCACCGTCCACGCCGCCCACGTCCCGTAGACCATGCCGACCAGCCAGCCCGCCAGCAGCGCCCGGCGGTGGAACCACCGGGTGTACAGGCCGGCCACGATCGACGGGAAGGTCTGGAGGATCCAGATCCCGCCCAGCAACTGGAAGTTGATCGCCACCGTCTTGTCCATGGTGAGCACGAAGACCAGCGCGCCGACCTTGACCACCAGCGAGACCAGTTTGGAGACCCTGGTCTCCTGCTCGGGCGTGGCGTTCGGCCGCAGGAAATCCCGGTACACGTTACGGGTGAACAGATTGGCCGCGGCGATGGACATGATCGCGGCGGGAACCAGCGCGCCGATTCCGATGGCCGCGAAGGAAATGCCCGCGAACCACGACGGGAACATGTTGGAGAACAGCTGCGGAATGGCCAACTGGGCGTTGTAGCCCTTGACTCCCTTGCCCACCCCGTCGGCGATCGCCATGAAGCCGAGCATGGCCAGCAGCCCGAGCATCAGTGAGTACAGCGGCAGGATGGTGGTGTTGCGGCGCACCACGTCACGGCTGCGGCTGGAGAGGGTGGCGGTGATCGAGTGCGGGTACATGAACAGCGCCAGCGCGGAGCCCAACGCCAAGGTGGCGTATGACCATTGGTTCTTGGCGCTGCTCACCAGTTCACCGCGTGGCTTTCCGGTCGCCGGGTTCACCTTGGCGAACGCCTGGCCCACCGAGTGGAAGATGTGCCCGAATCCGCCCAGCCGCATCGGGATGTAGATGATGGCCACCGCGATGACGATGTAGATCAACGCGTCCTTGACGAACGCGATCAGCGCGGGCGCCCGCAGCCCGGAGGAGTAGGTGTACGCCGCAAGGACCGCGAAGGCGATGAGCAGCGGGAGGTCCTTGACGAATCCGCCTGCGGACGCGCCGCCGCCGACCCCCATGACGTCCAACACCGCCTGGATGCCGACCAGTTGCAGGGCGATGTACGGCATGGTGGCGAGGATCCCGGTGATCGCCACCGCCAGCGACAGCCCGCGCGACCCGTAGCGGCCCCGGACGAAGTCCGACGGCGTGACATAGCCGCGGCTCCTGGCGACCGACCACAGCCGGGGCAGGAAGCAGAAGATCATCGGGTAGACGAGGATGGTGTACGGCACCGCGAAGAAGCCCGAGGCGCCCGCCGCGTAGACGGCCGCGGGAACCGCGACGAACGTGTACGCGGTGTAGAGGTCACCGCCCAGCAGGAACCAGGTGATCCAGGTGCCGAAGCTGCGTCCACCGAGCCCCCATTCGTCCAGGTTGAGGGCGTTCTCGGCGCGCCGCCAGCGGGCGGCGACGAAGCCGAGCGCGGTGACCAGCAGGAAGAAGAAGACGAAGACGGTGAGTGCGACCGCGTTGACGCCGTGCTTCATGCCGCCGCCTCCGGTTCCTCGGCGCGCCGCGCTCGTTCCTCACGCCTGATCAGCACGTAGGCGACCGAGGTCAGGCCGGTGGAGATGATCACCCAGGCCATCTGGTACCAGTAGAAGAAGGGGACCCCGATGAAGGTCGGCGTCGGCCGGGCGTACGAGCTGACCCACAGGGTGGCGACGAACGGCAGTATCAGGCAGACCGCCGCTACCACCCGGGTGGCGGTGATGACCGGTTGGGACTTCGGCGGCGGTTCTGACATGGCTGCGGCTCCCCGAATCGACAAGTCTCCCAGGTAATGCGCAGGCAATCTAGGCCAACGCCCGGGTAGTAGTCACTACCCGGGCGGATCTCGGTTGTGTCCCGGGGGCTGCGCCCCCGGCCCCCGCTCCACCGGGGCTGCGCCCCTGGACCCTGCTTGGGGGTGCGCCCACGGGTTCCGTTTTGCCGCGGCTGCGCCCCCGGGCCCCGCTTCCCGGGTGCGCCTGCGGACTCCGATTCATCGGGGCTGCGCCCCGGGCCCCCGCTCCACCGGGGCTGCGCCCCTGGACCCTGCTTCAGGGGCACGCCCACGGGTTCCGTTTTGCCGGGGCTGCGCCCCTGGGCCCCGCTTCGGAGGCGCGCCCCCCGCCGCTGCCGGGCGAGCGTCGTCGGAATTCAACTCCACCGGGGCTGCGCCCCGGTGGCACGTGCGGCTGGGGGGTCAGTTGGGGCGTTGGAGTCTGGCCACGAACTTGTAGCGGTCGCCGCGGTAGACGGAGCGTACCCATTCGACTGGTTCGCCCGTGGTGTCGATGGAGTGGCGGGAGAGCAGCAGCATGGGCAGGCCGACGTCGGTGCCCAGGAGGCCCGCCTCGCGGGGAGTGGCCAGGGAGGTCTCGATGGTCTCCTCGGCCTCGGCCAGGTGCACGTCGTAGACCTCGGCCAGCGCGGTGTACAGCGAGGTGTGTTTGGCCAGGTTGCGGCGGAGCTGCGGGAAGCGCTTGGCGGACAGGTGGGTGGTCTCGATCGCCATCGGCTCGCCGTTGGCCAGCCGCAGCCGCTCGATGCGCAGCACCCGTCCGCCGGCCTTTATGTCCAGCAGCGCGGCGAGCCGGTCGTCGGCCGCCACGTAGCCGATGTCCAGCAGTTGGGAGGTGGGTTCCAGGCCCTGCGCCCGCATGTCCTCGGTGTACGAGGTGAGTTGCAGGGCCTGGGCGACCTTGGGCTTGGCGACGAACGTGCCCTTGCCCTGGATGCGCTCCAGGCGGCCTTCGACGACGAGTTCCTGGAGCGCCTGGCGGACCGTGGTGCGTGAGGTGTCGAACTCGGCGGCCAGCGTGCGCTCCGGTGGTACGGGGGTGCCGGGCGGCATGGTCTGGGTGATGTCGAGCAAGTGCCGCTTGAGGCGGTAGTACTTCGGCACGCGCGCCGTGCGCGTGCCGGAAGCCGCCGCGTTCTCCGGCGTCTGAGACGCATCCGTGGCGGTCGCCGCGGCGTCCCCGTCGGTCTCCATGCGCTGTGCTCCCGACTCCTTCTCGGCTGCCGTCACCGGCTCCTCCGTCCAATAGCGGCTCACATCGTGGCACGGCGTGCGCCGCGCACGTAGCGGTAAGCGGACGTCGTAGGTCAGGTGTCGGTCCGGTAACGGACCCGACAGCCGCTCTTATACACCCTTGACACCCCTAAAGGTCTAGGCCAAGCTCCCCGTACTGGTCTAAACCATTAAAGACCAGGGGGGAGCCCCAGGCACTTCGGGAGGGTGGCGTGATGCGCAAGCGCAGGGCGGCGATAGCCGTATTGGGTGCCACGGTCATGGCCGTGTCGGTCGCCGCGTGCGGTTCCGGCAAGAGTGACAAGGCGTCGGGTCCGGGGGACTTCAAGGGCAAGACCCTCACCGTCTGGTTGATGAGCGGCTCCAACCCGCCCGGCTGGACAAAGGACATCACGGCTGCCTTCGAGAAGAAATACCCCGGCGCCAAGCTCAGCATTCAGGTGCAGCAGTGGAACGGCATCCAGCAGAAGCTGACCACCGCGCTGTCCGAGAGCACCCCGCCGGACGTGGTCGAGATCGGCAACACCCAGACCCCGTACTACGCGGCCACCGGCGGCCTGATGGACCTCACCGGTGACAGGGCGGACCTCGGCGGCAACGACTGGACCCCCGCGCTGAACGCGTCCGCCGTCTACCAGGGCAAGCAGTTCGCCGCTCCCTGGTACGCCTCCAACCGGGTCGTCGTCTACAACAAGAAGATCTGGGCCGCCGCCGGGATCAAGGACACGCCCAGGACCCAGGACGAGTTCTTCAAGGACCTGGACGCCATCAGGGCCAAGGGCACCCAGGACGCGCTCTACGCACCGGGCCAGGACTGGTACTCCTTCGACGGCTTCCTGCTGGACGCGGGCGCCGACCTGGTGCGGAAGAACGGCGACTCCTACGTCTCCAACCTCGACTCGCCACAGGCCGCCGCGGCCATCAACCTGTACAAGAAGCTCAACTCCTACGGCACCGCGCCCAAGGACAAGGACGAGGCCACCCCGCAGCAGTCGGACGTGTTCGCCAAGGGCGACGTCGGCGCGTTCATCGGCTTCGGCTGGGAGGCGGCCGGGGCGGTCGCCAAGAACCCGCAACTGAAGGACCAGATCGGTTACTTCCCGATCCCGGGCCGGACCGCCGACAAGCCCGCGAAGGTCTTCCTCGGTGGCTCCAACCTGGCCGTCGCGCAGGCCAGCAAGAACCCGGAACTGGCCAAGGACTTCCTGAAACTGGCGCTGTCCGACCAGTTCGAGGGCGCACTGGCCAAGGAGGGCGGCGTGCTCCCCGACAAGAGCGCGCTCAACTCCGACCTGGCGGGCAATCCGTTCGCCACCGCCGCCTCCGCCGCCGCGGCGGGCGGCGGCACCACCCCGCTGATCCCCTCCTGGGGCAACGTGGAGAACAAGCCCAACCCGATCTCCACCATCTTCATGACCGGTGTGCTCCAGGGCCAGGACCCCTCGGCCGCGGCCAAGCAGGCCGACACCGAGATCGACAAGCGGCTCAGCCAGAAGCAGTGAGCGCCTGAGGGTGGGGGCCGCCGCGCCGGTGGCCCCCACCCGTGACCGGGACACCAGCCCGTAACGCCGGGGCACCAGCGGGGAGGAAGACAACAGCATGGGTGCGCAATCGACCGGTACGGCGACCGAGCCGCGACCGCCCAGCGAGAGCACGCCGCCACCCCCGCCGCGGGCCGCCAGCCGCGGACGGTCGCCGGGCGGGCTGGCCGCACGCGGCGCTCCATACCTGCTGATCCTCCCGGCGCTGGTGGCCACCGCCGCGCTGCTGGCCTATCCGCTGCTGCGCAACCTGCTCATCTCGTTCCAGAACCTCAACGCCTTCCAACTGATCCAGCACACCACCGACTGGATCGGGTTCGGCAACTACACCGACCAGCTGACCAGTTCGGACTTCTGGCACACCACGCTCCGCTCGGTGCTGTTCACCGCCGCCAACGTGGCGCTGATCATGGCGGGCGGCACCCTGGTCGGTCTGCTGCTGAACCGGCTGGGCAGGCGGATGCGGCTGCTGCTGTCGCTGGGGCTGATCCTCGCCTGGGCGATGCCCTACGTCGCCGGGACCACGGTCTACCAGTGGCTGTTCGACGCCCGGTACGGCGTCGTCAACTGGGGTCTGGCCAGGCTCGGTTGGCACTCGATGGCCGGTTACAACTGGTTCGGCGGGCAGTTCTCCACGTTCGCCGTGATCGCCCTGATGATCGTCTGGCAGTCCGTCCCGTTCGTCGCCCTCAACCTCTACGCGGGACTGACCACCATCTCCGCCGAACTGTTCGAGGCGGCCCGGATGGACGGCGCCACGGCCTGGCGCACCTTCCGCTCGGTCACCTTCCCGATCCTGCGGCCGTTCTTCCTGAGCACCACGTTCCTGGAGATCATCTGGGTCTTCAAGGCGTTCACCCAGGTGTACGCGCTCAACGCCGGAGGGCCCGCGGGCAGCACCCAGACCCTGCCGGTCTACGCGTTCATCGAAGGCGTCGGCAACCAGCACTACGGCGTGGGCGCGGCGATCTCCACGCTCACCATCCTCATCCTGCTGGTGCTGATGTCCTACTACTTCCGGATCATTCTGAGGCAGGAGGACGACCTGTGAGGCGCTCGCTTCTGGGACGTGTCTGGCCGGGCGCCGTCGCCGCACTGCTGTTCGTGTTCTTCGTCTTCCCCGTCTACTGGATGGCGACCACGGCCTTCAAGCCGGACATCGACATCATCAGCGGCACCCCGCACTTCGTCCCGTTCCACGGCACGTTCGCGCACTTCGACAAGGCGGTGCACGCCAGCGGCTTTTGGACCCTGGTGCGCAACAGCTTCACCGTCACGTTCGGCGCGGTGCTGCTGTCCCTGGCGATCGCGCTGCTGGCGGCGTTCGCGCTGGCCAGGATGCGCTTCCGGGGCCGCAAGGCGTTCGTGCTGCTGGTGATGATGGCCCAGATGGCGCCCTGGGAGGTCATGACGATCTCCGTCTACATGATCGTCCGCGACCAGGACCAGCTCAACAGCCTGCTACCACTGACCCTCTTCTACATGATGATGGTGCTGCCCTTCACCATCTGGACACTGCGCGGCTTCATCGCCGCGGTGCCCAGGGAGCTGGAGGAGTCGGCCCTGGTCGACGGCTGCACCCGCGCCCAGGCGTTCGTCCGGGTGGTCTTCCCGCTGCTCGCCCCCGGGCTGATGGCCACCTCGCTGTTCGGCTTCATCACCGCGTGGAACGAGTTCCCGCTGGTGCTGATCCTCAACAAGGAGAGCGGGCAGACGCTGCCGCTGTGGCTCACCCAGTTCCAGACCAACTTCGGTGACGACTGGGGCGCCACGATGGCCGCCTCCACCCTTTTCACCATCCCCGTGGTGATCGTGTTCCTGATCCTCCAGCGCAAGGCCGTCGGCGGACTGACCGCAGGGGCGGTGAAGGGATGACCATGCTGACTACGGACACCGTGACGCGTGATGCGCTCGGCGTGCTCCAGCCCGGCTTCACCGGCGTCACCGCCCCCGACTGGCTGCTGCGGCGGCTGGACGAGGGGCTCGGCTCGGTCGCGCTGTTCGCCCGGAACATCGAGTCACCGGAGCAACTCGCCGCGCTCACCGCCCGGTTGACGGCCCGCTCCCCGCAGCTGATCGTGGCCGCCGACGAGGAGGGCGGCGACGTCACCCGGCTGGAGTCGCGAACCGGCTCCTCCTTCCCCGGCAACCACGCGCTCGGCGCGGTGGACGATCCCGAGCTGACCCGCGCGGTCGCCCGGGAACTCGGCCGCAGGCTCAGGGGGTGCGGCGTCAACCTCAACTGGGCGCCGTCCGCGGACGTCAACTCCAACCCCGACAACCCGGTCATCGGGGTACGGTCCTTCGGCGCCGACCCCGAACTGGTGGCCCGGCACACCTCCGCCTACGTCGAGGGCCTGCAGCAGGCCGGGGTGGCCGCCTGCACCAAGCACTTCCCCGGCCACGGCGACACCGCCGTCGACTCGCACCACGACCTGCCGCGCATCGACGCCGACCTGAACACGCTGTACGCCCGTGAACTGGTGCCGTTCCGGGCCGCGCTGGCCGCCGGGACCAAGGCCGTGATGAGCGCGCACATCCTGCTCCCGGCCGTCGACCGGGCGCTGCCCGCCACGCTCAGCCCGGCCGCGCTCACCGGACTGCTGCGGGCACCCGAGTCCCAGGGCGGCCTCGGCTACCAGGGGCTGATCGCCACCGACGCGGTGGAGATGCGCGCCATCGCCGCGACGTACGGCATCGAACGCGGCACGGTGCTGGCGCTGGCCGCCGGAGCCGACGCCATCTGCGTGGGCGGCAACCTCGCCGACGAGGAGACGGTGCTACGGCTGCGCGACGCCCTGGTGCGCGCGGTGCGCTCCGGCGAACTGCCCGAGGAACGGCTCGCCGACGCCGCGGCGCGGGTACGGGCGCTGGGGGAGTGGGTCGGCACCCGGCCGGGCGCGGCGCGCGCGCTGGGCGAGCGACACGGCGCGTCCGACCCGGGCGTCGGTCTGACCGCCGCCCGGCGGGCGCTGCGGGTGTCCCGGCTCGCCCCGTACCGTGCGCCCGAGGGACCGGTGTACGTGGCGGCCTTCACCCCGGTGGCGAACATCGCGGTCGGCGACGAGACGCCATGGGGTGTCGCGGCCGAGTTGCAGCGGCTGCTGCCCGGCACCGGGACCGGCACCTATCGCGAGTCCGACGCGGCGGCGGACGGTCTGCCCGCGTTGGTAGCAAATGTGCTGCGCTCAGCCGCGGACCGTAGGATCGTCATCGTGGTTCGCGACGTTCACCGCCACCGGTGGATGGCCGACGCCCTGGCATGTCTGGTGGCCGCCAGGCCGGACTCGGTGGTGGTCGAGATGGGCGTCCCGCAGGCCCCGCCAGCCGGTGCGCTGCACATCGCGACCCATGGTGCGGCCCGCGTGTGCGGGCGAGCAGCCGCGGAGGTCATCGTCGGCAACGGCGCCGGGTGCTGACACAGCCGCGAAAAGAGAACAAGCAGCCTGGAGGCTCATCGCATGTCCGCCCCGACTCCGACCCAGCAGGACCCCCAGCCGGGCCGGATCATGTCCGGCGAAATGGCCCAGCAGCCCGCGGTGCTGCGCCGCATCCTCGACGAGGGCGCCCCGAGGATCCGGGAGATCGCCGAGCAGATCGCCGCCCGCAACCCGCGCTTCGTACTGCTCACCGCCCGCGGCACCTCCGACAACGCGGCGCTGTACGCGAAGTACCTGATCGAGGTGCTGCTGGGCAAGCCCGCGGGCCTGACCTCCATGTCCACCACCACGGCCTACGGCGCCCGGCCCGACCTGACCGACGTCCTGGTCATCACGGTCAGCCAGTCCGGCGGCTCGCCCGACCTGGTCGCCTCCACCGAGGCCGCCCGGGAGGCGGGCGCGATCACCCTGGCGGTGACCAACAACGCCGACTCGCCGCTGGCCGAGGTCTCCGAGTTCCACATCGACGTGCTGGCCGGGCCGGAGAAGGCGCTGCCCGCGACCAAGACGTACACCGCGGAGCTGCTCGCGCTGTACCTGTTCGTGGAGGGGCTGCGCGGCGGTGACGGCTCGGCGGCCAAGGCGCTGCCGGAGCTGGCCGCGCAGATCCTGGGCCGTCAGGCCGAGGTCAGGCAACTGGCGGCGCGCTACCGGTTCGCCGAACGGCTGGTGCTCACCTCGCGCGGTTACGGCTACCCGACCGCGAAGGAGGCCGCGCTGAAGCTGATGGAGACCAGCTACATCCCGGCGCTCTCCTTCTCCGGCGCGGACCTGCTGCACGGGCCGCTGGCCATGGTCGACAACGTCTCGCCGGTGATAGCCATCGTGACCGAGGGCAAGGGCGGCCAGGCGCTCCAGCCGGTGCTCGACCGGCTGCGCGGACGCGGCGCCGACCTCGTGGTGATCGGCAACCAGGCCCAGGTGGACGCCGCCTCGGCCGGTTTCGTACTGCCGACCACGGGCGTGGCCGAGGAGGTCCAGCCGATCCTGGAGATCATCCCCCTCCAGATGCTGGCCTACGAGGTGACCATCGCCCGCGGCCAGGACCCCGACGCCCCCCGGGCCCTCGCCAAGGTCACCGAGACCCGCTGAGCCACGCGGCAGGCCCTCCACCCGTTCCACGGGGTGGAGGGCCTGCCGCGCTTCGCTTCCGAAAACACCCGCGGGCCGCGGCGCCGGTTAAGGGACCCTCAGCCCTTCCGGCACCGCAGCCCGGAGCTGCCGCCGGCGCCGACGATGCGGGGTGTGCGGTCCTCGCTGCCGGTGATGCCGACTTGTGTGGGATTCCCCGGCGCAGTCAGGGCAGAGAACGCCGTACGGGATCCCGATCCGTCCTCCTGTGCGGGGAGGGCGGAGGCTTTTTGCCATCCCATTGTGGACTAGACCACTACTCTGTGTCTATAGGCGTGGGCCGGAAGCCAGATGAACTTCCAGTGAAGTCCCGGAGGTACGCTCCACAGCGTGCCCTCCATGAACGACCTCGTACGCCAGCACACCGCCCTGAGGACCGAGGACCTCGAGTGGCTGCACCTGCTGGTGTCCGAGTGGCAGCTGCTCTCCGACCTCTCCTTCGCCGACCTGGTGCTCTGGGTGCCGACGAAGGACGGGACGCGCTACGTCTCCGTGGCACAGATGCGGCCCAACACCGGACCGACCTCCTATCAGGACGACATGGTGGGACATCTGGTGCCGCGCGGCCGCAGGCCGATGCTGGACGCTGCGCTCGACGAGGGCCGGATCGTACGGGAGGGCGACCCGGAGTGGCGCGAGGAGGTGCCGGTCCGGGTGGAGTCCATCCCGGTGCGGCGTGAGGGCCGGGTCCTCGGGGTCATCGCCCGCAACACCAACCTGCTCACCGTCCGCACGCCCAGCCGGCTGGAACTGACCTATCTGCAGAGCGCGTCGGACCTCGCGCAGATGATCGCCGCGGGCTCCTTCCCGTTCCCCGCCGAGCAGGTCGACATGGACGCCTCACCGCGCGCTGGTGACGGGCTGATAAGGCTGGACGCGGACGGCGTGGTGCAGTACGCCAGCCCCAACGCGCTGTCCGCGTACCACCGGCTGGGCCTCGCCGCCGACCTGGTGGGCCTCCACCTCGGTCAGACCACCGCCGACCTGGCCCCCTCGCGCGGCCCGGTGGATGAGGCACTGGTCAAACTGGCCAGCGGCTGGGCGCCCCGGGAGACCGAGGTCGAGGGCAACGAGGCGATCATCCAGCTGCGCGCGATCCCGCTCAAACCCAAGGGACCGCGCATCGGTTCGCTGGTGCTGCTCCGCGACGTCACGGAACTGCGCCGCCGCGAGCGGGAGTTGATGACCAAGGACGCGACCATCCGGGAGATCCACCACCGGGTGAAGAACAACCTCCAGACGGTGGCCGCCCTGTTGCGGCTGCAGGCCCGGCGGATGGACTCGGACAAGGCGCGCGGCGCGCTGGAGGAGGCGGTACGGCGGGTCGGCTCCATCGCCATCGTGCACGAGACGCTGTCGCAGAACCTCGATGAGCGGGTGCAGTTCGACGACATCGCGGACCGGGTGATGGTGATGGTCGCCGAACTGTCGCCGGGCCGGGTCTCCGCGTCCCGCACCGGCCGCTTCGGCATCCTCACCGCGGAGACCGCCACCCCGCTCTCCATGGTGCTGACCGAACTGCTGCAGAACGCCCTTGAGCACGGCTTCGGTCCGGGCCAGCGCGGCACCGTGGAGGTCGCCGCACAGCGCGGCCCCGACCGCCTGCTGATCACCGTCGAGGACGACGGCCGGGGCCTCCCCGAGGGCTTCGACCCCCAACGCGCGGGCAACCTGGGCCTCCAGATCGTCCGCACCCTGGTGGTAGGCGAGCTGAACGGCACCTTCGACATGCTCCCCGCCAAGGAAGGCGGCACCCGCGTAGTCCTGGACCTCCCCATCGAAGGCACGTAGCCGGGGCGCAGCCCCGAAGGGGGCTTGGGCGCTGAGCCGTTGGGGGCGACCGCAGCCGAAGCCCAGCCGGGACGGCGATGCGAAGCGCGCCAGCCAAAGGGGGTCGGGGGCGAAGCCCCGAAGGGTCCTGCGGGGCGAAGCCCTGGAGCCGCCGCACAAAGCCCAGCGCCCACCGCAGCGCGAAGCGCGCCAGCCGAGGGGGCACGGGCGAAGCCCCGAAGGGGGCGTGGGCGTCAAGCTCCCGGAGGCGACCGCAGCCGAAGCCCAGCCGGGACGGCGATGCGAAGCGCGCCAGCCAAAGGGGGTCGGGGGCGAAGCCCCGAAGGGGGTCTGGGGGCGGAGCCCCAGTTGGCAAACCCCCCAAACAGCATCAAGCCCCCGGTCGACGTAGTCGACCGGGGGTTGTTGCCTACTGCCTGTGCTCTGTCTGCATAGCGCGTTCCGCGCCGCTGCTTCGGGGACTATGAGGCCTGTCCGGCAAGCCGGACAGGCCCAAGCACGTAAGGGGCGGT
This sequence comes from Streptomyces sp. PLK1-5, assembly GCA_037034305.1. Lineage (GTDB taxonomy): Bacteria > Actinomycetota > Actinomycetes > Streptomycetales > Streptomycetaceae > Streptantibioticus_A. Next base: position 336,008 of record JBAGJY010000001.1, read on the forward strand.
GGGCGTCAGGCGCTGATGTTGCGCGCCCGGTTGCGGGCGGCGCGGCGCTTCATCGCGCGGCGCTCGTCCTCGCTGAGGCCACCCCAGACGCCGGCGTCCTGTCCGGACTCCAGCGCCCACTGCAGGCACTGCTCCATGACGGGGCAGCGACGGCAGACGGCCTTGGCTTCCTCGATCTGCAGCAGCGCAGGACCGGTGTTGCCGATCGGGAAGAACAGCTCGGGGTCTTCCTCGCGGCAAATGGCGCGATGACGCCAGTCCATGTCTGCTCCAACTCCTGTGGTGTTGCTGGCACGTTGCTTGTGAATGTGAACGCTTTCACGAATCCCCCCGCAGGCAACGGGCCGACAGCCAGTCTCCTGGCGCGGACCGCAGAATGAGGAAAGAGGATTCGGGCGACGAACGATGATCCAAGGGGTGCCCTGGAAACGCCGTCCCGATCGCCATGTAGAGACTCGCAAACCTGGGCTGCGGATACAACCCCTTCCGGCAAGTTTTTTTGGATTCCTCGGTGTCGCCTCGATCACAGCCGTACTTCCATGGGGTGCAGGTGAGGCTAAACGTTCGAGTGAAAGGACTTTAGGCCCTGGCACTCACACAATCACACGCAGTGCACGGCGAACGCCTGTGAAGGTCGCGCTCACTCGCAGCCCCAGGTGGTCACCGTCCACCTGAAAGGGCAGTGGGACCTGTGATTGCAAGGTGAAGTCGGTCAGATCGTGCAGGGTCGTGACGTGCTTGCCGCGCGGACCGCGTTCCGGGGTTGACCGCAGTAGCTGACCGGCGTGCCGGGCGACCGACGCCGAGGACAGTTTCGACAGGGCCAGCACGTCAAGCGCGGTGTCGAAGGACGCCTGCGGCGTGGCGTACACCGGACGGTTGCCGAAGAACGTCCACGGTGAGGTGTTGCAGACTATGGCCAGCACCAGGTCGCGCAGCACGGTGTTCGGACCGTCCGGGCCGACCCCCTCGGGTTCACTCAGAGTGAGCGTGCCATGTCGCCGGTTCTGCTCGCCGAGGAACTGACGGACCATCTGCCGTACGTAGAGCGCGTGCGTCGACCGCTTGCCGCGCACCCGCTGCTGTTCGACCCGCCCCACCACACCCGCGTCGAAGCCGAACCCGGCGCAGAAGGTGAACCAGCGGGGCGGCACGCCCTCGTCGTCGGTACCCGGTGTGCCGCTCACCAGACCCAGGCCGATGGTGCGCTCGCTGCCCTCGCGCAACGCGTCCAGCAGGGCACCGGTCGCCTCCACGGCGTCGTTCGGCAGGCCGAGGGCGCGGGCGAAGACGTTGGTGCTGCCGCCGGGCACCACCGCGAGACGGGGCAGCGCCTCGGGGGCCGGGCCGCTGTGCAGCAGTCCGTTGACGACCTCGTTGACGGTTCCGTCGCCGCCGAGCGCCACCACCAGCTCGACCGAACCGCCCTCCACAGCGCGTCGCGCGAGGTCGCGGGCGTGCCCGCGGTACTCCGTGGTCACCACTTCGAGCTTCAGATCGCTCGCCAGGGCGTGAATGAGAACATCACGGGTCCGCGCTCCGGTGGTGGTGGCCTTCGGATTGACCACGAGAAGCGCGCGCATGAGAGGAAGGGTACCCAGCGGCTCTCCGGTCGATCTTGCCGGACCCCGGACATCGGGGGGCGGACGGTGCGAAGGGCGCGTGAAGGGCGCGGGCTACCCTGCTGGGGTGAGTCGCAAGCATGAAACCGCCCCGGGGGCCGCACCCGCCGCCCCCCGTCTGCCACGGTTGACCGCCGCCGCGGCGCTCGCCGGGCTGGAAGGCGTGGCGCTGGCCGCGGGCGGGGTCTATCTGATGGCGACCGGCATCGTCGGCCGTCACGCCAGCACCCAGACCGCCGTGATGGGCGGGCTCACCGTGCTCGCGATGGCGATACTGCCGCTCACCGCCGCGTACGGGCTGCTGCGGGCCCGGCGCTGGAGCCGCGGCCCCGCGTTGATCATCCAGCTGATCGCGCTGCCCATCGCCTGGACCATGGGGCAGAACGGCGGCGGTCTGCTGGCCGCCGCGGTGGCGATCGGCGCGGTGGCGCTGGTGGAACTGGTACTGCTCGTACACCCCGCGGCCACGGCCGCGCTCGGCGCGCAGCCGGGTGCGGGGGAGTAGCTGGTTCCCTGAGGGCGACAGGCCCCGTCTTTCCAGGGCCGCCCCACCTTTCCCATGGGCTGGGTCCACCAGGCCCCGGCGTTACTCCTCGACCAGCAGCCTGTCGCGCAGTTGCGCGAGGGTGCGGGCCAGCAGCCTGGAGACGTGCATCTGGGAGATGCCGACCTCCTGGGCGATCTGCGACTGGGTCATGTTGCCGAAGAACCGCAGCAGCAGGATCTTCTTCTCCCGTGGCGGCAACTGCTCCAGCAGCGGCTTGAGGGACTCCCGGTACTCCACGCCCTCCAGCGCGTCGTCCTCGGCGCCGAGGGTGTCGGCGACCGCCGGGGACTCGTCGTCGGTGTCCGGCACGTCCAGCGAGAGCGTGCTGTAGGCGTTGGCCGACTCCAGCCCCTCCAGCACCTCCTCCTCGGAGATCTTCAGATGCTCGGCCAGCTCGTGCACCGTCGGCGCCCGGCCGTGCTCCTGCGACAGCTCTCCGGTGGCCGTGGTCAGCGCCAGCCGTAGCTCCTGGAGCCTGCGCGGCACGCGGACCGCCCAGCCCTTGTCGCGGAAGTGCCTCTTGATCTCGCCGACCACCGTGGGTGTCGCGTAGGTGGAGAACTCCACCCCGCGATCCGGGTCGAAGCGGTTCACCGACTTGATCAGGCCGATGGTGGCGACCTGCGTCAGGTCGTCCAGCGGCTCACCGCGGTTGCGGAACCGCCGGGCCAGATGCTCGACCAGCGGCAGATGCATCTGCACCAGCCGGTTGCGCAGCGCCTCCCGCTCCGGTGAGCCCTCCGGCAGGCTGCTCAGCTCCACGAACAGCGCCCGCGCGCCCGACCGGTCATGCGGCCCCACCGGCTCGTGCGCGCCGTCGGAGTCCTGCTGCTCGACCTGGTCCATGGGCTCCGCCTGCTCCACCGCGTCCGTTGCGTCGGGGCGCGGCACGGGGTGGTGTCGCGCGTGCTGCCGCCGGGCCGCGGGTGTGGGCTGGGCGGGCACGGCGAGGCTGCGCCCGCCGGGACCGATGCGGCGTGCGGCCTGTTCGGTCAGCTCGGCGGCGCGTTCCGGGGTCAGTTCCCGAGGAGATTCAGTGCTCATGGCGATCCCCCGTTCCGTTCACGGTTGAACCGTAATCGCCCGGCACGCGGACCGGGACACGCTGGCCACGCGGGGGGCCGGACCTACGGTCACCGCGGCAGGCGCGGTGACCGTGGCTCCCGCGGAACCAGAGGACTTCCTGCATATGGGAACCTCACGACTGTCCAGGGCCGGCGCCGCGCTTCTTGTGCAGGCTGATGCTGACCGTGTTGTCCTCCGCCACGCTGGAGTCCACCTCGCCCGCCAGCGCGGAAAGCACCGTCCAGGCGAAGGTGTCGCGCTCCGGGGCGCGGCCGTCGGTGGTGGGCGCCGATACGGTCACCCACAGCGCGTCCTCGACCAGCCGGAACACGCATGAGAGCACGCTGCCGGGGACGGCCTGCTGAAGCAGGATGGCGCACGCCTCGTCCACGGCGATGCGCAGGTCTTCGATCTCGTCGAGGGTGAAGTCCAAGCGGGCTGCGAGTCCGGCCGTCGCCGTTCGCAGTACCGAGAGGTAGGCCCCCGCCGCGGGCAGCCGGACCTCCACGAAGTCCTTCGACCCGGGCTCGCCTGCGATCTGGGACACCCTCACCTCCAAGGTGGCACACGGTGGTTGAGCTTGATGGCTGCCGTTCCGCCGCGCGTGGCGGTGGTACGACTGGTATGCGGTCCGTACACTCCGAGTAACCGCACTCGGCGCGCACCGTCCAGGGACGGTATCGCGATCTGTGCCCCGGTGTCGCCCGGACCAAGCACGCCTGTCCCCATAGAGGAGCTCAGTTTCAGCACCTCCCGGTTGTCACTCATGGTAAGCCTATGAGTACGGACAGTGGCTAGGGGTCTGCGGCCTCAATTCGAAAGTGGTATCGCGCCGTTGGGGTCCGCTGCGGCCAGGGTGGCATTTGAGGCCAGAGCGCGCAGTGGTTCGCCGGTCAACCGGTGGACCGTCCACTCGTCCATGGCCACCGCGCCCAGCGACTTGTAGAAGCCGATCGACGGCTCGTTCCAGTCCAGCACGGACCACTCGAAGCGTTCGTATCCCCGCTCCACGCAGATCCGGGCCAGCTCGGCCAGCAGTGCCCTGCCGTGCCCGCCGCCGCGCGCCTCGGGGCGTACGTACAGATCCTCCAGGTACACGCCGTGGGTGCCGGTCCATGTCGAGTAGTTGCGGAACCACAGCGCGAAACCGACGGTCCGCGGCTCACCCTCGGTGGACGCTTCCTCCGCGATCAGCGCGAAGGCGGCCGGGTGCGCCCCGAACAGCGCGTCGTTCAGCTGCTCCGGGGTGGCCCGCGCGTCCTCCAGCGCCCGCTCGTAGTCCGCCAGTTCGCGGATCATGGCGTGGATCGCCGGAACGTCGGCGGTGGTCGCGGATCGAATCATGCCCCCCAGGCTAACCGGACGGTCAGACATCCGGACCCGGACGGCGGGACCGATCTGGCCGGAACCGGTTCCGCCCGGATTCCGCGGGCGGCTCAGCCGGTGATGACCGCGACCACCCTGGTGCCGGGGGCGAAGGCTCCCTCCGCGGCCAGCGAGTACGTTCCGTAGAGCATTTTCGCCACGTAAGTGAGGTCGGGATTCAGTCCGTGCCGCTCGGTGAACTCCTGGGCGAATTCCCGTAGTTCGGGTGTGGAACGCGCGTATCCGCCGCAGTGGAAACGCGGGTCCAGCCGCCAGTCGCCGCGCCGTCCGCCGAAAGCGGCCTGTTGCAGCCGCTGGATTTCGCCGTCGAGGAATTGGCCGCCCTTGAGCACCGGAAAACCGATCGCCCGCTGGGTGCCGGGGGCGAGCCCGGCGGCCAGCCCGGCCAGCGTGCCCCCGGTGCCACAGGCGACGGTGACCACGTCCGCGACCCCGCGCAGCTCACGGCCGAGGTCGGCGCACCCGGTGGCGGCGGCCGCGTTGCTGCCGCCTTCGGGGACCAGGTAGAAGCGGCCGAACCGGCGCTCCAGCTCCGCGATCACCTCGGGCTCGGTCTTGCGCCGGTACGTCGCGCGCTCGACGAAGTGCAGCCGCATGCCGTCCTCGGCGGCCCGCGCCAGCGACGGGTTCAACGGCCGCCCGGCCAGCTCCGCGCCCCGCACCACACCGATGGTTTCGAACCCCAGCAGCCGCCCGGCCGCCGCGGTGGCCCGCAGGTGGTTCGAGTACGCCCCGCCGAAGGTGAGCAACGTACGGTGTCCGCCGTCAGCGGCGGCCTGGACGTTGAGCCGCAGCTTGCGCCACTTGTTTCCGGGAATGCGGGGATGTATCAGGTCATCCCGCTTCAGTGACAACTCGACCCCGCGCCGGGCCAGCCGCTCGTCCACGACGGCCACGAGCGGCGAGGGCAGCCGAGGTTCGAGCACGTCAAGGCGGACGGGTGCGGTCACCCGCTCATTGTCCTCCAGGCGGCGCGCGGGCTCAGTTCGTGCCGGGCTTGAGTAGAGTGCCCGGTCTGAGCAGATCGTCGACAAGGGCCTCCACGAGGGCGTGCGGGGTGCTCGTTCCGGTCAGGGCTCGGTAGACGATCGGGCCGAGGAGGGCGTCGATCGTGGCGTCGGGGCCGAGTGGGGGTGAGATCTGTCCGGCTTCGAGCGCGCGCGTGAGCATGGCGCGTTCCTGCTCGCGGCGCGGGCCGACGAAGCGCTCGTGGAAGCGGTCGGCCGTACCCGGATCGTGCTGCGCCTCGGCGATGAGGGCGAGCAGGGGCGCCTGCGTCGGGACGGGCAGGCGCCTGCAGTTCCTGGACCGCCACGGCGAGACCGTCCCGTGGTAAGGGCCCGTATCGGATGCCGGGGAGCTGCTGTTCACGACGCGGCAGGGCGAGCCGCTCAACTACCGGCGCTGGAAGGCCGAATGGAACGCGGCCGGGTGAAGAAGACCGCACCCGGCCCCTGATGGAAGCCGTGCTCGGCGGCGGCCTGGGGACCGGGTGCGGACAGATGACCTGTGGAGGTGGTGTCCTCGCAGGTCAGAAGGCCTAAGGCAAGATCAGGCCTTCTTGGTCTCCCAGAAGATCCGGTCGATCTCGGCGATCAGCTCGAGGGCCTTCTCGCCGGTCTTCGGGTCGTTGGAGCCCTTGGCCGCGCTCAGGGCCTTGAGGGTGTCGTTCACCAGCTGGTGCAGCTGCGGGTACTTCTCGAAGTGCGGGGCCTTGAAGTAGTCGCTCCACAGCACCGAGACGTGGTGCTTGGCCAGCTCGGCGCGCTGCTCCTTGATGAGCACGGCACGGGTGCGGAAGTCCGCGTCCTCGTTGGCCTGGTACTTCTCCTGGACGGCCTTGACGGACTCGGCCTCGATACGGGCCTGGGCCGGGTCGTAGACGCCGCAGGGCAGGTCGCAGTGGGCGCTGACCTTGACCTTCGGCGCGAACAGGCGAGAGAACATGGCTGTCCTTCCTTGTGATCGTCTTTGCAGGTGGGACATTACTCCCTGGGGTGCCTCATTTCCCGGGTGCCCCCTGGTGCTTAGGACAAAAGTCTGGTGTCACCCTGGACCCGGTGGAGGAACTGACAGGAGGCTCGGCATGCGCCAGCAGGGGGCAAGGCTGCCGTTCGGACTCGCTGTGGTGACGGGCCCCTCGATGGTGCCGACGCTGCGCCACGGCGACCAGTTGCTGGTTCGGTACGGAGCGCCGGTGCGTGCCGGTGACGTGGTGGTGCTGCGGCATCCGCTGCAGCAGGACCTACTGATCGTCAAACGGGCGGTGGAGCGGCGGGACACCGGCTGGTGGGTGCTGGGGGACAACCCGTTCGCCGAGTCGGACAGCAGGCTGTTCGGCACGGTGCCCGACGAACTGCTGCTGGCCCGGGTGCTGGGGCGGTTCCGGCCGCCGCGTGGGCTGCGGCGGACTCCGGTGGCGGCGGTCTCCTGGGCGGTCGGGGCGCTGCGGCCGGTGTGGTCCGACCGGTCCATCTCCCGCCGGTCGCGGGCGCGTTAGCGGTCGCGGGGCCGGTCAGCCCTGCGCGTTCTGCCGCTGCTGCTCCTGCCGTTTGCGGGCGCGGTACGCGGCCACGTTGGCCCGGGTCGCGCAGCGGTCGGAGCAGTAGCGGCGGGAGCGGTTGGTCGAGGTGTCGAGGTAGGCGTTGCGGCACGACGCGGCCTGGCAGATGCCCAGCCGGTCCACGCCGAGTTCGGTGAGCTGGAAGGCCAGGCCCATGCAGGCGGGCGCGGTGTAGGCGGCCGTGGCGTTGTTTGCGTGGTCGGCCAGGTGCATGTGCCACTTCGGGCGGCCCTGGTCGTCCAGGTCGCCGTGGCCGGAGATCTGCGGGCTGACCGGGTACTCCAGCATCAGCGCGTTGAGCAGGTCGACGGCCCGTACCTCGTCGTGCTCGGCGGCGGCCTCGAAGACCGCGCGCAGCCTGGTGCGTACCGCGCGCAGCCGGGTCACGTCGGCGTCGCTCGCGCGGCGGGCGGCCTGGCGGTTGACGCCGAAGAGTTCGCGCACCGCCTCCACCGAGGTGAGGGTGTCCTCGCCGTGGTCCGGGCGCTCGGTGTTCACGAGCCGCACGGCATAGTCCGAGTAATAAGCCAGTTCCACTTGCGGTCCTTACTCAGGCGGTCTAGGGTCAGGCTTGCGGTGACGTTGTAATGGGTGCAACCGCTACCAGGGTATTACGAGCAGGGGTGACCGTGATGACGGAAACAGGCATCGTTCCCACCGACTGGCAAGCATGGCAGCACAGCTGGGACCGCCAGCAGGAGTGGTACCTGCCCGACCGCGAGGAGCGGTTCCGGGTGATGCTCGACCTCGTGGAGGCCGTGGCCGGTCCGGCGCCCGTCGTCCTTGACCTGGCCTGCGGCACCGGCAGTATCTCCGACCGGCTGCTGGGGCGGCTGCCCGGCGCGCGCTCGACCGCGCTCGACCTCGACCCGGCGCTGCTGACCATCGCCCGCGGGCACTTCGCGGACGAGCCGCGGATCGAGTTCGTCACCGCCGACCTGCGGGACCCCGACTGGACGCGCGAACTGCCGCACCACGAGTACGACGCGGTGCTCACCGCGACCGCGCTGCACTGGCTGCAGACCGAGCCGCTGGCCCGGGTGTACCGGCAGATCGCGGGCGTGCTCAAGGACGGCGGGGTGTTCATGAACGCCGACCACATGCCGGACCCGGCCACTCCGCGGATCAACGAGGCCGAGCGGGCGCTGCGGCACGCCCGGATGGAGCGCGACCGGGCCGCCAGCGGGGTGCCCGACTGGCGGGAGTGGTGGCAACTGGCCGCCGCCGACGAGCAGTTGGCGGACGCGGTGGCCCGGCGGTACGAGATCTTCGGCGATCACGCGGACGGTGAGCCGCACCCCGTCGAGTGGCACGCCCAGACCCTGCGGGACGCGGGCTTCAGCGAGGCCCGGGCGGTGTGGCGCTCGGTGCCGGACGCGGTGATCCTGGGCCTGAAGTAGGCCCGGGTCGCCGGACTGTGTGACGGTTCGGTCGGCGCCGCGGAGTGGGGGCTGCCCGCCGTCCCGGCGGACTCGCTCGGGGGCAGGCCCCCTCAACGCCCTGATATGCCTGGCGGCTTGGGGTTCGTCCCCAAGCCGCCATGTGGTCGTACGTTCAGGAGGGTTTGGGGGGATTGCTCCCCGCAGGCCCCTCCTACCGCCGTGCGACGCCCTCCGCGCGGGCCGCCGCCGCGACCGCCTTGGTGACCGCCGGAGCCACCCGGGGGTCGAAGGGAGAGGGGATGACGCACTCCGCGCTCAGCTCGTCGTGGACGACCGCGGCCAGCGCCTCGGCGGCGGCGATCTTCATCCCCTCGGTGATCCTGGAGGCCCGCACCTGGAGGGCGCCCGCGAAGATACCGGGGAAGGCCAGCACGTTGTTGATCTGGTTCGGGTAGTCACTGCGGCCGGTGGCGACCACCGACGCGTACTTGTGCGCGACGTCCGGGTGGATCTCCGGGTTCGGGTTGGCCATCGCGAAGATGAACGCGCCCTTGGCCATGGTGGCGACCGCCGACTCCGGCACCGTGCCGCCGGACACGCCGATGAACACGTCGGCGCCGGACAGCGCCTCCTCCAACGTGCCTGTAATGCCCGCCTTGTTGGTGAAACCGGCCAACTCCCGCTTCACGTCGGTCAGATCGGTACGGCCGCCGTGCACCACGCCCTTGCGGTCGGTGACCGCGACGTCCCCGATGCCCGCCTCCACCAGGATCTTGGCGATCGCCACCCCGGCCGCGCCCGCACCGGAGATCACCGCGCGCAGCTCGCCCAGCGAGCGCCCGTTGAGCACGGCCGCGTTGCGCAGCGCGGCGAGCGTGACCACCGCGGTGCCGTGCTGGTCGTCGTGGAAGACCGGGATGTCCAAGCGCTCCTGGAGCCTGCGCTCGATCTCGAAGCAGCGCGGCGCGGAGATGTCCTCCAGGTTGACGCCGCCGAACGAGGGCGCCAGCCGGACCACCGTGTCCACGATCTCGTCGGTGTCCTTGGTGTCCAGCGCGATGGGCACCGCGTCCACCCCGCCGAACTGCTTGAACAAGATGGCCTTGCCCTCCATCACCGGCAGCGACGCCTCCGGACCGATGTCACCGAGCCCCAGCACCGCCGTACCGTCCGTGACCACCGCCACCACCTGGGACTTCCAGGTGTAGTCGTGGACGAGTTCGGGCTGCTCCGCGATCGCGGTGCACACCTTGGCGACGCCCGGCGTGTAGGCGAGCGACAGGTCGTCGCGGTCGCGCACCGGCACCGTCGCGCTGATCTCCATCTTGCCGCCACGGTGCAGGGCGAACGCCGGATCGATCAGTTCGCTCTGATCGGCGTCGCTACGAGGGTTGATGATCTCCGCTGCCACAATTGACCCCTTTGTCGAAATGCTTGTTGAGGGTACTCCCCCCGGTTCGGGGAGGGCGGGGCGGCGTCCGAGGGCTCCACGGTGGGAGGCGTACGGCCGCCTGCGCGCGTCGCACTCACGCGCGCTGGACCCCGGGTGAGGGGTGGAAAGATCCGTTCTACCGGATAACTGTTTCTACTGACGAGTCCATAAGTTTTCCCTGCCGCATCGCGAACAGCCGGTTAATTGCGGCCATTGCCCGAATGTCGGGAAGTGGGGCACGGGATGTACGACTCGTGCAGCGGTGCCCATCGCGGTCCGGCCCTGGTGTACCGGCCCGATGGGGCAACGGGGATCGCCCGTTTTCCGATTTTGACACACCCGGCTGCCGAATGGGTGGCGTCCGGATGGTGAGAAGCGCGGATCACACCGGGCATGGCGGTCCGGCCGAAGCCTTTGGGCGGTACTGGTCCGGGTGATGTGCGTCGCTTCACGGAGCGGAGACTGGTGGGCAAACGCCCGTGGGATTAGCTTCATGACCATGTTCGCCGCGTATGCCACTCGTTTCGATCGTGACCAGCCGCTCAACGGGCTCGAGTTGGGGGAGCGCCCCGAACCGGAGGCGCGGCCGGGCTGGACGGTCGTGGACGTGCGGGCCGCCTCGATCAACCACCACGACCTGTGGTCGCTCCAGGGCGTCGGGCTGAGCGAGGAGAGCCTGCCGATGATCCTGGGCTGCGACGCTGCCGGGGTGGACGCGGACGGCAACGAGGTCGTCGTGCACTCGGTGATCGGGCAGTCGGGGCACGGGGTGGGCCCCCGCGAGCCGCGCTCCATCCTCACCGAGCGCTACCAGGGCACCTTCGCCGAACGCGTGGCCGTACCGGCGTGGAACGTACTGCCCAAGCCCAGGGAACTCAGCTTCGAGCAGGCGGCCTGCCTGCCCACCGCATGGCTGACCGCGTACCGGATGCTGTTCACCAACGCGAACGTCCGGCCCGGTGACTCGGTGCTGGTGCAGGGCGCGGGCGGCGGTGTGGCCACCGCCGCGATCGTCCTGGGCAGGGCGGCCGGGCTGCGGATCTTTGCCACCAGCCGGGACGCCGGGAAGCGGGCGCGCGCGGTCGAGTTGGGCGCCGAGGAGGCGTTCGAGCCGGGCGCCCGGCTGCCGCACCGGGTCGACGCGGTGATCGAGACGGTGGGGGCGGCCACCTGGTCGCACTCGGTCAAGTCGCTGCGGCCCGGCGGCACGCTGGTGATCTCCGGCGCGACCAGCGGCAACACCCCGAAGGCGGGGGAGCTGAACCGGATCTTCTTCCTCGAACTGAAGGTCGTGGGCTCCACGATGGGCACCAAGGAGGAACTGGCGGGCCTGCTCAGTTTCTGCGCCGCCAACTCCGTGCGACCGGTGATCGACTCCGTGCTGCCGCTCGACCAGGCCCGTGAGGGCCTGGCCAAGATGGCCTCCGGCGACCTGTTCGGCAAGGTCGTGCTGACGGTCTGAGGCGTTTCACGGACCCCCGGGGGCCTGCTCCCGAAGAACGCCTCAGCTCACCGCCGCAGTATGGATCCGATGTGGGCCGCCGCCGTCGACAAGTGGCGGCGCACCTCCCGCAGTTGGTCCGCGGTGACCCCGTGGTCACGGGCGGCGTCGCGGACGTCGTCGCGGAAGCGGTCCAGCAGGCGCTCCAGGTCACGGGACGGGTTGGTGGAGGCCGTGTCGTCCTGCGCGGCCCACTCGGGCACGTGCTCCTGCGCGGGCTCCGGCCCGACGTCCGACGGCCAGGCCGTGTGCGAGGCGTCCTCCGTCGGGCCCTGCGCCGCGGTGGCGCTGCGCCACGGATCGCGCGGGGCGTCCTCCGCGGACTTCCCGAAGCGGCTCATCTCGCGGCTGAACTGGGCCAGGCCCTCCTTCATCGCGCTTTGCCAGTCGCCCTGCCGGGCGTGCTCGCGCACCTCCTCCTGCACTCTGCTGACGATCCGCTGCACCTCCTCACGGGCGAACGCCTGGGCCTGCCTGGCCTCCTGGCGGGCGGTGCGCGCCTCCTCCCTGGCCCGGCGGCTCTCCTCCTTCGCCCGCTGCGCCTGCTCCCGCCACTCCTCCTTCATCCGGCGGAACTCCTCGCGGCCGCCGTCCCGCCCGGTGCTGCGGGCCTGCTGGGCCGCCTCGCGGACCTCACGGCGCAGATCGCTGGCGGAACCGCGCACGTCCTCGCGGATCTCGGCGGCCAGTTCGGAGACCGAGTCCCGGATCTCCTGTTCCAGGTCGGCCAACTCGCCCTGGCGGGCGGCGAGTTCGGCCCGGCCGCCGTCGGTCAGTGAGTAGACCTTGCGTCCACCCTCGGTGGTGTGGGTGACCAGGCCCTCCTTCTCCAGCTTGGCCAGCCGCGGGTAGACGGTTCCGGCCGAGGGCGCGTACAGGCCCTGGAAGCGCTCCTCCAGCAGCCGGATCACCTCGTAGCCGTGCCGCGGCGACTCGTCCAGCAGCTTGAGCAGATACAGCCGCAGGCGGCCGTGCGCGAAGACGGGGGCCATCTCAGTTGTCCTTCCGCAGCGAAGGGGCGTCCACCGGCTCCGCCGGTTCCAGCGGTGGCCTGCGCAGCAGCGCGATGGCGCCGGAGACCGTGGTGGCCTTGAGCCGGGCGGCGCCGCGCCCGATCCGGCCGGTGATCCGTTTGGCGCCCCACTGGTCGGTGACCCGCAGTTCGTCGAAGGCGCAGGAGACCGCGCCGCTGGCGGTGTTGGCGTCGACGTCCGCGTCACCGGGCTCGGGGATGCGGATGGCGAGGTCGCCGGAGACGGTGTTGAGCTGGACCGCGGCGCCCGCCGAGGGGTCGAGGTCCAGCACCATGTTGCCGCTCACCGAGTCGGCCTTGACGTTGGAGCCGGTGCCCTCGATGACGGTCAGGTCGCCGGAGACGGTACTGAACTTGAGGTCACCGGAGAGGGCCTGCGCCTCGACGTTGCCGGAGACGCTGTCGGCGTCGACCGGTCCGGACAGGCCCACCAGCGTGGTGTCACCGCTCACCCCGTGCACCGCGGTGCGGCCGCAGACCCCGGAGACCACGGCCGCGGCGCCGACGGTGCCCACCTCCACCCGGGTGTCCGCGGGAACCGCCAGCGAGACCACGGCCTCCCGCTTCCAGCTCTTGCGGTCGAGCCAGCCGAGCAGCCCCTTCCAGGGCACGTCCTCGTAGCCGACGGTGAGGCTGCCGCCGTCATGGGTGACGATCAGCGGTGGCCCCTCGATCGCGGAGACCTCCAGTCGGGCGGAACCCTCGTCCGTTCCGACCACGTTGACCGTGCCGCCGACGATGCGGACGCGAAGGGCGGTGACGGGGCCGTCGAAGCTGATCTTCTGTGGTTCCGCCACGGTCCACGCATGGGCTGACATCCGGGCCTCCCGAGGCTGGGTAGACGCAACATATCGCGTCCTCTGAAAGACACGATATATCGCGTACTGGGGAAGTCAAGGGAGGGCCCGGAGGTCTCTATTCCTCTTCCTCGTCGTCGAGACGCGCCAGCCAGGTCGCCAGCCGCTCCACCGGGATCTCGAACTCGGGGTTGAGGTCGACGAACTCACGCAGTCGCTCGGCCAGCCACTCGAGGGTGACCTCCTCCGCGCCGCGCCGGTCCTCCAGCTCCTCGATGCCGCGGTCCGTGAAGTACAAGGGGTGCTCCAGATCATCAAACAGGGACGTTTTCGGCCAGCTTAAGACCGTCCGGCCGCCCCTTCCTCCGCAGGCCCGAGGCCGTCCCCGGCCGCTCGGCCCCCGACGGGGGCGCATTCGAGCCATCCCCTTAATTCACAGCCGTCCGGCGACTAGCCTGATCTTCCACCACGTCGCACACGGTGCGGGCCAGTTGCCCCGCCCGGAAGTGGAGGGGGCCATGGGGGAGCGGGTCGAGCGCATCGAGCTGCCGGACGGGACCGAGGTGTGGGCCCGGCTGTCCGCGCCCGTCGGCGCGGGCGGCGATGAGGACGGGGGCTACGGTGACTACGAGGACGTCGGCGCCCTCGACGGTGTCGTCGCCAGGGTCAGACACCTGCGCGGCCTGATCACCGGCGTCGCCGCCTCCGTGCGGGACGCGGCGGCGCAGGCCGCGCCCGACGAGGTCAGCGTCGAGTTCGGAGTGGAGCTCGCGGTCAAGTCCGGCGCGATCGTCAGCGTGCTGGCCGACGGCGAGTCCCGGGCCGCCCTCACCGTCACACTGACCTGGCGCGAGCGCCTGGGCCGGGAGCCCGAGCCGCCCCGGCGCCCCAGGTCCGAGCTGGACGGCATGCCCGGCACCGTCCCGATGCCGCCGACCCCGCCCGCACCGTGAACCCCGCACTGCGCCCCGCCGAGGCGGAGGCCCGGTTGCGCGAACTGGCCCGCGAGGTGGCCGTCGCCGTCCTGGCCGCGCCCGACGACACGGCGGAGTTCTGGGGCAGCGGCCTGCTGGTCGCCCCCCAGTGGGTACTGACCTGCGCCCATGTCCTGGTGCGCCGGGACGGCCGGATGGGCCGCCGCAGGTGGGCGGGGGACGGCGAGATCGGGGTACGGGTCGGCGAACGCGTGCTGCCCGGCCGGGCGGTGTACGCACTGCCCGACCCCGACGAGCTGACCGGCTGGGAACTCGGCGACGAGCGCGAGTACGAACTCGCCCCCGACCTCGCCCTGATCCGGCTCACCGAACCGGTGGCGCACGGCTGCGCCTGGCTGAGCGACCGGGCCATCCCACCGGTCAGCGGGCGGGTGGCGGCCGTCGGCTGGCGCAGGCCCGCGGAGACCATCGACCCCTGGGACGGCACCTGCACCGTCCCCGGCAACGACCGGATCGACGTCTTCCGGCTCGGCCCCGACTCGGAGATCCCGGCCGGAGTCTCCGGCAGCCTGGTGGTCGACCTGGCACACGGCCGGGTGGTCGGGGTGGTCAAGGCCCGCCGCCGCAGCCGCGACGGCGGCAAGGCGGTACTGCTCACCGCGTTGCGCACGCTAGCGGAATCCCGGCCGCTGGTACCGGAGTTGGCGCTGGAGCGCGACCCCTACCAGGAACTGGTGCGCGGCCACGACCGCTGGCACTACCGGCAGCAGCGGCCCCGGCGGCAGGCCCGCGCCACCTGGATCGACGTGCAGGGCCAGCTCTCCGACGTGATCGGCGAGTGGACCCCCTACGACCGGGCCCGGGCGCTGGGACTGCTGGCCGAGCTGCCGCCGCCGCGCAGCGGGGGCGTGGTGCAGCGGCTGGTGGAACGGGTGCTGGGGCCGGGCACCGTGCACGACCCGCTGCCGGTGGCCTGGCGGGACGGCCACGGCCTGCTGTACGAACCGGAGGACGGCAAGCAACTGCTGGCCTTCGTCACCTATCTGGTGCTGGTCGCCGAGGAGGTACGGGCACAGGACCCGGCCGGCGCGCGGGAGTTGCTGGAGTTCGCCATGAGCCGGGCGATCTCGCTGCCCGCGCCGGACCGCAACCGGCTGATGGAGATGGTGGAGGCGATGACCGCGCAGGCCCCCGGCGCGGTTGCCTCGGTGCTGGTCGCGCTGGCGCCGGTGGTCTGGGAGGAGGACCGGCCGGTCCGGTTCCGCTGGGAGATCCAGGTGGTCCGCTCGCCCGGCGACCGGCAGATCACCACGGTGTGCGACGAGCGGGACGGCGTCGGCTTCGAGGAGGCGGTGGCCCAGATCCAGGAGCCGCTGGCGCTGGCCCTCGACCGGGCGGACGGCACCGGCCGCCCGGCCACCGTCGAACTCGCCCTGCCCGTGCACCACTTCGACACCGCCGCCCACCTGTGGACCCCCGGCCGACGCCAGCAGCGGCACCGCCCGGCCCGGCCGATGGGCTCCCGCCGCCCGGTGGTGGTCCGGGACGTGGACCGGGTGCCGCCCACCGCCGAGTGGCTGGGCCGGTGGAGCGGCGTCTCGCACAGCACCGGGCTGACCCCGCTGTCGCTGCCGGTGCTGGACCGCAGCCCCGGCTACGAGAAACTGCGCAACGCCCCCGTCGAGTCGGTGCCGGTGCTGTGCGGCCCGGTCGGCGACGGCGAGGGGCTGCAGACCATGTACGACGTACTGGACGCGGGCCACGGCGTCGCGCTGTGGTGCGCGCAGCCGCATCCGCCGGACGGCTGCGGGCCGCGCTGCGGTGACTTCCGGCGCGAGGCGGAGCAGTTGCTGGCGCGGGTCGCGGGCGCCGCCGAACTCCCCGAGGCGATCAGGGTGCTGCGGGCTCGCGGCCACGACCTGCGGGACATCCCCGGCTCCGGCGACCTGCGGCGCTGGGCCGAGCACCTGGTGCTGCTGTACGACGACGCGGACAGCCCGCTGCCCGGCTTCGGGGGCGCGCGGTGAGCCCGGCTCCGCTGACGGTGCGCCACCGTACGCGTCCGGAAACCACTGTTGGGCTCCGCATTGCTGGGTAGTGTCGTAAAGGGAGGAGCGCGAAGTGAACGAGTGGCTCATCTACCGAGGAACCGGCCGCCCACACGAGGGCATCGACCGGTTGCCGGGTCCGCCGCCGTGGCGCAGTTTCGACGGCCATCCGCTCGTCAGCCCGCCCGCGCCGATCGACACCGCCTCGACCCGGCGGCTGGGACTGCAGCAGGACCTGGCCGAGCAGTACCGGCCGAGCCCCACCGAACTGGAGCTCATCAACGCCGCGTTGTACCTGCGCAGGCCGCTGCTGGTCACCGGTGAGCCCGGCAGCGGCAAGAGCACCCTGGCCCACGCGGTCGCCCATGAGCTGGGCCTGGGACGGGTACTGCGCTGGCCCATCGTCAGCCGCACGGTACTGCGCGACGGCCTGTACCAGTACGACGCGCTGGCCCGACTGCAGGACCTGCAACTCGCCCGTACCACACCGGCACCGGACGCCGAGGAGCCGACCGCCGACGACATCGGCCGCTACGTCCGGCTCGGCCCGCTGGGCACCGCCCTGCTGCCCGCCGCCAAGCCCCGGGTGCTGCTCGTCGACGAACTCGACAAGAGCGACATCGACCTGCCCAACGACCTGCTCAACGCCCTGGAGGAAGGCGAGTTCGCCATCCCGGAACTGGAACGCATCGCCGACCGGCACCCCGAGGTCGAGGTGCAGGACGACGACGGCGGCCGGGTCACCGTGCGCGGCGGCCGAGTCCGCTGCCGCGCCTTCCCGTTCGTCGTCCTCACCAGCAACGGGGAGCGCGACTTCCCGGCTCCGCTGCTGCGCCGCTGCATCCACCTGCGGCTGGGCACCCCGGACCAGGAGCGCCTCGCGGCGATGGTGCGGGCGCACTTCGGGCCGGAGGCGGCCGACCAGCACGCGTCCGTCATCGAGCAGTTCCTCAACCGCAGGCCGGGCGAGCAGCGATCGGCCGACCAACTGCTGAACGCCATCTACCTCACCCAGCAGGCCAAGGACGAGGACCTCGGCACCAGGGAGCGGCTCGCCGACGAGTTGATGCAGCCGCTCAACCGGATGAGGTGATCAGCTATGGCCACCGGGTCGGACCCCGTGCCGCGGCTGATCGCCCGGCTGCGGTCCGCGGGGATCGCTACGGACGCCGAAGCGCTCGCCGACGCCCTGTGGCTGGCCCACGCGATGGGCGTCCGCACCGGCCCTGGGCCCGCCGCGGACGCCGACCGCCGGGATCCGGACACGGCCGACGAACCGTCCGCCGAACGACCGCCGCGCCCGGCGAACGAGCGCCCGCGCGGAGCCGGTCCCGCCGGGCCGGACGACGGCGAACGCCGGGAGCCGGTCCATCCGCTACGGCCCGACGGGCCGTCGCCGCCGGAGGAGTTCACCCAGATCCGGGTACCGATCGCCGCCGCCTTCCCCGGACTGCTGCCGCTGGAGCGGGCGTTGCGGCCACTACAGCGCTACCGGCCGCGGGTCCAGCCGGTGCGTGGCGAACTCGACGAGACGGCCACCGCCGATACCAGCGCCCGCAGCGGGCAGTTGATGCCGGTCTTCCAGGAGGTGCGGCGCAGGGAGGCCACCCTGCTGCTGGTCATGGACGACTCGCCGTCCATGGTGGTGTGGGACCAGATGCTCCAGGAACTGCGGCTGGTCTGCGAACACGTCGGCGCCTTCCGCGACGTCTGCGTCCAGTACCTGCGCCCTAGCCCTGACGGCCTGCCGGGCGTCCGCGCGGGCCGCGACCCGGCGGAACCGCTGGCTCCGGCCGACCGGTTGCGCGATCCGACCGGTCGCACCGTCACACTTCTGCTCAGCGACTGCTCCGGCGTGCTGTGGCGGCGCGGCGCGGCCCAGCGGCTGCTGCACCGGTTCGCGCTCACCGGCCCGGTCGCCGTGCTCCAGCCGCTGCCGCAGCGGATGTGGCCGCGCACCCTGCTGCCCGCCGAGCCCGGATCGCTGCGCGGCCCGGGCGGCCCGGGCGGACGGCTGGACTTCGTACCGCGCCGCCGCCGCTCCCAGCCGCGCGCCCCCGGAGCGCTGGCCGTCCCCGTGCTGTCGCCCACCCCGTCGGCGCTCGGCGCCTGGGCCCGCGCGGTCTGCGGAACCGCCCCCTGCGCGCTGGACGCCTCCGCCGCGTGGGTGCACGACCGGCGCGAAGTGGCCGTGCTGCCACGGCGGTTCACCGAGCGCACGCCGGACGACCTCGTCCAGGAGTTCCAGGCGGTCGCCTCCCCGGCCGCCCAGCACCTGGCCGTCTACCTGTCGGCGGCGCCGCTCGCCTACCCGGTGATGCAGTTGGTGCAGCGGGCGATGATGCCGCAGACCGGCCCGGTGGAGATGGCCGAGGTGCTGCTCAGCGGCCTGCTGCTGCGGCACGAGGAGGAGCCCCGGCAGACGCAGGCGCCGGAGCGGGAGAGCACCGGCCCCTGGTACGAGTTCGTGCCCGGAGTGCGGGACGTGCTGCTGCGCAGGCTCGGCCTCGGCGAGGCGTCGCTGGTGCTCAAGCACTGCTCGCTCTATGTGGAGCGGGTGTTCGGGCGGCGGGCCCGCAACTTCCCCGCGATGGTGGTGGCCTACCTCTCCGGCGGCGCCGGACCGGCGGATTCCGGCGAGTTCGGCACGGTGCCGGTGCCGGAGCCGTTCGCGGAGGTGCCGCGCAAGGTGCTGCGCCGATTCCAGCCCGGCGGCGTCGGGCCCGCCCCGGCCCAGCCCGCGCAGACCGGGCCGCAGGCCAGCGTCACACCGCCCGGCGGGGTGTTCATCGGCCACCAGGGGCGTGTGGTGGACACCGCCCGGGACCGGCTGGCCCGCTTCCAGCGGCACGGCACCATCCGCGACCTGTGGGAGGCCATCCGCCTGCTGCGCACCGCGCCCGCCGACGACCGCCAACCGCGCCGAACCGTGCCGCTGCGCACACTGCTCGCCGAGTGCCTGCTGAGCCTGTGGGAGACCCGGCCGGACGACGGCACGCTGGTGGAAGCCGAGCAGAACGCCCGACTGGCCACCGAGTACGCCACGGGCGACGCGGTCCTCGCCACCGACGCCGCCGAAGCCCATCTGATGCTCGGCCGGGTGCTCAGGGCGCAGGCCGGGCAGGCCGAACCCCTCGCCCACAAGGCCCGGTTGCTCACCGAGGCGGCCGACAGCCTGGAGCGCTCGCACGAACTGCTGCGCGGCGAGCCGCGCGCGGCACTGGAGGCGCAGCTGTACGGGGTGGAGGTGGCCAAGGAACGGTACGCCCTCAGCGGCGACCGGCATCTGCTGATCGGTGCCGCGCTGCGGCTGGACGAGGTGCTGGGCTCCTGGCCGTACCGCGAACCGCTGCCGGACCGGGCCCAGGTGGCCAGGGGCGGGCTGCTGCTGGCGCTGTCCGCGGACGCGGCCCGGCGCGGCGCCGCCGACGAGGCCCGTTCGCTGGCGCTGCGCGCGGTCGCCGACTTCGAGGCGGTCGCCGCGACCGCCGCCGACCCCACACCGCAGGCCTGCCAGGTGCTGCTGGAGCTGGCCGCCGCCAGGGCCGCCGCGGCCGCCGATCCGGGCGCCGCGGAGGCGCTGGCCGAACTGCGCCGGGCGCTGGCGGTGGCCGACGCCCTGCCGGACCAGCCGCAGTTGACGCTGGAGTGCCTGCGGCGGCTCGGCCGGGCGCACGCCGCGCGCTACGCGCACACCGCCGACACCGCCGAACTCGCCGCCGCCGACCGGGCGTTCGCCCGCGCCCAGCGGCTGGTGCCCACCGACGACCCGGACCGCGCCCAACTGCTGGTGGAGCGCGGCAGGGCGCTGGTGGAGTGGGCGGCCCGCGGCGGCGGCCTGGCGGTGGCCACCGACGCGGTACGGGTGCTGCGCGAGGCGCTGGCACAGACCCCGGAGAGCCATCCGCTGCTCGCCGAGCGGCGCCTGGTGTTCGGCCAGGCGCTACGGCAGCGGCGCGCGGCGGGCGGCGCGCAGACCGACCTGTACGAGGCCGAGTGGATACTGGACCGCGCCGCCCGTGGCGCCGCCCCGGGCAGGATGGACGCGCTGGCGGCCCGCGCCTGGCTGGAGCACGGCGGGGTGCTGCTGGACCTCGCGGAGGGCCCCGGCGCGGCGGAGAAGCGGGACCAGGCCGCCGAGTCGTTCCGCCGCGCCGTCGACAGCGCGCTGCGCGCGGGCGAACCGCTGCTCGCCGCCCAGGCGTACCACCAGCGCGGCACCGTGCTGGAACGCACCGCCGGGCGGGCCAGGGCGCTGGAGGCCTACCGTTGCGCATGGGAGCTGTGGCAGCGTTCCGGGGCGGCCGGTGGACCGCAGGCCCGCTCCACCCGGGAGCGGATGCTGGCGTTGGAGGAACCGGAGTGATCAGTACGCGCGACGCGGGGCCATGGCTGACGGCCGAGGAGCCGCTGCCCGACTACGCCGGGGTCGACATCGACGAACTGGCGCGGCGCACCGCCCATCCGGTGCTGGGCGCGGTGCTCGCCGGACTGCGCGGCCGGGCACGGCACGCCGCGGACGCCGTCGCGTACCACGAGGACTCACCCGACCGCTGACGGGCCCGGGGCCTGGCCGGCGCGGTGGGTGGGAGAAGTCCAGCGCGGTGGGTGGGAGAAAACAGGGCGGTGGGTGGGAGAAAACAGGGCGGTGGGTGGGAGAAAACAGGGCGGTGGGTGGGAGAAAACCAGCGCGGTGGGTGGGAGAAACCAGTCAGTCACCGGTCGAATATGTTTGCGCCAACTCCTTTGCGGCCATGCACGGTTCATGAGTGAGGTCGAAGGATCAGCGTTCGCCCCCTGGCCCCTCACCGCACTCGACGTCCCGGCACTGCGTGCGGCGGGCAGGAAGCCGGTCCCGTTGCGGCAGTTCGTACTCAAGGTGCACAGCCGGTGCAATCTGGCCTGCTCCTACTGCTACATCTACCAGGGCCGCGACCACAGTTGGCGGGACCGCCCGGCGCACACCCCGCCCACCACCATGCGCCGTACCGCGCTGCGGATCGCCGAGCACGTGGAACGGCACGCACTGCGGGAGGTCCGAGTCGACCTGCACGGCGGCGAACCCCTGCTGAGCGGCCCCGGCACGGTGCTGGAGTACGCCGCCACGGTGCGCTCGGCGCTGCCCGCGGGGAGTACCGCGCACATCACCGTGCAGACCAACGGCACCCTGCTCACCACCGGCACACTGGACCGGCTGACCGCCGCCGGGATCCGCGTCGGACTCAGCCTCGACGGCGGCACGGCCGCGCTCAACGCCCGCCGCGCCGACCACGCCGGGCGGCCCTCCTGGCCCGCCGCCTCCCGTGCCGCGCGGCTGCTCGCCGACCGGCCGGACGGCTACGCCGGGCTGCTGTGCACCATCGACCTGGCCGCCGACCCAGCGCTGGTCTACCGCTCGCTGGCCGCCCTGCGCCCGCCCAGCCTCGACCTGCTGCTGCCGCACGCCAACTGGTCCGCCCCGCCACCGGGGTTGCCGCCCCGGCCGCCTTCGGCCGCCCGCAGCGCCCGCGCGGTGCCGTACGGGCGGTGGCTGACCACCGTCTTCGACCTGTGGTGGGACGGTGAACCCGGGCCGCGGGTAAGGCTGTTCACTGAGATCATCGCGCTGCTGCTCGGCCTGCCTAGCCGCACCGAGTCGGTGGGCCTGTCACCGAGCGCCGCGCTGGTGGTGGACACCGACGGCGCGATCGAGCAGGTCGACTCGCTCAAGACCGCGTACGAACACGCCCCCGCGACCGGCCTGGACGTCTTCCGCAACACCTTCGACCAGGCGCTCGACCACCCAGGGGTGGCCGCCCGGCAGCTCGGCGCCGACGGCCTCGGCACCACCTGCCGCCACTGCCCGGTGGTCCGGGTGTGCGGTGGCGGCAACTACACCCACCGCTACCTGGCGGGCAGCGGGTTCCGCCATCCGTCGGTGTACTGCGCCGACCTGGAGTATCTGATCCGGCACATCGCGCATCGCCTCGATACGGCACTCGCGCACCACGATTCCGTTACGCTGCCTGACAGAGGGTCACCTGAGCTGGGAGTCCGAGGGCCGGCCTGACGGAGAAGACAGCGCAACGAGGCGGTAAGAGCGGCAGAGGGAGACGGTCCTATGGCCGAACGCACACAGCCTGGCGGCCCCGCAGAACACTTCACCATAAGCTACGCGGGGTTCAACCGGCCCTGGGCGGCCTGGATCGCGCACCGACTCGAACGGCAGGGCCACGGCACCGCGATGCTGCGCTGGGACCCCCCGGTGGAGATGCCGCTCACCGAGGCGCTGGGCAACCTGCTCACGGCGCCCGGACGGGTGCTGCTGGTGCTGGACGACTGGTACTTCTCGCTCGGACCGCGCACCGACGCCGAATGGACCGAGGCGCTGCACACGGTCGTACCGGCGAACGTCGACCGGTTCGCCGCGGTCAGCGTCGCCACCCGGGCGCTGCCGCCCACCGCCGCCCCGCTCAGCCCGGTCGACCTGCGCGACCTGGACGCGCGCGAGGCGCACCGCAGGATCATGCGGCGGCTCGGCCTGGACGGCGAGCGGACCGCCTCGGACCTCGAACCCGACGCGGCGGCGCCGCGGTTCCCCAACGATCCGCCCGCGGTGTGGAGCCTGCCGCGCCGCAACGTGCGCTTCACCGGCCGGGACAGCGCGCTGGAGGCGCTGCACGAGCGGTTCGCCGCGGGCGGCCGGGGCGGCGCCAGGTGCTCGCTGCGCGGCATCTCCGGGGTCGGCAAGTCGCAGATCGCCGCCGAGTACGCGCACCGGTTCAGCAACGACTACGACATCGTGTGGTGGGTGAGCGCCGGGTTCCGGGCCACCGCCCGGGAGCAGTTCGCGGCCCTCGCGCCCCGGCTCGGCCTGGAGACCGGCACCGAGCTGGGCGACCGCATCCGCGCCGTACAGGAGGCGCTGCGCACCGGGCGGCCGTACCGCAAGTGGCTGGTGGTCTTCGACAGCGCCGACGACATGGAGCAGATCGAGGACCTGCTGCCGGAGGGCAACGGGCACGTCCTGCTCACCACCCTCACCCAGGACTGGGCGGCCACCGGCACCGTCTCCGAGATCGAGATCCGGCCCTTCGAACGGGTCGAGTCCATCGCCTACGCGCGCCGCCGCGCCGAACGGCTGACCGTCGAGGAGGCCGACCAACTCGCCGACGCGGTCGAGGACCTGCCGCTGCTGCTGGCGCAGACCTCCGCCTGGCTGGCCACCAACCCGATGGCGGCCAAGGACTACATCGAGCTGATCCGGCGCGGCAGCCCCAGCCAGATCGCCATCCGGATCTCCTCCGACTACTCGATGGGCTTCCAGACCAGCTGGTCGATAACGCTCAACACGCTCGCCGAGCGCAGCCCGGAGGCGACCGAACTGCTCCGGCTGTTCGCGTTCTTCGCCCCCGACGCCATCCCGGTACGGCTGATCCAGACCGCCCGCCCCTCCGACCTGCCGGAGCACCTCGCCGCGCTGGCCGCCGACCAGATCCGCTGGCACACCGCGCTGCGCAGACTCTCGGAGTCGACCGCGGTCCGCATGGACTACGTGGAGACCTCGGAGCAGGAACCGGTGGTGGACACCGTGCAGATGCACCGGCTCTACCACAGCTTCCTGCTCGGCAACCTGTCCGAGACCGAGCGCGACGAACTGTCCGCCACCGCCTGCCGGGTGCTCGCCGGAGCCGACCCGCGCAGCCCCGGCGACACCCGGGAGTGGGCGCGGTACGCCGAACTGATCCCGCACCTGGAGACCTCCGGCGCGCTGGACAGCACCGAGCCGGACGTGCGCCGACTCATCCTCAACTGCCTCAACTACCTCAAGCTGCGCGGCGAGAACAGCACCGCGCTGCGGCTGTGCGAGCTGACCGTCCCGCGCTGGCGGGCCGCACTGCCGCGGCACGACCCGGCGCTGCTGGAGATCAGCCGGATGCACGCCAACATGCTGCGCCGCTGCGGCCGTTACCGAGAGGCCGAGGCGCTGGGCCGGGCGGCGGTGGAGGAACTGGCCGCGGTGCGCGAGCCCGGCGACCCCGAACTGCTGTGGGCACAGAACAGCCTGGGCGGCAGCATGATGGCGCTCGGCTCCTACGAGGAGGCCCGGGCACTGTACGCCGCGTCGGTCGAGGCCTACACCCGGCTGCTGGGCGAGGAGGCGCCGCGCACCCAACAGGACCGCGGCAACCTGGCGTTGGCGCTGGGACTGCTCGGCCGCTACCAGGAGGCGCTCGACCTGCACGCGGTCAACCTGCGCATCAGGGAACGCCTGCTGCACCCGCGGCACCACCTCACGCTGCACTCGGGCCTGCAGTACGCCTGGATGCTGCGGCTGCTCGGCCGGTACGCGGAGGCGACGTCCCGGCAGGAGCAGAACGTTCGGGTGCACCGCCAGATCATGGACCAGTTCAACCCGCAGACCATGCGCGCCGAGCTCAACCTGGCGCTGTGCATGCGGCGCACCGGGCAGGTACCGGCGGCCGAGGCGCTGATGCGCAGCGTGGTGGAGCGCTTCCAGCAGACGCAGGGGCCGCGCCATCCGGACACCCTGATGGTGCAGGCCGACTACGCGACGCTGCTGCGCTCGCACGGCGACCTCGACCAGGCCCGCGAACTGTCCGTCGGTGTGGCCGAACGGTACCGGGGCCTGGTCGGCGCGGACCATCCGTACGCGATCGGCACCGAGGGCAACGTCGGCCTGGTGCTGTGGGAGTACGGCGAACGGGAGGAGGCGCTGGCAGGCGCCGAGCGCTCCTGGCACGACATGGCGGCGGCCGTCGGCGAGGACCATCCCTGGACGCTGGGCTGCGCGCTCAACACCTCCGGCGCCCGCAACCTCGCCGGGGACGAGGAGAGCGCGGCGCGGCTGAGCCGGGAGAACCTGGAGCGGGCCAAGGCGGTGCTGGGGGACACCCATCCGCTCACGCTGTCCTGCAAGGCGGCGCTCGCGGACGACCTGCGAGCGCTGCGGCGCACCCAGGAGGCGGCGAAGCTGGAGGGCGAGGCCCTCCAGCAGCTCGGCGACACGTTGGGGGCGCAGCACCCGCACACGATGGCCGTTCGGCGGCGCGAACGGCCCTACTGGGACTTCGAGCCCCAACCCAACTGAGGAAGCGGTGATTCGGGGGCTTCGCCCTCCTGCCCCCACCGGGGGCTTCGCCCTCCTGCCCCCACCGGGGGCTTCGCCCTCCTGCCCCCACCGGGGGCTTCGCCCCCCTGCCCCCACCGGGGGCTTCGCCCCCGAGCCCTAAAGGGACTGCTCGGGTAGCGCGACGCCCCGGTTTCCGCTGAACGTGCGGCGGGAACCGGGGCGTTGAGGCATCGAACCCTCAGCGGGCGGCGTCAGATCTCGAAGACCTCGTTGACCAGCTGAGCCTGCTCGGCCTGGTGCCGCTTCGCCGAACCGACCGCCGGGGCGGACGAGGTGGGACGCGAGACCCGGCGCAGCCGGTCCGCGTTGTCCGGGGCGGCGCCCAGCACCAGGTCCAGGTGGTCGATCAGGTTGAGCGCGATGAACGGCCAGGCACCCTGGTTCGCCGGCTCCTCCTGGGCCCAGACGAACTTCTGCGCCTTGTTGAACGGCGCCAGCGCGGCCTGGATCTCCTCACCGGGCAGCGGGTACAGCCGCTCGATGCGGATCAGCGCCACGTCCTCCGCCTTGCGGGCGGTCCGCTCGGCGAGCAGGTCGTAGTAGACCTTGCCGGAGCAGAAGACGACCTTGCGCACCTTGTCCGGGTCCACCGCGTCGTCGCCGATCACCGGGCGGAAGCCGCCGGTGGTGAACTCCTCCACCTTCGAGCTGGCCGCCTTCAGCCGGAGCATCGACTTCGGGGTGAAGACGATCAGCGGCTTGTGGTGCGGGTTGTGCACCTGCCAGCGCAGCAGGTGGAAGTAGTTCGACGGCAGCGTCGGCATGGCGACCGTCATGTTGTTCTGCGCGCACAGCTGGAGGTAGCGCTCGATACGGGCCGAGGAGTGGTCCGGGCCCTGGCCCTCGTAGCCGTGCGGCAGCAGCAGGGTGACGCCGGAGGTCTGGCCCCACTTCTGCTCGGAGGCCGAGATGTACTCGTCGACCACGTTCTGCGCGCCGTTGGCGAAGTCGCCGAACTGCGCCTCCCACAGCACCAGCGCGTTCGGGCGGGCCAGCGAGTAGCCGTACTCGAAGCCCATCGCCGCGTACTCGCTCAGCAGCGAGTCGTAGACCATGAACCGCGCCTGGTCCTCGGACAGGTACAGCAGCGGGGTGTAGTCCTCGCCGGTCTGCCGGTCCACCAGCACCGCGTGCCGCTGGCCGAAGGTGCCGCGCCGGGAGTCCTGGCCCGCCAGCCGGACCGGGGTGCCCTCCATCAGCAGCGAACCGAACGCCAGGGTCTCGCCCATCGCCCAGTCGATCGTGCCGTCCTCGACGCTGGCCGCCCGGCGCTGCAACTGCGGCAGCAGACGCGGGTGGACGGTGACGTGGTCGGGCAGGTTGACCTGCGACTCGGCGATCCGCTTGACGACCTCCTGGGAGATCGCGGTGTCCAGCCGGACCGGGAACTCCGGCAGCGCGGCCGGAACCTCGGCCTCGGCGGCCGGTGCCGCGGCGGCCTCGCGGACCTCGGTGAAGACCTTCTCCAGCTGGCCCTGGTAGTCCTGGAGCGCCTGCTCGGCCTCTTCCAGGGTGATGTCGCCCCGGCCGATCAGCGACTCGGTGTACAGCTTGCGCACCGAGCGCTTCTTGTCGATCAGGTCGTACATCTGCGGCTGGGTGAACGAGGGGTTGTCGGCCTCGTTGTGGCCCCGGCGGCGGTAGCAGACCAGGTCGATGACGACGTCCTTGTTGAACGCCTGGCGGAACTCGAAGGCGAGCCGCGCGACGCGGACCACGGCCTCCGGGTCGTCGCCGTTGACGTGGAAGATCGGCGCCTCGATCATCCGGGCCACGTCGGTGCAGTACATCGACGAGCGCGAGGAGGCCGGGGGAGCGGTGAAGCCCACCTGGTTGTTGATCACGATGTGCACGGTGCCGCCGGTGCGGTAGCCGCGCAGCTGCGACATGTTGAGCGTCTCGGCCACCACGCCCTGGCCCGCGAAGGCCGCGTCGCCGTGCAGCTGGACCGGCAGCACGGTGAAGTCGGTGCCCGCCTTGCCGATCAGGTCCTGCTTGGCCCGGGCGATGCCCTCGACCACCGGGTCGACGGTCTCCAGGTGCGAGGGGTTGGCGGCCAGCGAGACCTTGATCTGCTCGCCGTCCAGGCCGGTGAAGGTGCCGTGGGCGCCCAGGTGGTACTTCACGTCGCCGGAACCGTGCATCGACTTCGGGTCGAGGTTGCCCTCGAACTCGCGGAAGATCTGCGCGTAGGACTTGCCGACGATGTTGGCCAGCACGTTGAGGCGGCCGCGGTGCGCCATGCCGATGACGACCTCGTCCAGCCGGGACTCGGCCGCGGAGTCGAGGACGGCGTCGAGCAGCGGGATGACGGACTCGCCGCCCTCCAGCGAGAAGCGCTTCTGGCCGACGTACTTGGTCTGCAGGAAGGTCTCGAACGCCTCGGCCGCGTTCAGGCGGCGCAGGATCCGCAGCTGCTCCTCGCGCTCCGGCTTGGTGTGCGGGCGCTCGACCCGGTCCTGGATCCACTTGCGCTGCTTGGGGTCCTGGATGTGCATGAACTCGATGCCGACGGTGCGGCAGTACGAGTCGCGCAGCACACCGAGGATGTCGCGCAGCTTCATCATCGACTTGCCCGCGAAACCGCCGACCGCGAACTCGCGCTCCAGGTCCCACAGGGTCAGGCCGTGCTCGATGATGTCCAGGTCGGGGTGCTTGCGCTGCTTGTACTCCAGCGGGTCGGTGTCGGCCATGACGTGGCCGCGCACCCGGTAGGAGTGGATCAGCTCGAAGACCCGGGCGGCCTTGGTGACGTCGTCGTCGTGCGCGGTGTCGATGTCCTGGCGCCAGCGGACCGGCTCGTAGGGGATGCGCAGCGACTCGAAGACCTTGTCGTAGAACTCGTCCTCGCCCAGCAGCAGCTGGTGCATCACCCGCAGGAACTCGCCGGACGCCGCGCCCTGGATCACCCGGTGGTCGTAGGTGCTGGTCAGCGTCATGACCTTGGAGACGCCCAGGCGGTTGAGGGTCTCCTGGGAGGTGCCCTGGAACTCGGCCGGGTAGTCCATCGAGCCGACGCCCATGATCATGGACTGGCCGTTCATCAGCCGCGGCACGGAGTGCACGGTGCCGATGCCGCCCGGGTTGGTCAGCGAGCAGGTGACGCCGGTGAAGTCGTCCATCGTCAGCTTGTTCGCGCGGGCGCGGCGGACGATGTCCTCGTAGGCCTGCCAGAACTCGAAGAAGTTCAGCGTCTCGGCCTTCTTGATCGCCGCGACGACCAGCTGGCGCTCGCCGTTCGGCTTGACCAGGTCGATGGCCAGGCCGAGGTTGACGTGCTCGGGCTTGACCAGCGTCGGCTTGCCGTCCTTCTCCGTGAACGAGTAGTTCATGGACGGCATCGCCTTCATCGCCTGCACCATCGCGTAGCCGATGATGTGGGTGAACGACACCTTGCCGCCGCGGGCGCGCTTGAGGTGGTTGTTGATGACGATGCGGTTGTCGAACAGCAGCTTGACCGGGACCGCCCGGACGCTGGTCGCCGTCGGCAGCTCAAGGCTGGCGTTCATGTTCTTGGCGACGGCGGCGGAGGGGCCGCGCAGCGTGACCAGTTCGGGACCGGCCGGCGCCTCGGCCGTCGGCTCCGCCTTGGCCCTGGGGGCGGCGGCGGGCTTGGGCGCGGCGGCGGGCGCGGGCTTCGCGGCGGGGGCGGCCGGGGCCGGCTGCTGTGCGGGGGCAGCCGGAGCCGGGGCGGCCTGCGCGGCGGCCGGAGGCGGCGTCGGGGTCGGCGGCGTGGCCGGAGTGGGGGCCGCCGGAGCGGCCGTGCCGGTCGGCGGCGGAGTGGCTACCGCCGAGCCGGTGTCGGTACCCGGCTTGTAGTCCGCGAAGAAGTCCCACCAGGCTCGGTCTACCGAGTTCGGGTCCTGGAGGTACTGCTGGTAGATCTCATCGACGAGCCACTCGTTCGGCCCGAAACCGGATGCAGGGTTCTTGCCCTGACCATCGGAGTCGGTCGAGACACTCGATGTGTTGGGGGACTGTGACGACACGGCGGCAACCGCCCTCTTCCGCTTCACAAGGTGGTGGACAGCGGAAATAAAGGCTACGCCTACCGGGCGGGTACGCGCAGGTTACGAGGGGCAGTCGTCGTGTACGTCACACCGAAAAGCGGGTTTGACGGCTGCCTTTGGCGGGAAATCGGCATCCTTTTGGGCGCCCGCGCGCTGCCGGTGCCCGCGCAGAGGCGTCGATTCGGCCTGCGGCCTGCGGTTTCCTGCTCGGCCGTGGTGCTCCCGTTCGAGACCGTACGTCAATCCAACGCTTGACCCTTACCCGGAAGAGTGAGGTGGATGCGGCAGCCGCGGGGGGATTCGGCCACCCGGATCCGGCCACCGTGCAGTTCCACGGCCCAGCGGGCGATGGCCAGGCCGAGCCCGGTGCCGCCGTCACTGCCGGAACCGTGTGGGGCGGCGATGCTGCCCCGGCTGAACCGTTCGAAGACCTTCGAGCGCTGCGACTCCGGGATCCCCGGGCCCTCGTCCAGCACCTCCAGCTCCAGGCTCTCCGGGCCCGTGCCGCGCCGGGCGCGCACGGTGACCCGGCCGCTGGGCGGGCTGTGCCGGACGGCGTTGTCGATCAGGTTGGAGACCACCTGGTGCAGCCGCTCCGCGTCGGCGTACGCGGTCAGCTCCGGCGGCGAGACGTCCAGGTGCAGATGGACGTCGCCGCGGGAGCGGGAGTGCGACGGGGAGGCGAGGGCCACGCCCGGCTTGATGCTCGCGGCCTTGAGCACCCCGGACAGGTACGGCCACACCTCGAAGCGGCGGGCGTCCAGCGGCACCACGCCGCTGTCCAGCCGGGACAGGTCCAGCAGGTCGGCCACCAGGCGGCCGAGCCGCTCGGTCTGCGCGAGCGCGGCCCGCATGGTCTCGGGGTCGGCCTCGCAGACGCCGTCCACCACGTTCTCCAGCAGGGCGCGCAGTCCCGATATCGGGGTGCGCAGCTCATGGGAGACGTTGGCCACCAGTTCCTTGCGGTGCCGGTCGGCGGCCTCCAGGTCGGCGGCCATGCTGTTGAAGGTGACGGCCAGCTCGCCCAGCTCGTCCCGGCGCCCGGTGCGCACCCGGCGGCTGTAGTCGCCCTGCGCCATCGCACGGGCGACCGCGGTCATCTCGCGTAGCGGCGAGGTCAGTCCGTGTGAGACGAACTGCATCAGCAGCATCGAGGTGATGATGGAGAAGATGGTGATCACCCGGAGTTCGGTCTCCGAGTGGATGGCCACCAGGACCAGCAGCGTGGTCAGGAAGACCGAGCTGATCACCAGCAGCCCGAGAGCCGCCTTGATCGACCGGAACGGGTCGACCGGCCGCAACGCCTCCCACATCCGCTGCCACCGCCAACGCGTCATGACTTCCCCTCGTTGTGTGCAGTCGTTCCGCAGGGCGGAGGGGGCACCTCCCCGCGGTAGCTGGGGGAGGGTGGGCACAACGGAACGGGCTGGCGGGTGGGCGCAACCCTCACGGCGCGGGTGTCTCCAGGGCGTACCCCACCCCGTGCACCGTCCGGATCCGCTCCGCCCCGATCTTGCGCCGCAGCGCCTTGATGTGGCTGTCCACGGTCCGGGTGCCCGACGCGTCCGCCCAGTCCCACACCTCCGCCAGCAGCTGCTCGCGGGACAGCACGGCGCGCGGGGTCTGCGCCAGGCAGGCCAGCAGGTCGAACTCGGTCGGGGTGAGGTGGACGTCGTCCCCCCGCACCCGTACCCGGCGCTGGGCGTGGTCGATCGCCAGGTCGCCGAGCTGCAACGTTCCGCCGCGCGGGCTGCGCGCGGCGGCGGTGGCCCGTTCCACCCGTCTGAGCAGGACGTGCACCCGGGCGGCCAGCTCGCGCATGGAGAACGGCTTGGTCATGTAGTCGTCCGCGCCGACCCCGAGCCCGACCAGCATGTCGGTCTCGTCGTCCCGGGCGGTGAGCATCAGCACCGGCACCGGCCGCTGCGCCTGGACCCGGCGGCAGACCTCCAGGCCGTCGTAGCCGGGCAGCATGATGTCGAGCACCAGCAGGTCGGGCTGCCAGGCGTGGGCGGTGTCCACGGCGGCCGGGCCGTCGCCCGCGGTGTGCACCTGGAAGCCCTCGGCGCGCAGCCGGGCCGCGATCGCCTCGGCGATCGTCGGGTCGTCCTCGACGACCAGCACCCGTCGCTGGGTACCAGGTGGAGGTGTTCCGGCCCCGCCGTTCGCCGTGCTCGTCTGTGTGTTGTCCATCGGGCCCGCCCCCACTTGGTCGCGCTGCTTGGCAAGCAGCGTAAAGGGCGCGGATGGCCTGCGGCTACGCGGGCCGTGTCCCGAGGTGGACCACATCCGGGACACCTCGGGCAACCGGGACAGCAATGGTCTGGACCTGTTTGAAACCGGCGGTGCGCAACGCCTCCTCGAAGCGCTCCGAGGGCTGCGCGGACCACACCGCCAGCACTCCGCCCGGGGCCAGTCGTGCCCGGCAGTCGGCAAGGCCCGCCGGGGAGTAGAGCGAGTCGTTGGAGTCGGTGACGGTCCAGTCCGGGCCGTTGTCGATGTCCAGACACAGTGCGTCGTACGTGACATCCGCCTCACGTAGGTGGGAGACCAGGTCGCCTTCGCTGACGGTGACCCGCGGATCGTCCAGCGCGTGCGCGGAGAAGCGGGCGAGCGGGCCGCCGCGGTGCCAGTCGATGACCGCCCGCTCCCGTTCCAGCACCGTGATGGCGCCCCAGCGCGGTTCGGCCGCCGCCTCGGCGAGTGAGAAACCGACCCCCAGGCCCCCGATGAGCACCGAAAGCCCCGTGCCGTGCAGCGCCCGCAGTGGCGCCTGGACGAGCAGCCGCTCGGAGCGGCCGTCGGAGGTGTCCATCAGGAAGCAGCCGTTCTCGATGATCTCGTACCGCTCCCCCGCCCCGGCCCCGTCGGCGAGTCGCCTGCGCAGTACGACCTCGCCGTAGGGACCGTCCCGGCGGTCGACCACGGTCACCGCGCTGGTCGTGTCGTCCATGCCGACAGGCTCGCATGGACGGTCGGTCAACCGCTGATCGCTCACGGCGAACACAGTCCGGGGCAGCGCGGGAACAATGGCACGCTCAAGAGCATTGAGTCGGTACAGCTCAAGTTGATTGCCTAGGGAGAGATCATGGCTGAAGAGACCTCGTCCGCCCCGCTCACCCTGCCCGTGCTGCCGCTCGATGACGCGGTCGTGCTGCCCGGCATGGTCGTACCGCTCGACCTGAGCGACGGCGAGGTGCGGGCCGCCGTGGAGGCGGCGCAGGCAGTGGAGAGCAACCGGCCCGAGGCCGCCCATGTTCCCGGCATCCGCTCCGGCTCCCTCGCCCGCAAGCCGCGCGTCCTGCTGGTGCCGCGGGTGGACGGCCGGTACGCGGCGGTGGGCACCCTCGGCGCCGTCGAGCAGGTCGGACGGCTCGCCGACGGCGACCCGGGCGCGGTCATCCGCGGCCTGCGCCGGGTCCGCATCGGCGCCGGGACGACCGGCCCGGGCGCCGCGCTGTGGGTCGAGGGCACCGAGGTCAGCGAGCCGGAGCCGACCGAGGCGCCGGGCGCCGTCGCGGAACTGGTCAAGGAGTACAAGGCGCTGGCCACCAGCTGGCTGCGCAAGCGCGGCGCCTGGCAGGTGGTGGACCGCGTCCAGCAGATCGAGGACGTCTCCCAACTCGCGGACAACTCCGGCTACTCGCCCTTCCTCACCGGCGAGCAGCGCATCCAGCTGCTGGAGACCATCGACCCGGTGGAGCGGCTGCGTCTGGCCATCGGCTGGCTGCGCGACCACCTCGCCGAGCAGGACGTCGCCGAGACCATCCGCAAGGACGTCCAGGAGGGCATGGACAAGCAGCAGCGCGAGTTCCTGCTGCGCCGCCAGCTGGACGCCGTGCGCAAGGAGCTCGCCGAGCTCAACGGAGACCCGGAGAACGAGTCCGACGACTACCGGGCCCGGGTCGAGGCCGCCGACCTGCCTTCGAGCGTCCGCGAGGCCGCGCTGAAGGAGGTCGACAAGCTGGAGCGCGCCTCCGACCAGTCACCCGAGGGCAGTTGGATCCGCACCTGGCTGGACACCGTCCTGGAACTGCCGTGGAACACCACCACCGAGGACGCCTACGACATCGCCTCCGCCCGCGCGGTGCTGGACGCCGACCACGCGGGCCTGGACGACGTCAAGGACCGGATCACCGAGTACCTGGCGGTGCGCAAGCGGCGCGCCGACCGCGGTCTCGGCGTGGTCGGCGGTCGGCGCGGGGGCGCGGTGCTGGCGCTGGTCGGCCCGCCCGGCGTCGGCAAGACCTCACTGGGCGAGTCGGTGGCGCGGGCCATGGGCCGCAAGTTCGTCCGCGTGGCGCTCGGCGGGGTCCGGGACGAGGCGGAGATCCGCGGCCACCGGCGCACCTACGTCGGCGCGCTGCCCGGCCGGATCGTGCGGGCCGTCAAGGAGGCCGGGTCGATGAACCCGGTGGTGCTGCTGGACGAGGTGGACAAGGTCGGCTCCGACTACCGGGGCGACCCGGCCGCCGCGCTGCTCGAAGTGCTCGACCCGGCACAGAACCACACCTTCCGGGACCACTACCTGGAGGTCGAACTCGACCTGTCCGACGTGGTGTTCCTCGCCACCGCCAATGTGCTGGAGGCCATTCCGCAGCCGCTGCTGGACCGGATGGAGCTGGTCCAACTCGACGGCTACACCGAGGACGAGAAGGTCACCATCGGCCGCGACCACCTGCTGCCACGGCAGTTGGAGCGTGCGGGGCTGGCCGCCGACGAGGTGACGGTCGAGGACGCGGCGCTGCGCAGGCTCGCGGGCGAGTACACCCGCGAGGCGGGGGTGCGGAACCTGGAGCGGGCGATCGCCCGGATCCTGCGCAAGGTCGCCGCGCAGCACGAACTGGGCGAGAGTGAACTCCCGGTCACCGTCGGCCCGGACGACCTGCGGGGGCTGATCGGCCGACCGCACCACGTACCGGAGTCCGCACAGGATCCGGACGAGCGGCGCACCGCGGTCCCCGGGGTGGCCACCGGCCTGGCGGTGACCGGCGCGGGCGGTGATGTGCTCTACGTCGAGGCGTCGCTGGCCGATCCGGAGACCGGCGGCACCGGGCTGACGCTCACCGGCCAACTCGGCGACGTGATGAAGGAGTCGGCGCAGATCGCGCTGTCCTTCCTGCGCTCGCACGGCGCGGAGCTGGAACTGCCGGTGGGCGACCTGAAGGACCGGGGCGTCCATCTGCACGTCCCGGCCGGCGCGGTGCCCAAGGACGGGCCGAGCGCGGGCGTGACGATGACCACGGCACTGGCCTCGCTGCTGTCCGGGCGCAGGGTGCGCGAGGACGTGGCGATGACCGGTGAGGTGTCGCTGACCGGGCGGGTGCTGCCGATCGGT
Source organism: Streptomyces sp. PLK1-5 (assembly GCA_037034305.1). Taxonomy (GTDB): domain Bacteria; phylum Actinomycetota; class Actinomycetes; order Streptomycetales; family Streptomycetaceae; genus Streptantibioticus_A. Next base: position 370,800 of record JBAGJY010000001.1, read on the forward strand.
GGCGTCAAGCAGAAGCTGCTGGCCGCGCACCGGGCTGGGGTCACCACGGTGATCATCCCGAAGCGGAACGAGGCCGACCTCGACGACGTGCCGGGTGAGGTGCTGGAGAAGCTGGATGTGCACGCGGTGGCGGACGTCCGCCAGGTGCTCCGGCTGGCACTGGAGCCCGCGGCGGACCGGGCGGTTCCGGTCGCCGCGTAGCCCCGGCCGGTGCGGCCGTCCCGCCCGGCGGGGGCGGGACGGCCGCGCTGGTCATCCGTCCGCCAGTGCCTGCAGTCGGCTGTACGAACCGTTGAAGTAGTCCTGGTCTCCGGGCAGTACACCGGTGTCGGCGTACTGCCAGATGGTCTGGTAGCCCCAGCCGGACGGCAGCGCGCCCGGGGTGGAGGTGTAGCGGGCGGTCCACAACGGGTTGTCGGCGGCGAACGCCGTACTGCCGCCGGTGCATTCGGACCACCACTGGTTCGTGGTGTAGATCACCGGGTAGCGGCCGGTGCGCGCGTGCACCGTGTCGCTGAAGTCGGCGATCCAGTTGACTATCGCCGAGGGGCTCAGGCCGTAGCAGGTCGCGCCGTACGGGTTGTACTCGATGTCGAGCGCGGGCGGCAGCGTCCTCCCGTCGGCCGACCAGCCGCCGCCGTGGCTGACGAAGTAGTCGGCCTGGGCGGCGCCGCCCGAGGTGTCGGGCGTCGCGAAGTGGTACGCGCCGCGGATCATGCCCACGTCGTACGAGCCGTTGTACTGCTGGGCGAAGTACGGGTTGGTGTACGTGGTGCTCTCGGTGGCCTTCACGTACGCGAACCGGCCGCCGTTCGCGCTTGCGGCGGCCCAGTCGATGTCGCCCTGGTAGCCGCTGACATCCATGCCGGGCGTCTGGACGACCAGCGGGAGGACCGGGTGGTTGGCGGGGTCGCCGCCCTCGTGGGCGAGCACGGTCGAGCCCATCCAGTCGAGTCGGGGGTGGCTGACGGGGTCGTGGCCCGCGGCCGGGGCGGCGGACGCCGTACCGGGTAACGCGAGCAGCAGCGCGAGCAGGACGGTGAGCGCCGTCAGGACGGCGCGGAATCTGTCCGGCGGGGGGCTCAGGGGGCTGTCGGCAGGGGACATGTTCCCTCCCTGTTATGGCCATGACATCGTGACCGTACGCGCGTAGAACGGCGGGGTGGAAGAGGAACCGGTCACTGCCGTTGGTCTAATCCTGCGAAATACTGAAGGAGCTGCGGCGATGGCAGGTGCTGAAACGAAATTTCAGCCCTGGGGAAGGGCGAGAGGGCGCTGACGTGCGGAATGCGGAGTATCCCGAAGGGGATCGGGACCTGGAGGCGTTGGAGCGGGAGATCACCGTCTTCTACCGGCGCGCCCGCGCCTCGTCCGGTGAGATGGCCCGGGCGGTCCACCCGGAGCTGGAGCCCGCGGCGTACGGCCTGCTGGTCCGGCTTGAGGAGGCCGGTCCGGAGCGGGCCACCGACCTGGCCGCGTACTTCGGGGTCGGCAAGGCGACGATGAGCCGCCAGCTTCGGGCGCTGGAGCAGTTGGGGCTGGTCAGCAGGGAGCAGGATCCGGCGGACGGCCGGGCGTTCCTCGTCCGCCTCACCGACGAGGGCCGCAGCCGCTTCACCCGGGTACGGGACGCGCGCCGCGCGCGGTACCGGGGGCGGCTGTCCGCGTGGCCGCGGCACGACGTGACGGAGCTGGCCCGGCTCCTGGAGGCGCTCAACGCGATCAACGCTCCCGATGATCGCTGCGGGGAGGCGTAGGCCTCCCCGCGCGGGTTGCCACCCGGCCTCCCGGCGGGGTGGGCTCCCAGCGGGTTGCGGTTGGTTGGGCACCGCCGGTCCGCGTCGCGGTGGTTTCTCGCCGTCGCGGCGGAGTCAAGAGCCGGGGGCAAGCCCCCGGGCCCCCGGGCCCCCGGCACCCCGAGCCCCGGCACCCCGAGCCCCGGCCCCCCCCCGGGCCCCGGAAGCCCCGGCATCGAGGAGGGCCGACCGCGAGCGGGGGGCTACAGCTCCGCCAGGATCGCTGTCGCGTCGTCGTGGCACTTGCCGCGGGGGAAGGTCTCCCCGTGCGGGTCCGCTGACTCCGCCGCGCGGACGCGGGCGATGAGCGACCGCGGACCCTCCTTGCGCAGCAGGGCGAAAACGCCTGTCCAGTCGTGGTCGTGGAAGACCTCCACCAGGCGGCTCGCCCCGTCCGTCAGCGCGGCCACCGCCCGTACCCGCGCGCGGGACGCCGAACCGCACACCGCCCGCTTCGCCACCGACGGGTCCGCCGCGGCGGTGAAGAAGCCGCCCTCGGCGTTGCGCAACGCCTCCACCGCGCGGGCGTACCGCGCACGGGCCCGTGCCCGTTCCGCCGAACCGCGCGGCAGCGCGCGCACCGCCGCCCGCAGCGCGGGTACGGGATCGGCCAGATGGTCCAGGCGGTCGTCAACGACCGCCTGGACCACGCCCGTTGTGTCCTCGATGAGCAACACCGAGTCGGAAAGCACCAGATGCTCGACAGTGTCCTGGTTCCACCGGACCGCCACGACGGTTGCCTGCGGTGTGTGGGGGTGAGAAAGCTCACAGCTCCCGCGGTGCTGTCGCGCGGTGCGTGCGATCGCCTCCGCCAGGCATTCGCGCAGGGTCATATCCCGTTGCGAAGCGGACAGTTCGAGCAGTGCCCCGCCGAGCCGGGACACGAACCACGGCACGCCGTGTACGCACCCGGTGCCTTCCGGATGCGGTGTCACGCCGTCCAGCAGCACCACCGTTCCGCCCTGACCGGAAGCGGGCAGGGCGACGGCGACGAAGTCCTCGTCGGGGCGTTCCGGGTCGCCGGGCTCCGTGCTGGTCTCGATGCGCATGCCGCAAGTCTGCCGGAGCGCCCGTTCGAACGGCGCCGGGGCGGGCCGGGGCCGTTCCGCGGCCTGCGGGGCGCCGGTGGGCGGCGGGCCGCGGCCGATGCGGGTGGGCATCCTTCCAGGACCCCGCCGCCTTCACCAAACCGCCGCGCGTGAAGAACGGGTGTGGACCGCCGCCAGGAGTTGAAGGTCAACTTCCGGTTGTTGTTCACTCCTGCGGGACGGTACGGCCGAGTCCGGGGGACCGCGTTCCACGCGGGTGTGAAGAGCGCGACAGGCTCTGCCGTACCAACCACAACGCATCGGGGGAAAACGTCAAGGGGCGGCCGCATGGTCCGGCCCGGGCGTCGGATGCCCAACTGATTTGGCGTCATCTCGGCTGTGCCCACGGCCGTACCGACGTACGAGACAGGAATGCGAGAACCGGTGCGGACAACGAGGAGAGGGCGCACTCAAGCGCGCATGGAACCCGCGGTCGCGGAGGCGAACGAGTCCCCGCGCCCCGCGCCACCCAAGCGCCGGGTGCGCCAGCGACTGCTCGGCGCCCTGCTGGTCTCGGTCGTCGCGGTGGTGGCCGCCGGAGCCCCGGGCCTGGCCTCGGCCATCGGGAACCTCTCCGAGTCGCAACGCCTGCTGCGGCTGACCGAGCTGAACACCTCGGCGATAGCCCTCGCCCACTCGCTCGCCGACGAGCGCGACGACATGACCGCCTACGTGGCCGCCGGGCGCAGCACCGCCCGCCCGTCGCCCGCCGCCCCCAACGCGGGCGCCGCCGCCCGCGGTGGCGACATCGGCCACGGGGTCAGCGAGGACGAACGCGCCCGGGTCGACCGGCAGGCCAGCGATGTGACCCAGCAGGCCGCCGCGCTGGACACCGGCGGCTCGGCCGACCTCGCCCGCACCACCCAGGCGGTGCGCTCCGCGCTGGCGAACCTCGGGCGTATCCGGCAGAGCGCGCTGTCCGGTCCCGGCACCGCCAAGGACGCCTTCGACGCCTACGGTCCGCTCGTCGACGCCCTCGACGGCGTGAGCGCCGCCCTGGCCCGCGCGCTGCCCGCCCGCGCCTCCGCCGCCGACACCAGCGCCGGACCCGCCCTCGCCCAGGCCGTCGACCAGGCGTCCGCAGAGCACGGCCTGCTGGTCGCCGCGCTCACCGCGGGCGGCACCTCCTCGGCCCTGGTGACCGAGGCCCAACAGGCCCGGCTGGGCGAGCAGTCCGCGCTGGCCGACTTCGCCGCCACCGCCACCACCCCCGCCCAGACCCAGTACGCGCAGACCGTCACCGGCACCGACGTGGCCACCGCCGAGACATATCTGCGGCGGCTGACCGCCAAGTCGTACCTGAGCGAATCGGACAACCTGCTCAAGACGACCGACGTTGACTCCGCACTGTCCGCCCGGGTCGACCGGATGCGCGCCGTCCAGGCGTCCCTGGCCGCCGCCGACACCACCCGGCTCACCACGCTGCGCGACGACGACGTGACCGCGCTGGAACTGCGGGCCACCCTGGTGGGCCTGTGCGCGCTGCTGGCGCTCGGCATCGGGGTGCGCACCACCCGGTCCGTCGTCCGCCCGCTGGCCGCGCTGCGCCGCTACGCGGGCGACCAGCAGCCACCGGTGCCGACCGGCAGCCGGGACGAGTTCGCCGCCGTGGCCCTGGCCGTGGAACGGCTCGCCGAGGACTGCGTCCGGCTGCGCGCCGAGACCGCCGAGCAGGAGAAGGAACGCGTCCGACTGGTCGGCGAGCGCCAGAAGGTGGCCGCGGAACGCGACGGACTCCGCCGCCAGCACGGCGAACTGCGCGAGCAGGCCGCGGCGCTGCTGGCCGAGCGGGACGAACTCCTCGCCCGCGTCGAGTCGTTGCGTGGCGTCCCGCACGCCACCTTCATCAACCTCAGCCTGCGCACCCTCGCCCTGATCGAGCGGCAACTCGCGCTGATCGAGGGCTTGGAGGACCGCGAGCACGACCCGGACGAGCTGAAGACCCTGTTCCGGCTGGACCACCTGGCCACCAGGATGCGGCGCAACAGCGAGAGCCTGCTGGTGCTGGCCGGTGCCGAGACCAGCGGCGGCGCGCTGGCCAAACCGGTGCCGCTGCTGGACGTGGTGCGCGCCGGTGTCTCCGAGGTCGAGCGCTACGAGCGGGTGCGCATCCCGTTCCTGCCGCGCGCCCAGGTCGCCGGGTTCGCCGCCGACGACACCGCCCACCTGGTCGCCGAACTGCTGGAGAACGCCACCGCGTTCTCCCCGCCGCAGACGGACGTGCAGGTCACCGGCTGGCTGCTGGAGAACGGCGAGGCCGTGCTGTCGGTCGAGGACGCCGGGATCGGCATCCCGCACGACCGGCTGGGAGAGCTGAACCAACTGCTCGCCGACCCGCACCCGGACGAGTCGCTCGCCACGGCCGGGCTCGGCCTGTACGTGGTGGCGCGGCTCGCCGGACGGCACGGGATCCGCGTCCAGTTGCGCGAGCAGAAGCAGGGCGGGGTCACCGCGGTCGTGGTGTTGCCGCGCACCCTCATCGTCCACCCCGCGGACAGCGTGCCGCCGTCGCAGGACCCGTACGCCGCCCCGGCGACCGGCTCCGCCGACCCGGCCCCCTCCGTACCGGCCGCCGCGGCCAAGGCGGTTCAGGCCGCGGCCCGGGCGCCGCACCGCGCCCCGGAGCCGGACGAGCACGCCCGTACCGCCGCGGCCGAGGACGGCCCCACCGCCCGGCCCCGGCACCCGCGCGGCGAAGCGGCCGCGCGACCCGAGCCACCCGTGCAGGACGCCCCGGACGACCAGGACGACCCGCCGGCCGACGGGTTGACGGGGAAGGGGCTGCCCAAGCGGGTACCCAAGGCCAGTGGACTCACCGGTGAGCCCGCCAACCGTCCGCGCAACGCACCGGTCGACGCCGAGGCGCTGCGGCGGCGGCTCGGCGGCTTCGCCCACGGGCTGCGCCAGGGGCGGCGGGACGCCGAGGCCGAGGCGACCGGCACCGTGGAGGTTCCGTCGCCGCCCACCGCCGCCCAGCAACTGACCCAGCACCGGCGGTCACAACACGGTGAACCCTCCGAGGAGGCACGCGGGTGAACCAGTCGAGTACCGGATCCAGCACCAGCTCGCTCAGCCACGAGGCCCGCAGCCTCCAGTGGCTGCTGGGCAACCTGGTCGAGGAGGTGCCGGGCGTCCGCTCGGTCGCCGTCATCTCCTCCGACGGACTGCTGCTGTGCTCCTCCGACGCGGACGGCGAGTCCGTCATCGGCCCGGAACCGCCCGGCCGGGCTCCCGGCAGGGGCCCGGCGAAGGCCTCCGGCGACCTGGCCACCGTCGTCTCCGGGCTCGCCTCGCTCACCGACGGCGCGGCCCGGCTGATGAACGCCGGGCTGGTCAAGCAGTCGGTGGTCGCGATGGAGAACGGCTGCCTGTTCGTGATGTCGATCAGCGACGGCTCGCTGCTGGGCGTACACGCCTCGCCGGAGTGCGACATGAGCGTGGTCGCGTACCACATGGCGCTGTTCGTCGGCCGTGCCGGCCATGTCCTCACCCCTGAGCTGCGCAGCGAGCTCAGCAAGGCCCGTGCCGCCGAACCGGCGGTCACCCCGACCGAAAGCGAGCAGTGATGCCCGCGTCCCCGCTACCGGTCCGCGGCGCGGACCGCAAACCCTCCCGGGTCCGCCCCTACGCGCTGACCGGCGGACGGACCCGCTTCGGCCACGTGCTGCTGGTGGAGACGTTCGTCGCCACCATCGACGGCCCCGAGCAGCGGCCCGAGTTGACCTCCGGCGGTATCGCCGCCGCGGTGATGCCCGAGCTGCGGGCCATCGTCGAACTGTGCCGCAGGATGCGGTCGGTGGCCGAGATCTCGGCGCTGCTGCGCATTCCGCTCGGTGTGGTCCGGGTACTGCTCAGCGATCTGGCGGACCAGGGGAAGATCCGCGTCTACGGCGCCGGGCAGGGACCGGTACAGCCCAACCGCGCGCTGGTGGAAAGGGTGCTCAGTGGACTTCGCAAGCTCTGAGACGGCCGCGCAGTATCCGCTGCCGGAAGCGGAAGATGGCATTCAGGACTGGCAGAAGGACACCAGCCGGGCACCCGCCAGCGCCAAGATCGTCATCGCGGGCGGCTTCGGCGTGGGCAAGACCACCTTCGTCTCGTCCGTCTCCGAGATCACCCCGCTCACCACCGAGGCCCTGATGACGAGGGCCAGCGAGGACGTCGACGACCTGGCCGGAACGCCGGAGAAGACCACGACCACGGTCGCCATGGACTTCGGCCGGATCACCCTCGACCAGGAACTCGTGCTCTACCTGTTCGGCACGCCGGGCCAGCAGCGCTTCTGGTTCATGTGGGACGACCTGGCCCGCGGCGCCATCGGCGGCGTCGTGCTGGCCGACACCCGGCGGCTGGCCGACTGCTTCCCGGCCCTCGACTACTTCGAGACCTGTGGACTTCCGTTCGTGGTCGCGGTGAACCACTTCGAGGGTTCGCCCGAGTACGACGCGGAGGACGTACGCGACGCGCTGTCCGTACCGGCTCATATACCGGTGGTCGTCTGTGACGCGCGGGAGCGCGACACGGTGGTCGAGGCGCTGGTCGCCCTGTGCGGGCACGCTTTGACAGTGCTGCCGGAGTAGTTGATATTCGGGGGCTCCCCCCGGACCCCTTTAGTGCGAGGAATTCGCGATGCGCAAGATACTCATCGTCGGAGCCGGACAGTCCGGCCTGCAACTGGCCCTCGGCCTGCAGTCCCGCGGTTACGAGGTCACATTGATGACCAACCGCACCGCGGACGAGATCCGTGCGGGCAAGGTCATGTCCACCCAGTGCATGTTCACCACCGCCCTGCAGCACGAGCGGGACCTGGAGTTGAACTTCTGGGAGAGCCAGACCCCGCGCATCGAGGGGCTCGGCGTCTCCGTCGCCGGTCCGGACGGCTCACGTCCGATCGACTGGGTCGGACGGCTGGAGGGCTACGCCCAGTCCGTCGACCAGCGGGTGAAGATGGCAGGCTGGATGGAGGCGTTCGCCCAGCGCGGCGGGCAACTGGTGATCCACGGCGCCGCCGTCTCCGACCTCGACTACTTCGCGCGCCGCTACGACCTGGTGCTGGTGGCCGCGGGCAAGGGCGAACTGGTCTCGATGTTCGGCCGGGACGCCGCCCGCTCCCCGTACGACACCCCGCAGCGCGCGCTGGCCGTCGCCTACGTGCACGGTCTCGGCCCGCGCCCGGAGCACCCTGACTACCACGCGGTGCGGTGCAACCTGGTGCCGGGCGTCGGCGAGATGTTCATCATGCCGACGCTGACGACCTCCGGTCCGGCCGACATCCTGTTCTGGGAGGGCATCCCCGGCGGCCCGCTGGACGTCTTCGAGGGCGTCAAGGACCCCGGTGAACACCTGCGGCTCACCCTGGAGTTGATGGAGCGCTTCCTGCCCTGGGAGTACGACCGCGCGCGCGAGGTGGAACTCACCGACGCCAACGGCACCCTGGCCGGGCGCTACGCCCCGACGGTGCGCAACCCGATCGGCGAACTCCCCTCCGGCGGGCTGGTGCTGGGCGTCGCCGACGTGGTGGTGGCCAACGACCCGATCACCGGCCAGGGTTCGAACAACGCCGCCAAGTGCGCCGCCGCGTACCTGGACAGCATCGTCGAGCACGGTGACAAGCCGTTCGACCGCGACTGGATGCAGACCACCTTCGACCGCTACTGGGAGTACGCCCAGCACGTCACCAAGTGGACCAACGCGATGCTGGCCCCGCCGCCCGAGCACGTCCTCAACCTGATCGGCGCGGCGGGCCAACTCCCGCAGGTGGCGAACCGGTTCGCCAACGGCTTCGACAACCCGGCCGACTTCGAGAACTGGTTCTTCGACCCAACCCTGGCCCAGGCCTACCTGGCCAGCGTGACGGCGTAGCGTAGCCGCTCCGCCTGACGGTTCGTGGATGTGCGGCCGGTCACCCGCGGCCCCGCCGTGGCCGTTCGCGCAGTTCCCCGCGCCCCTTTAGGAACGCGCGCCAACCCCCACGGGGAACGCGAGGCGGAGCCCCGCCGGTGGGGGTCGGGGGGCGAGCCCCCCAACGGGGCCCAGGGCGGAGCCCCGCCGGGGTCGGCAGGCGAGCCCCCCAACGGGCTCCAGGGCGGAGCCCCGCCGGGAACGCGAGGCGAACCCCCAACGGGGACCGGGGCGGAGGCTTGCCGGGGCCGCTGGGCGGAGCCCCGCCCGGGGGCGGGGGCGAGCCCCCAACGGGGTCCGGGGCAGGCTTGCCGGGGCCGCTGGGCGGAGCCCAACCAGGCCCGAGGCGCACCCCCGCCGGCGTCCGAGCGCACCCCCGCCCGGGGTCCGGGGCGGCGCCCCGCCCGGGGTCCGGGGCGGCGCCCCGCGCGGGGTCGGGGGCGGAGCCCCGCCGGGAACGCGGGGCGAGTCCCCAATGGCGTCGGGGGCGGAGCCCCAACGGGGTCCGGGGCGGAGCCCCGTCCGGGGGCCGGGGGCGGAGCCCCCGGAGACAGAGATCCGGCCGGACGCTATGCGTCCGGCCGGACCGCTCCGAGGATGGGGTTCGCTGCCACGGGCGTCAGTTTGACGACGCCGCCCGGCCGGGGCGCCTGAATCACCGTCCCCTTGCCCACGTACAGCGCCACATGCGTGGCGTGCGAGAAGTAGACGACCAGGTCCCCGGGCCGCAGCGCGCCCAGCCCCACATGCCGCAGCCGTGCCCACTGCTCCTGACTGGTGCGCGGAATCGGCCGCCCGGCGTGCGCCCACGCCTGCGAGGTGAGCCCGGAGCAGTCGAACGCGTCCGGTCCCTGCGCGCCCCACACATACGGCTTGCCCAACTGCGCGTAGGCGTAGGCGATGGCCCGCCGCCCGAGTGCGGAGGCCGACCGGTTGTCGGCCCCCAGTACGCCGGAGGCCAGCAGCGCCTGCTGCGCCTGGTCGATGCCCTGCTGCTCCAACTGCCGCAACTGGTCGAGCTGGGTGCCGGTCAGCGACGAGACCAGTTTCTCCACATCGTTCAACCGGGCCTTGACGTCGTCGCGTTCGGCGCGCTGCTGGTCGGCGAGCCGCCGTACCGAGTCCAGCGAGGCCTGCGCCTTGGCGGTCAGGTCGCTCAGCTTGTGCTCGGCGTCCTGCAACCGGCCCACCAGCGCGGCCTGGCTGCCCAGCGCCTGGCTGAGCACATGGGCCTGGTTGAGCGCCGTCGTCGGGTCGTCGCTGAGCAGCAGCCGCAGGTACGGGGAGAGGCCGCCGCTCTGGTACTGGCTGCGGGCGAGCGCGCCCGCGGCGTCCCGGCCGGTGCGTACCGCCGAACGCTGCCGCGCGAGCTGCTGGTTCAACGTGTCGACCGTCGCGCGCTCCTTGTCGAGCCGCTCCTGGGTGCCGTTGTATGTCTCCGTGGCCTGCTCCGCCTGCTGGTAGAGGGTTTGCAGGCGGTTCAGCAGGTCGATCAGCGAGGGGGACTGCGCGGGACCGTGTGATGGGTCGTCGGGCGGTGGCGCGGCGGTCGCGGGCACGGCGGGCAGCGCGAGTGCGGCGGAGAAGGCCATTCCCGCGCACAGCAGCGCGGATCGCGCCCACCTGCTGGGCCGGTGGACCACGGACATCCCATCACCTCCGGTGTGGCTGAATCACCTTTCGTCGGGCGCGTCCGATCCTGTCATGACTCGTCATACCTTCGGCAAAGAAAGCGGAATTCGTACGTGCGAATCGGACGTGGCGCATCACCCATCGGTTTGATCCCGGATCGCACGCCCGCCGGAGGCGTCGACGGGCGTCAGTCCATGGGCAGGGCTTGCAGGATATCCCCGTTGCGTACGAACAACCGCTCGTCCAGGAAGGCGATTCGAGTCCGGCCGGAACCGGCCCGCGTCGGCCGGTAACTCCAGGCGGTGTGGCGGGCGTTGATGTCGAACGCGCTGATCCAGGCCTGATCGTCGCCGGTTGCCGCGTACACCCGGTCGCGGTAGACCACCGGGGCGTCGGCGGTGAGCGGCGGCGCGGGCGCCGGGCAACTCCACAGTGCGCGGCCCGAGTCGGCGGCGAGCGCCAGCAGCCCCGCGGTCCGCTCGGTGGCGTACACGACGCCGCCGAGCACGGCCGGATCGCCGTACGCGGCACTGCGCGAAGTGTCGGCGGTGTGCCACGCGATGCGTCCGGTGCCGAGGTCGACGGCCGCGATGCCGCCGCCGGTCGAGACGTACGCCCGGGTGCCGTCGGCGACCGGACGGCCGTCCCGCTGGCCGCCCAACCGGGTGCGGGCCAACTGGCGGCCGTCGCGGGTGTCGTACACGGTGAGGTACCCGCCGTCGAGCACGAGGAGCCGGGCGCGGTCGACGGCGGCCAGTGGGGTGGCGGTGCGGTCGGCGCGGGGGAGCGGGGTGCGCCAGCGCTGCGCGCGGGTGGCCAGGTCGTAGGCGAACAGGCAGTCGCTGTCGCCTCGGGCGGCCGCCATGTAGCAGGTCTCGGTGTCCGAGGCGAGCACCCCACCGCCGATGGGCGTGAAGCCCGCCCGCACCGGCAGCGCCCAACGGCGCTGTCCCCGCGCCGAGTCGAGCGCCGCCAGGGTCGGCGGCCCGCTGTCCCGGTCCAGCCCGGCCACCAGCCCGTCGCCGGTGAGCTGCGCCCCGGTGGCCGGGCGGAACGGGGCGGTGTGCCAACGGCGTTGGCCGCTCGCCGAGTCGATCCCGGTCAGTGAGCCGTCCGTGCCCGCCAGCACCACCGTGCGCTGGTCCACCGGCAGCGGCGGGGCGTCACCGGGCGGCCCGGTGGCGTACGTCCACAGCGGGCGCGGCGCGACACCGGGCGGCCGGGTCTCGGTCGGTGTGACCGGCAGCGGACTCGACGGGTTGGCGCCGACCCCGGCGGCGGTCGGCGGCCGTCCGCGCACCAGCGCCGCCACGATCCCGGCCAGCGCGGCGCCCACCACCGAGCCCGCCGCCGCGAGCACCGTCGCCCGGCGGGACGGTCCGCCGGGCTCGTCGGCGATCCGCGCCGGGTCCGGTCCGCGGTGCGGATCCGCGGTCAGCAGACGGGCGGCGAGCGCACGGACCTCGGGCGGTACGGCGGACAGGTCCGGCGGATCGGTGGTGCCGGTCGCGGCGTAGACCAGTACCGCGCCGAGTGCCCGGACGTCGTCCGCCGGACCGGCGGCGACATCGGTGACCGTGACCATCGGCCCGGACGTGGTCAGCGTGACGCCGCCGGGGCTCAGCCGCGGGCGCGCGGTCCCGGCGCGGCGGGCCGCGTCCAACACCCGGGCCAGCGGCGCCGCCAGCGCCCGTACGGTGTCGCCCGGCAGCGGGCCGTGCTCGGCGACCGCGTCGGTCAGCCGTGGTCCGTCAAGGTGCTCGGTGGCCAGCCACGGCCGGTCGCCGGTCTCGTCGGCGGCCAGCACCTCGGCCGCGTACCGGCCGCCGACCGCGCGCGCCGCGCGCACCACCGAGCCGAACCGGTCGCGTGGGCCGCCCTGCCGCGCCAGCATCAGCGCCGCGGTGCGGCCGTCCGCGTCACGGGCCAGATAGCCGATTCCCGGGGAGCGCGGATCGTCCTCGCCCAGCCTGCCGAGCAGTTCGAAGCCGCCGACGCGCGCGGGATCGTCCGCGGTGAGCGGCTGGAGGCGCGCCGGGTCCATCGGCTCCTCCCCACGGGTCGCACTCGGGCAGGCGGTTGCGCTACCGGGCCACCGGCTGGCGCGCCGGAGCGGGTCAAGGGGCGGGCGGCGTGCCGGTCCCGGCGGACCGCCAGGCGTGGGAGGCGGACCGGCCGCGCGCCCGCTCGCACAACGCAGCCAATCGGCCCCGGCCAGCCCTGTCAACGGTCTGGACGGATACCGGTGCTACCGGCCGGTTTCACCAGGGGGCGCGCGACACGGCGGATTCGCGCGCCGCCGTCATCCCCTGCTCCAGGGCCACTTCAGCCCCTGCCGTTCGCGCCCCGCGGGGTCGAACTCGTACCGCCAGCGGGCCCGGCGCGGTCGGCCCGCGGGCGCCAGCCGGTACACCAGGACGGTCTGCGGCGCGCCGCCGGTGCCCGGCACCGGGACCCGGTACACCTTGGGCGGCCTGCCGGTGAGGCCGACCAGCACCGGCATGACCCGTCCGTCCAGCGGACCCCCGCTGAACTCGCTCTCCTCGCTTCGCACGCCTTCAGCATCGCACCGGTTCGCCCGCGCCGCGGTTCGGCAACGGGCGGGTCGCCGCCCGTTCGGCGTACGGGGACAGGGCCTGCGTCTGCTCAACCGGCGCTTCGCGGGCGTTCCTGTACGCCGGTCAGGAACCCGGACAGTATCTCGGCGGACTGGGGGTCGCCCGCGGCGGTGGCGGTGAGCACCGCGACGAAGTGGTCGACCAGCCAGTCGCGCAGCCGGTCGGCGGGCGGCTGCCGCCCCTCGTCCAGCCAGATCAGCGAGACCGTCTCCACGGCGGCGATCCACGACCGTACGGCCATCCGCAGCATCAACCCCGGCTCTGCCACGTCGAGGTGGACGAAGACCTGCTCCACCGCGCCGCGCCGTACCTCGTCGATGATCGCGGTGGTGCGGCTGGTCTCGGTGACGCAGCCGCCGCGCACCAGCGCGGAGAACCCGGCGTCGTGCTCGGCGACGAACGCCAGATAGCGGTCCAGGGCGTTGCGCAGCCGCTGGGTGGGGGTGCCCACCGGCGGTTCGGTGAAGCAGGCGGTCAACTGCTCGGCGGCGCTGCGCAGCGCCGCCTCGTAGATCTGCTGCCGCCCGCCGGGGAAGTACCGGTAGACCAGCGGACGGGAGGCGCCCGCGGCGGCCGCGATGTCGTCTATGGACACCTGCTCGGGCGGCCGGTGGCTGAACAGGTCCAGTGCCGCGACGAGCAGTTGACGCCGCCGCTCCGCGACCGGCAGCCGCCGGTAGGCCCCGCTTTCGCCCATGTGCGCAGCCTAGGGGATGCCCGGCCAGGGGCAGCGGCTCACCCCAGCAGGCCGGAGCTGACCCAGAGCCTGCGGCCGGGGCCGCGCAGCACTCCGATCTCGTCCAGGAAGTCGGTGAGCCGTCCCGCCGAGCGGCGCATCACCTCGCGCCGGTGCGGGCTGTCGTGGGCCTGCTCCAGTGCCAAGGCGGGGTTGAGGCCGACCGACTCGTAGACCTTCGGGCTGATCAGTGACATGGCGACCACCCGCGCCGTCTCGCCGGACATCAGCCGGGTCAGCCCGGCCTCCCAGCGTGGCGCCGCGGCCATCTGGCGGCGCAACTCCTCGCGCGCGTACCGCACATGGCGGGCCTCCTCCACCACGTGGATCCGGGTCACGCCGCGCACCAGCGGCTGCACCCGCTCGTCGGGGAAGGTCTGGCGCTGCATCCAGTCCAGGATCTCCTCCACCAGCAGCGTCGCGGTGAACGATCCGGGTGTGGTGGAGATGGTCTTCATCAGCCGGGCCAGATTGTGGTGCAGTCTGCTCGGGCGGTACACCGGGGTGCCGTACTTCCTCACCAGCCGGGCGAACATCATCGAATGACGGCATTCGTCGGCTGTTTCGGTGAGTGCGTAGCGCACATGGCGGCTGGTCGGGTCGAGATCGTATATGTGCCGCATCAGCAGCTGCATGAGGATGACCTCGAACCAGATCCCCGCACAGGCCAGCGACGCCGATTCGTGCTTGGTCAACTCGATTCGCTGCTCGTCGGACATGTGCCGCCAAAGCGGCGTGTCGTACAGCGAGCACAGTTCCGGCGGAAAGAACCACTTGCCGTCCTCGAACGGGGCGTCCCAGTCCAACTCCCGGTCCGGGTCGTAGGAGTGCTTCGCCGACGCGTCCAGCAGTCGCTCGGCCACCTGCTCGCGCTCCTTGAGCAGCCCGATCCCGTCGTGTCGGCCGTTGGCCGTTCGCTGCGTCACGCTCATCTTGCTGCCACCTCAGGCGAGTTGGGCTCAGGAGTTACCAGCGGTCACCTCCTTATGAGACGTGTTGTCAGCAAGGCCGTCAATACCTCTGGCCAAGTTGTTGACCCTCCGGTAACCCTCGTGTGACGCTGCCCGCAGCTTTGTCCCGCAGCACGACCCGTCCCGCGAGGGGGAGGAGACGTCGGTGTCCACTCATGAGCTGTACGCCCAGCGCCCTGGTCCATCCGGTGTCACCGCCCCCACCGACTGGTCCGTCCAGTCCACCGGACAGGCCCGCTTCACCTGGGAGTACGACGACGGCCGGGACCGGCTGCTGGCGCTCTACCAGAAGGGCAAGGACAAGCAGTGGGACGGCGCCAAGCGCATCGACTGGGACCTTGAGGTCGACCCGTACGACCCGCTGGGCGTCCCGGACCAGAACCTGACGCTCTACGGCACCCCGTACTGGGACAAGATGAACGAGAAGGACCGCCGGGAGCTGCGCCGCCACTACGCCTCCTGGCAGTTCAGCCAGTTCCTGCACGGCGAGCAGGGCGCCATGGTCTGCGCGGCCCGCATCGTGGAGTCCGCCCCCGACCTCGACGCCAAGTTCTACTCCGCGACCCAGACCATGGACGAGGCCCGGCACGCCGAGATCTACGCCCGCTTTCTGCACGAGAAGGTGGGAATGCTGTACCCGATCAACGACAACCTGCAGTCCCTGCTGGGCGACACGCTGCGCGACTCGCGCTGGGACATGCCCTACCTGGGAATGCAGGTCCTCATCGAGGGACTGGCGCTGGCCGCCTTCGGAATGCTGCGCGACACCACCGACAAACC
Source organism: Streptomyces sp. PLK1-5 (assembly GCA_037034305.1). Classification (GTDB taxonomy): domain Bacteria; phylum Actinomycetota; class Actinomycetes; order Streptomycetales; family Streptomycetaceae; genus Streptantibioticus_A. The sequence goes on from JBAGJY010000001.1 coordinate 386,322, forward strand.
GCTGCCCAAGCAGATCCTCGCCTATGTCATGCAGGACGAGGCGCGCCATGTCGCCTTCGGCAGAATGGCGTTGCGTGACTACTACAAGCAACTCTCCGACGCGGAACTGCGAGAGCGCGAGGAATTCGTCATCGAGGGCTGCTACCTGATGCGCGACCGGCTGCGCGGCGCGGAGGTGCTGGAGAACTTCGGCATCCCGGCGCACGAGGCCGGTGAACTCAGCGAACGCTCCGAATACCTGGCGCTCTTCCGCAGGTTGCTGTTCAGTCGCATCGTCCCGTGCGTCAAGGACATCGGCCTGTGGGGCGAACGGCTGCAACGGGCCTATGTGGACATGGGCGTCTTCGAGATGGGCGACTCCAACCTGGACCTGCTGATGGCGCAGGACGAGGAGATCGCCGAGCGCCTCGACGCGGAACGCTTCGCCGCCGAGGAGGCGGCCCGCACAGACGAGGTCGCCCAGGCGATCCGCGAGGGCGCCGAGGCGTCCTGACGGCAGCCCGCCCCGGCCTCACAGCCTGACCCGCACCTCGCCCCGGATGGTGTTCACCTCGGCGGCGAACGCCTTCAGGTCGATGGAGTCGGGGCTGACCGTCAGGTTCGCGGCAGCCATCCGCATCACGACGGCGACCGTGCCGGAGTCCGCCCACGCGCACACCGGTGTGGGCAGATCGCGCACGCCCACGTGGGTGGTGAGCACCTCGCAGGACACCGCTTCGGTGGTCCCGGCCGGGGTGATCGTCATCGGCGGTACGGCGACACCGGTCACGAGGCTGCCGCTGCGCGTACCCTCCAGGACGCGCTCGCGCACCACGTCGGGGTTGTCGATCGTCCCGTAGACCCCCGAGACGACCAGTTGGTCCGTGTCTGCGGCCGCCGACCGGTACCCGCCCCCGGAACCGTGCAGATCGTGCCCGCCCTCACCGTCCCGGACCGGCATCTGGCTGTCCAGTTTCTGTGAGATGTCCTGCTGCAACGTGTACTTGCCGCCCTCCAGCGACGGCGGCACCGACAGCCGGTACTCGGGCCGCGTCCCCGTGCCGCCACCGCTGAGCGCCACCAGCAGCCCGGCGCCGCTCACCGCGAAGAACGCGATGGTGCCCAGCACCACGGCGATGACCCGGCCGGTGTTCCGCTGCGGCGGCAACGGCGGCGGTACCGCCCAACCGACCTGCGGCGGCTGCGCGTACGGCCCGTGGCCGCCCGGCGGATACGGCTGCTGGTACGGGTTCTGCCCGTACGGCTGCTGCGGCCCGTACGGCTGCTGCGGCGGTGGTGTGCTCACGGTGGCGGGACCCCCCTGCGGTGAATGACGAGCGAACGCCCGGCCGCATCCTCTCGTACCGCGCGGGTGGCGTGATCGGCCGCCTGTCACTGGCCGCGGGTCTGCCTGGCGGGCTGCCGTGCGCGGGGAGACACTGGGAGTCGTACGTGAGCACGACGTGCCTCAGTGCGGTTCGCCGCGCCTTCCGCCGCAGGGCCGAAGGAGATGACGCCCATGCTGCCAGGTACTCCTCGCGACCCCCGCCGCGACCAGTTCTCCGACCCCTTCGAGCTGCTGGGCAGATTCCTCGGGCTGAGCCCGCAGTCCGCGCCGCCCGCCATGGAGCGGGTGCCGATCGGGCGGCTGCTGAGCGACTCCGCCCGGGAACTGCTGGCCGCGGCCGTCCGGCGGGCCGAGGAGGACGGCAGCACCGACCTGGACACCGACCACCTGCTGTGGGCCGCCACCCAGGTAGAACCCTCCCGTACCGCGCTGGCCAGGGCGGGCGCCGACCCGGACCAGCTGGCCGCCGAACTCGCCGGGGCACTGCCCACCGGTGAGCGCGCCGAAGACGCGGAGCCGCAGCTCACCCCGGCCGTCAAACGCACCCTGATCAGCGCCCACGCGCTCGCCCAGGCCACCGGCGCCTCGTACATCGGGCCGCAGCACATCCTCAGCGCCCTGGTCGAGCAGCCGGACGGCGCCGCCGCCCAGGCCCTGGCCACCCACGCCGCCGCCCCCGCCGCCCTGCGCGCCGGGACGGAGGCCCGCGAGAACAGCAGGACCCCGGCCCTGGACGAGTACGGTCGCGACCTGACCGACGAGGCGCGGGCGGGCCGCCTCGACCCGGTGGTCGGCCGGGGCGACGAGATCGAACAGACCGTGGAGATCCTCTCGCGCCGGGCCAAGAACAACCCGGTGCTGATCGGCGAGCCCGGCGTCGGCAAGACCGCCATCGTCGAGGGGCTCGCCCAGCGGATCGTGGGCGGCGACGTACCCGAGTCGCTGGCCGACAAGCGGGTCGTCCAGCTCGACCTGGTCGGCATGGTCGCGGGCTCGAAGTACCGCGGTGAGTTCGAGGAGCGGATCAAGAGGGTGATGGACGAGGTCAAGGCCACCGAGGGCGGTCTGATCCTGTTCGTCGACGAACTGCACACCGTGGTCGGCGCGGGCAGCGGCGGCGAGGGCTCGATGGACGCCGGGAACATCCTCAAGCCCGCGCTGGCCCGCGGCGAACTCCACCTGGTCGGCGCCACCACCATCGACGAGTACCGCAGGTACGTGGAGAAGGACCCGGCGCTGGAACGCCGCTTCCAGCCGGTGCTGGTCCGCGAGCCCACCGTCGAGGAGACCGTGCAGATCCTGGAGGGCCTGCGGGACGCCTACGAGGCCCACCACCAGGTGCGGTTCTACGACGACGCGCTGGTCGCCGCCGCCGAGCTGTCCGACCGCTACGTCAGCGACCGGTTCCTGCCCGACAAGGCCATCGACCTCGTCGACCAGGCGGGCGCCCGGGTCCGGCTGCGCTCCCTCGGACGCAGCACCGAGACGGTGGCCGCCGAGGACCGGCTGACCAGGCTGCGCCGCGAGAAGGACGAGGCGGTGGCCGACGAGGCGTACGCCCGCGCCGAGGAGCTGAAGGCGGAGGTCGGCCGGGCCGAGGAGGAGTTGGCGCGGATCGGCGAGCGGCGCGAGGGCGTGGCCGCGGTCACCGCCGACGACATCGCCTCCATCGTCTCCACCCGCACCGGCATCCCGGTGGACAAGCTGACCGCCAGCGAACGGGAGCGGCTGCTGAAGCTGGAGGAGGCGCTGCACTCCCGGGTGGTCGGGCAGGACGAGGCGGTCACCGCCGTGTGCGAGGCGGTGCGCCGCAGCCGCTCCGGTCTCGGCGACCCGGACCGGCCGGTGGGCTCCTTCCTCTTCCTCGGGCCGACCGGCGTCGGCAAGACCGAACTGGCCAAGGCGCTGGCCGAGTTGCTGTTCGGCGACGAGGACCGGCTGATCCGCTTCGACATGAGCGAGTACCAGGAGCGGCACACCGTCAGCCGCCTGGTCGGCGCCCCACCCGGCTACGTCGGGCACGAGGAGGCCGGCCAGCTGACCGAGGCGGTGCGCCGCAAACCGTACAGCGTGCTGCTGTTCGACGAGGTGGAAAAGGCCCACCCCGACGTGTTCAACCTGCTCCTGCAGGTGCTCGACGACGGGCGGTTGACCGACGCGCAGGGGCGCACCGTCGACTTCCGCAACACCGTCACCATCATGACCAGCAACATCGGCGCGCGCCGCATCCAGGACATGGCCGCCCGGCCGATCTCCGAGATCCGCCAGGCCATCGAGCCGGACCTGCGCACCCAGTTCCGGCCGGAGTTCCTCAACCGGATAGACGAGACCATCGTCTTCCACCCGCTCAGCCGCGACCACCTGTCGGTGATCGTGGAGCTGATGCTGGAACGCAGCCGCAGACGGCTGCACGCCCAGGAACTGGAACTGGAACTGACCGAACAGGCCAAGCAGTGGCTGGCCAACACCGGCTACCAGCCCGAGTTCGGCGCCCGACCGCTGCGCCGGGTCATCCAGACCGAACTGGACAACCGGGTCGCCTCGTTGCTGCTGTCCGGCGTCGCGCAACCCGGAGACACGGTGGTGGCCGACGTGGTCGACGGCACCCTCAGCTGCGCGGTCCGTCACCCCGAGCGGACCGGACAGGCCCAGTCCGCGGAGCGGACGCCATGACCCTCGGCGAACGGCAGGTGGCGATGACAGATCCCGGGACCCGCGCGTCCGCGAAGCCGCTGATGGGCGTGGAGGAGGAGTACCTGGTGGTGGACCCGGCGACCCGCGATGTCGCCCCCACCTCGGCGATGGTGGTCAAGCGGGCCGCGGTGGACCTGGGGGACGCCGTCACACCGGAGATGGGCCTGGTCCAGGTGGAGACGCGGACCCCGCCGTGCGCCGAGCACAACGACCTCTTCCGGTATCTGCGCGAGGCCCGGGCGGCGGTCGCGGCGGCGGCCGCCACCGAGGGCCTGGGCACGATCGCCAGCGGAACGGCCGTGCTCGGCGGCGCCGTACCGCAGCAGATCACCCAGAAGCCCCGCTACCGGGCCGAGTTGGAGACGTACCGCGGGCTGGTGGACGAGCAGGTGCTCTGCGCCAGCCAGGTGCACACCTGCGTCCCGGACCGGGAGCAGGCGGTGCTGGTCAGCAACCATCTGCGGCCCTGGATGCCCGCGTTGATCGCGCTGTCCGCCAACTCCCCCTTCCACGACGGCTGGGACACCCGGTACGCGAGCTGGCGCTGGCTGCACTGGCAGCGCTGGCCGGTGGCCGGGCCGCCGCCGTACTTCCACTCGCTGCGCGAGCACGACGAACTGGTCGAGGCGCTGGCGGAGGGCGGCGCGCTGATCGACCGGCGGGCGGTCTACTGGGACATCAGGCTCTCCACCCGCTACCCGACCCTGGAGGTACGGGCCTGCGACATGCCGGTGACCGCCGAGGAGAGCGCGCTGCTCGCCGCGGTGATCAGGGCGCTGGTGGTCACCGCGGTACGGGCCGTGGAGCGCGGCGACCCCGGCCCCGAGGTGCCCACCGAACTGCTGCGCGCCGCCTGCTGGCGGGCGGCGCGCGACGAACTGGCCGCTGCCGGGCTGGATCCGCGCACCGGGCGGACCACCGAACCGGGCACCCTGGCGGACGCCCTGATGCGGCACATCCGCCCGGCACTGGAGGAACTCGGCGACGAGCGGACGGTGACCGAGGGACTGCGGCGGCTGAGCGCGGTCGGGCCGGGCGCGGCCCGGCAGCGCGCCGCGTACGCACGCCGGGGGCGGCTGACCGACGTGGTGGACTTCCTGCTCGCCCAGACCCCGGCCGGAACCCTGTGAGGGAGCCGCCCTCAAGGCGCGCGCGGAACCGCGCGACCGGCCACAGCGGCGCCTCAGCGCAGCAACTACCGTGTCCCCATGAACGCGCCACGGGAACTGGCCGACCTGCCGTACGCCGACCTGCTCCAGCCGCACACCGGCGGGCTGGCCGCGGGCGAGCGGTACGACACGGTACGGCTCGACGGCCTCACCCTGCCGGACGAGCGGGCCGAGGACACGCTGTTCCTCGAATGTGCCCTGACCGACTGCGTGATGACCGGTGGCTCGCTTCGCGCCGCCCGCTTCAACGAGGTGTGGATACAGGGCACCCGCCTGGTCGGTACCGACTGCGCGGACACCAACTGGCTTGATGCCACGGCCGATTCCTGCGTACTGGCGGGCGTCGAGGCGTACCGCGCCCAACTGCGCCGGGTGACGTTCAGACGCTGCAAGTTCGACTCGGTCAACCTGCGGACGGCCACGCTGCACCAGGTCCGCTTCGAGGACTGCGTGCTGCGCGACGTCGACCTGGGCGGCGCCCGGCTGACCGAGGTGACGTTCCCCGGCACCGCCCTGGAACGGCTACGGCTGGGACGGGCCACGCTGCGGCGGGTCGACCTGCGGGGAGCCAGCCGACTCGACCTCGCCGACGGCCACGACGCGCTGAGCGGCGCGGTGATCAGCGGCGGTCAACTGATCGAGCTGGCACCGGTGTTGGCGGCGGCGCTCGGCATCGAGGTGGCGGACGGCTGAGCCCGGAGCCCGGCCGGGCAGCCGCCGCGGAGCGGGTGAACTCGGCCCGGGCGTATCCGGGGGGTGCTGCCACGCCCGGACCGAGTCCCCTCAACCTACTACACCGCTGTAGACGATGAGAGGGGGGCGGAGTGAAGGCCGGGCGAAGTCCTTGTGCCCGCCACCTTGTCGCGAGCACGATGGGCCGCCATGCTCATGGGCCATGCGCCGGGGTCCGGGACTGCGTCTGAGGCTGGGTCGAACCGTAGTGGCGTGCGCGGCGACGCTGAGCGTGCTGGGGGCGGCCGCGCCCGCGGGAACGGCCGGTGCGGGCCCGGGGGTGTACGCGGTGCGCCCGCTGGAGACGCCCGCCGGGACCGTCACCACCCATGGCCGCACCTACCTGGCCGACGCGCGCGGACGAGCCCTGCAACTCCACGGCCTCAACCTGGGCAAGACCGAAACAGTCACCGAACCCGCCGTCGCCGGGCTCGCCGCCAGCGGTTTCGACCTGCTGCGCCTGGACATCCAGTGGAGCCGGGTGGAACCCCGCAAGGGCCGCTGTGACACCGCCTACCTCCACTACCTCGACCACGTCCTGACCTGGGCCGACCACTACCACCTGCTGGTCCTGGTCGACTGGCACCAGGACGTGTACGGCCCCCGGTTCGGCGGCGACGGCCTGCCGGGCTGGGCCACCCGCACCGACGGCCTGCCGTTCCACCACGATCCCGCCGACTGGTTCGCCGACTACTTCCAGCCCGCCGTCCAGGCCGCCTTCCGGCACCTGTACGACGACCCGGACCTGCGCGCCGCCCAGTCGGCCGCCTACCGGACGATCGCCCTGGCGCTGCGCGGCCACCGCTCACTGCTCGGATACGACCTGTTCAACGAGCCGAGCGGACCGTTCCCCGGCGACCCCACCGATCCCGCGGTCCAGCGCGCCGCCTCCGCCGCGCTGGAGCGCGGACGGCTCGCCGCGATGTACCGCAGGACGATCGCCGCGATCCGCCAAGTCGACCAGCGCGCCTGGCTGTTCGTGGAGCCGACCGTCCTGGTCGGCGAGGGCGTCCCCACCCGGCTGCCCGGCTTCACCGACCCACGGCACGGACCACCGCGCCTCGGCTACGCCCCGCACTACTACGACACCTCCGTCGAGTCCGGCGCGGACTGGAACCCCGGCGACGGCTTCATCGCCGCCTACCAGTCGGCCATCACCCGCTACCCGGCCGCCCACCGGCTCCCGGTGCTGGTCGGAGAGTGGGGCCCGCCGTCCGCCACCACCCCCGGCAACGCCGAACTGGTGGCCCGACAGGTCGCGTCCATGCGGCACTTCGCGACCGGCTGGGCCATGTGGTACGACTGCCGCGCCACGGGCGGCGCGGGCTACTGCGGATACGACGCCGACGGCCGCCCGGCCCCCGGCAAGCAGCCCGCGTTCGGGCCGTACGCGGCAGCGGTGGCCGGAACCCCGGACGCCGAGTCCTACGACCCGGCCCACCGCACATACCGCCTGGTCGAGACCGTGCGCCGAACCGGCGGACGGCCGGAGACGGACATCATGCTCGCGCCCACCGCGTTCCCGGACGGCGTGCGGGTCCGCGTCTCCACGGAATCGGTGATACTCATCGACCAGCCCACCCGGCAACGCGCCGGACTGGCGAGGGTGTTGCCGGTGCACGGCCGCCCGGGGGAGCGGGTAGTGATCAACGTGGCAGAGCGGACCGACTGAGAGGCGGCGCCCCAGGCATGTCACCCGATTCAAACGACGCGATCGTGATCGGCGGCGGGGTCGTCGGACTGACCACGGCCATCCGGCTGGCGGAGTCCGGCGCCCGAGTACGCGTGTGGAGCCGCGACCCGGTGGACCGCACCACGTCCGCGGTCGCCGGAGCGCTGTGGGAGCCGTACCGCATCGAGCCGCGGGACCGCGTCGACGCCTGGTCGCGCCGCACCTTCGAGGTGCTCGGCGAACTCGCGCAGCGCCCGCGGGAGACCGGCGTCCGCCTGGTGCCGGGCGTCCAAGCGACGCAAGGCGACCTTCCGCTGCCGTACTGGACGGACACCGTCCGCGACCTGCGGCGCGCCGAGCCACACGAACTGCCGCCCGGCTACACCTCCGGCTTCCGCGCCAGCCTCCCGCTGGTCGACATGCGCACCCATCTGGCCTACCTCTGCCGACGCCTGACCGCCGCCGGCGGCACCCTGGAGCACCGCACGGTCGGCAGCCTCGCCGAGGCCGCACAGCACGCCCCGCGGATCGTCAACTGCACCGGCCTGGCCGCCCGCGAACTCGTCCCCGACCCGCGGGTGCGCCCGGTCCAGGGCCAGCTGGTGATCGTGGAGAACCCGGGCCTGACCGAGTGGTTCGTCCACGCGGGCGACGAGGGCACCGAATCGGTCTACCTCTTCCCCCAGCCGTACGGCCTGCTGCTGGGCGGCACCGCCCACGAGGACGTGTGGGACACCACCCCCGACCCGGCGGTGGCCGCCGCCATCATCGACCGCTGCGCCGCGGTCGACCCCAGGGTCGCCACCGCCCGCGTCCTGGAGCATCGCGCGGGCCTGCGCCCGGTGCGCGACGAAGTGCGCCTGGAACGCGAGGAGTTGGCGGAGCCGAAGGGGGCGGTGTGCGTCCACAACTACGGCCACGGAGGCGCGGGCATCACCGTCTCCTGGGGCTGCGCCGAGGAGGCGGTGGAGGTGCTGCGCAAGTGAGGGCGTCGCTCAACGCCACACAGCGAGGGATCACGGCGATCGTGCTGGCGCTGGGGTTCCTCGCGCTGATGGCGTTCCTCAGTGTGACCGCCTGGAAGCCGGAGAACACCGACCTGTCGACACTGACCCGGGACCTGTCCATCGTGGCGACGGCGCTGTTCGGGGCGGTGATCAACCCCAACGCCAATTCACGGCAGGGCACCTGGCGGGACTTCGAGGCCTGGGTGTGGATCGCGCTGACCGTCGCTGGCCTGGCCGGGGTGGTCATCACCGGCGTCGCTGTCACGGTGCGCGGCAGCCACCCCAACAGCGTGCCCGCGCTCACGGCGGCGGTGCTGGCGTTCGCGGGCCTGTTCGTGGACACCTCCAGACTGGCCCACCCGGTGGCCTCAGCGTCAGTCGAAACGGATGTGCCGAACCCCGACGGCGTACCGGCGCAGCCGCCCGCGCAGCGGCCCATCGGTGTCGGGTGCGATGGGCAGCCCGACTGAGCTGGCGATACGGTCGGCGACCTGCGCGATGGTCAGCGCGTCGGTGTGGATGTGCGCGGCGAACTCCTCGCCGCGCAGCCGCTCCAGACACTCGTCGAGCCGCCGCACGGCGAAGCTCTCCCACTTGACCCCGCGCCCCCATCCGCGCTCCCGCAGCCGCCGCAACACGGTCTCCCGCTCGGCGAGCAACGCGAAGTGCCGCACGTCGTGCCCGTCGGCCCGCAACCCCCCGACGATCTCCGCGAAGTAGCGCGGCTCGACCAGGGTCATCGGCGCGATGACCGTCCCCTCGTGCCGCCGCAGCACCAGGTCCAGCACCTCCCGCACCCCACGCCGCCAGCTCACCAGATCCTGGAAGTCGCCCCGCATCCCCTTCGGCAGCATCCGGTGCAACCCGAACCCCACATGCTCCGGATCGCACACCACGCTTCCCGCCAGCCGACGCCGAAGCTCATACGCGGTCTGCGTCTTCCCGCCCCCGAACGGCCCGTTGATCCACAGCAACATGCACCGACGATACGCCGCCGGCCCCGGCCTCTGGCGGCCTGCACCGGCGCCTCCAGACCCTGCCCCCGGCCTCTCCTGCCGGGGGCTTCGTCGCCTCTTGGCCACGATCCCTCGGCCGGTGGTTGCCAGTTGCACCTGCCGCGTCGTGTTCCATTTCGTCAGCGCACGACTGCCCCAGGCGTCTCGTCTCGTTCGCGCTCTACGCATGGGCCGCCGAGGTGCGGACCCTCGCTGTATGGGGGCTTCGAAGAAGACGCCGCGTCGGCTGGGTAGTGGACAGTCGCGCTGTCCGTACTGCGGCTTACCGCAAGATCGCACGGCGACGCTCGAACATGACTGGGTGATGCTGGAACCGGACATGGCTCCACTGGCCCACACGGTGCCGGCGGAGCACCGATGGATCGAGCTGTCCGATGGCCGGGTGACCGTCTACGGGGTCTGTCCGCCGGACCAGTTCCAGCGGTGCCGTATCGAGCACCGCCTGGCCTGCCCGGCACAACCGCTGCCCGACCTGTGGCCGTGGCTGACGGCCCTGCGCGGGGAGAATGCCCGCCAGGCGGAACGGGCCGCCGGAGCCGCCTCCGCGCCCTGAGCAACGGCCTGACGCCGACTGACGGGCACTCGGGAAACGCGGGGAGGACCGACCAGGGGAGAGGCGCCGCTCAGCGCCGCACACGCCCGCACATGCACCAAGACCCCGACCTCAGCGTTTCCGCTGGTGGCGGGGTCTTTGGACACCTCATACAAGGTGCCCCCGGCAGGATTCGAACCTGCGCACACGGCTCCGGAGCGATTCCCGCGAGTTTTCGCAGGTAACCAGGCTAGCTGACGGCTTGTCAGGCTCGCCGTCCCGCATATAGCCCGCGAAAAAGAAATACCCCATTTGGTCGACTTGTCGGGATGGTCTCGCTGCGGCGGCCAGCTCCCGTCACGTGATGGAGATCGCGAACTTCGTTCCAGGGTAGGGGTGTATGATGCCCGGTTCAATCGAACGGAGAAGCGGTGGGGTGCGCGATCGGTTTTGACGTGTAACGCGCGACGATCGATCAGCTTGTCCGAGACTCGGCCGCCAAGCGGACAAGACCGCTCTCCCCACATGTCGGGCGAAGCTCTGCGACTACGGTGCAGCTCATGCGCGAAGTCGAATACCTGAGCCGAGGTGTCCCGCTGGAGGAGTACCAGCTCACTCGACGGGATCGCCGGTGGCAGGCGGACCTGGAACGGATCCGCGAACACGTCGAACGGCAGGTCGAGGAAGAGCATGCTCGGGAACGAGCCGATCCTGAATTGGCGCAGCGCAGGCAGGAGGTCTTGGAAGATGTCTTGAGAATGATGTCGTCGTCTAAGACGCCGGATCACCAGATCATGCGGTGGCGGGTCCGCCTCTACTGCGGACATATCACGGAGTCCCAGCGGCACTGTGAGAACGCTGAACCGACACTCCATGGATCATCCAGCATGCAATGCCCGGAATGCGGCAGGGATCCGTCGGCGATCGTGGCCTTTGAACCCATTGGACTCGCGGGCGAGCCGCCTACTCGCCCGGAGACAACATCCCCTCCACGGCAGAGGAAACCAACGCGCACCGAGCTGGAACGCCGGGTGGCCGCCCTGGAGCAGGAAAACGCGCGCCTTCGAGCTCAGGGACAATCAAGCTGACTCGCTGTGGGGCGCCTACTCCTACGGTCAAGCGTTCCCCAGATCGTGCGCCAAGCCTTCGGTGCCTGCGGTCCGGGCGCCTGCGGCGACCACCAGAAATCTTCCAGCCACCGTTGCTGCCTCAGCGGATGCGGCGGAAGATTCCGGCAGAGACGGACGACTCCCTAAAATGCTTCGGCAATTGCATCGGGCGTTGTCCAATGGCCTGCTCTGTGCTCTCGCTCAGATGGGATGGGCTTGTTCCCATGCTTGGAGGATTTCGGCTGGGATGCGGCCGTGGTCCTCGACCTGGTAGCCATGGGCGCGAGCCCAAGCTCGGACGATCTTGGTGTCGACGGGGCCACGCGTCGGGGGTTGTGGCGTGCGCTGGATGTCGCGACGTGAGGGGGTGAAGAAGACTCCCGCGTCGAGGAGGTCTTTCGGGAACATGGGGACGTGGGTCTGAGCGCTGAGAACAGCGACGAGGAATTCTGTGAGGGTCCCCTCGAAGGTGAACCACAGTGGTCCGCGCGATTCACTGACAGCGATGTGCCAAGTGTCCGGGGCGGTGGCAGGGTCGGTGATCCAGAAGAGATAGTCACCGTTGCCGGTGACGCCGATGGTAAAGAGGTGTTCCGGGTTGTACGGGACGGGGTGCGTGCCCCGGGTGTAGTCCTGCCGTAGCTGTGCCCCGATCTTGGCGGGCATCGGGCCTGTGAGGTCAACCCATTCGGTGACGCCGTGGGGGTGGTAGATGCTGAGAAAGTCGCAGAAGTTCCCGGGGCCGTACACGGTGGCGAGTTGCTTGTAGTCCTCTGGCAGCCGCATACCGAGCGTGCGCTCAACGGCATCCCAGTCGATGGCGGGTAGGTCGCCGGCGGGCGGCGGGCAGAGCTGTGTGAGGGCGGTGATGGCTGTCACGGGATTCCTCGGTGGCGCTACGGGTGGCGGTTGGGCCGCGGCAGGTCGTGGGCTGGGTTGGTGAAGTATGCCTCCATCGAGAAGATGGGACGCCCGTGGGCGTCGGTGCGGTGTCCGTAGGCTTCGAGCTGAATGTACTTAGGCGGCGAGGTCCGGTCGTCGTTCCCGTACTCGAGGTAGACGTTGTAATGCGCGATCTCGCCAGGGCGATGCTCGCCGCCATGGACAGCGTCGTAAACGGCCTGCTCAAAGTCCCGCATCTCCGGACTATTCGTCGGGTTCTGCGTGATGGTGAACAGGTTGTCCTCGATGTCACCGGAACCGCCGAGCATCCTTGCCAACATGTGTCCGCGCGCCAGGCCGACGTCGCTTTGGTAGCCGGGCGGACGGATCGACCCTCGTGCGTGTGTCCCTTCATCGAGCATGTCGCGGGTGATGATGGCGTTCATTTCGTAGGGTCGGCCGTGTTCGTCCTGAGTCCATTTAACCCGACCGCCCCATGTGGGGTCGTTCTCGCAGCCTGCAAGGCCGAGGGGGTCGGCCAGGGTGAAGGGGTTGGGTACGTAGGCGTAGTGATTGACGGCGGGGGCGAGGCCGAGGGGATCGGGGGTGATGTACCGGCCGAGGTCCGGGTCGTAGTAGCGGTTGACGTTGTAGTGCAGGCCGGTCTCGGGGTCGAAGTACTGGCCCGGGTAGCGCAGCGGGGTGTAGGCGGTGCTTCCGCTTGCCCATTGGGTGGCTCCCCATGCCGTGCTACGGGCTCGCCAGGCGCACGTCCCGTCGAGTCCGAAGAGTTCGCTGGGGCTGCCCGTCAGATCGGTGACGATGGCAAAGAACCGCCGGTCGATCTCCCGCCGGCCGCTGTCGGTTTTGGACTCACGTTGCGCCAGCGGGCGCAGCCCGACGTAGTCCCACACCAGCGTCGTGCCATTGGTGCGCTGCTCTGCCAACTGTGCCCCGTCCCAGACGTAGGAAGTGGCTTCGACGACACGGCCTTCGGTGTCGAGGCGTTGTTTGGCTATCCGTCGCCCGAGGGCGTCATACAGGTAGCGCCAGCGAATATTGGTGGGAGTGCGGACGTGCGTGAGCCTGTCTTCTGCGTCCCATTCGAGACACCAGCGCAGCATCTTGCCGCTCAGTGTGCGGGTCTCCCGCAGTGTCAGCCGGCCCTGGGCGTCGTAGGTGTAGCGGGTGCGTCCGGCGTGGATGATGCGTGTGCCGTCGTAGGTGCGTGTACCGGCAGCGTCCTGGCCTGGGACCTGAGCGGACAAGGTGGTGCGTATCTGGTCACCGACGGTGTTGTACGCGTATTGCTCGGTCCATCTCTCTGCTTGGACGGAGGTGATGCGGCTGGACTCGTCGACGGTGAACGAGCGTTGGCCACCGGCATGGTCGTGAATGCTGACCGGGGATCCGTCGGCCTGGTAGGTGAATTCCCGTTCCAGCAAGTCGGCGTGTGGTGTGCTGAGTTGTTGACGGGTGACGCGGCCGACGCTGTCCCAGTCCTGATGGAAGGTGAGAGTGCCGTCGAGTGTGCGGGTTTTCTCACGGCCCAGGGCGTCGCGGTCGAAGTGGAAGGTGTGGCTGCCAGCCGTGTAGGAGGCGAGTCCTGCCCAGTTGTAGGTGAGGTCGCTGCTTGCGCCGGAGGGTGTGCGGCGGTGGGTTCGGCGGCCGATCACGTCATAGGCGAATGCCATGGTCTGGCCGTTGACGGTCTCCGCAACTACGCGTCCAGCTGTGTCGCGCTCCAGCACGATGTGGGCGTGCGCGTTCGTGATTTCGCGGGCGCGGCCCGTCTCGTCGTAGGTGAACGATGAGGTGGATCCGTCGTCGTGCCGCAGCTGAGTGACGCGTCCTAGCACATCGCGTTCGAAGGTCAGGGTCTGCCCAGCGGCGTTGGTGCGGCGCACCAGGCGTCCGAGCGCGTCGTGTTCGTAGGACAGGGTGCGGCCGTCGAAGTCCGTCTCGGCCACGAGTCGGCCGGCCGCGTCATAGGTGTACTGCCACTCCAGATTTTGGGCGTTGGTGACCTTGGTCAGGCGTAGTTCCGTGTCGTAGGTGAAGCGGTAGTCCCCACCTTCTCGGGTTCGAGTGGCGGCGCGCCTATCGAAGTGGGTTGCCGTGTGGGTGCTGGTGCGGCCCATGCGGTCCGTGTGCGAGAGGAGGTTGCCTTCACCGTCCCAGGTCCATTCCTCTCGGGTTCCGTCGGGCAACTCACGCCAGGCAGGCTTACCCTCGACCGTCCAGCCCTGCCGTAGGACACCCCCCATCGCGTCGGTGACCTCGGTGATGCGGCCGAAGACGTCTCGAGTGCAGACGGTCGTCGTCCCGTCCGGCGCGGCCATCTCCAAGGGCAGGCCGGCTGCATCAGTGGTGATGCGCATGATGTCGCCGACCGCGTTGCGTACACCCGTCACATGGCCGCGGTCATTGAACTCGTACTCGGTTCTTGCTCCCGTCGGATCGACCCGAGTGATGAGGTTGCCACGGTCGTCGTAGACGTACTGGCAGCGAAGGCCACCGCGCTCGGTCACCTCGATCGGCAGGCACATCTCGTTGTACGTGGCGGTGGTGCGTACGCCGTCCGGAGCGACCAGGCCGACGAGGTTACCGAGAGCATCGCGCTCGAACCGAGTGGTGTTACCCAAGGCATCGGTGTGAGCCAGCAGCCGATCATAGGTGTCGAAATCGAAGCGGGTGGTGATGCCGAGCGGGTCGGTCTCGGCGATGACCTGGAGCGCTCGGTTGATGTAGAAGGCCGTCGTGGCACCCGTGGAATTGGTATAGCGGGTGATGCGGTGGCCGGTCGCGGGATGCACATCGCCGTAAGCGAACGTGGACGAAAGGATGCCGTCGGGACCCACCGTCTCAATGACGCGACCGGCGCCGTCGTAGACGTAGCGGAAGGTGGAGTCATTGCGGTCGGTCCAGGAAGTGATGCGACCGTCCGGATCGTAGGTGAAACGTAGTGGCAGGCCGGAGGAGTTGGTGACGGCGTTGAGGTTTCCGGCCTCGTCGTAGCCGTAGGACGTGACGGTGACCGGACCGTCGGGAGTACGCAGCGCCAGTGTGCGTATTCGGGCGTCTTCCGTGGTGAGCCGGACTGTGTAACCACCGTCGTGAACAACGGTTGTCGGTGTGCCGTCGCTGTAGCGGTCAATCGTGATGCGGTTGCCGTTGCGGTCGGTGATCTCGGTGAGCCAGTATGCGGTGGACTCGTTGTACGGGCTCCCCGTAAACCATCGGGTCAGGCCAGTGCGCGGGTCGCTGACTCGGTAGGTGGTCTCGGCGTTGTCCGCTCCACCGTGGGTCAGTGGTAGGCGCGGGCCTTCCAGCGGGAGGATCGGTTCACCGCCGGGCTGCGGGAGATGTGGGTAGACCAGGAGTGAGCCGTCTTCGCGGGCCCAGATCGCACCAGTGCCCAGAGTGTCGAGTTCGATGCGCTCGTCGAGGGTGGAGGTCCAACTGCGGCCGAACCACTGCCCGTAGCGGTACTCGGACAGGTGCGTACGCCGTAGAACCAGGGGCAGGACGCCGGGCAGGGCCAGATCCGTCTGCGGCAACGTCATCTCGCCGGTGGCTACATCGACCGGATCGTTTTTGCAGGTTTTGCCATTGAGGGGGATGCCATGGCGGCGCGGGTCGGACTTGGCGTCGCGCAGCGAGTCCGGCTTGAGGTAGGGCGACTCCTTGACGTGCCTTTTGGAGTCGAGGTGAAAGTCGCTGTTCCGGCCGCGGTGCTTTTCCAGCTTGCTGAAGCGGTCTTTGATGTCCTGGTCGGTGTTGCGGAAGTCCTTGGAGATCTGCTGGACGGCTTTGGGTAGACGGTCCTTGAGGTGGTCACCGAGCTCTGTGGCGGCCTTGTCCACCGCGTTGATCGCTTTCTCAGCGACCCGTTCGATGACCTTGGCGATCTCACCCTTGCCACGGGTACGGCCCAGGTGTAGGCGCGCCTTGACGATGTGGCCGCTGGTCTTCCCGCGAACCGAGGCACCGACCGTGTTGAGGTGGGTACTCGCCCGCTCGTGCTCGGCATGGTCTATGAGGACGTCGCCGGAGCTCCCGCCGCCACCTCTCCCACCTCCGGTGTCTTCGCTACCGACGGAGTCAAGGTGCAGTGCGGCTTTCGCGGACCCCACGCCTTGGTGGAAGCCTTCCTTGCCCGCCTGCTTGACCTCGTTGAGGTTCACCCCGTCCTGCACGCCCATTCCATCGGCGGCGAGTTGGATCGCGAGGTCGACCGCCATGCCGTCCAACGCCGCCACCGCGGGCTCGGTGAGGGCCGAGACGATGTAGCCGACCGCGTCCTTGGCGACTTCCTTGAACAACTGCTTGACGACCTGCTGGGTGGCCTCGATCGCACCCGCGTCCAGCAGGGCCGACAATCCACCGGTCTCCGGAATCAGCGCCAGCGCGATCCCCGTCTCGTCGGCCAGGTACCCCAACTGCGTGATGGCCTCGCCTTTTTGAGCCGTGATCGCGCCCGCAGCAAGGTCCAACGCCCCTGCGATCACTCGTGCCGCAGTGGCGAGGTCCTTAAGATGCTTGTCCTTGACCTTCCCCCAGTGGGCGCTGAGCGCCTCCATCGACTGGCCGCGGCCGGATGACAGCAGGCGTTGCATGTGCTGGTTGGCGGCGCCGCTGTTGTCGTCAAGATCGTGCGCGAAGTCCCGCAGGGAGTCGGCCGTGTGGTGGTAGTCGTCCTCGTCCACGTTGGGCCAGGACACGCCGATGACGTCCAGCATCGTGGCGGCCCAGTCGGGCAACACAACACCCACGACTCAATCCCCCCGTAAAACGATCAAGATTGGTCAGTCGTATCACGAGGGGATGGCGCAATGGAAGCCGAGATCTGGCCTCTGATTGGTACGTATTAGCAGGTCAGGATAGGTGCAGAGGAGGATATTCGGCCTCGCCTCCCTCGGGTGTGGTCAGCCAGTCCTGCCGTCACACGTAGTTTCGGGCGTTGGCCGAAGACTGCTGTGCTGTGTTGAGCGGCGGCGCTCAGGTGGTTTGGGCGGTACGCGGGAGTGTCATGAGTGCCTCTGCCCACTACCCGGTGGTCTGGGCCCGTGGAGACGGCGCCGCGTTTGAGGGTCATGGCTGACTCGTTGGACCTCAGCGGCGGGGCCGCTCTCACCGCTGCAACGGCACCGCGCGGGTGGTGCCGTTGCAGGGCAGCCATCTCTGTTATTGGCTGTGTTCCAGCCGGTTCAGGATGTCGTAGGCGTGGCGCTCGAAATCATGATCGCCGCGAGGGCGGGCGTAGGGGAAGATGCCGGCGGCGGCCCACAACCGGACGGGGTCGATGTCCTCGCGCTGTACGGGCTGGGCCGTCATGCTCTGGCGGTAGCCGGAGAGGAAGGCTTCGCGGCTATCAGGGGCGTTAAGTTCGCGGTCCCACAACTTCGCGAAGTCCAGGAGAGGGGGGCCGATGGCGGCGTGCTCGAAGTCGAGCAGCCACATGTTGCCGTGGGAATCCGCGTGAAGGTTTCGCCAGCCCATGTCGCCGTGGAGGAGGCAGACACGGTCATCGGGTGCGGCCGTCCGACGGCGGATGAACATCTGGTCGCTGATCTTCTGGATCCGTTCGGACAGCGGTTGGTCGAAGCGAGCCACAAGGGTGATCTTCTCAGCGACGAGCTGGCGGACATCGGCATACCGGCGTAGTTGATCGTCTTCGATTCCGCTGGTTGCGGCGTGGAGGTCGCCCACAAGGCGTCCGGCCTGGCAGATGCGCTCTGGGGAGGGCACGAACGGCTTCAGGTCGTGCCACTCGTACGCCAGCCACCTGTGCTGCTCGTCGAGGACGCCGTGGTCGATGAGACGGGGTGTGGGGATGCCTGAGTCGGCGAGGTGGTGCTGTGCGCGGATCTCTGCGGTGTAGTAGGAGGGGTGGCCGTCGATCACCTTGACGAAAAGGGTGGCGCCGTCGGCCGTGACGCCTTTGTAGTGGGTGTTTTTGTGGGGCGCCTGATGGTGCGTGATGAGGCTGAGCCGGCAGCAGAGGGCCGCCTCGATCCGCGCCCGGGTGTCACTGCTCATCGTCGCTCGGGCTGTCGTCGTACCCGTGGTGCTGGCTGACGAGCTTCCAGGTGTCGCGGTTGCTGTCCCAGAACAGGGCCTCGGGGACACGGGCGGGCGGGAGCCACTGGTGGGCCTGGTGTTCGTGCGGGTTGGTGGTGATGGTGGTGTCCGGTGTGCTCGCGGTGTAGAGGGTCTTGCTGATGGTCAGCTCGGGGGAGATGACGACGGTCAGGTCGGTGGCGATCTCGGTGAGCTGGGTGTCGGTGAGTTCCAGCCCGGTCTCTTCGCGGATCTCTCGGAGGGCGGCCTGCAGTGGGCTCTCGCCGTCCTCGATGCCGCCGGTGATCGGCTGCCAGAACGCTTCGTGCTTGCCCGGACGGGCCGGCACCTGAAGGAGGAGGACGTCCTGGTCAGCGCTGGTGATCCAGCACTCGATGCTGTATTTGGTCGTCACAGAGTTCAACCTTATTCGTGCGGGAGAGGTGGCCAGGGGCTGTCGGAGGTTTCGGCGTCGAGAGTTTGGGCGACGTCTTTGAGCCAGGCGGTCGGGAGCGGGCGGCCGGGACGATAGCGCAGCGTCCATCCGGTCGTGCTGCGGCTGGGCCGAAGGGGCGCGGGCGCCTCGTTGGTGCCCATGCCGAGCCAGTCGGTCTGGTATCCGGGGTCGGTGTCCCAGGTGTCGGCGGAGTGCAGGGTACGGGCCAGGCCCGCTTCGTCGAGGGCTCGCCATTGGGTGGTTGCCGCTGCGGCGGCGAGCTGGACGACGCTGTGGATACGTGTCTGGGGAACGAGGCTGATCCGGCAGTGGCGGATGGCGTCGGGGGTGGGGAGGTAGTGCTTGCCGTTGCTGAGCGGGTAGCGGTGCAAGAGGGCGTCATCACAGCCGAGATCGCGGAGGGTGTCGCGGTGGATGTCCATCCCGAATGGCAGTGTCCCGGCGACCAGCCGTTCTCCCTCATAGCCGATGATGCCGCGGTCGATGGTGACGACGCGGGCGGGTAGCTGTTGGGCGAGTTTCAGGGCGAGGTCGGTTTTCCCGGCCCCGCTCGGGCCGGTGATCAGCAGGCCGCGGCCTGCGATGTCGATGATCGCGGCGTGGCATAGCCGGAATCCGTGGTGGCGGCCACCATGGATGATCACCTCACGCAGGACGCGGTTGGGCCAGGTAGATGCGCTGCCGTGGGGAACCTCGCAGATGAGGATCCGGTTGCCGTGGCGCAGGATGAGCGGTCCGTCGTCGTACTGGGCAGTCCAGGGCTGCCCAGGTAGCCAGCGCAGCGGGAAGGCGCCCCGGCCGTGGAGGCGGCTGCGCTGCGTGTGAGCGCAGGACAGGGACGCGCTGATCTGGGCAGGTGCCGGTTCGGCCGTGACGGCGATGGTGATGCCCGCGGGAGCGGCGGGCTCGGCGTAGCTGTGCTGCGGCGGCCAGTTGATCCCTTCCAGGCTGCCAGGGTCCGCGACGAGTTCGATGGGGCCGATCACGGAGTCGAGGACGCGGCGCTGCCCTGCGGCCAGCGCGCGCTCGTAGCAGGCGGCGAACCACTCAGCGGGCGCCGTCATCGTCGTGCCGCCTTCGTACGGATCTGAAAGAGGCCCCGCGCGATGTCAGTGAAAGAGACATCGGCGTACCGCTCGATGACGGCGCCCCACGCGACCGGGATGGTTTCGGGGTGGAAGGCGCCGGCGAGGGCGCCGTAGATGGCGGCGACGGAGTCGAGATC
Source organism: Streptomyces sp. PLK1-5 (assembly GCA_037034305.1). Taxonomy (GTDB): domain Bacteria; phylum Actinomycetota; class Actinomycetes; order Streptomycetales; family Streptomycetaceae; genus Streptantibioticus_A. The sequence goes on from JBAGJY010000001.1 coordinate 406,207, forward strand.
CCCTTGGCCATGACGGTGGAAGAGGCGGGGCAGCAGGTGCTGCGGTGGAAAGCCCGATAATCCGAGGACGATCCCGGCGACTGCGGAGGATCGGGCGGTCACGCCCATCCCCACCGTCTGCTCAAGGTCGTCAGCAAGGTCGCTCGCGCTTGTGGCGTTCTTCCACTGTTCGGTGCGCTCAACGACGGCCTTGGCCACCTTGCCGCCGCCGCCCGCGAGCCGCACCAGGTCGGGCAGGGCAGTGCGGATCGTCTGCAACGCACCGGAGGGAGTGTCGCCGTTGATGGCGTGGCTGACGGCGATGGCGAACAGGAGCGCTGCCATGACGGCGTCGGGGTGGGCGTGGGTGAGCGTGGCCGTCTTGAGCACGTCGTAGCTCAGATCCCCGACCTCGCCCGGCCCGTACAGGTAGCCGAGCGTGGCGGAGCGCGGGACGCAGCCGTTGGTCTCGCCGTCCTCGGCGACATGCAGCGGACCGGCGGCGGCCTTGAGCTTGTAGATCTGCCGGCCCCCGTTGGGGTTGATAGCCCGCAGCTCGCCCTCCAGCGCGGCGCGTGAAACCGTGCCTGTGGCTGTGATCGCCCGGGCGAAGGCGAGCGTGAGCACGGTGTCGTCGGTGATCCTTCCGCGGAACAGCTCGGGCGGGGGCCCGCCATCGGCGAACGTGTCCAGGAGCGCGTGGGTCTCCGGATCAAGCTGGGCCGCGGCCCGTTTGTCGATCACCTTCCCGAGCGCGTCGCCTACGGCGAGGCCGGTGAGGGAAGCGCGGATTCTGCGCAGCACGTCCTCGCCGCCGCGGCGCGTGGCCACGGCAGCACGCTGCGGGCAGGCGAGGAGAGCGAGCGCGCGGTCCAGGCTCATGGTGGCGGGGTCGATGACGACGGTCCCGGGGCCGGGTTCAAGGAGGTGGTTGGTGATCTTGTGGGGTGCGGCGAGGCAGCGCAGCCCGGCGGCGCGGCTGGCGGCGATGCCGTGCGGGGAGTCTTCGATGGCCACCGCCCGCTCGGCCGGCACGCCGAGTTGGTCCAGGGCCGAGCGGTAGGTGTCGGGGGCGGGCTTGCGCGCCCGGGTGTCGTCTCGGCCGATGACGGCTTCGATCAGATCGGTGAGGCCGAGGCGGTCGAGCACGGTGTGCACGTGGTGGCTGCGGCCGTCGGTGACCACCGCGCACCGCACCTGGCGGGAGGCGGCTTCGCGTAGCCACCTCTCGATGCCAGGCCGGGCCGGCAGCGACGCCACCAACGTGAGGTAGTGCTCGCGGACTTGGCGGGTCAGACCGTCGGGGTCCTCCAGCGGGGCGCCGAGGCGTTTTTCCAGCACCGCGGTGAACGGCGGTTTGCTTCGGTCGCGGACGGCCCAGTGGTCGGCCCACGCGTCGGTGGACAGCCACAGGCCGTGGGCGCGGAAGGCATTGCGCCATGCCTGGTAGTGCGCGTACTCCGAGTCGATGATCACGCCGTCGAAGTCCACGAGCAGGGCTTCGACGCCTGCCCAATGCTCGGCGGGGGCGGGGCTCATATCTGGAGGCCCGGTGTGGCCTGGCCGAGGCTGGCCAGGCAGCGTTCGATGGCCTGAAGGGTCTGGGCGGCCTTGTCGAGTTCGTCCCCCGCCGCCTGCGGTGTCGGGTGGGTGATCTGGTCGGCGAAGGCGGCGAGTTCTTCGGCGTAGCCCTTGCGGCCCCACCCGCGGTAGAGCTGGCCGGCTTCCCAGCCCAGGGTGGCGCGGTCGCGCAAGGAGCCCTCGGTGCCGGACCAGGTCGGGGAGGTGGTCAGGCGTAGCCGGTCTTTGGTGTCGACCTCGATCAGGTCGCCGGTGCTGGTGTGGATCCAGGTGGCGACCTGGTAGGCGTGCGATCCGGTGGCGGCGTTGATCACGGCCATCGCGTCCCCGGCTGGGTTCATCAGCCGGATGCTCATCATGATCTCGCCCTCGCGGGAGGAGGGCAGTTGGCGGGCGTCGATCTCGCCGATGCCGCCGAGCAGGTGCCGGGCGAAGTCGATCGGGTGGATGAGCATGTCGTAGAGCGCCAGCTGCACCGAGTCGAGGTCCCAGCCGTCGCGGCGGAAGACCGCGGGGAAGGTCACGGAGATGTCCACCATGCGGGCCCGGGCGTTGTGTTCGGCCAGCCAGCGGTCCAGGACCTGGTGCGCGGGGGCGTGCCGCCACATGGTGCCCACGCTCACCACCCGGCCGGTCTCGCGGGCCAGTTGGGCCAGCTCGTGTATGGCGGCGGGATCGGTGCCCAGTGGCTTTTCGACGAAGATGTGCTTGCCGGCCTTCAATGCGGCGTGGGTGAGGTCGACGTGTCCGGCCGGGTCGGTGCTGATGAGGACGGCGTCCACGGGGCTGTCGAAGATCTCCTGAGCGTCGGTGGCGACGGTCAGGCCCGGGAACCGCGCGGCGGCCTCGGCCCGCAGGCCGGGGTCGCGTTCGGCGACGGCGGTAAGCGCCAGGGACTCGCAGCCGATGAGGTTGGGCAGCAGGCTGCGGCGAAAGTGCCGTCCGAATCCGATGGCGGCGATGGTGATGGGCACGTCGGTCTCTCCTTTTGGGGTGTGTCAGGGGCGGTTGGCTTCGATGATCTGGCCGGTGACATGACGGGCTTGATCGGACAGCAGCCAGCGCGCCAGCGGCAGACTGTCGGTCACATCGGGCAGCGGCGGGTGCGGGCTGGGACGGCCGCGCAGCGTCGCTTTCGCCGCCCGGTGGGTGGCGGCCAGCTCGGTCTCGGCGGCGATGCCGATGGTGTTGACCCGGACTCCGGTGCCGGACAGCTCCTCGGCGAGGCATCGGGAGTACTGCTCCAGGGCGGCCTTGGCCGCGCCGTAGGCGGCGAGCAGGTCGACGGGGGTGCGGGCGGCCTGCGAGCCGACCGTGACGATGCTGCCGCCTCCGGCCTGCTGCATGTGCGGCACCAGGTGCCCGGCCAGGCGCACGAACCCGAGAAGCGAAACGTCCAGGACGCGGGCGAAGGCGTCCGTATCGAGCTGCCAGGCACGTCCGACCGCGCCGGGGTCTGCCGCGCAGTAGACCAGCCCGTCCACCCGGCCCAGGTGCTCCATGGCCGTCTGGGCGAAGCGGGCGGTGGCCTCGCCGTCGCTGAGGTCGACGGATAGGTACCGCATTCGCGGGGCACCGGGGCGCGGCCGTCGGGCCCCGGCCACTACCTGGTGTCCGGAGGCGGCGAGGTCGTGCGCCAAGGCGGCACCGAAGCCGCTGCTGGCCCCGGCGATCACCACTGTGCACTCACAGGTCACGCGCTTTCCCTTCGATGGATCTCCAGCGGACAGCGCACCCCGGTGTGATCGGCCAGGAGCTGCTGGGCGGAACGGGCGTGGCGCAGATAGCCGGGCCGGGCGTGATCGTGCCAGTAAGCCAGGGCGCCGACGCAGTGCACGATCAAGTAGAAGGTCACGGCCGCCTGCGTACGCTCGGCATCGGGGCACCCGTAGCCGCTCAAGAAGACCTGCCACGGGCGGCTTTGGACTGCGGCGAAAGTGCGCCACCACAGCTTTCCGAGGTCGCTGAGCGGGTCACCCCCGCGGGCCTGGTCGAAGTCGCACAGCACCAGGCCGCCTGCGGGGGTGCGCAGGATGTTCGCGGGCTTGAGGTCGTGGTGCAGCATGTGCGCGGCGCCCGCCCCGCCGAGGGCATCGAGGTGTTCATCCAGGAAGGCCCACAGCCTGTCGGTCAAACGTGCGGTGAGGGGCAGCGAGCCCAGGCGCGCGCCGAGGTGCCGACGCAGGAAGTGCGGCCAGTCCTCCGCGCTGGGCGAGCTCAGCGGCCCCGCCCCGTCAGCAGGGATGCTGTGGAGCTTGCGCAGGAGAGGGCCGAGGAGTGCGGCGGCCTCCTCGTCGTCAGGTCCGCTCAGCAGCGGGCCGGCCAGGGGCTGCGCATCGATGCGAACGATCCGCAGGGCGTGGTGCTGTTCACACATGCCCAGGGTGCGGGGGCTCAGCCCGAGCGGTCCCAGCAACTCCAGTGCACGCGCCTCGCAGTTGAACCGGGCGGCCCGCTGGTACTGCTTGACCAGCGTGCGGCGGCCGGGTTCGGAGACGAGGTGGTTCTCGTATCCGCCGTCCTTGACTGGTGTCGGCCATGCGTGCGGCTGGGCCGGGCCAGGGCACCAGGCGGGGTGGTCCGTCATCGCCCTGCCCCGGTCGTCGTGGTCGTGCGCGAGGACTTGGCGAACGCCACCGTCTGTCCCCGCAGCCGCGACCGCAGCGTGTCGCCGGCCAGCCGCCAGGCGCCCACCGTCCGCCAGAAGCGGCGGCCGACACTGGCCACGGCCACGGCGCCGGCCGGAACCGTCCAGGCACGGTCATCGAGCTCACCGGCCAGGACACGGCGCATTACCGCCGTCTGCGCGAGCGGGAACCCCCACCACGCCGCGGCCAGAAGCCGTTCGGGCCATGGTCCGCGCAGCAGAGACGGCGTGAGCGCCGCTGCCAGCCACGGGTAGATGGTGATCTCGGCGGTGTCAGCCATCCCGAGGGCCGCCAGCCGCAGCCGGTCCCGCTGGCGCACGCCGGGGCTCATACGGGTGGCGGCCAGTGCCGAGGGCCAGCTGGTGACGCCGCGGGCGATGAACTTCAGCGATCCAAGGTGGGCGGTGACGGTGTCGGGCAGGTCGACACGGTTGAGGACCGGGACGGTGGCGAACCGCGCGCCTTCCAGAAAGAGCCGGTAGCCGAGCGGGACGTCGTCGACGAACGGGAAGCCACCGACCCTCCGCAGGGCGTCACGGCGTACGAACATCCCTGCGCCCACAAGGTATTGCGGCATTCGCCGCCCACCTGCCGCCTGGTCCAGTTTCCACCTCTCTACTCCGAGGCTGCGGGCCGCCTGGTGCAGGGCCTCGGTGAACACCACCGCGCGGGAGGCGGCGGACTTCGGTGGCCCGGCCAGCGTCGTGGTGCCGATCGGCACCACCTGGATCGCCTCCGCGCCACAGGTTCGCGCGGTGGCGGCAACCCAAGCCGCCGTTTCCGCCGGCGGCTGGGAATCGAAGTCGAACACCCCAATCCACGTCTGCTCGTCACGGGCGCCGCACTTCTGCTCGATGTACTCCACCGCCCAGTTCAGCTGGGACGCCTTGTTCCCCTCCAGCCGGGGGTCCTCCACCACCTCCATCCGCTCGGCGTCTATCCGCTGCAGCTGCCGCTCGAGCACCGCTCGGGTGGTCTCCCCGCCTCGGGGCGGAGCCTGCTCGCGGGCGGTAGTGACAAACCAGATATACGCATACGGGCAGGCGTCTCGGACGGCGGCGAACGCCGCCATCGTGCGGGCAACGTACGGCTGCTCGCCAAGCCCCGGCACCAGCACATGAAGCACCGGAGGCGTGGACGTGCCACCATCGGCGGGCGGTGGCGGAGGCGTGGTGAAGGCGGTCCGGGCGGTCTGCCGCGCGCGCACCAGTGTCGCGGCTTCCCACACCAGGTGGGCGGCGACCGCCGCGACGGAAAGCTGGCGGGCGCGGTTACGCAAGGCGGAGCGCATGCGGGTCTCCTTCGAGCACGGCTGTCAGCAGCTGCAACCCGCGCAAATACAGGGCAACCTGACGGTCGGGGTTGTCGTAGTGCAGCGGCACCATGGACACGAACTGCACGGCTTCCAACAGCCGTACCGCGGCCAGGTCATAGCCCGCCGCGGCGATGGCCTCGTCGGCGGTGGAGGTGATCGGGCTGGGAAGGGGAAAGACGCGTAATTCCCATCGGCCGGCCTCGGTTTGGTCGAGCTGGAAGAGGTTCTCCCGCAGGGCGTCGTAGCCGCTGGCGTAGCTCTGCCGCAGTTTGGCGAGGTCGTAGCGAGCGTCACCGCCGGGCCGGTTGCTGAAGGCGGCCCCGGGGTCGAGCAGTTTGAACATCCCGAAGCCACGTGCGAGAAGGATGTTGGAGAACGTCATGTCCGCGTGGATCACGCTGCTGTGCGTCGCAGTGGAGGCCGCTGCTCGCAGCAGGGAAACGGTGTTGGGCCACAGCTCGTCGAAGCTGGGCACGGCGGCGCCATTGACCACGAGGGTGCGGGAACGTATCTCCTCCCATAAAGGCCAAGTGGCGAGCCGCTCCTCGGTCTTGGCGATGTAGACCTGCTCGCACCACATCGGAAGCTCCGGGGACGTCCGGCGCGTTGGCCCCCATAAGCATTCCTCCATGACCTCCAGAAGCCGGGTCAGCAGCAGGCTCCATGTCGTGGGTGGCAATGGCTCATAGAGAAGCAGCTGGGCCAGGCTCGGGTAGTCCAGCAGTTCGGTGCGGTGCCACCCCTCGCCAGCCTCAAGCAAACGCGGCGCTAACCCGAGCGCGGTCTCCGGAAGATTGCGGAACCAGTGCACCTGTGCGGCGATCAGCGCCGGATTGCCGCTTTTGATCACCGACCCGTCGTCCACCACCGTGAACTGGTGGTCAGCCCGCCCGAGAAGCGAAGCTCGGTTCGCGGCTAGATACCGCTCGTAGGAGCCCAGATCCTGCCACCCCCGCACCCGCGTAGCGTGCATCGGACGGCGACGGCCGTACCGGGAGAGGAGATCGCTGATTTCCTGGTCTCCGTGCTCGTCCGCTTCGTCGAGAAGCTGCCGGACCAGCGCCCCGTCAGCAAACCGGTACACGCCGACCACGGCACGATCCGAGGCACCTTCCCGATCCGGCTTGTCCTGGTACCCCACGATGCGGCCAGTCGCATCAGTGTCCACCAGGCAGAACTCGCGAGCCGCCGACACCTGACCAATGCCTACGCAGTCCGGCGGGAGCTCCGCGAAGTCACTGACCAGTGTGTCCCCGAGGACCAACGTGAGGTCGTCGTCACTCATTTGCTCCCTCGCACAGGCCAGCGCATCGAGCGGACCGGCGGGGTGAGGCTGAGCCGCGAGGAGGAACTCCATGGCGGCGCCATCGAAGACACGGGTCAGGAGGGGCAGGATGTGCCGGTCATCCCCGGGGGCGTGCACGACAACGACTCTGCGGACCCCGGCCCAGTGCAGTTGCTGGACTTGTGAGACGAGCGCGGGTCTGGTGCCCGTGGCCACGGCCGCTTTGGGATGACCCCGGGCCACGATCGCGATGCGGGTCCCCAAGCCGGCCGAGAGGATCACCGCCTGACGCCCGCGCGGGCAAGACCGTGCGTGCTCGTCATCGCGCGCAGCCACGCTCCGATTGACGATGTGGGTCATACCCTTGGCTCCTTCTGATTGCGGTACAGCAGAGAACGGCGGAGGGCCTCTTGGTGGCGTCGGCTCTCCGGTTCGGCGGACCCAGCATGGTGCAGAGCCGGGGGCAGGGGGTGACGTACGAGCCACCGGGCACAGTGGTACCGGCCATTGCCGCCAGTCCCTCCGGCCTGTGAAACGTAGACAGCTCGGTGGGACTCGGCTTCGTGGTGACGAGGTGACATCATGCTGACCTGGCAGGTCCTCTTCGAGGACTTTGACAGGCCATCAAGAGGACTCAAAGAGGGCTTTCTTGTTCCTCCATGGGTGATTTCGCGCCGCCGCGAAGTCATCGCATGGCACGCTCTGACGAGAGCGCCATCCGGAGGAGACCCATGTCCCGTCCCCCAGGTAACACCAGACTCAAGGCCGCACGTCTGGCCGCCGGATACAACTCCCAGCAAGCCTTGGCCGACGCCATCACCGAGACCGCACCAAAGCTCGGCATCAGGGGTCTGGCAGTTGGCGTGCGGCAGATCAGACGCTGGGAGTCCACCACACCGCCCTGGCCGCAACCAGATGTGCACCGAGTGCTGACTCACCTGTTAGGGCAGAGCATGGAGGACCTCGGGTTCACCCCTCCATGGGCAAGCCCACGCCCCCAGCCCGGCAAACCCATCGAGAACACCCCGCGCACACCCCTGTACGGAACGCGGCTGGCCACCGTCCCCGCTCAAAGCGCAGCCGCAACCCAACCAGCAACAGTCGGCCGGGACTTCGCGGCCGTCACACGCTCGCACCGGCATCTGTACTGGTCCGTCGCCCCCGCCGTGCTGCACCCAGCCGTCCTGGAACATGCCCGCCTCGGCTGCACCCTTCTCCCAGAGACGGGCAGTCCAGCCCGCCAGACCCTTGCGGCAGCACTGGCCGAGTCCTACCTCTTGGCCGACCGCATCGAGTTCTTCGACCTGCGCCAACCGGACCAGGCTCGTCAGCTACTCCACCTACCACCGGGTCTGGCGCGAGAGCCGCGACCTTGCCCTGTCTCCGGCGCTCACCAGCACGCCGCTCGCGAAGCGGCCCTACGACCTGCGGCACTCGGCGCTGTCCACGTGGCTGTGCGCGGGCGCGGACCCGGCTGAGGTCGCCCAGCGTGCGGGCAACAGTGTCGAGGTCCTGCTGTCCCGGTACGCGAAGTGCCTGTACGACCGCCAGTCCATCAACAACCAGCGCATCGAAGGGCTCCTGAGTTCCTACGACCAGCCGCCTGAGCCTGATGAGCAGTTCGAGGCGTAGCTCTCCTCGCCCGAGCTGAAGCGGGCGCGGAAGTTACCCGCCAGGTCTCGAAGCGCTGGATGCTCCCTGCGCCGCGGCTGGGTCCTGTGGAGCCCCTGGATGTACTCGGACCCGGTTGTCAGTGGTGCCGCGTAGCCTGACTGAGCAGCAGCTCGACCGGTGGCTCGTAGCCGTGCCGTGTCCAGCAGGGAGGGTGTGGTGATGGCTGATCGCAAGACCGTGACGCGCCAGACGTTCATCGGGGAGAAGGGCATCGCCCTGATCGAACGCCGGTGCCTGGAGATGGGCCACCTCTTTCATCCCCGGCGGGTCGACCACGGCATCGACGGGCACATCGACCTGGTGGAACCCGGCAGCCGGGCCGTTCTCAATCTGACCCTGCTGGTCCAGAGCAAGGCCCAGGACAGGCGCTTCTCCGGCGAGACGGAAGACGCGTTCCACTACGTCTGCGACCAGCGCGACCTTGATCACTGGCTGTCCGGCAACTCGCCCGTCATCCTGGTCTTCTCCCACCCTGAGAGCGACGAGGCGTGGTGGACGGAGGTCAAGGCAGCGTTCCCGGACGCGGTCAGCCGTGCCAAGCGCGTCGTGCACATCGACAAGCACACCCAGCGCTTCGACCGGGACGCAGCCCAGGCATTGCTTCACCTTGCCGTGCCCCGGACGGCGGGCCTGTACCTGCGGCCCGCGCCGATCACCGAAGTGCTCACCACGAACCTGCTGCCGGTCGCCGAGATGCCGCCGACGGTGCATCTGGCCCCTGCGGCCTTCACCGACTACCGCGCCGCCGGCGCCGCACTGGACGCACAGGGCCAGCGCGCGTCCGGCTGGATCCTGCGGGACGGACTGATCCTGTCGTTCCACAGCCTGCGGGACTCGCCCCTGCGGGTGCTCTGCGCCGGAGACCCCGAGCGCCACGAGACCGCCGAGTGGGCGGGCAGCGACGACCTGGACACCCAGCACCGCTTCGCTGACCTGCTCTCCCGGACCGTCCAGGGCTCCTACCCGGACCTGCGGTGGCACAAGGACCGCAAACACATGCACTTCCGGGCGACCTCGCGCCTGGGGCCACGTAAGGCCGGCAAGGGACCGGGATCACGGGGCCGAACCGTGTTCGGACCGCACGCCTCCAAGTCCGACCCGCAGCGCGTCGGCTTCTACCACCATGCCGCGCTGCGCACACGGTTCCGGCGCCTGAGCGGAGTCTGGTACTGCCAGCTGGAGCCGGACTACTGCTTCACCACCGACGGTCACACCGAGCACCCCTACGCGGACCGGCTGCTCGCGGGGATCAAACGTCTGGACCGGCACCCGGCCGTCCGGGGCTGGACCCGTGTGTGGGCCAACTACCTCAACCAGGACGCCGACTTGTTCACCGAACCACGGCCCGTGCAGTTCGGTGAACTCGCCACCATGACCGTTGACCGGGGGATCGACGACCGGTGGTGGGGGCCAGCTCCGTCCGGCGCCGCCACCGAGGACGACCAGGACTCGTCCGCCGACGGACAGGAAAGCCTGGACACCGTGCTGGCCGCCGCGGACACGGACACCCAAGATCTTCTCAGCCTGCTCCAGGACGGGGATAGCGAGGGTGATCCCGGCGCTCCCCGACGAAGAAGCCCCGGAAACAAGGCCAGGTCCGCAGGGCGACGGACGACCCGTCGAGGAGGAACGAACAGCGCGAGGCGAGGCCAGTGATGTACTCCGTGATTCTTGACGAGCCCGAGCTGGAATTCGGCGGCGCGGCCCGGCACATCGATCCGAGGTTCGGCATCACGAACTACGGTCCAGCCGATCTCGGCGCGGCCGATGCTCCACGGGCGATCCGTGTCGGCCTGGTCGGGCCTGCGGACCAACTTGAGGGGCTGCGCCGGTGGCTGGAGCGCTGCCGGGAGCCGATCGCGGCCAAGGACGAGCAGTACCCGCATCTCTTCCCGGAATTCCCCGGATGCGACACCGACCGCGGCCTGCACACCACCCTGGTCTTCAGCGACCGGAACACACGCGCGATCAGCAGCAGGGACCTGCGCGCCATCGAGACCGCCGACCAGCCGGCAGCCCTGACCAGGGCCGTGAGCATCTACGCGGAAGAGATCAGGGCACTGGCCGACGAGAACCGGGTCGACGTCCTCTTGGTCGCCAGACCCGAGCAACTCGTCGAGACGATCCGCCGATCATCAGGCCGTCCGGACGAAGCCGGTGGTCCTTCGGAGGACGCCTCTGACGATCCGCCGCCAGGCCAGTTCGCCAACTTCCACGACCTGCTCAAAGCCCGGCTGCTGAACCTGCGCCAGCCCATTCAGATCATCCGGCGCAGCACCTGGGACGAAGCCACCCGCCCTCCCGAGGGCCACAGCAGGCAGGACGAGGCCAGCCGCTCCTGGAACCTCCACGTCGCCCTCTACTACAAGGCCGGCGGCGTCCCCTGGCGCCTCCTGCGCAGCCCCACCGACCTCACCACCTGCTACGTCGGCATCGCGTTCTACCGCAGCGACGACGGAAACGCCCTGAACACCTCGGTCGCCCAGGTCTTCAACGAACGCGGGGACGGAGTGATCGTGCGCGGAGGACCGGCACGGATCAGCCGCACCGACCGCCAGCCCCACCTGGCACGCGCCGACGCACATGCCCTCCTGCTCCAGGCACTGGACGCCTACCGGCGCGAACACCACACCTCGCCCGCTCGCATCGTGCTGCACAAGACCTCGGCCTTCACCGGCGAGGAGACAGGCGGCTTCCAGGATGCCGCGGACGAACGGTTCATCGACGCGCTGGAGATGAGCTGGATTACCAGCAGCGAAGGAGCCGCCACCTTCCGCCCCGGCGACGCGCCGCCCCTGCGCGGCACCCTCGCCGTCCTCAGCGAACGCGAACTCGCGCTGTACGCCACGGGGAGCATCGAGTTCTACCGGACCTACCCCGGCATGTACATCCCGCGCCCGATCGGCATCAGACCCATAACTGCCGCCCGGGACCCGCATGAACTGGCGGCCGAAGTCCTCGCCCTGACCAAGATGAACTGGAACCAGACCCGCCTGGACGGACGCCTCCCCGTCACCCTGCGCACCGCCAACCAGGTCAAGTCCGTCCTGCGCTTCTGCCCGCCCGACCAGGCTGTCGCCACCCGCTACGCCCACTACATGTAAGGCACACCGCAGGGCGGCTGCCGATGCGAGCGGATGCTTCGGCCGCAAGCGATAACCGGCGGACACATCAGATCTTGATGACGGTGACGCGCCCGCCGCACAGCATGGTGACGTCCTCCGGATCGGAGGTCAGGATCGTGACAGGGCCGGGGGCTGCGAGGGCGGTGGCGCTGAGCATGGCGTCGATGGCGTACTTGTGGCCGTGCAGGCCGGCGTCGGCGAGGAGGGCCGCGGCGCGGCGGGCGATGGGCTCAGTGACCGGCTCGACGACCAGGCGGGAGAGCGTCCACTCCAGGGCCGGGCGGTTGATCCGGGGGTGGACGACCTCGACCAGGGTGGCCGCGGACGTGATCACGCGCAGGTCGTCGGCGCGGGCTAGGGCGAGCCATCCGGTGACGGATCGGTCGCGCAGTACGGCCTTGGCCAGCCCCTCGCTGTCCAGGACCAGGGTGCCGCCGGGAAGGGCGGGGGAGCGGGTCACGCGGCGTCGGCCCCGCCCTGCGTCTGCTGCTGTCGGGCCTGGTTGAGCTGGTCGCGTAGGGCCTGGATCTCGTCGTCAGTGACGTGGCCGTGGTCGGCCTCGGCGACCTGGATGAGCTCGTTGAGGTTGTCGCGTTCGATCTGCCGGGCCACGGCCGCGGCGACGTAGGCGGACAGGCCGGAGGGGCCGCTGCGGGCCTTGGCGGCCTCGGCGATGTCGCGCGGCATGGTGATCGAGTACTTGCCGGTAGGCTCACTCATGCTACTCATCCTACCCGTGATCCTCCCTAAGCGGGGAGCGCAGCCCTGGGTCCGGGGTCCGGGTCGGCTGCGTGTGCCGGACGCTGGCGTGCCGACGACCCGCGCATGGCTACGCGCACTGCAGTCCTTCGAGGTATACCTCAGGGCGCGCCGGCAGGAGGCTGCTCGGCCGGGGCCCACTCCTCAAGACTGGCGAGCATCGTGAAGGCTGCCTCGAACAAGGTCTCGATAGCAGCTACGCGCTGCGGTTCAGACCCGCAACCCGCACAGCCCACTGTCGCTACCTCTACGCTGGCCCGCGAGCGGATCAACGGGAGGGAGACCGCGGTGGCATTGGCGTTTGTGGCGTTCACGGACAAGGAGTGCGCCGGGTTCCGTGTTCAGAACGAGCCGCCAAGTCCTGGCACCTTCCGCGTAGATCACTGCGCGAACTGTGACGCGGCCCTGGATCTGGCCAACCCGTCGCTGTTCTGCGACAACGGCTGCCGGGACCAGCCTAAGCTCGTCCGTTATCTCCGCAATGGCATCGAGATGGGCAAGTTCCTGCCTGTCGCCCTGCGTTACGGGATCATCCGAGACGAGAACGAGGCCAAAGCCGTTTACTCGAAGCTTCGGTTCGCGCTGGCCGGCGGGTACAGCCGATCGACGAGTCGCACCGAGCGCGCCGCTGTGATCGAGCGGGACCAGGGACGCTGCCGGCGATGCGGGGCGCCGGGAGCAGAGGTCGACCACATCGCCGGAAGCGACGGAGCGATGACCAACAGGCAGCTGCTGTGCACCAACTGCCACAATGACAAGACGTTGAGCGGCACGCCGGAGATCCGCTGGCTGCAACGCAGCGGCCGTGAGCGCAGCTGGAGCAATGTTCTGCGGGAGCGGATCCGTCGGCGGCCAGAGGCCCGCAGCTTGATCCAGACCCGCGTTCTCACCGCGGCTCCGGTCAGGTGGTGCGATACCAGCCAATGGAACACCGTGTGCAACGACCTCAAGTCGCAGCGGTACGCACGGCTCAAGCAGTCCCTGGCGGTGTTGTTCGACGGCGAGGTGCCGAAGTTCGCGCCGCACACACCGTGGGAGACCAAGGTCGCCGAGGCCCGCGACTACCACTCCTCGTTCTACGACGAGGTCCCCTGCTCCCATCATGACTGCCCGGAGTGTGTTCGGCGGAGCTTCGCCGACGGGGCGTTGCTTGGTGCCTCGGCGGACTCCTTCGGCTCGGTGGAGTCCTGGCTGGATGACCCGGATGTGCATGCCGGGTATGGGGAGGGCTCGTACTTCGCCGAGGCCATGGCTAGGGACGACTGAACGTGCCTGCGCTGGTGATCGCGCGCATGCCGCTCGGACGTCAGGATGGGCGTTACGCCTGCCGACCAGGAGGCTCAGTTTTCAACGCGGCGTCGAATGCCGGCCCCCGTGCGAGGGCTGGCTCCCGTTCGTCCGCGGGTATCTGTCCTGGCTAGATCAGGCTGAGCAACTGGCCCATGGCGAGGGCCGAGCCGGGACCCACGCCAGTCCCGCCGGAGCCTCAATGGCGGCCATCCGAGGCGAGACCATCATCGTCTGGGCTGAAACGACAACGACCCACCAAACCGTGTGCGTTTCCGCGTGCTGTCGGTCACATCAAGGCAGGTCACACGCCATTTTGCCCAGGATGCCGACGCCCGGCTCCCACGACGGGAATCGGACAGCATTTGTTGGTGAGCGAGGCGATCCAACGCCCGGTCATACGCCTTTGACCTGCGGAAGCCCGCCGACGGAAGAGGTTATCCACAGCGTGTGGAGCGGTTTGTGCGCCGAAAAGAACAACGGTCGAAAGACCGTGTGCGTTTTGGCATGGACGAGACAGCTCCTGACCTCTATTTCTACAGGTCAGGAGCTTGATCCGGAGTGCCCCCGGCAGGATTCGAACCTGCGCACACGGCTCCGGAGGCCGTTGCTCTATCCCCTGAGCTACGGGGGCTTGTCGGCCGTGGTGGCGGCGACGGGTAGAACCCTACCAGCTTCCGGAGGGTGGGTGTGTACAGGGTTTTTGTGCGGGGTAGCGCATGGTTCGGGGGTGCGTCCGCGCGTTGTGGAAAGCTCGCTCGCACGGGGAAGAAGTGGGTAAAACGCGGACGCAACCGGTGGTGCGCGCCTAGGCTTCAGTTGTGCAGGGCGCGTCCGGGCGGGTTCTCGTTGTCGACGACAACAAGGTCATCCGACAGCTGATCAGGGTCAACCTCGAACTGGAGGGTTTCGAGGTGGTGACCGCGGCTGACGGTGCGGAGTGCCTGGACATCGTGCACCAGGTGCGGCCCGATGTGGTCACCCTCGACGTCGTCATGCCTCGGGTCGACGGGCTGCGGGCCGCCGCGCGGTTGCGGGCCGACCCGCGTACCCGGCATCTGCGGATCGCGATCGTCAGCGCGTGCAGTCGGCCGGAGGCCGAGGACGGTGAGCGGGCCGCGGTGGACGCGTTCCTCGCCAAGCCGTTCGAGCCCATGGAACTGGTGCGGCTGGTGCGGCGGCTGATGCACGCCGGTCCGGCCGTCGACCCGCAGGAGTCGGAAGGGCTTCCGGCCTCCAGCCCGCGCTGCTCGTAGGCGACCGCCCAGTAGGTGAAACCCATTCGCGGGACCACCCCCCTTCTCGCCTACGCTTTCCCTGTGACCCCCGCTGAGCTCTCCCGTACCGTGCTGAGCACGGTTCGCCATGCCGTCGAGGCGGATGAGCTGCGCGTGGACGTGCCCGAGCGGGTCGTCGTGGAACGGCCGCGCGGACCACGGCAGGGGGACTACGCGACCAACGTCGCGCTGCGGCTCGCCAGGGCGGCGGGACGGCGGCCACGGCAGGTCGCGGAGATACTGGCCGGGCGGCTCGCCCGGTGCCCCGGGATCGCCCGGGTGGAGATCGCCGATCCGGGGTTCTTGAACATCACGCTCGAAGCCGCCGCGCACGCCGGGCTGGTACGGGAGGTGCTGGCGCGGGGCGCGGCCTACGGCCACGGCGGCTCGCTGGCCGGAACCCGCGTGACCCTCACGCACAACGGCGAACCGCGCGCCGCCGCCGTCGCCGAGGCGGGCAACCGGCTGCTGAGGGCCTGCGGGGCTGAGGAAGGACCGCCGGAGGCGGTACGGGTGCGGGCGGCGCGCGCCGGGCATGACGGCCCCGCCCACGGCCCGGGCGCCTCGACCGGCTCCGCCGAAGCCCTGTGCGCCCTGACCCCCGACGCCGCCCGCTGGGCCCTGCTGCGTCCGCCGCCCGGCGACGCCCCCCGGCTCGACCCCGCCGAACTCCTAGCCCAGCGCGAGTCGAACCCCCTCTTCCGCGTCCAGTACGCCCACGCCCGTACCCGTGCCCTGCTGCGCAACGCCCGGGACCTGGGCGTCACGCCGGATCCCGACGGCCTTTACGGTCACCCGGCGGAGCACCGGCTGCTCGGTGTGATCGCCGACTTCCCGCGCGTCGTGGAGGCCGCCGCCCGGCACCGCTCCCCGGACCGGGTCGCCCGGCACCTGGAGCTGACGGCCGACGCCTTCTTCGGCTGCCATGACATGTGTCCGCATCTGCCCCGCGGTGATGAGAAACCCTCGGCCGCCCACCGGGCCCGGCTGTCGCTCGCCGAAGCGGCCGGGACGGTGCTCGCGGGCGGCCTGACCCTGCTCGGCATCTCCGCGCCCGAACACCTCTGAGGAGTTTCAGAGCACCATGTCCCGTTCCGCACATCCCGCTGGGCCCCGCTACGCCGACGTGCTGCCCGAGGGGCACTACACCGCGCCGCCCGCCGACCTCAACGCGCTCGACCCGAAGGTCTGGTCCCGTACCGTCACCCGCAACGCCGACGGCGCGGTCGAGGTGGGCGGGATCGATGTCCGGTCGCTGGCCGCGCAGTTCGGCACTCCGGCGTACGTACTCGACGAGGACGACTTCCGGGCCCGCTGCCGGGCCTGGCGGGAGGCGTTCGGCCGGGACGCCGACGTCTTCTACGCGGGCAAGGCCTTCCTCTCCCGCGCGGTGGTGCGCTGGCTGCACGAGGAGGGGCTCAACCTCGACGTGTGTTCCGAGGGCGAGTTGGCCACCGCGCTGTCGGCCGGTATGCCCGCCGAGCGGATCGCGCTGCACGGCAACAACAAGAGCGTCCGGGAGATCGAGCGGGCGGTCGAGGCGGGCGTCGGACGGATCGTGCTCGACTCGTTCCAGGAGATCGTCCGGGTCGCCGGGGTCGCCGAGCGGCTCGGCAGGCGGCAGCGGGTGCAGATCCGGGTGACCGTCGGCGTGGAGGCGCACACCCACGAGTTCATCGCCACCGCGCACGAGGACCAGAAGTTCGGCATAGCGCTCGCCGACGGCCAGGCCGCCGAGGCGGTGCGCCGGACGCTGATGCTCGACAGCCTCGAACTCATCGGCATCCACTCGCACATCGGCTCCCAGATCTTCGACACCTCAGGCTTCGAGGTGGCCGCGCACCGGGTGGTCGGGCTGCTGAAGCAGGTGCGTGACGAGCACGGTGTGGAACTGCCGGAGATCGACCTCGGCGGTGGCCTGGGTATCGCCTACACCTCGGACGACGACCCGCGCGAGCCGCACGAGATCGCCAAGGCGCTGGCCGAGATCGTCACCCGGGAGTGCGCCTCGGCCGGGCTCGCGGTGCCGCGGCTGTCGGTGGAACCGGGCCGGGCGATCGTCGGGCCCACGGCGTTCACGCTCTACGAGGTCGGCACCATCAAGCCGCTGGAGGGGCTGCGCACCTACGTCAGCGTTGACGGCGGCATGTCCGACAACATCCGTACCGCGCTCTACGACGCCGACTACACCGTGGCGTTGGTCTCCCGGTCCTCCGCCGCGGCACCGATGCTCACCCGGGTGGTCGGCAAGCACTGCGAGTCCGGTGACATCGTGGTGCGCGACGCGTTCCTGCCCGCGGACCTCGCCCCGGGTGACCTGCTGGCGGTGCCCGCCACGGGCGCGTACTGCCGTTCCATGGCGAGCAACTACAACCACGCGCTGCGGCCCCCGGTGGTGGTGGTCAAGGACGGGCAGGCGCGGGTGATCGTGCGGCGGGAGACGGAGGAGGATCTTCTGCGGCTCGATATCGGCTAGCAAGATCTTGGTCTCGGATGCTGGACGGAGGAGGGAATCCTCCGTTCGGTGGGCGAGACTGGCAGGACCGGTTGCAGCTTAAACTCAAAAAGTTGTTCAAGGAATTGTTGAGAGACGAGGTCGGATGATGCGTACGCGTCCGCTGAAGGTGGCGCTGCTGGGCTGTGGAGTGGTCGGCTCAGAGGTGGCACGCATCATGACGACGCACGCGGACGACCTCACGGCCCGGATCGGCGCCCCGGTGGAGCTCGCCGGAATCGCGGTGCGCCGACCGGACCGGGTGCGCAGGGGCGTACCCGCCGAGCTGATCACCACCGACGCCACCGCCCTGGTCAAACGCGGCGACATCGACGTGGTGGTGGAGGTCATCGGCGGCATCGAGCCGGTGCGCACCCTGATCACCACCGCGTTCGAGCACGGCGCCAGCGTGGTCTCCGCCAACAAGGCGCTGCTCGCCGCCGACGGCGCCACGCTGCACGCCGCCGCCGTACAGCAGGGCGTGGACCTGTACTACGAGGCCGCCGTGGCGGGTGCCATCCCGCTGATCCGGCCGCTTCGCGAGTCGCTCGCCGGTGACAAGGTCAACCGGGTGCTGGGCATCGTCAACGGCACCACCAACTTCATCCTCGACCGGATGGACAGCACCGGCGCCGGGTACTCCGAGGCGCTGGACGAGGCCACCGCGCTGGGCTACGCGGAGGCCGACCCGACCGCCGACGTCGAGGGGTTCGACGCCGCCGCCAAGGCGGCGATCCTGGCCGGGATCGCCTTCCACACCCGGGTCACCATCGACGACGTGCACCGCGAGGGCCTCACCGAGGTCACCGCCGCCGACATCGCCTCGGCCAAGCGGATGGGCTGCACGGTCAAGCTGCTGGCGATCTGCGAGCGCAGCGCGGACGGCAGGTCGGTGACCGCCCGCGTCCACCCGGCGATGATCCCGCTCAGCCATCCGCTGGCCAGCGTCCGCGAGGCGTACAACGCGGTCTTCGTGGAGGCCGACGCGGCCGGGCAGCTGATGTTCTACGGTCCCGGCGCGGGCGGCGCGCCGACCGCCTCCGCGGTGCTGGGCGACCTGGTCGCGGCCTGCCGCAACAAGCTGGCCAACACCACCGGCGTGGGCGAGTCCGCGTACACCCAGCTGCCGGTGAGCCCGATGGGCGAGGTGGTCACGCGCTACCACATCAGCCTGGACGTGGCCGACAAACCCGGCGTACTGGCCCAGGTCGCCACCGTTTTCGCGGAGCATGCCGTGTCCATCGACACGGTCCGCCAGCAGGCCAAGGAACGTTACAGCGGCGCCGAAGGCGCCTCGGTCGAGGCGGGCGGCGAGGCCTCGCTCGTCGTCGTCACCCATCGCGCGCCCGACGCCGCCCTGTCGGCGACCGTCGAGGCCCTGCGGAAACTCGACACCGTACGGGGCGTCGCGAGCATCATGCGTGTGGAAGGGGAGTAACCCGAGATGAACGCCGTCATTGACAACCCCCCTCGAATGTCCGGCACCCACCAGTGGCGCGGCATCATCGAGGAGTACCGGGACCGGCTCCCGGTGACCGCCGAGACCCCCGTGGTCACGCTGCTGGAGGGTGGCACTCCGCTCGTTCCCGCGCAGCTGCTCTCCGAACGCACCGGCTGTGACGTCTACTTGAAGGTCGAGGGGGCCAACCCCACCGGCTCGTTCAAGGACCGCGGCATGACCATGGCCATCTCCAAGGCCAAGGAGGCCGGCGCCCAGGCGGTGATCTGCGCGTCCACCGGCAACACCTCGGCGTCCGCCGCGGCTTACGCGGTACGGGCCGGGATGGTCTGCGCGGTGCTGGTCCCACAGGGCAAGATCGCGCTCGGCAAGATGGGCCAGGCGCTGGTGCACGGCTCGCGGATCCTGCAGGTCGACGGGAACTTCGACGACTGTCTGGATCTCGCCCGCGGACTGTCCGAGAAGTACCCGGTGGCGCTGGTCAATTCGGTCAACCCGGTGCGTATCGAGGGGCAGAAGACCGCCGCGTTCGAGATCGTGGACGCGCTCGGCGACGCGCCCGACATCCATGTGCTCCCGGTGGGCAACGCGGGCAACATCACCGCCTACTGGAAGGGCTACCGGGAGTACTCCCGCCCGTCGCCCGCCGCCACCCTCGATGGAGGCGCCGCGCGCCGCACCCTTCCCGGGATGTCGACCCGCACGCCGCGGATGTGGGGCTTCCAGGCGGCCGGTTCCGCGCCGATCGTGATCGGTGAGCCGGTGCGCAGCCCGCAGACCATCGCCACCGCGATCCGGATCGGCAACCCCGCCTCCTGGAAGTTCGCGGAGGCGGCCAGGGACGAGTCCGGCGGCCTCATCGAAGCGGTGACGGACCGTCAGATCCTGTCGGCGTACCGGCTGTTGGCCTCGCGTGAGGGCGTCTTCGTGGAGCCCGCCTCGGCCGCGTCGGTGGCCGGTCTGCTCAAGGCCGCGGAGGAGGGCAGGGTCGACCCCGGCCAGCGGATCGTCTGCACGGTGACCGGGAACGGCCTGAAGGACCCGGACTGGGCGGTCGCGGGCGCCCCGCAGCCGATCACCGTGCCGGTGGACGCCGACGCGGCGGCGGAGCGGCTGGGGCTGGCGTAGGCCGCCCGGGGTGTCGGGGGCGGGCCTCCGACGCCCCGACCTGCGGGGAGCGCATACCGCGGCGTGCGACACGCATCGCGCGCCGTGTGTGCGCCCTATGTCGCAGCAGAACCTTCCTTCGATAGGCTGGCACCCATCGGCGCCGTCGTGTGCCGCCCCGGCCCATGCCGTTGGCATTGGCCCGTGTCGCCACCGTTCGCCCCCCGGGTGACGGACAAGCCCTCGCGTTGCCGCCGGCTGATGACGCCAAGGCCCCGAGGCAGCACTGCACTTGCCACACAAGGAGACTCTTCGACCGATGGCCGGTCCAGCCTTCCGCGCAGCCGCCGTGCGAGTGCGCACCCCCGCGACCAGCGCCAACCTCGGCCCCGGCTTCGACGCCCTCGGCCTGGCCCTGGGGCTGTACGACGACGTCGTGGTCCGGGTCGCCGACTCCGGGCTGCACGTCGACATCGCGGGTGAGGGCGCCGAAACCCTCAGCCGCGACGAACGGCACCTGGTCGTACGGTCCCTGCGCACCACGTTCGACCTGCTCGGCGGCCAGCCGCGGGGGCTTGAGGTGGTCTGCGCCAACCGCATTCCGCACGGTCGCGGCCTGGGCTCGTCGTCCGCCGCCATCTGCGCGGGCATCATGGCCGCCCGTGCGGTGACGATAGGCGGGCCCGAGCGGCTGGACGACACGGCGATGCTGGAACTGGCCACCGAGATCGAGGGCCATCCGGACAACGTGGCGGCCTGTCTGCTCGGCGGATTCACCCTGGCCTGGACCGAGTCCGGGGCGGCCAGGGCGATCCGGATGGACCCGGCGCCGTCCGTCGTCCCGGTGGTCTTCGTACCGGCCAAGCCGGTGCTCACCGAGACCGCGCGGGGCCTGCTGCCGCGCACCGTCCCGCACGTGGACGCGGCGGCCAACGCCGGGCGCGCCGCGCTGCTCGTGGAGGCGCTGACCCGGCGCCCGGAGCTGCTGCTGGCGGCCACCGAGGACCGGCTGCACCAGGAGTACCGGGAGCCGGCGATGCCGCAGAGCGTGGCACTGGTCAACCGGTTGCGCGCGGACGGCGTACCCGCCGTCATCTCCGGTGCCGGGCCCACCGTACTGGCGCTGGCGGAGGAGGCTACGGCGGACAAGGTGGCCGCGGTCGCCGGAGCGGGCTGGGCGGCCAACCGGCTGACGACGGACGCCGCGGGGGCCAGTGTGCTCCCGTTGGCCAGTGCGGGTACGGACGCCTCGGGAGCGGCCGTCCGATGACTCGGGGGACGAGGCGGGGGTTTGAGCCAATGGGCGACAAGGGAAGAACTGCGCGCGGCAGCACCGCGCCCCGTACCCGCCGCACTGCGGGTACGACCGGCACAGTCCCGAAGCACGGTTGCCGGGCGCGGAGAGGGGGAATATTTGTTGGATCAGGTAGTGTTAATCTCAAGTCTGCATTCGACGGACCATGCATGTGTATGGTGCCGCGGTGCTGTGTGTCCCGTATCGGGGTGTTCCGTCGCGGGATCGCCATTCTTCCGGGAGCCTCCCACACTGCCTGAGCAGCCTGCCTTTGCAGTGCCGAGCACGCTCCGGAGTTAGGTGCGAAGGACCGGCCACCTACGTGTGACCTCATCGCACCGAATCACCACGCAGTTATTTCTCCCGCCATCAGGCGGACCACCGCCCCGGATCCGGGCACCGCAACGAAAGCCCGGAATCCGGACAGCACAACCGGTCGCCGAGCCGATCAGGCCGACGCCCGCTCCAGGGAAGGACCCTTCGTGAGCGACACCACCGATCTGATGCGCGCAGACAGCGCTGCCGCCGCATCCGATGCCGCCGCGCCTGCCAGCGGTACTGCCACCAGGCGTCGCCGGTCTGGCACCGGCCTTGAGGGCATGGTTCTCGCTGAGCTCCAGCAGGTGGCCTCGGCACTTGGAATCAAGGGCACCGCGCGGATGCGCAAGGGCCAGTTGATCGAGGTCATCAAGGAGCGGCAGGCGGGCGGCGGCTCGACCGCCGCCGCGCCCGCCGCCGAGAAGCCCAAGCGCCGCGCCACCTCGCGGACGCGCACCGGCGAGGCCGCCGCCGAGCCCACGGCCGCCGCGCCCGCCGAGGGCCAGCAGCAGATCGACATCCCGGGCCAGCCGGCCGGCGAGAAGCCCGCCGCCGAGCGCCGTGGCCGCCGTACCGCGGCCGAGAAGGCCGTCGCCGACAAGGCCGAGCCGAAGGCCGCCGAGCAGGCCACCGCCACGGCCACCGCCACCGTGGAGCCCAAGACCGCCGCGCCCGCCGAGCAGGGCAAGGGCGAGGCCGCCGAGCAGGGCCAGGGTGACCGTGAGGGCCGCCGGGACCGCCAGAAGGGCGACCGCCAGGAGCGCGGCGAGCGCGGCGACCGTGAGGGCCGCCGGGACCGCCAGCGGGACCGCCGCCGTGGCGAGGAGGGCGCCGCCGGTCAGGGCGACCGCCAGGACCGCCAGGGCCAGGGCCAGAGCCAGGGCCAGGGCGACGACGACTTCGAGGGCGGCCGCCGTGGCCGCCGGGGCCGGTACCGCGACCGTCGTGGCCGCCGTGGCCGGGACGACTTCGCGGGCGAGCCGCAGCTGGCCGAGGACGATGTGCTGATCCCGGTCGCTGGCATCCTCGACATCCTGGACAACTACGCGTTCATCCGCACCTCCGGCTACCTGCCGGGCCCGAACGACGTGTACGTCTCGCTGGCCCAGGTCCGCAAGAACGGCCTGCGCAAGGGTGACCACGTCACCGGCGCGGTGCGGCAGCCCAAGGACGGCGAGCGGCGGGAGAAGTTCAACGCCCTCGTCCGGCTGGACTCGGTGAACGGCATGGCGCCCGAAACCGGCCGCGGGCGGCCGGAGTTCGGCAAGCTCACCCCGCTGTACCCGCAGGAGCGGCTGCGGCTGGAGAACGAGCCGAACCAGCTGACCCCGCGGATCATCGACCTGGTCGCGCCGATCGGCAAGGGCCAGCGCGGTCTGATCGTGGCCCCGCCGAAGACCGGCAAGACCATGATCATGCAGGCGATCGCCAACGCGATCACCCACAACAGCCCCGAGTGCCACCTGATGGTCGTCCTGGTCGACGAGCGTCCGGAAGAGGTCACCGACATGCAGCGGTCGGTCAAGGGCGAGGTCATCTCCTCGACCTTCGACCGCCCGGCGGAGGACCACACCACGGTCGCGGAGCTGGCCATCGAGCGCGCCAAGCGCCTGGTGGAGCTGGGCCACGACGTGGTCGTGCTGCTGGACTCCATCACCCGCCTGGGCCGCGCCTACAACCTGGCGGCGCCCGCCTCGGGCCGCATCCTGTCCGGTGGTGTGGACTCCACCGCGCTGTACCCGCCGAAGAAGTTCTTCGGCGCCGCGCGCAACATCGAGGACGGCGGTTCGCTGACCATCCTGGCCACCGCGCTGGTCGAGACCGGCTCGCGGATGGACGAGGTGATCTTCGAGGAGTTCAAGGGCACCGGCAACATGGAGCTGCGGCTGGACCGCAAGCTCTCCGACAAGCGCATCTTCCCGGCGGTGGACGTCGACGCGTCCAGCACCCGCAAGGAGGAGATCCTGTTGGCGCCGGAGGAGCTCAGCATCGTGTGGAAGCTGCGCCGGGTGCTGCACGCGCTGGACTCGCAGCAGGCGATCGAGCTGCTGCTGGACAAGATGAAGCAGACCAAGTCCAACGCGGAGTTCCTGATGCAGATCGCCAAGACCACGCCGGGCAACGGCGGCGACTGACAGGCGAGTTGCGGTAAACGGGCCGCCCCCGTCACTTCGGTGACGGGGGCGGCCCGTTTCTGCGTCCTCCTACCGTCCTTTTGCTCTGTCCCCGCTGTGTGCCGGTGCAATGGCGGCATACGAGACGTTCGCCACTTCAGGGACTGGAACTGGCGTGGACCGAGCAGACGTCTGTCATCCCGGAATGAACCGTTAAGGCGGCATTCGCATGGCGATTGGGGGTAGCCGGAGGAAGAAGCGAGGACAGATGGGCGATATCGACAAGCCGACGACCGGCCGCGTACTGCGCGGCCCGGGCCGCCGCCGCAAGCCGCGCCGCAAGGCGCTGCGGATCACCGCCTGGACGCTGGCCGCAGCCGTGGCCCTGGGCGGCGCGGGCCTGGGGTACGTCTACTTCCGGCTGAACGGCAACATCACCGGCGTCGACATCAACGCCCAGCTCGGCAAGGACCGCCCGCGCAATGTCGACAACGGCTCGATGGACATCCTCGTGCTCGGCTCCGACTCGCGCTCCGGCAAGAACAGCCAGTACGGCCGCGACGAGGGTGGCGCCCGTTCCGACACCGCCATGATCGTCCACCTGTACAACGGCCACCGCAGGGCCACGGTGGTGAGCATTCCACGGGACACCCTCGTCAGCCGCCCGGCCTGCACCAAGCCGGACGGGACCACGGTGCCCGCCTCGCGCGGCGAGATGTTCAACGACGCCTACTCGGTGGGCGGTCCGGCCTGTGCGGTCAGGACGGTCGAGTCGATGACCGGGATCCGCATGGACCACTACATCGAGGTGGACTTCACCGGCTTCAAGAACCTGATCAACGCCATGGGCGGGGTGCCGATCACCACCACCAGGCCGATCAACGACAAGGACAGCCGCCTCGAGCTGCCCGCCGGTACCCACACCCTGGGCGGCGAGCAGGCGCTGGGCCTGGTCCGCACCCGGCACGGCGTCGGCGACGGCAGCGACCTGGGCCGCATCCAGTTGCAGCAGGCGTTCGTCAAGGCGCTGCTGGGCCAGGCGCGCAGCGTGGGGATGCTGACCAACCCGGCCAAGCTCTACAACGTGGCGGACACCGCGACCAAGGCGCTCACCACCGACTCCGAGCTGGCCTCGGTGAACGCGCTGGCGGGCTTCGCGTCGAGCCTGAAGGACATCAGGTCCGGTGATCTGGACATGGTGACCATGCCGGTCCAGTACGACCAGGCCGATCCGAACCGGGTCGTCCCGCTCGACGCCAAGGCGGGGCAGGTCTGGGCCGCGCTCCGGGCGGACAAACCGGTCCCGGCCAGCGCCACGAGGGGCTCCGCGGGCGACCAGGCGCTGGCCCGCGGCTGGCTGCGGTAAGGCTCCCACCTGGGACTGCGCGGTTGTGCGGGCTGCGCGCCCGGTCCGCGCGGGCGCGGGTTCCGGGGGAGCGCGGCGGTACCGGACCGGGGGCGGCCCGCCGGTCGCGGCGGTACCGGACCGGGGGCGGCCCGCCAGGGAATAACGGGCCCGTACGCCCCGGTTTTGGGAGTACGGGCCAGTGCTGGCAGACTGGTACGTCGGCCCCGGTTCACGTCCCGCAATCCCGCGGTGCGACCCGGTGCCCTCCCGAACCTAGGAGATCCCTTGAAGCGCGAGATTCACCCGGAGTACGTCGAGACCCAGGTCAGCTGCACCTGTGGCGCGTCGTTCACCACCCGCAGCACCGTCGCCGGCGGCACCATCCGTGCCGACGTGTGCTCCGAGTGCCACCCCTTCTACACCGGCAAGCAGAAGATCCTCGACACCGGCGGTCGCGTCGCCCGCTTCGAGGCCCGCTTCGGCAAGAACGCCGGTTCCGCCAAGAAGTAGCGGGTCCGTACGCCGGTCCTCGGTCGCCCCTGCCCAGGGGCGGCCGGACCGGCTTTTTGGCGTCCGTCCCCAATCCCGTTCGTGACAAGGGAACCGAAGATGTTCGAGGCGGTCGAGGAACTGATCGGCGAGCACGCCGACCTCGAGAAGCGGCTTGCCGACCCGGCGGTCCACGCCGACCAGGCCGAGGCGCGCAGGCTCAACAAGCGTTACGCCGAGCTGACCCCCATCGTCAGCACGTACCGGGAGTGGAAGCAGACGGGCGACGACATCGAGACCGCCCGCGAACTCGGCCAGTCCGACCCGGAGTTCGCCGCTGAGGTCAAGCAGCTGGAACAGCACCGCGAGGGCCTCACCGACCGGCTGCGGCTGCTGCTGGTGCCCCGCGACCCCAGCGACGACAAGGACGTGATCCTTGAGGTCAAGGCGGGCGAGGGCGGCGAGGAGTCCGCGCTGTTCGCCGGAGACCTGCTGCGGATGTACCTGCGGTACGCCGAGCGGCTCGGCTGGAAGACCGAGATCCTGGACTCCAACGAGTCCGACCTCGGCGGCTACAAGGATGTCCAGGTCGCCGTGAAGGCCAGGGGCAACACAGAGCCCGGCCAGGGCGTGTGGGCCCGGCTGAAGTACGAGGGCGGGGTGCACCGGGTGCAGCGCGTGCCCGCCACCGAGTCCCAGGGCCGGATCCACACCTCGGCCGCGGGCGTGCTGGTCACCCCGGAGGCCGAGGAGGTCGAGGTGGAGATCAACACCAACGACCTGCGCGTCGACGTCTACCGCTCGTCGGGCCCCGGCGGCCAGTCGGTGAACACCACCGACTCCGCGGTGCGCATCACTCACCTGCCCACCGGCATCGTGGTCTCCTGCCAGAACGAGAAGAGCCAGCTGCAGAACAAGGAGCAGGCGATGCGCATCCTGCGCTCCCGGCTGCTGGCCGCCGCCCAGGAGGAGGCCGAGCGGGAGGCGTCGGACGCGCGCCGCAGCCAGGTGCGCACCGTGGACCGCTCGGAGCGGATCCGGACGTACAACTTCCCCGAGAACCGGATCTCGGACCACCGGGTGGGCTTCAAGGCGTACAACTTGGACCAGGTACTCGACGGGGACCTCGACGCCGTCATCCAGGCGTGCGTCGACGCCGACGCCGCGGCGAAGCTGGCCGCGGCACAGTAAGCCCGCCCAGAGCGGCTCCACCGAGAAGGACGGATCGCGCGTGAACCTGCTGCTCGCGGAGGTGGCCCAGGCCACCCAGCGGTTGGCCGATGCCGGTGTGCCCTCGCCCCGCTTCGACGCGGAGGAGCTGGCCGCGTACGTGCACGGGGTCAAGCGCGGTGAGCTGCACAAC
Source organism: Streptomyces sp. PLK1-5 (assembly GCA_037034305.1). Classification (GTDB taxonomy): domain Bacteria; phylum Actinomycetota; class Actinomycetes; order Streptomycetales; family Streptomycetaceae; genus Streptantibioticus_A. The sequence goes on from JBAGJY010000001.1 coordinate 433,123, forward strand.
GTCGCCGACGCCGACTTCGACGCCCGGTACTGGGAGGCGGTCGCCCGGCGGGAGAACCGCGAGCCGCTCCAGCACATCACCGGCCGCGCCTTCTTCCGCTACCTGGAACTCCAGGTCGGGCCAGGGGTGTTCGTGCCCCGGCCGGAGACCGAGTCGGTGGTCGGCTGGGCGATAGACGCGGTACGCGCGATGGACGTCGCCGAGCCGCTCATCGTCGACCTGTGCACCGGCTCCGGCGCCATCGCGCTGGCGCTGGCCCAGGAGGTGCCGCGGTCCCGGGTGCACGCGGTGGAGCTGGACGAGGGCGCGCTGCAGTGGACGCGCAAGAACGTCGAGGGCTCCCGGGTGACGCTGCACCAGGGCGACGCGCTGTCCGCGCTGCCCGAGATGAACGGCCAGTTCGACCTGGTGATCAGCAACCCGCCGTACATCCCGCTGACCGAGTGGGAGTACGTGGCGCCCGAGGCCAGGGACCACGACCCGCAGCTCGCGCTGTTCTCCGGCGAGGACGGTCTGGACACCATCCGCGGCCTGGAGCGCACCGCGCACCGGCTGCTGCGCCCCGGCGGTGTCGTGGTGGTGGAACACGCCGACACCCAGGGCCACCAGGTCCCGTGGATCTTCAACGAGGAGACCGGCTGGGCCGACGCGGCCGACCACCGCGACCTGAACAACCGCCCCAGGTTCACCACGGCCCGTAAGGCGGCGCCATGATCATGCTCGGCTCCCCCGCGTCCGGCCGGGGGCCCGGGGGTCGTCCCCCGGAAGATCGCAGTACGACGGCCCGTAAGGCGGCGTCATGATGGCGCCGGACCTCTCCGACGCCGTGAACCCGCAACACCCGTACAACCCCCAGGCCCATCAGATGGAGGACAGCTAATGGCTCGGCGTTACGACTGCTCCGACGCGTCCGACCGCGCCACCGGGCTGCGCGAGGCCGCCTCGGCGGTGCGCCGCGGTGAGCTCGTGGTGCTGCCCACCGACACCGTGTACGGCATCGGCGCGGACGCCTTCAACGGTGAGGCGGTCGGCGATCTGCTGCAGGCCAAGGGCCGGGGCCGCAACATGCCCTCCCCGGTGCTGGTCGGCTCCCCGAACACGCTGCACGGCCTGGTCACCGACTTCTCCGAGCAGGCGTGGGAGCTGGTGGACGCGTTCTGGCCGGGCGCGCTGACCCTGGTCGCCCGCCACCAGCCGTCGCTCCAGTGGGACCTGGGCGACACCCGGGGCACGGTCGCGATCCGGATGCCGCTGCACCCGGTCGCCATCGAACTGCTCACCGAGACCGGGCCGATGGCCGTCTCCAGCGCCAACCTGACCGGTCAGCCGTCCCCGCAGACCTGCGACGCCGCCCAGAACATGCTCGGCGACTCGGTCTCCGTCTACCTCGACGGCGGCCCGACCCCGGACACCGTGCCGTCCTCGATCGTGGACGTCACCGGCAAGGTCCCGGTGCTGCTGCGGGCCGGTGCGCTCAGCGCCGCGCAGCTGCGCGAGGTCGTGCCCGAGCTGGAGGAATCGGCGTGAGCGGCACCAGCAGCTGTTACCGCGGCGGGGCGGACCCATGGTGCTGACCAGCCCTGAGGAGCGGGGCATAACGGGCGGCACCGGCGGGGAGGACCGTTTCCGCGTGCTGTACGTGTGCACCGGAAGCGTCTGCCGGTCACCCATGGCCGAGCGGCTGACCCGGCTGGAACTCGACCGCAGGCTGGGCGACGGCGCGTCACGGATCGCGGTGCGCAGCGCGGGCACCTGGGGCCATGTCGGCGCGCCCATGGAGGCGCACGCGGCGACCGTACTGGCCGAGTACGGCGCGGACCCGGACGGCTTCCGCGGCCGGGAACTCGTCGACGACCACGTCATCGAGGCCGACCTGGTGCTCACCGCGACCCGCGACCACCGCGCCCAGGTGGTGTCGATGGGCCACGCCGCGGGCCTGCGCACCTTCACGCTCAAGGAGTTCACCCGGCTGGTCCGGGCGATAGACCCGGCGACGCTGCCGGACGGCTGTGTGATCGACCGCGCCCGCGCGCTGGTCCGCGCCGCGGCGGCGCTGCGCGGCTGGCTCCAGGCGCCCAACGCGGAGGACGACGAGGTCTACGACCCGTACGGGGCGCCGGTCACCGTCTTCCGCCACATCGGCGCGGAGATCCACTCCGCGCTGGACCCGGTCGTCACGGCCCTGACGGGCGTACCGTCCCCGGTGAGCTGACCTCTCCCTCCCAAGGCAGCACCCCCAGGCCCCCTTTCTCGGGGGCCTGCGCGCTTGTTCCGGGAAGTTCCCGCCGCGACCGGGGGCAAGCTCCCGCGGGTACCTTCCGTCAAGGCGCGCCGCCGCCGTGGCGCGCCTATCGTGGATGCATGGCGGTTGCCGGCACCAGCCCCGAGACGGACGCCCACACGGCGGCGTACGCCGCCGCGCACGCCGCCGACTTCGACGCGCTGCGCCGCCAGGACCCGGAACTGGCGGGCGTACTGCTCGCCGAGTACGAGCGCCAGACCGCCGGACTCCAGCTGATCGCCGCCGAGAACTTCGCGTCTCCCGCGGTGCTCGCGGTACTCGGCTCGCCGCTCGCCAACAAGTACGCCGAGGGCTACCCGGGCCACCGCCACCACGGCGGCTGCGAACTGGTGGACCTCGCCGAGCGGCTGGCCGTCGAGCGGGCCTGTGCGCTCTTCGGCTGCGCGCACGCCAACGTCCAGCCCTACTCCGGGTCCTCTGCCGTCCTGGCGGCGTACGCGGCGCTCCTGGTGCCCGGTGACGCCGTACTGGCGATGTCGCTGCCGCACGGTGGCCACCTGACGCACGGCAGCCCGGCGAACTTCTCCGGCCGCTGGTTCGACTTCACCGGCTACGGGGTGGACCCCCGCACCGGCCTGATCGACTACCGGCAGCTGCGCGACCTCGCGCACGCCCGCCGCCCCAAGGCGATCGTGGCGGGCTCCACCTCCTACCCCCGGCACATCGACTACGCGGCGTTCCGGCAGATCGCCGAGGAGGTGGACGCCTACCTGATCGTGGACGCCGCGCACACCCTGGGCCTGGTGGCGGGCGGCGCCGCGCCCAGCCCGGTGCCGTACGCCGACGTGGTGTGCGCCACCACGCACAAGACGCTGCGCGGCCCGCGCGGCGGCATCATCCTGTGCGGCTCCGAGCTGGCGGGCCGCATCGACCGCGCGGTCTTCCCGTTCACCCAGGGCGGCCCGCAGATGCACACCGTGGCGGCCACCGCGGTCGCCCTCGGCGAGGCCGCCACGCCCGCCTTCGCGTCGTACGCGCACCAGGTGGTCGCCAACGCCCAGGCGCTGGCGGCGGCGCTCGGCGCGCAGGAGCTGACCCCGCAGACCGGCGGCACCGACACCCACCTGATCACCGTCGACGTCTCGCGGCTGGGGCTGACCGGCCTGATGGCCCGCGGGCGGTGCGCCGCGGCCCGGATCTCGCTGGACAAGTGCGCCCTGCCGTCCGACCCGGCCCCGGCCGGTTCGGTCTCCGGGATCCGGCTGGGCACGGCGGCGGTGACCACGCAGGGCATGCGGGAGTCGGAGATGGAACGGATCGCGAAACTGCTGGGACGGGCGTTGCGCGGGGAAGAAGGAGTGGCGGGGGAGGTCGCGGAACTGGCCGCCGCGTTCCCGCCGTACACCCGATTGTGATGCGATCGCCGATCACCACTGTGAACAGTGTGAAGACGCGGTGGAACCGTTCGGGGTTCCTGTGTGTCCTCATCTTTGTTCACGCTCCCAGCTCGCGGGCGAATAAGGTGTGACGCTGTGCGCGAATACCTCCTGACACTCTGCGTCGCAGCGGCGGTCACGTATCTGCTGACCGGGCCGGTGCGGAAGTTCGCCATTGCCGCGGGCGCGATGCCGGAGATCCGGGCACGTGACGTGCACCGGGAGCCCACACCGCGGCTCGGGGGCATCGCGCTGTTCGGTGGGCTGTGCGCGGGGCTGCTGGTGGCCTCGTCGCTGCCCAACCTCGGTGATGTGTTCAACCTCTCGAACGAGCCGCGCGCGCTGCTGTCGGGGGCCGGACTGATCTGGCTGCTCGGTGTGCTGGACGACAAGTGGGGCGTGGACGCGCTGATCAAGCTCGGCGGCCAGATGATCGCCGCGGGCGTGATGGTGATGCAGGGGCTGACGATCCTCTACCTGCCGGTACCGGGCGTCGGACCGGTGTCGCTCAGCCCGATGCAGTCCACGCTGCTGACGGTGGCGCTGGTCGTCATCACCATCAACGCCGTCAACTTCGTTGACGGGCTTGATGGTTTGGCCGCGGGCATGGTCGGCATCGCGGCGATCGCGTTCTTCATGTACGCCTACCGGCTGTGGTTCGGGTACGGGGTGGAGAACGCCGCTCCGGCGACCCTGTTCAGTGCCCTCCTCATCGGCATCTGCATGGGCTTCCTGCCGCACAACATCCACCCGGCGCGGATCTTCATGGGGGACTCGGGCTCCATGCTGATCGGCCTGGTGATGGCCGCCTCCGCGATCTCGATCACCGGTCAGGTGGACCCGGACGTGATCACCAGCAACGCGGGTTCGGTGCGTGAGGCGGTGCACGCGATGGTGCCGGTCTACATCCCGCTGCTGCTGCCGCTGACGCTGATCGCCATCCCGGCCGCCGACCTGGTGCTGGCGATCGTGCGGCGCACCTGGAACGGTCAGTCGCCGTTCGCCGCCGACCGCGGTCACCTGCACCACCGGCTGCTGGAGATCGGGCACTCGCACAGCCGGGCGGTGCTGATCATGTACTTCTGGTCGGCGCTGATCGCGTTCGGCACGGTGGCGTTCTCGGCGCGCTCGTCGAGCCTGTGGATCGTGCTGGTGGTCGTCGCGCTCAGCGCGGTCGGCCTGGTCGTGCTGCTGCTGCCGCGGTTCAAGCCGCGGGCGCCGCGGTGGGCGGAGTCCTTCGTTCCGCCGCGTTACCGCAGCAGTCGGCGGCAGGCGGTACGGGCGGCGAAGGCGGCGAGGACGGCCCAGGCGCCCGAGGCCGCGATGGTGGCCGAGGCCGAGTCGGCGCTCGCCGCGACGACCGCCGCGGAACAGCCGCTTCCGCATGCCGGACTGCACGGTTCCACCGCGATCGGGGACCGCTCGCGGCTGCCGGATCGCCGCCGGGTCAGCAGCGCGCGCTGATTTCCACCCGACAGAACTACCCGTTTCGTCGCATAGCAGGCGCGGAAAACGCTGTCAGCCGCAGGCGCTCATCTGTCACCCATAGGTGTGATTGTGAGCACACGATGTAGGTAAAGACCTCATCAAATAGTTTGTGATACGGTTCACGAAACAGGGACGACGGCCGAAAGACCCCACCGAGACGGTCTTCCGGCCGGAAGAATGCCTTCCGCCCGGTTGTACGATCGCCCCAATCCCCGCCCCCGACTCCAACTTCGGAGCCGCCCCCATGCAGTCCAACGACGCCCGGATCCTGCGGAGCGCCGCGATTCCCACGTTCGCCGTGGGTGTTGTCGCGGTCGTGCTCAGCACCGTCCTCGCCGGAGGCAAAGGTGCGATCGGCTCCGTGATCGGAGTCGCCGTGGCCGGGCTGTTCTTCGGTCTCGCCGTGATCGGCCTGAACAAGGCGGCGGAGAAGTTCCCCGAGATGTTCATGGCCGCCGGGCTGGTGATGTACATGACCCAGCTGCTGGCCATGGCCATCCTGATCGCCGTCTTCCAGCGCGTCAGTTTCCTCAGCCCCCGGGCGTTCGCCTTCACCGTGATCGCCGCGACCGTGGTCTGGCTCGTCGGGCAGACCCGCGGCCACCTGAAGGCGAAGACCTTCTATGTACAGCCCGTAGCGGAGCGCAAGCCGTGACCATGGCGAACCGCTTCCGGACGGCTATCCCCCGTTCTTATGTGTTCCTCACGTCCTGCTATGGTCCGTGCCAGCACGCGGACGTGCGGATCCGGGCCGCGTCGCGCCACCACTCGGTGCGACAGCCCCCGCTGCCGCTGACCGCCGGTCCTCTTGGCCCGCTGCGGTCCCACCCCCTGATCAGTGAGACCAGTCCAGTGCCGCACCGTGGCCACGCGTCACGCCGACACACCGAGGTTGCCGTAACCATGCGTCAAGCCGCCGAAGGAGCCCGTGGTGAGTGCTGACCCCCAGATGCTCGCCTTCGAGACCAACTGCCACATCTTCAGCGGTTGCGGCTTCCCGTCTCCCGGCCTGAACTCCTTCGTCTTCAAGCCCCTGTTCACGGTCGGCGGCTTCCACTTCAACAAGCCGATGCTGCTCGCCGTGCTCACCACGATCGTCGTGGTCGGCTTCTTCTGGGCGGCGTTCGCCAGGCCGAAGCTGCTGCCGGGCAAGCTCCAGATGGTCGGCGAGGCCGGCTACGACTTCGTGCGGCGCGGTGTGGTCCACGAGACGATGGGCCGCAAGGAGGGGGAGAAGTACGTCCCCCTCATGGTCTCGCTCTTCTTCTTCATCTGGATCATGAACCTGTGGGCGATCATCCCGATCGCCCAGTTCCCGGTCACGTCGATCATCGCCTTCCCGGCCGGTCTCGCCGCGATCGTCTGGCTGACCTGGGTGACGCTGACCTTCAAGCGGCACGGCTTCGTCGGTGCGATCAAGAGCTTCTGCGGCTACCAGAAGGGCCTCGGTGCCGTCGCCTTCCTGGTCTTCCCGCTGGAGTTCCTCTCCAACCTGATCATCCGGCCGTTCACCCACACCGTCCGACTCTTCGCGAACATGTTCGCCGGCCACCTGCTGCTGCTGATCTTCACGGTCGGCGCCTGGTACACGCTGAACGGCATCGGGATCGCGTACTCCGCGGTCGCGTTCGTGATGGTCGTCGTGCTGACGCTCTTCGAGCTGTTCATCCAGGCCCTGCAGGCCTACGTGTTCGTCGTCCTCGCCTCGGACTACGTCCGCGGCGCGATCGCCGGCCACTGACGGACGCCGCGTCCGACAAGACCTCCGACCCGCCCTCGGTGGCCCGCCCACCGGCTGTGACAAGACACTAAGGAAGAAAAACGACATGATGCACGAGCTCGTCACTCTTGCCGCCGCTGCTACCCCCAAGACGCACGTCTACGGCTCCGTGGCCTCCATCGGCTACGGTCTCGCCGCCATCGGCCCGGGCGTGGGCATCGGCATCATCTTCGGTAACGGTGTCCAGGCCATGGCCCGCCAGCCCGAGGCGACCGGCCTCATCCGCCAGAACATGATCCTGGGCTTCGCGCTCTGTGAGGCGCTCGCCCTCATCGGCATCGTCATGCCGTTCGTGTTCGGCCAGAACTGACCGAGCCGATCGACAGTCCTTAACCGACGAAAGGTCCCGATGTGACTCTCCTTCAGACTGCCGCGGAGGCGGAGAATCCGCTCGTTCCGCCGGTGCCGGAGCTGGTCATCGGCCTGATCGCCTTCTTCATCGTCTTCGGCTTCCTGGCCAAGGTGCTGCTGCCGCGCATCAACAAGGTGCTCGAGGAGCGGCACGAGGCCATCGAAGGCGGCATGGAGAAGGCCGAGGCCGCCCAGGCCGAGGCGCAGGAGACGCTGGAGCAGTACCGCCAGCAGCTCGCCGAGGCCCGCCACGAGGCCAACCGCCTGCGCCAGGAGGCGCAGGAGCAGGGTGCCGCGCTCATCGCCGAGATGCGCGGCGAAGGCCAGCGCCAGCGCGAGGAGATCATCGCCGCGGGCCACGCCCAGACCGAGGCCGACCGCAAGCAGGCCGCCCTCGCGCTGCGCCAGGACGTGGGCAAGCTCGCCGTCGAACTGGCCAGCAAGCTCGTGGGCGAGTCGCTCGACGAGCACGCCCGGCAGAGCCGTGTCATCGACCGCTTCCTCGACGAGCTTGAGGAGAAGGCCGAGGCCACGCGATGAACGGAGCGAGCCGCGAGGCACTCGCCGCCGCGCGCGAGCAGCTGGACGCGCTGACGGACAACACGTCCGTCGACGCGGCGCAGCTCGCCGAGGAACTGGCTGCCGTAACGGCGCTGCTCGACCGGGAGGTGTCGCTGCGCCGACTCCTCACCGACCCCGCACAGGGCGGCGAGGAGAAGGCGGAACTGGTCCGGCGACTGCTGGCCGGGCAGGTCGGCGGCGAGACCGTCGACCTGGTCGCGGGCATGGTCCGGTCGCGCTGGTCGGCGTCGCGGGACCTGGTCGACGCGGTCGAGAACCTCTCCGACACCGCGGAGCTCATCGGCGCCCAGCGCTCCGGTGCGCTCGACGACGTGGAGGACGAGCTGTTCCGCACCGCGCGGATCATCGGTTCGTCCACCGAGCTGCGTGCCGCGCTGACCGACGGCGCGACCAGCGGCTCGGCCAAGGCGGAGCTGATCAAGAAGCTGCTGGGCGGCAAGGCGGACACCGTCACCGTCCGTCTTGTCGCGCGTCTTGTGGCACATCCGCGGGGCCGTAGCCTGGAAGCAGGGCTCGACGCCCTCTCCAAGCTGGCCGCGGACCGCCGCGGTCGGCTGGTCGCGGTGGTCACCACGGCGGTTCCACTGTCCGACCAGCAAAAGCAGCGTCTCGGTGCGGCGCTGGCCAAGCTGTACGGCCGCCAAGTGCACCTGAACCTGGACGTGGACCCCGAGGTCCTCGGCGGGATCAGCGTGCGGGTCGGCGACGAGGTCATCGACGGCACGGTCGCCAGCCGCCTCGAAGAGGCGACCCGGCGGCTGACCGGCTGACCAGCCACCGATGGGGGGGCTGGCGACAGCCCCGAAGAACACGCGTAGCACTGAAGCGGCCCGAGTTGGGCCGTAAAGATACTTAGGGCCCAACAAGGAGAGCAGGGAACCCAGATGGCGGAGCTCACGATCCGGCCGGAGGAGATCCGGAGCGCGCTGGAGGAATTCGTCCAGTCGTACAAGCCGGACGCGGCCTCGCGCGAGGAGGTCGGTACGGTCAGCGATGCCGGTGACGGTATCGCGCACGTCGAGGGCCTGCCCTCGGCGATGGCGAACGAGCTGCTGAAGTTCGAGGACGGCACCCTCGGCCTCGCCCTCAACCTCGAGGAGCGGGAGATCGGCGCCGTCATCCTCGGTGAGTTCAGCGGCATCGAGCAGGGGCAGACCGTTCGCCGCACCGGCGAGGTGCTGTCCGTACCGGTGGGCGAGGGCTACCTCGGCCGCGTCGTCGACCCCCTGGGCAACCCGATCGACGGCCTCGGCGAGATCGAGACCGACAGCCGCCGCGCCCTCGAACTGCAGGCCCCCACGGTCATGCAGCGCAAGTCGGTGCACGAGCCGATGCAGACCGGCCTGAAGGCCGTCGACGCGATGACCCCGATCGGCCGCGGCCAGCGTCAGCTGATCATCGGCGACCGGCAGACCGGCAAGACCGCGCTCGCCGTCGACACGATCATCAATCAGCGCGACAACTGGCGTTCCGGCGACCCGAACAAGCAGGTCCGCTGCATCTACGTCGCCGTCGGCCAGAAGGGCTCCACCATCGCGTCCGTGCGCGGCGCGCTGGAGGAGGCGGGCTGCCTGGAGTTCACCACCATCGTCGCCGCCCCGGCGTCCGACCCGGCGGGCTTCAAGTACCTCGCGCCGTACACCGGTTCGGCCATCGGCCAGCACTGGATGTACCAGGGCAAGCACGTCCTGATCGTCTTCGACGACCTGTCCAAGCAGGCCGACGCCTACCGCGCGGTCTCCCTGCTGCTGCGCCGCCCGCCGGGCCGCGAGGCCTACCCGGGCGACGTCTTCTACCTGCACTCCCGGCTGCTGGAGCGCTGCGCCAAGCTCTCCGACGACATGGGTGCCGGTTCCATGACGGGCCTGCCGATCGTGGAGACCAAGGCCAACGACGTGTCGGCGTTCATCCCGACCAACGTCATCTCCATCACCGACGGCCAGTGCTTCCTGGAGTCCGACCTGTTCAACGCGGGCCAGCGCCCGGCGCTGAACGTCGGTATCTCGGTCTCCCGTGTCGGTGGCTCCGCCCAGCACAAGGCGATGCGCCAGGTCTCCGGCCGACTGCGGGTCGACCTCGCCCAGTACCGTGAGCTGGAGGCGTTCGCCGCCTTCGGTTCCGACCTGGACGCGGCCTCCAAGGCGTCGCTGGAGCGCGGCAAGCGCATGGTCGAGCTGCTCAAGCAGGGCCAGTACGCCCCGTACTCGGTCGAGGAGCAGGTCGTCTCCATCTGGGCCGGCACCAACGGCAAGCTGGACGACGTGCCCGTCGAGGACATCCGCCGCTTCGAGCGCGAGCTGCTGGACTGGATGGAGCGGGAGAAGAAGGACCTGCTCACCAGCATCCGCGAGGGCGCCAAGATGTCCGACGCGACCATCGAGGCGATCTCCGAGGCAGTCGACACGTTCAAGAAGCAGTTCGAGACCTCGGACGGCAAGCTGCTGGGTGAGGGCTGAGCATGGGCGCCCAACTTCGGGTCTACAAGCGCCGCATCCGCTCCGTCTCCGCAACCAAGAAGATCACCAAGGCGATGGAGATGATCGCCGCTGCGCGCATCGTCAAGGCGCAGCGCGCGGTGGCCGCCTCCACCCCGTATGCCACCGCGCTGACCCGCGCGGTGGCGGCGGTGGCCACCGGCTCCAACGACAAGCACCCGCTGACCACCGAGAAGGAGAACCCGGCGCGCGCCGCGGTGCTCCTGATCACCAGCGACCGCGGTCTGGCCGGCGGATACTCCGCCAACGCCATCAAGGCGGCCGAGCGGCTCACGGAGCGGCTGCGCTCCGAGGGCAAGGAGGTCGTGTCGTACGTCGTGGGCCGCAAGGGTGTGGCGTACTACAACTTCCGCGGTGCCAAGATCGCGGACTCGTGGACCGGCTTCACCGACAGCCCGACGTACGCGGACGCCAAGCGGGTCGCCGACCCGCTGATCGAGTCCGTGGTCGCGGGCTCGGACGAGGGCGGCGTCGATGAACTGCACATCGTCTACACGGAGTTCGTGTCGATGATGACGCAGTCGCCGGTGGGCGACCGGCTGCTGCCGCTCAGCCTGGAGCGGACCGCGGAAGCGGTCGAGGAGGCTGAGGCGCACAGTGGCAAGCCCATGCCGCTGTACGAGTTCGAGCCGTCCGCGGAGGGCGTGCTGGACGCGCTGCTGCCGCGGTACGTCGAGTGCCGGGTCTACAACGCACTGCTGCAGGCGGCGGCCTCCGAGCACGCCGCCCGCCGCCGGGCGATGAAGTCGGCGACCGACAACGCCGAGGAGCTCATCAAGTCGCTCACGCGGCTTGCCAACGCGGCCCGCCAGGCCGATATCACCCAGGAAATCAGCGAGATCGTCGGTGGCGCGAGTGCCCTGGCCGACGCGACCGCGGGGAGTGACCGCTAATCATGACCACCACTGTTGAGACGACTGCGGCGACCGGCCGGGTCGCCCGGGTCATCGGCCCCGTCGTCGACGTGGAGTTCCCCGTCGACGCGATGCCGGAGATCTACAACGCGCTGCACGTCGAGGTCGCCGACCCGGCCAACGCCGGGGAGAAGCGCACGCTGACCCTGGAGGTCGCCCAGCACCTGGGCGACGGCCTGGTCCGCGCGATCTCGATGCAGCCCACCGACGGCCTGGTCCGCCAGGCCGAGGTGACCGACACCGGCGCGGGCATCTCGGTGCCGGTCGGCGATGTCACCAAGGGCCGGGTGTTCAACACCCTCGGCGAGATCCTGAACGAGCCTGAGGCGGCCTCCGAGGTCACCGAGCGCTGGTCGATCCACCGCAAGGCCCCGGCCTTCGACCAGCTCGAGTCGAAGACCGAGATGTTCGAGACCGGTCTGAAGGTCGTCGACCTGCTGACCCCGTACGTCAAGGGCGGCAAGATCGGTCTGTTCGGTGGTGCCGGTGTCGGCAAGACCGTGCTGATCCAGGAAATGATCATGCGTGTGGCGAAGCTGCACGAGGGTGTTTCCGTCTTCGCCGGTGTCGGTGAGCGCACCCGTGAGGGCAACGACCTCATCCAGGAGATGGAGGAGTCCGGCGTCCTCGACAAGACCGCGCTGGTCTTCGGTCAGATGGACGAGCCCCCGGGCACCCGTCTGCGGGTCGCGCTGGCCGGTCTGACCATGGCGGAGTACTTCCGCGATGTGCAGAAGCAGGACGTGCTGTTCTTCATCGACAACATCTTCCGCTTCACCCAGGCCGGTTCCGAGGTGTCCACCCTGCTCGGCCGCATGCCGTCCGCGGTGGGCTACCAGCCGAACCTCGCGGACGAGATGGGCATCCTGCAGGAGCGCATCACCTCGACCCGCGGTCACTCGATCACCTCGATGCAGGCGATCTACGTTCCGGCGGACGACCTGACCGACCCGGCCCCGGCGACCACCTTCGCGCACCTCGACGCGACCACGGTGCTCTCCCGGCCGATCTCGGAGAAGGGCATCTACCCGGCGGTGGACCCGCTGGACTCCACGTCCCGCATCCTGGACCCGCGCTACATCGCGCAGGACCACTACGACTGCGCGATGCGCGTCAAGAGCATCCTGCAGAAGTACAAGGACCTCCAGGACATCATCGCGATCCTCGGTATCGACGAGCTGAGCGAGGAGGACAAGCTCACCGTCCACCGCGCCCGCCGCATCGAGCGGTTCCTGTCCCAGAACACCCACGCGGCGAAGCAGTTCACCGGCGTGGACGGTTCGGACGTCTCGCTCGACGAGTCGATCGCCGCGTTCACCGCGATCGCCGACGGTGAGTTCGACCACTTCCCGGAGCAGGCGTTCTTCATGTGCGGTGGCCTTGAGGACCTGAAGAAGAACGCGAAGGAGCTGGGCGTCTCCTGACGCCTGACGCTTCGCACGTGTGATGGGGGGGGGCGGGCTGGTCCCGCCCCCCGACTCGCACCCCGTTATCCTGTGACCCAACACCTGCCGGCAGCGGTGGGTGGAGACCCGAGGAGCCATCTTGGCCGAGCTGCACGTCGAGCTGGTCGCCGCCGACCGCAAGGTCTGGACCGGTGAGGCCACCATCGTCGTCGCGCGCACGGTGTCGGGCGACGTAGGCATCATGCCGGGCCACCAGCCGCTGCTCAGTGTGTTGGAGTTCGGTCCGGTGACCATCCGCACCGCCGACGGCCCGGTCGTCGCGCTGGTGCACGGTGGGTTCATCTCGTTCGCGGACAACAAGCTCTCGATTCTCGCGGAGATCGCCGAGCTGGCGGACGAGATCGACGTCGAGCGCGTCGAGCGCGAGCTTGAGGTCGCCAAGGCGGAGGCGGACGCGCAGGCGGAGCTGAAGGCCGCCGCGCGACTGCGTGTCGCCACCGGCACGTACTGAGACGTGAGCCGGGCCGCGGACCGCCGAAGCGGGGGTCCGCGGCCCGGCCGCAACAGGGGCAGTCTGTAAAGAGGTGTCCGGGCACCCCGGACCTGAAGGCGAGGAGGTCAGTCGGCGTGGTCCTCGCTCTGCAGCTGTTCGGACTGGCCGTCGCGGTGGCCGCGATCGGCCTCTTCGTCTTCGGACTGCGCCGCAGGCTGATCCAGCGGACCGGCGGCACCTTCGACTGCAGTCTGCGCTCCGTCGAGGACACCGCGGTCGAGCCCACCGGCAAGGGCTGGGTGTACGGCGTCGCCCGGTACAGCGGTGACCGCGTCGAGTGGTTCCGCGTCTTCTCCTACGCCCCGCGCCCGCGCCGGGTTCTGGAACGCTCCGCGATCGAGGTCATCGAGCGCCGCACCCCGCAGGGCGAGGAGGAGCTGGCGCTGCTCTCCGACGCGGTGGTGCTGGTCTGCACGCATCGAGGCGCGCGCCTCGAACTCGCGATGAGCGAGGACGCCCTCACCGGCTTCCTGGCCTGGCTGGAGGCGGCGCCTCCGGGCCAGCGCGTCAACGTGGCCTGAGCGGCAGGGGTCGGCAGCGCCCGAAGGGGCGCGGGGAACCGCGCGACCAGCCACGATGATGCCGCAGATGAACGACGGCACATTCCCCGCACTCCCGGCGGAGCGCTCAGCGGTTCTCTCCCGGTACCCACAGGACGTCACCCTGCTCCTTGTTGGCCGTACGGGCCAGGATGAACAGCAGGTCGGACAGGCGGTTGAGGTACTTCGCCGTCAGCGGGTTCATCGTCTCGCCATGCGTTTCCAGCGCCGCCCAGGTGGTGCGTTCGGCGCGGCGGACGATGGTGCACGCCTGGTGGAGCAGGGCGGCGCCCGGAGTGCCGCCGGGGAGGATGAAGCTGCGGAGCTTCTCCAGGTTGGCGAGGAAGCGGTCGCAGTCCGCCTCCAGCTTGTCGATGTAGCCCTGCTCGACGCGCAGCGGTGGGTACTTGGGGTCTTCCACCACCGGCGTCGCGAGGTCCGCGCCCACGTCGAACAGGTCGTTCTGCACCCGGACCAGGACCTTGGCGACCTCTTCCGGCAGTGCGCCGAGCGCGATCGCCACCCCGATCGCGGCGTTCGCCTCGTTGGCGTCGGCGTACGCCGCGATCCGCGGATCGGTCTTGGGCGCCCGGCTCATGTCCCCGAGGGCGGTGCTGCCGTCATCACCCGTCCGGGTGTAGATACGCGTGAGGTGAACCATGGGGTCAGGCTATCTGTCAGCCTCGCGCTGAGGGGCCGTGGCTACGATGGGGAGGCGAGGAGGTGCCATGACGGTGATGGAACTGGGCAGCACCCACGACGTGGTACGCCTGCTGGAGAGGATTCCCGAGCTCGACGGCTACAAGATCGAGCTGATCGACGGGAACATCGTGATGCAGGCATCGGCGACTCCGATTCACAACTTCATCCAGACCGCGGTGACGAGCGCGTTCTTCGCACGCGGCTGGTGGTCCATGACCGAGCAGGCGCTCATCTCGCCGCGACCCGGCTTCGAGCCCAAGCCGGACGTGGTGGTCACCGCCATGGGGAAGGCCGACGACAACGCCAATCCCCTCCCCGCCGACCGTGTGGAACTGGTCGTCGAGATCGTGTCGACCGACAAGGGTCCCGACTACTTCAAGAAGCGCCTGTGGTACGCCGCCAGCGACATTCCGCTCTACCTGCTGATCGACCCCAACGACGGAACCTGCGAACTCCACTGCGAACCCCGGGGCGGCACCTACCGCACCATCCACCAAAGCCAGTTCGGCGAGCCCATCCCGCTGTCCGCGCCCTTTGACTTCGCGCTCGACACCTCGGCGTTCAAGCTCTACCCCCCGCGCTAGCCCTACGCCCCCGCCTGGCGGAACAGGCGCGTCCCCGTGGCCACGGAGGCGAGCAACAACGCTGCCGTCACCAGTACCCCGTACAGCATCGCCGTGCCGCCGTAGTCGCCGACGAAGGCGGCGCGGACCGCGTCGACCAGGTAGCGGAACGGCATGAAGTGCGAGAGCACGTTCAACCAGCCGGGCGCGAGGGACATCGGCAGCATCAGGCCGGACAGCAGCATCGCGGGCATGTTGACCGCGTTGACCAACGGGCCGAACGACTGCGGGGTGGACACCCGCAGCGCCAGCGCGTACGACAGCGAGGCGAGCGAGACCGTCATCGCGGCGACGAACGCGAAGCCGATCAGGATGCCGGGCAGCGGTGCGCGCAGCCCCATGGCCAGCGCGAGGAGGATCACCAGCACGGCCTGGAAGACGAACAGCGCCGCGTCCCGCAGCACCCTGCCCAGCAGCAGCGCGAGCCTGCTGACCGGGGTAACGCGCATCCGCTCCACGACGCCGTGCTGCTTCTCGATGATGATGGCGAAACCGCAGAACGCGGCGCCGAACAGCCCGAGTTGGAGCAACAGCCCGGGCACCAGTACCTGCCAGGAGCTGCCGCGGGAGGCAAGCGGCACAGCGGTCAGCAGCGGTCCGTAGAACAACAGATAGAGCACCGGCATCAGGGCGCCGAAGAAGATCTGCATCTTCGAGCGCAGCGTCTGCCGGGCGTAGCGCCCGAAGATCAGCGCGGTGTCGGAGACGAGAGTGGTCAACGTGGGCTCCTAGACGGCGATGGGGGTGGTGTCCTGGGGCGCGACCCCGCGCCCGGTGATGGCGAGGAAGGTGTCCTGCAAGGTCGCGTCGGGTGAGCCCGCGTACCGCGTCTTGAGGGCGGTCGGGGTGCCGTCCGCGACGACCCGGCCCTGGTCGACGACGACCAGGCGGTCGGAGAGCGCGTCAGCCTCGTCCAGGTAGTGCGTGGTGAGGAAGACGGTGGTGCCCCACTGCGC
The DNA here is from genome assembly GCA_037034305.1 of Streptomyces sp. PLK1-5. Classification (GTDB taxonomy): domain Bacteria; phylum Actinomycetota; class Actinomycetes; order Streptomycetales; family Streptomycetaceae; genus Streptantibioticus_A. The sequence goes on from JBAGJY010000001.1 coordinate 449,190, forward strand.
GCGGATGCGCCGGACCAGGTCCCACAGGTCGGAACGGCTGCCCGGGTCGAGTCCGGTGGTCGGCTCGTCCAGGAAGAGCACCGCGGGCCGGTGGGTGAGGCCCATGGCGATGTCCAACCGCCGCCGCTGCCCGCCGGACAGCGCCGCGCACCTGCGCTCCAGGAGTCCGGTCAGGTCCAGCTCCTGGGCCAACTCCTCGGCGCGCGCCTCGGCTTCGGCCTTGGACAGCCGGTAGAGCCGCCCCTGGGTGACCAGTTCCTCCCGTACACAGATGTTCGGGTCGACGCCGCCGGACTGGGCGACGTACCCGGTCTGCCGCCGCACCCCGACCGGGTCGCGGAGCAGGTCGCAGCCCGCCACCGTGGCGGCTCCGCCGGTCGGTGCGAGCAGCGTGGTGAGCATCCGCAAGGTGGTGGTCTTCCCGGCGCCGTTGGGGCCGAGGAAGCCGAGGATCTCGCCCGCTTCCACGGTGAGGTCGATGCCGCGTACCGCGTGGACAGGGCCGCGCTTGGTGTCGAAGGTCCGGGCGAGCCCGGCCGTGCTGATGACTGCCATGATGCAAGAAAACCAGGGACTCTTAAATTTTGCAACAACCCCAAAATTTAAGAGAGGTCGACGAAGCTAGGATGAGCGCATGGCGGAAGAGGGGCTCAGAGAGCGGAAGAAGCGGCAGACCCGGCAGAACATCTCGGACATCGCGACCGGACTGTTCCTGGAGCGCGGGTTCGACGCGGTGACCATCGCGGAGATCGCCGCCGCGGCCGATGTCTCCGTCAACACCGTCTACAACTACTTCCCTGCGAAGGAGGACCTCTTCTTCGACCGGAGCAAGGGGGTCATCGACCGCCTCCCCCGGTATGTGCGGGGCCGTGACAAGGGGGAGTCGGCCGCCGCGGCCGTGCTGCGCGAACTGCGCGGGCAGGTGGAGGAGGTGTCCCCGTCCGTCGGGCTGTTCGACGGATATGACCGCTTCATGCGCGTCATCGAGGGCTCGCACGCCCTCAAGGCGCGCCTGTGGTACCTGCAACAGGAGGTCATCGAAGCCGTCGAGCGGGCCCTGCGCGAGGAGACGGCGGCCGATGCCGGGGATCCGCTGCCGCTCCTCGTCGGCTCCCAACTGGCGTGGCTTCAGGCGACCTTGATGGCGTACGTCGGCCGCCAGATGGTGGCGGGCCGCAAGCCCGCCGAGGTCTCCCGCGAGGCGCTCGCCCTGCTGGACGAGATGGAGGACCTGTTGGGCGAGCGGGTCCGCAACTATGCGGTGAAGAACACATAGTGACGCGAGCCTCTTCATACTGCGCGCAGTGGTGAACCGGCGTTAAGGTCCGCCCAAAGACGTCAAATAGAGGGGTGTGCCGTGGCGAAGAAGCTCGCCGTCATCGGGGCCGGTCTGATGGGCTCCGGCATCGCACAGGTATCCGCCCAGGCGGGCTACGAGGTCGTGCTGCGCGATGTCACCGACGAGGCGCTGGCCCGGGGCAAGAGCGGGATCGAGGCGTCGTACGAGAAGTTCGTCGCCAAGGGCAAGCTGGACGCCGCCACCGCCGAGGCCGCGCTCGGCCGCATCACCACGACCACCGACCTCGACGCGGCAGCCGACGCCGACATCGTCGTCGAGGCGGTCTTCGAGAAGATCGAGGTCAAGCAGGAGATCTTCCGCACCCTCGACAAGCTGGTGCGCGAGGAGACGATCCTCGCCTCCAACACCTCCGCCATTCCGATCACCAAGATCGCCGCGGTGACCGGACGGCCCGAGCGGGTGGTCGGTACGCACTTCTTCTCGCCGGTGCCGATGATGCAGCTGTGCGAGCTGGTCCGCGGCTACAAGACCAGCGACGAGACGCTGGCCGCCGCCCGGGCCTTCGCCGAGGAGATCGGCAAGACCTGCATCGTGGTCAACCGCGACGTCGCGGGCTTCGTCACCACCCGGCTGATCTCCGCCCTCGTGGTGGAGGCCGTCAAGCTCTACGAGTCCGGCGTCGCCTCCGCCGAGGACATCGACATCGCCTGCAAGCTCGGCTTCGGCCACGCCATGGGGCCGCTGGCCACCACCGACCTGACCGGTGTCGACATCCTGCTGCACGCCACCGGCAACATCTACACCGAGTCCCAGGACGAGAAGTTCGCCCCGCCGGAGCTGATGCGGCGCATGGTTGACGCCGGTGACATCGGCCGTAAGAGCGGCCAGGGCTTCTACCGCTACTGAAGCGGTGAACGGCGCGTCAGTACCGGCGCGGGCAACCGCGTTGGTACTTGCGTCTTCACCCCGAAGAGTGAATTCGGTATCGGTTCGCTCACGGACGGCAACCCTTGGATGCGACGAATCGTCAGTTGCGGTGAGACTGGAGAGACGATCGACACGGACCACGGGGATCCACACACCTTGGGAGCGCGCATGCACATCAGGGGCGACCATGCCCAGCTCAGCGTCGGGGGCCGCCTCGACGTCCGGAGCGCGGCGGACGCCCGTACCGTCCTGCATTCCGCTGTCGACTCCGGCCACGGGGACCTGGTGCTGGATCTGACCGAGCTGGACTCGTGGGACGCCACGGGCCTCGGCGTGATCATGGGCGCGCACCGGCGCGCCGGACGGGCCAACCGCCGCCTGGTGCTGCGGGGTGTGCCCCCGCAGATGGAACGGCTGCTGGTGGCCACCCGACTGCACCGGATCCTCACCATCGAGCGGGGTCTCACGCCGGATCCGTCGGCCCGCTCCTAGCGCCGGGGGCTGGTCGCGGCGATGCCGACCGGGGGTGTCACAGTGCCGGGGAGAACACAGTAGGGTTCGGTCCCGGCGTGCCGTTCGGCACGCCGTCCCAAGGCAACCGGGCCGGTCCCACGTTCGGACGTACGGGCTTCCGGTACGACATCCCGTACGCGAGTCGCTATGGGGGGCGGAGACGATGGAACCACACAACCGTGGCCCCGAGGACCACGAGACCGCCGGTAGGGCGGTGCCCGACGCCGGGGGGGACCCGATGACGGGCGGGGAGGACACCCTGTCCACCCGGCGTCCGCCGCGCGCCCCGCTCGACGGGACCGGCGCCAAGGGCGCCGCGCGGGTGGCCCAGGTGGTGGCGGGGGAGTACCTGCTGACCGTCAATCCGATAGACGGCAGCGAGGTCGTGCTGTGCCCGCCCGGCCGGATATCCGAGGCCGTTCGCCGCACCCCCGAACAGCGAGCGGCCCGCGACCGCGCCGCCCGGCCGGTGGCCTGCGCCGGTACCCCGGTACCGGAGCGGCCGCTGCTGGAGCGGTCGGAGGAGATGGAGCGGCTGGTACGGCTGCTCGGCCGTGGCCGCTCGGTACGGGTCACCGGACCCTCGGGCTCCGGCCGTACCGCACTGCTGGCGGCGACGGCGGACCGGTGCGTGGGCCTCGCGCCTGACGGCGTGATACGCCTGTCCGGCTACCGGCGCACCCCCGCCGACCTGCTGTACGACCTCTACACCACGGTCTACCGGGCGGACGGAAACCGTCCGGACCGGCCCCGGCTGCGGGAGTTGGCCTGCGACATCGGTGCCGTCGTCGTCCTCGACGACATCGAGTTCGGCGGCGCGGCCCTTGAGGAGTTCCTCGCCGCCGCCCCGGAATGCGCCTTCCTGATCTCCGCCACCCCCGAGGTGGCCGCCCCCTCACCCGACTCGCACCTCGAAGAGGTCTTCCTGCCCGGCCTGTCCAAGGCCGCCTGCACGGAACTGCTGGAGCGGGCCGCCGAGCGCCCCCTCACCGAGGAGGAGACCGCCTGGGCGTCCGACCTGTGGTTCGAGTCCGAGGGCCTGCCGCTGCGCTTCGTCCAGGCCGGCGCGCTGCTGCGGCACCGCGAGGAGACCCTGCGGGCCACGACACAGGACGCCGAACGGTCCGCGGAACGGGTGGACGACAACCCGTTCGACCCCGAGGCGGTACCCGGCCGCACCGCGCTGCCGTCGCTGGCGGAGAGCGCCGCACCGGCCCAACTGCTGGCCTCCCGGCTGAGCGAGAACGCCGCCGAGGCGCTCGCCTTCGCCATCGCGCTCGGCGGCGAGTGCCCGCACCAGTCGCATCTGCCCGCACTCGTCGGGGACACCCACGCCGACACGGCACTCGCCGAACTCGTCGAATGCGGGCTGGCCACCCCGGTCGGCTCGCACTTCCGGCTGGCCGCCGGAGTGCTCCAGCAACTCACCGCCGGAGGCGACGCCGGACAGCGGGAACGCTCCCAGGCGCCCGCCCAGCACTACGCGTGGTGGGCGGGGCATCCGTCGGTGGACGCGGAACGGGTCGCCGCCGAGGCGGACGCGATCCTCGCCGCGATGTCCGCCAGCCGCGACGGCGGCCACCCCAGCGCCGCGGTGCTGCTGGCGCACACCGCCGCACCCGCGTTCGCCGCCGCGCTGGACTGGAGCGCGTGGGAGCGCGCGCTGCGCATCGGCCAGGAGGCCGCGCGGCTCGCCGGTGAGGTGGGTGAAGAGGCCTACTTCCACCACGAGTTGGGCGTACTCGCGCTGTGCACCGGCAACCTGGAGCGGGCGCGCACCGAGTTGGAGGCGTCCATCGGCATGCGCGGGGTGCTCGCCGACCGGCAGGGCACCATCGTCGGGCGGCGCACCCTCGCCCTGGTCACCGACCGGGCGGCCGGGCCGTCGCCGGTGCGCACCCAGTCCGCGGAGGAGATTCCGGTCTCCCGCGGTGAGGCGTCACCGTCTCCGCTGACGGTACGGCCACCGCTCGCGGTGGAACGGACGGCGCCGACCGTGGTCACCCCGTACCTGGCCGCCGAGGCTCCGACCGGGCGCCGGTTCGGGGCGCTCGCCGGGTCGCGCCGCAACCTGATCGCGGCGGGGGCGGGGGCGGTGCTGGTCGCCGTGCTCGGGACGGTCGTGACGCTCGGCGCCACGTCCGGGCACCAGTCACAGCAGAACGTGCCGCTGAACGTCAACACCTCGGAATCGGCCACCCAGGACACCAACAACGACGGTGACCTCCCGGCCGGGCAGCCGTCGACCGGGGGCGGCACCCCGCGGCGCGCCGGGGCACCGTCCGGCTCGCCGGTACACGGTGCGTCGAAGAACCCCACGGGATCACCCACCGGCGCGCCGACCAGCGCGCCCACCTCGCCGACCGGTGGCGGGTCGACCCCTACGGCGTCGCAGCCGCCGACTCACACGCCACCGACGTCGCCGCCGACATCGCCGTCCAAGTCGTCCTCGTCTGCGCCGAGTTCGTCAGCGTCCTCGACGCCGTCCAAGACACCGGTCCCCCCGAGCGGCACGTCCACCACGGCCAGCGGTGCGGCCCCCAGCGAGTCGATCAGCGGGCCCGCTTCCAGCAGCGGCGGGAGCGGCCCGGCGACACCCAGCGCGGCCCCAAGCGGCAGCGCCGCGTAACGCCCCACGGCCGCGGCGGAATTGAGGAGGCGAGGCCCCCGAGGGGGTGGGGGCTACGCCCCCACAAAGCAGGAGCAGGGGCCTTCGACCCCGACGCCCTAGAAGAGCCGCAGCTTGTCGTCCTCGATGCCGCGCAGGCCGTCGTAGTCCAGGACCGCGCAGGAAATGCCACGGTCCGTGGCCAGCACGCGGGCCTGCGGCTTGATCTCCTGTGCGGCGAAGACGCCCTTCACCGGGGCCAGGTGCGGGTCGCGGTTGAGCAGTTCCAGATAGCGCGTGAGCTGCTCCACACCATCGATCTCGCCACGCCGCTTGATCTCCACCGCGACCGTGCCGCCGTCGGCGTCCCGGCACAGGATGTCGACCGGGCCGATGGCCGTGGGGTATTCGCGTCGAATGAGCGTCCAGCCGTCACCGAGAGTCTCGATGCGGTCGGCGAGCAGCTCCTGGAGGTGCGCCTCCACACCGTCCTTGATCAGGCCGGGGTCCACGCCCAGCTCGTGGGAGGAGTCGTGCAGCACCTCCTCCAAGGTGATGATGAGCTTCTCCCCCGCCTTGTTGACCACCGTCCACACGCCGTCCCCCTCCTTGAGGGTGCACGGCGGCGACATCCAGTTGAGGGGTTTGTAGGCGCGGTCATCCGCATGGATCGACACACTGCCATCGGCCTTTATGAGCAGAAGTCGCGGCGCCGACGGCAGATGGGCGGTAAGCCGACCCGCGTAGTCCACGGAGCAACGAGCAATGACGAGACGCACGGTCCGCAACGCTACTCGAACCTGCCCCCGCCGCGCGATCTGATCTTGCCGCTGCGGGACTTGACAGGTCCGCGCGACAGGGGGCGCATTCGGGGACAGGGCGGGCATCCGAGGTTGGCTTGTTGTGGGCGCAAGCTTCTGGTGCGGCCGTACCTATACACCTACGGTGGGTAGCGGGAGTCCGCCGTGCGGGAGATATTTCGGTGGCTTCCCTCCGACATCCGTCAGGCCCCGTGCGCCGCGCGGGGTCGCGAGAGGAGAACCCATGTCGCTCGACGTCTCACCGGCCCTCCTCGAACAGGCCGAGCGAGGCGAGGTCGACGAAGCGGAATTCGTCGACTGCGTCCGGACCTCCCTGCCGTACGCATGGCAGCTGATCAGCTCACTGGTGGCCCAACTGAAGGTGGACGGCGGCGAGTTCGCCGACAACCTGGTCCCGCCCCCGGACGAGCAGGCGCGCGGCCAGCTGTTGCGCGCGCTTGCCAGTGACGCCATACGCGGCGCCCTTCAGCGCCACTTCGGGGTTCGGCTCGCATTCCAGAACTGCCATCGGGTCGCCGTCTTCCCACTCGACTCCTCCGTCGACCCGACGTACGCCCGCTTCACCTCCGTGCGGGCCCAACTCCTCAACCAGTCCCCGGAGTTGAGGGACTGCTGAACCCGTAGGGCGCCGCCTTGAGTCTCCCGCTGCTACGCGAGCAGCGGGAGTACTTCGCTGCCCAGCCGCGCCACGTTCAGTTCGGTACTGGTCAGATCGCCCGAGCCCTCGGCGAGCAGCGCGAACCGGCTGATCCCGGTGCGCTCCGCGGTGGCGGCCAACCGGTCGGCGCACAGCCGGGGGGTGCCCACCGGGTGCAGCCGGCACAGCAACTCCGTGTACTCGTCGGCGTCCCGCATCCGCCGCGGCCGACCGTCCACGGTGACATGCGCGGCCAGGCCCTGGCGCAGCCACTCCGGCATCGCCTTGGCCAGCGTCTCCACGGCCTCCCGCTCGGTGTCCGCCAACTGCACCACTCCGGCGGAGACATGCGCCACCCGGGTCACCTCTTCGGGTGAACGTCCCACCGCCAGCGCGGTGTTGCGCCACAACGCGGTCATCTCCGCCTTCTCCTCGTCCCCGCAGTGCATGCCCAGCAGCATCGGCAGACCACGCTGCGCGGCGAGCCGTACGCTCGCGGGCGAGGTACAGGCGAGCACGACCGGCGGCCCGGAGGACTCCTCCAACTCGTCGGCACGGGGGACGACCGGCACCTCGCGGAACCGGTAGCGCGGCCCGTCCGCGCCCACCCGCGGCTCGCGCAGCCAGCGCAGCAGCAGGTCGAGCGCCTCCGGGAAGCCCTCCTCGTAGGCGGCCACGCCGGTGCCGAAGACCTCCAGGTCCTGCCAGGGGCCGCCACGGCCGACGCCCAATGTGAAGCGCCCGCCGGACGTCAGGTGCAGCAGCGCCGCCTGCTCACCGAGGGTGACCGGGTGGGCGGTGGGCAGCACGCTGACCGCGGTGCCGACACGGATCCGCCGGGTGCGGCCGAGCAGCATCGCGGCCAGTGTGGCGCCCTGCGGGCACACTCCGTACGGCATGAAGTGGTGCTCGGCCAGCCACACGGCGTCCAGCCCGGCGGCCTCGGCGGCGTCCGCCGTGCGCAGCGTACGGTGCAGCGCCTCGGTGTGGCCCTGACCCGGGAACTGGGCCGAGAGCGCGAATACCCCTACGCGCATTGTTGATTCACCTCTCCTCGCCCGGCGAGGCTCCCCATTGGCAATAACGCGCGACACGTGCCGAAGGCACGGGGTGGCGCCGATATTTCGTGACTGCGTGATTGTCGGACGGGCGTCCACCCGGAATCCGGCGGTTACCCGGCGGCGGCGACGCCGCGTACGCTGGGGGTGACCCTTGGCAAGCCACCGTTCGTGAGGTGTCCCGTGTCGCCGCGCCGCAACCGCCCCTACCGGGCCGACAAGTTCGAACCGCGGCCCGAAGGGGATCGGCACGGCCTCGAACGCGTGGAGACCTGGCGCGGCGAGGAGTGGGTGATGCGCCCCGTCGCGGGCAGCGGCGGCAAGACGTACCGGTGCCCCGGCTGCGACCAGGAGATCCCGCCCGGCGTCGGCCATGTCGTGGCCTGGCCGGAGTACGGGGGAGTGGACGACCGGCGGCACTGGCATCGAGGCTGCTGGGAGGCCCGGGACCGACGCGGCGCGAAGCTCCTGCGATCCCGCAACGCCCCCCGCCACTGACCGGGGCCTCGGCCCCCGGGCCCCGGTCGGGCGAAGTCCGCGGCGGCTCTCACATGATCCGCCGGACGGAAACCTAGTGGGGAGTCTCCGGTGTCGCGAAGGGGACCTGGAGGGAGAGGAGTTCGGGCTGGGGGAGGGTCCAGCCGTGGGTCTTGAAGAGGTGGGTGGCCCTGGCGCGGGTGGTGGGGTTGGCGGACACGCGCTCCACCCAGGTCTGCGGGTCGGGGCCGAGCAGCTCGCGCAACTCGGGGGAGGCGGCCAGCAGTTCGGTCAGGAGGGTGTGCTGGTCCGCGGTGGGGTGGGGGCCGCGGCCGTCCAGGCAGAGAACGCCGTGGACGTTGGCGTACAGGTACGCGACCGGCAGCGGGGTGCCGTTCGCAAGGCGCAGCGGGAAGCGGTCGCAAGTGACCCTGATGCGGCGGAAGTTGAGCGACTCCGAAGTGTCGATCGCGGTCAGTTGCTCGGCGTCCAGCCAGGAGGCGACCAGTGTCGACTCCCGTGAGCCGTCCAGGTACGGCGAGGCGCTCACGTACCCGTGCACGCTGACGTGCGCGGAGACGCCGACCGCGATACCGGTGACCCGCACCGGGACCATGGGGACGGTCGCGGTCAGCCCGACCGAGGTGAGCTTGTGCCGTACCTGGCCCGGGGAGCCGTTCGAGCCGACCGCCATGACGGGGACGCGTTCGGCGACCGGTGGCAGTTCCAACCCGGTGAGGAGATCGTCCAGTTGGCGGCCGGTTGACTCGACGTGCCACCCGCCAGGCGGCCCGGGCGACGGGCGGAGCGGCAGCAGTTCGCCGCGGTGCAGCAGTCCGGGTTCCGATACCTGCCCGCCCGGGTAGCTGAGCGGCTGCTGGGCGGCGACGGCGTCCAGCCCGAGCGCCTCCAGGCTGCGCGGTCGCGGTCGTGTCACCACACCGCGAGCGTACCGCGCGAGGGCCGCGCTCAGGCGTCCCGCTTCTGCAGCAGCGCGTAGCCGCCGACGAGTGCGGCGGCCACCCAGGCCGCCATGATCAGCAGGCCCACCCAAGGCCCGTACGGGCGGCCGTCGTTGCGGGTGACCACCATCATGATCTTCTGTCCCGCCTGGTCGGGCAGATAACGGGCGATCTTCTTGGTGGCGCTGACCCCGCCGAGGATGTTGGAGATCAGGAAGAAGAACGGCATCAGGATCGACAGCGACAGCAGCGGACTGCGCAGCATCGCCGCACAACCCATCGCGAACACCGCCATCAGCGTCATGTACAGCCCGCCGCCGACCACCGCCCGCAGTACGCCCGGGCTGCCGATGTCGGTGCGGTGATCGCCCAGTACCGCCTGGCCGACGAAGAAGGAGATGAACGCGGTCGCCTCACCGACCACCAGGGCCAGCGCGGTGGCGACGGTGATCTTGCCGAACAGGAAGCTGCCGCGCTGCGGTACCGCCGCCAGTGAGCTGCGGATCATGCCGGTGGAGTACTCGTTGGAGACCACCAGGACACCGAAGACGATCATCAGCAGCTGGCCGATTCCCATGCCCGCGAAGCTGGTGTAGGTGGGGTCGAAGGTCAGCCGATCGGTCAGCGGCATCTTGTGGAACTCGTTGTTGACCAGCAGCGAGATCAGCAGGCCGAGGCCCACCGTGATGACCGTCGCCAGCGAGAGCGTCCACACTGTGGACCGTACTGACCGGATCTTGGTCCATTCCGACTTCAGGACCGCCGTCGTCGCCGCCATGGTCACGCTCCCTTGCCCTGTCGCCAGCCCTCGCCCCAGGCAGGCCGCGCCTGCTCCGGTGGCGGCTCGCCGTCGTGTGCGTGGTATTCCACCGTTCCCGCGGTCAGCCGCATGAACGCCTCCTCCAGCGAGGCCTGCTGCGGGGACAGTTCGTGCAGCACGATCCGGTGCTCGGCGGCCAGTTCGCCGAGCCGCGCGGGCTGCGCGTCGCAGACCTCGAACGCCCCGTCGGCGCAGGCCATCGCGGTGATCCCGGAGGCGTGCAGCGCGTCTTGCAGCTCTTCCGGCTGCGGGGTGCGGATGCGGACGAACGAGCGTGAGTTGCGGGCGATGAACTCCGCCATCGAGGTGTCGGCGAGCAGCTGGCCCTGGCCGATGACCACCAGGTGGTCGGCGGTGAGCGCCATCTCGCTCATCAGATGACTGGAGACGAAGACGGTGCGGCCCTGGGCCGCCAGCCCCTTCATCAGGTTGCGGATCCAGTGGATGCCTTCGGGGTCCAGGCCGTTGACCGGTTCGTCGAACAGCAGCACCCGCGGGTCGCCGAGCAGGGCGGCGGCGATACCGAGGCGTTGGCCCATGCCCAGTGAGAAGCCCTTGGTGCGCTTCTTCGCGACCGAGGCCAGGCCGACGGTGTCCAGCACCTCGCGGACCCGCGGGGTGGGGATGCGGTTGGACTGCGCCAGGCAGAGCAGGTGGTGGTAGGCGCTGCGGCCGGGGTGCCAGGCCTTGGCCTCCAGCAGGGCGCCGACGTAGGTCAGGGGGTCGTGCAGGTCGGCGTAGTGCTTGCCGTCGATGCGGACGTCGCCCGCGGTGGGGCGGTCCAGGCCCAGCATCATCCGCATGGTGGTGGACTTGCCCGCGCCGTTGGGGCCCAGGAAGCCGGTGACGATGCCTGGCTGGACGGTGAAGGTCAGGTGGTCCACGGCGACCTTCTCACCGAAGCGTTTGGTCAGGGCGCGGAGCTCGATCATGCGGATACGCTACGGGCGCTGTGCCCACTCTGCGGCTATTTCCGGCTGGCCTGTCCTTTTGGGGGGCGCCTCGTGCGGCGGGGTTCTTCCCACCCACCCACCCTTCTCCCAGGGCCTGCGGCCCCGGCCCTGCCTTCCGGGGGCTGCGCCCCCCGGGCCCCGCTTTCCGGGGGCTGCGCCCCCCGGGCCCCGCTTTCCGGGGGCTGCGCCCCCCGGGCCCCGCTTTCCGGGGGCTGCGCCCCCCGGGCCCCGCCTTTCGGGGGCTGCGCCCCCCGGGCCCCGCTTTCCGGGGGCTGCGCCCCCCGGGCCCCCGCCTTTCGGGGGCTGCGCCCCCCCGGGCCCCCGCCTTTCGGGGGCTGCGCCCCCCCCGGGCCCCCGCCTTTCGGGGGCTGCGCCCCCGGGACCCCGCGTTTCCGGGGCTGCGCCCCCGGGACCCCGCGTTTCCGGGGCTGCGCCCCCGGGACCCCGCGTTACCGGGGCTGCGCCCCTGGGACCCCTGTTTCCAGGGCCTCGCGGCCCGCGTTTGGGGGGTGCGGGGCTTGGCCCTCGCGTTTCGGGAGCTGCGCCCCGGCTCGCGTTTCGGGCTGCGCCCCCGCCCCTTCGCCCGCCTCTCGGGGGCTGCGGCTCCCGGCCCTCGCGTTTCCGGGGCTGCGGCTCCCGGCCTCCATGTCTCGGGCTGCGCCCCCGTGCGGCCTTTCGCGGGCTGCACGCCCCGGCCCCTGCGTTTTCGGCGCTGCGCCCCCGAGCCTCGTGGCTCGGGGCTGCGCCCAGGTGCGGGGATTTCCCACCCTTCCCGGGGCTGCAGCCCTGGGCCTGCCTTGCGGGGGCTGCGTCCCCCCAGCACCCACGCCCGCCTTTCGGGGCCTGCGCCCCCGGCCTCGCATCGCTGGGGCTGCGCCCCCCGGTCCTCTGCCAGTGCTGTCCCGGCCCTCCCTCTCCTGAGGCCACGGGCCAGGGCCCGGCGCCCCTGAGCCCGCGACCCAGCAGGGGCCCAGGGGCGCAGCCCCGGAGAACCGGGGGGCCGGGGGCTTGCTCCCGGAAAGAGGCAGGAGTCAGCCGCCACATGAGGAACCCCCGCCTGAATTCGCGGTAGGCGGGGGTTTCCGGGGTCGGGCTGAGCGCCCAGCGGTCAGCGGGACTGTTGGGCCGGGACGCCGCGGGAGATGGGCTCGTCGTCGGGGGTGGCGGCGGCGGCCACCGCCGCGCCCGTCAAAGTGGCGAGCATCTCGCGGACGTTGGTCAGCTGGGCGTTGATGCTGTCGCGGCGGTTCGTCAGCGCCGCCAGCTCCCGCTCGGATTCGCTGCGGATACGGTCCGCCTTGGCGTTGGCGTCGGCCACGATGTCCTCCGCCTGCCGCTGGGCGGTCTCCACCGTCTGCCGGGCCCGACGCTCCGCGTCGGTACGCAGCTTCTCCGCCTCCAGGCGCAGCTGCTCCGCACGGTGCTCGATCTCGGCGAGACGCTTCTCCGCCTTCGCCTGACGCGAGGCCAGGTCCCGCTCCGACTGCTCACGCCGCTTGGCGAGGTTGGTCTCGAAGTCGGCGGCGGCCTGGGCCGCCTTGGCGCGGGTCTCCTCGAAGAGGGCGTCCGCCTCCTCGCGCTTGTTCTGCGCGTCCTTGTTCGCCTCGGCCCGCAGCTGGTTGGCGTCGGACTTGGCCTTGTCGACGATCCGCGAGCCCTCGTCCTCGGCCTTCTGCTTGCGCTCGGCCGCGTACGCCTCGGCATCCGCGCGCACCTGGTTGGCGGCCCCCTCCGCCAACTCGCGGTGCTGCTCGGCGGCGCGACGGGCCTCCTCGCGCAGGTCCTTGGCCTCCTCCTCGGCGAGCCGGAGGATCTTCTCTACGCGAGCGCCAAGACCGGCGTACGACGGTTCCGCGTCATTGATCTGGGCCTGCGCGTTCTGGGTTTCGAGGTGCAGCTCCTCGATGCGCTTCTCCAGCGCGCTGATCCGGGCCAGTGCACTGTCTCGGTCGGCGACGAGCTTCGTGATGCGGTCGTCCACCTGTCCGCGGTCGTAACCACGCCGCACGAGCTCGAAGCCGAAGGGGGAGGAAGTGTCGCTCATGGGGTTCCTGTCAATTCAGGCCGGTGAGGTGATGGAGGGAATCCTAGGGGTGGAAACGGCGTGTCATCGAGTCATTGCGCTAGGGATCTGGAAAATGTCCGCTCAATCGAGTGGCGGGTCATCGGAGCGCTTGCCACTCGAACGAGTGACTCCAGCGCCAGCGCCTGCCTTCACCACGCTGGGTCCGTCCCTGCGGTCACCCGACTTCTTGCCTCCTGAGGACGACGTTCCCTCGAACGACTCCAGCGCCTCCAACACATCCTGAACTCGGGAGATCTCCGCGTTGATGTCCTCGCGGCGACGCTTGAGGACATCGAGTTCGCGACGGCCCTCGGCGACGATACGCTCCGCCTCGGCCCGTGCCTCGGCGATCGTGCGTTCCGCGGTCCGCTCCGCCTCGGTCTTCTTCTGACCGGCTTCCTTGATCAGCCCCTCGGCCTTCTTCACCGCCGCGATGCGGACCTTGCTCGCCTCGGAGTTCGCCTCCGTCGACAGTTCCTCGGCCGCCTGCTCGGCGTCCGCGACCAGCTTGCGGGCCTTCTCCTCGGCCTCGGTCAACTGCTCGGTGGCCGCGGCCACCAGCTTGTCGACCCGCTCACCCGCCGACTTCATCGCCTCCGCGGACTCCTTGCGGGCCCGCTCGTGCAGTTCCTCGACCTCCGCCTCCACCCGGGTGCGCAGTTCGTCGGCCCGCTCCCGGATCGAGGTGGCGTCCCGGCGGGCCTCGGCCAGCAGCGTGTCGGCGTCGGCACGGGACCGCTCCACGATGCCGTTGGCCTCGCCGCGCGCCTCGGTGACGAGGCGTTCGGCCTCGGCGCGGGCGGCGCCGACCATCGCGTCCGCCTGCTCCTCCGCGGTGGCGGCGGTGCGTACCGCCGCCTCCTGCGCCTCGGCGGTGACCCGCTCGGCCTCGGTGGTCGCCTCGCCGATCAACTCGTCGGCCTGCTGGGCGGCTTCGCTGCGCTTGCGGTTGGCGTCGTCGCGGGCCTCGTCGACGATGCGCTCGGTCTCGGCCGCCGCCGCGGCGGCCATCCGCTCGGTCTCGGCGCGGGTCTGCTCGGCGTACTCCTCGGCCGACTGGCGCAGCCTCTCCGCCTCGATGGTGATCCGCTCGGCGTCCCGTTCCGCGCGCGCCACCCGCTCCTCGGCCTCGGCGTGCAGCCGCTCCGCCTCGGTGGCGGCGCCGGAGACCAACTCGTCGGCCTGCTGGGCGGCTTCGCTGCGCTTGCGGTTGGCGTCGTCCCGCGCCTCGTCGCGGATCCGCTCCGCCTCCGCGAGCGCCTCGGCGACCGTGCGTTCGGCCAGCGCCCTGGCTGCCTCGGCCTCGTCGTTCGCCTCCTGACGGATGCGCACCGCGTCCGAACCGGCCCGCTCCCGCTCGGCGTTGGCCTCCGAGTGCAGCCGGTCGGCGTCCTCGCGGGCCTCCTCGCGCAGCCGCTCCGCCGCGTGCTCGGCCGCCGAACGCAGCCCGGCGATCTCCTCCTCGGCCTGTTCGTGCAGCCCGGCCACCGAGTCGCGCACCTGCTGGGCGGTCTGCTCGGCCGCCGCCACCAGCTCGGTGGCGCGCTGCTCCGCCTCGGCGACCAGCCGTTCGGCCTCCGCGTCCGCGTCCTCCACCCGCTTGCGGGCGGCGGCCAGCAGCTCCTCGCTCTGCTCGCGGGCCTGGCCGCGCTCCTGCTCGGCCTCGGCGCGCGCGTCGGCCAGCAGTTCCTCGGCCTCCCGGCGCCGCCTGGCCGCCTCCTCGCGGGCCGCCGCCAACGCCTCGGCCGCCTCGGCGCCGGTACGCTCCGCGGCTGCCGCCGCCTCGGTGCGCAGCCGGTCGGCCGCCTCGCGCGCCTGGGCCCGCAACTCCTCGGCCTCGGCGGTGGCTTCACCACGCAGCCGTACCGCGACCGCCTCGCCCTCGGCGCGCGCCTGGGAGGCGTCCGCCGCCGCCTCGGTGCGCAGCCGGTCGGCCTCCTCCTCGGCCTCCGCGGTCAACGCCCGCGCCCGCTCGGCCGCTTCGGACCGCAGCCGCTCGGCCTCCTCGGCCGCCTCGCGGCGCAGCGCGTCCGCCTCGTCCGCCGCGGTGCGCACGGTCTCCTCGGCCGCCGCCAACCGCTGCCGTAGCTCCTCGCGTTGCCGATCGAGGTCCTCGGCGGCCTCCTCGTGCAGGCGGCGGGCGGCCTCCTCGGCGTCCTCGCGCATCCGCACCGCGGCCCGCTCGGCGTCGTCCTTGACCTGGTCGGCCGCCTGCTCGGCCTCGGCGCGCAGCTCCTCGGCCTCGCCGCGGGCCCGCTCCAGCAACTCCTCGGCCTGGCGGCGCAGCGTCGCGGCGCGCTCAACGGCCTCGGTACGCACCCGCTCGGAGTCGGCCGCCGCGCCCTGGCGCAACTCGTCAGCGTCGCTACGGGCCTTGGTGAGCAGTTCCTCGGCGGTACCGGCCGCCTCCTCGATCTGCTGGAGCGCCTCGCGGCGCGCCTCGCCGCGGATCCGCTCGCCCTCGGCGACCGCCTCGGCGCGCAACTGCTCGGCCTCGCCGCGCAGTCGGCGGGCCTCCTCCTGCAACTCGACGGTCTTGGCGCGGTATTCCTTGGTGTCGTCCTTTGCCGCGCCCCTGAGCTGCTCGGCGGCCTCCTCGGCCTCGGCGCGCCGCCGTTCGGCCTCGGCGGTCGCCTCGCGCCTGATCCGCTCGGCCTCCTCGGCCGCCGCCCTGGTGGTGGTCTCGGCGTCCTGGGAGGCCTTGGCGAGGATCTCCTCGGCGCTGCGGGCCGCCTTGGCCAGCCGCTCGGTGGCCTCCTCGGCCGCCGCCGAACGGGCCTCCTCCTGCGCCTCGGCGACCGCGCGCTCGGCCTGCGCCCGTGCGTCGTCGCGCAGTTGCTCGGCCTCCGCCTTGAGCGCCTCGGCCTCCTTGGTGGCCTCGGCGACCAGCCGGGCGACCTGGGCGCGCGCGGTACGGGTGCGCTGCTCGTTGTCCGCCTCGGTGTCGGACAGCCGCTTGGTGGCCGCCTCCTCGGCCTCGGAGCGCAGCCGTTCGGCCTCGGCGCGCGCCTCGCGCAGCGCCCGGTCCGCCTCGGCCAGCGCCTGCTCGGCCCGCTGGTTCAGCTCGGCGGCCTCGCGGCGCGCCTCGTCGGCCTCGGCACGCGCTCCGGTGCGCAACTGCTCGGCGTGGTCGGTGGCTTCCTGGGCCTGCGTCCCGGCGGCGGTCAGCAGCCGCTCGGCGTCGGTACGGGCCCGGCGCAAGATCGCCTCGGCCTCGGTGCGGGCCTCGGAGGCCGCGGACTCCAGCCGTTCACGGGCCTGTTGGGTCAGCCGGGTCGCCTCCGCGCGGGCGGCGGCCAGCGCCGCCTCGGCCTCGGCGCGCGACTCGTCCATCAGCCGCCGGGCCTGCGCCTCGCTACGGGCCCGCAACTGCTCGGCCCACGCCACGTTTTCGTTGACGTGCGTCTCTACGGTGCTGCGGCGCTCGGCGAGTTCCTCGTCCAGGCGGCGGCGCCGGGCGACCGCCTCCGCGTGCCACTCCGCTTCCAGCTGGGACTGGCGCTCGGCCTGCTCCTGGAGCATCCGCTGGGTGTTGGCCCGTGCCTCGCGCAGCTCGCGCTCGGCGTCCGCGCGCAGCTGGTCGGCCTGGATCTGCGCGTTGCGCAGCAGTTGCTCGGCCTGATGGCTGACGTTGTCGTACGCCCGCGGCTGGGCAAGCTGACGCCGCGCCTCGTGCAGCTTGGCGCGCAGCACCTCGACCTGGTAGCCGAGATCGTCTGCGTGGTCGACGGCCTTGTCCCGCTCCGTCCTCAGCCGCTCCATCTCGGCCTCGAACTGCGAGAGGTGGTCGTCAGCCTCGTAGCGGTCGTAGCCCCGCACTCCGCGGTCCCATCCGTCTCCTGGACTGCCCACCCGCCAACCGGGTGAGCTTTCCGGTGAACATAGCCATTCAGGAGAATGGTGTCAGATCTTCACCGCAGTCCGGGCCCGTCCCCCGGCGCCCAGCCCCGGGGGACACAGTACCGGGGCGGGACCCTCCCGGTCAGCGAACCAGGTCGGAGCCCGACCGGTCAGTGATCGTCGGCGGGGGTGTCGGCGGCCGTCACCAGTTCGGTGAGCACCCCGTGGCAGTCCTTGGGGTGCAGGAACGTGATCCTGGAGCCCATGGATCCGGTGCGCGGCTGATCATAGAGGACGCGGACGCCCTTGTTGCGGATATCCCTGGCATCCTCATCTACGTCCGCGGTGCCGAAGGCGATGTGGTGGACTCCCTCGCCGTTCTTGGCCAGCCACTTGCCGACCGCGGAGTCCTCGCGGGTGGGTTCCAGCAACTGGAGGTAGGAGGCGCCGCCGTCCGAGGTCTCGTTGATCTTCAACATGGCCTCGCGGACGCCCTGCTCCTCGTTGACCTCGCTGTGGAACACCTCGAAGCCGTACGTGGCACGGTAGAACTCGACGGTCTTGTCCAGGTCGAAGCAGGCGATCCCGATGTGGTCGATGCGCGTCAGCATGCCACCAGTGCACCGCTCACACGCACGATCACGCAACGTGCGCGCGATCACACCTTGTCGCCGGTGACCGGCGTCCTACCCGTAAGTACATTGGCCTTAACCCTCGTTAACTCCCCACCGCAAAGGGGTCAGCGCCATGACCAGCCAGTCAGGTACGTCCGTGATCGTCGCCGGTGCGCGGACACCCATGGGCCGCCTCCTCGGGTCCCTGCGCAGCTTCTCCGCCTCGGACCTCGGCGGTCTGGCGATCAAGGCCGCGCTGGACCGGGCGGGCATCGGCGGCGACCAGGTCGAGTACGTGATCATGGGCCAGGTGCTCCAGGCCGGTGCGGGCCAGATCCCGGCCCGGCAGGCCGCGGTACACGCCGGTATCCCGATGAGCGTTCCCGCGCTCACCATCAACAAGGTCTGCCTCTCCGGCCTGGACGCCATCGCCCTGGCCGACCAGCTCATCCGCGCAGGCGAGTTCGACATCGTGGTCGCCGGCGGCCAGGAGTCGATGACCAACGCGCCGCACCTGCTGCCCAAGTCCCGGGAGGGCTTCAAGTACGGCGCGATCGAGATGCTCGACGCGATGGCGTACGACGGTCTGACCGACCCGTGGGAGAACATCCCGATGGGCGAGTCCACCGAGAAGCACAACACCCGGCTGGGCATCGGCCGCGCCGAGCAGGACGAGATCGCCGCGCTGTCCCACCAGCGGGCCGCCGCCGCGCAGAAGAACGGCCTGTTCGAGGCGGAGATAACTCCGGTGGAGATCCCGCAGCGCAAGGGCGAGCCGGTCGTCTTCAGCAAGGACGAGGGCATTCGCGCGGAGACCACTGCCGAGTCGCTGGGCAAGCTGCGCCCGGCGTTCCGCAAGGACGGCACCATCACCGCCGGTTCGGCCTCGCAGATCTCCGACGGCGCCGCCGCCGTGGTGGTGATGAGCAAGGCCAAGGCGCAGGAGCTGGGCCTGGAGTGGATCGCCGAGATCGGTGCGCACGGCAACGTGGCGGGCCCGGACAACTCGCTGCAGTCGCAGCCGTCCAACGCGATCAAGCACGCGCTGACCAAGGCCGGTCTGACGGTTGACGACCTCGACCTGATCGAGATCAACGAGGCGTTCGCGGCGGTCGCCGTGCAGTCAATGAAGGACCTCGGCGTTTCCGTCGAAAAGGTGAACGTCAACGGTGGTGCCATCGCGCTGGGGCACCCGATCGGGATGTCCGGCGCCCGACTGGTGCTGCACCTCGCGCTGGAGCTCAAGCGGCGCGGCGGCGGCACCGGCGCCGCGGCGCTGTGCGGCGGCGGTGGTCAGGGCGACGCGCTGATCATCCACGTACCGGGCAAGTAAGCGGCCAGTCCCTTCCACCGAACGGAGCACCGATGGCGGACGTCCCCACGCTGGTCGAGCAGGCGCGCGCCGGCAAGCCCCGCGCCGTGGCGCGGCTGATCTCACTGGTGGAGGGGGCGTCGCCGCAGCTGCGCGAGGTGATGGCGGCGCTCGCGCCGCTGACCGGCGGCGCGTACGTGGTCGGGCTCACCGGGTCGCCGGGCGTCGGCAAGTCGACCTCGACGTCGGCGCTGGTGACCGCGTACCGCAAGCGCGGCAAGCGGGTCGGCGTGCTCGCGGTCGACCCGTCCTCGCCGTTCTCCGGCGGTGCGCTGCTGGGGGACCGGGTGCGGATGTCGGAGCACGCCTCGGATCCGGGTGTCTACATCCGGTCCATGGCCACCCGCGGCCACCTCGGCGGGCTGGCCTGGGCGGCGCCGCAGGCCATCCGGGTGCTGGACGCGGCGGGCTGTGAGGTGATCCTGGTGGAGACCGTCGGCGTGGGCCAGTCCGAGGTGGAGATCGCCGCCCAGGCCGACACCTCCGTGGTGCTGCTGGCACCGGGGATGGGTGACGGGATCCAGGCGGCCAAGGCCGGGATCCTGGAGATCGGCGACGTCTACGTGGTCAACAAGGCCGACCGGGAGGGCGCGGACGCGACGGCCCGCGAGCTGAACCACATGCTGGGCCTGGGCGAGGCGCGTGGCCCAGGCGACTGGCGGCCGCCGATCGTCAAGACGGTGGCGGCCCGCGGCGAGGGCGTCGACGAGGTGGTCGAGGCACTGGAGAAGCACCGTGCCTGGATGGAGGAGCGGGGCGTCCTGGCGGACCGGCGACGCCACCGTGCGGCCCTGGAGGTCGAGCACATCGCGGTGACCGCGCTGCGGCAGCGCATCGGTGACCTGCACGGCGACCGCCGTCTGGACGCGCTGGCCGAGCGGATCGTCACCGGGGAGACGGACCCCTACACGGCGGCCGACGAACTGGTCGAGGGCCTGACGAACGGGTCGTAGCGGCCGGGGCCGGGGCCTCCGGCCCCGGCCCGTCGCCTTGCCCGGGCAGAGAGGCGGTCGCCAACCCTCGCACTCGCAGCGCAGCCGCCGACCTGGGCCCGTATCCCCTGTGCGCTACGGCAAGCAAAGACCTACGGCGAACGGGTGGGCGGGCGGGAAGAGAGTCCTACGCCCGCCCACGCGAGGCCCGCAGGTGCTTGGCGACCGGCTCCAGCGCCTCCTGCAGGGACTCCAGTCCCTGCGGCGACAGCAGGTCGATGAAGTGCTCCCGCACCGCGGCGACATGGTGCGGCGCGACCCGCTTCATCGTCTCCCACCCGTAGTCGGTGAGCACCGCGAACAGCCCGCGCCGGTCGGACTCGCAGTTCTCCCGCCGTACCAGCCCGGCGTTCTCCATCCGGGTGATCTGGTGCGACAGGCGGCTCTTGGACTGGAGCGTGGCGCGAGCCAGATCGCTCATCCGCATCTGGTGGTCCTCGGCCTCGGAGAGGTTGACCAGGATCTCGTAGTCGTTGTAGGTCAGGCCGAATGGCTGCAGATCCCGTTCGAGCTGGTACGTGAGCAGCCGCGACACCTCAAGGTGGGTGCGCCAGGTGCGCTGCTCCTCGTCGCTGAGCCAGCGGGCGCCGTTCTCGGTCTCCATAGCGTCCAGTCTACCCAATTAAGTTGAATATTGAATAAATGTCGTGGTGGTGAGAGTGATCATGCCGACAACTGTTCGACGTTACACTCCGCAGGCTACTCCTTACAATCCGAAGCCGTTCCGGCGGGTCCGGACCATTGCGATCAAGCCATCGCCGCGCCCTGTGCGCCCGCCGCACCCGGCCCGGCCTCCGCGTTCGCGGCGTGCTCGACCTCCAGCAGCGAGGCGCCGCGCCGCTCCGCCTCGAACGCCCTGGCGCCGCCGCGCAGCCCGAACAGCCGCTTGGCCACGGCGATGTAGACCACCGCGAGGACGTTGATCAGCAAGGTGGCGATCTTCAGCCCGCTGACCTTCTCGCTCAACTCGTAGATCTCCAGCGGCAGGAACGCGGCGGTGGCCACCACCGTCAGATACTCCGCCCAGCGCTTGGCGAACCACAGCCCGACGCCCTCGACCAGTTCGATCAGCGCGTAGGTCAGCAGCGCCGCCGCCACGATGAGCAGCGTGGAGTGCTTGTAGTCGAAGGTCTTGCGGATGGTGTCGACCACGGGGGAGTGGTCGATGTCGTAACCGAAGTGCTGGGCGACCGGCCGGAAGACGGTCAGGTTCTGCTCGAAGAACTGGCGTACCGCCGTCTGGGAGTTGCTGAACTTCCACACCGCCGCCGCGGCCAGCACGATGAACACCCCGCGCACCGCCCGCTCGAACGCCAGCAGCCGCAGGATGAACAGGTCCCGCAGCGCCCGTCCGCGCGGCACCAGCGGTGCGTGCTCCGCCGGGCCCGAGCCGTGCGGAGCGCCCAGCGCGAAGTCGCCGCAGCGCAGGCAGCGCCAGGCCTCACCGGCCGCCGTCCTCGCCCGCAGCCGCTCGCGCAGCGCGCCGTCGTCCGGTGCGTAGGTGATGTGGCCGCGCCGGGCGCAGGTGCGGCGGTTCCAGTCGAGCTTCATCCGGGTCGTCCCCCGTGGTCCGTAGATCACTTGACGCCACGATGCTAGTGGGGCCCACCGACAGCCCGACCCCGTGCCGGGGTTCTGGTGCCGGACTGCGACAATGGCTGAGCTTGTGCGCCCCTGGCCTTCGGCACGGGGAACCCCGATTCACAAGATCGACCGGACCGCCCCAGCTTCCAGACGAGGTACCTCGTGGACGTGAAGACCGCTGCCGCCCTGCGCCGACTGGCCATCATCTCGATCGCCGAGGCCATCTCCTTCCTCGCGCTGCTGCTCCTGGGCACCGGGCTGAAGCTGCTGATCGGCTTCGAGACCCTGGTGTTCCCCCTGGGCATGATCCACGGCGTGCTGTTCATCATCTACCTGGTGCTGCTCGCCGACGTGTGGAGCAAGGCCAAGTGGTCCAAGGGCCGGGTCGGCCTGTTCTTCCTGCTCTCGATCCTTCCGACCGGCGGCTTCTTCGGTGACCGCATGATCAAGAAGGAGGAGGCGGCCGGCGTGATCGCGGCCAGGGCCCGCAAGGAGGGCGTGGTCAACGCATGATCGTCGCGTTCTCCGTCACCCCGCTCGGCGTCGGCGAGGACGTGGGGGAGTACGTGGCTGACGCGGTGCGGGTGGTGCGCGAGTCCGGGCTGCCGAACCGCACCGACGCGATGTTCACCTCGGTGGAAGGCGACTGGGACCAGGTGATGGACGTGGTCAGGCGCGCCGTCGCCGCCGTGGAGGCCCGCGCCCCCCGCGTCTCGCTGGTGCTCAAGGCCGACATCCGGCCGGGCGTGACCGACGCCCTCACCGGCAAGGTGGCGACCGTGGAGCGGCATCTCGCCGCGGACTAGCCGCCGGTCCGGATCGCGGAACGCAGCCGCCCGGCATGTGACCGCCGGGTAGGCTCCTGAGCGTGTCAAAGCCGTTGAGCCTGCCCTTCGACCCCATCGCGCGCGCCGACGAACTGTGGCGGCACCGCTGGGGCGACGTGCCCTCCATGGCCGCCATCACCTCGATCATGCGCGCCCAGCAGATCCTGCTCGGCCAGGTCGACGCGGTCGTCAAGCCGTACGGGCTGACCTTCGCCCGTTACGAGGCCCTGGTGCTGCTCACCTTCAGCAAGGCCGGGGAACTGCCCATGTCCAAGATCGGCGAGCGGTTGATGGTGCATCCCACCTCGGTCACCAACACCGTGGACCGGCTGGTGCGCTCCGGCCTGGTCGACAAACGGCCCAACCCCAACGACGGGCGCGGCACGCTCGCCTCCATCACCGACAAGGGCCGCGAGGTGGTGGAGGCCGCCACCCGCGACCTGATGGCGATGGACTTCGGGCTCGGCACGTACGACCCCCAGCGGTGCGCGGAGATCTTCACGCTGCTGCGGCCGCTGCGGATAGCGGCGGGCGACTTCACCGAGGAGTGACCCCGCCCGGCGTACCTGGCGCGAAGATCGCCGACCGGGCCGCGTACGCTCGACTGTCATGAAGCGGAGTGTCCTGAACCGGTACCGCGTGATGGCGTATGTGACCGGTGTCCTTCTGATCCTGCTGACGATCGGCTGCATCGCCAAGTACCTGCTGGACGTCAACGGTGCGACCGCGTTCGTCACCGTCGTCGGCATCGCGCACGGCTGGCTCTACGTGCTCTACCTGGTGCTCGCCTTCGACCTGGGCAGCAAGGCGAAGATGCCGTTCGGCAAGCTGCTGTGGATGCTGCTGGCCGGGACCATTCCGACCGCCGCGTTCTTCGTCGAGCGGCGGATCACCCGGGAGCTGGAGCCGCGGTTCACCGAGGCCGCGGAGCTGGCCAACGCCTGAGCGACGCTCCCTGCGGGGCAGGGAGCGCTCAGCCATCGACAATTAGTAGGACGTCCAAGTAAATTTGTCTCATGGACGCCGAAGCCATTGCGGAGGGCCGCCGTCGCTGGCAGGCCCGGTACGACCAGGCCAACAAGCGTGTGGCCGACTTCAGCACGCTGTCCGGGGACCAGGTGGATCCTGTGTACGGCCCGCCGCCGGGAGCCGTGGTGCCCGGCTTCGAACGGATCGGCTGGCCCGGTGAGTACCCGTTCACCCGGGGCCTGCACCCTACCGGCTACCGCGGGCGCACCTGGACCATCCGCCAGTTCGCGGGCTTCGGCAACGCCGAGCAGACCAACGAGCGCTACAAGATGATCCTGGCCGCCGGTGGCGGCGGGCTGTCCGTGGCGTTCGACATGCCCACGCTGATGGGCCGCGACTCCGACGACCCCCGCTCGCTGGGCGAGGTCGGGCACTGCGGGGTGGCCATCGACTCCGCCGCCGACATGGAGGTCCTCTTCCGGGACATCCCGCTCGGCGACGTCACCACCTCCATGACCATCAGCGGTCCCGCCGTGCCGGTCTTCTGCATGTACCTGGTCGCCGCCGAGCGCCAGGGCGTCGACCCGGCGATCCTCAACGGCACGCTCCAGACGGACATCTTCAAGGAGTACATCGCCCAGAAGGAGTGGCTGTTCGCGCCCGAGCCGCACCTGCGGCTGATCGGCGACCTGATGGAGCACTGCGCGGCCGGTATCCCCGCGTACAAGCCGCTGTCGGTCTCCGGCTACCACATCCGCGAGGCCGGGGCCACGGCCGCGCAGGAACTGGCCTACACCCTGGCCGACGGGTTCGGCTACGTCGAACTCGGCCTGTCCCGGGGCCTGGACGTGAACATGTTCGCGCCCGGCCTGTCGTTCTTCTTCGACGCGCACGTCGACTTCTTCGAGGAGATCGCCAAGTTCCGCGCGGCGCGCCGCATCTGGGCCCGCTGGATGCGCGACGTGTACGGGGCCACGTCCGACAAGGCGCAGTGGCTGCGGTTCCACACCCAGACGGCAGGCGTCTCGCTGACCGCGCAGCAGCCGTACAACAACGTGGTGCGCACCGCGGTGGAGGCGCTCGCCGCGGTACTCGGCGGCACCAACTCGCTGCACACCAACGCCCTGGACGAGACGCTGGCGCTGCCCAGCGAACAGGCCGCGGAGATCGCGCTGCGCACCCAGCAGGTGCTGATGGAGGAGACCGGCGTCGCCAACGTGGCGGATCCGCTGGGCGGTTCGTGGTACGTCGAGGCGCTGACCGACCGCATCGAGGCCGACGCGGAACGGATCTTCGACAAGATCAGGGAACTCGGCGCCCGCGCCGTGCCCACCGGGGAGCACCCCGTCGGGCCGATCACCTCCGGCATCCTGCGCGGCATCGAGGACGGCTACTTCACCGGCGAGATCGCCGAGTCCGCCTTCCAGTACCAGCAGGCCCTGGAGAAGGGCGACAAGCGGGTGGTGGGCGTCAACTGCCACACCGGCTCGGTCACCGGCGACCTGGAGATCCTGCGGGTCAGCCACGAGGTGGAGCGCGAGCAGGTCCGCGTGCTGGCGGCCCGCAAGGCGGCGCGTGACGACGCGGCGGTGACGGCCGCGCTGGCGGGGATGGTGGACGCGGCGCGCGGGGACGGGAACATGATCGCGCCCATGCTGGACGCGGTCCGTGCCGAGGCGACCCTGGGCGAGATCTGCGGCGCCCTGCGCGACCTGTGGGGCGACTACACGGAACCGGCCCGGTTCTAGCGCGTGGGACTTGACCGGGATTGCGGTTGGTTCGGCACCGCCGGACTCCGACGTCGTGGTTGCCCGCCGCTGCGGCGGGACGTTCTTGGGGGGGCTCCGCCCCCCAACCCCCGGCTGGGTGCCGCCGTCGCAGAGGTGAACCCCTGTCCGCCGCGACGGCGAGCAACCACGTCAACGCGGTCCGGCGGTGCCGAACCGACCGCAACCCAGCCGGAATTCGCCCGCCGCGGGCGGCACCGCAGGCGCTACCGCGCCGCGACCGCCATCGCGGCCGGGAGGCCGCCGACGAGCAGGGCGGAGAACATCCGCGCCCAGGCGAAGTCGATGCGCTCGCCGCTGACCAGGATGCGGTGCACGACCGCTCCGGCGATCACGTCGAAGATCAGGTCAGCGTTGCGCGCGGCGGCCTGCTCGGCGAGCGGATCGCCCGCGCAGCCGTCGGGCGGTAGGTCCGGCGGCAGTTCGCCGCGGGCCTGGGCCCGCTGGCGGCCGAGTACGACCAGCCGCTTCTGCCGGTCCACGATCGCCTCACGGATCCGCATCCGCAGCGCGTCGTCGTGCGTGGACTCGGCGACCACCGCCATCAGCGCCGTCTTGGTCTCCGGCCGCTCCAGCAGTTCGGCGAACTCCATCACGACGCCCTCCACGTCCGCCAGCAGGCTTCCCCTGTCCGGCAGTTGGAGTTCGTCGAAGAGCACCGCGACGGCGTCCACCACCAGCTCGTTCTTGTTGGCCCAGCGTCGGTACAGCGTGGTCTTGGCGACCCCGGCGCGCGTCGCGACATCGCCCATCGTGAGCTTGCCCCAACCCAGCTCCACCAGCGCGGCGCGGGTCGCCTCCAGGATCGCCAGATCCGTCTCAGCGCTGCGCGGGCGTCCGGTTCTGGTCACCCATCGGACCCTACCGCCAAGTAGACAGTGAGGGAGATCACGTGAAAGTCACGGTCACCGCTTGCGATCCGGGGGCACCCGCCAGTTACGCTACGACCCGTAGCGAAAGAGCGACAGCCACGCGCGCGGGTGGGGATCCGCGCACCACGCGGTGCGTACCGGCACGGACCGCGGACAAAACGAATGGCGTGAGCGGTTTACGGATATCCCGCATTCCGGTGGGGTATCCAGGGGCTGTTCACGCTTGTCCCGGCGAGGGGGGAGGATTGGCCTCATGCAGCCACGGAACATGTCCATGAGCGGCGTGGTCGACCTCGCCGCGGTGAAGGCGGCCGGTGAGGCCAAGCAGAAGGCGGAGCAGGCCCGCCGGCAGCAGGCCGCCCGCGGTGATCAGGGTGCCGCCCCCTCCCAGTTGGTGATCGACGTCACCGAGGCGACCTTCGAGCGCGAGGTGCTCCAGCGCTCCACCGAGGTCCCGGTGGTCATCGACTTCTGGGCCGAGTGGTGCGAGCCCTGCAAGCAACTCGGCCCCCTGCTGGAGCGGCTCACCGAGTCCTACGCGGGCCGGATCCTGCTCGCCAAGATCGACGTCGACGCCAACCAGCTCCTCTTCCAGCAGTTCGGCGTCAGCGGCATCCCCGCGGTCTTCGCGGTGATCGGCGGCCAGATGATGCCGCTGTTCCAGGGCGCGGCCCCGGAGGCGCAGGTCCGCGAGGTGTTCGACCAGCTGATCGCGGTGGCCGAACAGCGCTTCGGCATCACCGGCATCACGGTCGAGGGCGGTGCCCCCGCCGCCGAGCAGGAGCCGCCGATGGATCCGGCGCTGGCCGCCGGGCACGAGGCGCTGGACCGCGGTGACCTCGCCGGCGCGGTCCAGGCGTACAAGAACGTGCTGTCCGACGAACCGGGCAACATCGAGGCCAAGCTGGCGCTGGCGCAGGCCGAGTTGCTCCAGCGGGTGCAGGGCGCCGACCAGCAGACGGTGCGCAAGGCGGCGGCGGAGAATCCCGGCGACCCGACCGCCCAGATCGCGGCGGCCGACCTCGACCTGGTCGGCGGCCATGTCGAGGACGCCTTCGGGCGGTTGGTCGAGACCGTCAGGCGCACCGTGGGCGAGGACCGCGAGCGTGCCCGGGTCCATCTGCTCGAACTGTTCGAGGTCGTCGGCGCGGAGGACCCGAGGGTGATCTCGGCGCGCACCGCGCTTGCCCGCGTGCTCTTCTGACCGGACGTCGGAAGGCCGATGACCGGGCGTCAACGCCCGGGTACCCCGCGCCACCGCGGCGCGGCGGAAAGTTGCCCCCGGCAGTCGCCTTTATCAAATCTTGATGAAAGGCGACTGCCGTTACCTCTAGTAAGTCAAGCGACTTTTTCTGTCCAGCTATGCCCTGTCATGTCGGGCTCGGCGGACCGCGCCTCGAACACTCTGCGTGTTCGCTGTAGGCTGCCCGGTCGCACAGAGGTTATCTCGGCGTTACTCGCTAGTAATGAAAGGCCTTGTGCCTAAGCCCCGAATGGACCACGATCGGCCCCACGCTCGGTCCGTTCCCCCAAGCCCGGCAAGCCGGCCGGTGTGCGGGAGAAGGATTCCCCACCGAGCAGGGCGCGCGGTGACCGCCGCCGCTCTTGGACAGGGGGGTCCCCGCCCCACGTGGGCAGGGCCTGTCCAGCAGGTTGCGCGAGAGCGTGGCCAGTGGTTGTCGCTCGGGGGTGATCGCCGGTAGTTCGGACCCGCCGTCCACCTGCACACGACGGCCGCCGATGTCGGCGCTCTCCTTCCCGAGGACGTAGCACTTCTCCCATCCCAGGTTCGGATCCCGAGTCCGGACCGGAGATGTACGTCCGAGAAGGAGGAATGTCATGGAGTCAGAGCCGACTCGTGGCGGGACCAGATGGAAGCGGTTCGCCGTCGTCATGGTGCCGAGTGTCGCGGCCACGGCCGCGATCGGCGTCGCCCTGGCACAGGGCGCGCTCGCCGCGTCGTTCAGTGTCTCCGGCCAGGATTTCAAGGTCACCGCTGACAAGCTCGACGGTACGGGCTTCTTGCAGTACGGCGCCTACGACGTCCAGCACGGTGGAAAGAACATCCCGGTGGCGGTCTCGGCGTTCAAGGACGCCAAGATCACCAACATGTGCCAGTCCGTGGTCATGCCGGTGCCGTTGGTCGGCAACGTGACCATGAGGCTCCAGGCGGGCGGAACCGGAACCCCGGTCGAGGCCAAGAACATCTACATCGACCTGGACCAGCTCAACGCCGACGCCCAGTTCGACAACATCAACATCGGCGTCGCCGCCGGGGACAGCAACAAGGGTCCCGGCATGAAGGGCGGCGGCGAGCACGCGGACCCGGGCGGCTTCGCCCAGGAGGCCGACCACGCCCTGTTGACCGGAGTCAAGCAGACCGCTTGGGCCACCAGCGCGGGCACCTTCAAGCTCAATGGTCTGTCCCTGCGTCTGCTCACGGGCAAGCAAGAGTGCTACTGAGCACTCCCATCTGAGTAGGACGAGTGGGGGACGGTTCGCTGTCCCTCGCTCGGCCAACCCACAACGAACCACCGATCGCCGGTCGCAGGGAGCTGTTTTCAATGAGCGCCGAGTCGCTAGGACCGCGTGACCGAATCGGCAGTTGGCGCCGGTCCTTCCGTACGTGGCGTGGCCACCGCCCGTTCTGGGCGGGGCTGCTGACGCTGCTGGGCGGACTGCCGATCATGTACTTCCCCTATGCCAACCTCACCCTCGGTCAGTTGACCGTTCGCATGGCCACCACCGCCGGGTCCGGCTCGCTGATCATCGGCGTGCTGCTGGTGGTGCTGGGCTTCACCATGTGGTTCCAGTCGACCGCCCGGGTCTTCGCCGGGGTGGCCGCCATCCTGCTGGCCCTGGTGTCGCTCGTGGTCTCCAACTTCGGCGGCTTCATGGTCGGCTTCCTGCTCGCCCTGATCGGCGGCGGCCTGTCCGTCTCGTGGGCGCCCGGCGCCCCGCCGACCCAGCCCGCCGCGGGCGACGACCCCGAACCTGTCATCGCCGGGCCGGTGCTCTCCGGCAGCGGGGTGGACGACGAGTCGACGAGGAGGCACCGTGCGGGGTGATGAGGCTCAACCCGAGAACGCGGGCGGCGCCCCCCGGGCCACAACCGGACCGAAGCACGCCGCCCCGCGCAGGTCGCTGCTGACCCGGGCCCCCGTCGGCAAGGCGATCGCGCTGGCCGCGATGCCGACCGCCGTACTGATGGGCATGGGGCTGACGCCGCGCCTGGCACAGGCTGACGAACTGCCGAAGAACCCGTTCAGCGGTGACCACTGCGTCAGCCAGTCCGACAGCCCCTCGCCGTCCAACTCGCCGTCCGCGTCACCGTCCGCGTCGCCGTCGGCCACACCCTCGCCGACCGCGAGCACACCCTCCCCGGCGAAGACGGACACGTCCAACTCCGGCCAGAGCAAGGCCACTTCGACGCCGAGCAGTGCCTCGCACACCACGGCGTCGGGCAGCGGCACGCCGCACGCCTCGGCCAGTGCGACGCCGTCGCCCGCCCAGTCGAACAACCCCCTGGACCCGCTGGGCCTGGGCAACACGCTCAAGGGCCTGCTCGGTGGTGGCTCCACGACCGGCGCGACGCCCAGCGCCTCGCCGACCCCCAGCGCCACGCCCACGCCGACCAGCAGCCCGACGGCCGGTGCCCCGGCGAGCGCGGCGGGATCGGCGGCCCAGGGCGCCACAGGCGCGGTCAACAACACCGTGGCCGGTGCCGTCAAGGCGGCGAAGTCCGCGGCGCCCACCGCGACCCCGTCGGACACCCCGTCCACCGCCCCGTCGCCCTCGTCCACCGGCCCGCAGCCGTTCCCGTGCCCGACGTACAACGCCAAGGCGCTGGCGGACGCCGGACTTGAGCAGACGCCGTCGCTGCTGCCCAACCAGCCGTGGATCCTCAAGACGGACCTGCTGACCCTCAAGGGCCTGGACTACCACGGCATCGTCAAGGTCAAGACGGCGAACGGCACCGTCAAGGACGTCCTGAAGTTCACCGCCAGCGCGGGGGTGGACATCAAGAACCTCCACCAGATCACGCAGGGGGAGCAGCCCGGCACGCACTGGAACGTGCAGGCCCGCGACGGCAGTACGTCGACCATGCGCAACGGCACGGTGACCATGTACACCGAGTCGATCAGCGGCGATCTCTTCGGGCTGATCCCCGTCACCTTCAGCCCGAAGTCCCCGCCGCCGCTCAACATCCCGCTGGCGATCTTCAGCAACTGCACGGTCGTCCAGGCCGGACAGTTCGGCGGCACGCTGACCATTCCCGGCATGCACGTGTACCCCAGCTGACCCACAGACCACTCCGGGAGCCGCACGGTGGGCGCCGGTCCCTTCACCGGGGGACCGGCGCCCACCTGTGTCGTTCCCGCCCGTCGCCCACCACCGCCCGCAAACGAGGCTTCCCCCAGGCTCTGTCCGGGGGGAGCCCCGACGCCGCTGTAGTGTCTGGGACATGACGACGAGCGAACAGCGTGCGGTGACGGTCGTGGTGATCGGCTACAACGACGCCGCGCACATCACCGACGCGGTGCGCTCCGCGCTCGCCCAGGGACCGGCGGTCGCCGAGGTGATCGCCGTGGACGACTGCTCCACCGACGGCACCGGCGACGTCCTGGAACGGCTGGCCGCCCAGCTCGCAGCGGCGGAAGGCGCCTCGTTCGAGGGTGGTGGCGGGCGACCAGACCGGCTGCGCGTGCTGCGGCGGGCCGACAACAGCGGAGGCTGCGGCACCCCCCGCAACGACGGTATCCGCGCCACCACCACCCCGTACGTGATGTTCCTCGACAGCGACGACGTACTGCCCCCCGGCGCGGTCGACGCGCTGCTGACCGCCGCCCGCGCCCAGGACGCGGACGTCGCGGCGGGCCAGTGCGTACGGCGCGAACTGCCCGAGGGGCGCGAGACGTTGTGGCGCCCCGAGTTGTACGCGCGGCCCGCGCTCGTCGAACGGCCGGACGCCGACCCGCGGCTGGCGGACGACACGTTGTGCGTCAACAAGCTCTACCGCGCGGACTTCCTGCGCGAGCACGGCATCGCCTTCCCCGAAGGCCGGTTCGTCTACGAGGACTTCGTCTTCACCGCCCGGGTGCTGGCCGCCGCCCCCCGGGTCGCCCTGGTGCCCGACACCGTGTACGTGTGGCACGTACGGCGGGCCGCCAAGCGGCTGTCGATCTCCCTCGACCGTGCCGGGATCGACAACTGGCGCTCCCGGATCGAGGCCCACCGCCAGGTGGTGGCGATCCACACCGAGGCGGGCGAGAAGACACTGGTCAGCGCCGCCCGGGCGAGCTTCCTCGACCGCTCGCTGAGGATGTACGCGCGTGAACTGGGCGGGCGCGGCGCCGAGTACCGCCGGGAGTGGTGGCGGCTGGCCCGGGAGTACCTCGGTCACTTCGAGGAGCGCGACCTGGCCGCCGCACCGGCGCCCGCGCGGACCATCGCCCAGGTCGTGCTGGCCGCGCCGGAACCGCGGGACCTGCCCAGGCTGGTGGCGCTCGCCGCCCGCCCGGCCCGGCTGCTGCCGCCGTACGCCGACGGGCAGGTGTGGAGCGAGGACCTGCCGAAGGTCGCCCTGGGCGGGCTGGTGGCCTGCCCGATCGGTGAACTGCCGCTGGCCGCCGAGGCGTTGCTGGCACTCAACCCGGTGCGCGGCACACTGCGGCTGCGGGTACACGAGCTGTACGGACGGCTGGCGGCGGCCCGGCCGGTGGCCATCGACGTCGAATGGACCGACCGGCACACCGGTCACACCGTCACCTCACACACCACCGGCCTCACCCCGCAGGCGTCCGCCTGGACGGCCGAGGCCCCGGTCGACTTCGCCGCGCTGGCCGAAGGCGATCTGGCGGTACGGGACCTGAGGCTCACGGTGTCCTTCGCGGACGGCGGACGCACGGTGACCTCCGCCCAGGCGGTCGGCGGCGCGTCGCGCCGCGCGGCGGTGCTGAGCAGGCGCGGGGGCGCCCTGCTGGTCCAGCCCTACGCCACGGTGGACGGAGCGTTGGCCCTGCGCGTGGCTCCGGGCCTGCGGGGCGCGGTGTCGGTCCTGCGGCGGCGCCTGCGGCGGGGGTAGCCGAATCGGCGGGGTGCGGAGGCGCCTGCGGCGGGGGAGCCGGGGCTGGGGGCTTACGCCCCCGAACCCCTTCCGCTACGCGTGGCGGGCGCGCCAGCCCTGCCAGGCGGAGGCGATCATCTCGTCGACGTCGTACCGGGCCGACCAGCCCAGCTCGTCCGAGATGCGGGCCGCGGAGGCCACCACCCGGGCGGGGTCGCCGGGGCGGCGGTCCAGGATCTTGGGCTCGACGTCCTCGTGCCCGGTGACGGCGCAGATGCGCCGGACCATCTCGCTGACCGACACGCCCTCGCCGCGCCCGATGTTCACCGTCAGGTCGCCGGTGGCCCCGGCGGCCAGCCGACGCGCCGCCGCCAGGTGGGCGGAGGCGATGTCGCGCACATGGATGAAGTCCCGGATGCAGGTGCCGTCCGGCGTCGGGTAGTCCGCGCCGAAGACCATCGGCGGCTCGCCCGCGTCGAGCTTCTCGAAGACCATCGGCACCAGGTTGAACACGCCGACGTCCGCCAGCCGCGGGCTGGCCGCCCCGGCCACGTTGAAGTACCGCAGGCACGTGGTGCTCATGCCGTACGCCTTGCCAGCCGCGCGGACCAGCCACTCACCGGCCAGCTTGGTCTCGCCGTAGGGGTTCATCGGCAGGCACGGGGTGTCCTCCGTGACGAGGTCCACATCCGGCATGCCGTAGACGGCCGCGGAGGAGGAGAAGACGAAGTGCCTCACCCCGGCCGCCGCGCAGGCGCCCAGCAGCACCTCAAGCCCGTGGATGTTCTCCCGGTAGTACATCAGCGGCTGCTCGACCGACTCCGCCACCTGCTTCTTCGCGGCGAGGTGGACGACCCCGGTCACCTGGTGCTCCGCGAGGGTGCGGTCCAGCACCTCGCGGTCCAGTGTGGAGCCGGTCACCAGCGGGACGTCCTGCGGCAGCCGCTCCGGGATGCCCGTGGACAGGTCGTCCAAGGCCACGACCCGCTCCCCGGCCTCCGCCATGGCCCGCGCCACATGCGCGCCGATGTACCCCGCACCGCCTGTAATCAACCACGTCATGCCAGACACCCTAAGGGGCCGCTCCCGTAGGGTGTGGCCGGTCCGTGCTATGCCCGGGCACACACATGTGCGGGGCATGGACTGCCTACCGTAGGATTTCAGAACTAAAAATTCACTCAGATCTCAGCGAACTCTTCGTCCCTCGTCGCCCTGTACCCCTCGCGCCCACCCAGGAACCGTCACTCCATGACAACGTTCAGCGTCATCGTCACCGCCCTCGACGCCCAGGGCTACCTCCGGGAGTGCCTCGAGAGCACCCTCGGCCTGCCCGCCGAAGGGGGCGAGGTCATCGCCGTGGACAACGGCTCCACCGACGGCACGAGAGCCATCGTCGACGAGTACGCCGAGCGGGACGAGCGGGTGCACGCCGTCCACCTCCCCAAGCCGTTGCCCCACGGCGCCGCCCGCGCCGTCGCGGCCCAGCAGGCCAAGGGCGACTACCTGCTGTTCATCGACGGCAGGGACTGCCTGACCGACGGCGCGCTGGCCGCACTGGCGCAGCGGATCGCCGAGACCGGCGAGCCGGACGCGGTGGTCTTCGACCACGTCCGCTCGCACTGGTCGAACGACGCCATCGGCAGCGGCGACGGCCGCCTGTTCATCGCCCCCGGACGCGAGGTCTTCTCCGTCTACCAGCAGCCCGAGACGCTGCACCTGACCCCCACGCTCAGCAACCGCGTGCTGCGCGCCGACTACTACGAGGCGCACCGCGAGCTGTTCGACAAGGACGAGTACGCCGAGGTGCTGCCCGCCATCGGCAGCCTGCTGGCCGCCGACCGGATCGCCATACTCGACAAGGTCTGCCTGCGCCGCCGCGAGCCGGAGACGACGGTCCGCGAGCGCGGCCAGTTCAACCTGTTCGACCAGTACGACGCGCTGTGGGAGCTGCTGGAGCGCCGCCCGGTGCTGCCCGAGCACCGGGCGATCGTCTTCAGCGGCATGATCCGCCGCTACCTGAAGGTCCTCACGGTGCCCGGCCTCGACGAGCGGGAGCAGGCGGCGTTCTTCCACCGCGCCTCCGAGCACTTCCTGCGCTACAAGCCGAAGGACTACCAGCGCCCCTCGAACCTCAACGGTGTGCGGCACGCCATGCTGGAGCGCGACTCGTACTCCGGCTACCGCGCCCTGCAGTCCGCCAACCGCAAGCGCCGTACCGTGCGCACGCTGGCCGTGAAGGCCAAGCGCAAGGCGGCGGACCTGGCCAGGGAGAGCGCGTACCGCGAGCAGCTGCGGCACCCTCTGGAGGAGGACCTGGCGGTCTTCTCCGCGTACTGGGACCGCGGTGTCGCCTGCAGCCCGGGGGCGATCTCCGCCAAGCTCGCCGAACTGGCCCCCGACATCCGCCAGGTGTGGGTGGTGCGTCGCGCCGACGTGCCGCTGATGCCCGCGGGCGTGGACTACGTGGTGCCGGGCAGCCGCCGCTACTGGAGCGTGCTGGCGCGGGCCAAGTACCTGGTCAACAACGTCAACTTCCCCGACTCGGTGACCAAGCGGCCCGGCCAGATCCATGTGCAGACCCACCACGGCACCCCGCTGAAGCGGATGGGCACCGACCAGATCCCGTTCCCGGCCACCTCGCGCGGTGTCGACTACGAGGCGCTGCTGGAGCGCTGCGCCCGCTGGGACTACAGCGTTTCGGCCAACTCGCACTCCACCGAGACCTGGGAGCGCGCCTACCCGGTGCCGTTCACCTCGCTCGACTACGGCTACCCGCGCAACGACGTGTACTACACGGCCACCGCCGAGGACGTGCTGCGCATCCGTGAGCGCCTCGGCATCGCGCCGGGCCGCAAGGCGCTGCTGTACGCGCCGACGCACCGCGACTACGAGGCCACCTGGACGCCGCGCCTGGACCTGGAGCGGATGGCCCGCAACCTCGGCGAGGACTTCGTGCTGCTGGTGCGCGGCCACTACTTCTACGACCGGGGACTGTCCCCGCTGGAGGAGCTGCACCGGCGCGGGCTGATCATCGACGTCTCGCGCTACGACTCGGTGGAGGAACTCGGTCTGGCCTCCGACGCGTTGATCACCGACTACTCCTCGGTGATGTTCGACTACGCCAACCTGGACCGGCCCATAGTGGTCTTCGCGGACGACTGGGAGACCTACTCGGTCACCCGCGGTGTCTACTTCGACCTGACCGAGCTCTCCCCGGGCGCGGTCGGCCGCAGCCAGGAGGAGGTGGAGCGGCTGTTCCTGGACGGCGGCTGGCGGGACGAGCACGCCGCCGCCAAGCGGGCCGAGTTCCGCCGGAAGTTCTGCGACTTCGACGACGGGCACGCCGCCGAGCGGGTGGTACGGCATGTCTTCCTCGGGCAGGCGAACGTGCCCCCGGTGATACCGCTGGAGGAGCGCACTCCGGCGCCCGCGCCGGAGGTGGCCGCCCGACTAGTGGCCGACAGCGCGCGGTGAGCGCTGCCGCGCCGGACAGCTCTTGTAGTGGATTTTCCCGGGGGACAGCCCCCGGACCGCCAGCCGAGGAAGTTCCCGGAGGACCCATGGCCCCGACGGCCCCCGACGTCACCGTCACGGTGATCGTCTACAACGACGCCGAGCGACTGCCGCGTGCGGTGGAGTCGTTGCGCCGTCAGACGCTGCGCAACATCGAGATCATCATCAGCGACGACCACTCGACGGACAACACCCCCGAGGTGGCCCGCGCGTTGGCGGCGCAGGACGAGCGCATCGTCTACAACCGCCTGCCGCAGAACAGCGGCGGGTGCAGCCGCCCGCGCAACTCGGCGATCGAGATCGCCAGGGCGCCGTACCTGATGTTCCTCGACAGCGACGACGAACTGCCCGAGCGGGCCCTGGAGCTGCTGCTGGCCGAGCTGCGCTCGGACGACACCGTCGACTTCGCGATGGGCGGCGTGGAGCGGGTACGCACCGACACCGGGGCCGTGTCGGCCTGGCACCCGCACCTGTTCACCAAGAAGCAGACGGTGCGCGGCATCGAGCAGCACCCCGGAGTGCTCTTCGAGCACCTGTCGACGAACAAGATGTACCGCCGGGAGTTCATCGACCGGCACTCGCTGCGCTTCCCCGAGGGCATCCACTACGAGGACCAGCTGTTCTCCGCCCAGGCGTACTGCCTGGCACGGGCGTTCACCATCCTGCCGGAGCCGGTGTACCGCTGGTACATCTCGCCGTACGAGGCGGTGGGCGCGCTGTCCATCTCCAACCAGCGGCACCGGATCGAGAACGTCCGGGACCGGATCAACGTCGCCCGGCTGATCGACGAGTTCCTGGTGGACAGCGGCCACGAGTCCATCAAGGTCGACAAGGACTTCAAGTTCCTCAAGCACGACCTGCGGATGTACACCGGTGACCTGCCGTACCGCAGCCACGACTGGATCAAGCAGTTCGCCGACGAGGTCGGCCCGTACCTGGCCACGCTCGCTCCCGAGGCGTTCCGCCGACTGCCGCGCGACCAGCGGGTGGTGATCCAGCTGGTGCGCGACGGGCGGTACGAGGAGGCGCAGTTGGCCTCCCGCGGTATGGGCCGCGAGGTGGCGCCGCGCGAGGTGACCGAGGACGGCGCCGGGCACGTCTACTGGGGCTCGGTGGTTCCGGCCGACCCCGCCTCGGCGGGCGAGCTGGAGGTCAGCGACCTCGACCTGCGCACCCGGCCGTTCAAGAACGCGCTGCTGCGGCACGAGATCATCCGGATCGCGCCCGAGTCGGGCTCGCGGGTCACACTGGACGTGCGCACCTACGACCCCGGCAACCAGTTGCCGATGGCCCCGGTGGTGGCGACGGTCCATCTGGCGCCCGCCACCAAGCGGTTGAGCGTGTCGTTCCGGCTGGACCCGGTGCGGCCGGGGTTGTTCGAGGGGACGGTCACCCTCGACCTGTCCTCGGTGCCGCTGCCGCCGCACGGCTTCTCCGGGGTACGGCATCCGGTGCTGGCGATCACCCAGCACCGGCAGCACAACACGGGCCTGCTGCTGGCGCCGCTGGACTTCCCGGCCATGAGCAAGCGGATCGCCTACCACCGTGGCATGGCCGAGCACACCGTCACGGTGGAGCCGGAGGGCCACGGCGGTGGCCGCATCCAGATCCGCTGGGAGCGGGCGGGCCTCCTGGCGAAGGCCGAGCCCCACCTGCCCACGCTGGCCCGCGTCGCGGGCCCCGGCCTGCGCAAGGTCTCAGGCCTCGTCCGAGGCCTGACGAAGTAAGGCCCGGGATTTCAGGGCGGCTGCGCCCCGGGCCCCTTGAAGCGACTGTGCCCCCGATCTCCCAACCAGAGAGCGGGGGCACAGCCATAAGCACGCTCTGGGCGCAGCCCAGAAAACGGGGTTCCGGCGCGCAGCCCCGGAAAAGGGGGATCTGGGGGCGGAAGCTTCCAACCGGTTCGGGGGCGCAGCCCCGAAGGGGGTCTGGGGCGCAGCCCCAGAAGCGGGGCCCGGGGGCGGAGCCCCCGAGGGGGTTTGGGGGCGGAGCCCCCAAGGAACCGAACCTCAGACCACCTTCAGCAGCATTTCCCCGTTCGGGCCGGAGGCCACCTTCTCCAGGGCGGGATCGCCAGCAGCGAACCCGCCATCGCTGCGGAACTGGATGACCCAGCGCACGTGATACCCGCGCAGCAGCGCCAACCGCTCGGCCCGCGAAGTGGCCTTCGCGAAGAACTTCTTGGTGTCCTTCTCGCGCTGCGCCTCGTCCTTGAGGAAGAAGTCCGGGTAGCCGGACGCGACCGTGTACGGCCCGTACGCGGGCGCCTGGCGAAGGGCGAAGTAGTCCTTCGTCATGATCACCTGGCCGTACTTCACATGCCTGGTGATCCACTGGTAGCCGCCCCACTCGTGCTGAGCCGGCGCGCTGCCCAGTACCGGAACCGACTTGGTGGACGCCACGTAGTTGAGCGCCCCGGCCTGCGACCAGCAGCCGACCAGCAGTGCCGCCGCGGTCAGCGGCACCAGTACCCGCCGCACCCGGCGCGAGGCGCCGACCAGTTCCACCGCCAGCGCGACCTGCGCGGAGACGAAGACCGCGGGCAGCACCCGCCCGTACGACCAGTGCTGGGTCAGCCCGCCCAGCGCGTACACCAGCGCGCCGAAGGCGAAGAACAGCACCAGCGGATCGCGCCGGTCCCGCCGGAACCGCAGCGCCAGCGCCACGATGCCCAGTGACAGCAGACCGAACCGGGAGACCAGGTGGTCGTAGAGCGGCCGGTGGATCTCCTCCAGGCCGCCGACGTTCAGCAGCGAGAAGAACGAGTAGTACGGCCAGACCAGCAGGATCGCCAGGGCCAGCGCTGCCGCCGCGCCGATCCGCAGCCAGGCCGCCTGGTCCGGCCAGGGCCGGGTCCCCAGCAGTATCGCCAGCAGCCCGAAGACCGTCACCACACCGGTGAACTGGTGGCTGAGCGCCACCACCGCCAGCAGCGCGCCGAGCATGAGGTACCGGGTCAGGCCCCAGTTCCGGGCCAGTGCGGTGCGCAGCATCGCCCACAGGTGGAACGCCACGCCCATGGCGAACGTGCTGGGGTAGGCGATGCACAGGGCCAGCGAGGTGGCTCCGGGGAAGCCGCTCCAGGTGAACAGCTCCCAGCCGTACAGCAGCGTGACGCACAGAATCGCCAACGGTACCGCCGCCCGGTGGGTGGTGAGCGTACGGACGAACTGCCGGATGCCGGTGACCAGCAGCACCAGGTTGATCGCGGCGGCGAGGTGCAGCACCTGGAACGTGGTGGCCCCGGTGACCTTGCCGACCAGCGCCAGGAACAGCATCCACGGCGAGTAGTACGGGCTGTCGACGTCCGCCTTGACCAGCGGGTCGCCCGGGTTGCCGAGGTCGTGCCGCAGCCGCTCCAGGGTGGCGGCGTGGATACCCAGGTCGCCCGCCCACGGCAGCTTGACCACCATCAGCGCGAGCAGTACGACGACCAGCAGTGCGGCGGCGGACACCGCCTTCTCCAGCAGACCCGCGGCCCGCCAACGGGTCTGGGCGGACCGGCCCAGACGCGCTATGCGCCCCTCCGGTCCGCCGGTTCCCGGCGTGGCCCGCTCAGTTGCGGCGGGCACGCGAGGAGTCCAGTCGCAGTCGCCAGGGCAGCACGGCCGACTCGACCTGCACCGCCAGGGTCATCTTGGACGCGCCGATCTGCCGTTCCTCAAAGTGGATCGGCACCTCGACGCCCGTGTAACCGGCGCGCACCGCCTGGTACTTGAGCTCGACCTGGAAGCTGTAGCCGTTGCTGCGGACCTCCGACAGCCTCATCTCGGTGACCGTGTCGGCCCGCCACAGGCAAAATCCCGCGGTCACGTCGCGCAGCCCGGTGCGCAGCACCGTGCTCACATAGGCGTTGGCCCAGCGGGAGAGCAGCCTGCGGTGCAGGCCCCACTCCTCGGCGAGCCGACCGCCGCAGACGTACCGGCTGCCGACGACGAACCCGGCGCCGGTGGACAGCGCCGTGCCCAGCATCTGCGGCACGTACTCCACCGGGTGGCTGCCGTCGGCGTCCATCTGGAGCACGTACTCGGCGCCGTCGGCGACCGCCTGGTCCATGCCCGCGGCGTAGGCGCGGCCGAGGCCGTCCTTGGCGGTGCGGTGCAGTACGGAGATCCGGGTGCGGTCCGGCTCGTTGTAGCGCTCGGCCAGCCGCTCGGCGACCTCACCGGTGCCGTCAGGGCTGTTGTCGTCCACCACCAGCAGCCGCAGCCCCGGCAGGTCGAGCGCCATCAGCTTCTCGGCCATGCCCGGCAGGTTCTCGGCCTCGTTGTAGGTGGGCATCACCACGGTCAGCGCGATGCCGCTCCACTGCGGAGGGAGCTGTACCGGTCGACGCAGCTCGGCGGCCGTCGGGACTGCCTGGGGGGTCGTCGTCGTCATCAAGTGGTCTTCCCTGTCGGGCCGCGGCCCTACGGCTTCGGGGAGAAGCGGATCGCGGCGTCGGGGATCGTCGAGTGGCACCACACTCGCGCTCCGCCCTGCAGTTCGTTGTCCTCGCCGACCTCGGCCCGGTCTCCGATCACGGCGTTCTCCAGTACGGTACGCGAGCCGACGCGGGCTCCCTCGCCCACGATCGAGGCCCGCACCTGGGCACCGGACTCGACGCGGGCGCCGTCCAGCACGATGGAGCCCTCGACCACCGCGTCCGCCGCGATGAACGAACCGGCGCCCACCACGGTTCCGCCGGACAGCTTCGCGCCGTCCTCCACGGTGGCGCCGGGCAGCACCAGGCACTCACCGGTCTTGCCGGGCAGCGCGGGGGAGCGCACGACACCGCGCACCAGGTCCGCGGAGGCCTGGATGAGCGCGGCCGGGCGGCCGAGGTCCAGCCAGTACGTCTGGTCCACCACGCCGTGCAGGTGCGCACCGGACTCCAGCAGCCCGGGGAACGTCTCGCGCTCGACGGAGACCACGCGGCCCGCCGGGATGGTGTCGATCACCGAGCGGCGGAAGACGTAGCAACCGGCGTTGACCTGGTCGGTGACGATCTCCTCGGGGCGCTGCGGCTTCTCGGTGAAGGCCAGTACCCGGCCGGTCTCGTCGGTGGGGACCAGGCCGAAGGCGCTGGGGTCCTCGACCCGGGTCAGGTGCAGCGAGACGTCGGCCCCGGCGGCGCGGTGGCTGTCGACCAGGCCCGCGATGTCCAGGCCGGTGAGGATGTCGCCGTTGAAGATCAGCACCGGCTCGTCGGGCCCGCAGGTCAGCGCGTCGGCCGCGTTGCGGATCGCGCCACCGGTGCCCAGCGGCTCGGTCTCGTGGATGTAGGTGACGCGCAGGCCCAGGTCGGAGCCGTCACCGAAGTACGGCTCGAAGACCTCGGCCAGGTAGGAGGTGGCGAGCACCACATGGGTGACGCCGGCGGCCCGCGCCCTGGCGAGCTGGTGGGCGAGGAACGGCACACCGGCGGTCGGAACCATCGGCTTCGGCGTGTTTTCCGTGACGGGGCGGAGACGGGAGCCCTTCCCGCCGACCAGGAGGATCGCTTCCACTGACAAGTACCTCAATCACTTACGGGCCGACGGACGGGTAGGGATACTACCTACGCTTTTGCTGGGGGTTGTCCACGAGGGACGGCGGGGCGGCCGTGACGCCGCGTGGAACAACGTGCCGGGCATCGTAGTGAACGCCGCTGTGGCGGGTCGGGTCACGCCCGCTGGATTCAGAGGGTTCTCAT
The DNA here is from genome assembly GCA_037034305.1 of Streptomyces sp. PLK1-5. Classification (GTDB taxonomy): domain Bacteria; phylum Actinomycetota; class Actinomycetes; order Streptomycetales; family Streptomycetaceae; genus Streptantibioticus_A. Next base: position 490,442 of record JBAGJY010000001.1, read on the forward strand.
CGGTTCTCAGGCACTTTTCACCGGATCCGCTCATGGCGACCACCTGAACAACATCAGCAGCCCGACCGCGTACCACCCGGCGAACACCGCCCCGCAGCCGTACAGGCACCCCTGTACCAGCCGGGGCAGCCGGGCCACCGGGCGGGCCACCAGCAGAAGCAGCACCGGCAGGAACGGCAGCATGAAGCGCGGCTTGGACAGCGGGGAGCCGGGCGTGCCGAACATCAGCTCCCACGCCCCGGCCAGCGCCAGCACCAGCGGCCAGGGCACCTTGCGGTCCATGGCCAGCGCCACCACGGCGATCGCGACCAGCAGGATCAGCGCCAGCACCACCGGGTAGCGGATGTCGGTGTGCTGGTAGGTCGCCACCTGCTTGAGGAAGTGCAGCGAGCCGCGGCCGAAGTCGAAGGACTGCCCCCAGGCCTTCTCCGCCTCGAACCAGCCGTCCCAGCGGCCGACCCGGCTGCCCAGGTACAGCCAGCTGAAGACCAGCCCGAGCGGCGCCAGGGCCAGCGCCAGCCACGGCCGCCAGCCGTCCCGGCGCCGCAGCAGCGCCCAGCCCGCGCTCAGCACCAGCACCCCGACCAGCACCGACGCGGTCGGCCTGATCGTCCCGGCCAGCGCGGTGAGCGCTCCGGCGGCCACCCAGCGGCGGGCGATGACCGCGATCAGCGCCCACATCAGCGCCGCGCTGAAGCACGCCTCGGAGTACGGCACCCACAGCGCGAAGGCGTACGGGGAGCACGCCCACAGCCCGACGCACGCGTAGCCGACGCGCCGTCCGAGCACCGAGCGGGCGAGGGTGTGCACCCCGATCGCGGCGGCGGTGGCGGCCAGCCAGGAGACCACCACGCCCGCGTACGGGTAGCCGAGGCCGGTCACCGCGTGGACGGCTCTTATCAGCGCGGGGACCAGCGGGAAGAACGCGAGCGTGGACCACTTCGGTATGCCGTCGGACTGATAGCTCAGGTGGTGGGGGTAGCCGTGCTCGGCGACGCTGAGGTAGTTCTTGCTGTCCCACTTGCTCAGCACCTGCACCACGCCGTAGCCGAGGTGGTGCGTGAGGAGCAGCAGCACGGTGAAGGCGAGCGCCGAGACCGCCAGGTAGATGCCCGCGGCGTTCAGCGCCTCGCGGCGGACGAAACGTATCGTCACCGGTTCCCGGCGCAGCAGCTCGGCGAGCCGCCCCCGCCAGTCGGCGCCCGTCGCGCCCGCCCCGGAGTCCGCCGGGCCGTTCGCGGCGGCGGAACTGTCGGGCGGCGGCGCTACGTCGACCATGGGGCTTCTCCGGGGGCTGGGGGAAAGGACATCACCGGTGCGATGGCCCGGTCGTCCACCGACGAGCGAGCCCGTTCACCTTAAGGTCGGGCGTGTCGCTCGCTCAAAACGCAAGGGCACCCCACGCGCGCGCGGGGTGCCGGAAGCGGTGGCCCTGGGCCGGAAACGGGTGGCTCTGGGCCGGAAGCACCCGGCCCAGGCGCACCCGGGCCCGAGGGTCGAGCAGGTCGGGCGAAGTCCGCTCCGGTTCCGCGGAGCCCCGAAGGGGCGCGGGGAACCGCGCGACCAGCCGCAGCGGTGCCGCGGGTGATCGACGGCACATCGCCGCACCCCAGCGGAGCGTCTAGTCCTGGCTGCCGCCGCCGAGGTGGTGGACGCGGACCAGGTTGGTGGTGCCGGGGACGCCGGGCGGGGAGCCCGCGGTGATGATCACGGTGTCGCCCTTGCCGTACTCGCTGAGCTTGAGCATCTCCTGGTCGACCAGGTCGACCATCGCGTCGGTGTGGTCGACGTGCTTGACCAGGTGCGTCTGCACGCCCCAGGTCAGCGCCAGCTGGTTGCGGGTCGCCGCGTCGGTGGTGAACGCCAGCACCGGTACCGGCACCCGGTAGCGGGCCAGCCGGCGCGCGGTGTCACCGGACTTGGTGAAGGCCACCAGCGTCTTGGCGTCCAGGAAGTCCGCCAGCTCGGCGGCGGCCCGGGCCACCGCGCCGCCCTGGGTGCGCGGCTTCTTGCCCGGTGCCAGCGGCTGCAGGCCGCGCTTGAGCAGTTCCTCCTCGGCGGCCTCGACGATCCGGGACATCGTCTTGACGGTCTCGATCGGGTACTTGCCGACCGAGGACTCGGCGGACAGCATCACCGCGTCCGCGCCGTCCAGCACCGCGTTCGCCACGTCGGACGCCTCGGCGCGGGTGGGGCGGGAGTTGGTGATCATCGACTCCATCATCTGGGTCGCGACGATCACCGGCTTGGCGTTGCGGCGGCACAGCTCGACCAGCCGCTTCTGGACGACCGGCACCTTCTCCAGCGGGTACTCCACCGCCAGGTCGCCGCGGGCCACCATCACCCCGTCGAAGGCGGCGACGACGTCCTCCATGTTGGCCACCGCCTGCGGCTTCTCCACCTTGGCGATGACCGGGACCCGGCGGCCCACCTCGTCCATGACGCGGTGCACGTCCCGGACGTCCTTGGCGTCCCGGACGAAGGACAGCGCGACCAGGTCCACGCCCATGCGCAGCGCGAACCGCAGGTCCTCGATGTCCTTCTCGGACAGCGCCGGGACGTTGACGGCGGCGCCGGGCAGGTTGATGCCCTTGTGGTCGGAGATGATGCCGCCCTCGACCACCAGGCAGCGCACCCGCGGGCCGTCGACCTCGATGACCCGCAGCGCGACGTTGCCGTCGTTGATCAGGACCGGGTCGCCCTGGCTGACGTCGCCGGGCAGGCCCTTGTACGTCGTGCCGCAGATGTGCCGGTCGCCGGGCACGTCCTCGGTGGTGATGACGAACTCGTCACCCGCCACCAGCTCCACCGGACCGTCGGCGAAGGTCTCCAGGCGGATCTTGGGCCCCTGCAGGTCGGCGAGGACGCCGACGGCGCGCCCGGTCTCCTCGGAGACCTTGCGCACGCGGTGGTAGCGCTCCTCGTGCTCGGCATGGGTGCCGTGGCTGAAGTTGAACCGGGCCACGTTCATTCCGGCCTCGACCAGTGTCTTGAGCTGGTCGTAGGAGTCGACGGCGGGCCCCAGGGTGCAGACGATTTTCGCTCGGCGCATGTGGACGATCCTATCGATGTTTTGTTCCGGCCCGGAATTTACCGGCTGGCCCCTGTATGGAGGCCTCCCGTTCCGGCCCGGTTTACGGGCGGACCAGCGAGTAGGCCTGCTGCGCGATCTCCAGTTCCTCGTCGGTGGGGACCACGGCGACCGCGACCCGGCTGGTCCCGGTGGAGACCAGCCGTGCCGAGCTGCCGCGCACAGCGTTGCGTACCGTGTCGATCTCGATGCCGAGGGGTTCGAGGCCTTCGAGCGCGGCCCCGCGCACGGCGGCCGAATTCTCGCCCACTCCGGCCGTGAACGCGATCGCGTCCACCCGTCCGAGTACCGCGGTGTAGGCGCCGACGTACTTGCGCAGCCGGTGGACGTAGACGTCGAAGGCGAGTTGCGCGTCGGCGTCGCCCTCGGCGATCCGGCGGCCGATCTCGCGCATGTCGTTGTCGCCGCACAGCCCGATCAGCCCGCTGCGCTTGTTGAGCAGGGTGTCGATGTCGTCCACGTCCAGCCCGGCGACCCGCGCCAGGTGGAAGACCACCGCCGGGTCGATGTCGCCCGACCGGGTGCCCATCACCAGGCCCTCAAGCGGGGTGAGCCCCATGGAGGTGTCCACGCACACCCCGCCGCGCACCGCCGAGGCGGAGGCGCCGTTGCCCAGGTGCAGCACGATCACGTTGACCTCGGACGGCTCCTTGCCCAGCAGTGCGGCGGTGGTCCGCGAGACGTACGCGTGCGAGGTGCCGTGGAAGCCGTAGCGGCGCACCCCGTACTGGTCGGCGGTGGCCCGGTCGATGGCGTACCGGGCGGCGGCCTCCGGCATGGTCGAGTGGAAGGCGGTGTCGAACACCGCGACCTGCGGCAGGTCGGGCCGCAGCTCGCGGGCCACCTTGATGCCGATGACGTTGGCCGGGTTGTGCAGCGGCGCGAGCGGCACCAGCTTCTCGATCTCGGCGACCACCTCGTCGGTGATCAGCGTGGGCTCGGTGAACCGGGTCCCGCCGTGCACCACCCGGTGCCCGACGGCGGCCAGCTCGGGGGAGTCCAGGCCGAGGCCCTGGGCCGACAGCTCGTCGGCCACCTGCTTGAGCGCGGCGGAGTGGTCGGCGACCCCGCCGGGCTCGCCGATCCGCTCCACGATGCCGGAGGCCGGGCGGGCACCTCGATCGTCGCCGTGCGGCGTAGCCGCTCCGTCGAGGGTGGTGGCGGGCGAGGGGCTGGCCATGTCCAGCAGCTGGTACTTCAGCGACGAGGAACCGGAGTTGAGGACGAGGACGCGGGTCGCGGTCACGGGATCGGGTTCTTCCTTTGCGAACGGCGAGGGCTTCACTGGTTGTTGGTGTCGCCCTGGGCCTGGATGGCGGTGATGGCAACGGTGTTGACGATGTCCTGGACCAGCGCTCCGCGTGACAGGTCGTTGACGGGCTTGCGCAGACCCTGGAGCACCGGGCCGACGGCGATCGCGCCCGCCGAGCGCTGCACCGCCTTGTAGGTGTTGTTGCCGGTGTTCAGGTCCGGGAAGATCAGCACCGTCGCCCGGCCCGCCACCTGGGAGCCCGGCAGCTTGGTCGCCGCGACCGCCGGGTCGACCGCCGCGTCGTACTGGATCGGGCCCTCGACCGCCAGGTCGGGGCGGCGTTCCCGGACCAGTTCGGTGGCCCGGCGCACCTTGTCCACGTCCGCGCCCGAGCCCGAGGTGCCGGTGGAGTACGACAGCATCGCCACCCGCGGCTCCACCCCGAACCGGGCGGCGGTGGTGGCCGACTGGATCGCGATGTCCGCCAACTGCTCGGCGTTCGGGTCGGGGTTGACCGCGCAGTCGCCGTAGACCAGCACCTTGTCGGCCAGGCACATGAAGAACACCGACGAGACGATCGAGGCACCGGGCGAGGTCTTGATGATCTCGAAGGCGGGCCGGATGGTGGCCGCCGTGGAGTGCACCGCGCCGGAGACCATGCCGTCGGCCAGGCCCTCCTGCACCATCAGTGTGCCGAAGTACGACACGTCGGCGACCACGTCGTGCGCCAGCTCCACCGTCATGCCCTTGTGGGCGCGCAGCTTGGCGTACAGCTCGGCGAAGTTCTCCCGCAGCGGTGAGGTCTGCGGGTCGACCACCCGGGCGATGGCGCCGGTGCCGTGGTCCTCGACGTCCAGGCCGAGGTTGACGCCCAGCTCACCGGCGCGCCTGCGGATCGCGCCCGGGTCGCCCAGCAGCGTCAGGTCGCACACGTTGCGGCGCAGCAGCACCTCGGCGGCGCGCAGGATGCGCTCCTCGGTGCCCTCGGGCAGCACGACATGGCGGCGGCCGGAGCGGGCCCGCTCCAGCAGCTCGTGCTCGAACATCATCGGCGTCACCCGGGCGCTGCGGGCGACCGACAGCCGGTCGGTCAACTCGCCGGTGTCCACGTGCAGTTCGAACAGGCCGAGTGCGGTCTCCGCCTTGCGCGGCGTGGCCGCGGTCAGCCTGCCCTCCAGCGCGAACAGTTCGGCGGCGGTGGGGAAGGAGCCGCCCGGCACCGAGACCACCGGGGTGCCCGGCGCCAGCCGTTCGGCCAGCGCCACGATGTCCCGGCCGGGGCGCTCGTCCAGGGTGAGCAGCACGCCCGCGATGGCCGGCGCGCCCGCCGAGTGCGCGGCCAGCGAGCCGATGATCAGGTCCGCCCGGTCGCCGGGGGTGACCACCAGGCAGCCGGGGGTCAGGGCGGGCAGGAACGTGGGCAGCATGGCGCCGCCGAAGACGAAGTCCATCACGTTGCGGGCCAGCCCGGCGTCATCGCCGAGCAGCACCTCGGCGCCGAGCTTCTGCACTACCTGCGCCACGGTCGGCGCGGACAGCGACGGCTCCTCGGGCAGTACGTAGACCGGCACCGGCAGACGGCTGGCCAGCCGCTCGGCGGCGATCTTGGCGGCCTCCGGGGAGACCCGGTTGGCGATCATGGCCAGGATGTAGCAGCCCTCGTCGGCGTAGGCGCGGTGGGCGTTGTGCACCTCGGCGACGACGGAGTCGGCGCTCTGGTCCAGGCCGCCGACGACCGGGAGCACGGAGGCGCCGAACTCGTTGGCCAGCCGGGCGTTGAGGTTCAGCTCGGCGGGCAGCTGGGTGTCGGCGTAGTCCGAGCCGAGGACCAGCACGAACTCGTACTCCCGGGCCACGGCGTGGAAGCCGTCGACCAGCCGGGAGACCAACTCCTCGGTGCCCTGCTCGGCGGCGAGCCGGGCGGCCTCGTCGTAGCCCAGGCCGTAGACGGTCGCCGGGTCCTGGGTGAGCCGGTAGCGGGCGCGCAGCAGTTCGAACAGCCGGTCCGGTCCCTCGTGCATCAGCGGCCGGAACACCCCCACCCGGTCGACCTGGCGGGTCAGCAGTTCCATGACCCCCAGTTCCACGACCTGGCGGCCGTCGCCGCGTCCGATCCCGGTCACGTACACGCTGCGCGTCACGCGTTCTCCATCCTTCATCGCGATCGCCGTATCGCGCCTGTTCTGCCCTTCGAAGCTAACCCGCGCCCCTGGGCGGCGCGCGCCGGGCCGGGGATGCGCGCCGGTCCCCGCCATCGCAAAGTTCTCATAAGGTATGAAGGATGTGGTAATCCGATCATGATTACCCACCGTGATGCTCAGCCTCACGGAGACGGACGGCCGCCCCCGACCCAGGAGATTGACCGCGATGCGCATCGGAGTCCTCACCGCCGGCGGTGACTGCCCGGGGCTGAACGCCGTGATCCGGTCGGTGGTGCACCGCGGCGTCACCGGGCACGGTGACGAGATCATCGGCTTCGAGGACGGTTTCAAGGGACTGCTGGAAGGCCGCTACCGCCCGCTGGACCTCAACGCGGTCAGCGGCATCCTGGCCCGCGGCGGCACCGTCCTCGGCTCCGCCCGGCTGGAGCGGGCCCGGCTGCACGAGGCCGCCGACAACGCCGACGCGCTGTGCCGCAAGTACGGCATCGACGTGCTCATCCCGATCGGCGGTGAGGGCACCCTGACCGCCGCCCGGATGCTCGCCGACGCCGGAATGCCGGTGGTCGGCGTGCCCAAGACGATCGACAACGACATCTCCGCCACCGACCGGACCTTCGGCTTCGACACCGCCGTCATGGTCGCCACCGAGGCCATCGACCGGCTCAAGACCACCGCCGAGTCCCACCAGCGGGTGATGGTGGTCGAGGTGATGGGCCGCCACGCGGGCTGGATCGCCCTGGAGTCCGGCATGGCGGGCGGCGCGCACGGCATCTGCATCCCGGAGCGCCCGTTCGACCCGGCCGACCTGGTCGCCATGGTCGAGGAGCGGTTCGCCCGCGGCAAGAAGTTCGCCGTCGTCTGCGTCGCCGAGGGTGCCCACCCGATCCAGGGCACCATGGCCTACGGCTACGGCGAGATCGACGCGTACGGCCACGAGCGGTTCATGGGCATCGGCACCCGGCTCGCCGAGGAACTGGCCGCCCGGCTCGGCAAGGAGGCCCGGCCGGTCATCCTCGGCCACGTCCAGCGCGGTGGCGTGCCCACCGCGTACGACAGGGTGCTGGCCACCCGCTTCGGCTGGCACGCGGTGGAGGCCGCGCACCACGGCGCGTTCGGCCACATGACCGCGCTGCGCGGCACCAGCATCGAGATGGTGCCGCTCAAGGACGCCATCACCGAACTCAAGCGGGTCCCCGAAGACCGCATCCGCGAGGCCGAGTCGGTCTTCTGAACCGCGCCGAACTACCCCTTGACCGCCCCGCCCAGCGCGAAACCACCACCGAGCCGACGCGAGATCAGCGTGTACAGCAGCACCACGGGCAGCGAGTACAGGATCGAGAACGCCGCCAACTGCCCGTACTCCACCGTTCCGTAGGAGCCGAAGAAGGAGAAGATCGTCACCGAGGCGGGCATCTTCTCCGGCGACAGCAGCAGCATGAACGGGACGAAGAAGTTCCCCCACATGGCGACGAAGCTGAAGACCGTCACCACCGTGACACCCGGGCCCATCAACGGCAGCACGACGCGCAGCAGCGTCTGCATGAATGACGCACCGTCAGTCCAGGCCGCCTCCTCCAGTATCCGCGGCACACCGTCCATGAAGTTCTTCATCAGCCAGATGGCGAACGGCAGTTGGGCGGCGGCCAGGAACAGGATCGTCCCGTACATGGTGTCGATCAGGTTGACCTGAACGAACAGGCCGTACACCGGAATCATGATCGCGGTGATCGGCAGGCAGGTCGAGAAGAGGATCGTGAGCATGAACGGGCGGTTCAGCCGGGACCGGTAGCGGGACAGCGGATAGGCGGCCAGGACCGCGCACCCCACGGTGAGCGCGGTCGCGCCACCGCACAGCAGCACACTGTTCAGCATCGGGGTGAAGGTGATCTCGTCGGTAAGCACCGCCGAGAAGTTGCCAGCCGTCGGCGACGAGGGCACACGCACCCGCAGACCCGCCTGCGGGTCCACCGAGGCGAGCAGCAGCCAGACCAGCGGAACGGCGAACGCGGCGGCCACCGCCAGCAGCGCCGCGTCCGCGGCCAGCCGGTGACGGGCACGGCGGGTCCCCCCGCCGCGCCGGGCGGCGGTCATCGCGCCGCCCCCGCTCGCAGGTGGTGCCGGGCCGGTGCCGCGGCGGTCAGATCCTCAGGTGGTCCACCCGCCGGTTCGTATGGGCCTCGATGTCCAGGGTCGCGGTGTGCATCAGTTGGTGGGTCAGGTCGTTCAGCGCGCGTGCGGTGGCCAGCTCGTCGCCGATGTCCGGGATGTTCTCGTCGCCCGGGTTGCAGCGTGCCGTCCCCCGGCCGACCAGCTCCGAGCCGCCGAAACCGGTCAGATGGGCCTCGGCCTGGGTGATCGGCTTGACCTCGTTGATGCTGATCTCGATGGTGAGGGCCTTGTCCGCCATGGCGATCCTCCTCTCCCACCCCATCGTCACTCGCGGCCAGCACGGGCGCATGCCGGGAAGCCTCCATCACACCTCCGTCCTGAGCAGCCGCAGGTACACCAGCGAGAACAGCGCCCCCACCACCAGCAGCAGCAGCGCCACCGCCGTGCCGTAGCCGATCAGGCTGTCCTGGAACGCCTTCTCGTACATGAACAGCGGCAGCGTCTGACTGCGGTCCCCGGGACCGCCCCGGGTCATCGCCCACACCAGGCCGAAGACCGACAGGGTCTGCAAGGTGTTGAGCATCAGATTGGTGCCGATCGAGCGGCGGATCATCGGCAGCGTCACGTGCCACATCCGCTGCGTGGCGCTGGCCCCGTCGACCTGCGCCTGCTCGGCGACGTCCTGCGGGATCTCGCCGAGCGCGGCCGAGTACACCAGCATCGAGAACGCCGTACCGCGCCAGACGTTGGCCAGCGACACGGCCAGGATCGGCAGCGTGAACAGCCAGTTCTGGCTGGGCAGATGGAGCCAGCCGAGGATCGCGTTCAGCGTGCCCTCGCGCCGGAAGAACGCGTACAGCAGGAACGCCGCCACGATCTCCGGCAGCACCCAGGCGGCGATCACCAGGCCCCCGGTGACGGTGCGCACCGGCCGCGAGGCGCGGCGCATCACGGCGGCCAGGCCGAGCCCCAGCGTGTTCTGCCCGACGATCGAGGACAGCACGGTGAACAGCAGCGTCAGCAGCACCGCGTTGCGGAAGCCCGGATCGGCGAAGGCCTGCCGGAAGTTGGCCAGTCCCACGAAGTGCGTGCCCGACGCACCGGTCAACCGCATGTCGGTGAAGGCGAAGTACGCGCAGTACGCGATCGGCCCGGCCAGGAACAGCAGCAGCAGGAGCACGGCCGGCAGCACCGGCAGCCCGCGCAGCACGGTGCGTCGGGCTCGGCTCACCGCGCGGTCTCCACGGCCCCGGCCGTGATCGATGCCAACTGCTGGTCGTACGCCCTGGCGGCGGCGGCCGTGGAGGACTGGCCGGTGGAGACCGCCTCCATCGCCGCGCCGATCGCCGTGGACACCTGCGGATACACCGGCAACGCGGGGCGGTAGTGGGTGTAGCGCACCAGCTTGGTGAAGAAGTCGATGCCCGGCATCGAGCTGAGATAGCGGTGGTCGGCGGCCACGTCCTTGCGGACCGCGATGTTCGCGCTGCGGATGTCGTACTCGGCCGCGTTCGCCTCGCTCTGCAGCGTTTTGACGAAGTCCCAGGCGATGCCGGGGTGTTGGGCCCTGGCCGGGATGGCCCAGGTCCAGCCGCCGGACATGCTGACCGCGCCGGGCGCCTGCCCGTTCTGCGTCGGCATCGGGGCGGTGCCCATGACCTGCGACCACCGCGGCCAGGGCTTGCCACCGGTCTGGATCCAGTTGTTGCCCAGCCATGACCCGTCGAGGTCGATGGCGAGCTTGCCGGACGGGATCCACTCCGTGCCGACCACCGGCTGGATGTTGGGGTCAAGGGCATCGGAGATGTCCGGCCCAAGCCTGTCCGTGTACACGGTCCGTACGAAGTCGAGCGCGTCGGAGAAGCCCCTGCCGCCCTGCACCCACTTCTGGGTCCCCGGGTCGTACAGCGGATCCGCGCCCGTTCCGTAGGCGAGCATCTCGAACCCCTGCATCACGGCCGCCTCACCGGGCGCCTTCCCGGTGTAGACGTTGAGCGGGGTGACACCGGGGACCTTCGCCTTGACCGTGCGGGCGGCGGTGAGGATGTCGTTCCAGTCCTTCGGCTGCCAGTCGGCTGGCAGCCCCGCCTTCTTGAAGATGTCCTTGTTGAACCACAGCCCACGGGTGTCGGTGCCGTCCGGCACGCCGTACGTCCTGCCGTCCTGGGCTCTGGCTGCCGCCTTCGCGGTGTCCACGAACTGACTCCACGCGGGCCAGCCGGACAGATAGCTGTCGAGGGGCCGCAGATAACCCGCCTTGATGTCCGAGTTGATGAGGAACGTGTCCTCGTAGACGAGGTCGGGAGCGGTCTTGGGGGACCGCATCATCTGCTGCAGCTTGGCGTAGTAGTCGTTCTCCGCCGCGGTGATCGGGATCAGCTCGATGTGCTTGCCGGGATTCGCCTTCTCGAACTGGCCCTTCACCAGCCCGAGATAGTTGTCCATGATGCGAACGTTGTCATCGGGCACGCGCTGGTAGGCGACCTTGATCGTGTTCTTGGGCTCGGCCGAACTGCCGCACGCGGCAAGGCCGGTGGCCCCCAGGGCGAGGATGGTGGTGGCGGCGACGAGTCGGGGGAGTCGCAGCGCGAAGCTCCATTGAGGGTGGCGGTGCGTGGCGGGCGGGAGCACGGGTCCTCCTTCGGTACGCGGACGGAAGGGGATGCTGCGGGTTGCCACGTGACGGTAAATGCGGGTCGGGGACGGGTCAATGGGTACGAACGCGGGCCAACTCGGTTGGAGGTACCGGGGTTTGGGCTCCGCGGTGACACTCGTGTGGGGAACGAGGCGCGGGCCGGTGGCCGCATCGCGCTACGGGCGGTACGGGCCGAAGCCGGCGGAATGGGCCATTCCGAGCTGTGTCGCAGGTCAGGGGGGCGTCGGCAAGCTGGCTGATCGGCGCGGTGCGGGGCTCCCGACCCTGTGCTTCCCCAAGGTGCCTGCCCGGCCGGCGTCGGCGCACCGAGCGGGGCAGCCCGGTTGGTTGCTGTGACTTCAGGACCGGCGTGGCCGCTCAAGCACCAGTGTGACCGATGTGCTCGGTGTGGAGGATGCAAGTGTCCGTGTCGACCCTGTAGAGGATGCGCCAGGGACCGTGGCGGAGACGGCGGTGATCGGTACTCCACGGGCGGGACTCTTTGGGCCGGGGATTCTCGGCAAGTTGGTCGGTGGCCTGGAGAAGCGCGTCAACGCCGCCGGGGTCGTCCTTGAGATGGCTGGTGGCGGCGTTCAGGGCGGTTGGCTCCCATAGAACCTGCCAGCTCACTCGCTCCTCCCCGCGGCCTCAAGAAGGGCGCGGCGTGCCTCGGTGTGCGTTATGGGAGCATCCGTGCGGCCCAGAGCGCGATCCCGCTCAAGGCGAGCGAGAGCGAGCGCATCCTCAAGGTCTTCGAGTTCAGCGGGGGAGATGAGGACGGCCGCGGGGACGCCGCGATCGGTCAGCGTGATGTGCTCGTGCTGGGCGGCTCGACGAGCCAGGTCGCCCAGCTTCCCTCGTGCTTCGGCGATGGGATATGTAGCGGACATGGATCTGGTGTGCACCGCCGTCCGGCCGTAGGGGTAGAGGTCCCGCAACGCGAGACGGGCTCGGCGCGTGGTGCGCCGAGCCCGTTCACGCCCCCCCTGGGGCCGGTCCGGTCCTACTTGGGGTCGCGGTTGAACAGCGACTTGGACCAGGCGTATCCGAGTACGGCCAGCGCCAGGCACCAGCCGACGGCCAGCCACCCGTTGTGACCGATCTCGGTGCCGAGCAGCAGCCCGCGCAGCGTCTCGATGGCCGGGGTGAACGGCTGGTACTCGGCGATCGGCTGGAACCAGCCCGGCATCGCGTGCACCGGCACGAAGGCACTGGACAGCAGCGGCAGGACCATCAGCGGCAGGGCGTTGTTGCTGGCCGCCTCGGCGTTCGGGCTGGACAGGCCCATCCCGACCGCGATCCAGGTGAGGGCCAGGGCGACGAGCGCCAGCAGCCCCACCGCCAACATCCAGTCCACAGCGGTGGCATGCGGTGCCCGGAACCCGATGGCCACCGCGACGGCCCCGACGAGCACCACGCTCATCACGCACTGCAGCACGCTGCCGACGACGTGCCCGATGAGCACCGACCCGCGGTGGATCGCCATCGTGCGGAAGCGGGCGATGATGCCCTCGGTCATGTCCGTGGCGACGGACACCGCGCTGCCGATCGTGGTGCCGCCGATGGTCAGCATCAGGATGCCCGGGACGAGATATGCGAGGTACTGGGACCGGTCCGCCCCGCCGTGCCCGAGACCGGCGCTCATCACGTCACCGAAGATGTAGACGAACAGAAGCAGCAGCATGACCGGCGTGAGCAACAGGTTCAGCGTCATGGACGGGTAGCGCCGCGCGTGCAGCAGGTTGCGCCGCAGCATCGTGGACGAGTCGCGCACGGCGAGGGAGATCCGGGTCGGGCGGGTGGCAGCCAGGGGGGAACTCATCGGACGGTCTCCTTGGACTGGTTCGGCTGGGCGGTGGCGTCGTCGTCGGCGCCGGTCAGGGCGAAGAACACGTCGTCGAGGTCGGGCGTGTGCACGGTCAGCTCGTCCGCCTGGATGCCTTCGGAGTCCAGCCAGTTGAGGATGGAGCGCATCTCGCGCTGGCTGCCGTCGCTGGGGATCCGCAGCGCCAGCGCCTCGTCGTCCCGGGTGGCCTCGCGCAGCGCGAGGGCGGCGGACCGGTACGCGGCCGGGTCGCAGAAGCGGAGCCGGACGTGTCCGCCGGGGATGAGCCGCTTCAGCTCGTCGGCGGTGCCCTCGGCGGCGATCCTGCCCCTGTGGAGTACCGCGATGCGGTCGGCGAGTTCGTCGGCCTCCTCCAGGTACTGGGTGGTGAGGAAGACGGTGACGCCGTCGGAGACGAGTTCGCGGATGATCTGCCACATGTTGTGGCGGGAGCGCGGGTCGAGGCCGGTGGTCGGCTCGTCGAGGAAGATGATCCGCGGGTTGCCGACGAGGGTCATGGCGATGTCGAGGCGGCGCCTCATGCCGCCGGAGTAGCTCTGGGCGGGCTTCCTGGCGGCACCGGTGAGGTCGAACCGCTCCAGCAGTTCGGCGGTGACCCGCCGCCCCTCGCGCTTGGACAGGTGGTGCAGGTCCGCCATGAGGAGCATGTTCTCCTCGCCGGTGATCAGCCCGTCGACGGCGGAGAACTGCCCGGTGACGCCGATCGCGGCGCGTACCCCGTCCGGCGAGGTGGCGACGTCGTGGCCCGCTACCCAGGCCTGCCCGCCGTCGGCGGAGATGAGCGTGGACAGGATCTGCACGGTGGTGGTCTTGCCCGCGCCGTTGGGCCCGAGCAGCGCGAACACGGACCCGGCCGGGATGCGCAGATCGACGCCGTCGAGCACGGTCTTGTCGCCGTACGACTTGCGCAGGCCGATGGTGGCGACGGCGGCGGACGGCTGCGGGCCGCCGTCCTGCCTGGGCGTGAGCATGACAGACGAGCGCATGGGTCCTCCCGTTCGGGACTGAAGTGGCTTGGGGGTGGGGGGGTGAGGCCGGATCTCGGGCGGATCAGGCCTGGGCGCGGCGGATGTCGATGTTGCCGTACCGGGTGCGGGCGTGGATCTTGACGGTGTCCTCGGTGGTCTGCGGGGTCTGGGAGGCGGTGAGGGTGTTGCGTACCTGGCCGCCGCCGGAGCTGACGTCGAGCCAGGCGGCGGTGCCCTCGCGGACGCCGACCTCGATGGCGCCGTAGGCGGTTTCCAACTGGACGGTGCCGCAGGCCACTTCGGCCACGCGCAGGGTTCCGTGGGCGGTGGTGGCGGTGACCGAGTCCTCGGCGCGCGCGATGTCGATGTCGCCGTTGGCGCCGCTGACCCGCAGCTCGCCGGTGGCGGTGCCGACGGTCGTGGTGCCGTGCGAGTTCTTCAGTACGGCGGGGCCGTTTACGACGCCGACGCGCAGACTGCCGGAGCTGGTGGTGATCTCGGCCATGCCCTCGACGCGCTCGACGGTGATCGAGCCGTGGGAGGCGGTCAGTTGCAGCGGCCCGGTCGTCTCCAGGCGGACGTCACCCGCGGAGGTCTTCACCCGGACCTCGCCGAGCCGCCCCTCGCCGAGCACCTGGGCCCACGCGCCGGTCATCTCCACCCGCGAACCGGTGGGCAGGCCGACCGTCACGTCGACGGTGCCGGTGCGTCCGACGAGGTAGCGCGGCTTGGGGGTGCGGATGTTCAGGACGCCGCTGGCGAACGTCACCTCGGTCTGCTCCGCGGCGCGTACGTCCACGTCCCGCTGCGGGTCGCGGGGCCGCACCTCGACCACGGTGTCGCTGCGGTCGCCCGCGCTGAACTGGATGGAACCGGCCTCCACGTGTGCGGTGGCCGAGATCGCTGCGGGAGTGTCGAAAGAAGGCATGGTTGTCCCGTCCTCTTGGGTCTTCGGGGCGTCCCCGGCTGCGGGGGCCTAGTGGGCGTTGGTGCGCCGATTGCGTTGACGTCATCATGGCACCATGGTGGCGCCACGCGCAAGCCTGAGTGGCGCCGCACGCGGGGAGGGGGCCGAGGAGGGCCGTCCCACCTGCGGAAACGGGGAGTGGGCGCCCCGAGTCATCTGGGCGCCATGCGCCGTCCTTGCGCTTCTGGGGTGCGTGATGGCGCGGCGTGGTGCCACTCGGTGCCAAGTGATGCCGCGAGCCGGGGCGTGCCCTGTCAGGCAGCGGGGCGCGGCTCCGTCAGGCCAGCACCGAGGCCGGAGTCACGAGCCGGGCACGCTCGTAGAGTTCCCGGGCGGCGGGGGTTTTCTGGTGGGGGCGGATGCGGGCGAACATCCTCGAAACGCTTTGGTCACACTGCCCCGATTGGACCTGGGGGTAGATGTCGATGACGTTGGTCCATGTATCGCAGGCAGCTTCGAGATGGCCGATCTCCAGCTGACGCTCGGCTAGCATCGACAGGTACCTGACGCGGTTGCGTTGGAATGAGTGGTGTCGAAGCTTGTCGGACGCTTCCAATGCCCCGATGGAACCGCGAACGTTGCCCAACCCGTAAAGGACTTGCCCCACGTGATAGGCGAGTGAAGACGGGTTATAGGAGCCGAACGTTTTGGACCGCGACTCCGCCTTCTCCATGGCGGTTTCCGCCTCTCGGAGGTGCCTGAGAGCGCTGCCGCGATCGCCGATCTGGGCGGCGCAGTGGGCCTGTTGACCCGCGAGGAAGGCGCGCATTCGGGGGCCAGCCTGCGGGGACGCTGCCGCTGCGGCGTCCGCCAGCCGCATTGCTTCTCGGCCGTGCCCCAGGTCGACGGCTTGGACGCTCATTCCGCGCAGCGTGGTGCAGTACGTCAGATGGTCTTCCGACGCTCCGGCGAGTTCCAGCGCCTTCAGGTAGTACTGCTGCGCCAGACCGTGCACGCCTTCGTCCACCGCCATGTACCCGGTGAGATAGCACAGGTCCGAGGCAGCGGACATCATCGCTTTGCGTACGTGTTCGGGAGCGTCTGCCCTGAGGTAGGGCGCGACGGTGTTCACGAGGAACGCGGCGGCCATGGGACGCGCGTGCCGCCCGCCGAACTGGTCGTCCAGTTCGGACACCCGCTCGGTCATCGCTATGACCATCTCGACTTCGGGCATCCCGATGCGTTGCGTGTGACCGGTTTGGATGGCTTCCATGCGGCCGACGACGTCCTGCCAGCCGGGCACGGAGAGGGCGACGGAGAACAGACCCGCGCCGAGTACGCTGCGGCGGGATGGGTCCATGTCCAGCCTCCTTGGCTGCGGGGTCCGGTGGAGATATGGACGACTGGCCCGGCTAGACAGCGGGCAAGTCCCCTGTTTTGACGGCCGATATGAAGGCTGTCCACGCGTCCGCGGTGAAGACCAGGGCGGGGCCTTGGGGATCCTTCGAGTCCCGGACGGGGACGAGGCCGTTTGTGTCATCGGCTATCTCTATGCACTCGCCGCCTTGGTTGTTGCTGTACGTGGACTTCCGCCATATCGCGCCGCTCAGCTCTGGTCGTGGCGTGTGCATGTGTAGCACTCCTCCATCGCGGTCTTGATCAGGGCTAGTGAATCATCCGGCGGTAGTGCTTGGACTTGAGCGAGATCGTAGGTGAGTGAGTGTTCCGTCACCTGATCTGGCTGCTCTACGAGGACTCCTGGACCGATGCCCTCCAGGTAGGCCATATCCGGGCCGTCCGCAAAGGACAGCAGAGTGAGCGAACCGCCCATGATCGCGTACTCGCCTCGGTCGAACGGCATCACCTGTACGGTCACGTCGGGAGCCTGTGCCGCTTCAACGATGCGGGCCAGTTGGTCGTGCATGGTGTGAGGGCCGCCGACCGGGCGTCGAATCACGGCCTCGTCAAGTACCGCCCAAAGGAGTGGCGGTGGTGCCTTCCGCAGCAGTCGCTGACGGCTCATCCGGGCCGCTACCTTCTCTTCGATCTCCTCTTGAGACGCGCGGGGGAGACCTTTGCGCAACGCGGCGCGGGCGTACGCTTCCGTTTGCAACAAGCCAGGCACGATCTGGGGCGAATAGCGGTAGATCTTGGTGGCCTTGGCCTCCAGAAGCACATACTTCCGCACCCAGTCCGGAAAGTCCTCCCGCGCCCGCTCGCGGACCATGTGCTCCCACAGTTCGGTGAGTTCACCGCTGGCGCCAAGCGCAGCATCGAGCGCCACGCACATGTCCCACGTCGGGGGATCGGTCCCCAACTCCACCTGGGCGATGCGGTTGTGGGAGTAGTTGAGGCGGTTGCCGAGTTCGCGTTGGGTCCAGCCCAGTCGCTCACGGTGCTTGCGGACCTTCTTGCCCAGCAGGGCGGCCAAGGAGACCGTGGGGTCGAGTTCCTTTGGTGCGGCCATCCTTCGTCGTCCTTCGTTTCAGGGGCTTTCAAGCACCAGAGGGCGAGAGGCTTTTGAAGCGGTTACCCCTGGTGAGCGTAGCGCTACGCCCCGATGCTCGGAACACGAACGAGCGGGGAAGGCGAGTTACAGGTGCTCGAAGTAGGGGCCGTGGTGCGGGACATGAAGACGGAGCGGGTCGGGGTCGTGATCGGGATGAATGCCGGGCGGGTGAGCCTGCGACCAGCCGGGGGTGGGGCGCCCTGGAGCGCGCTGCAAGCGGACGTGCGCACCGCCGAACCGATGGAGGAGCTGCGGGCGCGCGTCGCGGAGGTCAACGCGTGGGGGCGGTGAGCGGGTGCGCGGAGTGCGAACGGCTCCGCGCGGCCGAGGAGTTGGCGCGTCGCGAACGAGACCTCAGCCGTGTGACGGACTGCCGGGTGCTGGCCCAACGGCACGTTCGGGCCGCACACGTCACGGCGACAGCCGGTAGCACAACTCCGGCCGCCCCACCTGACCGTACTGCGGAGTGCGGACCGCCTGTGCCGTCTCCACCAGGTGTTCCAGATAGCGGCGGGCCGTGATGCGGGAGACGCCAACGGCCTTTGCCGCCTGAGCCGCTGACATGCCCTCCGTGGGAGCGTTCCGCAGCGCCCGCGTCACCGCGTCCAGGGTGGGGGCGCTGAGCCCCTTGGGCAGTGTGGCCGCCTCCGAGCTGCCGCGCAGTACGGACAGGGCGCGGTCCACCTCGTCCTGTCCGGTCGCCTTGCCGCCGCCCGACAGCCCGTCGCGGAAGCGGGACCAGCGCTCCATCCGGTCGCGCAGGGCCGGGAACGTGAACGGTTTGAGCAGGTACTGGACCACGCCCACGGAGACCGCCTGCCGGACGACGTCCAGGTCGCGGGCCGACGTCACCGCGATCACGTCGGCCGTGTGGCCCGCGGCGCGCATCGACCGTACGACGTGCAGCCCGTGCCCGTCCGGCAGGTGCAGGTCCAGCAGGATGAGATCAACGACGCCGCGGTCGAGGAACCGCAACGCCTCCGCGCCGGAGTGCGCGACGGCGGCCACCTCGAAGCCCGGCAGCCGCTCGACGTACGTCCGGTGTGCGCTCGCCGCCACCGGGTCGTCCTCCACCACCAGTACCCGGATCATGATCGGGCGGCCTCCCGTACCGGCAGCCGTACCGTGAACACCGCGCCCACCGCGCGGTCGACCTGGACGGTGCCGCCGCACCGGCGGGCGGTCTGCTCGACCAGGGCCAGGCCGATGCCGCGGCCGTGCGCCCCCTTGGTGCTCCAGCCGCGCCGGAACACCGCCCGCAGCGCCCCGGGGTCCACCCCGCCACCGGAGTCCGCGACCCGCAGCAGCAGTTCGCCGCCGTCGACCCGGGCGGCGACCTCGACGTAGGGGCGGCGGGCCGCCGCGCCCTCGACGGCCGCGTCCAGCGCGTTGTCGATCAGGTTGCCCAGGATGGTGACCAGGTCGCGGGAGTTGAGCGGCAGGTCGTCGCTGATGCGGGTGTCGTCGGTGACGCGGAACTCCACGCCCCGTTCGCTGGCCTCGGCCGCCTTGCCGAGCAGCAGCGCGGCCAGCACCGGTTCGGCGACCGCCGCGACCACCCGGTCGGTGAGCGCCTGGGCCAACTCCAGTTCGGCGGTGGCGAATTCGACCGCTTCCTCGACCCGGCCCAGTTCGATCAGCGAGACGACGGTGTGTAGCCGGTTCGCCGCCTCGTGGGCCTGGGAGCGCAGTGCCTCGGTGAAACCGCGCTGGTTGTCCAGCTCTCCGGCGAGCGCCTGGAGTTCGGTGTGATCGCGCAGGGTGACCACGGTGCCGCGTTGCTCGCCGCCGCTCACCGGCTGGGTGCTGAGCACCACCACGCGGTCGGCGGTCAGGTGCAGTTCGTCCACGCGCGGTTCC
The DNA here is from genome assembly GCA_037034305.1 of Streptomyces sp. PLK1-5. Classification (GTDB taxonomy): domain Bacteria; phylum Actinomycetota; class Actinomycetes; order Streptomycetales; family Streptomycetaceae; genus Streptantibioticus_A. The sequence continues at coordinate 509,781 of JBAGJY010000001.1, forward strand.
GCCGTCAGCAGCGCCCCGGTCAGCGACGGTGGCAGGGCCAGCTCGGACACGTACCGCCCGACGGCGTCCTGCGGCAGGCCGAGCAGCTCGCGGGCGGCGTCGTTGCACAGGGCGACGCGCCGCTCGGCGTCCAGCAGCACCAGCCCCTCGCGCACGGCGTGCAGCGTCGCCTGGTGGTAGTCGTACATCCGGCTCAGGCCCTCGGCGCCCATGCCGTGGGTGTGCCGTCGCAGCCGCCGGTTGACGATGTACGTGCCCGCGCCGCCCGCCGCGAGGGCGGCCAGCGCCACGCCGATCAGCGCGGCGAGGTGGCCGCGCACCTCGCTGCTGATGGCGGCGACCGTGATGCCCACGCTGACCAGCGCGGTCACCCGGCCGTTCTCCTCGACGGGGGTCACCACCCGCACCGAGCGGCCGAGGGTGCCGGTGTACGTCTCGGTGAACGTCCGGCCGCGCAGCGCGGGCGCGGTGTCGCCGAGGAAGCGCCCGCCGATCTGGCGTGGGTCGGGATGCGTCCAGCGGACACCGGCCGGGTTCATGATCGTGACGAAGGTGACGCCGGTGTCCTTGCGGACCCGCTCGGCGTACGGCTGGAGCACGGCGGTGGGGTTCGCGGTGTGCACGGCGGTGCGCAGCAACGGCGAGTCGGCGATGGCCAGGGCGGTGGCGGTCACCTTGTCCCGCGCGTCGTCCTCGGCCTGCCGCTGGGCGTAGGTGTACGCGAGCGCGGCGCAGCAGATCAGGACTGCCGCGACCACGACGACCTGCATGGCGAACAGCTGACCGGCCAGGCTCCGGGGACGCCTCCCGCGCTCCGCCCCCGGACCCAACGGGCGACGCCGCAGTCGCCCGGTGGAGGGCTTTGCGGGGCGGCGGGCTATCGGCATGGGGCCAGTGTGCACAGGTGGCGTGAACTCTATGAACGTAAACGTGACCGCCGTCACGTCCGGCGCGCATAGTCGCCGGAACCGACCGGTCGGGACGCCGGTGGTACCTCAGGAGGAAACGATGGCAGAGTCGACGCCAGCGCGCCCGCGCCGGGACCGGACCCACTACCTGTACCTGGCCGTCATCGCGGCGGTGCTGGCCGGGATCGCGCTGGGGCTGGCCGCCCCGGGCGCGGCGAAGGAGCTCAAGCCCCTCGGCACCGGGTTCGTCAGTCTGATCACGATGATGATCTCGCCGGTCATCTTCTGCACGATCGTGCTGGGCATCGGCTCGGTGCGCAAGGCCGCGAAGGTCGGCGCGGTGGGCGGGCTGGCGCTCGGCTACTTCGTGGTGATGTCCACGGTGGCGCTGGCCATCGGGCTGGCGGTGGGCAACTTCCTGCATCCGGGCAGCGGTCTGCATCTGACCGCCGCGGCGAAGGCCGCCGGGCACGGCCAGGCCGCGGGGGCCGCGGAGGGCGGTACGGACTTCGTCCTCGGGATCATCCCCAAGACGCTGGTGTCCGCGTTCACCACCGGGCAGGTGCTCCAGACGCTGCTGGTCGCGCTGCTGGTCGGCTTCGCCCTCCAGGCGATGGGCAGCGCGGGGGAGCCGGTGCTGCGCGGCATCGGGCACCTCCAGAAGCTGGTCTTCCGTGTGCTGTCGATGATCATGTGGGTGGCGCCGGTGGGGGCGTTCGGCGCGATGGCGGCGGTGGTCGGCGCCACCGGTCTCGGGGCGCTCAAGGCGCTGGCCGTGATCATGCTCGGCTTCTACACGACGTGTCTGCTGTTCGTGCTCGTCGTACTGGGCACCGTGCTGCGGCTGGTGTGCGGGGTGGGCGTGGTTTCCCTGCTGCGCTATCTGGCCAGGGAGTTCCTGCTGATCCTGTCGACCTCGTCGTCGGAGTCGGCGCTGCCGAGGCTGATCGCGAAGATGGAGCACCTGGGTGTGAGCCGCGCGGTGGTCGGCATCACCGTGCCGACCGGCTACTCGTTCAACCTCGACGGCACCGCGATCTACCTGACGATGTCCTCGCTGTTCGTCGCGGACGCGCTCGGCAGGCCGCTGGCCCTGGGGCAGCAGATCTCGCTGCTGGTGTTCATGGTGATCGCCTCCAAGGGCGCGGCCGGTGTCACCGGCGCGGGCCTGGCCACCCTGGCCGGTGGACTCCAGTCGCACCGCCCCGACCTGGTGGACGGCGTCGGGCTGATCGTCGGCATCGACCGGTTCATGAGCGAGGCGCGGGCGTTGACGAACTTCGCGGGCAACGCCGTAGCGACGGTGGTCATCGGCGCGCTGACCAAGGAGTTCGACCGGGACCGCGCACGGGCGGTGCTCGGTGGGCAACTCCCCTTCGACGAGCAGGGGTTGGGCGACGGCTCCCAGCCGTCGGACGCCGAGGGCACCAGGTCGCCCGTGGCGGTGTGATCCGGCCGGGCTAGCCGGGGGCGACGGTGTCCGCCAGCCGCGCGGCGCGCTCGGCGGGCACGCCCGCCGCCGTCAGCGCGGTGAAGGCGGCGGCGCTGCCCGCCCGTCGCGGCGGCAGGGCGCCGTCGTTGACCGCCTCCATCAGGCCGAACAGCACCTGCTCGTGGACGTGGGCGAGCGCCTGAGCGGGCAGCGGTGAGGTGAACACGCCCTGGTCCAGGCCGCGTTGCAGCACCTCGGCGCAGGAGCTGCGGACCGGTGCCAACCGCTGCCGGATGCCTTCCATGGTCACGCTGCGCTGCGCGAGCGCGACCAGCAGCCGGTAGCGGTCGGCGATCTGCCACACCGCGAGCACGCTGCGGGCCAGTGCCTCGGCCGGGTCCTCGACGCCCTCCTGCGCGGCCGCGTGGGTGGCGGCCACCGCCTCGGCGGCGTCGTCGGTCAGCGCGCTGATCAGCGCGTCGCGGCTGGGGAAGTGCCCGTAGACGGTGCGGCGAACCACGCCCGCGGCGCGGGCGATCTGGTCCATGCTCGCGTCCGGGTCGCGCAGCAGCTCGGCGAGCGCGACGTCCATCAGACGGCGGCGGTTGGCGTCGGCTCGGCCGGTCATGCCTGCTTCCTTCCAGGAGCCCGCGCGAACGTCTCCTGCGAACGCCCCCTGCGGACGGGTGTCCGCGAATCCTACGGGTGTCGGTCCTCCCTTCATTTTGCACATCACTGTGCAATGCCGTAACTTGCACATGGCTGTGTAATTGCACAGTCTTGTGCAAGATCTTGGAGGGGGAGTGCCGTGCGCCTTGTCCTGACCGAACCGGTCGAGTCCACCGACCGGCCGTACGCCCGTCGGTGGTGGGCACTGCTGGTGCTGTGCCTGAGCCTGCTGATCATCGTGATGGCGAACACCTCGCTCACCGTCGCGGCTCCCGACATGACCGCGGACCTGGGCCTGACCAGCTCGGACCTGCAGTGGGTGATCGACGCCTACACCGTGCCGTACGCGGCGCTGATGCTGCTGCTCGGTGCCATCGGCGACAAGTACAGCCGCCGGGGCGCACTGCTGCTCGGGTTGGCGGTCTTCGGCGCGGCGTCCGTCGCCGGGTCGCTGGTGCACAGCGCCACCGGCGTGATCATCGCGCGGGCCGTGATGGGCGTCGGCGCGGCCCTGATCATGCCCGCCACGCTGTCTCTGCTGGCCGCCACCTTCCCGAAGGCCGAGCGGGCCAAGGCCATCACCATGTGGACGGCGACGGCCGGGCTGGCCATCGCGGTCGGACCGCTGGTCGCGGGAGTGCTGCTGCAGGACCACAGCTGGTCCGCGACGTTCCTGATCAACGTTCCGGTCGTGGTCGTCGCGATGGTCGGCGCGCTGGTGCTGGTTCCGCCGTCCCGCGCGGGGCACCAGGGGCGGATCGACGTGGTCGGCGGACTGCTGTCGGTGGTCTCGCTCGGCGCGCTGGTCTACATGATCATCGAGGGGCCGCACTTCGGCTGGGGCACCGCGGCGATCAGCGCCGCCGTCGTCGCCGGGGTCGGCCTGATCGCCTTCGTGCTCTGGGAGTTGCGGCACCCCCGTCCGGTGCTGGACGTACGGCGCTACCGCGACCGCGGCTTCGCGGGCTCCAACCTCGCCGTGGCGCTGTTCTTCCTGGCGGTCTTCGGAGCCTTCTACTACCTCACCCAGCATCTGCAGTTCGTGCTCGGCTACAGCCCGTTGGACACCGGGGTGCGGATGCTGCCGCTGGCCGGTGCGGTGTTCGTGGGCGCCGCGCTGACCGGGGTGCTGACGCCGCGGCTCGGAATGAAGGTGACGGTCACCGCGGGCATGGCCGGTGGCACGGTGGCCCTGGCGCTGCTCACCCGGGTGCACTCCGGATCGACGTACTCGGACTTCGTCGTGCCGCTGATGGTGCTGGGACTGGCGATCGGACTGAGCCTCTCGCCGTGCACCGACGCCATCATGGGGGCGTTCCCGGAGTCCGAACTGGGCGTCGGCGGCGCGGTGAACGACACCTCGCTGGAACTCGGCGGCTCGCTGGGGATCGCCATCCTGGGCTCGGTGCTGTCCGGTTCGTACTCCTCGCACCTCGCTCACGCGGTGCGCGGCCAACTGCCGTCGGCCGCGCTGTCCGCGGCGCAGGACTCCGTGGGCGCCGGGCTCGCCGTCGCACAGAAGGTCGCGGCCCAGGCGGGGCCGCGGCAGGCGGCGGTCATGGTGCACGCGGTACGGGGCGCGTTCGCCGACGCGGTCGCGCACACCAGCCTGGTGGGGGCGGTTGTGCTGGGCGTCGGCACCGTGCTGGTGGCGGCTTTGCTGCCGCTTCGCCGCCGGGCGGCGGAGACGGCCGATGCCACCGCCACCGCGCGGCGGGAGTTGGAAGGGGCGCGGGGGTAGCGCCGCCGCGGTCGGGTCGTGCCCACCCCCCAGCTACCGCTGGGAGGTGCCCCCGACCCCAGCGGCACCACTGCCGACAACCGGGCCGATCACTCCACCAACTCCCAGAAGCGGGCGAGGACGCGGGCCAGATACGGTGTCCCCTTGTCCTGCGCGGGAGCGGTCTGGCTCCAGCTCAGTGAGGATGTCATCAACGACTGGTACTCCTCGTGGAGTTGGCCGAGGGCGCGCTCGACGCGCGCCCTCGGCAGCGAGACCATCGCACTCACCGGCTTGACGTACGGCTGCCAGCGGACCGTTGCCGCCGAGCGAAGGTGTTCGGCCAGCTTCTGCTCGCGGCCGGTCACGGCGACCACCTGGGCCGGGGTGAGCCCCAGGACCTCAGCGAGGGCCGCCGTCTGGCGGGCGTCCCCCGTCCAGCGGTCGTCGTCCTCCATCCGCGCGTACCGCGCGGCCCGCAACCCCACCGCGAACGCGACGTCCGCCACCGCCAGCCCGCGCGACCAGCGGTACTCGCGCAGCGTGGTGGGCGCCCCCAGCAGGTCCGCGGGCGCGCACCACAACGCGGCGGCCAGCGCGGTCACTTCCCGCTCGCCCGGGACCGCCTGGCCCCGCTCCCAGGCCAGCACCGTCTCCGGCAGCGCGCGCAGACCGTATGACGCCCACATTCCATGGGAAACATGGGCGTGCGACATTCCAAGCTGTTGGCGATGGCGCCTTGCGGAGGCGGGATCGAAGGGAGGCGGCACCCGGTCAGCGTACGTCCGACTACCGCCCGTAACGCACCATACGTTCCGCTGAATGATGGCCTGAAACCGACCACCGTTCTCAGAGGTTCATACGGGCCGCAGCCACACCGTGGCCAGTGGCGGCAGCGTCAACGCCGTCGAGACCGCGCCGCAGTTGCCGACCCCGCTGCCCCCGTACGCCATGCCGTCCGTGTTCAGCACCTCGCGCCAGCCCTCGTGCCCGCCCGGGAAGCGGACCTTGTAGTCATGGCGCACCACCGGGGAGAAGTTGCTGACGCACACCAGCGGATGCCCGTCGGTGTCGTAGCGGACGAACGACAGCACGTTGTCGTCCGCCGCGTGGGCGTCGATCCAGGCGAAACCCGCCGGATCGGTGTCCAGTTGCCACAGCGCGGGAGTGGCGCGGTAGCACGTGTTGAGGTCGCGCACCAGATCCCGCACCCCGGTGTGGTCACCGGCCGCGCTGTACCCGGGGTCGGTGAGCCACCAGTCGGGGCCGCTGTCGTGCGACCACTCCGCGCCCTGGGCGAACTCCTGGCCCATGAACAGCAGTTGCTTGCCGGGATGCGCCCACATGAAGGCCAGATAGGCGCGGTGGGTGGCGCGCTGCTGCCACCAGTCACCGGGCGACTTGGCCACCAGCGCGCCCTTGCCGTGCACCACCTCGTCGTGCGAGATCGGCAGCACGTAGTTCTCGGAGTACGCGTAGACCATGGCGAACGTCATGTCGCCGTGGTGGTACCTGCGGTGCACCGGCTCGTGCGAGAGGTAGCGCAGCGTGTCGTGCATCCAGCCCATGTTCCACTTCAGGCCGAAGCCCAGACCGCCGGAGTCGGTGGGCCGGGTCACCCCGTCCCACGCGGTGGACTCCTCGGCGACGGTGACGATGCCCGGGCAGCGGCGGTAGACGGTGGCGTTCATCTCCTGGAGGAAGGCCACCGCGTCCAGGTTCTCCCGGCCACCGAAGGCGTTGGGCGACCACTGCCCGTCCTCGCGCGAGTAGTCGAGGTAGAGCATCGAGGCCACCGCGTCCACCCGCAGCCCGTCGATGTGGAACTCCTCCAGCCAGTACACCGCGTTGGCCACCAGGAAGTTGCGCACCTCGGTCCGGCCGAAGTCGAACTCCAGCGTGCCCCAGTCCGGGTGCTCGGCGCGGAGCGGGTCGCCCGGCTCGTACAGCGGGGTGCCGTCGAACCGGGCCAGCGCCCAGTCGTCCTTCGGGAAGTGCGCGGGCACCCAGTCCATCAGCACCCCGATCCCGGCCTGGTGCAGCGCGTCCACCAGATGCCGGAAGTCGTCCGGCGTACCGAGCCGGGCAGTGGGGGCGTAGTACGAGGTCACCTGGTAGCCCCAGGAGCCGCCGAACGGGTGCTCGGCGATCGGCATCAGTTCGACATGGGTGAAGCCCAGGTCGTTGACATAGGCGGGGAGTTGCTCGGCCAGTTCGCGGTAGCTCAGGCCCGGCCGCCACGACGGCAGGTGGACCTCGTAGACCGAGAAGGGCGCCTGGTGCACCGGCCGGGTGGCACGGTGGGCCAGCCACTCCTGGTCGTGCCAGGTGTGATGGCAGACCTCGACCACCGACGCGGTGGCGGGCGGCGCCTCGGTGCGCCGGGCCATCGGGTCCGCCTTGACCACCTGCCCGCCGTCCGGGGTGGTGATCCGGAACTTGTATAGCGCGCCCTCACCGATCCCGGGCACGAACAGCTCCCACACACCGGACCCGCCCAGTGACCGCATCGGATGGCCGGTGCCGTCCCAGTAGTTGAAGTCCCCGACCACCTGCACGCCGCGCGCGTTCGGCGCCCACACCGCGAACCGGGTTCCGGCCACGCCCTGGTGGGTCATCACCCGTGCGCCCAGCGCCCGCCACAACTCCTCGTGCCGTCCCTCGCCGATCAGATGCAGATCCAGTTCACCCAGCGAGGGCAGCAGCCGGTATCCGTCCTCCACCTCGTGCGCACCGTCGTCGTACGTCACCAGCAGCCGGTACTCGGGGATATCCGTCAGCGGCAGTACCGCGCTGAACAACCCCCGTCCCTCCGGCCGCAGTTCGACCCGCGCCCCCTTCAGGAGCACCGCGACCGCCCGCGCGTACGGGCGCAGCGCGCGCACCACGATCCCGCCGTCGGTGCGGTGCGCGCCCAGCAGCGCGTGCGGGTCGTGGTGCGCACCGGCGAGCAGCCGTTCCACCTCACCGGGATCGGGCGTGCCGCCCGTCGCCGCCGCCGGGGCCGCGGGCCGCACGGCGGGGGTGCGGGCGGGCGCCGGACCGGGCGCGGGCGCGGGCGTCGGCGGCCTGCGGCGGGGGGCGGTGCCGGAGGCCGGTGGACGGTTGCCGGGGGTGTAGCCGCGGGCGGCGGCCTCGGGCTGCTCGCCGGGGCCGTACGCGAGGAAGGTGGCCGGTACCACGGATGCCGTCTCCCCGGGGGACGGACGCGAGGGGTCGCGGGGAATCACGGGCGGTTCCTCCTGTTCGGCGGTGGATTGGGGTCAACGTGCGGCGGGTCGGCTGAGCCGCTGGATCGCGGCCATCGGGATGGGCAGCCACTCGGGTCGGTGCCGGGCCTCGTACAGCACCTCGTACACCGCCTTGTCGGTCTCGTACGCGCGCAGCAGCACCCGGGCGTCGCGTGGGTCGCGGCCCGAGCGCCGCGCGTAACCGGCGCAGTAGGCGGCGCGGTGCCGCTCGGCCCAGTCGGCGGCGTCCGGCGCGGCCGGATCGCGGTGCCGGGCCGCGTAGTCGAAGGACCGCAGCATGCCCGCGATGTCCTGGACGAAGGGCTGCGGACGACGCCGTTCGGCGAGCGGACGGGCCGGTTCCCCCTCGAAGTCGATCAGCACCCAGCCCTGCGAGGCGGTGTACAACGCCTGGCCCAGGTGCAGATCGCCGTGGATGCGCTGGGCGGGCAACTCCACGCCCGAGCGGGAGAGTTGGTCCAGGTCGCGGAAGGCGCCGCGCAGCCCCTCGGCGTGCCGGGCCAGCGTGGGCACGGCCGCCGCCGCCGCGTCCAGCCGCTCGGTCATCGCGCTGGCCAGCAGCCTGATCTGCGGGCGGCGCAGGACCGCCCCGGGCAGCGCACCGGCCAGCGCGGTGTGCACCTCGGCGGTGGCGGCGCCCAGCGCGTGGGCGTGCTGGGTGAAGTCCGAACCCTCGGCCACCGCGGCCAGCGCCAACTGCCAGCCGTCGGTGCACCCGGGCAGGTACCGTTGCAGCACCCCCAGTGTGGCGGGCTCCTCGTGCAGCCCCAGTGCCTCCATCCAGGCCACCGGCGCGGCGACCCGGGCGGACCCGCCGCGGGCCAGCGCGAGGGAGAGTTCCAGGTCGGGGTTGGTGCCGGGGGAGACCCGGCGAAAAAGCTTGAGGATAAACGTATCTCCGTAGACCACCGAGGAGTTGGACTGCTCGATGCCGGACAGCCTGGGCGACAGCCCGGACGGGATCGTCACGCCGGACTCGGCGGAGAACCGCAGCGGTCCGGTGCGGCCGGGGGTGCGTAGCCGCTCCAGCAGCAAGGTGGCCAACCGCGCGTCGTACAGCGCCTCGTACACCGTCAGCCCGGACAGCGGGCCGTCGGCGGCGTGGCCGACCAGCGCGCTGGCCAGCGCGGGCGGCAGCAACGGGCGGGTGCCCAGGAGCAGTTGGTAGCAGTCCGGCGGCAGGCCGGGCTGCTGCACGTCGAGCAGCAGGTGCAGCAGGCCCGCGCCGCCCAGCCGCCCGTCAAGCGGCAGCAACTCGACCGCGCTGACCAGGGAGAACCCGCAGATCGGCCGTCCCTTGCCAGCGAACCACCGCTGCCGCGGCAGCCATTCGCGCAGCAGCGGCGCCAGCGACCGCAGCAGCCCGGTGGGCGCGAGCGGCTCCCGCGCCCGTACGGCGGTGTCGGTGGTGACCGAAGGGCGGAGCCGCGAGGTGTCCGACATGGCGTCCTTTCCTCGGGGGCACGCCCCCGAATCCCTTGGGGGACCGGGGAGCCACCCCTCGCATCGAAGCCGTCGCGAACTCCACCCGCCCTACACGTCGCGGCGCAGCCGGAACCAGTAGAACCCGTGCCCCGCGAGGGTGAGCAGGTAGGGGAGTTCGCCGATGGCCGGGAAGCGGACGCCACCGATCAGCTCGACCGGGTGGCGCCCCTCCCAGGTGTGCAGGTCCAGTTCAGTGGGTTGCGGGAAGCGCGAGAAGTTGTTCACGCACAGCACGAGGTCGTCGCGCTGTCCCTCCTCGGAGGGCGCCTCGCGCAGGAAGGCCAGTACCGCCGGGTTGCTCGACGCCAGTTCGGTGTAGGAGCCGAGTCCGAAGGCGGGGTTCTGCTTTCGGATCTCGATCATCCGGCGGGTCCAGTGCAGCAGCGAGGAGGGGCTGCTCATCTGGGCCTCGACGTTGGTGACCTGGTAGCCGTAGACCGGATCCATGATCGTCGGGAGGTAGAGGCGTCCTGGGTCGCAGGACGAGAAGCCCGCGTTGCGGTCCGGGGTCCACTGCATCGGGGTGCGCACCGCGTCGCGGTCGCCGAGCCAGATGTTGTCGCCCATGCCGATCTCGTCGCCGTAGTAGAGGATCGGCGAGCCGGGCAGCGACAGCAGCAGGGCGGTGAACAGCTCGATCTGGTTGCGGTCGTTGTCCAGCAGGGACGCGAGCCTTCGTCGGATGCCGATGTTGGCGCGCATCCGCGGGTCCTTGGCGTACTCCGCGTACATGTAGTCGCGTTCCTCGTCGGTGACCATCTCCAGCGTCAACTCGTCGTGGTTGCGCAGGAAGATGCCCCACTGGCAGTTCGCCGGGATCTGAGGCGTCTTGGCCAGGATTTCCGAGACCGGGTAGCGCGACTCGCGGCGCACCGCCATGAAGATCCGCGGCATGACGGGGAAGTGGAACGCCATGTGGCACTCGTCGCCGCCGCTGGGGAAGTCGCCGAAGTAGTCGACCACGTCCTCCGGCCACTGGTTTGCCTCCGCCAGCAGTACGGTGTCCGGGTACTGGGCGTCGATCTCGGCCCGTACCCGTTTGAGGAAGGCATGGGTGGCCGGGAGGTTCTCGCAGTTGGTGCCCTCCTCGGCGTACAGGTACGGGACCGCGTCGAGGCGGAAGCCGTCGATTCCCAGGTCCAGCCAGAACCGCAGCCCCGCGATCATCTCCTCCTGCACCCGCGGGTTCTCGTAGTTCAGATCCGGCTGGTGGGAGAAGAAGCGGTGCCAGAAGTACTGCTTGCGCACCGGGTCGAAGGTCCAGTTGGAGGTCTCGGTGTCGACGAAGATGATCCGCGCGTCCTGGTACTTCTTGTCATCGTCGGCCCAGACGTAGTAGTCGCCGTACGGACCGTCCGGGTCGGTACGGGAGGCCTGGAACCACGGGTGCTGGTCGCTGGTGTGGTTCATGACGAAGTCGATGATGACGCGCATGCCGCGCTGGTGTGCGGCGTCGACGAACTCCACGAAGTCGGCGAGGTCACCGAAGTCGGGTAGCACGGCGGTGTAGTCGGAGACGTCGTACCCCCCGTCACGCAGCGGCGAGGCGAAGAACGGCGGCAGCCACAGGCAGTCGACCCCGAGCCACTGGAGGTAGTCCAGCTTGGCGGTCAGGCCCTTCAGATCGCCGATGCCGTCGCCGTTGCTGTCCTGGAAGGAGCGGACCAGCACCTCGTAGAAGACCGCGCGCTTGAACCAGTCGGGGTCACGGTCCTTGGCGGGCGTGTCCTCGAAGGTGTCCTGGACGGGTTCGTTGACTGTCAATTGGGTGACCCTCCGATCGTTGAGGACGGTCGCAGGGACAGCACGTGCGCGGGGCGGGAGCCCGGCTCCAGGCGCACATAGTTGTCCCTGCCCCATTGGTAGGTCTCACCGGTGAGCTCATCGCGCACCGGGACGGTCTCGTGCCAGTCGAGGCCGAGATCCGGCATGTTCAACGAAACGGTCGCCTCACGGGTGTGGTGCGGGTCGAGGTTGACGACCACCACAACGGTGTCGTGTGTGCCCTCCGGCGTTCGCGCCCGCTTGGAGTACACGATGATCGAGTCGTTGTCAGAAGCGTGGAACCGAAGGTTCCGTAGGTGCTGCAGCGCGGGGTGGCGCCGCCGGAGCCGGTTGAGGTGGGTGATCAGCGGGGCGATGGAGCGGCCCTCGGCCTCGGCGCGCGCCCAGTCGCGGGGGCGCAACTGGTACTTCTCCGAGTCCAGGTACTCCTCGCTGCCCTCGTGTACCGGGGTGTTCTCGCACAGCTCGTAGCCGGAGTAGACGCCCCAGGACGGCGAGAGCGTGGCGGCCAGCACCGCGCGGACCTCGAAGGCGGGCCGTCCGCCGTGCTGGAGGTAGGCGTTGAGGATGTCGGGCGTGTTGACGAACAGATTGGGCCGCATGTAGGCGGCGGCCTCGCCGCTCAACTCGGTCAGGTAGCCGGTGATTTCCTCCTTGCTGTTGCGCCAGGTGAAATAGGTGTAGGACTGCTGGAAACCGATCGCGGCCAGGGTGTGCATCATGGCCGGACGGGTGAACGCCTCGGCCAGGAAGATCACGTCCGGATCGGTGCGGTTGATCTCCGAGATCACCCTTTCCCAGAACACCACCGGTTTGGTGTGCGGATTGTCCACCCGGAAGATCCGCACCCCGTGGTCCATCCAGTGGCGTAGCACCCGCAGGGTCTCCCTGGTCAGCCCGCGCATATCCGTGTCAAATGCCAGCGGATAGATGTCCTGGTACTTCTTCGGCGGGTTCTCCGCATACGCGATCGAGCCGTCGATCCGGTGTGCGAACCATTCCGGGTGCTTGTCCACCCAGGGATGGTCCGGAGAGCACTGCAACGCGAAGTCGAGCGCCACCTCCAGACGCAGCTGCCTGGCCCTGTTCACGAAGGCGTCGAAATCCTCCAGGGTGCCCAGGTCAGGATGGACCGCGTCGTGCCCGCCGGCCGGTGAGCCGATCGCCCAGGGCGAGCCGACGTCGTACGCACCGGCGCTCAGCGAGTTGTTGGGGCCCTTGCGGAACGCGGTGCCGATCGGGTGGATCGGCGGCAGGTACACCACGTCGAAACCCATCGCGGCGATCGCGGGCAGCCGCTCCGTCGCGGTGCGCAGCGTCCCCGGCCGCGGCGGCACGCCCTCGCGCAGCACCGCCCCCTCCGAGCGGGGGAAGAACTCGTACCAGGAGCCGAACAGCGCCCGCCTGCGCTCCACCTGAAGCGGCATCGGCCGCGACGCGCTGACCAGCTCGCGCAGCGGGAACCGGTCCAGCACCGCCACGACCCGCGCGTCGAGCGCGGCGGCCAGCCGCTGCTCGGCGGTGTGCTTGCCGTCCCGCAGCGCGTCCACCGCCTCCAGCACCACCGAGCGGCCGTCCTTCTTCGGCACCCCGGCGGCGGCCCGCTCGTGCAGCGCCGCGCCCTCGGCGAGCACCAACTCGGTGTCGATCCCGGCCGGGACCTTGATCCGCGCGTTGTGCCGCCAGGTGCCCAGCGGATCAGACCAGGCCTCCACGGTGTACGTCCAGCGGCCCTCGGCCGTCGGGGTGACCTCGGCGCCCCAGCGGTCGGTGCCCGGGGCGAGTTCACGCATCGGGGTCCAGGGGCCGGAGCGGCCCGCCGCGTCCCGCAGCACCACGTTGGCCCCGACCGCGTCGTGGCCCTCGCGGAAGACGGTGGCGCTCACCTCGAAGGGCTCGCCCACCACGGCCTTGGCGGGACGCCTGCCGCAGTCCACGAGCGGGCGGAGATCCAGTACGGGGATACGGCCGATCATGTGTTCACCTGGACTTGCCTCGTTACGTTTTCTTGGTGCCCCCATTGCCTTTTGTATCTGCTCCCTCGACTGTGCACTCGTGTGCATGGCCGCTCCTGTGCGCGTTCACTCGGTTGGAATGGACGAGACATGACGGAGTAACAGGGTGCGGGGCGTCCTGGAAGCCTTCCCGGAGGCTCCCGTTGAACACCATCTTTCGGACCGAGGACGCTCGTACGAAGGGGTGAAGCGGTGACGAGTCGTTGACCGGGGAACGGCCGGGAGATGACGCGTCAGGGCTGTAGGGGTGAAACGGCCGTACCGCGGGCCCCCGGAGCGCCGCCGGTGCCACAGGGAAGCCTTACGTAGGAAATCGTCCTGTACAAGGGACCCGGAGGGAAGGGAATCGGCCAAACCCCTGACACGCCGTTGGCGTAAAGGATCTCGCGGATCCTCGCCGAGGAATGCGGACTTCGGGTGGAACCGGCCGTCTCGCCGCTACCTTCGTACCGTGAAGGCTATCCGTCGATTCACCGTCCGTACGGTCCTCCCCGAACCCCTGCGCCCGCTCGGCGAGCTGGCCCAGAATCTCCGCTGGTCCTGGCACCAGGAGACCCGTGAGCTGCTGCAGTCCGTCGACCCCGGTGGATGGCGGGCCGCGGGCGGCGATCCGGTGCGGCTGCTGGGCGCGGTACCGGCGCAGCGGCTGGCGGCGCTCGCCGAGGACCGCCGCTTCCTGCGGCGGCTGGCCGCCGCGGCCGAGGACCTCTCCGACTACCTGACCAATCCGCGCTGGTACCAGAGCGCGCAAGGCACTGAACTCCCGTCCGCCATTGCCTACTTCTCACCCGAGTTCGGCATCACCGCGGCCCTTCCGCAGTACTCTGGAGGGCTGGGCATCCTGGCCGGCGACCACCTCAAGGCCGCCAGTGACCTCGGCGTGCCGCTGATCGGCGTCGGACTGCTCTACCGGCACGGGTACTTCCGGCAGTCGCTGTCCCGCGAGGGCTGGCAACAGGAGCACTACCCGGTACTCGACCCGCACGAACTCCCGCTGACCGCGCTGTGCGAGGCGAACGGCAGCCCCGCCCTGGTCACCCTCGCGCTGCCCGGCGGGCGGTCACTGCGCGCCCGCGTCTGGAAGGCGCAGGTGGGCCGGGTGCCGCTGCTGCTGCTCGACTCCGACGTGGAGGAGAACAACCAGAGCGAACGCGAGGTCACCGACCGGCTCTACGGCGGCGGCAGCGAACACCGGCTGCTCCAGGAGATGCTGCTGGGCATCGGCGGGGTGCGCGCGGTGCGCACCTACTGCCGGCTCACCGGGCACCCCGAGCCGGAGGTGTTCCACACCAACGAAGGGCACGCCGGATTCCTCGGCCTGGAGCGGATCCGCGAACTCCACGAGGGGCCGGACGCCCTGGAGTTCGACGCGGCCCTGGAGTCGGTGCGCGCCGGTACCGTCTTCACCACCCACACCCCGGTGCCCGCCGGGATCGACCGGTTCGCCCTCGACCTGATCGGCCGCCACTTCGGCGACGGCGGCGAACTGCCAGGCGTCGCCCTGGACCGGGTGCTCGACCTGGGCCGGGAGAGCTACCCGGGCGGTGACCCCGGGGTGTTCAACATGGCCGTGATGGGACTGCGACTCGCCCAGCGCGCCAACGGCGTGAGCACGCTGCACGGTGCGGTCAGCCGCCAGATGTTCGCCGGGCTGTGGCCGGGATTCGACCCCGACGAGGTGCCGATCCGGTCGATCACCAACGGCGTGCACGCGCCCACCTGGGTCTCCCCGGAGGTGTTCCGGCTCGGCGCCCACCAGGTCGGCGTACAGCGCACCGAGGACGCCCTGGCGGTCGGCGGCTCGCAGAGCTGGGACTCGGTGGCGGGCATCCCCGACGCGGCCATCTGGGAGGTACGGCGCGGCCTGCGCGAGCAGCTCGTCGAGGAGGTACGGGCCAGACTGCGCGCCTCCTGGCGGCAGCGCGGCGCCGGAGACCTCGAACTCGGCTGGACCGACGAGGTGCTGGACCCCGACGTGCTCACCATCGGGTTCGCCCGCCGGGTGCCCTCCTACAAGCGGCTCACCCTGATGCTGCGCGACAAGGAACGGCTCACCCGGCTGCTGCTGCACCCGGAGCGGCCGGTGCAGATCGTTGTCGCGGGCAAGGCGCACCCGGCCGATGACAGCGGCAAGCGCCTGGTGCAGGAACTCGTCCGGTTCGCCGACGACGCGAAGGTGCGGCACCGCATCGTCTTCCTGCCCGACTACGGCATGGCGATGGCCCAGCGCCTCTACCCGGGATGCGACGTCTGGCTGAACAACCCGCTGCGGCCACTGGAGGCGTGCGGCACCTCGGGGATGAAGGCGGCGCTCAACGGCTGCCTCAACCTGTCGGTGCTGGACGGCTGGTGGGACGAGTGGTTCGACGGCAACAACGGCTGGGCCATCCCGACCGCCGACGACGGTTGCGGTGGGGCCGCCTCGAATGAGGACGAGGGGGCCCGCCGCGACGACATCGAGGCGGCGGCGCTGTACGACCTGATCGAGACACACGTCGCACCGCGCTTCTACGACACCGACGGCGCCGGACTGCCGCGCCGTTGGATCGAGATGGTCCGGCACACCCTGGTGACCCTGGGCCCCAAGGTGCTGGCCGGGCGCATGGTGCGGGAGTACGTGGAGAAGCTGTACGCGCCCGCCGCCGCCGCCCACCGCAGGGTCAGCCCTCAGGCGGCGCGGGACCTCAGCGGCTGGAAGGCCCGGGTGCGCGAGCAGTGGCCCCGGGTGGCCATCGACCACATGGAGGCCGGATCGGCGGGCGGCACCGTCGAGTTGGGTTCCGAGCTGGCACTGCGGGTTCGGGTGGCGCTCGGCGACCTCGACCCGGCCGACGTGGATGTCCAGGTGGTCTCCGGGCGGGTCGATGAGTCCGACCGGATCACCGACGCGTCCGCCGTCTCCCTCAAGCCCGCGGGGCGGCCGGACCTTGACGGACGGTGGCTGTTCGAGGGGCCGCTGGCACTGGACCGCAGCGGACCCTTCGGCTACACGGTGCGGGTCCTTCCGGCGCATCCGCTGCTCGCCTCCGCCGCGGAGTTGGGACTCATCGCCGTTCCGGCGGAGGCCGCGGGGATGACCGCCGGGGTTCTCCGGTAGGGGCGGACCGGCTGCCGGGTCCCCCGCCCGCCCACCCCGTGTGGGTGGGCGGGGGACTCTTCTCGTGCGTGTCAGCCCACCAGGCTCTCCCGCCACGCCTGGTGCAGATGGGCGAAGTCGCCACTGGCCGCGATGAGTTGGGACGGCGTGCCGTCCTCGATGACATGGCCGCCTTGCAGGACCAGGACGCGGTCGGCGATCTCCACCGTGGACAGACGGTGCGCGATGATCAGCGCGGTGCGTCCGCGCAGCACCGTGGACATGGCCCGCTGGACCGCGCGCTCACCGGGGATGTCCAGCGACGAGGTCGCCTCGTCCAGTATCAGCACCGCCGGATCGGCGAGCAGCGCCCGGGCGAACGCCACCAACTGTCGCTGCCCGGCGGATATCCGGCCGCCGCGCTTGCGGACATCCGTGTCGTAGCCGTCGGGCAGTGCGGCGATGAAGTCGTGCGCGCCGATCGCCTTGGCCGCGGCCTCGATCCGCGTCCGGGTCGCGTCCGGGTCGCCCAGCGCGATGTTCTGCGCCACCGTGCCGGAGAACAGGAACGACTCCTGGGTGACCATCACCACCCCGCGCCGCAACTGCGCCGTGGACAGCTCCCGCAGGTCCACACCGTCGAGGGTGACCCGGCCCTCCGTCGGGTCGTAGAACCGGCACAGCAGCTTCGCCAGCGTGGACTTGCCCGCGCCGGTCGCGCCGACCAGGGCCACCGTCTGGCCCGCGGGTATCGCCAGATCGAGTCGCGGCAGCACCTCGGCACCGGTGCGGTAGGCGAACCGGACCCCCTCGAACGCCACCGCCCGGCCGGGCCGGTCGCCGGGCTTGACCGGAAGCTCCCTGGGCTGGCTGGGCTCCGGCACCGACGGCCGCTGCGCGAGCAGTCCGGCGATCTTCTCCAGCGAAGCCGCCGCGGCCTGCCAGGAGTTGAGGAACATGCCCAGCGGGTCAATGGGCGCGTACAGCCGCCGCAGATACAGCACGAAGGCCGCCAGCACCCCCAACTCCAGCGAGCCGGACGCCACTCGGTAGGCGCCCCAGAGCACCACCAGCGCCACCGAGGTGTTGGCGATCAGCCAGGACGAGACGTTGAACCGGCCCATCTCCAAGATCGCGTCACCGTTCGCCCTCTCATGGACGCGGTTCAACTCCGCGAACCGGGCGTCGTTGGCCCGCTCCCGGCGGAACGCCTGCACCGGCCGGATCCCGTTCATGGTCTCGGTGAACCGCACGATCACGCTGGCGATGGCGGCCGAACGCCGGGAGTACGCCTGCTGGGAGCGGCGGCTGAAGGATCTGGTGGTCCACACCAGCGGCAGCGCGGTGGCCAGCGCGAACAGGCCCAGGCCCCAGTCGAGCCAGAGCAGCACCAGGCTGATGTAGAGCACCGCCAGGCCCACGTCGAGCAGTTCCTGCAGGCCCTCGGTGAGCAGTTCGCGGAACGCCTCCACATCGGAGGTCGCCCGGGCGGTGATCCGCCCGGAGGTGTAGCGCTCGTGGAAGTCCAGGCCGAGGGCCTGGGCGTGCCGGAAGATCCGGCCGCGCAGGTCCAGCAGCACGTCCTGGCTGAGCACACCCGACAGCCGGATGAACGCCCGCTGAAGCGCTCCCCCCAGCACGGCGCAGCCGATGTACCCGACCGCGGTGGCGATCAGCGGCCCCCGGTCATGGCCGCGCAGCGCGGGGACCGCCCGGTCGATGGCGTACGCCACGATCAGCGGACCGGCCTGCACCGCCGCCTGCTGAACGACCAGCACCACGGCCGTCAGCCAGACCCGCGCACGGTAGGGGCGCAGCAACTCCCGCAGCAGCGCGCGGGAAGCGCCCTTGGGAGCGGGCAGCGCATCGCGGTCGTAGCCGTCGCGCTCCGCGGGCTGCGGCGCGGGCCTCTCCGGCTCCTGGCCGGGGGCCGGGTGCACCGACGAGTCGGCGAGGGTGGTCATCAGGCTGCGCTCCTCTCGTCGCGGTCGCCGGACATCAGCTGGCGGTACTCCGGGCATTCGGCGAGGAGTTGGTGGTGGGTGCCGACGGCCGCGATGCGCCCGCCGGACAGCAGGGCGACCCGGTCGGCGAGCAGCACGGTCGACGGCCGGTGGGCCACCACCAGCGCGGTGGTGGTGGCCAGCACCTCCCGCAGCGCGCCCTCCACCAGTGCCTCGGTGTGCACGTCCAGCGCGGACAGCGGGTCGTCCAGCACCAGGAAGCGCGGACGGCCCACGACCGCGCGGGCCAGCGCCAGCCGCTGCCGCTGGCCGCCGGACAGGCTCAGGCCCTGCTCGCCGACCTGGGTGTCCACGCCCTGCGGCAGCTCGTCCACGAAATCGCACTGCGCGGTCCGCAACGCCCTGCGCAGCTCGGCCTCGCTGGCCTCGGGGGCGCCCATCAGCACGTTCTCCCGGACGCTCGCGGAGAACAGCGTCGGCTCCTCGAAGG
Organism: Streptomyces sp. PLK1-5; assembly: GCA_037034305.1. Classification (GTDB taxonomy): domain Bacteria; phylum Actinomycetota; class Actinomycetes; order Streptomycetales; family Streptomycetaceae; genus Streptantibioticus_A. Next base: position 528,576 of record JBAGJY010000001.1, read on the forward strand.
CCGTGCAGACCATGGCGCGCAACCGCTCCTTGGGCAGCCGCGCGGTGTCCGCGCCGTCCAGCGTGACGCGACCGCCGGTCGCCTCGTACAGCCGGGGGATCAGCGCGCTGAGCGACGTCTTCCCGCAGCCCGTGGCGCCGACCAGGGCCAGCGTCTGGCCGGTGGGTATGTGCAGGTCGATGCCGGTGAGCAGATCCGGGGTGCCGTCCGGGGCGTCCGGGTAGCGGAACCGCACGCCGGTGAAGCGGATGCCGTCGTCGACCTGGTCGGCGGCGTCCGGCCGCGCGGTGTGGTCCGGCGGCGGCTCGGTGTCCATCACCTCGAAGTACCGGTCCGCCGCGGTGGCCGACTCGTTGCTCATCGACAGCAGCCACCCCAGTGACTCGACCGGCCAGCGCAGCGCCAGCGCCGTGGACAAGAAGGCCACCAGCGTGCCCGCCGACAGCCTGCCGTCGGACACCTGAACGGCGCCGACCACCAGGGCCACCCCGAGCGCCACGTCCGGCACCGCGGTCACCAGCATCCACACATCGGCCAATAGCCGGGCCTTGCGTATCTCGGTGCCGCGCAGCGCGTGGGCGGCGCGCCCGAACGCCTCGGCCTGGCTGCGGTGCCGTCCGAACGCCTTGATGATCCGGACGCCCAGCACCGACTCCTCGACCAGCGTGGTCAGATCGCCGGTCTGGTCCTGGGCGCGGCGCGAGGCGAGCGAGTACCGGCCCATGAAGTACGTGCACAGCACGATCAGCGGCACCGCGGGCACCAGCGGGATCAGCCCCAGCGTCCACCGCTGGGCGAACAGGATGGCGAACCCCACGAGCACCGTCGTGGAGTTGACGACCAGGAAGACCAGCGGGAAGGACAGGAACATCCGCAGGATCTGCAGGTCGTTGGTGGCACGGGAGAGTAACTGGCCGGATCCCCAACGGTCGTGGAACGCCACCGGCAGCCGTTGCAGATGTCGGTACAGGTCGGCCCGCATCCGTGCCTCAAGCCCGGCCATCGGCCGCGCGACCAGCCAGCGGCGCAGCCCGAACAGCCCCGCCTCCAGCAGCCCGAGCAGCAGCACCGCACCCCCGCCCAGCCACACCCCGCCCGGGTCCCGGTGCGCGACCGGCCCGTCCACCGTCCACCTGAGCACCAGCGGGATCAGCAGTGCCATGCATGACGCGCCGACCGCCACCGCCATGGAGCCGAACAGCCGCGGCGCGATCGGCCGTACGTACGGCCACAGCCGCAGCAGCGAGCGCACCGCCGACCGCCGCTGCCCGGCGCCGCGCCGGTCATGCCCCGCCCCGCCCTTTTCGTCTGCCATGGCCGTCCCCTCCGTCCCTGCCACGTTTCAGAGACTAGAGGCGAGCACCGACAACGCCCATTGAGTTTCAGCGGTGTTCGGCCCGCAGCAGCATCAGGCAGCGCTCCGCAACGGTGATCGTGGCGCCCGCGCGGTGCCGTCGCGGCCCCGGCGCGTCCGCCGCCCGCGAGGTGTCGACCAGCACCTCGTAGTGCCGCGCCCACGGCGGTCCGGGCAGCGTGAAGCCGATCGGGGCGTCCGCGGCGTGCAGTACGGTCAGGAAGCTGTCGTCGTGCACCCGGAGGCCGGAGGGGTCCCGCTGCGGAATGTCCCGGCCCGACAGATACATGCCAAGTGTGGCGGCGGGGGCGAACCAGTCCGCCTCGGTCATCTCCGTACCGCGCGGGGTGAACCAGGCCAGGTCCCGCAGCCCGCCGGGGTCCTGCGGCAGCCCGGAGAAGAACGCCCGGCGGCGCAGCACGGGATGGTTCCGGCGCAGCCTGACCAACCGCGCCGCCAACTCGAACAGATCACGCCACCGCGGTTCCTGGAGCAGCGACCAGTCCACCCAGCCGATCTCGTTGTCCTGGCAGTACGCGTTGTTGTTGCCGCCCTGGGTGCGGCCCATCTCGTCGCCCGCCACCAGCATCGGCACGCCCGTGGACAGCAGCAGCGTACTGAGCAGGTTGCGCAACTGCCGCTGCCGCAGGGCCAGTACCGGCTCGGAGTCGGTCTCGCCCTCCGCGCCGCAGTTCCAGGAGCGATTGTCGTTCGAACCGTCCCGGTTCTCCTCGCCGTTCGCCTCGTTGTGCTTGCGGTCGTAGGAGACCAGGTCGCGCAGGGTGAAACCGTCGTGCGCGGTGACGAAGTTGACCGACGCGTACGGATGGCGGCCGCTCCACGCGTACAGGTCGCTGGAACCGGACAGCCGGTACCCCAGATCGGCCAGGTCCGTGCTCGCGCCCCGCCAGAAGTCGCGCACCGCGTCCCGGTAGCGGTCGTTCCACTCGGTCCACAGCGGAGGGAAGGCGCCCACCTGGTAGCCGCCCGAGCCGACGTCCCACGGCTCGGCGATCAGCTTGACCCGGCGCAGCACCGGGTCCTGCGCGATCACCGCGAGGAACGGCGAGAGCATGTCGACATCGTGCATGCTGCGGGCCAGCGCCGCCGCCAGGTCGAAGCGGAAGCCGTCCACGCCCATCTCCGTCACCCAGTACCGCAGCGAGTCGGTGATCAGCCGCAGCACCTGCGGCTGCACCACGTGCAGGGTGTTGCCGCAGCCGGTGTAGTCCGCATAGCCGCGCGGGTCCCCGGCCAGCCGGTAGTAGGCCCGGTTGTCGATGCCGCGCAGCGACAGCGTCGGCCCCAACTCGCCGCCCTCCGCAGTGTGGTTGTAGACCACGTCGAGGATGACCTCGATGCCCGCCGCGTGCAGCGCGCGCACCATCCGCTTGAACTCGCCCACCTGCTGGCCGCGGGTGCCCGAGGAACTGTACGCGGCGTGCGGCGCGAAGTAGCCGATCGAGTTGTAGCCCCAGTAGTTGCGCAGGTTCCTGCGCAGCAGATGGTCCTCGTGCGCGAACTGGTGGACCGGCAGCAGCTCGACCGCGGTCACGCCCAGCTTGTTCAGGTGCTCGATGGCCGCCGGATGCGCCAAACCGGCGTAGGTGCCGCGCAGTTGCCGCGGTATGCGCGGATGGCGCATGGTGAAGCCGCGCACGTGCAGCTCGTAGATGACCGTGTCCGACCACGGCGTCTTCGGGCGGCGGTCGTCCTCCCAGTCGTCGCCGTCGTCCACCACGACACCCTTGGGCACGAACGCGGCCGAGTCGCGGTTGTCCCGCACGGTGTCGGCCACCGGACGGTCCGGCCAGTCCCGTACGTGCCCGTAGACCTCCGGCGGCAGCGCGAACTCGCCGTCCACCGCCCGGGCGTACGGGTCCAGCAGCAGCTTCGCCGGGTTCCAGCGGGCGCCGGTCCACGGGTCCCAGCGGCCGTGCACCCGGTAGCCGTACGCCTGGCCGGGGCGCACCCCGGGAACGAAGCCGTGCCAGACCTCGTGAGTCAGCTCGGTCAGCGGCAGCCGCGTCTCGGCCCCGTCGGCGTCGAACAGGCACAGCTCCACCGCCTCGGCGCCGCCCGCCCACAGTGCGAAGTTGGTGCCCTGCGCGCCGTCGGGGCCGGTGTGGAAGCGCGCGCCGAGGGGTTCCGGGGCGCCGGGCCACACCGGACGTGGCGGCGCGTCAGGAGGCCGCTGGGCGGCCACCGCGTCATCGGCGGACGGTTGCGCCGTCCGGGTGGTGGGCGGCGGTTCGGCCAGCGTGGTGGCCGCGAAACGGCGGCCGTCGCCGCCCGGCGGCCCGCCGGGAGCGGCGGCGGCCTGGTCTGGTTCGGGTGCGCTCGACACGTGGCGGCCTCCCGCGGCTCTACGGGACCTCGCGGCGGTGTCCCGTACCGCGCGCGGTTCCGTTCTCCGTTGTGGCTTCATGGTGTCATTCCCGGTTAAGGCACCGTCCTCACGGAACCCGTAGTCCCGGAAGTCGTTGACCCCGGCGTGACGAGTGCAGTGGTTGCGTGGGTACGCCGGGCGGTGCGAGGACTGCCGGGTACGGGATCTTTGGCCGGATGCGTACTGGCCGGTGCGGTCGTGCTGGCCGGGTGCACCGGCGGCCCCGGCGGGAGCGGCGGCGGCGCGGCGGGGGACGGGCGCGGGGCGGGTTCCGGTACCCCGGCGGTCTCCCAGGCCGTGATCCGCATCACCCCGAACGACGGCGCCTCCGGGGTGCCCGCCACCGGCGTGCTGGCGGTGGCGGTGGACGGCGGGGTGCTCACCCAGGTCAAGGTGGCCGACTCCACCGGCGCCCAGGTGCCGGGCCAGATCGACAGCGGCGGCCACTCCTGGCACCCGACCGGCAAGCTGGCGCTGGAGACCAGGTACACGGTGGACGCGCTCGCCGAGGACTCCGGCGGGCGGCGGGCCGCCAAGCACGCCGCGTTCACCACCTTGGTGCCGCAGCACCGGCTCATCGCGTTCTACACGCCCGAGGCGGGCGCCACCGTGGGCACCGGCATGATCGTTTCGCTCACGTTCAACCGCCCGGTCGCCGACCGCGCCGCGGTCGAACGGGCGGTCACCGTCACCGCCCAGCCCGCCGTCCAGGTGGCGCCACACTGGTTCGGCGCCCAGCGGCTCGACTTCCGCCCGGAGCACTACTGGACTCCCGGCACCAGGGTCGACCTGCGGCTGCGGCTGCGCGACGTACAGGGCGCGCCCGGCGTCTACGGCAGCCAGCAAAAGGACGTGGTCTTCGCCATCGGCCGCGGCCAGACCAGCGTGGTGGACGCCGAGGCGCACACCATGACCGTGCGCCGGGACGGGGTGGTGGTGCGCACCCTGCCGGTGAGCACCGGCAGCCCCGAACACGCCACGTACGCCGGGAAGATGGTGATCTCCGAGAAGCTGCCGGTGACCCGGATGAACGGGGACACCGTCGGCTACGGCGGCGAGTACAACATCCCCGACGTGCCGCACGCGATGCGGCTCACCCAGTCCGGCACCTTCGTGCACGGCAACTACTGGTCACCGAAGGAGACGTTCGGCACCGCGAACACCAGCCACGGCTGCGTCGGGCTGTACGACGTCAAGGGCGGCGGCGCGCAGACGCCCGCGGGCTGGTTCTTCGGCAGTTCGCTGGTCGGCGACGTGGTGGAGGTGATCAACGCGCACGACGCGATCGTCGCGCCGGACAACGGGCTCAGTGGCTGGAACCTGACGTGGGCGCAGTGGCTCGCCGGGTCCGCGACGGCCATGGCCGCAGCCTCCCCCTGAACAGGTGCGCAGGCGGCGAGACGTTCGCCGTGGAGCCCCGCGGCCGGGCCGAACGGCCGTCCCACTCTACCCGGTTGCGGGTGGTTCGCAGTGGACTGGGACGGAACGGTGACAATTCCGTGGCTTGGTGACCACCGGCGGTGTGGTTATCTATCAGGAGCGTGGATGGCGCCTGTTCGGATGCGGTCAGAGCATCTCGGCGCATGCGCGGGGGATCAGTGCGAGTTCGACCGGGCAGGATCGCTACCGGGGGCCATGGCGGTGTGCCCGGAGGCGCAATCGGACGGTCGCGCGAGGGGAGAGACGAGTTGCTGTCACATCAGCCGACGGCGCGGCGGGCCGCGGGGGCGGCGCCGGGCGCCAGGCGGGCTCTGCTGGCCGGTGCGCTCGGCGCGGTACTGCTGCTGGCGACCGCGTGCGGCGGACACGACGCCGGCCAGGGCAAGAGTGGTTCCGGATCCGACCAGCAGGCTTCGCAGGCCGTGGTGAACGTCGCGCCCAAGGACGGCGCGACCGATGTCGCCACCAGCGGAGCGCTGAAGATATCCGCGGCCCAGGGCAAGCTGACCCAGGTCGCGGTCAAGGACGCCAAGGGCACCGCGGTCGAGGGCAAGGTCTCGGCGGACGGCACCAGTTGGGTGCCGGACAGCAACCTCAGCACCTCCACCAAGTACACGGTGGACGCCATCGCCAAGGACGCGCAGGGTCGTGAATCGGCCAAGCACGCCACGTTCACCACGGTCGTCCCCAAGGACAACTTCATCGGCTTCTTCACGCCCGACGACGGCTCCACGGTGGGCGTCGGCACCGAGGTCTCGATCAGCTTCAACCGGCCGATCGACGACACCAAGGCCGTGCAGAACGGCATCAAGGTGACCGCCTCCCCGTCCGTGCCGATCGTCGGCCACTGGTTCGGCAACCAGCGCATCGACTTCCGCCCGGAGAAGTACTGGGCGCCCGGCACCAAGGTCACCTTGAGCCTGCGGCTCAACGGCGTGCAGGGCGCGTCCGGGGTGTACGGCTCGCAGTCCAAGGACGTGCACTTCACCATCGGCCGCAACCAGGTCAGCTATGTGGACGCCGCCTCGCACGAGATGACCGTGACGCAGGACGGCAAGACCATCAAGACCATCCCCATCTCCGCCGGTTCGCCCGAACACACCACGTACAACGGGCAGATGGTGATCAGCGAGAAGGACCCGGTGACCCGGATGGACGGCTCGACCGTCGGCTTCGGGGGCGAGTACGACATCAAGGACGTGCCGCACGCGATGCGGCTCAGCCAGTCCGGGACGTTCATCCACGGCAACTACTGGGGCGACCCCTCGGTGTTCGGCAGCGAGAACACCAGCCACGGTTGCGTCGGTCTGCACGACATCCGCGGCGGCGGCGACAACGGCACCCCGGCCGCCTGGTTCTACGACCACTCGATGATCGGCGACGTGGTGGTGGTCAAGAACTCCAACGACAAGACGGTGGCGCCGGACAACGGCTTCAACGGCTGGAACATGCCCTGGTCGCAGTGGACCGCCGGGCAGTGAGCAGCCCGTCCCGGTGACGTACGGTGAACGGCTCGCCCCGGCGGGCCGTTTGCCGTGGGCAGGCGCTACGGTGCGGCCATGACTGTTCACCTTGAGGCCGCCGACGGCGTCGGCGTCATCCGCCTTGACCGTCCGCCGATGAACGCGCTGGACGTCGCCACCCAGGACCGGCTGCGCGAGGTCGCGCAGGAGGCCGCCCGCCGCGACGACGTCCGGGCCGTCGTCGTGTGGGGCGGTGAGAAGGTGTTCGCGGCGGGCGCGGACATCAAGGAAATGCAGGCCATGGGGTACGAGGACATGGCGGTGCGGGCCCGGGCGCTACAGGACTCGTTCACCGCCGTGGCCCGCATCCCCAAGCCCGTGGTCGCCGCCGTGACCGGCTACGCGCTCGGCGGCGGCTGCGAGTTGGCGCTGTGCGCCGACGTGCGCGTCGCGGCGCGCAACGCCAAGCTCGGCCAGCCGGAGATCCTGCTCGGCCTGATTCCGGGCGCGGGCGGCACCCAGCGGCTGTCCCGGCTGGTCGGCCCGGCCAAGGCCAAGGACCTGATCTTCACCGGCCGGATGGTCACCGCCGAGGAGGCGCTGACCATGGGCCTGGTCGACCGGGTGGTTCCGGCCGAGGAGGTCTACCAGGAGGCGCACGCCTGGGCGGCGAAGCTCGCCAAGGGACCGGCGCTCGCGCTGCGCGCCGCCAAGGAGGCCGTCGACGGCGGTCTGGAGACGGATCTGGAGACCGGGCTGGCGATCGAACGCGGCCTGTTCGCCGGGTTGTTCGCCACCCAGGACCGGGAGATCGGCATGCGCAGCTTCGTCGAGGAGGGGCCGGGCAAGGCCAAGTTCGGCTGAGCGGCGCCCACGGCCGTGTGGGTGACGACCGGCGGCGCAAGGCTGCTTAAGGCCACCTTAAGAAGGCCTTAAGGGAGTCTGGTACGCGACGGTTCGTCACCCCCGGTCCGGTGCCGATCGCGGCAGGTGGGCGGCGTGATCGCCGGGGGGTCACTGCCTTCGGCATATGCCTTCGAGGTGGCTGGGAACCACCCTTGCGACGGGTCCAATTCCCCCGGTTCCGGCCCGAACCGGCGCCTGGACGGCCATGATGAACGCATGGCGGGTCGGGGAGGATCTGAGCAGGCACAGCGGTCGAGCAGCGCCGCGGCGGCATGGGCGGCACTGCCGCAGGACCGGTACGACACCAGCACTCTGGTGCTGCTCGGCAACCCGTCACTGGACGAGGTGCGGCTCACCTCGCGCCCGGAGTCCGCGTCCACCGCGCGCCGGCTCACCCTGGCGGTGCTACGGCTGTGGTCGCTGCCGCAACTCGGTGAGGACTGCGAACTGCTGGTCTCGGAGCTGGTGGGCAACGCCGTCCGGCACACCGGCGCCTCCACCTTCGGGCTGCGGATGCTGCGCCGCCGGGGGTGGATCCGGATCGAGGTGCGCGATCCGTCGCGGGCGCTGCCCTGTCTGCTGCCGGTGCGCGAACTGGACGTCAGCGGGCGCGGCCTGTTCCTGGTCGACAAGCTCTCCGACCGCTGGGGAGTGGACCTGCTGCCGCGCGGCAAGACCACCTGGTTCGAGAAGCGGGTCGTCGAGCGCTGAAGATGCGAGAAGCCCCCGGCGCCGGATTGCGGACGCCATGGGGGCTTCTTCGTGGCGCCGGGGAGCAAGGGGGGGTGTGGTCCACCGGCGCACTTGGCACGACCGAGCCCGGGTCAATGGGGGTCGTTGGCACGACTCTCGCACGGAGGGCGCGGGGGAGACAAACAGGCTTTCCCGGCTAAAAGCGCATATCGGACGTACCATCGATGGAATTGAAGGTGATGCGCACCACCACCCTTGAAAGTGGTGGCTACGCTCGGGTAATGACCTTGCAAGAACGTGAATCGATATGCGGCCTTCGCTGCGGATCGTAACGATTCACCGCACGTGTCCGTACTGCCGCGTATCGTGATGATTCTTCACTGGTTGTGCGCGAGGGCTCCGGGGCGGCCGACGCCCGTAGCAGTCCGGAATCCGGCTGCCGTGGGTCGGACCCAGGTCAGGCGGCCCGCGCCGTGTGGCGGGGCGGGATGGTTGTCCCGCCCCGATCACGGGCTACGCGGTGGCGGGTCTGGCGTGCTTGCCGCCGCTGCGATGCGAGGGCGCGGCGGGCTTGGTCCGGGAGTGCCCGTGCGCGTGGGCCTCGTCGGCCGCTCGGGCCTGGTACTGGCCCACGTCGAGGAAGTCGCGGATGATCGCGGGGTCGTCGCTGTCCAAGGCCTTTCGGCCCGCCTTCATCAGTTCAGGACCCACGGGACCGCTGAGAATGCGGGCGAGGCGTATCCGATCGTCCTGGAAGCGGACGTTGTCCAGCTCGACGTCCAGGAAGTACTGCACGTCCTGGGCGGTGCCCCGCAGCGCCGCCTGGCCCGCCGCCTTCAGGTTGGGGCTGGCGGTCTTGGCGGCGATGATCTGGCGGACACGGGCTCGGTTGTCCTCATCGCGCGCCTGGTACTGGCCGACTTCGAGGAAGTAGCGGATCTTCTCGTGGTCACCGCTGCTGAGCGCCAGGTCGCCGGCCTTGCCCACCGCTGGCCCGCCCACGCTGATGATCTGTGCGACGCGGATGCGGTCGTCGTTGTCCTGTGCGATGTACTGGCCGGTCTCCAGAAAGTACCGCATCTCGGCCGCGGTGCCGCCCAGCGCGCGCTGAGCGGCCTCACGCAGGTACTTCCCGGTGTTCGGGGCGGCGAGGATCTTGTTGATCGCGGCCCGGTCCTCATCCGGGGAGGTGGTCGGCGCCGCCGGGGTGTTGGTGGCGGTCCCCGGCGCCGCGGGGGCGGTGAGCGGCGACGCACTCGACGCGGCGGGTGCACCGCTCGGCTGGCTGTCGGGCACGGTGTGCGCCAGCGGCGTGTGGGGCGCGGCCAGGGCTGGCGAGGAGAGGGCCACGGCTGGTGCCACAGCCGCTACGGCGGTGATGATCAGCTTCTTCATTTGCGGTCCGGATGGCCTTTCCGTTCGGTGAAACCGTGTGCGGTCACTGGGAGTTGGCGTCTGGGGCCGGTGAGCGTGGAAGTCTCGGCGCAGCGGCGGGGCTGCCCGACCCGGCGGCGTGGACGGACGAGACGCCGCCGGGCCTGCCGCCGACAGCGGCAACTCCTCGCGCCCTTGGACCGGGGACCGGTCCCCGTGCCGTACCGCCGCGTCAGGGCGCGAGGGCGACCTCGTCGTGGACGCCGGTGGCGTCGACGCCGGGGTAGAGGCTGAGGCGGCCGGTGTTCCAGCGGACGAGGACGTCGTTGGGGACGGTGTTGGCGGTGAAGGCGCCAGCGGCCACCACGGTGGCGTTGGCCCAGGCCGACTTGGCCTTCTCGATCCTGATCTCGGCCGGGATGCCCTTGCTGGTCAGGCCGGGGTAGATGGTGGTCTCGCCATCCTTCCACCGCACCAGCAGGTCACCGGTGTTCTTGCCGGTGAACTCGCCCGCGGTGATCTGGTCGGCGTAGGTCCAGGTGGTGTTGGGCTTGGCCAGCTGCGTCTCGCGCTTGACGCCGTTGGTGGCCAGGTCGGTGTAGAGGGAGGTCTCGCCGTCCTTCCAGACCACCACGAGGTCGTCGCGGCGCCCACCGGGGGTGAAGCGGCCCACCGTCATCTGACGGGCGTCCTTCCACGTGGTGTTGGGGGCGGCGAGTTGCTTCTCGCCGTGGAAGCCCTTGGTGTCGACGGTGGTGTACTGGGTGATCTTCCCGTCGTCCCAGCGCACGAGCAGACCGTCGGTGCTGCCACCGGTGAAGTCGGCACTGTCGATGGAGACGGCCTTGGCCCATGCGCCCTTTCGCGGTGCGAGCTGGTACTCGGCTGCGAAGGGCCTGGCCGGATCGTTGCCGTCGGCGCCCTGGTAGAGGGTCATTTCGCCGTCGATCCACTGGACGATGAGGTCCATGTGGCGGGTGCCTCCCTCCGATCCGCCGGTGTAGTAGCCAGCGGTCATCTGCTGGGCGTACTTCCAGGGCGCCTTGGCGAAGGTGCCGGAGTAGCGGATCTGCTGGACCCACCCGGCCAGGTCGTCGACCCGGGAGGCCAGTGCCGCGGTGCGGGTCTCGGGTGAGCCGAGGCAGCCGCCTTGCCACGAGCGGGTGGCCACCGCCGTCAACTCGGCGGCTCCGCCGCTGTTTTGCCGCAGCAGGGGTGCGCCGGTGTCGCCCTTGCACAGGGCTGCCTGGGTGCCGGGCTTCCCGTTGACGGCGAGAGTGGTGTTCCGTGCGGCGTCGATGGTGAACGCGCCGGTGTGCGGGTGGTTGGGTACCCACTCGTCCTTGGTGCGGCCGTAGCCGACAGCCGTCAGATCGTCCCCGGCCGCCGGGGCGGTGGAGGCGATGGCGAGGGCGGGTACGCCGGTGACGGGTTTGGCCAGGCGGGCCATGACCAGGTCGCGGTCGGGGCGTGGCACCAGCTGGGTGATGTCGGCGACGGCGCCGGTGGTGCTGGCCAGGTCGGCGCGGCCGATGGTCGCGGTGGCCTTCCCCTTCGGTGCCCCGGCGGGGACCGTGGAGCCTTGCTGGGGGTCGTCGGCGAAACAGCTGCTCGCGGTGAGGACCCACTCGTCGTCCACCAGGGTGCCGGTACACGAGCGGTGCGCGTCGCCCACGGTGATGTGCAGCTTCGCCAGGTACGGGTAGGCACCGTCCTGGGCGGGGTCGCCCACCACAGCGTGCGCTGCGGTTCCGGTGAGCAGCCCGGCGGTGGCGGCGGTGGTGGTGACAAGTGCGGTGACCCACGCGGCACGTGGACGTCTGCCAAGCATGTGTGCGTCTTTCAGGAGGAATGGAGACGGACGAGAGGGTGAACTGGCATAACTGCCAAACTTTTTCAGCCGGTGACGCGCAGTTCGACGAGGACGGCGCGCTTCTGGCTGGTA
>JBAGJY010000002.1:0-383893 GCA_037034305.1 Streptomyces sp. PLK1-5
ACTGAACACCGTCTCTTCCATCAGCTCGTTCCTGCTCGGCATGTCGATGCTGCCGTTCTTCTACAACGTGTGGAAGACCGCCAAGTACGGCAAGAAGGTCGAGGTCGACGACCCGTGGGGCTACGGCCGTTCGCTCGAATGGGCGACGTCCTGCCCGCCGCCGCGGCACAACTTCCTCACCCTGCCGCGCATCCGCTCCGAGTCTCCCGCCTTCGACCTGCACCACCCGGGCATTCCCGCGGAGGAGACGCCCGGCCTCGAACCGGCCCCCACCAGCAGGCAAGTGCCACGCGGAGGCCAACCAGGCGACGAGCCGGAAGGAGACGACAGGTGAGCGCCAAGGCCAGGAAGACCAACTGGCGGCCGTCCGGCGGGGACCGGCCCCCCGGCCTGGACTTCGACGAGATCGAGTCGTACCTGTCCCAGCAGGTCGAGATCAGGCAGGCCCAGCAACTAGCCGAGCGGTTCGCCGACCGGCTGCCATGGCTGACGGCCTCACAACGGCAGGTCGTCGTCCGCCACTACACCGTCGACCGGTTGCATCACATGAGCCATGCCGCATCCCATCACGTCGCTGAACGAGACAGGCCCAGCCCCCTGCCCGACCGAACGCGTCGGGCCCGCCTGGTCGCCACACTGCTGTGTGCCGTGGCTGTCGCCGTCGGCGCGGCCTCGGAACTCATCGCGGTGCTCGCGGCACGACGCTGAACACCCCGGCGGCTTCCCGACCGGCCTGCGGGCGATGGCCGTACGCCTATTGCGGCGTGGCCCGTCCGGTCAGGAAGTCCCGGACCCTGTCGATGAGCCCCAGCCAAGGTGATAGGGCCTTGACGGCGGTCGGACGGTCCGGGCCGAGAGGATGCGGTCGAGTGGGCGTGTTCTCTCTGGCGCGCCGGACCTTGTCACCGAGATCCTGCAGTACCTCCCGCGAGCACACCGCCACAAGCCGCGGGAAGATCCGCGCCTCTTCGTCCCGCGCGTGTGCGGTGACGTCCGTGACGAGCGCGACGAGCAGTTCGGTGAAGCGGGGATCGTCGCAGTCCATGCCCGCGAGGGCGCTGAGGGTGTCCGCCATTGCTGAGTGGTCCCGCACGCCCTTCTCGGCCAGCGTCTCCCCACCGACGAGATGTTCTCGGACAGCCGGGTAAAGGTATTCCTCCTCCACCACCGCATGCCGTACCAACCGCATGGTCACCAGGTCGACGAGTTCCTTGCGTTCCCTGCTCCCTGGCGAGGAGGAGCGAATCCGGTCGAAGAGACCCGTCACTTCAGCGTGGTCGGCGGTGAGTTCCACGATGATGTCGCCGCCATGTCCCATGGTGTCGGACCTCTCAGGTTTTGGACGTGGCCACCGGGCGACCAGTGTGCTGTGTGCTGGCCGATTGTCCGGCCATTGGAGTGCGCGGCGAGCCGTGATGTCGTTCGTCCGTGCCCGTGAGCCGGGCGCGACGCGCCCGGCGAGTGCGGCACCAGGCGGCCGTCGGCGTCGCGACCGGCGGACCGCGCTTCCGCCTGCCCGGGAGGCCCGCCGACCATGCCGCGGATTACCGCTGATTCGCGTAATCGCAGGTACGCCAGTGATTGGACCTCGGTACTGGGGGTTACCCATCAGCCGCGATGACCCTGTCTGGCGGCGGGCGGGGCGGACAGGGAGCGTGGGGCTCGTGCTGCTGAGGAAGAAGAAGACCAGGCTTGTGTCCAAGGCACGGAAGACGGCCTACACCGGCTTTGTGGTACTCGACCGGCGGCTCCCGGCAGCCGAGGCGTGCAGGGCGCTGCTACGCAAGGCGTTCCCGGAGCACTGGTCGTTCCTGTTGGGGGAAATCGCCCTCTACAGCCTGGTCGTCCTCGTCCTGACGGGCAGCTACCTGACCTTCTTCTTCAACCCGAGCATGAGCGAGAGCGTCTACCACGGCGCGTATGCGCCGTTGCGGGGTCTGCGGGTCACGGACGCCTACTCCTCGACCCTGGACATCAGTTTTGACATCCGCGGCGGGCTGCTGATCCGGCAGATGCACCACTGGGCCGCGCTGGTCTTCGTGGCGGCCCTCGGAGTGCACATGTTGCGGATCTTCTTCACCGGGGCGTTCCGCCGACCCCGGGAGGCCAACTGGATGATCGGCGTCACCCTGTTCATGCTCTCGCTGCTCGAGGGCTTTTGCGGCTACTCCCTTCCGGACGATCTGCTCTCCGGCACCGGACTGCGCACCGCGAACACCATCTTGATGTCCATCCCCGTTGTCGGCACCTACCTGAGCTTCTTCGTCTGGCGGGGGCCGTTCCCCGGCCGCGCCCTGATCCCGCGGCTGTACGTGGTGCACGTACTGTTCGTTCCGGGCCTGATCATCGCGCTGGTCGCCGTACACCTGGTCCTGGTGGTCTATCTCAAACACACCCAGTGGGGTGCGCGGGGCAGGACGAACCGCAATGTCGTCGGGCAGCCGATGGTTCCTCAGTTCACCGCCAAGTCCACCGGCTTGTTCATGATGGTTTTCGGCGTGACCTCAGCCCTCGGCGCTGTGGCACAGATCAATCCGATCTGGAACTACGGCCCCTACCGGGCCGAGCAGATCGCGACCGACGCGCAACCGGACTGGTACGTCGGCTTCCTTGAGGGCGCGCTGCGGATCATGCCGCCATGGGAGAACAACGTGGTCGGACACACCATCATGTGGAACGTCCTCATTCCCGCCGTCCTCATGCCCGCCGTGCTGTTCCTGGTGCTCTACCTCTACCCGGTCTTCGAGAGGTGGGTGACGGGCGACCTGATGGAACACCACCTGTGCGACCGGCCCCGGGACCGCCCGACCCGGACCGCGTTCGGGGTGGCGGCCATCGTCTTCTACGCCGTCGTGTTGCTGGCCGGGGGCAACGACGTGATCGCCTACAGCTTCCGTGTCTCGGTCAACGCGCTGACCTGGATCTTCAGGATCTCGGTGATCATGGGCCCGGTCGTGGCCTTCCTGGCCACCAAGCGGATCTGCCTGGCGATGCAGTTGCACGACCGCCAACTCCTGGAGGAGGGGGAGGAGACCGGGAAGGTCAGCCAGAACGTCTACGGCGGCATCAGCGAAAGCCACCGCCCGATCTCCGTCGAACACCGCTACCGACTGCTGGTGCGTGACGTTCCCAGGCCCCTGGCCCACCCCGGGGAGCGGGCACCGCGCAGGCACCGGCTCCGCGCGGCGCTGAGCGCCTGGTACTACCGGGACCGGGTCGACATGCCCACCACCGCGGAGCAGCGGTTGCAGATCACCGGCAGGACCGCAGACCCCGTCGCGGCCCGGGAGGAGTGAGCGGCGAGAGCCCGGCTCGAGGTCACTCGTCGCGTCCGACGAACTCGAAGACCATGCCCGCGACCCCCGCCATCGTGATGCCGAAGGCGATGATGAACAGCCACAGGCCGTAGACGACACCGACGCCGAGCAAGGCGACGCCCAGGCCGGTCATCGGCGGATAGCCGCTGTGCGGCGGGAAGAAGTCGAGTACTCCGGCTCGGTCTTGTACCTGCGAGTCCGGCCGGTCCTCGGGACGTTGGCCCTTGCGCTGGTAGTTCATGGTGAAGAAGAACGAGATGACCGAGGCCATCAGGAACGAGACCGTCAACGCGGCCGTTCCGGCCGGTTCCTGGGCGAACACGATGTAGATGATGTCGGTGATGAGGAAGAACCCGGCCACACCGGCGAACAGGTACGCCTCGGTCTTCATTCGCTCTGCTCTCCCAGCGTGTCGGGGGTCGGCTCAACGGCTCCGCGCTCCGCCGCGGGCAGCTCCAGGAATTCGGGGTGGTGCAGGTCGAAGGCGGGGGAATCGGAACGCACCCGGGGCAGCGAGTGGAAGTTGTGCCGCGGTGGCGGGCACGAGGTCGCCCACTCCAGCGAACGGCCGTAGCCCCAGGGGTCGTCGACCTCCACCTTCGGGGCGTGTTTGGCGGTCTTCCACACGTTGTACAGAAACGGCAGAGTGGACAGGCCGAGGAGGAAGGCACCGATCGAGGAGATGGTGTTGAGGGTGGTGAAGCCGTCGGCGGGCAGGTAGTCGGCGTAGCGGCGTGGCATGCCCATCGCACCCAGCCAGTGCATGACCAGGAAGGTGGTCTGGAACCCGACGAAGAGGGTCCAGAAGTGGATCCTCCCGAGCCGTTCGTCGAGCATGCGGCCGGTCCACTTCGGCCACCAGAAGTAGAAGCCGCCGAACGTGGCGAAGACGATGGTGCCGAACAGCACGTAGTGCAGGTGGGCGACGATGAAGTAGGTGTCGGTGACGTGGAAGTCAAGTGGCGGTGAGGCGATCAGCACTCCGCTGAGGCCGCCGAGCAGGAAGGTCACCATGAAGCCGACCGCCCAGAGCATGGGCGTCTCGAACGACAGGCTCCCGCGCCACATGGTGCCGATCCAGTTGAAGAACTTCACTCCCGTGGGCACGGCGATCAGGAATGACATCAGGGAGAAGAAAGGCAGCAGGACCATGCCGGTGGCGAACATGTGGTGGGCCCACACGCTTGCCGACAGCATGGTGATGGCGATCGTCGCGCCGACCATGCCGACGTAGCCGAAGATGGGTTTGCGGCTGAAGACCGGGATGATCTCGGTGACCACGCCGAAGAACGGCAGGGCGACGATGTAGACCTCGGGGTGGCCGAAGAACCAGAACAGGTGCTGCCACAGGATCGCACCGCCGTTGGCGGCGTCGAAGACGTGGGCGCCGAACTTCCGGTCCGCCTCCAGGCACAGCAGGATCGCGGTGAGCACCGGGAACGCCAGCAGCGCCAGGATGGACGTGAACAGGATGTTCCACGTGAAGATCGGCATTCGGAACATGGTCATGCCCGGGGCGCGCAGGGACACGATGGTGGCGATGAAGTTGACCGACCCGAGCGTCGTGGACAGCCCCGCTGTCACCAGGCCCATCGCCCACAGGTCGCCGCCCGCCCCGGGGGTGCGGATCGGTCCGTTGAGCGGTGCGTAGGCGAACCAGCCGAACGGCGCCGCACCGCCGGGCACCACGAAGCCGGAGATGACGGTCAGGCCGCCGAACAGGAACAGCCAGTACGTCAGGGCGTTCAGCCGGGGGAAGGCGACATCGGGTGCACCGATCTGCAAGGGCATGACGGCGTTGGCGAAGCCTGCGAACGTCGGCGTGGCGAACAGCAGCATCATGATCGTGCCGTGGATCGTGAACAGCTGGTTGTACTGCTCGTTGGAGACGAACTGCAGGCCGGGACGCGCCAACTCCGCGCGCATCACCATCGCCAGCAGGCCAGCGAACAGGAAGAAGCTGAACGAGGTGACCAGGTACATGTTGCCGATCGTCTTGTGATCGGTCGTGGTGAGGTACTTCCTGATCCTGGACCCCACCTTGACCCGGGGGTTCTTCGAAGCGTCGGGCGATTCCTGGCGCTCGTCCTGGCCCAGCTGCGACATGACCCTCCCGAGCACCCGGCGGAAGCAGGCGAAACGGCGTTCCGGCAACGCCGCCTGCTGTGTAGCCCCTACCGTTTTCCGGCAAACCTCGTGCCTGGGCGTTCGGTCTATCGGCGGGGCTCCTCAGGGTGAAAGCACTGCGCCAACTGAGCGCCGACCTTGGCGGTCGTCCTCACGCGTCCGCTTCCCGACCGTCGCCTGCCGCGGTGGGAGATCCACCCGCTGACGACGGCAGCCGCCGCTGACTGCCGCCAGCGGGGTGCCTCCCGGACCACCGCGGGCGGCTAGTACTCGCGAAGACGGGTATCCGATGTACTGGGGCCCCCGCGCCTTTGTTCCGGTTTGCCGTTCGGTGCGGCGACTGCGTGCGGCAGGTCCTTGTCCGCCGACATCCGCCTGGCGGCGGAGGCGGACCGAGATGGAAAACAGCAGCGATGTGGAGGGTCTTCCTATGTCCGCTTCAGGAGAGGACAGCGGCCTGTCCGGCGTGCGGCAGGCCTACGCGGCGGGCGACGACCGCCCGCTGGCCGGGTTCGCCGCTCTCATGGGCGCCTACCTGGCGGCTGTCGGGGCGATCGGCTCGGTAGCGCGGCTGACCGGACGCAGGGTGCCGGAGCCCACCGTGTGGGATGTAGTGCTGTGGGCAGGCGCGAACCACCGGCTCTCCCGGCTGATCGCGAAGGATCCGGTCACCAGTCCGCTTCGGGCACCCTTCACCCGCTTCAAGGGCACCACAGCGCCAGCCGAGCTGGCTGAGGAGGTACGCGGCCAGGGAGTTCGCAAGGCCGTCGGGGAGTTGCTCACGTGCCCGTTCTGCACGAGCCTGTGGATCGCCACCGGATTCGCCGCGGGCTCCGTCTTCGCGCCCCGGCAGACGCGTGTGGCGGGGGCCGTGCTCACCTCGCTGACCATCTCGGACCTGCTGCATTTCGTACGGGCCCGCGCCCAGCAGGCCGCGGGTGAATAGCCGGGAAGCGGGGGCCAGGCGGCGCGGCCAGACGCCCGCGCGCCGTGGCGGCTCTTCGGGCGAATGGTTGGTGCGGATCGGAATCTCGGGGCAGGCGCGTCGTGGAGTTCCGTTGCGCGGCAGGAGTGGTGACGGTGTGTCACGGTTGCTGAGCCGTGGCGGGGCTCGGGTCACCGGAACTCTTCTGATTGGAGGCAGTCATGAACTGGCGCGACAAGGCCGCCTGTCGCGACGAGGACCCCGAGCTGTTCTTCCCCATCGGGACGGCTGGCCCGGCACTGATGCAGATCAAGGGGGCCAAGTCCGTCTGCGACAGGTGCCCGGTCGCCGACGTCTGCCGTGAGTGGGCGCTGGAGCACGGTGAGGACTCGGGTGTGTGGGGTGGTCTGTCGGAGGACGAGCGCCGCCTCATGCGGCGCAGTTCGGCTCGCGAGCGCGCCCGGGTCAAGACGTGAGGGCTCCCGCGAGCGGACCGCCGCCGTGCCACCGCCGCGTCGGGCACCTCGCACCCGGCGCTGACGGCAGGTGAGGCAGGCGAACCAGCGCCCGACGAACGGCCACGGCCGCCGCCACCCCGACAGGCGGGTGGCGGCGGCCGTTGGTTCCAGCAGCTGAGTCCGGCACCTGTTCCGAGCCGGGCCGGCCACCGATCAGTGTGTCCCCGGGTGCATGACGACCTTCGTCCAGCCGGCGTCCCGGTTGTCGAAGTGACGGTAGGCGTCGGGAGCCTCGTCGAGGCCGATGCGATGTGACACCAGGAACGACGGCTTCGCCCTGTCCGCCGCGACCAGGTCGCGCAGTTGCCTGTTGTAGCGCTTGACGTGCGCCTGGCCCGCCCCCATGCGCAGGCCCTTCTGGAAGAACAGGCCCACATCGAAGGCGACCTGTCCGTGCCTGCCCAGGTCGTCAGGCGCGCCGGGGTCCTCGGGCACGAAGACACCCACCACTCCTATGGCGCCGGTGGCACGTACCGAGGCCACGAGGTTGTTCATCGTCTGGTTCGGGTGCTCCGTGCCCGAGGGGTCGTGAGCCTGCCAGCCCACGCATTCACAGCCCTTGTCCGCGCCCTCACCGCCGGTCAGCTCCATGACCTGCTCGACGGGGTCGTGTTGGCTGTCGTCGACGGGTATGGCCCCGATCTTCTCGACCAGACGCAGTCGGTCGGGTTGCCGGTCCACCACCATGACCTTGCTGGCACCGAACAGGGTCGCGGAGTAGGCGGCCATGAGGCCGACGGGACCCGCCCCGTAGATCACCACGGAGTCGCCCGGTTCCATCTGCGCGAGCTGTGTGGCGTGGTGGCCGGTGGGCCAGATGTCCGCCAGCATCACGTAGTCGTCCTGGCGCTCACGTGCGTCCGGCGGCAGGCGAAGGCAGTTGAAGTCACCGAACGGTACGCGCAGCAGCTCGGCCTGTCCGCCGTTGTACGGGCCCATGTCGGCGTAGCCGTAGGCACCGCCCGCGAACCCGGGGTTGACCGTCAGGCAGGCGCCCGTGTAGCCGCGTTCGCAGTTCTTGCAGAAGCCGCATGCGATGTTGAACGGCAGGCAGACCATGTCACCGACCTTGACGCGCACCACAGCCGATCCCACCTCGATGACCTCTCCGAGGTTCTCGTGGCCGAGTACCTTGCCCCGCTCGACATCGGTCCGTCCCTCGTACATGTGCAGGTCCGAACCGCAGATGTTGGTCGCGGTGATGCGTACGAGCACGTCCGTGGGCTTCTCGACGCGAGCATCCGGAACGTCCTTGACCGCGACCTCGCGGGGGCCCTCGTAAACCAATGCCTTCATCGTCCGCCTCCTTCCCGGGGGTGGATGCGGTGTGCGGGGCGGGTTGCGGAACCTGACGGGCCGGTCGCGACCGGCTCAGTCAACGGTTCCCGGGTTGAGCAGGCCGGGACGGCGCATGAAGCGATGCCGCCCGATCGCGGAGACGAAGGCGTCGGCGACGTCGTCGGCTCCGTCACCGCTGATCACTCCCTGCTCCGCCCCGGAAGCGTTGAGCACCTGGGCCGGTAGCCTGGCGGCGGCCAGCAGTTGCTCACCATCGCTGTGGACCGCGATGGGCTTGCCGTGGCGGTAGCTCTCATCCACGAAGCGAACCGCGGCAGGGTCGTCCAGCAGGGTCTGCACGGCCTGCTTGCCGCCGGGGACCACAAGAGCGTCGTACAGCACGGACGCCATCGTCGGCAGCGCTCGGTCCACGTCCAGCACCGAACTGTCGTTGCCGCGCACGCTGCCTTCGCTGGCCGCCAGCACCTCGACCAGCGCACCGTGTTCGGTCAGCTTGTCGCGTACCGCCTCGACGTACCCCACGTCGGTTCCGTCCGCGGCCAGCACGGCGACCTTGCGGGTGCTGATGCCTCCGTCGCCGCCCAGGTTCTCCTGGCTCAGCGCCGGGGACGAGAAGTCGTGGATGGTGGGGACCGGTTGCGGCGCGGGCAGGCCCAGACCCGCCGCCACAGCGCCGCACAGATCGCCGTGGACGTTGGACAGGTTGGACACCATGCGCTCGCGCACCGCCACCGAACCCACCTTGCCGAGTTCGAACCGGAACGCCTCGATGATGTGTGCCTTCTCCCACTCCGACATGCTGTTCCAGAACAGCGTGGCCTGGCTGTAGTGGTCGCGGAAGCTCTCACTGCGTACCCGGACAGTCTCGCCCGCCACGCGTTCCTGGTAGTGGCGGAAGACACCGCTGTTGTCGCCAGCGCCCGCGTGCGCCGGGCAGCTGCCGCTCAGCGAGTTCGGGAAGTAGCTGTTTCCCGGCTGTATGACCTGCTGCCCGTAGCCGTCCCGGTGGTTGGTGTTGACGTCGGCGATGGGCCGGTTGACCGGCAGTTGGGAGAAGTTGGGCCCGCCCAGCCGGATCAACTGGGTGTCCAGGTAGGAGAAGTTGCGGCCCTGGAGCAGCGGGTCGTTGGTGAAGTCGATGCCGGGAACGACGTTGGCGGTGTGGAACGCGACCTGTTCGGTTTCGGCGAAGAAGTTCTGCGGGTTGCGGTCGAGGACCATGCGCCCCACGGGCTGTACGGGCACCTGCTCCTCGGGGATGATCTTGGTGGCGTCCAGGAGGTCGAACTCGAAGGCGTTCTCGTCCTCCTCGGCCACCAACTGCACTCCGAGTTCGTACTCGGGGTAGTTGCCCGACTCGATGGCCTCCCACAGGTCCCGGCGGTTGAAGTCGGGGTCGCGGCCGGCGGCGATCTGCGCCTCGTCCCACACCAGCGAGTGGACACCGAGCAGCGGTTTCCAGTGGAACTTGACGAACGTCGCACGACCGTTCGCGGCGACGAACCGGAAGGTGTGTACACCGAATCCCTGCATCATCCGGAAGCTGCGCGGGATGGCCCGGTCGGACATCAGCCACATGAGCATGTGGGTGGACTCCGGTTGCAGCGAGCAGAAGTCCCAGAAGGTGTCGTGCGCGGAGGCGCCGGTGGGCATCTCGTTGTGCGGTTCCATCTTCACCGCGTGCACGAAGTCAGGGAACTTGATGGCGTCCTGGATGAAGAACACCGGGAAGTTGTTGCCCACCAGGTCGTAGTTGCCCTCACGGGTGTAGAACTTCGTCGCGAAGCCGCGCACGTCCCGCACGGTGTCCGCCGAGCCCCGCGGGCCCTGGACGGTCGAGAAGCGTACGAACACCGGGGTTCGGCGGCCCGGCTCCTGGAGGAAGTCCGCGCACGTGTACTCGGCCAGCGACTCGTAGGGTTCGAAGAAGCCGTACGCCCCGGCGCCACGGGCGTGCACCACTCGCTCCGGTATGCGCTCGTGGTCGAAGTGGGTGAGCTTCTCCCTGTTGTGGAAGTCCTGCAGCAGCGTTGGGCCGCGCTCACCGGCGCGCAACGCGTTGTCGGTGTCGTCGACCCGGACTCCCTGGTCCGTGGTGAGGGCGTCGGACTCGGGCGCGGCGCGGAATCCGTCGAGTTGCCGGTCCTTGCCGTCGTGGTCCGGCCGCTTGGGGTTCGGGTTTCCTGAGGTCATGGCTGCGCTCCTTCACTGTCAGCGAGCGTCGAGCTGTCCGGTGGGCTGCCCCCAGGCGCCCGTCTCCCGTGCCTCGAAACAGTGCTCCGGCGGCGGTGGGCCAGGCGGCCTCGTTGCCTCACCTTCGCGTCATGGCGGCGTGGATCGCGTCCTTCGTCCGGTCGACCAGCGAGGCCAGGGGACCGACGGTCCACTGGGCCGCGGGTGAGCCCGCCACCATCGGATGCGGATGCGTGGGCGCGATACTCTCCGCCGCCCGCAACTGCTTCCCCATCCGCACGAGCTGCTCCTCGGTGCGGCCGTGGTGTACCGCGGGGAACTCCTCGCGCTCCTCCTTGTCGGCGTGTTCGCTCACGGCCTTCTCGAACTTGGCCAGGAGCACATCGAACTGCGGGTTCTGGATGTCCATCGCCTCCAGCCGGGCGAGAACCTTGTTGGCCTCTGCCTCCTCGCGGTTGCGGGCGTCCGCCTCCGCGCTTCCGGCGGTGTCGCTCGCCACCGGCCGTACGATCATCTCCTCGGCGGTCTCGTGCACCGCGAGGACCGCCCGCAGTTCGTCGAAGGCCTGTTGTTTGTGCTCGCCGTCAGCGCTCTTGACGTCCTCGAACAGGTCCCTGATGCGCGCGTGCTGCTGAAGGAGGATGCCGACGACGTCGTCTGCAGGGAGCTTCGCCGCCTGGGCGCGCTCCTCATCCGCTTTGCTCATCGCAGTGTCCTTCGTCGCGTTGGGCCTACCTTGGGGGCTTCCATCCTGCGGGTAGCCGCTATCGCCCCGCCCAAACGTCGACAGGTCAGGGCCCGGGCGGACCGGCCGCGGCGGTGACCGCGCGAGACGGTGCTCGGCCGTTCGTACGACACGGGACGGGCAGGCGGCGCCGTTCGGGGTAGCGCTGTGATTCCCCCCGGCACGCTTCGGGCAGGCGCCTGGCATGGATCATTCGCAGGCACCGGTACTGCAGGCTCTGTCCGCCTTCCACCAGGCCGAGATGCTGCAGTTCACCCCACCAGGGCACAAGCAGGGGCGGGGCGCCGATCCCCGTGCGGTCGCGGTCCTGGGAGCGGACGTCTTCCGATCGGACGTGCTGCCCACCAGTGGGCTGGACGACCGTCGCTCGTCGGCCGGGGTGCTGGAGCGGGCGCAGGCGTTGATGGCGGACGCGGTCGGGGCGGAGCACACCTTCTTCTCCACCTGTGACAGTTCGCTGTCCGTGAAGGCGGCGATGCTGTCCGTGGCCGGGCCGCACGAGAAGCTCGTGGTGGGCAGGGACGCCCACAAGTCCGTGGTGTCGGGGCTGATCCTCTCGGGACTGCAGCCCATCTGGGTCGAGCCGCAGTGGGATCCCGAACGCCATCTGGCGCACCCGCCAGCACCCGAGGCGTTCGACGCCGCGTTCGACGAACACCCCGACGCCCAGGGGCGTTGGTGACCAGCCCGACCCCGTACGGCACGTGCGGGAACCTCGCCGCGATCGCTGAGGTCTGCCACCGGCGCGACAAGCCCCTCCTGGTGGACGAGGCCTGGGGTGCGCATCTGCCCTTCCACCCCGAACTTCCGACGTGGGCGATGGACGCCGGGGCCGACCTGTGCGTCACCTCGGTGCACAAGATGGGTTCCGGTCTGGAGCAGGGCTCCGTCTTCCACGTGCAGGGCGGCCTCATCGCCCCGAGCGTGTTGAAGTCACGGGCGGACCTGTTGGGCACGACGAGCCCGTCGGTGCTGATGTACGCCGCTCTGGACGGCTGGCGCCGCCAGATGGTCGAAGACGGCCGTGAACTCTACGACGACGCGCTGGCACTGGCCAAGCGGCTACGGCAGGAGGTCGCTGCCCTCGACGGGCTGCATGTACACGACCGTGGTGACTTCTGCGGTCCCGGTCGCGCGAGCGATCTGGACCAGCTCCAGGTCACCGTGGACGTCACCGCCCTGGGCATCACGGGCTACCAGGTCGCCGACTGGGTGCGCGAGCACCACCAAATCAATCTGCACCTGTCCGATCACCGGCGGGTCAGCGCCCAGCTGACCCACGCGGACAACGCCGAGACCGCCGCGAGGCTGGTGTCCGCGCTCAGTGCGGTGAGCGCGCACGCCGCCGAACTGGGCCCTGCGCCGAGCGTGGCCGTTCCCGCTCCCGAAGACCTGCGGCTGGAACAGGTGATGCTCCCGCGTGACGCGTTCTTCGGTCGCACCGAGGACGTGTCGTGGCAGGACGCCGAAGGCCGGGTCACCGCCGAGATGCTCACGCCGTGTCCCCCCGGTATTCCCGCCGCGCTGCCGGGCGAGCGGCTGAGCGGCCGGGTTCTGGAGTACCTGCGCACCGGCGTCGACGCGGGCATGGTGGTGCCGGACGCGGCGGACACCAAGGTCACGACCGTCCGCGTCGCCATCGAGGAGTAGCGCCTACCCCACGCCCGCGTAGATGGCCAGCGCGACCACCAGAAGCACGATGAGGACTGCCACCACCCACACGATCGTCAGGGGCCCTGGCCGCCACCTCGACCCGGGTGCTCCCGGCTGCGCCGGGCCGAGTTCGGAAACACCGGACTCGGCGGGCGGTGCGGCGCCGGGAGCCATCCGGGCGTCCTCCGGAACGGACAGACCCTCGTCCGGTTTCTCTTCGCGGTTCGCGGTCATCGTGCCCACCTCATCCGCCCGAAGGGCCCTGTCCTCATCGCTTCGCCTTGGCGAGCTCCGAGGCGAGGGCGTCGTTGAACGCCTTGAGGTCGTCCGGCTTGCGGCTGGTGATCAAAACGTTGCCGCCGTCGCGGCAGACCTTGACCTGTTCGTCGACCCAGGTGCCACCGGCGTTTCGGATGTCGGTCCTGAGACTGGGCCACGAGGTCAGGGTCCGGTCCCTCACGACATCGGCCTCGACGAGCGTCCAGGGCCCGTGGCAGATGGCCGCGACGGGCTTGCCCGCGTCGAAGAAGGCCTTGACGAACGCGACCGCGCGCTCATCCATCCGCAGGAAGTCAGGGTTCGCCACTCCGCCCGGCAGCACCAGGGCGTCGAAGTCCTCCACCGACGCCTCCCCCACGGTCACATCGACCTTGAAGGTGTCGGCCTTGTCCAAGTGGTTGAACGCCTGGATCTGCCCGGCCTTCGTGGACACCAGGGTGGGAGAGCCACCGGCCTCGCGCACCGCTTGCCACGGATCAGTCAACTCCACCTGTTCAACGCCCTGTGACGCGACGAGAAACGCGACCTTCACGCTGTTCCACCTCCTCAAGTTCTCCATTGCCTTTCCGAGACGTCGCCGTGCCGCGCACGGCACGGGTTCAGTTCCTCACCCGGGGCAGTACCTCGCTTCGATAGAACTCGAAGAACCCCTGCTGGTCCGGGCCGATCTGGTTGACGTACACCTCGTCGAATCCCGCGTCGGTGTACCCGCGCATCTGGCGCAGGTGTTCCGTCACGTCGTCTCCGCAGGCGAGCTTGGAACCCACCATCTCCTCGGTGACCAGCTGGGAGGCCTGTTCGAAGTGACGTGGAGTGGGCAGCACCTGCCCGAGTTCACCCGGCAGTTGTTCGTTGGCCCACAGTCTGTGGGCCGTTTTGACCGCCGCCGCGCGGTCGGTTCCCCAGCACACCTTGAAACCGCCGATCACCGGCTTCCCGGAGCCGCCGGATGCCCGAAAGGCTTCGACGATGTCCTGGTCGGGCTCCATCGTGACCAGGCCGTCGCCGATCCGGCCGGCGAACTGGGCGGCTTTCGGCCCGAAGGCCGAGACGTAGATCGGCACGGGCTGGTCCGGCACGGTGTACAGCCGTGCGTTGGCCACCGTGTAGTGGCGGCCGCGGTGGCTGACCTCGTCGCCGGTGAACAGCTCGCGCATGACGTCGACCGCCTCTTCGAGCATCTCCAGACGCACCTGCGCCTCGGGCCAGGCATCGCCCAGGATGTGCTCGTTGAGAGCCTCGCCCGAGCCCACGCCCAGGACGAACCCACCGCCGGTCAGCACCCCGCAGGTGGCGGCCGCCTGAGCGGTCACCACCGGATGCAGCCTCATGGTGGGGCAGGTGACCAGGGTGGTCACGGGCAACGAGCTGATCCGGCTCAGCGCGCCGATCATGGACCAGACGAACGGGCTCTGCCCCTGCGCGTCGTTCCACGGATGGAAGTGGTCCGAGATGGCCAGACGCTCGAACCCGGCCTGTTCGGCCATGCGGGCCTGCTCCAGAAGTTCATCGGGGCTGAACTCCTCGCAGGACAGGAAGTAGCCGTGCGAAGTCATCGCGGAAGCCTTTCGAGACGCCTGGGACGCGGGCAGGCAAGAACCGCACGCCTGTGCGCGCCGCCGAACCGGTCACAGCGGCGACGGGACCGCGCCGCGGCAGGGAACGCCGCCGTGGCTCACTTGCCGAGGGCCTTGGACAGCTCGTCCTTCGTCATCGAGGAGCGACCCTTGACATCACGGCGCTGCGCCTCGGCGTACAGCTGGTCCTTGGTCAGGCCACCAGGGCCCTTTCCGGAGCGCTGACCACCGCGTTCCCCCGAGGACTTGTCTTCCAGCGACTGGCGGCTGGCGCTGCGGCTCTCACCTGACCGGGCACGCTCCTTGTTCACCGTGCGGGCGGCGATCTCCTTGGCCCGCCCGGTACTCTCACCGCGCTGCTCGGCGCTCTCCTTGATGTGTTCGTACTGGCGCTCCCGCTTCGAGGATGATCCACGAGGCATGACGCCCTCCTCCCGTCGGGATGGTCCACCTCCCGCGTACCCGGACCCAGCGGAATGACACCCCGCACACCCCAGAAGGGATCGCGGCCCACTTCCAGCTCGCAAACGGGTATAGAGCCCTTATGGTCTCGATCCCTGGTGAATCCGTCTCGTACTGGATGGAGTCGGCCGCGGCCACGTCGTATCCGCGGCTGGAAGGCGATGTGAACGCCGATGTCGTGGTCATCGGCGGTGGTATGGCGGGGCTGTGCACCGCGTGGGAGCTGGCTCGGACCGGCCGGTCGGTGGTGGTCCTGGATGCCGCGTGCGTCGCCGCCGGCGTAAGTGGCCACACCACGGCGAAGCTCACGGCCCAGCACGGGCTCATCTACGCCCATCTGCGCTCCAGCTTCGGCGCTGAGGCCGCCCGGCTGTACGCGCGGTCCCAGAGCGAGGCGATGGAACACGTGGCGGCCACCGCCGCGGAACTGGGCGCCGACTGCCAGATCGAGCGCGCCCCGGCCTACACCTACGCGGCCGAAGCACGGTACGACGGCGACATCCGCGAAGAGGTGGACGCCGCCCGTGCGGCGGGCCTGGACGCCTGCCTGGTGGCCGACACCGGGTTGCCGTTCCGCACCGGATCAGCGATTCGCGTCGCCGACCAGGTGCAGTTCCACCCCCGGCGCTTCCTGCTCGCCCTCGCCGAGGACCTCACGCGGCGGCACGGACGCGTCTACGAGCACAGCCGCGTGCGGCGGTTGCGGGAAGGCCGCGGCAACACGGTCACCACCGAGACCGGCGCCACGGTGACGGCCGGAGCCGTCGTCATCGCCACCCACTACCCCGTGTTCGACCGCTCCCTGTCCTTCAGCAGGCTCAGGCCCCTGCGGGAACTGGTGATCGCCGGTCCGGTGGACGAGGAGGACGCCCCACGCGGCATGTACATCACCCCGCACGAGGGCACACGGTCGGTACGCAGCGCTCCCTACCAGGAAGGCAGCCGCCTGCTGATCGTGACGGGCGAGAAGTACACCCCCGGCGACCCCGGGGTGGGCCAGCGTTTCGACCGTCTGATCGGCTGGGCCCGCGAGCGCTTCCCCGTCCGGGAGATCACACATCACTGGGCCACGCAGGACAACTGGTCCACGGACCGGCTCCCCCATGTCGGTCTCTTCCACCCCGCCACGCGGAACGTCTACGTGGCGACCGGGTTCGGCGGATGGGGCCTGAGCGGAGGGGCCATGGCGGGCCGAATGCTCGCAGACATGATCGACGCGAAGCACGTCTCCTGGGCGGGCCTGTACGACCCGCGCCGCGTCCACCCGGTCGCGGAAGCCAGCACCTTCGTCAAGGCCAATCTGGCCACCGCCCGTCACTTCGTCGCCGATCGGCTGCGCCCGGTCCAGCACGACGCGCTCGACGCCATCCCACCGGGCGGCGGCGCTGTGCTACGCCGCAGGGGCCAGCACTGCGCGGTGTACCGGGACGACGAAGGCGCGTTGCACGCGGTGTCCGCTGTCTGTTCCCACCTCGGCTGCCTGGTCGCGTTCAACGAGGTCGAACGCAGCTGGGACTGCCCGTGCCACGGATCCCGCTTCGACGTCGACGGCGCTGTACTGCACGGGCCCGCCACGACACCGCTGGAGTCTCGTGATGTCGGCGGGGAATGACGCCGGAGAGGCGATCGGTGTCGCCATGACCGCGAGGACGAGCGGACACGGACCACCTCTGCCCCAGCCGCGCGGTCCGCTGTCCGCGGCGGTCGTCGAAGCACTGCGGGGGCCCTGCGACGGCACCGCCCTGGCCGCGTCGGTGGCCGCGCGGCACGACCCTCTGGCGGAGGACCCGCAGCTGTCCTTGTACGTCTGCTACGAACTGCACTATCGAGGCTTCGCGGGGGTCGACCCGCAGTGGGAGTGGGATCCCGAACTGCTCGGACTGCGGCGTGAGCTGGAGCGCTCCTTCCACCAGGCGCTGCTCCGCGAAGTCACCGGTGGAGACGATCTCGATGCGGAGTTGTCCGCTCTCCTGGTCGAGCCGGGCACGCCGGGCGGGGTGTCCCACTTCCTTTCCACCGAGGGCGGTTGGCCGCAGATGCGGGAGTACTTCGCCCACCGTTCCATGTACCAGCTCAAGGAAGCGGATCCGCAGGCCTGGGTGATCCCCCGGCTGACCGGTCAGGCGAAGGCGTCCCTGGTCGCGGTCGAGTACGACGAGTTCGGCGGTGGACGCGGTGAACGCGTCCACGCCCAGCTCTTCGCCGATCTCATGGCCTCGGCCGGGCTCGACTCCGAATACGGGCACTACCTCGACAACGTGCCTGCCGTGACCCTGGCGCAGGTGAACCTCATGTCGTACCTCGGGCTGCACCGCGGTCAGCGTGGCGCGCTGGTGGGCCACTTCGCAGCCGCCGAGATCGCCAATCCCCCCAGCGCCAGGCGCATGGTCCAGGCGCTGGAGCGGCTCGGCGCGGCTGAGCCCTGCCGACACTTCTACCGCGAACACGTCGACGCCGACGCCGTCCACGAACAGGTCATGCGGCACGAGGTGCTCGGCGGACTGCTGGCCGCCGAACCCCGGCTCAAGCCGGACGTCGTCTTCGGCATACAGGCCACCGTCCTGCTCGAACGCCGCTTCGAGGACCATCTGCTGGCGGCATGGCGCGCCGGCCGGACGTCCCTGCGCATCCCACTACCTGGCTGATGCCCTGGCCAGCGAGCCGCGGCCGCCGCGGTCATCCCCCGTCGTGCCGCGCCGCCCCCGAGTGCCTGCGGTGGCTGGTGTCACACCATGGATAGCGACCGCTGCGACGGCATCTGCAGATGGCAACGACGAAGCGGTCGGACGTCACCACCGTGCCGTCCTCGAGTTCGATCTCGACCGGGCCCTCGACCAGCATCGGCCCGCCGCGGACGAGTCTGATCCGTCGTGCGGAGTCATGACCGCGGTGGTCGTGGTCATGACCGCATTGGTCGTGCCGCATGGATCACCACCAGTTCCTCTGCCTCCTGCCCCACCTCGATCAGGCCGCGGTGGCGCAGCGCCGTGGCCTGTGCACGCATGACCGGACCAAACGGTTGGACACACCTGTCCACCACGGCGGTCTTCATGCCGGAGCCGCGCAGCAGGCCCAGCGTTCTGTCGGTGCCGCACCATGATGGGTGCACCACCAGCAGGATCCCACCCGGCGAGAGGCACCGCGGGGCGGCAGCGCACAGACGATCGAGCACCGCCCTGCCGTCGGCGCCTCCGTTCCAGGCTCGGGAAGGCCGGATCCGAGTGCGCGGCCTCGACGCGACGTACGGAGGATTGGCGACGATGACGTCGAAGGTCTCGCCCTCGACGGGATCGAGCAGGTCGCCGCGGAGTACCCGCAGTGGCACGCGGTGCAAAGCGGCGTTGGCCCGGGCGGCGAGTACGGCCCGTCGAGAGATGTCGACGGCGGTCACCGATCCCGCCCCTTCACGCGCGGCCGTCAGGGCGAGTACCCCCGTCCCGCTGCACAGGTCCAGCACTCGTGCGCCTGGGGGGACGGGTGCGAGGCGCATGGCCCGCTCAAGCAGCCATGTGTCCCGCTGCGGCCGGTAGACCCCCGGCGCTCTCACCAGTAGCACGGTGCGACACATACCGCCCGTGGGGGTGCCGGAAACAGTGGCGGGCGGTGTTCGCCGGGCCGCGTCGGCGGGCCCGTCCGTGGCGGCGTTCTCGCGTCCCGGCCGGGACGCCGCTCGGCACGCGTTGATACCGCGATCGGGTGTGTCCTTGTTTACCACTTCGGCGGTGCGGATATCCGGAGGTCGTGATTGCGTCCCGGGTCGCCGAGTCGCTGCCGGAGCTGGAGGCCTTCGTCCACGCCGCGCAGGCGCGACGGCCTGACGACGGCACCTGGTGCGAGGCGTGGACGGTCCGCGACATCGTGGTCCATCAGACCGGCAACGCCGAGGAACTCTGCCGGGTACTCGGCGCCCACCTCGCGGGCCAGCCGGTGGAAACCCGCGGCTTCGACCGGGAAGCCCCTTATCGGGCCATGTCCGACTCCGACCTGTGGTCAGCGTTCATGACGCGCTGTGAACAACTCTCCGACATCTGCGCGGCAGCCGCTCACGACCTCGCGCCGGAGACCGAGGTGCGATGGACCGGCCGAACCGTGAAGGCACCGTTCTTCGCAGAGCACATGCGGGAAGAACTCGTGCTGCACCGCTGGGACCTGACGGGGGATGACAGCACAGCCGTCCACTCCCTCACCGAACCGTGGATGACGGAACACAGCGTGACCTCCGTTGGCCGACCGCTGCTCGTTCGAGGCTCCGCCAGCTTGGAGCTGGGCCCCGGCTCCCGAGTCGAAGGGCGCCTGCGCACTCCGGGAACCGACGACATCCTGATCACCGCCGACGCCAGCGGCGGCACCATCGGTTTCGCGGCTCCCCAGGGCCCGGCGACCATCGAGTGCGATGCCGCCACGCGCGTCCTGCTCTTGTGGGGTCGACGCCCCGCGGACCCGACACGCTGGCACAGCGCCGCGGGTCCCGACGCCCTGCGCGACGTACGTACCCTGCTGAGCGGATACTGACGGCGCGGACCACGGACGGGTTGGTCAGCGCGTGGCCGCGTCCTGTGATGTGAGAGCGTCGAGGCGCCGTTCGGCTTCGGTGAGGGAGCGTCGGCAGCGGCTCAGTCCCTTCCACGGATCTGCGAGTTCGTCGAGCCGCTCGGGGAGGGTGCGCAGCGTCCACCTTCGCGGGCCGAGCCCGGGGTCGTCGAGTTCCGCCCACTCCAGTGGGGTGGCGACCGGGGCGTGGGGGCGGGCACGCACCGCGTAGGGGGCGACGGAGGTCTGGGCGTAGGCGTTGCGCTGGGTGTCCAGGTACAGGCGGCCGTGGCGTTTGTTCTTGCGGGGTTCGGTGGTAAGCCGGTCGTCGTGGCGTGCGGCGAGCACGTCGGCGACGCGGCGGGCGAAGCCGCGGGCGGTGTCGAAGTCGGTGCGCCGGTCGAGCAGGACGACCAGGTGCAGCCCGCGTGAGCCGGTCGTCATCAGCGCGGGGCGAAGGCCGAGTTCGATGAGCAGGTCGCCCAACTGGCGTGCGCCCCACCGGACGGTTTCGAACCCGTCGTCGTCCGCCTCGGGCGGGTCGAGGTCGAAGACAATCCGGTCGGGGCAGTCCAGGCAGTCGGCGGGGCTCAGCCACGGGTGCGGGGTGACGCAGGCCTGGTTCGCGAGGTACGCCAGCGTGGCGGTGTCGTCGCAGACCACCATGGTGACGCTGCCGCCCTCCTTGGGCACCCGGACGGTACGGATCCAGTCCGGGAAGTAGTCGGGAGCGTCCTTGTGGTAGAACGACTTTCCCCGGTAGCCGTCCGGGTAGCGCTCCATCACCACTGGGCGGCCTTTGAGGTGGGTGAGCATGGGCCGCGCCACACTCCGGTAGTAGTCGACCAGTTCGGCCTTGGTGATCCCGTCCTCCGGGAACAGTTCCTTGTCCGGGTTGGACAGCGGTACCGTCCGGCCGCCGACCCGGATCTCGTCCTTCGCCTTCCGCTGCGTACTCATCAGCCCTTCTCGCCCTCCCTCGCTCCCTTCCCGGGCCGCTCACCTGCCTGGTTCGAGTGACCGTCCGGCGGCGGCACCAGCCGGATTCCGTCGCGCTCGGTGGCGCAAGCGCCTGCCGAACAGGCTCGTCACAGGCGTGGAGGCGGCATTCGACCACCCCTTCTGGTTCCCTCTTCCCTGCGCCTTCCCGGCAGGTCCGCCCGCATGCGGGCTGCCTCACGGCGGGCGGCGGGCTCAGCGGTGTCGGCGGGGCGCCCGCCGTGAGGCAGCCCCGATGAGGAGCAGGACGACGCTGAGGACTGCCGCGGAGACACCGGCGTCCGGCCAGGACTTGCCGTCGGACCAGTGCTGAATCAGCACGGCGAGGCCGCCGCCCGCGATGGCGAGGCTGAGGATTCGCATCCACCACGTGAACTTGTTCATGGGTTGCGCCTACCCCGCCGTGCGTTGGCGAGTCGGCCAAACCGCATGTGTGACAACGGAGTTGGGCCGGACACATCGTGCCCTCTCAGCCGGTGCGTCCCGCCCCCCGGACGACTCAACGTGCCCGGCACTCAGCGGATGCGCGGCGCGCGGCCGGGTAGGCGACCGCCATGCGAACTCCTATCGTGAGCGCCAGCGTCGCACAAGGTCTCAGCGTCGGCATCATCCTTGCCGCCGTGGGCATCGCCATCGTCATCTGCCTGGTCGCGGCCGTGGTCTACGGGTACCGGATACGCGCCCGTGAGCCCGCGCCCCCGCGCGAGCCACAGCCACGCGGTGGAGCCTGGCAGACACCCGAGGAGCGCCAGTCAGCCGTCCCGCCCGATCGCAGCGCGCAGAACGTGGAAGCCGACCCGGTCGGCTACGAGGAGACCAGCTCCGACCCCGAGGAGGTCCCCCAGGACGGCCACCGCAGAACTCCACACGAACTACGCCACTACCCAGGCCCGCGCACATAGCGGGCTCGGACGGCGGGGGCTTCGCGGACCGCGTGACGGACCTGATCGACCGGCAGGCCCGCAGCGACGACCCGCCTGTCCTTACGACCCACCGGCAGCCCGTCAGCGACCCCGCCGACGCGGACGCCCGGCGTACCCCTGGCAGGCCGAAACCAGGTCGCACGGTGCCCGCGTCGGCGGGGTCGGCCTCCTGGCAGTGCGCGGCGATCGGTTCGCGCGCGTGGTCGCTGACGGGGGTTCGGCCCTTCCGCTACTGAACGCCGCGCCCCCGCGCGGAGTCGTTCAGCGGGCGCTTTCGTCGAGCCAGTCGGTGATGTGGGCCGCGGTGGTGGTGGCGTGCTGGTTGATGAGGGTGAAGTGGTTGCCCGGTGTGGTGAGGGTGGTGGTGTGGGGAAGGGTGGTCTGCCAGGCGGGCGGTCCCGCTTCCGTCCCCGGCGGGACGGGGAGGGGTTCCGCGGCCCGTAGGAGCAGGGTCGGGAAGGGGGCGGGGTCAGGGGTCCAGGTGCGCAGGAGTTGTTCGGTCCAGGAGTAGGCGGACAGGGCGGTTGCGGTGTAGCCGCCGGTGAGGTGCTCGCGCTCGTACAGCCCGTGCCAAAGGTGGGGAAGCAGCGCGCGGGCGGTGGGGGTTTGCAGGTCGTAGGTGTCCAGGAGGACGACGGCCCGCACGGGAGTGCCGTGGTCGGCGAGGTGGCGGGCGGTGGCGTGGGCGAGGATGCCGCCGGATGAGGTGCCCAGGAGGATCACCGGACGGTCGGCGCCCGTGCCGGTCCCGGCGGCGCCGTCGCTGCTGGCATCGGCGTTGACGGCTTGGGCCAGCCCTGCCACGAGTGCTTCGCGGGTGGCGGGGAGGTCCTCGTCGGTGCCGAAGCCGGGAGGCGTCAGGCAGGAGATGGCCCAGTGTTCGGGGAGGGCTTGGGCGAGCGCGAAGTAGGTGTCCGGCCCGGTCAGGGGCACGATCGGGGCCACGCAGATCAAGCGGGGGCCCGAGGTTCCAGCGGTGAGCCGGTCGACGGTGGGCGGGACGGGCGCGGTGCTCTTGGGCCTCAGGGCGGCGAGATGGGACAGCAGCAGGTCGGCGTCGTCCAGGCGGCCGGTCCGTACGGCCTCGCGGTGGAGACGGGCGACCAGGTCCGTCGGGGAGGCGCTGGCCGTGGCGTGGTCGGGCGTCGGCGCGGTGGCGAGGTGGTCGAGGAGGTGGTCGGCCAGGTCGGCCGGGGTGGGGTGGGTGAGGACGACCGTGCTGGGCAGGGCGGTGCCGGTCGCCGTGGCGAGCCGGTTGCGCAGGTCGACTGCCGCGAGGGAGTCCATGCCGCTGTCACGGAACACCGCGTGCTCGTCGAGCGCGTAGCCGGTCGCGTGGCCGAGCGCCGCCGCGGCCTCACCGCGTATCAGGTCCACGAGCAGTCCGCGCTGCTCGGTCGCCGTCAGGCGTCGCAGCCGCGTGGTGAACTCGCCCTCGGCCGTGGCGGGTTGGGGTTGGGTGAGGTCCTGTGCCTCGGGCAGTTCGCTGAAGAGGGGGCTGGGGCCTGCTGTGGTGACCACGGGGAGGTACCGCTCCCAGTCGATGTCGGCGACCGTCAGCGCGTCCTCCTGCTCGTGGAGCGCTTGGGCGAGTCCGGCCAGGGCCAGGTCTGCGTCGAGGAACGACACGCCGGTGCGCAGGAGTTGCTCGCTTTCGGGTCCGCCCAGTTGCTCGCGGGCTTCCTCCCAGGGGCCGAAGAAGATCGACATGGCACGGGCACCCCGGGCGCGGCGCTGTGCCGCCAGCGCCTCCAGGTACGCACCGGCCGCCGCCTGTGCGGCGTGGTCGCCCACACCCCAGGCTCCGGCCACCGACGAGGGCAGGACGAAGGCGTCCAGTTCGGTGCCGTCGAGGAGTTCGTCGAGGTGCGCGGCACCGGTCACCTTGGCGTGCACCGCGTCGGCGACCTCGTCGGGACCGGCCGTGGCGAGTGGGCCGCGGGTTCGGGTACCGGCCATGTGGACCACCGAGCGCACCGGGGTGCCGTTCGCTGAGAGCCCGTCGAGTACCGCGGCCAGTGCGTCCTTGTCCGTCAGGTCGCACGGAACCGCCTCGGCGGCCGTCCCCTGGGCGTTCAGCTCCGCCACCAGCTCGGCGGCGCCGGGTGCGGCGGGGCCGCGGCGGCTGAGCAGTACCAGGTGTTCGGCGCCCTGCCGGGCGAGCCAGCGGGCGGTCCTGCCGCCCAGTGCTCCGGTGCCGCCGGTGATCAGGATCGTGCCGCGCGGTGTCCAGGTGGTTGGCGAGTCGGCTCGTGCGGGTGCCTTCACCAGGCGTCGGACGAGGACGCCCGAGGAGCGCACCGCCGCCTGGTCCTCTCCCGGGCCCCGCGAGAGCAGCGAGACGAAGCGGCTGGCCGCCGCGGCGTCGAGCCGCGCGGGGAGGTCGGCCAACCCGCCGCGCAGCAAGGGCCCTTCGACGGTGGCGGTGCGAGCGAGTCCCAGGGTCATGGCCTGGCGCGGGTCGCGCACCGGGTCGGCCGGGCCGGTGGAGACCGCCCCGCGGGTCACCGTCCACAGCGGCGCCCGGGTGCCCAAGGCCATGAGGGCGCGGGCCAGGGAGCCGGTCAGGGCGAGCCCCGCGGGCAGTGCGCGCTGGTCGGCGTCGGCCTCTTCGGCCGTGGCGAGGAGCGAGAGCACTCCGGCCGTGCCGTCGAGGTCGCCGAGTCGCGCCGTGAGCGTCTCGGGGTCGGTGCAGGTCTGGTCGAGGACCACGCGGCGGAATCGGGCGCCGTGTGCGGTCAGCGCGTCCGTCACGTCCGCGTCGTCGGCACCGCTGGCGGTGACGACCAGCCACGTGCCGGTCAGGTGCGGGTCGGCGGGGACACGCAGGGGTGTCCAGGCCGTCCGGTAGCGGCGGGTGCTGACCAGGGCGTGCTGGTCCTGCCGCTTGCGCCAGGCCGACAGCGCGGGCAGTACCGCGTCGAGGGCGTCCTTGTGCTCGGCTTCGAGACCGATGAGCGTGGCGAGGACCGCCGCGTCCTGCTGGTCCACCGCCTCCCACAGCGGCCCGTCGGCGGAGCCGGGCGTGTGCGGCGTCGAGGCGGGTGGCGCGGTCCAGAAGGACTCGTGCTGGAAGGCGTAGGTCGGCAGGTCCACGACGCGCCCACCGGTGAGCACACCGGGCCAGTCGACGGGCACGCCGTGGGCGTGCGCCTCCCCCAGCGAGCGCAGGACGCGCCGCCATCCGCCGTCGTCGCGGCGCAGGGTGCCCAGGGTGACCGCAGGGCTGCCCGCCTTCTCGATGATCTCGCTGGTGCCGACCGCGAGCACCGGATGCGGGCTGACCTCGATCATGACGCCGTGCCCCTCGCGCACCATGCCCGTCATCGTCTCCGCGAAGGACACGGTCTGGCGCAGGTTGCGGCACCAGTAGCGGGCGTCCAGTTCCCTTGTGTCCAGGCGGCCCGCGGTCACCGTGGAGTAGAACGGCACCTGCGACGCGCGGGGACGGACGTCGGCCAGCAACCTCAGCAGTTCCGGCTCGATCTGGTCGATGTGCGCGGAGTGGGCGGCGAAGTCGACGCCGGGCAGCCGCCAGCGCATCAGCCCGGCCGCCGACAGGCCGCGCTCGACCTCGTTCACCGCGGCCGGGTCGCCGGAGATCGTGACGATCCCGGGGCCGTTGACCGCCGCGATCGACACCCCGCCGCAGCCGTGGTCCAGCACCGCCTGGACCTGCTCGGGCGGGGCCATCACCGACATCATCGCGCCGCTCCCGGACAGCCGTTCGCGGATCAGTCGGCTGCGCAGCGCCACCACCCGGGCACCGTCCTCCAGGGACAGACCGCCGCTGACACAGGCGGCCGCGACCTCACCCTGGGAATGACCGACCACCGCGGCCGGTTCGACCCCCAGCGCACGCCACACAGCGGCGAGGGAGACCATGACCGCCCACAGCACGGGCTGCTGCACGTCGGGCCGCCCCTCAAGCGGCGGCGCACCGGGCTCGCCACGCATCACGCCGGTGAGCGACCAGTCGATGTACGGGGCCAGGGCCGCCCGGCACTCCTCGACGCGGGCGGCGAAGACGGGCGAGGCGTCCAG
This sequence comes from Streptomyces sp. PLK1-5, assembly GCA_037034305.1. GTDB lineage: Bacteria > Actinomycetota > Actinomycetes > Streptomycetales > Streptomycetaceae > Streptantibioticus_A. The sequence continues at coordinate 25,592 of JBAGJY010000002.1, forward strand.
GAGTTCGGCCGCCATTCCCGGCCAGGCCGCGTCCTGACCGGGGAAGACGAAGACCACCGGGCCGCGTTCGGGCGCGGTTCCGCGCAGCACGCCGGGGTGCGCGGTGCCCTGGGCCAGGGCGGCCAGGCTCTCGTGCAGCGCCGCGCGGTCGTCGCCGACCAGTACCGCACGGTGCTCGAACGCGGTCCGGGTCGTGGCCAGCGAGTACCCGACGTCGATGGGCGCCAGCTTCGGGTGGTTCTCCAGGTGGGTGAGGAGTTTGCGGGCCTGGGCGCGGAGCGCCGCGGCGGATTTGCCCGACAGCGGCCATGCCACCGGGCCGGGTGCCGGGCCCGCGCTCAGGGCGTGCCCGGCGGGCGCCGGGGCCGGTCCGGCGAGCGCGGCCGTTCCGCTCACGGGCTGCCCGGCGGGCGTGGGGGCCTGCTCCAAGATGGCGTGCGCGTTGGTGCCGCTCATGCCGAAGGCCGAGACCGCGCACCGCCGGGGACGGCCGAGCGCGGGCCACGGCGTGGGCTGTGTCAGCAGACGGAGCGCGCCCGCGTCCCAGTCGACGCGCGAGGAAGGCTCGGTGACGTGCAGCGTCCTGGGCAGCAGGCCGTGCCGCAGCGCCATCACCATCTTGATGACACCCGCGACACCTGCGGCGGTCTGGGTGTGCCCGATGTTGGACTTGACCGAGCCGACCAGCAGCGGCGGGTTGCCGCCCCGGTCCTGGCCGTAGGTGGCCAGCAGCGCATGCGCTTCGATCGGATCGCCCAGAGCGGTACCGGTCCCGTGTGCCTCGACGGCGTCGACGTCGGACGCGGACAGCCCGCTGTCGGCCAGCGCCTGCCGGATGACCCGCTGCTGCGCCGGACCGCTGGGCGCGGTCAGCCCGTTGGAGGCGCCGTCGGAGTTCACCGCCGAGCCGCGGACGACGGCCAGCACCCGGTGACCGCTGCGCAGGGCGTCCGAGAGCCTCTCCAGCACCAGCAGGCCGGCGCCTTCCGCGATGCCCATGCCGTCCGCCGACTCGGCGAACGCCTTGCACCGCCCGTCCGGCGCCATGACCCGGTGCCGACTCAACGAGACCAGCACGTCCGGGGCCGCCAGCACCGTCGCCCCACCAGCCAGCGCCAGGCTGCTCTCCCCCGAGCGCAGCGACTGGCACGCCATGTGGAGCGCGACCAGCGAGGAGGAACAGGCGGTGTCCACCGTCACCGACGGCCCGGCCAGGTCGAAGAAGTACGCCAGACGGCCCGACAGCACGCTGGGGATCGTCCCGGTGAGCTGGTATCCGTCGGCGTCCGCCAATGCACCCGCGCCGTAGGTCTGGGCCAGCGCGGAGACGAACGTGCCAGCGTCGCTTCCGCGCAGGGAGGCCGGGTCGAGCCCGGCGCGTTCGAACGCCTCCCAGGCGAGCTCCAGCAGGATCCGCTGCTGCGGGTCCATCGCGGCCGCCTCACGCGGGGAGATCCCGAAGAATCCCGCGTCGAAGTCCGCGGCACCGTCGAGGAAGCCGCCCTCCCGCGCGGTGGTCCTGCCAGCCCGCTCCGGGTCGGGGTGGTACACCTGCGGGTCCCAGCCGCGGTCGGCGGGCAGCGGGGAGACGGCGTCCGTGCCCGCGGCCAGCAGTTGCCACAGTTCCTCGGGGGAACGCACCCCGCCCGGGAACCGGCAGCTCATCCCGATGATCGCGATCGGCTCGGCGTCGGGCGTCGCGACCGCCGGGCCGCGCGTCGGGGCCGGGTCGGGTGCGGGGACCCGGTGTCGCTCGCCGCGCCCGCCGTCCAGTTCGGCCCACAGGTGGGCGGCCAGCGCCTCGGGAGTCGGATGGTCGTAGACCAGGGTCGAGGGCAGGCGCAGACCCGTGCGTTGCCGCAGGGCGTTCCGCAACTGATTGGCGGTCAGGGAGTCGAAGCCCAGTTCCTTGAACGACCGCCCGGCCCCGACCGCCGCCGGGCCCGCGAGACCCAGCACCGCGACCACCTGCTCGCGCAGCAACTCCAGCAGACGGGCGCGGGCCTGGTCGCCGGTCAGGCCTGCCAGCGGGTCGAAGGCCGGGGTGGCGGCGGCGGTCCGGCGGGCGGGGGCGGCGGGGACCAGGCCCCGGAAGACGGCGGGGACCGTCTCGCGCGCCCGCAGCGCGGCCCGGTCGACCCGTGTAGCCACCACTGACGCCCCGCTCGCCGCGCTCGCGGTGTCGAACCAGGCCAGTCCCTGCTCGACGGAGAGCACCGGCAACCCGCCCCGGGCGATCCTGTCCAGCTCCGCGGCGCTCAGCCCGGCGGACATGCCGGCGTCCTGCGGCCACGGCCCCCATCCGATGGACAGGGCCGGGAGGCCTTCCGCGGCGCGCCGCTGCGCCAGCGCGTCGAGGAACGCGTTCGCCGCGGTGTAGGCGGCCTGTCCCGCGTTGCCCAGGGCGCCGAAGACCGAGGAGAACACCACGAACGCCGTCAGGTCGTGGTCGCGGGTCAGTTCGTGCAGATGCCAGGCGCCGTCCAGCTTCGGGCGGAAGACCGTCTCCAGCCGGTCCGGGGTCAGCGTCTGCACGAGTCCGTCGTCGAGCACACCGGCGGCGTGCACGACACCGGTCAGCGGGTGCTCGGCCGGGATGCCCGCCAGCAGGGCGGCCATGGCCGCGCGATCGGAGACGTCGCAGGCGGCGACGGTCACCCGGGTGCCGTGGGCGGTCAGTTCGGCCACCAGTTCGCTGGCGCCAGCGGTGTCGGCACCCCGGCGTCCGGCCAGCAGCAGGTGCGGGACGTCGTGCTCGGTGGCCAGGTGCCGGGCGACCAGCGCGCCCAGGCCGCCCAGACCGCCGGTGACCAGCACGGTGCCCTTGCCGCCCCACACCGGGCCCGACATCGCCGCGTCCGCGACGTCGGCGGGGGCCAGGCGCGGCACCAGCAACTGGCCGTCACGCAGGGCCAGTTGGGGTTCGTCGCCGCTCAGCACAGCGGGTAGCACCCGCGCGGCGGCCGCTGCCGGATCCCCGCCGTCCGCAGGGTCCACGTCGAGCAGCACGAAACTGCCGGGGCTCTCCTGCTGGGCCGAACGCACCAGCCCCCACACCGAAGCCGCCACCACATCCGGCGCCGTTCCCGCCGCGGTGGCCACCGCCCCGCGGGTCACGAACACCGTCCGGGAAGGCAGCCCGGCACCACTCGCGCCCCTGTCGCCGTCCGCCAGGTGCTGTCGCAGTACTTCGAGGACAGTGGTGGTGACGGTGCGGACCGCCTCCGGCACCGGCACACCGGCAGGCGCGGCGACCGGGACGAGCACCGCCTCCCCGACGTGCTCGCCGGTCTGAGGCACCGCGGCTGTGTCGACCAGCGGGGCGGGCAGCCAGTCCAGGCACAGCAGCGGCTCACCGGCCACGGGCCGCGGGGTGCCGACGGCGGGCGGCCGCAGCGTCAACGAGCGTACGGAGAGCACCGGGTCGCCCGCCGCGTCCACCGCGGTCAACGTGACCGTGTCCCCGCCCGTCCTGCGCAGCCGCACCCGCAGCACCGACGCGCCCACGGCGTGCAGGCTCACTCCGGACCAGGCCACCGGTGACAGCGAGTCGCCGAGACCGGTCAGCGACGCCAGGGCCGTGGCCGCCTCCAGGAGCACGGGATGCAGGCCGAAGGCGTCGGCCTCGTCGGCGAGTTGACCGGGGAGCCCGACTTCAGCCAGCACCTCCTCACCTGCCCGCCAGGCCGTCCGCACGGATTCGGGACCGGGCCGGGACTCGTGCGGGGCGTTCAGGTCCACCGGTACCGCGCCCTGCGGCGGCCACACCCACTGCTCGTCTCGCTCGCTCGCGGGCGCGCCGGGTGTCAGGACGCCGGTGGCGTGCGCCGTCCAGGGCGAGTCGGGCGTGTCGGCGGGGCGCGCGTGAACGCTCAGCGTGCGCCGTCCACCGTCGCCGGGGCCGCCGATCGCCACCTGGATCCGCACACCGTCTCCGCCCGCCCCGGACAGCACCAGCGGGGCGGCCAGGGTGAGTTCCTCGACGAATCCGCAGCCGACCTCGTCGCCCGCCCGTACCGCCAGTTCCACGAACCCGGCGGCAGGGAAGACCTCTTGGTCGGCCAGCCACGGCTGCTCGGTGGCCGACAGCCGTCCGGTGCACAGCAGGCCGCCGCTGCCGGGTAGTTCCACGACCGCGCCGAGCAGCGGGTGGTCCGCACGGTCCAGCCCGGCCGAGTCCACCGCGGCCGCCGTGGACGTGCCCGTGGAGGCGATCCAGTACCGGTCGCGCTGGAAGGCGTAGGTCGGCAGGGCGATGCGGCGCGCGCCGGTCCCGGCGAACAGCGCGGCCCACCGCACCGGCACGCCTCGCACGTACAGCCGGGCGGCGGCCGTCACCGCTGTGGGCTCTTCACCGCTGTCCCGGCCCAGCAGCGGCACCGCCTCGACGTCCGGCACGTCGATCAGGACGTCCTGGGCCAGCGCGGACAGTGTCGCGTCCGGTCCCAGCTCCAGGAAGGTACGGGCTCCGGCCGCGCCCGCCGCGGCGACCGCGTCGGCGAACCGCACGGTCAGCGCGGCATGCTCCACCCAGTAGCCGGGGGTGCGGATCCGCTCCGCGTCGATCTCCTCGCCGGCGACGGTGGACAGGATCGGGATACCAGGCTCGCCCAGAGCCAGGCCCTCGACGACGCCGCGGAAGTCGTCCAGCATCGGTGCCATCAGCGGGGAATGGAACGCGTGGCTGACCCGCAACCGCGTCGCCTTGCCCCCGTCGGCCGTGAACCGCTGCGCGATCGCCTCGACCGCGGCGGTCTCACCGGAGACCACCACCGCCCGCGGGCCGTTGACCGCGGCCAAGCCCGCCCGTCCCCCGGAGGCGGCGACCAGCGGCGCCACCTCGTCCTCGGTGGCCCGCAGCGCGACCATGGCGCCGCCCTCCGGCAGGGCCTGCATCAGCCGCCCGCGGGCGGCGACGAGCGTGCACGCGTCCGGCAGGGACAGCACCCCGGCGACGTGCGCCGCCGCGATCTCACCGACCGAGTGCCCGACCAGCACACCGGGCACCGCGCCCCAGGACTCCACCAGCCGGAAGAGGGCCACCTCCAGGGCGAAGAGCGCGGGCTGGGCGTACTCGGTACGGTTCAGCAGCTCCGCGTCGTCGCCGAACACCACCTCGTCCAGCGGCCGCTCCAACTGCCCGTCCAGCAGCGTGCGGACCTCGTCCCACGCCGCCGCGAACACCGGGAACCGTGCGTACAGCTCGCGGCCCATGCCCAGGCGCTGCGCGCCCTGGCCCGCGAACAGCAGCGCCACCGGGCCGGGGTCGCCGACCGCGGTGCCCTCGGCCACCCGCGCGGCCCGCGCGTCACCGTCCCGCACGCCGTGCGCGCCGTCCACGGCGGCGCCGCCCGTGCTGGCCAGCAGGACCGCTCGGCACTCCAGCTCGGAGCGTGTCGTCGCCAGTGAGTATCCGACGTCCAGCGCCGCCGGTCCGGTGTCGGCCACGAAGGCGGCCAGCCGGTCCAGTCCGGCCTCAAGCGCCGCCTCGGTACGGGCCGACACCGGCCACGGCACCACCGCGGGCGCGGCCTGCGCCGGGAGCGCGGCCGGTGCGGGCCCGGCGGGACGGCCAGGCCGGTCCCGCGGCGGCTGCTCGATGATCACGTGCGCGTTCGTGCCGCTGATCCCGAACGACGACACACCCGCCCGGCGGGGCCGCTCGACCCGCGGCCAGGGAACGGATTCGGTGAGCAGTTCCACCGCACCGGCCGACCAGTCCACCTGCGACGACGGCGCGTCCACGTGCAGCGTGCGGGGCAGCACACCGTGCCGCATCGCCAGGACCATCTTGATGACGCCCGCGACACCGGAGGCGGCCTGGGTGTGGCCGATGTTGGACTTCAGCGACCCCAGCAGCAGCGGACGGTCGCGGTCCTGCCCGTAGGTGGCGAGCAGCGCCTGGGCCTCGATCGGGTCACCCAGCCGGGTGCCGGTTCCGTGTCCCTCCACCGCGTCCACGTCGCGGGGCGCCAGGCCCGCGCTGCCCAGGGCCTGACTGATCACCTGTCGCTGCGCGACGCCGCTCGGCGCGGTCAGGCCGTTCGAGGCGCCGTCGGAGTTGACCGCGGAGCCGCGCAGGACCGCCAGCACGCGGTTGCCGTCGCGGAGCGCGTCGCGGAGCCGTCGCAGCACCAGGACGCCCACGCCCTCGGACCATCCGGTGCCGTCCGCGGCGTCCGCGTAGGCCTTGCAGCGGCCGTCGGGCGACAGACCGCCCTGCCGGGCGAACTCCACGAAGATCCCCGGCTCGGACATCACGGTGACACCCCCGGCCAGCGCCAGGTCGCACTCGCCGTTGCGCAGCGCCTGGGCCGCCAGATGCAACGCCACCAGCGATGATGAGCAGGCGGTGTCCACGGTCAGTGCCGGTCCCCGCAGCCCCAGTGCGTAGGCGATCCGGCCGGAAAGAACGCTCGGCGAGGTGCCGGTCAGCAGGTACCCCTCCGCGTCACCGGAGCCGTCCTTCAGCCGTGGACCGTAGTCCTGGGCCATCGCCCCCACGAACACCCCGGTCCGGCTGCCGTACAGGGACGACGGAGCGATCTCGGCCCGCTCCACCGCCTCCCAGCTCACCTCCAGCGCCAGCCGCTGCTGCGGGTCCATCGCCCGCGCCTCACGCGGCGAGATCCCGAACAACGCCGCATCGAACCGGTCCGCGTCGGCCAGGAACCCGCCCGGCCCGCCGGTCCGCGGCGCCCACCCGCGGTTGGCGGGCATCTCACCGATGGCGTCCGTCCCGCCCGCGACCAGGTCCCACAGCTCCTCCGGCGAGGTCACCGCGCCTGGGAAGCGGCAGGCCATGCCGACGATCACGACCGGTTCGCCCGCCGCGGCGCCCGGCTCCGACGGCACGCCGCCGCCTGCCGGGCTGGTGAACTGAGCGGCCAGGTGATCCGCGAACCGGTCCGGCGTGGGGTGGTCGAACAGCACGGTGTTCGCCATCCGCAGCCCGGTCGCGGCGTTCAGCCGGGTCACCAGTTCCACCGCCATGGCGGAGTCGAAGCCCAACTCCCGGAAGGAGTGCGCCGCGTTCATCCGGTCCGCGCCGGAGTGGCCGAGCACCACCGCGGTCTCCGTACGCACCAGCCGCGCCAGGGCGGCGCGCGTCCACGCGGCGCCGGATCCCTCGCGAACCGGCTCCGGACCGGCGGCGCGCCCGTTCGCGGCGACGGCCTGTCCGGTCCCGGCGACCGCGGCGGCCGCGTCAGTGGCCTGCACCGCGGCGCCGCCGTCCGGCTCCGGAAGCCAGTAGCGCTCCCGTCGGAACGCGTACGTCGGCAGGGCCACCCGCCGCGCGCCGGTCCCGGCGAACGACCGCGACCAGTCGACCAACCCGCCGCGGACGTACAACTGCGCGACGCAGCTCAGGAACCGGTCCCTTCCGCCCAGATCGCGGCGGAGCGTGCCGACGGCCACCGCCTGGACGTCGGCCGCGTCGATGGTCTCCTGGATCGCGCCGGTCAGCACCGGGTGGGAGCTGACCTCGACGAAGAACCGGTGGTCCTGCTCCAGCAGGGCCCGCACCGCCGGTTCAAAACCGACGGTCTGCCGCAGGTTGCGGTACCAGTACCCGGCGTCCATACCGGTGGTGTCCAGCCACCCGCCGGTCACCGTGGAGAAGAACGGCACCCGCGCTTGGCGTGGGCTGATTCCCTCCAGCGCGGCCGTCAACTCCTCGCGCACCTGCTCGACCTGCGCGGAGTGCGAGGCGTAGTCCACCGCGACACGGCGTACCCGTACGTCGGCGCCGGTGAGTTCCTCGAACAGCGCGTCCAGCGCCTCCAGTTCACCGGAGACCACGACCGCGCCCGGCCCGTTGACCGCCGCGACCGAGATCCGGCCGCCCCAACGGTCCAGCCGTGCCTCGGCCTCGGCCCGCGGCAACGCCACCGACAGCATGCCGCCCTCCCCCGCCAGTCGGCGGGCGATGATCCGGCCGCGCAGCGCCACGACCCGCGCCGCGTCCCGCAGTGACAGCGCGCCGGAGACGCAGGCCGCCGCGATCTCCCCCTGCGAATGCCCCACCACCGCGTCGGGGACCACCCCGTGCGCCTGCCACAGCGCCGCGAGCGACACCATCACCGCCCAGGACACGGGCTGGACCACGTCCACCCGCTCCAGCGACGGCGCCCCCTCGGCCTGCCGCAACACCTCCAGCAGCGACCAGTCCACATGGGGCGCCAGCGCGGCATCGCACTCGGCCAGCCGCTCGGCGAACACCGGCGACTCCACCATCAACTGGACGCCCATGCCCGCCCACTGCGACCCCTGGCCGGGGAAGACGAACACCGTCTTGCCCTCGACGTCAGCGGCTCCCCACACAACACCGGGTGCTGACTGCCCGTCAGCAAGCGCTGTCAGCGCGCCCAGTCCACCCGTTCGGTCCGGCGCGAGGACGACAGCACGCTGGTCGAAGGCGGTCCGGGTGGTCGCCAGGGAGAAGCCCACGTCCACCGGGTCGAGGTGCGGGTTCTCGCCCATGTGGCGGGCCAGGGCGGCGGCCTGGGCGTGGAGGGCGTCTCGGGTCCGGCCCGCCAGCGGCCACGGTGCGGTGCCACTGGCGCCCGGCGCCGCTGGCGTGTTCGCGGACGCTGGCTCGGCGGCGGACACGATCAGATGACAGTTGGTGCCGCCCATGCCGAACGAGGACACTCCGGCCAGGGCCCGGCCGTCGCGGTAGGGCCAGGGGCGGGTGGCGGTCACCACGTCCAGGCGCCACTCGTCGAACGGGATGCGCGGACTGGGCCGTTCGAAGTTCAGGCTCGCGGGCAGCTCGCCGTTGCGCAGCGACAGCACGACCTTGACCAGTCCGGTGATGCCCGCAGCGCCCTCAAGGTGCCCCACGTTCGTCTTCACCGACCCGACGAGCAGCGAACTGTCCGCGCTACGACCCGTCCCGTAGACGGCGCCGAGCGCAGCCGCCTCCACCGGGTCTCCCACCCGGGTGCCCGTCCCGTGCAGTTCCACGTACTGCACCTCGGCCGGGTCCACGCCCGCGCGTCGGCACGCCGCCCGCAGCACCGCCCGCTGGCCGCGGGCATCGGGCGTGGTCAGGCCCTCGGCCGGGCCGTCGTTGTTGACCGCGCTCCCTTCGATGACGCAGTAGACCTGATCGCCGTCAGCCAGTGCCCTGGCCAACGGCTTGAGCAGGACCATCGCCGCGCCCTCGCCCCGCACGTACCCGTTGGCGCGCTCGTCGAAGGTGAAGCAGCGCCCGTCCGCGGACAGCGCTCCGAGCTGGTCGGCCGCCAGCGCGCTGTCCGGAGCCAGGTTGAGGTGTACGCCCCCGGCCAGCGCCGTCTGCGACTCCCCGCGCCGCAGGCTCTCGCACGCCAGGTGGACCGCGACCAGCGACGACGACTGCCCGGTGTCCACCACCAGGCTCGGCCCCCGCAGTCCCAGGAAGTAGGAGATCCGGTTGGCGATCACGCCGCGGTTCAGACCGGTGAGCGTGTGGTGCCCGACCGCCGCCGGTCCCCTGCGCCGGTCCAGTGCGCTGTAGTCGTCCGCGGTCACGCCCACGAACACCCCGGTGTCGCTGCCGCGTACCGTGGCGGGCAGGACGCCCGCGTCCTCCAGGACCTCCCAGCCCAGCTCCAGCGCGAGACGCTGCTGCGGGTCCATCGACCGCGCCTCACGCGGAGAGATACCGAAGAACTCAGCGTCAAAACGGTCGACTTCGGCCAGGAAAGCGCCATGGCCGGTCCGGCCGGAGGCCGCCGCCTCGTCGTTCCACCGTCCCTGCGGCACCCGCGCCACGGCGCTCGTCGCGCCCGTCAGCAGCCGCCAGAACCGTTCGGGATCCTCCGCGGACGGCAACCGGCAGGCCACCCCCACCACCGCGACGGCGTTGTCCCGCGCACGGACGCGCTCGGCGGACATGGACTCGGATCGGCTCACGGCACCGCTCCCCAACTCTTCGTCTCGGCGGGCTCGGCAGGCAGGGAGCACGGGCCGACACGGCCCGTTCTCCCAGAATCCGGCTGCACCAGACCGCCGTTCGAGTCGCTCTCAAAGAGCGCGACAGTACAGGGGCACTCGTGCCGCGCCAATCACTTTCGCAATTGTCTGCGGGGGTACCCACCCCACCTCCGCATCTTTTCTACCGAAAACAGTTCCACGCAACCCCTACTCAGCAGCCGGGTAACACCCCTATATCCGACCACCGACGGCCGGAAACCCTTCTCGTTGCATTATCGTTGGAATCTCGTCGGCTCAACAGGGCGTCAACCGCCCGCCACTGAGGCGCCGACACACACGAGTGAGTTCGAGGATGAGGGAATGCGGCCCAGGATCGATCCGCAGGACGTGGACGAATTCGCCGTCACACCTGCCGGCCAGGCCTATGCCCGGACGGCGAAGGAGTCGCTGAACGGGCTTCTCGCGGACAGGCCCGCGCCGAACGTGATGCGGACCATCGCCAACCACCCGGCGCTGCTGCCCGCGATGCAGCCGCTGATGGCCCACGTGGCCGGTGAAGTCCTTCCGGCGCGCGAGCGCGAACTGGTCATCCTGCGCACGGCATGGCGATCCCAGGCCCCCTACATCTGGGCCCACCACCACGCCGCGGGACTGTTCGTCGGGCTGAGCGAGACGGAGATCGCCCGGGTCGCCGCGGAGGACACCTCCGAGTGGACGCTCTTCGAAGCCGCCCTCCTCACAGCCGTCGACGAGTTGCACACCAGGTCGGTGATATCGGACGGCACCTGGAAGCAACTCACCGAGCGCTACGGCGAGGAGCAGTTCCTCGAACTGCTGGCCCTCACCGGCACGTACAAGACGCTGGCCTTCATCCTCAACTCCTCCGCCGCCCAGATCGACCCCTGGCTGGAACGCCCGGCGGTGCTGCCCGTGGACCCGGGGCAGGTGAGGTCGGGCAGGCACGCGCGCCGGCGGGGATCGCGTCCGCCGACGCCGCACACCGAGGCGTGGAACCGGCGCATCGTGCTGCACAACGGCTCGGGGCTCTCCCTGCTCACCCCGACGACGGCACACCCCGAACCGCCTCTGCACGAGATCCTCGTCCGCTACCCGGACCTGCTGTCCACGGCCGCGAGCGCGCACGACAGCGGCTCCCGGCTGCTGCTGATCCGCAGGAATCCCGCGGACGTCATGCCGGACACGGACGGCTACTCCTTCAGTGCCACGCATCTGTTCGCCGATTCCAAGGGCGTGCCGACACTCGTCGAAGTGGTGGAGCCGCACGACACCTGGAACGCGAACGACGCCCTCGGGAAAACACTCGACTACGCGGGCAACGGGTCACGGCACTGGCCGCTGCACATACTTCAGCGGTCGCTCGCGTACACGGCACAGCTGTACAGCAGCACTGGGGAACATTTGCTGGTGGAAATGGGCTACTCGCTCGACGAGAGCTCGTTCCTGCGGACGCTGGAGGCGAATCTCGCCGTCGGCAGACTCCGCATGGTCATCGTGGCCGGTAAGTTTCCGCCCGAATTCAACAGGGTCATCGAATTCCTCGGCCAACAGCTCTACCCCGCCGAGGTGTACGGCGTCGAGCTGTGCCGGTACTCCGACGGGGCCCACGCCGCGTACGTGCCGCGCGTGGTCGGCTGAGCGCGGCCGTCGCGGGCGGGCGGCAGGCCGGGGGCAGCCCCGGCCTGGTTCACTCCCTCGTCCGCTGCTTCTTGCGGATCAGCGTGATGCCGTCCGCCATCGGCACCAGGGACATCTCCACCCGCGGGTCGTCGCGGACCAGCGTGTTGAACGCGCGGATCGCGGTGGTGTCCGGGTCCTGGGCGTCGGGGTCCACGACCCTGCCGAAGAACAGGGTGTTGTCGACCACGATCAGACCGTGGTCGCCGACCAGGGTCAGGGCCGACTCGTAGTAGTCCGGGTAGTGCTGCTTGTCGGCGTCGATGAAGACGAAGTCGAACGTGCCGGGGCCCTCGTCCGCGACGAGCGTCTTCAGGGTCTGCGCCGCGTCACCGACGCGCAGGTCGATCCGCCCGTCGACGCCCGCCCTGGCCCAGTACCCGGCGCCGATCCGCGGCCAGCGGTCGGTGATGTCGCAGGTGACCAGCCGTCCGCCGGGGGCGAGCGCGCGGGCCAGGCACAGGGTGCTGTACCCGGTGTACGTACCGATCTCGAGGATCCTGCGGGCCGGGGTGAGACCGGCCAGAAGCGTCAGCAGCTGCCCCTCTTCGGGCATGACCTGCAGTGCGCTGCCCGCGGGGAGTTCCGACGTCGTCTCGCGCAGTTGCCGCAGGACCTCGTCCTCGCGCAGGGAGGTCTCCCGGATGTACTCCGAGAGACCGGCCGGGAGACCTAGCTGGTTCGCCATGCGTCATCCATCTTCTCTGGTCGGACCGGTCAAGGGCGCGTCCGCGTTCAGGCGCCCTGGAGGCTGACGGTGTGCAGCGTCATCGTGGGCGGCGGGGCACACGGCGCCGGAAGCAGGTGCAGCCGCTGGATGTCCTCCTGAGCGGGCGCGGGCAGCCCGGCCCGGCAGTCGCACGGCTCTTCGGTGAAACCGGCGAGGCGGTAGGCGATCTCCATCATCCGGTTGCGCTCGGTGCGCCGGAAGTCGGCGACCAGGTGGACGCCCGCCTGCGCGGCCTGGTCGCCGAGCCAGCCGAGGATCACCGACCCGGCGCCGAACGACACCACGCGGCACGAGGTGGCCAGCAGCTTCAGATTCCACACTCCCGCGTGCTTGTCCAGCAGTTGGAGGCCGACCGCGCCGTGCGGCCCGAACCGGTCGGTGAGCGTGGTCACCAGCACCTCGTGGCGCGGATCGGCCAGCAGCCCGCGCAGATCGGAGATGGAGTAGTGCACTCCGGTGGCGTTCATCTGGCTGGTGCGCAGCGTCAGTTCCTCCACGCGGGACAGCTCGTCCTCGGTGGCGCGTCCGATGTGCATCTCCATTTCCAGGGAACGCAGGAAGTCGTCACTCGGACCCTGGAACTCCGCCTCGGCCGACTTCCGCAGGAACCCGGCCTGGTACATCTGCCGACGGCGGCGCGAGTCCACCGTGACCGTGGCCGGGCTGAACTCCGGCAGCGTGGCGAACTCGGGCAACCGCTCGGAGTCGTAGCAGCGGACGTCCGGCAGATGGAACTGGACCTCTGCCCGCTCCGCTGGCTGGTCGTCGACGAAGGCGATGGTGTCGAGCGCGAAGTTGAGTTCGTCGGCGATCTGCCGAACCGAGTCCGACTTCGGGCCCCAGCCGATGCGCGGCAGCACGAAGTACTCGGCGACGCCCAGCGCGTCGAGTCGCTTCCACGCCTGGTCGTGGTCGTTCTTGCTGGCGACCGACTGCAGGATGCCGCGGCTGTCCAACTCGATGATGAGCTCACGGACGCAGTCGCGGAGGCTCACCTCGGCGTCCTCCAGCAGCGTGCCCTGCCAGAGGGTGTTGTCGAGGTCCCACACCAGGCACTTGACGATCGAGGGCTGTTCGGCCACTGCTTCTCCTTGGCTCATGTCGTCGTCTCAGCTCGCCGCCATGGACACCGCGTGGTCGGACAGGATCAGCTGGCAGATCTCCGTACTGCCCTCGATGAGCTCCATGAGTTTCGCGTCGCGGTAGGCGCGCTCGACCAGATGGCCCTCGTGCGCGGCCGTCGACCCCAGGACCTGCACGGCCGCGGCGGCGCCCTGGGCGGCCTGCACGGCGCTCACCTGCTTGGCGAGGACCGAGGCGACGACCATGTCGGGAGAGCCGCTGTCCCAGCACCGGCTGGCGTGTTCGCACATCCGGGTGGCGATCTGCTCCCCGGTCAGCAGGTTCGCCAAGTGGCGGCCGACCAGCTGGTGCTGGGCGAGCGGCCTGCCGAACTGCCGCCGGTTCCGCGCGTGTTGGCGGGCGGCGTCGAGACAGGCCCGCAGGATGCCGACGCAGCCCCAGGCGACCGACATCCGCCCGTACGCCAGCGCGGTCGTCACCAGGAGCATCAGGGGCTGCCCGCCGCCGAGTACCGCGCTGGCCGGCAGCCGCACGTCGTCGAGGCGGACGTCCGCGTGGCCCCCCGCCCGGCAGCCGGACGGCCGCGGGACCCTGGTCACGGTGACGCCCGGAGCGGACGTCGGCACCACGACCGCGGCCGCCCCGGAAGCGTAGCGTCCGACGACGACGATCACGTCGGCGTAGTGGGCCGCTGTCGTCCAGACCTTCTGCCCGCGCACGACGACGGCGTCACCGTCGGGTTCGATGGTGGTGGTCATCGCCGACAGATCGCTGCCCGCGTCCGGCTCGCTGAACGCGACGGCGGCCAGTTGGCCACCGGCCAGTTTCGGCAGGTACTTGGCGTGCTGCCGCGGACCGCCCAGGCGCTGGATCGTCCACGCGGCCATGCCCTGAGAGGTCATCACGCTCCGCAGCGAGCTGCACCGGCTGCCGACGTGCGCGGTGAACTCCCCGTTCGCCGCGCTGCTCGCCCCGAGTCCGCCGAGGTCCTCCGGCACCTGCGCACACAGCAGGCCGCGGGCCGCCAGTGTGCGCAGGACGTCGTCGGGTATCAGACCGTCCCGGTCCCACTCGGCGGCCTGGTCACCGACCAGGTCGTCGACGAACTGGCGGGCGTCTGCGAGCGGTTCAGGCATCGGCGGGCTGCTCGGCGCCGTTCAACCGCAGCACGAGGGCGGTCATGGCCCGCACGGAACGGAAGTTGTCCCGCTTGAGGTCGTCCCCGAGGATCTGCACGCCGAACGCCTGCTCCAGGTGGACGACGAGCTCCATCGCGAACAGCGAGGACACCAGCCCGGACTCGAAGAGGTCCTGCTCAGCGGGGACGTCCGCGCCGACCCGCTTCGAGACGAACGCGGTGATCGTCTGCGCGACCCCCTCAGCGGTGGTTGCCAGGTCCTGGCTCACGAGAGCACCTCTCCGTAGTCGTAGAAACCGCGCCCTGTCTTGCGCCCCAGATCACCGCGGCGCACCTTTTCCATGAGGAGTTCGCAGGGCTCGAAAGTGGGATTTCCGGTCCGCTCGGCGAGAAGCCGAAGGGCGTCCGCGAGGTTGTCGAGTCCGATCAGATCGGCGGTGCGCAGCGGACCGGTCGGATGGCCGAGGCATCCGTGCATCAGCCGGTCCACGGACTCGACGCTCGCGGTGCCCTCGGCCACGATTCTCGCCGCTTCGTTGATCATGGGATGCACCAGCCTGCTGGTGACGAATCCCGGCGCGTCGCGCACGACGACGGCTTTCCTTCCCAGCCGTTCCAGAAGGGAAAGGATGGCGGCCATGGCGTCGTCGCCGGTCCGCGGGCCGCGGACCACCTCGACCATCTCGATGAGATAGGCCGGATTCATGAAGTGCGCCCCGGCCAGTTCCGCGGGCCGCCGCACCGACTTCGCCAGTTCGGCGATGGGGATACCGGAGGTGTTGGTGATGAGCGGCACGCCGACGGGGACCACGCCGGAGATCTCCGCCATGACGGCCGCCTTGAGCGAGGCGTCCTCGGTGATCGCCTCGATCACCACGGCGGCATCCGCAACGTCCTTGGAAGTCAACGTCGTTGTCAACGTTCCGGGCGCCTGCCCGGCGGGGAAGGCGCCCATGAACTGCCCGTGCCGCAACTGCTGTGCGATTTCCGCTCGGGCGTCGTGAAGCACATCGTCCAAGACGTCAACGAGTACGACGTCCACCCCGCGGCCCAGCGCCAGTGCGGTGATGCTGCGGCCCATGACTCCTGCGCCGAAGACAGCAATCGAATCCGACTGCATATTCGCTACACCTGCCACCAATCTTCGTTTGAGTGAACACACCCTGCACGAGGGCGGCGCCGACGGCTGCGGCCTGTCAACTCGCAGCACATGACGGGGAATTGGACTTCTTCGCTGACCCTATGAGCGGTCCGTGGTAGGACCAACCCCTAGCCGCCCCAGTAGGCGGCAGGGGTGCCAGCGGCATTCAGTTGCCCAGGGTCATGCCCGCACATCTGATGCTTTCCACGAGAGTGCACGGCGTGACTTCGGCATCACGCGGAGATCCGCCGCCTCGGGGGGAGTGGACACGGCAGTGGCGGGCCGAACTCTCCGGGTGAGTGCCCCAAGTCCTCACTCTTGGGACCGGCGCTCGGTCAAGCTCTGCACGAATACGAGCCCACGAACCGACCACGGCGCCTGTCAGAGCAGGAAGTTGATCCCAAAAGCGGCACGTGGCCCTCCCCGACCAGTCCCCTGATGCCGCAGGGCACATGGCCCCACGGTCGGGAACCCCGTACCCCCCACCTTCGCCATGGAGCGCTTCCGCTCGGGGAGCTGGCGGACAGCCCCTTCACCGCACCCCGGTGTACGAACGAGTACCGGTGGACTCAGTGGAAGCAGAGGCAGAACGGATGGCCAGCCGGGTCCGCGTAGACCCGCCAGTTGGCCTCCGGGCGGAGCTGGTCCGTCCGCTCCAGCACCGTCGCGCCGAGGCTGAGCGCCCGCTTCTCCTCCCCGTCGAGGTCATCCACGTCGAAATCCAAGTGGAGCTGCTGCGGGCGCCGCTGGCCGGGCCATTCGGGCGGCACGTATCCCTCCACCCGCTGGCAGGCCAGCGGCGTTCCCTCGAACCCGTGCACCTCGACCCAGTCGGGATCCTCCGAGTCCGCGACCACCCGGCCTCCCAGCAGATCCGCATAGAACTCCGCGAGCCGTACCGGATCGGCACAGTCCAGCGCCACCGCCTGCAGCTTTCGAATCAATTCCGATACCCCTCGTTCCCTGGTCGCTTCCGCGACTCCCGCGTACGGCAAGGGTCGTACCCGCCGCCGCAGCGGGCATGCGCGGCGGCACACCAGCCCGCCGCCGGGCCGCCGCACGGGCTCGCTGCGCTGTGGCCGTCACAAGGTCGCTCGCCCACTCTCGGACCGCTGCGCACGTCGGCCGAGCAGCCGCAAGCCGAGCGCCGAACTGGTACCCGCCGGGCAGACGGCCTGCTGATCATCCACCAGCCGACCCGTCAGGCCGGCACGTCCTGACGGCAATCGCGGACCGGGGGCTCACTGATCGGCAGGCGCCGGGACCAGGCCGTCAGCGATCAGCCCGGCGAGGACCGCCTCACCCAGGGCCTGCACGGCGGACTGCGGCCGGACCATCACCGTGAACTCCTTGATCCGGCCGTCGTCGTCGAAGTGCAGCAGGTCGATGCCGTGGATCTGCCTGCCGTTCACGGTCGCTCGGAAGAGCAGGACCGCCGACGGGAGTTGGGCGCCGTCGGTGCTCGTCTGCGAGGTGCCGTCGCAGTGCCCGATGTAGCGGAAGTCCTCGAAAGTGCGCAGGAGAACGCCGAAGAGGCCCATCACCATCGGCTTGCCCTCGAAGGGCCTGAACTTCACCGGGCTGTAGAAACGGATGTCCTCGCTGAACAGGCCGTCAAGGGCAGCGAGGTCGCGGTTGTCCACGGCGATGCGGAAGCGGTCTGCTGTGGTCACGCCTGTTCCTCCATAGTCATGAATGTGACTAGTCAGTTTCCTGAGTATCATGACGGAGGTGCCCGGGGACAGGGGGCGGGGGTGTCAGGCGACGAGGAGGAGGCGGTCCGATGGCCTTGCGCCATGCCGTGCTGGCGGCGCTGCTCGACGAGGAGCTGAGCGGGTATCAGCTGGCCAAGGCGTTCGACCTGGGTGTGGCGAACTTCTGGTACGCCCAGCCGCAGCAGTTGTACGCCGAGCTGACCCGGTTGGAGAAGGCCGGACTGATCAGGGGGCGCGAAGTGGTCCAGGACACCCGGCCCAACAAACGCCTGTTCACGGTCACCGACGCCGGCCTGGCGGAGCTGGAGCACTTCACGGCTGCCGCGGCCAAGCCCGCCTTCGTTCGCGACGACCTGCTCGTCAAGGTCCAGGCCGCCGACCACATCGACACCGGGAACCTGATTACCCAGCTGACCGAGCGCGCCGCCTTCGCCCAGGCCAAGATCGACCTGTTCGGCAGACTGCTGCACACGATGCGTGGCGACCGCGCCGAAGAGGAGTTCCTGCTGCACGGCGAGCGCATCGGCCCCTACCTGACATGCCTGCGCGGCCTCGCCTTCGAACAGGGCAACCGCGACTGGTGCGAACGCGCCATCACGATCCTGCACAAGAGGCAGACGGCCCGTACCCGGCGCTGATCGGCGATACGCACAGGCCACGTCGCCCTGGGCGACAGCACTGGAGCAGCCGAGACGGCTTTCACAGGAGGAAGCCGAACCACGATCGGCGCTGGCCTCTTACTGACTTCGCAGGACGCCACACGTGACCGGCAGTCACCCAGGTGGCTGACACGGCGGGCCCACGCCAGTAGGGCACGGCGGCCCGCCGACACGTACGGTGGCGGAAGACCGTCCACCCCATTCGGTAACCTCCCGATATGTCCACGCCTACGATCGGCCGTTTCGTCACCATGCGCGCGCAACCTGGCAAGGGAGGCGAGTTGGCTGACGTCCTGTCGAAAGTCGCGGCGGTGCTGGAGGCCGCGCCCGGGTGCCAGATGTATGTGATCTGCCGGGACAAGGACGACGCGGACGTGGTGCGGGTCGTCGAGATGTGGGCCGATCAGGAGAGCGTGAACGTCGCATTGGCCGCTGTGACGCCGGAGCGGGAGTTCACCGTCGAGGATGTGCTGAGCAGGCTCACGGGGCGGCCGGAGGTCGTGGAGTTCACCCCGCTGAGCGGGCCGGGGTTGCCGTCGTAGGGCACTCACCGAGTGACCGATCGCGGACTTTTCCGTTCTTTCGGGCAGAAGCCTTCAGCGAGGAGAGGAAACGACCCATGGTCAGCGTCAGCAAGGTTCATCGGTCAGCGGCAGCCGCCGTGCTCGGCGCCGGTCTGGTACTGGCCGTCGCGGGAACCGCTTCGGCGGCCGGACCGCTGGGTGCCACCGCGCCGGGCGAACGGCACTGCGGGGGCCTGCCCCTGGCCCAGCAGGCGCTGCGCGACAGCATCGTCTCCCGGGACTCGCTGACCGGCCTGTGCGACGCCTTCCACAGCAACGGCGCGGGCTGACCCCGTACCCGTTGGGCCCGCGCCGCTCAGTGCCCGAACAGATGCAGCCCGTGCCGGTGCCGGGGCTTGCCCGGCGTGGTGGTGGCCGCCTCCGCGGTGGTCGGCTGCCCCTGCGTGTCGCGGGCCGCCATCGCCTCCTGGTCGCCCTGCGCGTGGCGGGCCAGCCTACGGCGCCGCATCCGCATCCACAGCGCACCGCCGGTCATCATCGTCAGGCCGAAGCAGAAGACCAGAGCCAGCGCCAGACCGGCCAGGAACGTCTCCAGGGCGTTGAGAGTCGCGATGTGCTGGCCCAGCATGGTCACGCTGGTACCGCGCCCGCCGACGGAGAAGTTCTCGACGATCGCCAGGGCGACGAAGGCTGCGGTTGCTCCCACCAGCAACATCCCCAACAGGAACATCACGGTCACCTCGATCCATATGTTCTGTCGGTACGGGTACCCGCTCAGCACGGTCCGATACGGCCCGGCCGCACATGCGGGACGGGCCGGGACGGGCCAGGCTGGACACGGGATCAGGCCCGTGGATGTCCCGACCGGCGGGAGGGAACATGGACACGCCCGCGAAGGGCACGGTGGCCCACCAGCTCATAGCCGCCCACCTGGTGGCCGGGCGGATGGAACCGGGTGAGGAGATCGCGTTGCGGGTCGACCAGACCCTCACCCAGGACGCGACTGGCACGCTGGTGATGCAGGAGCTGGAAGCGCTCCACCTGGACCGGGTACACACCGAGGTCAGCGTGCAGTACGTCGACCACAACCTGCTTCAAGCCGACGAACGCAACGCGGAGGACCACGACTTCCTGCGCTCGGCGGCGCGCCGGTTCGGCGTCTGGTACTCCAAGCCGGGCAACGGGGTGTCGCACCCCACCCACATGCAGCGCTTCGGGGTGCCGGGCAAGACGTTGATCGGCTCGGACTCCCACACCTGCGCGGGCGGTTCGCTGGGCATGCTGGCGATCGGCACCGGCGGCCTGGAGGTCGCACTGGCCATGGCCGGTCGCCCGCTGTACGTGACCATGCCGCGGATCTGGGGAGTACGGCTGACCGGGGAACTGCCGCCGTGGGTGAGCGCCAAGGACGTCATCTTGGAGATGCTCCGCCGCCACGGGGTGCGCGGCGGGGTCAACCGAGTACTGGAGTACCACGGTCCGGGGCTGGCGTCGCTCACCGCGATGGACCGGCATGTCATAGCCAACATGGGGGCCGAACTCGGCGCCACGGCAAGCGTGTTCCCGTCCGACGCGGCGGTGCGCGACTTCCTGCGGGCGGAGGGGCGCGAGGACGACTTCACCGAACTCACCGCGGAGCCGGGCGCGCGCTACGACCTGGAGGAGGAGATCGACCTCAGCGCTCTGGTACCGCTGATCGCCAAACCCACCTCGCCGGGAAACGTGGTGCCGGTCCGGGAGGTCGCGGGTGAGGCGATCAGCCAGGCGGTCATCGGCTCCTCGGCCAATCCGGGGCTGCGGGACTTCGCGATGGCGGCGGCGATGGTCCGGGGACGGCAGACCGCGCCGGGCGTGAGTTTCGACGTCAATCCGACGTCGCGGGAGATCCTCCAGGACCTGACCCGCTCGGGTGCCACGTTCGACCTGATCGCCGCGGGCGCCAGGATCCACCAGGCGGGCTGTCTGGGCTGCATCGGCATGGGCCAGGCGCCCGCTGCCGGGCGCAACTCGCTGCGTACGTTCCCGCGCAACTTCCCCGGCCGGTCCGGTACCGAGGAGGACGCGGTGTGGCTGTGCTCCCCGGAGACCGCGGCGGCCTCGGCGCTCACCGGGGTGATCACCGATCCGCGCGACTGGGCCGAAGACCGCGGCATCGGCTACCGGACACCGCAACTGCCACAGCGCGCGTCGGTCAACACCTCGATGCTGGAACCGCCGCTGCCGCCGAACGAGGCGGCGCGGGTCAAGCTGGAGCGCGGGCCCAACATCTCCGCGCTGCCGGACTTCGATCCGCTGCCGGACACCATCGAGGGCCCGGTGCTACTCAAGGCGGGCGACAACGTGTCCACCGACGAGATCTCGCCCGCCGGTGCCAAGGCGCTGCCGTACCGCTCCAACATCCCCAAGCTGGCGGCGTTCACCCTCACCCGGATCGATCCGGAGTACCCGCAGCGTGCCGCCCGCACCCGGGAGGACGGCGGCCACCTGATCGTGGCCGGTGACAACTACGGCCAGGGGTCGTCCCGTGAGCACGCCGCGATCACCCCGCGCTACCTGGGGCTGCGGGCCGTCGTCGCCAAGTCCTTCGCACGGATCCACTGGCAGAACCTGGCCAACTTCGGCGTGCTCGCCCTGGAGTTCGACGATCCGGCGGACCACGACCGCATCCAGCCGGGCGACCGGCTGCGGCTGACCGGTCTGCACCGCGCGCTCAGCGCGGACGCGGAACCGAGGCTGCGGGTGCGCAACACCACTCGGGACGAGGAGTACGGCGTACACCACCACCTCTCGCCCCGCCGGAGGAAGGCGGTGCTCGCGGGTGGCGTCATCCCCGCTCTGGCGCGGGAGGCGGCGGCCGATGACACATGAGACGCGGGCGTGGGTGGTGGACACCCCGGGCCCGATGACCGGAGGGCCGTTGCGCCGGGTGCGGCGTGACGTGCCGCCGCCGGGAGACGATGAGGTACTGATCGAGGTGCACGCGTGCGGGGTGTGCCGGACCGACCTGCACCTCGCCGAGGGCGATCTGCCGCCGCGCCACCCGCGGTGCACCCCCGGTCATGAGATCGTCGGCCGGGTGCTGGCCGCCGGGGCGGCCGTGCGCGGCTTCCGGCCCGGGGACCGGGTGGGCGCGGCCTGGCTGGCGGGCACCTGCGGCGTCTGCCGGTACTGCCGCTCCGGACGCGAGAACCTGTGCCCGAAGTCCCGTTACACCGGTTGGGACATCCACGGCGGATACGCCGGGTACACCGTGGTCGACGCACGGTACGCCTACCCGCTGCCCGAGGACTGGCCGGAGGACGAACTGGCTCCCCTGCTGTGCGCGGGCATCATCGGCTACCGCGCTCTGCTGCGCGCCGACCTGCCGCCTGGCGGACGCCTCGGCCTGTACGGGTACGGCGCCTCGGCTCATCTGACGGCGCAACTGGCGGTGGCCCGGGGCGCCACCGTGCACGTCCTCACCCGTGGCGAGGACGCCCAGCGGCTCGCCCTGGAGCTCGGCGCCGCCTCGGCGGGGCCGGCGACCGGGAGCCCCCCGGAGCCGCTGGACTCGGCGATCCTGTTCGCACCGGCCGGGGAGTTGGTGCCGGTCGCGCTGGCCGCGCTCGACCGGGGCGGCACGCTGTCCATCGCGGGCATCCACCTGTCGGACATCCCGTCGCTGAACTACGCGCGCTACCTGTTCCAGGAGCGGACCGTCCGCTCCGTCACCGCCAACACCCGGGCGGACGGCCGGGCCTACCTCGCGGAGGCGGCCCGGATCCGGCCGCGGGTGCACGTCCAGCGGTACGGCATGGCCCAGGCCGACCGGGCGCTGAGTGACCTGGCCGCCGGTCACGTCAACGGGGTCGCCGTACTGCTGCCCGACTGACCGTCACTCGCCCCACAGCTCACCGCTGTTGCGGCCGACCAGTGCCGCGATCCGGGCCACCGCCTCGGGCACCGGCAGCGGGTCGATCCGGCGGCCGTCGCGCAACCGCAGCGCCACCCGGTCGTCGGCGGCCTCCTTCGGGCCGATGACCGCCTGATACGGCACCAGTCGCGCGGCGCGCACCCGGGCGCTGAGCGAACCGCGGTCCGGCGCGGCCGACTCCGCGCGCAGGCCCTGTTCGACGCACCGCCGTACCAGCGCCTCGGCGTCGGGTAGTTCGTCGTCGGACACGGGGAGCACCACCACCTGGACCGGCGCCAACCAGCCGGGGAACGCCCCGCCGTGGGTGTCGATCAGGTGGGCGACCGCCCGCTCCACACTGCCGATGATGCTGCGGTGCACCATCACCGGACGGTGCGCCGCCCCGTCGGGGCCGACGTAGCGCAGGTCGAACTGGCGCGGCTGGTAGAGGTCGACCTGAACGGTGGACAGGGTCGACTCACGGCCGCTCGCGTCGGCGATCTGCACGTCGATCTTCGGCCCGTAGAAGGCGGCCTCGCCCTCCTCGGCCTCGTACGGCGCGCCGACGGCGTCCAGCACCTCGGTGAGCAGGGCACCGGCGCGCTGCCACATCGCCGGGTCCGAGACGTACTTGCCGCCGGGGCCGGGCAGCGAGAGGCGGTACCGGGCGGCGCGGATGCCCATGGCCCGGTAGGCGCCGTCGATGAGTTCGAGCGCCGCCCGCGCCTCGTCGGCGGCCTGCTCCAGGGTGCAGA
Organism: Streptomyces sp. PLK1-5; assembly: GCA_037034305.1. Taxonomy (GTDB): domain Bacteria; phylum Actinomycetota; class Actinomycetes; order Streptomycetales; family Streptomycetaceae; genus Streptantibioticus_A. Next base: position 48,848 of record JBAGJY010000002.1, read on the forward strand.
AGACATGGGCGTCGTTGAGCTGGATGGCCCGCACCCGGGTCAGCCCGCCCAGCACACCGGACAGTTCGGAGCGGAACATCCCGCCCAACTCGGCGATGCGCAAGGGCAGTTCGCGGTAGCTGTGCTCACGGGAGCGGTAGACCAACGCGTGGTGCGGGCACAGGCTGGGACGCAGTACGAACTGTTCACCGCCGAGTTCCATCGCGGGGAACATGTCGTCGCGGTAGTGCGCCCAGTGCCCGGAGATCTCGTACAGCTCGCGTTTGGCCAGTACCGGCGAGTGGACGTGGCGATAGCCCGCTCGCCGTTCCGCTTCCCGGATGTACTCCTCCAGGGCGTGCCGCACCGCGGCGCCGTTCGGCAGCCAGTACGGCAGCCCGGCGCCGATCAGCGGGTCGGAGTCGAAAAGGTCCAGCTCGCGGCCGAGCTTGCGGTGGTCGTGCATCGCGGTCTCCTCGGTGGTGCGGGGCGAGTGACCGCGACGAAGCCCCGGGGCACTCGCCCCGGGGCTTCTTGGCAGGTGTCAGCGCGCCGGGACTGGATCCGGCGTCGTCGTCACAGCTGCGGCGCGCTTCATGATCCCCAGCGTACACGCCCGCGATCGGGCTCGGCCATGCCGTTTCCGGGGGCGGTACTCGCCCCACGGGGAAGCCGCCGGTGGGGGTGCCGGGCGGGCGCGGAGCGCGGGTGCCGGGCGGGCGCGAAGTGGCGGTGCCGGGCGGGCGCCAAGTGGGCCTACCCTTTCCTTAGGGCTTCCGCCCGCCACGCTTGGAGGCATTCGCCATGACGATCCAGCTCAACCACACCATCGTCGCGGCACACGACAAGGAGGCGTCGGCGCGGTTCCTGGCTTCCGTGCTCGGTCTCGAAGTCGGGGCGCCCTACGGGCCGTTCGTCCCGGTCACCGCGGCGAACGGAGTCACGCTGGACTTCGCGGACAGCGGTACGGCAGCGATCACCCCGCAGCACTACGCGTTCCTGGTGTCGGAGGACGAGTTCGACACCATCTTCGAGCGCATCAGGCAGGCGGGCATCACCTACTACGCCGATCCCCACCACACCGAGAGGGGCCGCATCAACCACCGCGACGGCGGCCGGGGCGCGTACTTCGACGATCCGGACGGACACAACCTGGAGATCCTCACCCGCCCGTACGGCGACGGCGGCTGAGCCCGAACGCCGTTCAACTCGCCCCGGGCCGCGCCCACTTGCCATGGTCAGCGCGACAGGTCGCGGTGCCATCTACGGGTGGCCCACGCGGACGCCGCGATCACCAGCAGCGAACCGACCACGAGCACCGAGACGTGGGTGGCGCTCCATCTGCCGTGCGGCGACTTCCACACCCCCGACGCCGTCTGCTGGGGGCCGCCCGAGGCGCCCAGCGGATGGCAGTTGCGTTCCATCGCGAGGTGGTGCGCCACCATCGGGCGCGCGGACCGGGCGGCGGCGACGACCTTGTCGTGGTCGCCCTGCCCGCCGGAGGAGATCTCCTGGTCGATCAGCCTGAGGGTGTCGGTGTGCGCCGCCGACCGTGCCCGCAGCCACTGGGTGTCGTAGCCGGATGAGCCCGCGCTGCGGCCGATCCGGGCGAGTTGGTCGTTCTCGGCGGGGGTGGGGCTCGGCGGCAGCCCGATCCTGAGCTGCCCGCTGAGCGTGCTGACGGCTTTGTCGATGGCGCCCCGGTCACGTACCAGGGCCGCGCCCACCCGCATCACGCATGCCGCCGCCGCGTTGGGCACCGCGTCCCGGCCCGCGTTGATCTCCGCGAGGTCGCCCTGGTGCAGCGCGCCGAGGAACGCCGCGTCGCCGGGACCGACGGTGGGCGTCCCACTGTCCGACGGGCTGGCGCTGCCGTTGGAGGTGCTGGCACTGCCCGACCCGCTCGGGGAGACGGAGGCGCCGGGGCTGTTCGACGGGCTGGGGGCGCTGGACGCTACGGGGCTGCCCGCCGGCGTGGGACCGGGCGAGGCGCTGGTCGCGCCCGGTGCGGCGCTCGGATCCTCAGCGGCGGCGGAACCAGCGATCCCAGCCGCCATCACCAGCCCGGCCGCCACCACGCAGGCCCATGCCCGGCTACGTACCATCACGCCCTCCGTCCCTCTCCTGTGCGCACCGGTCGGCGCCGTGGAGGCCACATACGTCCCCGGTGACGCCGCCCCCGACACGGCCCGGCCTACGGATGGCGCAACGGAGGTGGCCACCGGGGTGTCCGGGCCCGGATCCGGAACGGATCAAAGTGTGAAACACCGGGGCTCACCGGCGCTGCTGCGGCTACCGTAGAAGGTGAGAAGGAAGGACCCTTCGGGAGCGGTCACGGAGGTGTCGGCGATGGATGGACATCGACTCTCCGACGAGGAGCGCCGGGCTCTTGAGCAGATCGAGACGATGCTGCGGCAGGACGACGGCCTGGACCGCAGGCTGCGGACGATGCGTCTGCGGCGGCTCCCGAACCCCGCCGCCTGGCTGCGTCACTGGAGGGCGCTGCTGGTGTCGCTGGTCACGGTGGCGTCCACGGCGCTGATGGTGGTGGCCGTGGCCTCGCTGGCCCCCGCGGTGATCGCGGCCGTGGCCGCTACCTGGCTGCTCACGGTCGTGCTCTCGGTGGACATGGTGCGCGGCTGGCGGCGCAGGCGGCGGGAGAAGTGACGGTCAGGCCGGTGCGGGGCTGGAGTTGTCCACCGCGAGCCGGACGGCGAGCGCGCCGAGTACCGTGCCCATGAGGTAGCGCTGAACCCGCAGCCATGTCGGACGCCGGGCGAGGAAGTTCGCGATGCCGCCCGCGGCGAGGACGATGGCGCAGTTGACCGCCAGGCTGACGACCACCTGGACACCGCCGAAGACGAAGCCCTGGACCATCACGTGGCCCGCCCGCGGCTGGACGAACTGGGGTATGAGCGAGAGGTACATCACCGCGATCTTCGGGTTGAGCAGACTGGTCATCAGCCCCATGGTGAACAGCCGCCGGGGCGGGTCCGGTGCCAACTCCCCCGGGGTGAACACCGACTGGCCGCCGGGCCGCAGCGCCTGCCACGCGAGGTACGCCAGGTACCCGGCGCCCGCCAGCTTCACTGTGAGGTAGAGCGCGGGCACCGCGACGAACACCATCGACAGGCCGAGGTTGGCGGCGCCCAGATAGCACAGGAAGGCGACGCCCACCCCCGCGAGGGAGACCAGGCCCGCCCGGCGTCCCTGGGTGAGGCTTCGCGAGATCAGGTACATCATGTTCGGTCCCGGGGTGAGCACCATGCCGAGGGCCACCAGCGAGACGCCCAGGACCGCGTCCATTGTGATCATGCCCCAAGCCTGGCGTCCCCCACCGTGCAGCACCAGCGAGAGTTTCTAGCAATATCGGTTTAGCGTGACTAAACAGTCGCGCGGCAGTCCGAACCCAGCACCGGCTAGTCCACGTGCGGTTGGAGTACGAGTGGGAGCGACGGGGCCGCAACGCCCGGGGCATCCAACGCGGTTGAGCGCTGACGCGTCAGGCGGCCGTGCATCGCGGTGGCGATCCGCGCCGCCTGCGCCTTGGCCCGTTCCGCCACGGGACCGGACCACCCCGCGTCGACGCTGCGGTTCCACAGCAGCAGCCAACGCGTGAAGTGCGCTTCGGTCAGCGGGTGTTCATGGTGCACGCGCTGATGGGCACGGAGCAGTCCGCCCTGGTGGACACCGTGGCCGAACAGCTGGCTCACCCAGAAGTCGGCGATGGCCGGTAGGTGCGCGGGGACGTCGGCACCGGCCGCCTCGAACGCGGGGGCCAGTACGTCATCCGCGAGGACGGCCCGGTAGAAGCCGTCGAGCAGCGCGAGCACATCACCGCGATCGGCCAGATCCCGACGGCCCGCGCGAGGGCTACCATGCGCCCCAGCCACCACTTCCACCACCCCAGACATCGAGGGTTCCACACTGTAGCGGCGCGCGAGAGGCGTACCGGCTGGTAGCGGTGATCGGGTGCGCGGTCACCAGGAGCCGCCGCGCTGGGTCTGCAGGTCCATCAACCGCGAGCGGGTGACCTGCAGCCGGTGTGCGAGGACCTCCGCCACGGCCCGCACCAGGGCGTAGCCGAGCACCGGATCCTCCTCGCACAGGGCGCGCACCTGGGCGCCGTCGAACTCGTAGGCGCGCACCGGGCTCAGCGCCTCCGCACCGAAGTCCCAGGTGTACGGCGGGAACATCCATGACCAGCCGAGCAGGTCGCCGGGGCCCAGGGTGGCGACGGTGGCCGGGCGACGCCCTGGTATGCGCAGGTCGAGGGTGACCGCGCCGGAGCGGATGACCCAGAACCGGTCGGCGGGGCCCTGTTCCTCGAAGATCCGGGCGTCCTGGTCGAAGGAGACCTCCTTGGCGAGCTGCATCAGGCGGTCACGGTGTACCACCGGAAGGGCCCTGAGCAGGCGCGTCGCAGCAGTCATAGCGGTAGGCCTCCTCGCCCCCGGGCCGAAACCGGTATGGCTCCATTCCACCCGCAATCACTCCCCACGGCATCCCGAGGGCCCGTCCGCGGCGGCGCCGCGGCCGGAACGGTCGGCAGTCACCAGCGCGGCGCGGGAATATGCCGCTCCGACACGGGACCTGCCGCACTGGCAGGCCTGCCAGCCAGGCGGCCACGGCGTCCCCGCCAGCGGTACGGGACGTCGACCAGGCAGCCGGTCGAAGGAGTCCGCCCGTCACGGGATCCCCACCCCGACAGGGCCGTCTCCCTCAAGGATCCTCGCGCCGGAACGGCAGCTTCTCCCGCCGCGAGGGCGAGCAACCACTACGGCGCGGACCGGCGCTCCCCGACCCACCGCGCCACCCCACACCCGAGAAGCCGCCAGCCAACGCGCCAGAGCACCCCGCGCCCCGACGACCCGAAAACGCCCCCGCGCGGCAGCGCAAGCGCACCCCCCGACAGGGCTGAACGCACGCCCCGCACCGCCCACGGAACCGCGACCTGACCGCGTGAGCGGCGCTCAGCCGCTTACGCGCTCGTACCAGCTGCGCGCCCGTTCCGCCGCCACGGGTGGCGACGCCGCCATGATGTCCGCCAGCGTCTGCGCCGCCAGCTCCCGCCGCCAGGCGAGCTCCGCCCGCCGCATGGCCGTGGCCACCCCGCACGGCGTGCGGAACTCCCGCACCGGAAGCTCCGCCCCGTCCCCGCGCTGCCGGATCTCCGTGCAGCGGAACGCGTCGTCAGGGCCCTCGATGGCGGCGACCACGTCCATCAACGTGATCTTCTCCGGCGGCCTGGCCAGCCGGAAGCCGCCGCGGATGCCGGGGGTGGAGGTGAGGACGCCCGCCCGGACGAGCGCCTGCAGCCGCTTGTTGAGATACGCCTGAGGCAGGTCGAACCGCGCCGCGAGCTTGGCCGTCGACACCGGCTCCTGTCCACCGAGCCAGGCGAGCGTCAGACAGCAGTGCAACCCCCACTCGACCCCTTCACCCATCCGCATAACCAGGACACTACACCTCTAGTTTTGCCAGACGGGAAGCCCGATCGGCGACGTACGGGCGAAGTCCGCCCGGAATGCGGCTCGCTGACCACTGGTCAGTGAGATGCTCAACAGGTGACCAAGGACAATTCACCCGGCGATCCGGGCGCCGTGCACCACGAGCCGCACGTCGGCGGTCTGGGCACCCGGCTCAACTGGCTGCGCGCGGCGGTGCTGGGCGCCAACGACGGCGTGGTGTCCACCGCGGGGCTGGTGGTCGGCGTGGCCGGGGCGACCACATCCCGGCAGACCCTGCTGGCCGCGGGGCTGGCCGGGCTGCTGGCGGGCTCGCTGTCGATGGCGGCGGGCGAGTACGTGTCGGTGAGCACCCAGCGCGACTCGGAAAGGGCCGCACTCGCCCTGGAGCGCGAGGAACTGGCGACCGCCCCGCAGGCCGAACTGGACGAGCTGACCGGCCTGTTGGAGGGGCGCGGCATCAGGCCCGACCTCGCCCGGGAGGTCGCGGAACAACTCACCGAACGCGACGCGCTGGGCGCGCACGCCCGCGTCGAACTGGGCATCAACCCAGAGGAGTTGACCAACCCGTGGCACGCCGCGTGGGCCAGCTTCGGCGCCTTCACCTGCGGTGCGCTGCTGCCGCTGCTGGCGATCGTGCTGCCTCCGGCGTCGGTGCGGCTGGCCGTCACGGTGGTCGCGGTGCTGTGCGCGCTCGTACTGTGCGGCTGGGCCAGCGCCCGGCTGGGCAACGCCCCGGCCCGGCAGGCCGTACTGCGCAACGCGACGGGCGGGGTGGTGGCGATGGCCGTGACCTACACGGCGGGCACCCTGCTCGGCGCGGCCGGTGCCTGACCGCAGGACGACGAACCCCACCCCGGTGAAAGGACGGAAAGGTGACCCGTACCGCACAGGACGTCCTCGCGGCGGCCGTACGCGAACTGGCCCCGGGCACCGGCGCCAACCAGCTGATCCCCCGCATCGCCGCCGGGCAGGCGCCGGTCGAGACGCTGGCTGCGTTCATGATGGAACAGCACCTCATCATCCCCAGCGACCGCCGCAGCTTCCTGCACCTGACCGAGCGCTGCGCCGCTGATCCGGCCGCCGCCACCTTCTTCACCAGCCTCGCGCACGGCGAGAACATCGCGCTCGACAAGCTCGGCGCGCTCGCCGACGCACTCGGTCTGGACGACGAGTCCGTGGACGGTTACCAGCCGAAGGCGGGCTGCCAGGCGTATCCGGCATACGCGGCGTGGCTGGCGCTGAACGCCGAGCCGGTGGACGTGGTGATCGCGCTGACCGCCAACTTCGCGGCGTGGGGCGGCTACTGCCGGACGATGGGCCGGGCGCTGCGCGAGCGGTACGGCCTGGCCGACGAGGCGTGCGGGTTCTTCGACTTCTTCGCGGAACCCGCGCCGCAACTCGAACAGCAGGCGCTGGCCGCCGTACAGGCCGGGCTGGACGCGGGCCGCGTCTCACCGCTGGCACACCGCTACGGGCGGCTGCTCCAGGCGTACGAGCTGATGTTCTGGAACACCCTCGCCGGACCGGCGGAATGAGGCCCGCTCGGTGAGCGCGTGGACAGCGTCCGTGTCGTCACCGGCGCCGTGTACTCGCGGGTGCTGGACGACTGAGCCCGCCCGGCCGTGCCGTTGGCGACGGGGTCAACCGGACGGCTGGGATCCGGCGCCGATGGCGGCGACCACGATGGTGTGCAGCGCCCCGATGCCCTCCGGCGGAACCGGGAAGGGGCTGCCGGCGAGCGTGTGCCACTCCGCCGAGCCGACCTCGCGCAGGGTCACCTGGGCGCGTTTGGCGGGCAGCGCCGTGGTGACGACGGTCAGGGTGCCGGTGAGGATGACACCCTCGCGGGTCATCGCGCCGCTCGGCCCCGCGGTCACCTCGTCGACCAACCGCGTCGGCTCGCCACCGGTCACGCGGCGCCCGCCACGGCTCCGCATCGGAATGTGGTCATGGGCTCAGTGGTAGTGGACCGGATGCCCGCACGGCTTGATTCACCGTTACGAGGGCGAGTCACCCGGCCGCTCGGTGAGCCGTCGGGCGAGCAGCCGCGCCGGTTCGCCCAGCACGATGGTGTAGTGGTTGCAGCCGGGCAGCAGTTCGGTGCGCAGCGACGGGACGCGGTCGCGCCACCGGGCCACCACCTCGGTCGGCAGAAGCCCGGGCGCCCGGTCGAACAGGCCCACAGGCGCGTACACCAACAGCGCCCGGAGCGTCAGCCGTTCGAGGTCCGCGCCGACGCGGTGCGCCGAGGCCAGCAGGTCCCGGCCGTCCGCCCGGACCGCGTCCGCGCTGACCCGGGAGCGCAACGCGCCGCCGGTGCGCGTGAGGTCGGCGCGCACATACGCCTCGATGTCGTCGTTCCAGTAGGGGCCGAGCGCGGGATGGGCGCGGAAGAGGCCGACATAGGCCGCGGCGCTGTCGAACGTGCGGTCAAGGCGGGCCAGCATCGGGCCGAGTGTCGCGGCGAGCAACCGGTCCGGGTCGGCGCCCGGCGGGGTCGGCAGGGGCAGACCGCCGTCCACCAGCAGCAGCCGGTCGAAGAGTTCCGGCCACGCCACCGCGGCGCGCAGCGCGACGTACGCGCCCATCGAGTGGCCGACCAGCGCCAACTGCGCCGGTGTGCCCAGGTGTTCGACGGTGCGCCGCACGTCGTCGGCGTGCCGGTCCAGGCCGTACGGTCCGGCCAGCCCGGCGCTGCCGCCCCGGCCGCGCAGGTCGAGGGCGAACAGGCTGTACTCGTCGGGCAGTTGCCGGGCGACCGCGCGGAACGCCATGGCGGAGCCGGTGATGCCGTGCACGGCGAGCACCGCACGCGGCCCGGTGCCGAACCGCAGGGCGCGCAGGGTTCCGTCACCGACCGGGACGTCCAGTTCATCGGGCTCGTCTACGGCAACCATGGCTCCTCCCACAGGAGTGCCTACCTTCTCGGCGCGGTTGTCTCAAGGGGCCGCGGTCCAACGGTCGGCACGTTGGTGGTCCGCGCCGGCGGGCGGCACAACTACATTCACCTTTCATGGAACACCGTCATCTCGGCCGCAGCGGCCTGCTGATCAGTGAGATCGCCTTCGGCAACTGGCTCACCCACGGTTCCCAGGTCGAGGAGGACACCGCGACCGACTGCGTCCGCGCCGCCCTCGACGCCGGTATCACCACGTTCGACACCGCGGACGTGTATGCCGACACCCGCGCGGAGTCCGTGCTGGGCCGCGCCCTGAAGGGCGAGCGGCGCGAGGGCCTGGAGATCTTCACCAAGGTCTACTGGCCCACCGGTCCCGGCCCGAACGACCGCGGGCTGTCCCGCAAGCACCTCATGGAGTCCATCGACAACTCGCTGCGCAGGCTCCAGACCGACTACGTCGACCTCTACCAGGCGCACCGCTTCGACCGGTGCACGCCGTTGGAGGAGACGATGGAGGCGTTCGCCGACATCGTCCGGCAGGGCAAGGCGCACTACATCGGCGTGTCGGAGTGGACCGCCGACCAGATCCGCCGGGCCCACGCGCTCGCCCGGGAACTGCGGATTCCGCTGGTGTCCAGTCAGCCGCAGTACTCCATGCTGTGGCGGGTGATCGAAGGCGAGGTGATCCCCGCCTGCGCGGAGCTGGGCATCGGCCAGGTCGTATGGTCGCCGATCGCCCAGGGCGTGCTCACCGGCAAGTACCAGCCGGGGCGGCGACCGCCGCAGGGCTCGCGGGCCACGGACGACAAGGGCGGTGCGGACTTCATCAGCCGGTTCCTGCGCGACGAGGTGCTGGAGCGGGTGCAGGCGCTGCGGCCGCTGGCCGCCGAGGCGGGCCTCTCGCTGGCCCAGCTCGCCGTCGCCTGGGTGCTGCAGAACCCGAACGTCTCCGCCGCGATCGTCGGTGCCTCCCGCCCGGAGCAGGTCGGGGAGAACGCCAAGGCGTCCGGCGTGCGGCTTGACCCGGAGCTGATGGCGCGGATCAACGAGGTCGTGGCGCCGGTAGCGGTCACCGACCCGGCCGTCACCCATGCGCAGACCCCGACGCGACGGCCCTGACACACCCCGCGCGCGGCGAGCGTCGGCGGTGCGCCGGGCATAAGCTGAGTGCGGCCATCGAGGGCCGGTGAGGTGCTGCTGCCCGGCGGGAGTCGACGTGACCATGATGCGGAAAGGCTGTGTGTACGGCGCTCCGTGCTGGGTCGGTCTGATGGCCCGCGATCTGGGTACGGCCACCGGCTTCTACGGGCCGCTGTTCGACTGGCGTTTCGAGCCGGGGCCGGAGCGCTGGGGGCCGTATCTGCGGGTGTACTCCGGCGGCTGGGAGATCGCCGGGATCGGCGAGGTGGCCAAGCGCTGGGAGCTGCCGGTCACCTGGACCACGTACTTCGGCAGTGAGGACGCCAACGCGACCGCCGCCGCGATCCGGGAGCGCGGCGGCACGGTGGCGGTGGGGCCGCTGGAGTTCGACGCCGGGCGGCTGGCGCTCGCCTCGGACCCGGCGGGCGCCTCCTTCGGCGTCTGGGAGGGCAAGGCCAGCTCCCGTTCCCGGGATCGGCCGATCGCCTCTCCGGTGTGGATCGAACTGCGCACCCGGGACGCCTTCGAGTCAGCCCTCTTCTACGGCCAGGTGTTCGGCTGGGACCAGGAGGACCCCAAGCGCTACGAGGTGCGCTACGAGCACGACCGGGTGGTGCTGCGGGTCGACGGGCACAGCGTGGCGGCGCTGTGCGGCGGCGGCACCGAGGCCGCCATGGACCCCCGTATCCGCCCCCGCTGGCACGTCTACTTCTCGGTGGACAACGTCGACGCCACGGTTGAGAAGGCCGCGCAACTGGGCGGCGAGGTCACCGGCGAGGCGCAGGACTCCGCGTACGGCCGGGTCGCCGGGCTGCGGGACGTCGAGGGCGGGCTGTTCTCGGTGATCAGCGAGCACCACTGACGCGGTCCACCGGATCAACCGGGGAAGTACCGGGTGAACGCCTCCGCGTTGACGCCCAGCGCGCCGCCGAACGGCATGTCGAGCTGGTGGATCAGCACGATCAGGAAGACGATGAACCCGGACAGTCCCATCACCATCACCAGATGACTGGCCCGGCGCTGGACCCCGAACAGGAACATGAAGCCCACGGTCAGCACGCCGCCGATGAACAGGCCCGCCCACAGCACGCTCGACAACCGGTTCTGGGCGTCCGCCTCCCGGCCGCGGCGCGCCTCGTCCAGCACCGACAACTGGGCCATGGCCTCCTGTCCGGCGTTCTGCTGGGCGGCACCGGTGGGCTGCGCCGTCTCATAGGTGTCCCGCAGCTGGTTGAGCAGTTGCCAGCCCGAGGGGCCGAGGGGCTGGCGCCGGACCATCTGTGACCATTCGCTGCCGGTCACCTGGTGGGCGTAGGAGACGGCGGCGGTCCTGGCCTGTTGTTCCGCGGCGGGCGGCAGGGCGTCGGCCAGCAGGTAGACCTGGTGCAGGGCGCCCGCCTCGGTCTGCACGTGCTCCTCGGCGTTGGAGTGGGTGTCCCACACCGACACCAGGGCGAGCCCGAGCACCAGCGCGTAGATCACCCCGATCATCATCGAGATGTACTCGGCGAGCGCCTCTCGCGGCTCCTCGTCCGCCTTCGGCGGGAAGACCCGGTGCTTGACCACCACACAGGCCACCGCCACCAGGCCGCCACCGAGGACGACTCCCAGGATGCTGAGCAGAGCGAACAACCGAACCTCCTCAACTGTCGTGCTCGGCAATGCCGTTGCCGAGGGTCCGCCGGTCCTGCGGTCACCGGCCCCGTGAGACGGAGCGCGCACCGGCCGCGACCCCGGCCACCACGGCCGGGAGCAGCACCAGGAAGAGCGCTGAGACGGTGGACAGTCCGGCCGGTGCGGCGGCCTGGCCTTGCGGAGCGCGGCGCAACCACGCCACCGGGCGCGGTACGGCCCTCTTGATCGTCGGCGAGGGGGGCGTACTGGCGCGGGGCGGTGCGGGCGGTGGCGGTGCGGCGGGTAGGTCCGGCGGCCGTTGGGCGGGCGGGGCGGGCCGTGGCGGGGCGGGCGGCCGTGGCGCCGGTACACCGCAGCTGCGGTCGGCCGTCCCGGTGAGCCGTCGCAGCACCGACGCGTTCCCGGAGGTACGTACGGTGGCGACGCTGCCCGAGACGTCGACGGAACGCAAGGGGGCGCAGGCGGCGGCGCGCACGGACGCCTCGCAGGACCTAGGCCCCTGGGCGGGCAGCGCCAGGCCCAGCCCGTGCGGGCAGCGCAACGGGCGGCGTATGCCGGGCAGACCCGACGGCCGCAGGCGCCAGGTGGTGAACCGGCCGAAGCCCGGCAGCCCCGGCGGGGGCCGCACCCCCCAGCCGGACGGCACGCTGTCGCGGGCCCGCGGCAGCGGCGCCGCCGGCCAGCCCACCGCGTAGCCCACGCCGCCGCAGGCCAGCACCAGCGCGCCGCCGAGCAGCACCACCGCCACGCGGCGCACCGACCACCAGCGCAGCCAGCCCGGTGAACCCGCCTCCCACGCGAACATGAGCCTCCCCCTACCGTCGCGTGCGTTCCCCCTGCGAGCCGGGCCGTGTCGCGTCCCCCCTGGCCGCGACACGGCCCGGCTCGCCCCGCGATCAGCTTGTCCACCGGAGCGGCCAACCAGGCAGACACGCCGATCCGATTCACGCGATCGACGGGCGTGGGCCCGATCGAGGTTTGGCCCGCCGCACGGCGCTAAGCGGTCCGCTGGGAGGGCGGCGATGCGCTGTCGGCCGTCCGCGGCACCGCTGTGGCTGGACGCGCAGTCCCCGATATCCGTTCAGGGCGCCGCAGGACTTCGTCCGGCCTGCTCAGTGGTCGATGGAGTAGCTGTCGCCGTACACCTTCCAGTGCAGCGGCGGGTCCAGGTTCAAGTTGCCGTTGCGCAGGAAGACACGTTGTTCGGTGTCGACCCGGCTGGTGTCGCTGTGCGCCTCCTCCGACTTCATGGCGATCTTGCGCGCGTCCAGGTAGGCGTTGAGGTACTTGGTCTCGTCGCCGCCCTGTGCGGGCGTTTTCGCGTTGCGCATCGCGGTCGCGCGGATCCAGCCTGAGCTGTACTTGTGGTTGCCGGGGCCGTGCATCACGATCGCGTCGTAGTAGATGAACTGGCCGAGCGCGCCCAGTCCGTCCGCCTTCGCCTGGGAGACCGCGGGGTTGAAGTAGACGCGGTCGCGCTCGTTGTTCTGGGCCTGTTGGAAGACCGGATCGGCGGCGGCCTTCTTCCAGTCCTTGGTGAAGTCCGGGTCGAGGCCCGCGTGCGAGTCCGTGCCGTTGACCTTGCGCAGCGCGGGCAGGTACTTGGCCAGCACGTTGCCCGGCTCGGTGCGGGTGTAGGCGGTGACCAGTTCGAGCATGTCGCCGGTGCCCGAGCAGAATCCGATGAGGCCCGCCGTGTAGCCGCGGCCGTCGCCTATGTCCTCGATGTACTTGTACTGGGCCTTCCAGTCGAGCGTGGAGTTCTCGGCGCTGGAGACCAGTTCCATCGCGATCTCCTTCTTCCGCGGGTCGTCCAGCCCGGCCCCCGACGCCTTGTGGGCGACGGCGCTACTGGCCGTCGGGCTCGGTTCGGTGGCGTTGCCGACGGCGGCCACCGCCAGCGGAGCGGCCGTGGCGGCGAGCACACCGGCGGAGACCAGCAGGGTCAGGCGCTTGCGGGAGCGTGCCGCGCGGTGATGGCGCATGCGTCCTCCGTTTCCCATGGGTTCCATTAGGAAAGTTTCCTAACTTACCCGGGGCATTGAAGCACCATCACCAGCGGACGCCAAGTACCTTACGACCAACACAAGTTGGCGGCGGGCGACCCAACGCATCGTCAGGCCTTCCGCGAACGAGGCCGCGACGACGGTTTGACGGCGACCGAGGAGGCCACACCCCGGCGCCCTCAGGCCGCGAGTACGCCCCTCACATCCCGCGCGGCACCGCGCGGTCACGCCGCCCCACCAGCGGCGCCAGGGCGCGCCGCCGGATCCCGTTCGGCCACGGCGGCTGTTCGGCCAGCGCCGCCCACTCCCTGTCGTGCTGGCCCGGCACGCTACGCCCGGCACGTACCCAGCCGCGCGCCAGCGCCTCGTAGATCGGCGCCTCGACAGCCAGCGTGTCAGCGGGGGCAGCCGCGCGCGAAATCGATTCTTCACACCGCGGTTGCTCGCGCCGCAGGGAGAAGCCCCCGAGAACCCAGTGCGTTGTCACGGTCGTCATGTACGGACAACGCCCGGCTCCGGCGCGCGGTCACAGCGCGCGCGGGGCGTTCACCCGGGTACGGGACACCACCTCACGCCAGTTCGACGCCCCTCCCCCGGCCCTCGCTGTGATCCGGCTCTGAGTCTGCTGTTGCAGGACGGTGACACAGCGCCTACAACGCATTCGTGCGATGGAACGTCTTTTCTGGTGAGACGACGCCAATGGCACTTACCTCGCCTTTGACGCAAAGAATGATGTTCCACATCGAAAGGGACCAAATCCATGATCGTCACCAAGCGGCACTCCCTGCGTATCATCGCGGTCGGCGCCATCAGCGCGGCCTCCGTCGCCCTGGCGGGCACCGCGATGGCGGCCACCCCGGCCACGCACGCCGCGCCCTCGGTCGCCGTCGCGCACAAGGCCGTCGCCGCCAAGGCCAGCATCACCGCCAAGCCCTCGGTGTCGTCGGTCAAGGCGTGGCAGCTGTTCCGGGTCACCGGCAAGACCACCGGCCTCAAGGCGGGCAGCAAGGTGACGCTCCAGCAGAAGCAGCACGGCAAGTGGGTCACGCTGCCCGCCTCGGCGCCGATCTCGCACAACGGCTCCTACTCGCTGGGCGTCAAGCTCGGCCTGAAGGGCAAGAACGACCTGCGCATCGTCAGCGGCAGCGCCGCCTCCCAGCTCTTCAACGTGACCGTCCGCTAGGCCGCCACGGCAAGGCGGGCAACACGACGGCGTGGCCCGGCGATCCGGACAGCCGCAACCCACGGGTGCCCACGGCCCCCTGGTCGCGGCCAGTTCGGCTCCGCCGAGCCACGCCGTCGAGTTCGCCGCCATCGCGGCGGCACGGGGGATGCCGCCACAGGGGGCCTTCCACGTCAAGCCGGTTGGCGCCGCTCAGTGGCCGCGCAGGCGTTCCAGGTCGCGGCGCTCGCGCTTGGTCGGCCGACCGGCGCCGCGGTCGCGCTGAGCGACCGCGAGCAGTTCCTCGCGCGGTGGGGGCGGCGGGCTGTTGTCGATGAAGCACTCCGCCGCGACCGCCGCCCCCACCCGCTTGCGCACCACACGTGTGACGACCACGATCCGCTCCCGCCCGGCGTGGTGCAGCCGCACCTCGTCCCCGGCCCGCACCGCATGGGCGGGCTTGACGCGCTCGCCGTTCACCCGGACGTGGCCGCCACGACACGCCGAGGCGGCGAGCGAACGCGTCTTGGTGAGCCGTACCGACCAGATCCAGCTGTCGACTCGTACGGTCCCCTCGTCTGAAGCCATGCCACGACCTTACGGCGAAACATAATCGAACAGAGGTACTATTTCGATGTGACCGGATTCCCCTTCCCCGACGACCTGCGCGCCCTGCAACGCCAGCTCCACGCCGTACGGAACGAGTTGACCGCCCTGCACGCACAGCTGCCGCCACGTCCGGCGGGCACCGAGGCGTTCGTCGACGAGAACGGAGTCGAACACCTGGCGACCCCCGCCTGGACCGAGCAGGAGCGGCAGACGGTGGACTCCCTGTGGGCCCGCCAGCGGGAACTGGCCCACGCGGTGACGGTCCACCCCTTCTGGTCGACCCTCGGCGCCGACCAGATCGCGGCCCGCGCGGCGCTCAAGCACCTCGACACCACGGTCGACGGCGACGAGGCGGCGGACACGCCGAAACCCTGAGCCCGCCGGTCGGACCACCAGCGGGCCGGTACCCGGGAGCGGACCGGGGAACGGATCGCCCGACATGCACAGTCGAGCGCGCCGTGCCAGCCTGGGGAACACCCAGAGATCCACAGGAGGTGCGGACATGGGCGTCACGGATGACTTCAAGCGCAAGGCCAAGGAGATGGCGGAGAAGGCCAGGGCACAGCGCGAAGCCCAGCGCGCCGAGAAGGCCAGGCAGAGCGCCGCGCAGTCCGAGGAGGACATGCCGAACAAGACGCAGGACCTCAGGGACAAGCCCGAAGGCAAGTAGCACACGACGCATCGCATGGATGAGGGGCTCGCCGCCTGGCGGGTCCCTCATCCGCGTGCGGCCCCGCGGGTTCGGTGGCCGCCTCGCCGGGCGCGACCTGCGGCCCCTGATCGCGCCCGACAAGATCAGGAAGAGCGGGGCTCAGCCCGAGGTGATCGCCCGCAGCGACTCCTTGAGCGAGCCCATGGTGGCCAGGACCGCGGTGGGCTCGTACCCGCAGTGCGCCATGCAGTTGTCGCACCGCGGGTCCCTGCCCCGGCCGTACCTGCCCCAGTCGGTGGTCTCCAGCAGTTCCTGGTACGTGGCCGCGTAGCCGTCCGACATCAGATAGCAGGGCTTCTGCCAGCCGAACAGCGAGTAGGACGGGATCGCCCACGGTGTGCACTCGAAATCGGTGCGGCCCTCCAGGAAGTCCAGATACAGCTCGGAGTGGTTGAGCCGCCACCTGCGGCGCCTGCCGTCCGCGAACGCCTTCCTGAACAGCTGCCGCGTCTGCTCGACACCGAGGAAGCGGTCCTGATCAGGTGCCTTCTCGTAGGCGTAACCGGGCGAGAGCTCCATCCGGTCCACCTTCAGTTCGTCGTTGAGGTAGTCCATCACCTCGATGACGTCCTGCGGACTGTCGTTGTTGAAGAAGGTGGAGTTGGTATAGACCGCGAAGCCCGCCGCCTTGGCCTGCCGGATCGCCTCGACGGCCTGGTCGAAGACGCCTTCCTTGCTCACCGACTCGTCATGCCGCTCGCGCAGGCCGTCGACGTGCACCATCCACGCGAAGTTGCGGTGCGGGGTGAACTTGTGCAGGTGCTTGGGGAGCAGTACGGCGTTGGTGCACAGCACCACGAACTTGCCGCGCCCCAGCAGCTCGCGGGTCATCAGGTCGATGTGCGGATGCATCAGCGGCTCGCCACCGGCCAGCGAGACCATGGGCGCGCCGCACTCCTCCACCGCGCCGATCACCTGGGCGACCGGCATGCGCTGCTTCAGCACACCCGCCGGGTGCTGGATCTTGCCGCAGCCGTTGCACTTCAGGTTGCAGGCGAAAAGCGGTTCCACCTCCACGATGAGCGGGAACTTCTCACGCCGCAGCAGCTTCTGCTTGAGCAGGTAACTGCCCATCTTGACGGTGAGGTTGAGCGGGAGTGCCATGATCCATGTCTCCGTTCCCGAGCCTCTGCTGCTGACCCTGAGCCGGGACCGGCGATACGCGGGCGCCCGGCCCCCTTCCAACATACAGTCTGTATGGAACAGGATGTACGTATGAAAGGCTCCCGGTTTTCCGCAGGCCGCGGCAGCCGCCGCGCGGAACACGTCAGCGACACCCGGCACGCCCTGATGGAGGCGGCCAGGCGACTGTTCGCCGAGCGCGGCTACGCCGCCACCGGAACAGAGGACATCGTCGGCGCGGCGCGGGTCACCCGAGGCGCGCTCTACCACCACTTCCGCGACAAGGCGGACCTGTTCCGCGCCGTGATGGCGCAGTGCGCCCAGGAGATGGCCGAGCGGCTGGTCGAGCAGGAGACCCGCAGAGCCGAACGGGAGCCGGGGGACGCCTGGCAACTGCTGCGCACCGGCTTCCAGTCCTTCCTGGACGCCTGCACCGACCCCGACTTCCAGCGGATCGTGCTGATCGAGGGGCCCGCTGTGCTGGGCCACAGCGCCTGGGACGCGCTGGTCGAGGAGCACGGCTACCTGCTGCTGGCCGAGGCGCTCACCGAGGCCATCCGGGACAACCAGATCGAGGAACTGCCGCTGGCCCCGCTGACCAGGATGCTGGCCGCGCTGATCTCCGAGGCCAGCCTCTACATCGCCCGCGCGGAGGACCATGAGCGCGCCCGCCAGGAGGCTGGCCTGGTGCTCGACCGGCTGCTGGTCGGGCTCACCGCGCCGACGGTGACCAGCGGGGCGTAGGCGCTCCGCTGGGGGGTGCGGTGATTCGCCGTCGCTCGGCCGCGGCGCCGTCGCGGCCGGGGCGCGCAGTTCCCCGCGCCCTTCAGGGCGCCGCCGAAGCGTTACGGGCTTCGCCCGACCTGGTTGGCGCTGTCCGAGGGGTCAGCGCGAGCCCGTCGGCCGACCCATCTGGCGCCGCCGAAGTACGCAGTCGCCGCACAGGCCGCCGCCCGGGACCCGGTAGTACAGGCAGCAGCTGCGGCGGGTGAAGGCGGGGTCCGGATCGCCGGGCGGCGTCCGCAGGGTTCCGGTGCCGCGCAGCGGCGGGGCGGCGAGCAGTCGCTCCGCCAGGTCGAGGGCGCGCGGGGCCAGGTCGGCACGGCCGTGGGCATGGCACCAGCCGTGCAGAACGCGCAGGGATCCGGCCAGGGCCGAGCCCGCGTTGCCCCACAGCAGCAGCGGTGAGACCGGGCACAGCGCGCGGACCGCCGCGTGCAACGGCAGCAGATGGCCCTCTACCACCACCTCCGCCAGCCGCCGCGCCGCATCGGCGCCCGCGGCCGGAAGCGGCACCGGGTCGGGCAGCCACAGGTCGTCCGGTGCCATCCGATCCGGCTGCCACCAGAGCCGCTCCGGAGCCAGCGGCGGAATCCGGCCGCACAGCACCGCCGAGCCGAGCGCGATCGACCACAGTCGGGCGGCCAGCCCCTGGAAGAGCAGCGAGCCCGCGACCCTCGACTCATCGGTACCAAGCCGCCCGGCGACCGCGGCCAGCCGCTCCCCCAGCGGCACCCCTCGGCCACTCCCGCCGTAGAAGTCGGCGAGCGGCCGATACCCCTCGGCGCCCGGCCCGCCCGGGGCCGCCCCGGTGCGGACACCGAAGAACGGGCCGACCGCGGCGACTTGGCGCAGGGCCTCGACGGACGGCGGTGTCACGTTTCGTGTCCTTCGTGCGGGAAAGAGGCGGGCACTGGATCGTAACGCGGTACGCAGCGCGACCAACCGACGGTCCAACTGGGCTCCACTCAGTGGTTGTTCCGCTTTGAAACCCCAACATGGGAGCGCGTTACGGCGGTCGCGCGCCGGTTGTATGCGCCAATGACTGGGGAGGGGAGTGAACCCGGCCGCCGAAAGGGGTGAAGTGAGCATTACACGGGCATCCTGGAGGCGCGTCCTCCGGTCGTCGGCGCACCCGCCTGGTCCACGTAGGACGGAACCTCGCATCCGCGGCATCCCGGCCCGTCCGGCCGCCTCGTCGAGAGCAAGGAGTACGACCATGGCCGAAGCCAATCCCACCTCCACCGCCCAACTCGATCAGTCCAGGCAGCCCACGGTCGACTCGATCGCCGACCCCGGCCCGCTCGGCCTGGCCGGATTCGCCAGCACGACCTTCGTGCTCAGCTGCTTCAACGCCAACCTGCTCGACGCGACCTTGTCCACCGTGGTCCTCCCGCTCGCCCTCTTCTACGGCGGCTTGGCCCAACTCCTCGCCGGAATGTGGGAGTTCCGCAAGGGCAACACCTTCGGCGCCACGGCGTTCAGCTCCTTCGGCGCCTTCTGGCTGTCCTTCGCGGGGTACGCCCGGTTCGTGGCACCGCACCTTCCGGCGGCCGGCGCACACCAGGCAACCGGTCTGTACCTGCTGGTCTGGGCCGTCTTCACGGTGTACATGACGGTGGCGGCGCTGAAGACCAACGGCGCGGTGCTGGGCGTCTTCGCCTTCCTGTCGCTGACGTTCGTCCTGCTGTCGGCGGGTGAGTTCGCCCAGTCAACCGTGGTCACCAAGGTGGGTGGTTGGTTCGGGCTGGTCACCGCGGTCGTCGCGTGGTACGCGTCGTTCGCGGCGGTGACCAACGCGACCTGGCGGCGTCCGGCGCTTCCGACCTGGCCGCGGGCCTGAGCCCGACGTCGCCGGCTACCCCTGCCCGGCTGCCCGGTCACCGTCAGCCGGGCAGTCGGCGTGCCGCCGTGGCACCAGCAGCAGCAAGGTGGCCCGCGCCGCGCGCCGCCGTACGGCGCGCCGGGCGAAGGTGGCCGTGATGGCGAGCAGCGAAACCGTGGCGGAGTAGACGACCGCGGCCGCCGCGGAGAGGAGCCCGGGATTCATCGGGCACGCACCCTTCTTCCCCCCATCCGACCCAGGCCCCGGCCGGGTTGAATGTCATGGGTCCCCGCGGTTTGGTACGCGGGTGGGTACTTAATGCGCCGGGGTTGGGCTCCCCCCACTCGGCAGAATACCCGCAACGGGCATGCGGTACACGGCAGTTGGAAGCGTGGGCCGGTGGCTCGCTTCGACGGCAGCTCTCGCGATCCGCAACCCCCGGCGCGAACGGACACACTGACGAAGGCAGGCCTGCCGCCGGTCAGGAACAGTCGCGACGCGCTGTTGACTGACCGACCGACAGGCCACCCCTGGCGGGCGGGCCCGCGCGCCGCTGACCGGCGGGCGGGCAGGGCGGGGCGACACGCCCCCACTCCGGTGAATGCGGAGGAATGGGACAACCCAACCGGTGTGATTGTCCCATCGGTTTTCCGTTCAATTGCCTCGGGAGAGATCATGCGTGTTCGTAGTGCCGTCATCGCCGCCGCCCTGGCCCTGACCGGCGCCGTGGCCACCGCCACCACCGCCACCGCCGACTCGGGCGCCAACGGCAGTGCCATCGGGTCGCCCGGAGTCATCTCCGGCGACGTGATCCAGGTTCCCATCAACCTGCCGATCAACCTGTGTGGGAACACCATCGACGTCATCGGGATCCTCAACCCGGCAGCGGGCAACGTCTGCGCGAGCCACTGACGGCCAGCTGTCGGAGCGCTTCCGAGTCCTCAGGGGACCTCGTTCACCGACACGGACGGCACACCAACGTGCCGCCCGTGTCCGGCCGTTGGGGGGGCTTACGGTGCTCAGGCACCTTCCAACGAGCGGTACTTCTCCAGTAGCCGCAGCCACACCTCGCTAATGGTGGGGTAGGAGGGAACCGCGTGCCAGAGGCGGTCCATGGGGACCTCGCCCACCACCGCCACCGTGGCCGAGTGCAGGAGTTCGCCGACGCCGTAGCCGACGAACGTGGCGCCCAGCAGACGCCCTCGGTCCAGGTCCACGACCATGCGTGCCCGGCCCTGGTAACCGTCCGCGTACAGGCCCGCACCGGCGACCTGGCTGATCTCGTAGTCCACGGTGCGGATCCTTCGGCCCGCCCGTTCGGCCTGTTCCGCGGTCCAGCCGACGGCGGCGGCCTCCGGGTCGGTGAACACCACCTGCGGCACCGCGTCGAGGTCGGCGGTGGCGGCGTGGCCGCCCCAGCGGGCGGTGTCCAGCGGCTGGCCACCGGCCCGCGCACCGATCGCCGCGCCCGCGATACGCCCCTGGTACTTGCCCTGATGGGTGAGCAGCGCACGGTGGTTGACGTCTCCCGCCGCGTAGAGCCAGCCGTCCGGCACATCGGTGACCCGGCAGGTGTCGTCGACGGTCAGCCACTGCCCCGGAGTCAAACCCACCGTCTCCAGGCCGAGATCATCGGTGCGCGGCGCCCGCCCGGTGGCGAAGAGCACCTCGTCGGCGACGAGTTCACCACCGTCCGCCAAGGTGACGGTCACCGGTCCCGACGGATCCGGCCGCCGTACGCCGGAGACGTCGGCCCCGGTGCGGATCTCCACCCCGGCCGCGGTGAGCCCCTCGGCCACCAGTTCACCGGCGAACGGCTCCATCCGGGGCAGCAGTCCCGCGCCGCGCACCAGCATGGTCACCCGCGAGCCGAGCGCCCGCCACGCCGCGGCCATCTCCGCGGCCACCACGCCGCCGCCGACCACCGCCAGCCGCCCCGGCGCCTGCCGCGCGCTGGTCGCCTCGCGGCTGGTCCACGGTTTGACCTCGGCCAGCCCCGGCAGGTCGGGCACCGCCGCCCGGCTACCGGTGCACACCGCGACGGCGTGCCGGGCGGTGAGGGTGCGCCGCCCGCCGCCCGGCACGTCGACCGTCACCCGGCGCTCCCCGGCCAGCCGCCCATGGCCGCGCACCAGGTCGATGCCCTGGTTCGCCACCCATGCGGCCTGCCCGTCGTCCTTCCAGTAGGAGGCGTACTCGTCGCGGTGGGCGAGCACCGCCGACGCGTCCAGCGACCCGTTGGCCGCCTGCCGCGCGCCCGGTGATCTGCGGGCCTCGGCCAGCGCGGTCGGCGGACGCAGCAGGGCCTTGCTGGGCATGCACGCCCAGTACGAGCACTCACCGCCGACCAGTTCGCTCTCCACGAGGGCGACGGTCAGGCCGGTGGAACGGGCGTAGTCGGCGAGGTTCTCCCCGGTGGGTCCCCCGCCCAGCACGACGACGTCGTACTCCTCGGTCTGCGTGGTCACGATCCGGCCTCCAGCTCCGCGTGGCTCCTACGGTGCTCCTGCCCCATCCTGTGGCCATCAGCGGTCACCCGCCCGCGTCCCCGTCCACCCGGGTGACCGGCCGCCTCCGATGATCGGCGAAGATGGCCGGTACGGGAAGACCAAGGCCGACGACGCGGGCCACGACGTAAGGACGCACATGGGCGAGCTGATCCTCATCCGGCACGGCGAGACCGAGTGGAGCCGGGCGTCGAAGCACACCAGCTGGACGGATCTGCCGCTCACCGAGCGCGGCGGGGAGCAGGCCCGCTCGCTGGTGCCGCTGCTGGCCGAGCGAAGGATCGCGGTCACCTTCTGCAGCCCGATGGCGCGTGCGCTGCGCACCGCGGAACTGGCCGGGCTGGCCGCCGCGGTCGTCGAGCCCGACATGCGCGAGTGGGACTACGGCGGCTACGAGGGCGTCACCACCGAGGAGATCCACCGCACCCGGCCCGGCTGGGACCTGTGGACCGACGGGGTGGCGGCCGGTTCGGCGGAGCATCCCGGTGAGTCTCCGGCGCAGGTCGGCGAGCGTGCCGACCGGGTGCTGAAGGCGGTGGACGCGGCGCTGGCGGAAGCGGCGGGCGGCGAGGACGTGGCGCTCGTGGCGCACGCGCACTTCCTGCGGGTGCTCACCGCCCGGCGGCTGGGCCTCGCCGCGTCCGGCGGGGCGCTGTTCCGGCTGGACACCGCCACCGTGAGCCGCCTCGGCACCGAACACGGCCGTCCGGTGATCACGGCGTGGAACGTGGCGCCGCAGCGCTGAGCGCCGTCCGGCGCGTGTCGGCGGCCCTGTTCAGGCGCCGTACCAGATGGTGGTGACGTTGCAGAACTCGTGCATCCCGTGGCCCGACAGCTCGCGCCCGTAGCCGGAGCGCTTGACTCCGCCGAACGGCATGGCGGGGTGTGAGGCGGTCATGCCGTTGAAGTAGACGCCGCCCGCCGCCAAGTCCCGTTCGAAGCGCCGCTGTTCCGCTTCGTCGTTGGTCCAGACGTTGGAACTGAGGCCGAACGGAACGTCGTTGGCGAGTTCCACGGCCGCGTCGAGGTCGTCCACCGGGTACAGCGTGGCCACCGGCCCGAAGGCCTCCTCGCGGTGGATGCGCATGGTCGGGGTGATTCCGGTGAGCACCGTCGGCTCGTAGAACCAGCCGATGCGGTGGTGCGGCGGGCGTCGGCCGCCGCACAGTGCGGTGGCGCCCTGCGCGACTGCGTCGTTGACGAGTTCCTCCAGGTCGGCGCGGCCCCGCTCGCTGGACAGCGGCCCGACGTCGGTGTCCTGCAGCATCGGGTCGCCGACGGTGAGCGCCGCCATGGCCGCGGTGAACCGTTCGGTGAACCGGTCGTAGACGTCGGTGTGCACGATGAAGCGCTTGGCGGCGATGCAGGACTGGCCGTTGTTCTGCACCCGGGCGGTGACCGCGGTGCGGGCCGCGCGGTCCAGGTCGGCGGACGGCATCACGATGTACGGGTCGCTGCCGCCGAGTTCCAGCACGGTCTTCTTGACCTCGTCACCGGCGATCGCGGCCACCGACCGTCCGGCGGGCTCGCTTCCGGTGAGGGTGGCGGCGGCGATCCGGGGGTCTCGCAGGATCTTCTCGACGGCGTCGGAACTGACCAGCAGCGTCTGGAAGCACCCTTCGGGGAAGCCCGCGCGATGGAACAGGTCACCGAGGTACAGGGCAGTCTGCGGCACGTTGGAGGCGTGCTTGAGCAGCCCCACGTTGCCCGCCATCAACGCGGGCGCGGCGAACCGGATGACCTGCCACAGCGGGAAGTTCCACGGCATGACGGCGAGCACCACACCGAGCGGCCGGTAGCGCACACACGCCGTGCGGGCGCCGGAGTCCTCGATGTCGGCGGCGGCGGGGTGTTCGTCGGCGAGCAGCCGTTCGCCGTTGCGCGCGTACCAGCGCAGCGCCTTGACGCACTTGGCGGCCTCGGCGCGGGCGGCGACCAGGGTCTTGCCCATCTCGGTCGTCATGGTGTGGGCGATCTCGTCCTGCTCGTGCTCCAGCAAGTCGGCGGCGGCCTGCAGCAGTTCGGCCCTGGTGACCAGGTCGGTGGTGCGGTAGTCGCGGAAGGCGGCGGTCGCGCGGGCCAGCCGCTGCTCGATCTCGTCCGGGCCCTGGGCCTCGAAGGTCCTCAGGGTCTCCCCCGTCGCCGGATTGACGGTTGCGATGGCCATGGCGGTTCCTCCTCGGACGGTGCCACTGATCGCGTGCCCGCTACATACGGGTTTACCCCTTGCGTTCCGGGGCCGCCTCCTCGCCCGGCCGGGGCAGCCGGTAGGTCGCGCCGAGCACCGCCGCCGCGACCAGCACCGGCGCGGGTACCGCCGCCCAGGCCGCGGCCCAGTGGTGCAGCACGGCGGCCACCGCGGCGCCCGCCACCAGCGCCGCCAGCCGCAGCGGCACCCACCGGTCCGCCGCGCCGACCGGTGCGCCCGCGTTGCGGGCCACGTACGTGGCGAGGGTGCCGGTGAAGTACGTGGAGGGGCGCGCACCGTGGCCCGCGATGAGCATCGCGGTGGACTGGCCGCCCATCGCCACGGCTGCCACGCACAGCAGCACCGCGCGCAGCGCCCCGGCGGGCGTACCGCCGCTGCCCGCCCACAAGGTGGCGTGCGCCGCCAGCAGCGTGGTCTCCCCAGCCAGGCAGAACAGTGCCCGGGTGGGCCACCCCGGCCGCACCCGGGGGTCCGCGGCGCGGCAGATCAGCGCGCTGGCCCAGGTGCCTGCGACGAACCCGGCCAGGGCCACCAGCGGCGCCGTCAGATCGACCGGGTTCCCGGAGGCGAGGGCGATGCCCAGCAGCGCCAGGTTGCCGGTCATCACCCCGGCGAAGACATGGCCGAGCGCGGTGAACGCCAGC
Source organism: Streptomyces sp. PLK1-5 (assembly GCA_037034305.1). Classification (GTDB taxonomy): domain Bacteria; phylum Actinomycetota; class Actinomycetes; order Streptomycetales; family Streptomycetaceae; genus Streptantibioticus_A. The sequence continues at coordinate 73,548 of JBAGJY010000002.1, forward strand.
GCGTCCACCGCCCCGGAGGCCGCTGCCAGCAGTACCAGGGCGACGTGTTCCGCGGTGCGCGGGCCGCGCTGGCCGGGCAACGGCGGGCGCTACCGCAGCGGCCCGGGGTCCGGCACCGGGCTGGGCGCCGGACCCGGCGTGGGGCCGGGCGACGGGGGCGGCGGCACGGGTTCGGGTGCGGGGCCGGGCGCGGGCTCGGGCGGCGGCGCCGGGATGGGGTCGGGCGTGGGCCCCGGCGGTACCGGGCCGGGCACGGGGCCCGGGCCGGGCGGCGGGGTCGGCGAGGGGGGCACCGGGTCCGGGTGCGGGGTGGGCTCCCTGTCGGACTTCGGGGCGCGCGTGGCCTCGGTGGGCTGCGGGACCCGCTCGGCGGGGAACGCGACGTGGCGCACCGTCGGGTCGGGCGTGGTCGGCAGGGGCTCGGGTGCGGTGAGCTGCTTCATGACGTCCTCCAGCGCCTCGCGAGTGCTCTTCGCCCCGCTTCTGCCCGGGATGCGTCCGGGTACCCGTCACCACCCTGGGCACAGCCGGTTGCGGCGCGCGCGCAGGGGTAGCCCGTCGGTGGTACCGCGGGCGCGTGGGCGCCGAGTCGCACTCGGCGGCCATTGCGCGGAGGATGGAAAGACGCCGACGGCGGGCGCACATCGGCCGTGCGCCGCCAGGCCATCGACGGGCTGAGCGCGACGAGCCTGAAGATCGACAAGCTGAGGGAGAATCCGATGGACGTCTCCTGGGTCACCCCCTCGATCCTCGCGGAACTGCGCCGTCCACGGGAGTACCCCGCCGTCTCCCTGGTGATGCCCGTCCACCGGGCGCTGCCGGAGAAGGCACAGGACCCCATCCGGCTGCGCAATCTGGTGGCAAGGGCCCGCAAGGAGGCCGAGGACGATCCGGAAATCACCCACTCGCGCCGCGCTGATCTGAACAAGCAGTTGGACGCCGCGGTCGAGGAGTTGGAGTGGAACCGCGAGCAGATCTCCGGCGAGGGGCTGGTGCTGCATGTGGCGCCGGGCGAACACCACACCTGGGTGCTACCGCAGCCGGTGACCGAGCAGGTGGTGTTCGGCACCACCTTCCTCACCCGCAACCTGGTGGCGGCCGCCTCCATGCTGGAGCCGTACTGGGCGCTGGTGCTGGCCGAGAAGCCGTCCCGGCTGTGGGACGGTTCGCCGCTGTGGCTGCGGGAGGTGACCGAGTACGGTTTCCCGCTCACCGCGCAGGGGCCGGAGGGTGAGGCACCGCTGAAGGGCAGCGTGGCCGTGCGCCCGAGCGAACCGCGCGCGGGCTACCGCGCGGAGCGGCTCCATCGGTTCATCCAGGCGGCGGACGACGCGCTGGGGGAGGTGCTGGAGCGTCGGCGCAGGCCGGTGTTCCTGGTGGGCATGCAGTCGCACCTGCACCGGATGCGCGAGCTGACCCGGCACCGCGACGCGCTCGCCGACCCCGAGACGGACACCGAGGGGGCCGGGTACGAGAAGGCGTCGGCCGCGGAACTGGCCGCGGCGCTGCGCCCGGCGTGGCAGCGCGCCCACGACAAGCGGGTACTGGCCGCGCTGGAGGCGCTGGACGCCGCGCGCGGGGAGAAGCGGTACGCGGGCGGCCTGGAGGAGGCCTGGAGCCTGGTGAACGAGGGCCGCGGCAGGCACCTGGTGGTGGACGAGACGTTCCACGTGGCCGCGCGGGTCGACGGGCAACGCGCCGAGGTCATCGCCGGGGGCGACGGCGAGGTCCGGCCGGACGCCCGGGGGACGATCGTCCAGGACGCGGTGGACGAGTTGGTGGAGCGGGAGTTGGAACTCGGCGGCGAGGTGACGTTCGTGCCCTCCGGTGCCATCAACGGCACCGGACTGGCCCTCAGCCTGCGGTACTGAACCACTGCCCACCGCCGCCGCACCCGTTCGCCGTCAACCGCGTGGGACCAAGCGCCCCGCTGGGAGCGCGGCGAGACGTGCCGTCGAGCGTCTGCGGCGCTGTTGTGGCTGGTCGCGCACTTCCCCGCGCGCCTTCAGGGCGCTGCCGAACCGCAGCGGACTTCGCCCGGCCTGTGAGGCGCAAGATCCCCTTCCCGGCGCACTCCCCGCCGCGCCGCTCGCCGGTGCGGCGCCGGGAAGATCTCCACCGTACGAGTGACTACTGGAGTGTCCAGCACTGACCGCGCCGCACACCGTCGGATCATCTGCCTTAACCAGAGGTCATGGGAGGGCCAGCGGTGAAGCGGATCGGCACGGCTGCGGCAGCGCGCGCGGGTGGCGTGGTGATCGCCTGTCTGGCCACGGCCATCCTGTCGTCCGCCGCCGTCGGCGGCCCCACCGTCCGCCCCTCGGCCGGGGCGCACCGCGCTCCCGCGCGCGCGTCACACCACGCCCGCCGCACCCCCGCCCCGGCCAGCCGGGTGGCGGCGCTGCGGGCGGCCGGCCCGACGCCGGCCACCGCCTTTCCGCCCGACTACCGGGTGGGCGCGGTCTTCTCACTCACCGGCCAGCCGCACCACTACTGCACCGGCAGCGTGGTGGACAGCCCGCACCGCGACCTGGTGATCACCGCGGCGCACTGCGTGCACGGCGGCGCGGGCGGCGGCTACCGTACGGGGCTGGGCTTCGCGCCCGGATACCGGGACGGCCGCAGCCCGGCCGGACTGTGGCAGGTGCGCAGCGCCCTGGTGGCGCCGGAGTGGGCCAACTCCACCGACCCATCGGCCGATGTGGCGTTCCTGGTGATCGATCCGCTGGACGGGCGCAACATCCAGGACGTGGTGGGCGGCAACCCGCTGAGCACCGGCCGGGACGGCGGCCCGATCCGGCTGGTGGGCTATCCGCGCAACGCCAACGACGCGATCTCCTGCGCCGGTACGGCCCACCCGGCGACCCGCCGGGGAGTGGACCAACTGCGGGTGGTCTGCCCCGGTTTCACCTCGGGCACCAGCGGCAGCCCGTGGCTGGCCGACTCCGGCCCGTCGGGCGGCGTTTCGGTGGTGGGGGTGATCGGCGGCTACCGCAACGGCGGCTCGACGCCGGACGTGTCGTACAGCAGCGTCTTCGGCCAGCGGGTGCACGAGTTGTACGAGCGGGCCGAGGCGCTCGGCTAGGGCCTTAGGCTCGTGATCAATACACCTAGCGGCGGCGTACCAGCGGGAACGGCAGCGTCTCACGGATCGTCAGGCCGGTCAGGAACATCACCAGCCGGTCGACTCCGATGCCAAGGCCGCCGGTCGGCGGCATCGCGTACTCCAGCGCGGTCAGGAAGTCGTCGTCCACCTCCATCGCCTCCAGGTCGCCTCCGGCGGCCCGCAGCGACTGCTCGGTGAGCCGTCTGCGCTGCTCCACCGGGTTGATCAACTCCGAGTAGGCGGTACCCAGTTCGGTGCCGAAGGCGACCAGGTCCCAGCGCTCGGCCAGCCGTGGATCGGTGCGGTGCTGGCGGGTGAGCGGGGAGACCTCGGTCGGGAAGTCGGTGTAGAAGGTGGGCAGTGTGGTGCGCTCCTCGACCAGCCGCTCGTACATCTCCAGCACCAGGTCCCCGTGGCTGGTGCCCGGTGCGTAGGGCACCTCGGCCCGGTCGCACAGCCGCATCAGCGCGAGGGTGTCGGCGTCCGGGCCGACCGGCTCGCCGAGTGCCTCGGAGATCGCCTGGTAGACCGGTTTGACCGGCCAGTCGCCGGAGATGTCGTACTCGGTGACCGTGCCGTCGGCGGCGGCCTTGCGGGCGATCTGCGCGCCGTTGGCGGCGGTGGCGGCGGACTGCACCAGCTCCCGGGTCAGGTCCAGCATCACCCGGTAGTCGGCGAACGCCTGGTAGGCCTCAAGCATGGTGAACTCGGGGTTGTGCTTGTAGGAGGTGCCCTCGTTGCGGAAGGTGCGGCCCATCTCGAAGACCTTCTCCACACCGCCCACGCACAGCCGCTTGAGGTACAGCTCGGGAGCGATCCGCAGGTACAGGTCGAGGCCGTAGGCGTTGATGTGGGTGGTGAACGGCCGGGCGTTGGCGCCGCCGTGGATCTGCTGCAGCATCGGGGTCTCCACCTCCAGGAAGCCCCGGTCCAGCAGTCCCTGGCGCAGCGCCTGGACGGCGGCGCTGCGGGCCCGTACGACCTGGCGGGCCTCCGGACGGATGACCAGGTCCACGTAGCGCTGGCGCACCCGGGCCTCGGCGTCGGTCAGCCCCCGGCGCTTGTCCGGCAGCGGGCGCAGGCACTTGGCGGTGAGCCGCCAGGAGGTGGCGAAGACCGACAGCTCGCCCTTCTCGCTGGTGCCGACCTCGCCGTGCACCTCGATGTGGTCGCCGAGGTCGGTGTCGCCGGTGAACCGGGCCAGCTCCGCCGCGCCCAAGTCGGCGCGGGTCAGGGCGGTTTGCAGGTCCCCCGACCAGTCCCGCAGCACCGCGAAGACCACACCGCCGAAGTCCCGCCGCATCATCAGCCGACCGGTGACGGTGACCCGCTCGCCGGTACGGGTTCCCGGCGGCAGGCCGGGGTGGGCGGCGCGGACCTCGGCGAGGGTGTGGGTCCTGGCCGCGTCCACCGGGTACGGTTCGACGCCGTGCGCGATCAGCCGGTCCAGCTTGTGGCGGCGCACCCGGACCTGCTCCGGCAGCGCCGCCAGGGCGTCGGCGGCCAGAGCGGCCGTCTCGTCGGGCGCGCCGTGCGCCAGGTCCGTGAGCGGCGGCAGCGGCTCGGTGCTGACGGGCGGGCGCACCCCCTTGTGCCAGCCGAAGCGCGGGAAGTCCACGAACCCCTCGGCGATCCCGGCGGCCAGCCCGATCCGGGCCACCTGGCGTCCTTCGGCGAAGCACAGGAACCGCGGGTACCAGTCCGGCTTGTACTTCACGTTCGACCGGTACAGCGCCTCCAGTTGCCACCACTTGGAGAAGAACAGCAGCAGCCTGCGCCACAGCCGCAACACCGGGCCCGCGCCGATACGCGCGCCCTGTTCGAAGACGGCGCGGAACACCGCGAAGTTCAGCGACACCCGTTTGACGCCCAGTCGCGGCGCGCGTTCGGCGAGCTCGGCGACGAGGAACTCCATGACCCCGTTGGGCGCCTCGCGGTCGCGGCGCATCACGTCCAGCGAGATGCCGTCCGGGCCCCAGGGCACGAAGGACAGCAACGCCACGGTCCGCCCCTCGGTGTTGACCGCCTCGGCGAGCAGGCAGTCGGCGTCCGCCGGGTCACCGAGGCGGCCCAGCGCCATGGAGAAGCCGCGCTCGACCTCGGTGTCCCGCCAGGCGTCGGCCAGCGCGATGACCCGCGCCATCTCCTCGGCCGACAACGAGCCGTGGCGGCGGATCCGGGAGGACATCCCGGTGCGGCGGACCCGGCCGACGGCCTGCCGGGTGACCCGCATGTCGCGTCCGGCCAGGTCGAAGCGGGCGGTCTCCAGCACCGCCTCGTCGCCGAGTTGCAGCGCGTTCAGCCCGGCGCGCGCGTAGGCCTTGGCGCCCTCCTCGCTGGCGCCCATGACGGCCGGGACCCAGGCGTACTTGCGGGCCAGGGCCAGCCACGCCTCGATGGCCGAGTCCCACGCCGCGTGATCGCCCACCGGGTCCGAGCTGGCCAGGCAGACGCCCGCCTCGACCCGGTAGGTGACCGCAGCGCCACCGTTGGGCGCGAAGACCACCGCCTTGTCCCGGCGGGTGGCGAAGTAGCCGAGCGAGTCATGGGTGCCGTAGCGGGCGAGCAGCGCCCGGATGCGGGCCTCCTCGTCGCCGTGCAGCGCGGCCTGCGCCCGTTGTGAACGAAACAGCACGGCCGCCGCGTTGAGCAGCGCCAGGGCGCCGAACAGTCCGAGCAGGAAGCTCACCGCCATCGGCGGGTGCTGGGGGAAGCGGCGTCCGCTGATCAGGCCGCCGAAGACCCGGTTGGCGGCCCACGGCAGCCGCTGTGCGGCGGGCAGCCCGCCGTGGAATAGTTCCACCAGGCCCCAGCCGAGCAGCACCGCGACGGCCAGCCCCAGGGCCAGTACGCCCAGCGCCCGCCAGAAGGCGCCGCGCCGCACCCGGGCCGCGAACTGCGACCTGGACAGCAGCAACGCGGTCATGATCAGGCCGGTGATCGTCAGGGAGACGACGGCGTCCACCGCGCCGACCAGGTCGACGGTGAGGACCTCGGCGAGCAGCACCAGGCCGGTGTAGAAGGTGACCACCCACCATGCGACCCGCTTGTGGGCGAGCAGCGCCCCGGCGAGCAGCATCAAGAAGACCGCGTAGGCGAGGTTGGGCGAGGCCGGGACGATCCAGTCGTCGATAAGGTCGAGCACCGGGGACAGCAGCCAGCGCACCGGGCTGACCAGCGCGGACAGCGCGCAGGCGATGCCGAGCAGGCCGAAGAACCCGCCGGACCAGGCGGGCACGCGCATCGCGGTGCGGCGCAGCAGGCCGGGCCGGTTCTTGTGCTCACCGCCGCTCATGGGCCTCCTTCGGTGGGGGGCCGGGGCCGTCCCCGGCAAGCGCGGTATCCGGCCGGACCGCAGCCCGGATACCGGTCACCACCACCGTCACGGTAGCGACGTGCGGGCCGCTTCGCACAGCACACCCGATGCGGCATTTCGCCGTTTTTGCGACACTGGCCTGTTCGGGCGCGCCGGCGGGCAGCGGAAGGCGGCCGTCGACTCCGCGTCGACGGCCGCCCGGCAGCACACCGCGCTACTGTCCCCCGCGGCGTTGCGCGTAGCAGCGTCGCAGCCAGCGTGCCGTCCCCTGTGCGGCAGGCTGGAACGGGACTCGGCGGTGCAGCACTCGGCGGTTGTCGAAGATGTGGAAGTCCCCGGCGGCGATCAGTACCGCCGTACCGTCCAACTCGCCGAGCCGCCGCTCGAATTGGGTCAGCGCCCGGGTGGCGCGCAGCGTCAGGCCGGTGATCCGGCCCGGCCCGTACCGTACGGCGTCATGGCCGTCCGGCAGCGTCCACAGCAGCGGCACGCCCTCGCGTGCCATGGGGCCGCCGTCGGCACCGGCCGCGTAGGACTCCGGGGCGGTCACCAGGAACTCGGGCAGCCGCAGGTCGTCCAGGACCCACTGGGGCAAGGTGGCGAGCACCTCGGTGAGCGGGAGCAGGTCGGTGGGGACCTCCTCGTCGTTGCGCATTCCGTAGAACGAGAGGTAGTGCGGGATCGCTATCGAGGCCTCGGCGCCCTCGGCGTGGTCGAGGATCGAGTCGTCGGTGTGCCAGTCGAGCGGCGCGGAGTAGCCCCAGGAGGTGAGCGCCCGCCCGGAGCCGGGCCGGGGCGCGACGTTGCGGATGAGCCGTCCCTCGTTCTCCCAGCGGTAGGCCACCGGCGTCAGGCCGAGCAGTTGGAGCAGCCCGAAGTGGACCAGGTTGGGAATGGTGAGGGTGGATTCATCGCAGAATCCGTCATCCGGCGTCGGAATCCATTCCTCCGTTTCTGGCAGGTTCGACACCGTCAGCCAGGGAGAAGGTTCCCGCCGCCACGACGTCAACTGTTCCAGTACGGCGGCGGGCAGATGATTCCGCAGGTGCTTGGCGCCCGCCTCGGCGTAGGCGCGCGGATCGGAATCCGGGGTGACGTCCCCGAGGCCGGGGTGCGCACGCAGATCCACGGAAATCGACGCCTTTACGGCGTCGGTGACGCGGACCGCTTCCCGGAGAACGTCCTGCATGACGTCAGAATCTCCTTCACCAAGGCTTTTTGTGCTGAGTCCAGGGAAATGCAGCAACCCCTGTGACGTTACCCCCAGCGCTTCGACGGCAAATGCCGTTCATGATTCCTTGAGGAAGATCTGAGCTTGCCCGCGGACGGTCCGGGCGTGCCCCGCCGCGCCTGCGTACACCGCGCCGCCGAGGGCCCGAACGGTCCAGACGGCGAGCCGCTCCGGCATTGCGAACGGGTGACCGGCGGCCGCCCCGGGCAGGATGTAACCCACCGTCAGGAGGTTGTGCCATGCCACTGCACCGCGTCGACCAAGCGCGGCGATACGCGCCCGACGACCTGTACGCGCTGCCCGGAGCGGTCGAACCGCTGCCCCGCTACCGCATGCCAGAGGGCACCATGCCCGCCGGCGCGGCGTATCAGCTGATCCGCGACGAGTTGCTGCTAGACGGCAACTCCCGGCAGAACCTCGCCACGTTCTGCACCACCTGGTCGGAGCCCGAGATCCGGGACATCATGTCCGAGACCCTGGACAAGAACCTGATCGACAAGGACGAGTACCCGCAGACCGCGGACATCGAGTCGCGGTGCGTGCACGTCCTGGCCGATCTGTGGCACGCGCCGGACGGCGCCTCGGCGGTGGGCTGTTCGACCACCGGCTCCAGCGAGGCCGCCATGCTGGCGGGCCTGGCGATGCAGCGCCGCTGGCGGGCGAGGCGGCGGGCCGCCGGGCAGTCCACCGAGCGGCCCAACCTGGTGTGCGGTCCGGTACAGGTGTGCTGGGAGAAGTTCGGCCGCTACTTCGACGTGGAACTGCGGCAGATCCCGCTGCTTCCGGACAGCCTCACCATGCGGCCGGAGCAACTGGCCGGGTACTGCGACGAGAACACCATCGGCGTGGTGGCCACCCTCGGCGTCACCTTCAACGGCAAGTACGAGCCGGTCGCCGAAATCGCCCGTGCGCTGGACGAGTTGCAGCAGCGCACCGGCCATGACATCCCGGTGCACGTGGACGCGGCGAGCGGCGGCTTCGTCGCGCCGTTCCTGGAGCCGGACCTGGAGTGGGACTTCCGGCTGGCGCGGGTGAAGTCCATCAACGCCTCGGGCCACAAGTTCGGCCTGTCCCCGCTGGGCGTTGGCTGGGCGGTCTGGCGGGACGCCGGGTACCTGCCGGAGGAACTCGTCTTCCACGTCGACTACCTGGGCGGCGACATGCCGACCTTCGCGCTCAACTTCAGCCGCCCCGGCGGCGAGGTGATCGCCCAGTACTACAACCTGGTGCGGCTGGGCCGCGAGGGCTACACCTCGGTGCAGGGCGCCTGCGCCCGGGTCGCCGCCCGGCTCGCCGACGCCGTCGCGGAACTGGGGCCGTTCACCGTGCTGCACGACGGCAGATCCGGCCTGCCGGTGGTGTGCTGGACGCTGGCCCGGCAGCCGCGCCCGAGCAGCGACGACTGGACGCTGTACGACCTGTCCGAGCGGCTGCGGCTGCGCGGCTGGCAGGTGCCGACCTATCCACTGCCCGCCGACCGGCAGGACATCGCCGTGCAGCGCGTGGTGGTACGGCACGGCGTCAGCCGCGACCTCGCGGAACTGCTGCTCGACGATCTGAAGGCGGCGCTCGGCGACATCCGGCGCCGCCACCTGTCCGGCGCCGAGGAGCAGCCGGGCTTCCACCACTGAGCCGTCGAACGGTGGGTCTCAGAACGGGAAGACGCTGCGGCCGTGCTGGACGCCGATCCACTTGAGCGTGGTGAACGCCTCGATGGTGGACTCGCCGTTCAGCCGTCCCACGCCGGAGGCCTTCTCCCCGCCGAAGGCGACGATCGGCTCGTCGGCGATGGTCCCGTCGTTGACGTGGATCATGCCGGTGTCGATCCGCTGCGCCACCCGGACGCCGCGTTCGACGTCGCCGGTGTGCACGGCGCCGCTGAGCCCGAACGGTGTGTCGTTGGCGATCCGCACCGCCTCGTCCTCGCCGTCGAACGGGATGACCAGCACCACCGGGCCGAAGATCTCCGTGGACAGGATGGGCGCGTCCGCGGGCACCCCGGTCAGCACCGAGGGCTCCATCAGCGTGCCCTCGGTACGGCCGCGCAGCAGGGCGGTGGCGCCGTCGTCGATGGCCTGGGTGATCTGCGCGTCGATGGCGTCGGCCTGGTTGGGGTTGATCAGCGGGCCGATGTGGGTCGCCGGGTCCTTGGGGTCGCCCACCCGTAGGCCGCGGATCTTCGCGACGAACCGCTCGGTGAACTCCTTCTCCACCGAACGGTCCACCAGCACCCGGTTGGCCGCCATGCACACCTGGCCCTGGTGGGCGAAGCGGCTGAAGACCGCGGCGTCCACCGCGTAGTCCAGGTCGGCGTCGTCCAGCACGATCAGCGCGCTGTTGCCACCGAGTTCCAGCACGGTGCGCTTGAAGTGACCCGCCGCCACCCGGGCGACATGGCGGCCGACCTTGTCGGAACCGGTGAAGGAGATGACCTTTGGCACGGGGTGCTCGATGAGCGCGTCGCCGATCTCGGCGATGTCGGTGACCACGACGTTCAGCAGCCCCGGCGGAAGCCCGGCCTCCTCAAGGATCCTGGCGATCAGCGTGCCGCCGACGATCGGGGTGTTCTGGTGCGGCTTGAGCACCACGCCGTTGCCCAACGCCAGTGCCGGTGCTACCGACTTGAGCGACAGGAACAGCGGGAAGTTGAACGGGCTGATGATCCCGACGACGCCCACCGGCAGCCGGTAGAGCCGGTTCTCCTTGCCGTCCACCGGTGACGGCAGGATCCGCCCCTCGGGGCGCAGCGACAGGTGCATCGCCTCGCGGAACATGTCCTTGGTCAGGGCGAGTTCGAATCCGGCCTTGACGTGGGTGCCGCCGAGTTCATCGATGATGATCTCGGTGATCTCGCGCTCCCGGTCCTCCACGATCCTCAGCGCCCGCTCGAAGACCAGCCGCCGGGTGTACGGGTTGAGTTGGGCCCACTCCTTCTGCGCCCGCTCGGCGGCACGGTAGGCCTGGTCGACCTCGGCGACGGTGGCCACGGTGATCGACGCGATCTTCTCCCCGTTGTACGGGTTGAAGTCGATGATCTCCCATGAGCCGCTGCCCGGCTTCCACTGCCCGTCGATGTACTGGAGCGCCAGCTCGGACGAATAGGACATGCCATCCCTTTCACACGGACCCGGTGGACACACCCGAGGAACTGATGCGGCTTCATGTTACTGATGCGCCAGGGAAGTTGCGGATCACCGTGGGCGTATCAGGTTTCCCGCAGGATGGTCCGCAACAGGTCCCGGGTGCCCGCCTGGGTGAGCCCCTCGGTGCGCAGCCGGTCCATCAGCCGGGCGTACTGCGCCACCTCGTCGCGCTTGTCGAGGTAGAGCGCGCTGGTGAGCTGTTCCAGGTAGACCACGTCCGGCAGATCGCTCTCCGGGAAGCGCAGCATCGTGAACGCCCCGCACTCCGCGGCGTGGCCGCCGAACTCGAACGGCACCACGTGCAGTGACACTTCGGGGTGCTCGCTGAGTTCGAGCAGCCGCCGCGTCTGCCCGCGCATCACCTCGGGCCCGCCGAACGGCCTGCGCAGCGCGGCCTCGTCCTGCACAACGACGAGGTGCGGCGGGCGCTCCCCGGTGAGGATCTTCTGGCGGCGCATCCGCAGGTCGACACGGCGCTCGACCTCGTCGTCGGAGGCGTTCGGCTGACCGAGGCGGACGACCGCGCGGGCGTAGTCGTCGGTCTGCAACAGACCGTGGATGAACTGCACTTCAAAGGTGAGGATGTGCGACGCGGACTCCTCCAGGCCCACATATGTCTGGAACCAGCCGGGCAGCACATCACCGTAGGAGTGCCACCAGCCCGCGACGTTGGCCTCCCTGGCCAGCGCGAGCAGTGCGTCGCGGTCGGTCTGGTCGGTCACCCCGTAGAGCGTGAGCAGGTCGGCGACATCGCGTTCCTTGAAGCTCACCCGCCCCAGTTCCATGCGGCTGATCTTGGACTCGGACGCCCGGATCGAGTACCCGGCGTCCTCGCGGGTGACGCCCTTCGACTCCCGCAAGCGGCGCAGTTGGGAGCCGAGAAGGATCCGGCGGACCACTGATCCGCTTCCCGGCTGATCTGTCGTCATATGGTTGGCCCCTCCATCCATGGAACAGGCGCAGTCTGTCACCTCCCGGCCGCGGCGGACTCCGCTTCCCGCCAGCTGTGACCGAACGGTGCACATGAGCCTGCCCGCGCATATGCCAACCGGCATCTGCACGTGCATCCGCCCTTGCATCCTGCCTGCCGGTTGGGGACGATGTGAACCGTGCACTTGTCGACCAGGCCCACAACCAGCCCGAGGTGTCGGTCATGAGAAGTGACGGCTCGGTGGCGCTCGCGCCCTTATGGGACGTGGTGCTCCCGTCCGAGAGACTGGCGTCGTCGGCCTGCGAGCTGCCCGCCGGCTACGAATCGGTACGGGAGGCACGGCACTTCACGTACCGCACACTGCGCCGCTGGCAGTTGTGCGAACTGGTGGACAACGTCGCGCTGGTGACATCGGAACTCGTCACCAACGCGCTGCGGCACGGCGTCGGGACGGACACGGGGCCGCACCCGACGGCCGCGCAGACTTCACCACCGCCCGTGGTCCGGCTCGCCCTGGCGCGCTGGACCTCCCGGGTGGTGGTTTCGGTACGTGACCCCAGCAGCCGGGGGCCGGTACCCAGGACCCCCGACTTCACCGCGGAGTCGGGACGCGGGCTGCATCTGATCGCGTCATGCTGTGAGACCTGGGGCTGGCATCCCCTCACGGGTGCGGGAAAAGTCGTCTGGGCACTCTTCCCGGCTCCCTCCGACTAACTCGTTCCGCTTCGCTTCCAGTTCGCGTTCCGCTTACGCTTCGGCCCCGGCCGGGTGGCTCCGCCTTGGCTCCCGCGGATGGCCGCGCTTTGGCGGAATGCGGGATTCTACGGAGCACCCTGCACCAGATGGTCGAACTCCCCGTCCTTCACCCCGAGAAGCAACGCCTCGATCTCGGCCCGCGTGTATATCAGTGCGGGTCCCTCGGGAAAACGGGAGTTGCGTACCGCGACGTCGCCACCGGGCAGCGCGGCCAACTCGACGCACGTTCCCTGGGAGTTGCTGTGCCTGCTTTTCTGCCAGACGGCGCCCTGGAGTTCACTCGCTGCCATGCCGTTGTATGTGCGGCGCACAGATACCTCCTGGGACGTGCGGTTCTCACCGGCGGGAATGATAGCGCGCTGCACATGCAGAAGCCCGTGCAGATGACTGTGCGACAACTCTCAGTAGTGCCACGGAATTCGGATGACGGCAACTCCCTGTATGCGCCACGATGCGGTATGGAATGGACAACCACCAGTGATGTGACGGCGTTTGACGCGGCGGCCGGGGACTTCCTGCGCTCCCGGCCCGCCCAGCACACGGCGCAGCTGACGGTCTGCGCCCGACTGCGCCAGCAGGGCCCGCACGCGTTCGGCGAGGGCGCCCCGGAGTTCGGCTGGTGGACCGGCGCGGACGGCTCGGTCAACGGTGCCTACCTGCGCACACCGCCCCACAACCTGCTGCTGACCGAGCTGCCGACGCCAGCCGTCGCACCGCTGGTTGACCGCTTCGCGACCGTGGACCCGGCGCTGCCGGGCGTCACCGGACCGGTCGCCACGGCGGAGGCGTTCGACGCCGCCTGGCAGCGGGCCACCGGCGCCCGACCTGCCGTGGCCCGCAGCCAACGCCTCTACCGGCTCGGCGAGTTGACGCCGCCACCAGCGGTGGCCGGGCAGCGCGGTCGGCTGGCCGGACCGGGCGACCGCGCACTGCTGGTCGACTGGTGGACCCGGTTCGCTCAGGTGATCGGCGAGCCCCAGCCGTACCACGCGGACCGCACCGTCGATGACCGCCTCGGCTACGGCGGCGTGGCGCTGTGGGAGGACGGGGGACGACCGGTCTCACTGGGTGGGGCCACCCGTCAGGTGGCGGGCATGGTGCGGATCGCCCCGGTGTACACGCCCGAGCCGGAGCGCGGTCGCGGATACGCGTCCCGGGTGACCGCGCTGGTCTGCCGCCAGGCACTCGACGCCGGAGCGCGCGAGGTGCTGCTCTTCACCGACCTGGCGAACCCCACCAGCAACGCGCTCTACCAGCGCCTCGGCTTCCGTGCGGTGCGGGACTTCAGCGACGTGCGCTTTCAGGCGTGATCAACCGCCTGGTGCCATACGGGAGTCGACCACCCGGCACAGCCGGTAGCCGACCGGGGTGAAGCCGAGGGCGGGCCAGTGGCCCGCCGCGAGTGGGGAGGCGGTCGGCCAGTTGGCCGTCATGTGGCGGTGCCCGCGGTCGTACGCCCAGGCCAGCGCGGTGGCCAGCAGCACCCGGCTGACCCCCTCACCGCGCGCGTTCGGCTCGACGTACGCCTCGGCCAACTCCACCGCCGACTCGGGGGTGAAGGGGCCGGGCCGGGCCGGGGTGAGCACCAGCATTCCGGCCTCCTCGCCGCGGCGCACCGCGAGCCAGGCCGCGCTGTGCGGGTCCGAGAGCGCCTCGGCATAGCGGGTGCGCAGCCGGTCGAGCGCCTCCTGGGGCTGCGGCTGGAAGACCGCCGCGTGCCTGCGCCCCTCGGCCGAAGCGACCGCCATCCGCCCTATCGGCCCGAGGTCCGCGGCAGTGGCCCGGCGGATGGACAGCCCGTCCACCCCGCGCGGCTGGCGTCCGCTGGCCCGCACCGGCAGCAGCCCGCGCATCCGCTCCAGTCCGAAGCCGAGCCGGAACCAGGCCAGCGCGACGGTGTCGTCGGCGGGTAGGTCGACGTGGTGCACCAACCGGCCGCCCGCCACGAACCGTTCGGCGACCGCCGCGTACAGCCCGCGCAGCGCCTCCGGCTCCCGGCCCGGGTGCAGCGCGTGACCGCCGTGGGCGACCAGCGCGGAGTGCGGGTGACGGTGCTCGTCCGGGCGGTCGCCGTCGCCCGGCTGGTCCGGGGCGAGGATGAGGTAGCCGCCGAGTCTGCCCCGGCCGCCGCGTGCCGCCACCGCCTCGGCGCCCGGTGCGGCGAGCAGCTTGGCCAGCAACTCCTCACCGCCACAGGGGCTTTCGGGCGCCGGATGTCCGCGTGGCCGACGGGACCGGGTGTACCAGCGGTCGAGAAGGGCGGCGGACTCCGGGATGTGCTCGGCCGTCATCGGCGCGATGGCGAAGGTCATGGTGCGACCGGACGCTAACGGGCCTCGGACCGCTGCGGCAAGGCCTCCGCACCGGTCAGCGGACGGCCCAGGTGCACGGCGAGCGGGGCGTCCCGGTACACGCCGAACCCCGCCACCGGCACATATCCGCAGGAGGTGTACAGGGATATCGCCTCGGGTTGCATCTGTCCGGTCTCCAGCACCATCCGCCGCCGCCCCGAGGTGGACGCGCTGGCCTCCAGTTCGGCCAGCACCCGCCGGGCCAGCCCCCTGCCACGGGCTTCCGGCACCACGTACATCCGCTTCAGCTCGGCGTCCCCGTCCTCGTGGCCGTCCGAGGCGGCGTCCTTGGCCCGCCAGCCGCCGGTGGCCACCGGCTCGCCGTCGAGGTAGCAGACCAGGAACAGCCCGCTCGGCGGCTCGAACTGCCCGGGGTCCATCGGCGTGGCGTCCGGCTCGCCGTACCGCAGCACGTACTCCTGCTGCACCCGCTCGGTCAGCGCCACCGCGTCCGGGTGGTCGTAACGCACGGTGCGTATATCCGCTCGTAGCTCCACCCGGGCATGGTACGGGGGCCGCGGCGGCCGTCGAGTAGGCTGGCGCGGCGTTCGTCCGCGACCCAGGAGCATGTTTTGTTCACCGCCACCACCGTGAACGTCAACGGGCTGCGCGCCGCCGCCAAGAAGGGGTTCGGCCCCTGGCTGGCGGCGACCGGCGCCGATGTGGTGTGCCTTCAGGAGGTACGCGCGGAGCCCGCGCAGCTGCCCGCTGAGGTGCGCGAACCGGAAGGCTGGCACACGGTCCACGCCGTGTCCTCGGTCAAGGGCCGGTCGGGCGTCTCGGTGTACTCGCGGCAGGAACCGGAACGGGTGCGCGTGGGCTTCGGCTCGGCCGAGTTCGACACCTCGGGGCGCTATGTCGAGGTGGATCTGCCCGGCGTGACGGTGGCCAGCCTGTATCTGCCGTCCGGCGAGGTGGGCACCGAGCGGCAGGCCGAGAAGGAACGCTTCATGAAGGAGTTCTTCGGCCATCTGGTGGACCTGCGCGCCCGCGCCGCCACCGAGGGGCGCGAGGTGCTGGTGTGCGGTGACTGGAACATCGCGCACCGCGAGGCGGACCTGAAGAACTGGAAGGCGAACACCAAGAACTCCGGCTTCCTGCCGGAGGAGCGCGCCTGGCTGTCCCGGGTCTTCGACGAGGCGGGGTACGTGGACGTGGTGCGCGCGCTGCATCCGGACGTCTCCGGGCCCTACTCGTGGTGGTCGTACCGCGGCAAGGCGTTCGACAACGACGCCGGGTGGCGGATCGACTACGTCGTCGCCACCCCCGGCATCGCGGCGCGGGCCGACACCGCGGTGGTGGAGCGGGCCGCGGACTACACGCTGCGCTGGTCGGACCACGCGCCGGTGACGGTCACCTTCCGGGTCTGATCCCGGCCACGGCGGTCAGCGGCCCTCGAAGAGGGCGACGAGGGCGTCCTTGCCGAACATCCGGGCGGTCTCGATCGCGGTCGGGGTGCCCGCGTTCGGGTCGGCGCCCGCCTCGAACAGTTCCCGCACCACCTCGTCCTCGCCCTTGAAGACCGCTCCGGCCAGCGGTGTCTGGCCGCGGTCGTTGGGGCGGTCGGGGTCGGCGCCCCGGGCGAGCAGCGCGGCGACCGTCCGGGGATGGCCGTGGTAGGCGGCGAGCATCACCAGGGTGTCGCCGTTGTCGTTGGACAGATTCGCCGGAACGCCCGCGTCCACGTAGGCGGCCAGGGTGTCGGTGGCGCCCTGCCGGGCCAGGTCGAAGACCTTGGCCGCGAGCTGGATGACCTCCGGGTCGTGCGCGGGCTCGGTCCCGTTCTCGGGTGTGGGTCGTGTCATCTCTACCGGCTCCTGGGTCGCTCGTCACGGGTACGGGGGCGCGAATCCACCTCACCATATGCATGGTCACTCCTGCGCCCCCCGAGCGGGGCGGCAAGCCCGCCGTCGGCGGCAGTTGAGGTCGCATCACCCGCACGGGCGGCTTTTCCGGCGGCGTACCCGACGGGCACATGGTGCGCCGCGAACCGGGAAATGCTGGCGACGGGCGCAGCTTTCCGGAGAAGGGGCCAGAGCGGTGAAAAAACAAATAAGTCACCCGAACGGCATCTTTAAGCGATTATTACTTTTTGTAATCCTGGAAGAACTCATGGTGACCGCCCCCACCCCACTGGAGAAACCCCATGATCCTCACCATGTCGGGCGTGCTACTGCTCGGTGTCATCGTCTTCCTGTTCTTCCGCAAGGACGGACTGAAGGTGTCCCACGCCCTCGTCTGCGCACTCTTCGGCTTCTACCTCGCGAGTTCCGCGATCGCGCCGAGCATCAAGGCGGGCGGGGCGAGCCTCGCCAGCCTCATCGGAGGAATCAAGATCTAGCCGCACCACATCGGAGGCCCGGAGCGGTTCTGCCCCGCTCCGGGCCCACCGCCCGTCACACACCCCTTCCGCCCGCTTTGGAGTCCATGTGGCCCGGCGCCCCCTCCCCGGCATCCTGAGCAACCGGCCCGCCTGGGACCGTGGCCGAGACCTCGCACGATTCGCCGCCGAAGGCGCCACGGACGTCCTGTACCCGCTCATCACCATCACCCGGGGGCTGCGCCGCCAGGCCGCCTGGCTGCACCGCTGGTGGTCCACCGCCCCCAGGGAACGCAGGAACACCACGCTGTTCGTCTCCGCCGGTGCGCTGTTCGTCGTCGCGCTGCTGCCGTACGGCCCCATCCTGGTCGGCGTCGCGTTGATGGGTTCCGCCGCGTGGCTCGGCCGGGACCGCGTCCCAGCTCCGGACGGTCCCAGCGAGGCCGAGCGCGTCAGACTGCGATACCTCTACGAGGCCCTCGTGCCGTACCTCGCCGCCGAGAGCGACCCGCGGCCGCTGTACCGGCACGAGGGCGACTGGCGGCACGCCTTCGTCGCCCACGAGTTTGCGCAGGGCCGACTGGTCTCGCTACGGCTGCGCTACCCGGCGTACTTCACCGACGGCGAGCCCGAAGCTCGGGCGCGTATCGAGCAGTTGCTGCACGCGAAGGCCGGGCGCGGGCGGGAGTACCGGTTCGACTGGAACGAGGAGGAGAACCACCTCACCCTGACCGCGCTGCCGCCGCTGCCCACCACCATCGCCGCGCAGCGGTTCGTCACCGCACCGGGTGAGACGGTGCTCGGGTTCACCGACGCGGTCAGCGCGGGCCGCACCATCCCGGTGCGGGTCGACGGCACGGTGCGGGACGCGCCACCGGTGGCCTGGCGGACCGGGCCGCGCTCCAGCGAACCGCATCTGCTGGCGGTCGGCCGCCCCGGCAGCGGGGTGACGACGCTGCTGCGGTCCATCGCCCTCCAGGCCCTGCACCACGGCGACCTGCTGGCCGTCGACGGCGGCGGCACCGGCGAGTACCTGTTCCTGTCCGGGCGGCCGGGGGTGCTCGCGGTGGAGAGCGGGCTGGCGGGGGCGCTCGCCACGCTGGAGTGGGCCGCGCACGAGACGGAGCGGCGGCTGATCGCGGTCAGCCGGGCCCGGCAGGCCGGGCGGCCCGCGCCACGGGACGTGCGGCGACCGCTGTGGATCGTCGTGGACCGGCCGAGCGGACTGTGCCAACTCGCCCACGCCGAGGGGCGGGCGGATCCACTGCGGCTGCTGGAGGTGCCGCTGCGGCACGGCCGCGCGGCGGGCGTCGCGGTCGCCGTCGGCGAGCAGGCCGAGGCGCTGGACACCGCAGTGCTGCGGCACGCCAGCGCCCGGGTGGTGCTCGGTGCCATGCCCGCCGGGCGGATCCGGGAGGTGCTCGGCGCGCTGCCGTGCACCACGCCCGCGGCGCACGTCCCGCCTGGGCGCGGGTACGCCCGGCTCGGCGACGGCCCGGTGCAGCGGCTTCAGGTTCCGGCCACCCCTGATCCGTACGACGAGGACGCTCCCGACGCGCATCGCCAGGCGGTGCTCGCCCTTCTCCCCACCACCCGCCCGCAGCCCGTCTCCATGGCCAAGTCCCCCGAACCCGGAGGTGGTTGAGGAGAGGATCTTCTTCTTCGGGCAAGCCCCCGGACCCCCGGGCGGCGCTGGCGATCGGGTCAAGTCCGCGGATCCCCGGGGTGTTGGGGCTTGCCCCCGACAAAGGGTTCCGCCGCAGCGGCGAGCACCCCCGTGCTGGAGCCCGGCGGTGGGCCGACCCCGCGGCCGGGAAGAACCCGCCGCCCACCCGGGAGGGGCCTCACGCCACCAGGGATCCGGCCGTCTGCAGGTCGATCGGCCCCCCGGACCGCACCGCCTCCGCGGCGGCGGCCAGTCGGGAGACCGCCTCGTCCGCCACCGAGGCGGCGGCCGAGAACGGCAGGCGGATGTAGCCCTCGAACGCGCCGTCCACACCGAAGCGCGGACCGGACGGGACCCGCACCCCGTACTGCTCCCCCGTAACGGCGAGCCGGGAGCCGGACACGTCCGCGGTGCGCACCCACATGGTCAGACCACCCGCGGGGACCTCGAACTCCCAGTCCGGGGTGCGCCTGCGCAGCGCGTCCACCAACGCGTCGCGGTTGGCCCGGGCCAGCGCGCGGCGCAGCGCCACCGCCTCCGACCAGCCCTCACCGCGCATCAGCCACACCACCGCCAGCTGCTCGACCACCGGCGAACCCAGGTCCAGGTAGGCGCGGGCGGCCACCATCCGGCGCACCAGCTCGGGCGCCGCCCGTACCCAGCCGATGCGCAGCCCCGCCCAGAACGCCTTGCTGGCCGAGCCGACCGTCACCACCGTGCCGCCACCCCGGTCGTAGGCGGCGAGCGGGCGCGGCATGCCGCCCTCCGGGTCGATGGACAGCTCCGCCATCGTCTCGTCGGCGACCAGGGCGACACCGGCCGCACGCGCCGTCTCGACCAGTTCCCGCCGCTGGTCGTCGCCGACCAGCGCACCGGTGGGGTTGTGGAAGTCCGGGATCACATAGGCCATGGACGGGGCGACGTCCCGCATGACCCGGCGCCACGCCCCCAGGTCCCAGCCCGCCAGCCCGTCCGCCATCGCCACCGGCACCAGGCGGGCGCCGTTCTCCCGGAACAGTTGCAGGACGTTGGCGTAACTGGGTGCCTCCACCGCGATCCGTTCCCCGCGCCCGGCGAACAGCCGGGCGGCGGCGGCCACCGCGCCCATCCCACCGGTGGTCACCATGATCTGCTCGGGCATGGTCGGCACACCGCGCTCGGTGTAGCGGTCGGCGATCGCCTCGCGCAGCGCGGGGATTCCGGCCGGGTAGTCGCCGTGGGTGGCGGCGTAGGCGGGCAGTTCGGCGAGCGCCCCCTGGATGCCCCGGGTGAGCCAGGGCTCGGGTGCGGGCAGCGCCGCGCAGCCCAGGTCGATCACCGAGGCGGCGGCTTCCGGAGGAAGCGGTTCCAGGCCTCCGGCGGGCACCGGGCGGCCGTCCGGTACGGCGGTCCAACTGCCCGCACCCCGGCGGGACTTGACGAACCCGTCGGCGCGCAGCGCCTCGTACGCGGCAGCCACCGTGGTGCGGCTGACGCCGAGCGCCACCGCCAGCTCCCGCTCGGCGGGCAGCCGGGCCGCGACCGGCACCCGGCCCTCGAGCACCAGCAGCCGTACGCCGTCCGCGAGCCCGCGGTACGCCGGGACCCGGCGGCCGTCACCGCGTCCGCCGCGCTCACCATGCGGGGCCAGCAGCCGCGCCAGTTGCGCGGCGCTCACCGCGGCAGTCCACTGCGCCATCAGAACCAGTCCACCTTCCCTGGATTGGCCGTGGAATTGGACCATGGCCGTACTTCAGAGTGACACGCAGCCAGCCACTTCACCAGGGGGGTGTCCGCTTTGCTGGTTTCCCGTCCGCGTTTTCCCCGCAAGGGGGTGCCGCTGCCCGGCAGGGGTTCACGCATCGGCCGTCGTCTTGTCCACCTCTACGCCGGACTCGTGCTGTACGGCGCGAGCGACGCGCTGCTGGTGCGCGCCGGGCTCGGCCTCGATCCATGGGACGTGCTGCACCAGGGCGTCGCCCGGCACACCGGGCTGAGCATCGGCACCGTGTCGATCATCGCCGGGGCGCTGGTGCTGCTGCTGTGGTGGCCGCTGCGGCAACTGCCCGGTCTGGGCACCGTCTCCAACGTCTTCCTTGTCGGGCTGTCGCTGGACGCGACGCTGCGCCTGGTGCCGGTGCCGCACTCGCTGACCGTGCGGACGCCGCTGCTGGCCGCGGCGATCGTGCTCAACGCCGTCGCGACCGGCCTGTACATCTCGGCCCGCTTCGGCCCCGGGCCGCGCGACGGGCTGATGACCGGGCTGCACCGGCGCACCGGCCGCTCCATCCGGCTGGTGCGTACGGCGATCGAGGTCACGGTGCTGGTGTCGGGCTTCCTGCTCGGCGGTTCGGTGGGCGTCGGCACCGTCGCGTACGCGCTGGCGATCGGCCCGCTGGCCCAGGTGTTCCTCGGTGTCTTCGCGCTGCCGGGGACGGGCGAGGGCACGGTGGTGGCCCGGGGTGCGAAGGCGCCGACGAACGCTTGTGCGTAGCGCGCCATACTGCGTGGTGTGAGCGCACCCCGTCATCCCTTCCTCGACCAGCCGGGACCACTCGCCTTCGCCCATCGCGGCGGCACGGCGGACGGCCTGGAGAACACCCTGACCGCCTTCCGGCACGCGGTCGACCTCGGCTACCGCTATCTGGAGACCGACGTGCACGCCACGGCCGACGGCGAGCTCGTCGCCTTCCACGACGCGACGCTGGACCGGGTCACCGACGCCCGGGGGGCCATAGCCGAGCTGCCGTGGCGGGAGGTGCGTGCCGCCCGGGTGGCGGGCCGGGAGCCGGTTCCGCTCTTCCACGAGCTGCTGGACGCCTTTCCCGAGGCCCGGTTCAACGTGGATGTGAAGGCCGCCGCGGCGATCGAACCGCTGGTGCGGGCCATCGAGCGGGCCGACGCCTGGCACCGGGTGTGCGTGGGCTCGTTCTCCCAGGCCCGGGTGGACCGGGTGCGTGCGCTCGCCGGTCCGCGGCTGGCGACCTCGCTCGGCATCCGGGGCGTCGCCGCGCTGCGGCTGCTGAGTCTGGGCGGACGGCTGCCCGCGCCCGCCGCCGTGAACGCCGCGGTCTGCGTCCAGGTCCCGCGGACCCAGTCCGGGCTGCGCGTGGTGGACCGGCGGTTCCTGCGGGCCGCCCACAGCAGGGGCCTTCAGGTGCATGTGTGGACCGTGAACGACCGCGAGCGGATGGGCATGCTCCTCGACCTCGGTGTGGATGGCATCATGACCGACCAGATCGAGACGCTGCGCGCCGTGCTGGCCGAGCGGGGGGCCTGGCCGGAGCGCTGAGCCCGACACGGTCTGGGACAACGGCCGGGGCCCCGGGGACGAGTACCACGGGGGCGACGAGGGGACAGCGTTGGGCGGGCAAGGCAGACGGGACGCGACCACGACCACGACGGCACCACCGGCCGTCAGCCGTTCACCGCGGGAGCGGCGGCGTGAGCAACGGGGCTGGTACTTCTACGACTTCGCGATCACGGTCTTCTCCACCAGTGTGCTGACCGTCTTCCTCGGGCCGTATCTGACCGAGGTCGCCAAGGCCGCGGCCGACGCGCACGGCTATGTGCATCCGCTGGGCGTGCCGGTCCGCGCGGGCTCGTTCTTCTCGTACACCGTCTCGGCCGCGGTGCTGCTGTCGGTGTTCGTGATGCCGCTGGCGGCGGCGGTCGCGGACCGCACCGGACGCAAGAAGCCGGTGCTGGCGCTGTTCGCCTATCTGGGCGCGGCCGCCACCACCGGCTTCTTCTTCCTGGCCGGGAACCGCTATCTGCTGGGCGGGGCGCTGCTGATCGTGGCGGTGGTCAGCTACGGGGCCTCGATCGTGGTCTACAACTCCTTCCTGCCGCAGATCGCCGAGCCCGACGAGCGGGACACCGTCTCCTCACGCGGCTGGGCGGCGGGCTATGTGGCCGGGGCGATCGTGCTGGTGGCGAATCTGGCCCTGTTCTTGAACCATGACTCCTTCGGCGTCTCCCAGGGCATGGCGGTGCGGATCTGCATGGCCTCGGCCGGACTGTGGTGGGCGGTGTTCGCCATCGTTCCGCTGCGGCGGCTGCGGGACCGGCCGCCGGAGGGCGCCGGGTGGTCGGGCGACGGGAGCCCCGCGGCGGGAGCGGCGCTCGGCCAGGGGTGGCGGCAACTTGTCTCGACGGCGCGTGAGTTGCGTCACTACCCGCTGACCCTGGCCTTCCTGCTGGCCTACCTCGTCTACAACGACGGCGTGCAGACGGTGATTTCACAGGCCTCGCTGTACGGCTCCCAGCAACTGGGACTGAGCCAGACCACATTGATCGCGGCGGTGCTGCTGGTCCAGGTGCTGGCGGTGGCGGGCGCGCTGCTGATGGGGCGGCTGGCCCGGCGGTTCGGGGCGAAGCGGACGCTGCTGGGCGCGCTGGTCGCCTGGACCGCGACCGTCACCGCCGGGTTCTTCCTGCCGGCGGGGCGTCCGGCCTGGTTCTTCGTGCTGGCCAGCGCGATCGGGATGGTGATGGGCGGCAGCCAGGCGCTGTCCCGGTCGCTGTTCTCGCACCTGATCCCGGAGGGCAAGGAGGCCGAGTACTTCGCCGTGTACCAGATGAGCGACCGGGGCACGAGCTGGTTCGGACCGCTGCTGTTCGGCCTGGCGTTCCAGCTGACCGGGGACTACCGCTACGCGATCATCTCGCTCGTGGTGTTCTTCGTGGTGGGCTTCGTGCTGCTGGCACGGGTCCCGGTTCGGCGCGCGGTGGCCGCCGTGGGCCGTTCGGCGCCTGGCCTGATTTAGCTCCTCAGGCAGAAGGGGAGTAGTGTACGCGCTTGACCAGCCGGATGGACCGTTACTGCGCGCTAACGATGCAAAAACGACGGGTGATATCTCCTGTCAGATGTGACAAAACGGGCGGCGGCGGGTACAACAATGGGCGGCACGAACAGGCGGTGCTGCGCGATGAGCGCCTCCAGTGAGGGCGACGAGAGGACATCTCCACGGCGCGTGGCGCCTCCCCGCGAGGGGGCGGCAGGCAACGGGCGGGCAGATGTCCGAATCGGGAATCTTCACCGCCGACCGGACGTTGACCGGATGACGACGACAGCGACACCTGTCCTGTGGGCGACAAGCCCGGGAGGCACGATTCATGAGTGAGCGAGCTCTCCGCGGCACGCGACTCGGGGCGACCAGCTACGAGACCGACCGCGGCATCGATCTGGCCCCGCGCCAGACGGTGGAGTACGCATGTCAGAACGGACATCGCTTTGAGATGCCGTTCTCAATGGAGGCCGAGATTCCTCCGGAGTGGGAGTGCCGCGCCTGCGGTGCCCAGGCGCTTTTGGTGGATGGAGAGGGCCCCGAGGAGAAGAAGACCAAGCCCGCGCGTACGCACTGGGACATGCTCATGGAGCGCCGTACCCGTGAGGAACTCGAAGAGGTGCTGGCCGAGCGGCTGGCCGTGCTTCGTTCCGGCGGCATGAACATCGCGGTGCATCCGCGCGACAACCGCAAGTCCGCCTGACCCGACCAGGCGCACAACGACATAACGACCCGGGCGGCGGCACACATCCCGTGTGCCGCCGCCCGGGTCGTCTCCGTGTCATCGGCGGCGGGGACGTCAGGAGGTCAGCGGCGGCCGGGACGCGTCCCGCCCGGAGTCCGGCGAGTGCGAGCCGCCGTCCCTGATCACCTCGCCCTGCACCACCTTGCCGTCCGGCCAGTGCATCCGCGCCTGCTCCCCCGCGCTGCGCGCCTGCTGGAAGGCGTCGCCGAGCGATCCGGGCGCGGACCGTCGCAGCACCCGGCCCGCCACGGCGACCAGGGCCTTGCGGGTGGGCGGGAACAGGCACAGCAACCCGACCGCGTCCGACAGGAAGCCCGGGACCATGATCAGCAGGCCGCCGAGCATCTCCGTCCCGGCGCCGTCCGAGTTCACCGCGGGGCCGCCGGAGCGCAGCGCCCCGGCCAGGCCCTGCCAGGCGCGCCGCCCGGCCCGTTTGACCGCGTAGCCGCCCACCACGAGCCCGGCGAGCAACAGGAGCAGCACGGTGCCGCCACCGACGATCCCGGCCACCACGGTGAGCAGCCAGATCTCCAGTACCGCCCAGAGCGCCACGGCGAGCGGGACGACGGGAAGGGGACGGGAGCGGGTGTTCCGCGACGGACGGGACGGGTCAGGTGCGCCGAAGGTCATACCCCAATTGTGCCTGGCACCGCCGAATTGCCTTCGGCGGTGCGATCTTGGGCCCCGCGGGGGCCGCGGGCCTGGTGGGGTGGCCTGGTCACGCATGGTCCGAGACCGTCGGTCTTCCGTGGCTGTCCGCCGTCGCGGCGAACACCGCCGGGTGTGGCGGAAGAATCCTTCCGCCACACCCGGCACCGGGCGGGCGCTGCGCGCCGCCCCCTACTTGCGGCCGCGTACCCGGTTCAGCCGGGAGCCGACGCCCCAGGTGGTGACCCGCCACAGGGCCTCCACCACGATGTTGCGGCTCATCTTGCTGTCGCCGCGCTCGCGCTCCACGAAGGTGATCGGCACCTCGACGACGTGGAAGCCCTTCTGGACCGCGCGCCAGGCCAGGTCGACCTGGAAGCAGTAGCCCGCCGAGGCCACCTCGTCCATGCCCAGGCCCTCCAGGGTCTCCTTGCGGAAGGCCCGGTAGCCGCCGGTCACGTCCCGGATCGGGACACCCAGCATCAGGCGCGAGTAGGTGCTGCCGCCACGCGAGAGGAACTCGCGGGACTTGGGCCAGTTCACCACCCGGCCGCCCGGGACCCAGCGGGAGCCCAGCACCAGGTCGGCGTTCTGCAGCGCGGTCAGCAGCCGCGGCAGCTCCTCGGGCTGGTGGGAGCCGTCGGCGTCCATCTCCACCAGCACGCCGTAGCCGTTGTCGATGCCCCAGCGGAAGCCCGCCAGGTAGGCCGCGCCGAGGCCTTCCTTGCCCTTGCGGTGCAGCACCTTGACCTGCTCGTCCTCGGAGGCGAGCTCATCGGCGATCTTGCCGGTGCCGTCCGGGCTGTTGTCATCAGCGATCAACAGGTGCGCCTCGGGCACGGACTCCCGCACCCGGGCGACGATCGGCTTGATGTTCTCGGCTTCGTTGTAGGTCGGGATGATGACCAGAACCCTGCCGAGCGGGCCGAACTGCCGCCCCTGGGCGCCGCCTTGGGTGACGCCGTCGCCGTTGTTCACTACTTCCCCTTATCCTCCATACGTCCCCGCCTGCCAAGCCAGATCGCGGCGGCGCAGGACAGGACGCCCACCATAGCGAGTGTCCACTCGGGTACCGCGCCGATCTTGTCGGCAACGGCGGTTCCATCGCGTAGCGGGAGGTTCACATTGAGCACCTCCCGGGTGAATTCCTTGCTTCGCTGCTTGACGGTGCCGTCGGGTTCAACTAGCACGCTGATTCCGCTGGTTGCCGCCGCGACCACCGCCCGGCCGTGCTCGACGGCCCGCAGCCGGTACATCGCGAGCTGCTGCTCGGGTTGACCGGTTCGCCCGTAGGTGGCGTTGTTGGTCTGTACGACAAGGGCGCGTGCCCCCGCGTTCACCGTGTCGCGGACGATGCCGTCGTAGGCGACCTCGAAGCAGATCACGTCGCCGAGCCGGGCACCGGCCATCGTCATCACACCGGTGTGCCTGCCCGGGTAGAAGTCGCGCGGGATCTCGTCCAGCCGGTGGATGACCTTGGTCAGCTCCTTGCGGAACGGCACGTACTCGCCGAACGGCACCGGGTGCTGCTTGGTGTACGAGGCGCCGGGGCCGGTGGTCGGCGACCACAGGATGCCCTCGTTCTGCACGTGGTCCGCGTCCGGCCCGTCGACCAGGGCGCCGACCAGCACCGGCACGCCGATCGTCCGGACCGCCTGGGTGATCGCGCCGTACGCCTGCGGGTAGCTGAAGGGATCCAGGTCGGAGGAGTTCTCCGGCCAGATCACCAGGTCCGGCTTGGGGGCGCGGCCCGCCTTGATGTCGCGGGCGAGTTGCAAGGTGGCGTTGACGTGGTTGTTGAGGATCATCATCGGGCGGCCGAGGAAGTGCATCCCCGGCTGGGCCACGTTGCCCTGCACCACGGCGACCTTCAGCTGGCCGTCGGCGCTGGTCGGCACCGGCACCGCGTAACCGCACACGCCCACCATCAGAGCCAGCACAGCGGCGCCGAGCGCGGCGAGCGCCCCTCGGCCCCGGCCGCGTGACCGCCACCCGGCGAGCACGGCGGCGGCCAGCAGGCCGCCGCACAGCGCGACGCCGAAGGTGACCAGCGGGGCGCCACCGAGCGCGGCGAGCGGGGTGAACGGCGAACCCGCGTTGGCGAACGCCAGCCGCCCCCACGGGAAGCCGCCGAACGGCACCCGGTCCCTGACCAGTTCCTCCGCGACCCACAGCGAGCCGATCCACAGCGGCCAGCAGCGCAGCCGCGAGGTCAGCGCCAGTGCGGCGCCCAGCGGAACGAAGAAGGCGGCCTCGATGGCGGACAGCCCGACGACCGCGTCCCAGCCGACCACGTGCAGCCACTGCAGCAGCCAGACGAAGAACGGCAACCCGAAGGCGAAACCGGTCCAGGCGGCCTGGCGGGCGGTACGGCGGTGGGTGAGCAGCGCGAGGGCGGCGACCGCGGCGATCGACAGCGGCCACAGGTCGTAGGGCGGGAAGGCGGCGGTGAGCGCCAGCCCGCCGGCCGCCGCGAGCGCGCTGCGGCGCCAGTCCGCGCGGGCCGCCCGGGCCAGCCGCCGCAGTCGTCCTGGGCGGTGTTCCGGTTCGGCTCGGGTGCCGGGTCCGGGCGCGTCGAGGACACCGTCCACGGGTTGAGCGGTGGCGGTGTCGGGTCGCGGTGGCACGGTCGCGGCCATTCCTCTTCTGCGTACGGGCGACATCCGTTGCTGGCGGAAGCAGGGGCGCTTCCGGGGGCGCTGAGTCGCGATGGTCGTGAAGTGACCGTACAACGACTGGGCACCCGCCGTCGCCGCCAGGGCGCAAAGCCTTGGGAAGGGCAGGCTTTGCCGACCCTTTTCCGCAACAAATGGAACGTTCCGCTCCGCGTTTCCGCGCGGGCCGCGGCGGCGTTCTCGACGGACGGGCGCGGCGGACTGCGGATGGGGACCGGAACGCCCTTCGGGCCGACCTGGGAACCGCTGGCTGCGGATCGACCGAGAGCCGTTGTCTACTGGACGTCCGGGCCCCACCCGGGTCGCACCTGCCGCCCGGGCGGCACCCTTCCCCCCTGGCCCGCCCGCGAGCGGTGAGGGGCCGCGTTCCGTGCCGCGGGCGCTGGACCTGGCTCCCAGCGGCGGTGCGCCCGTGCGGCGCGCCACCCCATGGCCCAGCGGCGGTAGACGGAAGACACGGAGGATCCCGGTCGGTCGTCCTGGTGGACTCGGCCGAACCTACTCGCCCGCGACCGCAGCCTGTCAACACCTGTGTGACCTGCGGCAATTCGGCAAATCAGCAGGTCAGTGCGGGACCGCCGGCCGGGACGCGACAGGCCGAGGGGGCATCGTTCGGCGGTACGGCGGCCAAGGGCGTCACTCGTTCGGCCGCTCGAAGATCGTCCGTCCGCCGACCACGGTGCGCACACAGCTCGGCAGCGGCTCGCCCGGCGTGAGATCGGGCAGGCCAGGGGTGCCGGAGCGGGGGTCGGTCGACCAGTTCGCCACCCGCTCGTCGGGCGTCTGAACCACCAGTTCGCCCGCCCGCCACACCGCGTAGTCGGCCGGAGCGCCCGGCACCAGCACCCCGGCGTCGTCCCGGCGGGCCGCCCGCCAGCCGCCGCGGGTGTGCGCGGTGAAGGCGGCGCGTACCGAGACCCGGTGCTCGGGCGTGCGGTGGAAGGCGGCGGCGCGCACGGTCCCCCACGGGTCGAGCGGGGTGACCGGGCTGTCCGAGCCCAGCGCGAGTGGCACCCCGGCCCTGAGCATCGCCGCGTACGGATTGAGGGTGCGCGCCCGCTCGGCGCCGAGCCGGGTGGCGTACATCCCGTCCGTCCCGCCCCAGGCCGCGTCGAAGGCGGGCTGTACGGAGGCGACCAGCCCGAGGTCGGCGAAGGCCGCGATGGCGGCCTCGTCCAGCATCTCGGCGTGCTCCACCCGGTGCCGGGCCGCCCGCACCCGGTCGATCCCCAGCCGTTCGGCGGCGGCGCGCACTCCCGCGATCACCGCGGTGATCGCGGCGTCGCCGATGGCGTGGAACCCGGCCTGCAACCCGGCCTCGGTGCAGGCGCCCACATGCTGGGCGATCTGTTCGGCGGTCAGATAGGCGCTGCCGGTGTGGTCGGCGTCGGCGTACCGCTGGTGCAGGCAGGCGGTGTGCGAGCCCAGCGCCCCGTCGGCGAACAGGTCCCCCGCCGCGCCCAGCGCGCCGAGGTCCCGGACCCGGTCCAGCACACCGTCCGTGCCGGGCAGCGCCGCCTCCGCCCAGTAGGCCAGCAGCCGTGGCCCGGGCTCCTCGGCGGCCAGCCGCAGCAGTCCGGTCAGGTCGTCCTCGCCGCTGATCTGCGGGCCCGCGCACTCGTGCAGCGCGCCGATGCCGAGCGAGGCGGCCCGGCGCAGCGCGGCCCGCTGGGCGTCGCGGCGCTGCTCGGGCGCGATGGCGTCCTGCGCGGCCCGGCGCACGGCGTGGTGAGCGTCGCGGGTCAGCGGCCCCTCGGGGTGGTAGCCGGTCAGTCGCTCCACGCCCGGGACCAGATCGAGCATCGCGGTGCTCACCACGGCGGAGTGCATGTCCGCGCGGGTCAGGTACAGCGGCCTGCCGCCGGTGGCGGCGTCGAGTTCGGCGCGGGCCGGGGGGCGCGAGCCTGGCCAGCGGGCGGCGTCCCAGCCGTGGCCGAGCAGCACACGGTGTCCGGGGTGCTCGGCCGCGTACCCGGTGACCCGGGCGAGCGCGTCGTCGAGGTCGCGGGCGGCGGCCAGGTCCAGGCCGGTCAGCGCCAGACCGGTGGCCGTGGTGTGCACATGGGCGTCGGTGAACGCCGGGGTGACGAGCGCGCCGTCCAGCGGCACGACCTCGTCCACCGAGTCGGCGAAGCCGTCGGCCGCGCCTTCCGAACCGATCCAGGCGACGGTGCCGCCCTCCACGACCATGGCGGTGGCGAAGGGGTCGGCGGGGCTGTACACGGTGCCGCCGCGCAGCAGCACGGTGCCCGGGGTGCGCTCGTTCATGGTCACCAGTCTGGCGCCCGCGGTCCGGCCGCCTGCGCCAGGGTGGCTACAGGTGCGGCGGCCGGGCCTCGTACGGCGTGGACAGCACGACGGTGGTGCGCGTCGACACGCCCGCCAGGCTGCGGATCCGGGCCAGCAGGTGTTCCAGCGCACCGGGCGTGGCGACGCGCACCTTGAGGATGTAGTTCTCCTCACCGGCGACGCTGTGGCAGGCCTCGATCTCCGGTACGTCGGCGAGCCGGTCCGCGATGTCGTCGGGCGCGCTGGGGTCGAACGGCGCCACCGAGATGAACGCGGTCAGCGGCAGGCCGACCGCTTCCGGGTCGACGATCGCCGCGTAGCCGCGGATCACTCCGCGCTGCTCCAGCCGCCGTACCCGTTGGTGCACCGCCGAGGTGGACAGGCCGGTGGCCCTGCCCAGGTCGGTGTAGCTCATCCGCCCGTCGGCGACGAGCAATTCCACGATCTGCCGGTCCAACTCCTCCACGACCGATCAACCTACTGCCACCACGCCGCTCAGGCACAACGAGCGGAACCCATGCGCCCCGTGCGCCCCCTCGTGTGATTAACGCCACAGTCCGTGCCACCGGTCGTCGGCGGCGTTGCGATTATCGGCCGGGACCGACGGGAAATGCTCAGCTCAGGCCCGTGGCTACGAGCCGGGGCCGTCCCACCAGAGGGTGTCACAGGGGGAGATCCACCATGCGCGCAGGCAAGCGGCAACCGGTGCTCGACGAGGACTTCGCCGAGGACGTCGCACAGGACGTCGACGGCGGTGTGGAGGAGGACGCCACGGAGGCGTTCGGGGACGGGGACGACGAGTTCTACGGCATCTTCCGGGTGCGCTGCCCGCAGTGCGGCCGCCCCATCGCCCTGCTCGCGGACGAGGAGGTGCTGCCGGAGCACGCCCTGTGCGCGACCCCGTGGAATCCGTTCGGCCTCACGGTGTGCGCGGGTTCCGGCAGTGCCGTCGAGGACGCGGCGCCGGTCGACGACGACGGGGCGGACGAGCAGGACGTGACGTCACTGCTCACCCTCCCGGAGGGGCTCGACTGGCGGACCCAGCCTTTCTCGCACGCGAACCGCCAAGGGCTCGGCGGCCCTCGGCGGTAGCGGGTCGGCCCCCCGGGGGCCCCGCGGGCCCCCGGCCGGTAGCGCCCTGAAGGGGCGCGGGGAACCGCGCGACCAGCGACGACGGCGCCGCGGACGATCGACGGCACCCCCCGCGCGCCCCCAGCGGAGCGCCTAGCGGCCTTCCGGTCCCGCCAAGTGGCGTGCGACGACCATGCGTTGGATCTGGTTGGTGCCCTCGACGATCTGCAGCACCTTCGCCTCGCGCATGTAGCGCTCGGTGGGGAAGTCGGCCGTGTAGCCGTATCCGCCGAGGAGTTGGACCGCGTCGGTGGTCACCCGCATCGCGGTGTCCGTGCAGTACAGCTTGGCCATCGCCGCCTGCTTGCTGAACGGCTGACCGGCGTCCCGCAGCCGGGCGGCGGCCAGGTACAGCGCGCGGCCCGCCTCGATGCCGGTCGCCATGTCGGCGAGCATGAACCGCAGGCCCTGGAAGTCCACCAGCGGCCGTCCGAACTGCTGACGCTGCGCGGTGAACGCCAACGCCTCGTCAAGCGCGGCCTGTGCGACGCCGATGGCGCAGGCCGCGATGCCCAGGCGGCCGGAGTCAAGGGCGGACAGGGCGATGGTGAAGCCCTGGCCCTCCTCACCGATGCGCCGGGCGTCCGGCACCCGCACACCGTCGAAGTGCAACTGGGCGGTGGGCGAGCCCTTGAGTCCCATCTTCCGCTCCGGCGCGGCGGCGCTCAGCCCCGCCGCGTCGCCCGGCACCAGGAAGGTGGTGATGCCGCGGGGGCCCTCGCCGCCGGTGCGGGCCAGCACGGTGTAGAAGTCGGCCACGCCGCCGTGGGTGATCCATGCCTTCGTGCCGTTGATCACCCACTCGTCGCCGTCCCGGACCGCCCGGGTGCGCAGGCTGGCGGCATCGGAGCCGGAGGCGGGCTCGGACAGGCAGTACGCGCCGAGCAGTGAGCCGCCGAGCATCGCCGGTAGGTGCTCGCCGCGCTGCTCCTTGCTGCCGAATTGGGCGACGGCGTGGCAGGCCAGGGTGTGCACGCTGGTGCCGAGGCCGACGGTGAGCCGGGCCGCCGCCAGCTCCTCCAGCACCTGGAGGTACACCTCGTACGGCTGCTCACCGCCGCCGTACTCCTCCGGGTACGGCAGACCGAGCAGACCGGCGGCGCCGATGGTGGCGAAGGTGTCGCGCGGGAAGCTCCCCGCATCCTCCTCCTCGGCGGCCCTGGGCCGGATCTCCCGCGCGGCGAGGTCGCGGGTGAGTCCGAGAAGATCGCGGGCCTCCTCGGTAGGCAGTTGTCGGTCGACCGGCTGCGGGCCGTCGTATGGCATGGCGGCGCTCCTCCCTGTCGGGCGGGTCGGCGGCGGACGCAGGGGGGTGGCCGACGCCGCCGCGATGGATTACCCAAGCCGATGATCGCCCACCGGGTTGCGGTCGTGGCTGATCAGCGGCTTGTGGCGGTTGGAGTATGCCCGATCAGGGGCCGTCCGTCACGGGGTGTGGCCCACACCCCACAGCTCCCGGACCGGTCGGCTTTCCGGTCGGCGAACACCGTGCCAGGACCTGCGGGTTGGCTGAGGAGCCGTCAGTTAACGGCGGGGGGCGGCTCCGGCGTACGATGGCCGACCGTTGCCGGTGCGGGGGCGCGGCGGCGCACCGGCCGGTTCCGGACAACAGCTGGCGGGCAGTCTCGGAGCGGTCCGATCCGCCCGGCCGGGAGGGGAAGAGTCACCGTGTCCGCCACCATCCGCCGCACGCTGCTGGTCCTGGCATCGGCGCTGCTGCTCGCCTCCTGTTCCGGCTCGAAGGGGTCAACTGGCCAGCAGGGCAACGGCGACAAGGGCGCGGTACCGTCCGCGGCGGCTCCGTCCGGCGCCAGCGGCCCGGTTCCGCAGGGTCCCGGTCCACAGCCCGCCTACCGCGTACAGCCGCAGCCCGCGGCGGGGTCCTGCCACTTCCGCTACGAGCACGGCCAGCCGCTGCCCGATCCGTCCTGCACCCCGGGGGCGCTCAACCCCAAGGTCACCCAGGCGACGCTGGCGGCCACGATCTGCCGCTCCGGCTACACCTCCGGAATCCGCCCGCCGGTGGGCATCACCAGTCGTGAGAAGGAAGCCAACGCCAGGTCCTACGGCTACACCAAGTCGCTGCGTGACGCGGAGTACGACCACCTGGTCAGCCTGGAACTCGGCGGCGACCCCAACGACGCCCGCAATCTGTGGGTCGAGCCCCCGTCCCCGGGCCACACCCCCGGCTCGGGCCCCAACAACGACAAGGACAAGGTCGAGGCCCGGCTGCACTCCGCCGTCTGCAAGAACCAGGTCACCCTGTCCGCCGCCCAGCAGGCGATCGCCCACGACTGGACGACGGCGGAACAGGTCCTCGGCATCGCGAGGAGCAGCTCGCCGAAGGACAGTCAGCACTAGTAGCACGACGCGGCGTTGCCCGGGGTTCGCCGTCCATGTCGACGCCGCGTCAGCGCGGTGGTTCCGGCGTCCGTCTCCCCCACGAGGTCCCGGTTACCTCGCCACGTCGCCGACGACCGCGGTCACACACTTCTCGACGGCTCCGGCCTCCAGCGGCGCGCCCTCCCGACCGGCGAACAGCAGGTGCGCGGCCCCGATCAGCGTGGGCGCGAGGGTGTCGACGTCGGCGTCCGCCGCGATGCGGCCCAGGTCCCGCTCGGCGGTGAGGTAGCGGGCGACCATGCCCGTGGCCTCCCCCAGGACCGGGACGCCTTGTCCCCTGGCCTGGCGGAGCCGGGCGCGCAGGGCGTCCCGGGAGATCACCAGACCGACGATCCTCAGGGCGATCGAGCCGAACAGCTCGGTCAGCGCGGCGGTGAGGTTGCCGATGACGGTGCCGGTTCCGGCGGACCGGATCAAAGCGGTGTCCTGGGCCTCGATCCGGCCGATGCGGTCCAGTACGAACTCGGCGAGAAAGGCGTCGAAGTCCTCGAAGCGACGGTGCAGGAGTCCCTTGGCGACTCCCGCTTCGGTGGTGACCGCTCGACTGGTCAGCGCGTTCGCCCCGTTCTGTAGCAGGACGCGCTCCGCGGCGTCGAACAGCTGCTCGCGCGCGTCGCGTATGGCGATCCCTGTTGGCACTGCAACCTCACCCTCCCCGCACACCGCACCCGCCCCTGGACGAGTGGGCGTGCGCCCACTTAAAGTGGGCACATGCCCACTCTACCTTCGGGACGCAGTGCGCGCCTCACCGGAAACGAGTCTCATACGCAGCGAAAGGTAGCGGAGTCCTTCGGCGCGGACGCCGAACGCTACGACCGGACCAGGCCCCGCTACCCCGACGCCATGGTGGAGCGGATCGCCTCCACCAGCCCCGGCCGCGACGTCCTCGACGTGGGCGCGGGCACCGGCATCGCCAGCCGGGCGTTCCAGGCGATCGGCTGCCGGGTACTCGGGGTCGAACCGGACGCGCGGATGGCCGAGTTCGCCCGCCGCAAGGGCCTCCCCGTCGAGATCGCCAGGTTCGAGGACTGGGACCCGGCCGACCGGACCTTCGACCTGGTCGTCGCCGGGACGAGCTGGCACTGGATCGATCCGCTGGCAGGCGCGGCCAAAGCCGCCCGGGTACTGCGGCCCGGCGGACGGCTGGCGCTGTTCTGGAACGCCCTCCGGCCCACGCCCGAAGTGGCCGACGCCTTCAGCGCGGTGTACGCACGGGTTCTGCCGGACTCCCCGGTCTACCAGCGCGCGATGGCGGGCCCGGCCAGCCATGCGGGCGTGTGCGCCGGGGCCGCCGACGGGATCCGGCGGTCAGGCACGTTCAGCGAGCCGCGGGAGTGGCGCTTCGACTGGCACCGGGTCTACACCCGCGAGGAGTGGCTGGACCAACTGCCGACCTTCGGCGGCCACGGCCAACTCCCCCCGCATGAACTGAACCTGCTGCTCACCGGCATCGGCGGCGCCGTCGACGCGATGGGCGGCAGCTTCCCGATGCACTACACGGCGCTGGTACTCACCGCGGTGTGTACCCCGTCGCGCTGACCCGCCGTAACGTCTCACTCCACGGCGGGCGGCCACCGCCGACCAAGCGCCCGCCCACGCCCCTGCGCGGACGCACGCAGCCCACGCGACGTCTGCTGACAGCCCACCGTCCAGAACTGGCGAGCCGTCGGGACATCCACCTGGCGTCCCACCGACCGGGTGAAACCATTCCGGTCGGCCGTCACGGTAGCCCGTGGGAACGGCCCGGGACTGCTCTGGTCGGGTGACCAGGGAGCCGCCCGGAGGGCGGCCATCAAGCTGCGACGGGGTCCGAACTCCCGTTAGCTCGTGCCTAGGGCGCGGATCCTCCCGCGTTCAGCAGGTGCTCGCCTGCGTCCGCCGCCCGAGGAGGTCATCGCCATGAGCGCTCGCACCTGGGTCGCCGCCCCGCTGGCAGGAGCGGTCATCGCCCTCGCCGCCCCTCCGGCGGCCCACGCCGGCACCCCGGCCGTTCCCACACGGCACGCGTCAGCCGCCGCCTCGGTGCACGGGACCGCCAAGGCGCCTCCTTCGCGCCGTAACGGGCGCCCGGGCGGCGGTCTCATCCGCTGTCCGGTCATCAGGGTGCGGCTCTCCAGTGACCGGGCGGCGCTCCTGAGCAACTGTCGGCGCGGGCCGCGAGCGATCATCGTGACGACCGCGGACAACAAGATCGACACCTTCCTGGACGTCAACTATCCGGAGGAGACCAGCGACGGCCTGGAGATGCGGATCATCGGCTTCTTCAGGCGCCGTCCGGTGCTGCTGGTGAAGTACCTCGACAGTCCCCCTCGGTGGATCTACTTCCCGCCCAGCCGCTACCACTACGGCTGACCGGCGCGTCGTTCGCCGCACCGGGTGCCGTGCTGACCTCCGCGCCGCGGGGCGGCGCTCGTCCGGACGGCGGAACCCGGACGGGTGCGGTGGGCCGCGGTTTGCGGACTGTCGGTGGAGGATCAGCTCATGACGATCAGGCTGGGAGTCGGACTACCGCAACTGAAGCGGTACGACGTGGCACGTGATGTCGCCGAGGTGGCGCGGGCGGCGGAGCGGATCGGCTACGACAGCCTGTGGGTTTTCGAACGGGTCCTGTTCCCGGAGCGACCGCGACAGGGGCTGTACTCGATCCCCGGCCTGGCGTGGCCCGACTCGTACCGCTCGGTGGCGGATCCGCTGGTGGTGCTGTCGCTCGCCGCCGCGGCGACCGAACGGGCCCGGCTGGGCAGCAGCGTGCTGATCGCACCGCTGCATGTGCCGCTCCAACTCGCCCGTACCCTCGCCACGTTGGACGCGGCGAGCGGCGGCCGGGTGGTGGCGGGGTTCGGCACCGGCTGGTCGCTGGATGAGTACGCGGCGGCGTCCTTCGCCCCGTTCCCGGAGCGCGGGCGGGTGCTGGAGGAACTCCTTGACGTCTGTGCGGCGGTCTGGGGCCCGAACCCCGTTTCGTACCAGGGTGCTTGGACCGTGGTCAACGAGGCCGAGGTCGGGCCGAAGCCCGCGGCAGCCATCCCGGTCTACCTGGCGGCCGCCAACCGCAAGGCACTGGACCGCGTGGCCCGCCGCGCCGACGGCTGGATGCCCACGGGGCTGCCGCCCGGCCAACTGGCGTCCCGCTGGCGGCAACTGACCGAACTGGCCGCGTCGTACGGCCGGGACGAGCACGCGCTGAAGCTGTGCGTACGGGCGAACGTGCGGCTCACCCGGGAGCCGGTCGACGACGGCCAACGCCAGCCGTTCACGGGCACGGTCGAGCAGATCGTGCAGGACCTGGCCGCACACGCCGCGGTGGGCGCTGACGAGGTGCTGCTGGACTTGCAGGACAACGCACGTGACGCCGACGAGCTCACCGAGCTGGCCGCCCGGGTGTTCGCGGGCGTACGCGACGTGGGGATCTAGGTGTGCCGTCCGGGCCGGGCGAGGACACGGGCGTGGAGGACACGGGAGGCCGCCGTGCCCGGGGCTGGTACCTCGCGGCCGCGGCGGTCTTCGCGGTCGGCATGGCGGGGACCACGCTGCCGACGCCGCTGTACGGCCTGTACCGGCAGCAGATCGGCTTCTCCGAACTGATGGTGACGGTCGTCTTCGCGGTCTACGCGCTGGGGGTGATCGCCACACTGCTGGTCGCCGGTGACTTCTCCGACGTTCTGGGCCGACGGCCGGTGCTGCTGGTCGCTGTGGGGTTGTCCGTCCTGAGTGCGGTGTGCTTCCTGTCCGAGGAGGGGCTGCCGCTGCTGTTCGTGGGACGGCTGCTTTCGGGAGCCGCCGCGGGACTGTTCAGCGGGGCCGCGACAGCCGCCGTACTGGAACTGGCGCCCCCGAGGCTGGGCGGACGGGCGGGATTCGCCGCCACGGCCGCCAACATGGGCGGCCTGGGCTGCGGTCCGGTGTTGTCGGGAGTCCTGGCGCAGTACGCGCCGTGGCCGCTGCGACTGCCCTTCCTGGTGCACATCGCGTTGCTCGTGGCGGCCTTCGCCGTCACGGTCGCACTGCCCGAGACAGTGGCGCGCCGCACTCCTCGACCGCCTCTGCGCCCGCAGGGCATGGTCGTACCCCCGCGGACACGTGAGGCGTTCATGCCAGCCGGACTGGCCGCGCTCGCCGGCTTCTCGCTGCTCGGACTGTTCACCGCGGTGGCACCGAGCTTCCTCACGCAGACCCTGGGCGTGCACAACCTGGCCGTTTCCGGCGTGGTTGTCTTCTCCGTGTTCTGCTCGTCGACAGTCGGTCAGTTCGCGACGGGCCGGGTGGGCGCGCGGCGCGCGCTGCCCATCGGGTGCCTGGTGCTGACCACCGGTATGGCACTGGTCGCGTCCTCCCTGCTGATGGCATCGCTGCCGGTGCTGGTGGTCGGCGCGGTGGTCGGGGGGCTCGGCCAGGGTCTGGCGTTCCGTGCCGGCCTGACCAGCGTGAGTGCGGCGGCTCCGGACCAGCGCCGTGGCGCGACGATCTCGGCCTTCTTCGTCGTCGCCTACGTGGGGATCTCCTTGCCCGTGGTCGGAGTCGGGGCCCTCACTCTGGCCTTGGGACTGCGCGGCGCCGGTCTGGTCTTCGCCGGGTGCGTGGTCCTGCTCTCGGCCGGTGTGGGGGTGTTCCTTCTGCGTCGGCCGGTACGGACGGGCTGAGGCACGTCATCATGCCTGCCGAACACCAGCCGTCCTGTGGCTCGCGGATGTGTTGGTGAGGGGCGGGCGAAGCACTTGCCGCGTTGTGGGCGGACGAGGGCCGGATGTTAGCGTCCCGGCACATGAGCGACGACGTGTACGTGGGAAACGCGGGCAAGGACGCGGCACTTGACCGGGGATGGCTGCTGGGGCACTTCAAGGACGCCGACGACCCGCGGCACAGTGACGCCGTGGAGATCAAGTGGGGTGTCCATCCGCCGGGCGAGGAGCGGGCGCAGTGGGTGCGCGGCGAGAAGCGCACCGCTCTCCTCGTCCTCATCAGCGGTCGCTTCCGCGTCGAACTCCCCGGCCGGAGCGTCCTGCTGGAGCGGCAGGGCGACTACGTCGTGTGGGGCCAGGGAGTGGACCACTCCTGGGTCGCCGAGGAGGAGTCGGTCGTACTCACCGTCCGGTGGCCGTCCGTCCCCGGGTATGCGGTGTGCCAGTAGGAGGAGCGGACGGCATCCGGTGATCCGCGAAGGGCCGACGACACCCCGGGCTCATTCGGGTCCCGTCTCCCATGGCAGGAGGGGGCCCAGGGGGCCGAGGTCGATGTTCAGGTCCTCCGGTGACAGGCCGAAGTGCTCGCGTAGTTCGGTCATGCGCTCTTCCAACGCCATCAGGGTAAGTCCCATCTCCTCCACCTGCTGGTCGCTGAGGTCACCCTGGTCGATGCGCCGGATCGCCTGACGCTCCATCAACTGACGCAGGAGCTCGATGATGGTCAGGACCAATCCCGCCAGCCCGCGCTCGACCGACTCGCGGTCCATGATGACGCGCCGGCGCACGCCGCTCTCGCGGTCGTCATCGGTTGGGCGCGCGGCGTCGCTCAGTTCACGCAGCCTTCGCCGTTGGCTCTCGTTGCCGTCGTCGGCTGGCGGACCGCGCCACGGCTCGTTGGCGGGTACCCCGGTCACCGGCCGGTTCCTTCGGGGAGTTCCTCGATGGCGCGATCGGGGAGTTCCCCGACGGCACGGTCACCGTCCGGCCTCGAAGCCGCGCGTACCGAAGCCACGAGCGCGCGAAGGGAGATGCGCACGAGGTCGACATCGGCGATGCACAAGGTGACTTCTCCGGCGATGACAACGCCACCGGCCAGCACCCGGTCCAGCAGATCGACCAGGGCCACCTGCCTGCCCCGCAGTGCCGGGGGCGTTGAGCCGGCCAGGCGCTCGGCGCGCGAGGTACTCACGTGTTCCCTCCGCCCTGCGGAACTTCGTCTTCCGCCGTGAAGGAGTAGGCGGGCCAGGGGCCGCTGAGTTCCAGTCGCACCTCGGAGAACCGCTCCGCGCACGACGTGACCCGCGCCGCGAACTCATCGGCGCGCTCGTCGTCGACCAGGTAGGAGTCGTTGAGGATCATCCAGCCCCGGTACTGGGCGAGTCGCGCGTCCTGCGGGGCGTGCTGTGCGCTGCGGACGGCCACCTCGTCCAGCGCGGTCCGGATGTCCTGCGCCCACCGCAGCGCGCGCTGCTGCGCGTCCTGCTGTCCCTGCCTGTGTGCTCTGCGCCGCAGGAGGTAGGCGGTCCCGGGGCTGGCGTCCTGCGCGTCGGCCTCGCCGGAGCCCTCAGCGAGCGCGTCGGGGTCGACATACCCCTTCACGCCCCACTCGGTCCGCTGCCTGACGCGTTCCAGAGCCGCCCTGAAGTCGGCTTCCCGTTCCTTCAGCACTTCTTCGACCGCGGAGTCGTCGTGGTAGATGGTGGCGAATCGCAAAGGCACCACGTCTCCTGTGCTGCCGACCGCGTCGATGACGTCGTGATGGGCGCGGGCGGTCTGCTCCAGCCAGGTCAGATCCTCCAGGTGGTTCTTCAGGGGCTCTTCCGCGAAGTCGCTCAACGGAACGGACCCGACCACGGCCGAGATACTCTCCCCCGCGACGAGGCGTACCTGTCCGCCCGCGACGCCGGTCAGTTCGGCGGCTTCGAGCCGCTGAGTGGCGGGGACCAGTGCGTAGAGCCATACCGCGCAGGCTTCGGTCATGGTGACCCGCCTCCGCTGCCCTCGTCGCTCTCCTCGTCCTCCAAGCGGCGGTGTGGCGTCGCTTCCTCGCCGTGTGGGTGACCGGGCCCGACCGCGCCGTCGGGCAGGCTGTCCCGACCGGCCTGGAGTTCGCCGATGCGCTGGCGCAGGCGGCGGTTCTCCTCCAGCACATCGCGCTGTCCGGAAGAGAGCGAGGGGTCGTGTTCCCACCAGTCGATGCCCATCTCGCGGGCCCGGTCGACGGAGGCCACGATCAGCCGGATCTTGATGGTCAGAAGCTCGATGTCGAGCAGGTTGATCCGGATGTCCCCGGCGATGACGATCCCTTTGTCGAGGACACGTTCAAGGATGTCGGCCAGGTTCGCCGACTGCGGGTGGGCCACCTCCCGCGCGTTTCTGCTGGCACCGCTCCATACCGGCTGCTGACTCACGCCTCACTTCTCCTCTGCTCGGCCGCGGTAGTAGCGCTCGGCACGGCGGTACGAGATGAGTTCGCCACCGTCGTCCACCTCGACGCGGTACACCGCGAGGATGTCCGTGGAGTCCGGGATCCGGCGGGACTCGACGACCTCGATGCCGACGCACCATCCGTTGTCGGTTCGTTCCACCGACGTCACGCTCTCGGGCTGCCGTCCGGTCAGGCCCGCCACGTGCTCGGCCGCGTACCTCGCGGACTGTCCTGCCGTGATCGCCGAGTGCTGGCGTGTGTGCCCCCTGTCGGTCCTGTCCTCACGTTCGTCCTCGTTGCGTTCGGCGGCCTGCGAGCCTGCTCGCCGGGGCCTTCGTTCGTCGTCCTCCGCTCGGGCTTGCGCCTCCTTCTTCTCGCGGGGCGCGGGGCGGGGTGTGTCGTGACTGCTCCGGCGGTGCCGCGAGGATTCGCTCCGGGCCTCACGGCTGTCCCGGGGCACGACTCACACCTCCAGTCCGCCGACCGGCGGCCCGGACGCCAGCAGGCGGCGGACGAGATCCTCTTGCAGGCGAGCCGCCTCCTCCTCATCGATCTGTCCGGCGTCCCGTGCCCGCTCGACCTCGGCCAGGCGCCGACGCAGCGCCGTCGGGTCGTCCATCCGCCGAAGCGCCTCGTCGCGCACCTGCTCGGCGACCCAGACCACGCCGCGGACCGGGGCGAGCGGCAGGGTCAGCAGTCCGGTGATCAAGCCCATGCCTAGCCTTCCTCCCCACGTTCGCCCATGGCGTCCGCGACGAAGTCGTACGGCGCGATCGGCCCCAGAAGCTGAAGCCGTACCCTGCCGTGCCAATGACGGGCCAGATCCTCCGCGGCGCGCTCGAAGTCCGCTCGGCGGGTGTTCTCCACCAAGAACGACGCGTTCACCAGGCCGTCCTCCGAAGAGGGCTCCGACGCGGCCGTCGCGACCGCCGAGGGCGCCAGACGCCGATGGATCTCGGCCGAGTCCGCGTCGCGCTTGACGGCGATGGCGTCCGCGACGAGTTGACCCAGCTCGACCCTCTGGTAGTAGGCCGCGTCATCGGGCAGCGTGTGCACCTTCTGCCGCAACTCCCCTATGTCGGGCCGCTCTTCCAGCACTTCACGCAGTACCGCCTCCTGGTCGTACTCCGCCTTCAAGGTGAACTGCGCATGGCCTTTCAGCCGCTCCAGGGCGGTGGCAAAGGCCTCGTAGCCGCTGGTGAGGACGTCGTCCGCGACCGACCGGGCGTCCTCCAGCACGGTGCCGAAGCGGAACGGGAGCACGGGTGCCTCCGCGGCGGCCAGCGTGTTGAGCACCGCCGCATGGGCCTGTAGGTCCGCCGGTGCGCCGAGTGCCCGGTCGGTGGGCACCTGGCTCACCACCGCGGCGATGTCGCGGTGCGGGACGAAGGTCACGGAAGCCTTCGGATCACCGACCGCGGGCAGATCGTCGAGCGTGGTGGTGGTGTCGGACTCACGGACCACGCCGTACACGTAGCACGCGCCCATAACAGCCTCCCAGTGTCCAGTGTCGGCCCCGCGGTCACCGTTCGCGGTCCTTGCGGCTCATGGGCCTGGACCTTTCTCGGGGGCGCTCCTCGTGCTGCGCCTCACGCTCGCCCTCGTCCTCGTCCTCCTCCTCGTCCTCTCCGTCGTCGCCGCGACCGAGGACGTTGCCCACCGTGTCCTTGACGCCTTCCAGAACGCCCTTCGTCTTGTGCTCGGCACCTCCCTCGCGGATCTCCTCCATCATTCCGGGCAGGCCGCGTGTCTCGGTTCCGCTGCGGGCGAGGTCGAGGCGGTTGACGGCCTCGGCGAAACGCAGATACGTGTCAACACTGGCCACCACGATTCGCGCGTCTATCGTGAGAAGTTCGATGCCGACCAGGGAGACCCGGACATAGACATCGATCACCAGGCCCTTGTCCAGGATCAGGTCGATCACGTCGACCAGACCGCCCCCTGAGGGCCTGTCCAGGTACTGCCCCTGGCGGCTAGCTACGGTCATCGCCCTCACCGGGCCCTCTCCGCGGACCGGCGATGCGGACGTCGCGCCCGCTCATCCTCGGCCTCAGCGTCGTCCTCGGGCGCTTGTTCACCCTCTGCCTCTTGTTCGTCGCCCTCCTCGTCCTCCTCGTCCTCCTCGTCGCGGTCCTCGTCCTCCTCGCCGCTCTCCTCGTCCTCCTCGCCGCTCTCCTCGTCCTCCTCGCGGCCCTTGCCGTGTTCCTCCTCCTCGGCGGAGGGTTCGCCCTCGTCCCGGCCTTCTTCCTCCCGCACCTCCTCGTCGCTGCGCACGACCTCTCCGTCGAGCACCTCGCCCCGCCATCCGTGGATTTCGTCGGGGTTCAATATCGCCTTGGTCATGACGTGACGCTGGAAGTGCTTGAGTTCCAGCCGCACCCGCCGTCCCTGGGCCCGCCATATGTTCCCGGTCCGCTCAAAAAAGCCCTGGGGGTGGTACTCGAGAACAAGGACGATCTTGGTCAGGTCGGGCGTCAGCTCGTGGAAGGTGACCGCGCCGTCGACATGCCCCTTCTCCGCCTCCGACTCCCAGATGATGCGCTCGTCGGGCATCTGCTCGACCACTGTGGACTTCCACTTGCGGTGCGAGAAGAAGACCTGGGCTTTCCAGTCGAGTTCGGTTTCGGACTGCTGCTTGACGCTCTCCACCTTCTTCATGAAGGTCGGAAAGTCCTCGAACTGGGTCCACTGGTTGTAGGCCAGTGAGACCGGAACTCCCACATCGATGCTCTCGACGATATTGGTGACCTTGATCTTCTTGCCCTTGTCGCCGCCCCCGTCGCGGCCGCCTCCGACGGCTTCCTTCACTTTCTCCTTGGCCTGGGTCAGCCCCGCACCCAGCAACGACGTGACCATCGATTTCCCCTCAGCCAGACTGCGCCCGCCGGTGAGCAGGGCGGCGAGTCCCGGACCACCGCCGTTGCCCGCGTAGTCGGTCAACCGCTCCGTCGCGTCTCCGATCTTCCCGGCGACTCGGGAGAGGGCCCGCTCGCCCATCGCTGTGATCAGGTTCTGCGTCTCGTCGAGGAGACGATCCGTGGGCAGTTCCTCGATGAGCCCGCCGACTCCACCCGCCGTGCGCTTGTCCGAACGCTCAGCCATAGGTCGTCACTCCCGGCTCTGCCTGGTCGACCTGCCGGCGGTGCCGCTACCGGACTTCTCCTCGCGCGCCGTCCGCTTCGTTCGGCTGCCCGAGGACGAAGGCTTCGTGGACGCTCGCGAGGAGCTTCTCGACCTCGTCGAAGCCTCGGTCCCGCTCCTGCCGCGGCTGACACGGCGGCTCTTGCCCCCACCACTGCTCTGCCGAGCCTTGGCCTTGTCGGGGGCCCCTTCGCCCTCCTCGTCGCCTTCCTCGGCCTCGCCATGCGGTTCCCGGATGGCCGCGGCGCGCTCTCCCATCCTGTCGCTCAACTCGTTGATACGAGTGCCGACCGCCGAGACCGCCGCGGCCCGGCCAGCCTTCAGCAACTCGCCGCGAATATCCTGGGCGAGCCGTTCCATCTCCGGTGACTTCAGCAGCCCGGTGGGGAGCCCGCCCCCGTTCTGGCGGAGCCGCTTCCCCGCCGCCACTCCGGCGACTGCCAGCGCCAACCGCATCTTGTGGAAGCGTCCCAAGAGGTAGCCGCCCGCGAGCGCGAGGGCCACCTGCCCGCTCTTCATCAGCTCTGTCCCCTTCCGCATCAGTACCGATGCGCCGCCGGAGACACCACTCACGGATGCCGCGATCTGCAGCCGCGTGACTTCGGCTGAGCGCGCTACGACCGCCCCGTCTCCCGTTGTCACTGCCATATCGGCGTATGAGCACGGGGCAGAACAGGTCTAGAGTCAAGTATGAAGCATTTTGCAGCGATTCGTTCGTAGTGGACGCGGTTTCACCGAGGAGCCTCAAGTGCTCGCTCAAAGTGACCGCACGGCTGGCGACGCGGATGCGGGCAGCCACAAGAGAACTCGATACACGGCCGTGGCAGTGGTCGGCTGGGTATCGACCTGAGTCCGGAGGGTGACATGGGCATCGGCAAGAAAGCCAGGAACATCGCCAAAACCGCTGAGGGCAAGACCAAGGAAGCCGCGGGCGAAGCCACGAG
The DNA here is from genome assembly GCA_037034305.1 of Streptomyces sp. PLK1-5. Taxonomy (GTDB): domain Bacteria; phylum Actinomycetota; class Actinomycetes; order Streptomycetales; family Streptomycetaceae; genus Streptantibioticus_A. The sequence goes on from JBAGJY010000002.1 coordinate 118,223, forward strand.
CAACGAGAGCCTCAAGGCGAAGGGAAAGGCCGAGCAGGTCAAGGGCGACGCCAAGCAGGCCGGCGAGAAGGGAAAGGACGTCTTCAAGCACTGACCGCCCGTCGCGGACGGCAGATCGACGGGACACCGGACGCGGGCGCGTACTCGCCTGCCACGGCGGCGGGTTGGCGCCCGCCGGAGACCGCGGGAACTTTCGGGCGGTTCTCCAGGGCGCAGTCGTCGATCTGCCCGCGAAGCGCTCACCTTGCTGCCCTGACCGGGCCAGATCATGCTGGAGAAAAGCCTGTTGTCGATATCCCGGCCAGCACGAGCGGCAGGAGGTCGTCATGGCCAGATTGCTTGACAACACCGAGATCGCGGAGCGCATGTCCGACGCCCGTCTCAAGGACTGGCGAAGGGACGGTAACACCCTGAGCCGCACTGTCGAGGCGCACGACTTCCCCACAGCAGTCCGCATCGTCGACGAGATCGTGGTCGACACCCAGAAGCTCGATGACCGCCCCGACATCGACATCCGCGACAGGACGGTGCGCTTCGCCGTCCACTCGGACCGCGGCCTGACTGATCTCGACCTCGAACTCGTTCAGCGGATCGAGACGGCGGCCGGTTCGTACACCCGCGGCCACGAGTGAAGCCGGGGCACCGAACAGGTGCCAGGGCGGCACCGGCCCCGGCCATAACCCCAACAGCCGGATGTTCGGCCTCGATTGGTGCCCGCATACGCCGCCCGCGGGCGGGGATTGCCGCCACACACAGCGCGGGCCGCCGCCGGCGGGCTGCTGTGCTCTACCGCCTCAACCGCCGCGGCACAACGGCTATTGCCGTCTACCGTCACGCCGCCGCGTTCCGAACGGCTGACCCTGACCGCGCGGCTGCCGTCCGGTCGCGGCACCGGCGGGGTGGTGCCGCGACGGCTGTCGCGGCCCGCTTGCCGATCCGGCCAGTCGGCCTACCTCGCGTAGACGGTCTCGGCGAACTCCGCGATCTGGTCGTCGGTGAGGTGTTGGGCCAGGTCCGCCTCACTGATCATGCCGATCAGTCGCTTGTTCTCGATCACGGGCAGCCGCTTGATCCGGTGGCTTTCCATCTCGTTCAGTACTTCGCTGACGTCCGCGTTGGCGTCCACCCAGCGCGGGGTTCCCTCACAAAGGTCGGCGCACTTGGTCTCGGCCGGATTGCGGCCCTTGGCGACACACTTCACGACGATGTCGCGGTCGGTGATGATGCCGCACAGCCGCTCGTTCTCATCGCTCACCGGCAGCGCGCCGACATCCAGCCGTACCATCAGCTGCGCGGCCTGGTCGATCGACTCCTCGCGGTCTATCCACTGCGCACCCGGATGCATGATGTCCTTGGCAGTAGTCATGATTTCCTCCTGCGTGGGTGTTGGCCGTTCGCCTCGTTCGCGTGTGACACGCGCTCGGACTCCCCGGAGCAGTCGCTGTTCTTCCGCCCGGCCGGTCCTACGGTTTTCGGGAGTCCGCGGGGTCTGCTCCGATCCCGCACCTCCGCCTACCCGCCGCCGGTACCGGTACCCGTGTGCGTCGCCAGGAATCCGCCGTGGAAGGCACTCCCGCCTTGCCTTCACGCCCGTGGCGGCCGGCCGAGTTGCCGTACGGTCCATCCGGCCTCGCGCCAGGCGTCCGCCGCCAGCAGGTTGCGGAGGTCGACCAGAACGGGGTCCGCGACCAGGCCGACGAGCGACCCGGGATCGGCATCGCGGAAGTTGGGCCATTCGGTCGCCAGGACAACGAGTTCCGTACCTTTGACGGACTCCTCCAGGCCCTCCACGTAGTCGAGTTCCGGTTGCCGCACGAGGGCGGTGGGAACGGCGTACGGGTCGTGGACGGTGACCTTGGCGCCGCGCTGGTGCATGAGGGCCGCGATGGCCAGCGCCGGTGACTCACGTACGTCGTTGGTGCCCGCCTTGAAGGACGCGCCCCACACGGTGGCCTTCACACCGTTCACCGGCCGTCCCAGCGTCTCTTCGACCAAGGTGAGCGCGGCGGCCGGGCGGGACTCGTTGACTCGTTCAACCGCCCGCAGCAGCGTCGCCGCCTCCGCGGCGCCGAGGGCGCGTGCGGTGGCGGTGAAGGCGCGAACATCCTTGGGCAGACAGCCTCCGCCGTACCCGGGTCCGGCGTCGAGGCCGCGTCGGCCGATGCGGGGGTCCACTCCCAGGGCTTCGGTGAGTTGCCCGATGTCGGCCCCGGCTGCTGCGCACATGTCCGCCACACCGTTGATGAACGAGATCTTCATGGCGAGGTAGGTGTTGGCCGCGCCTTTGATCAGTTCCGCGGTGGCCGGGTCGGTGACGAACAGCGGGATCTGCTCGCGCAGCAGCGGCGCGTACACCTCGCGCAGCACGCTCTCGGCGTGGCGTGAGGACACTCCGGCGATGATCCTCTCGGGGCGGCGGCTGTCCTCCACGGCATGACCCTCGCGCAGGAACTCCGGATTCCACGCCACCTCCACGCCCTCCCCCGCCGGAGCAAGGCGGGCCAGGAGAGCGGCCAGGTCACGGGTGGTCCCCACGGCGACGGTGGACTTGCCGACGATCACACACGGACGGGTCAGATGCGGGGCGAGGGCGCGCGCCACTCCGAAGACCTGGCCGGTGTCGTAGCTGCGGCCGTCGGCGCCGATCGGGGTGCCCACGGTGAGGAAGTGCACGTCGGCGAAGGCTGCGACCTCGGCGATCTCGGTGGTGAAGCGCAGACGGCCGGAGGCCGTGTGGGTGGCGAGCAGTTCGGGCAGGCCCGCTTCGTGGATGGGGCACTCCCCCGCGTTCAGCCGGTCGAGCTTCGCCTGGTCCAGGTCGGCACCGACGACCTGGTGGCCGATCTCAGCCATCGCCACGGCGTGCGGGATGCCCAGGTGACCGCAGCCGATGACGGATACGCGCATGGGGCCGACGCTCCCTTCCCTTCTCGTCCGCCCGGTGCTCCGGCGGGTCGGGCAGACCACACCATCCGACCTGCCTTCAGGAGCCGAGCCACTGTCCCTCGTTGGACATGTGTCGAGGCTGGCGTGCCTTTTTCCACCACGCCGCGACACACCGAGTCGCCGTCCCAGAGTCCCCCGGTCAGGGGTGCGGAGCGCGAACCGTCGGTACCAGCGGGCCGGGCCGGTGTCCCGGTGGCGGCCGCGGTCAGCTCACCGCAGTTCGCCCCACCATCAAGCGATCAACGCCCGCGTGTTCGTTCGTCGCCGCCGTGGCCCGCCACGCGGAGCAGAACGTAGCCGAGCAGTGAGACAACCGCCCAGGCCGCGGTGGCGGAGCCCAGAGCGAGCCATGCGGAGTGACGGGGCAGCAGGATCGCGGCGATCACCGCGAACGCGATCAGCCCGAGGGTGCCCAGAGCGGCGCCGCGCGCGTCGTCGCGGGCCTGTCCCAGACCCTCCTCCTTGGCGACGAGGGTGAGGCTGGCCAGCAGGATGGCCGGGAAGGCCAGCAGGACTCCGCCCGCGAACGGTCCCGCCGTGGCCGACACGATCGCGGCCACGGCGGAGACCCCGGCCCCGAAGGCGAAGCGGATGAACAGGTCCTTGCGTGGCATGTGCCAAGCCGCGCGCACGTCCACCCTGATCCGGTCCGCGCGCTCCCGTTCCGCACGGCGCTCACCGCTCGGCGACGCGGTCATGGCATCACGGCGAAGGCGACAGCAGCGGCCACGACGAACCACATCACGATGGCTGTGGCGGAGCCTTTGAGGGCTCCCAGCCTGCCCAGCGCCGGGACGCTGACGAGGCAGTACACGGTGAAGGCGACCGCTCCGGCACCCATCGCCCATGCGGCGAGCGCCGCGTCGTGGTGCCCCTTGACGGCGACCGTCACGATCAGGCTGCCGAGCGCGACCGAGGGCGCCGCCGCGAAGATGCCCGCCAGGCGCTTGGGTTGCACGGCTTCCGCCACGAGAGCGAAGCAGACCACGAACAGGCCGCCGATCACGGCCTTCAGGCAGATCTCCAGCAGAGAGTTCATGTCCTCCGAAGCGGCCCTGAACCGCTTGGTGTTCCAGGGGGAGAGCGTCATTGACCCACGAGCGTAAGCCACCGGCGCTCCTTTGGCGCGGATAGTACGAGATTCTCTTGCGCACGGCGCGCCGGTCCCGCACCTGCCCTGGTGGTCCGGTTTGGGCTACACGCGCGGGGGTACCCGATGCGCGGTGGCCGCCAGGACAGGGGTGCCAGGGGGAAGCGGCCGCCGGGACGAGCGGTGCCCGACGGCCGCGACGTCTTGCCCGGCGAATGACGCTCTGCCCGCGTCGCGTCATCCGGGCCGACCGGACCACGACTAGCCCAAGGACGAAGGCATGGCCAACACTCGACTCTCGGGAAGGCGGTGACGCCGGGTTGTCCAGGCATTCCGCCGAAGCGCGCGCCGCACAACGGGACGACGCGGGTCGCGCCGCCCTCTTCGATGTCGACGGCACGCTGGTGGACACCAACTACCTCCATGTCGTCACCTGGTGGGAGGCGTTCCGTCAGTCCGGGCACACAGTGCCGATGGCGGCCATCCACCGCACGGTGGGCATGGGCTCGGACAAACTCGTCGCCCACCTGCTGGGCGGGGAACGAGACAGCGGGCAGGACGCCGAGATCGCCCAGGCGCACAAGGCGCTCTTCGCGACATACCTCCAACGCCTGCCGCCGCTGCGTGGCGCTGCGGACCTACTGCGTGCGGTCAGCCAGCGCGGTTGGCAGGTTCTGCTGGCAAGCTCGGCGGGCGAGTACGAACTCAACGCGATGCGCCGCGCCCTCGGGGCCGACGAGTACATCGCCGCGGCGACGAGCGCGGACGACGTGGATGCCAGCAAGCCCGCGCCGAACCTGGTCGAGCGGGCGCTGGAGCGGGCCGGGGTGTCCGCGGCCAACGCCCTGTTCGTCGGCGACACCGTTTGGGACGTGCGGTCGTCCGCCAAGGCGGCGGTGGGTTGCGTCGCACTGCTGTCCGGCGGAGTTCCGGAGGCCGATCTGCGTCGCGCCGGTGCCTTGGCGGTCTACGAGGGCCCCGGCCAACTGCTCGACGAAATCGACTCCAGCCCCTTCGCCTGCACTCGTCGTTAGGCACCACTGGGCACTCCTTCGGCACGTCGCGCCCGGGCGCTCACCGTCGGCGGGTGGCGGCTTGCCGCAAACCCTTGTCCCACGATGGTCCCGGGGTCCTTCGGCGGCAACACGCCGACAGCTGCGGCGCAGGCCCGGTCGCGCAGGGAGACGGCTGGTGGCAGCCGGTGAGAAGGACAACCCCGAGTGCCTGAGGGACGATGGGCTGAGAAGCGGCCCGAGGGCCCGCCCGAACCGGACACCAGCATGGACTGTTGACCCGCGTTACAGAGAGCTGTGTGACACCGATGCCTCGTTCGTGTGCGCCCTGCCCCAACAGTCCCGCCCGCTCCCGGCGCGTTGCCGCGGCGCCGAGCGGAGTCGGTGAACCTCGTGAGCGGCGTGACGTGCCGGACACCTACGGGGCGCTGCGCCGCCTCTCCCAGCTGCCCGAGGGGCCGGAACGCGACGCCCTGCGGCAGGAGGTCATCACCGCCTGGATCCCGATGGCCGAGCGGCTCGCCTACCGCTTCCGCAACCGCGGAGAAGCGCTGGAGGACCTTCAGCAGGTGGCGGCGCTGGGCTTGATGAAGGCGGTCGACCGCTACGACCCCGAGCGGGGCAGTCCGTTCCCGAGCTATGCCGTCCCCACCGTGGTGGGCGAGATCAAGCGGCACTTCCGCGACCACCTGTGGGATCTGCACGTCCCCCGCCGGGTGCAGGAGCTGCGCAACAAGGTGCGCGTCTCGGAGCTCGAACTACTGCACGGCGTGGACAGTCATGGTCCGACGGTCGCGGAGATCGCCGCACACAGCGGGCTCACCGAGGACGAGGTGCTGCTCGGCCAGGAGGCGCTCAACAGCTTCTCGACGCTCTCCCTGGACGCCGAACTGCCCGGCTCTGACGGCTGCACACTGGTCGACGCGTTGGGCGCCGCCGACACCGCCACCGAGAACGTCATCGACCGGGAAGCGGTCAAGCCGTGTCTGCGGCGACTGCCCGCGCGCGAGCGCCACATCCTGTACCTGCGCTTCTTCCACGACATGACGCAGGACCAGATAGCGCACACCATGGGCATCTCGCAGATGCACGTCTCACGGCTGATCAGCCACACCTGCGCCCGGCTGCGCAGAGAGGTCCTGCTGGACGTCTGACGGCCGCCACCCCGGACGGGCACGGACGATCGGCGGCGCCCCGGTGACCGGCTGCCGCGCGGCGTCGCGACCGCGTGCCGTAACGGCCGAAACCGCCTCAAGTCGCGAAGCGGCGCACATTCACGCAGGCTGAGTAACCAGACGCCATCACGGTGGCCCCAGTCCGCCTCGGCCTGCGCCGAGGCGCTCTACCGACCAGGAGGAAGCCATGCCGACTCCCAGGCGACGGTGGACCAGGGCGGTGGTGACCGGCGGAGCGGGGTTTGTCGGCTCCCATCTGTGCACGGCCCTCATCGAGCAGGGCACGCGGGTGATCTGTGTGGACGACTTCTGCACGGGTTCCCCCGCGAACATCGCCCATTTGGCGGGTCGTGATGGCTTCACCCTGCTGCGAGCCGACGTCACCAAGCCGTTCAGCGTGCCGGAGCCGGTGGACCTGGTGCTCCACTTCGCCTCGCCCGCCTCACCGGCCGACTACCTGAGGCTGCCGCTGCACACCCTTGAGGCGGGCAGCCTCGGCACCGCCAACGCACTCGCGCTCGCCAGCGAGCACCAGGCGCGCTTCCTGTTCGCCTCGACGTCCGAGGTGTACGGCGACCCGCAGCAGCATCCGCAGAGCGAGAGCTACTGGGGCAACGTCAATCCGGTCGGCCCGCGGAGCGTGTACGACGAGGCGAAGCGGTACGCGGAGGCGCTCACCACGGCCGAGGCCGGTGTGCACGGCGTCGACACCGCGATCGTGCGGCTGTTCAACGCGTACGGGCCACGGATGCGGGCCCGCGACGGCCGCGCCGTACCGACCTTCATCCGGCAGGCACTCGCCGGTGAGCCGCTGACCGTCACCGGCGACGGCAGGCAGACGCGGTCCATCACCTACGTCGACGACACCGTCGAAGGCGTGCTGGCCGTGGCGGCGTCCGACCTGTCGGGCCCGATCAACATCGGCAACGCCACCGAACTGAGCATGCTCGAACTGGCGCGGCTGGTCATCGAGTTGTGTGACTCGCCGTCACGGATCCACTTCATCGAGCGCCCGACTGACGATCCGTCAGTTCGCTGTCCCGACATCTGCCTGGCGCGCGACAAGCTCCAGTGGGAGCCGCGCACATCCGCCCGTGAGGGGCTGGCGCGCACCGTCGAGTGGTTCCGCGACCATCCCGAGCCCTGACCGACCGACCCTCGCTCCAGACCGTCAGCAGCCAGCAGACGAAAGGCGCCGCCATGCGAATCCTGGGCGTCAACGCCCTCTTCCACGACCCCGCCGCGGCTCTCGTCGTCGACGGGCGGGTGGTCGCCGCGGCGGAGGAGGAGCGGTTCTCCCGGCGCAAGCACGGCAAGCGGCCGGTGCCCTTCTCGGCGTGGGAACTTCCGGAGCGCGCCATCGCCTGGTGCCTGTCGGAGGCGAGTCTTCGACCACAGGACATCGATCTGGTCGGCTACTCCTACGACCCGCAACTGGCCAGCAGCGCACCGGAGTTGGGCCTGGACGACCCGTGGGACCATCTGCGGCAGACGTACGCACGCGAGGCGCCCGCGTTCCTCGCCGAGGCGCTACCCGGGCTCGACCCGCAGCAGGTGTCGTTCGTGCCGCACCACGAAGCCCACGCCGCCTCGGCCGCGTACGCCGTGGACGGTGAGGCCGACCCCTGCTCGGTACTCGTGCTGGACGGCCGCGGAGAGTCCACCTCCCACCTGGCGGCGCGCCGCACGGGAGGGCATCTGGAGCCGTTGGCGAGCCAGCGCCTGCCGCACTCCCTGGGGCTGCTCTACGAGGAACTCACCCAGCACCTGGGATTCCTGCGTTCCAGCGACGAGTACAAGGTGATGGCACTCGCCGCCTACGGAACCCCGCGCATGGCGGCCGAACTGCGCCGACACGTCTACGCCACCGGTGACGGTGGGTTCGTCGCGACCGGCGTGCCCTGGGCGCAGTTCGCCAACCCGCGCCGCGCTGACGAGGCCTGGCACCAGCAGCACGCCGACCTCGCGGCCTCGGCCCAGAAGGTGCTGGAGGAGGTGCTCCTCGACCTCGTGCGCTGGCTGCACGGCCGCACTCACGACCGGTTGCTGGCGATGGCCGGGGGCGTGGCGCTCAACTGCGTCGCCAACTCGCGCATCGCACGCGAGGGCCCGTTCGACAGGGTGTGGGTGCAGCCCGCCGCGGGTGACGCGGGGACCGCGCTCGGCTCGGCGCTGCGGATCGCGGCGGTCGGCGGTGACCGGCCGCGCCCGATACCCGGGGCGGATCTCGGCCGGGGCTGGTCGGACGCCGAACTGGAAGCGTGGCTGAAGCGGGCCGCGGTCAGCTACGAGCGGCCCACCGACATCGCGGCCACGGTCGCCGACGCTCTTGCGGACAACGCCGTCGTCGCCTGGTTCCAGGGCCGCGCCGAGTTCGGGCCGCGCGCCCTGGGACACCGGTCGCTGCTGGCCCATCCCGGCCACGCGGGCAACCTTGAGCGGCTCAACGACGTGAAGGGCCGCGAGCAGTTCCGCCCGGTGGCGCCCATGGTGCTCGCCGACCAGGCCGCCGAGATCTTCGACGGGCCGCTGCCCAGCCCGTACATGCTCTTCGTGCACGACGTGGCCGAGCCGTGGCGCGAGCGCATCCCCGCCGTCGTACACGTGGACGGCACCGCGCGCATCCAGACGGTGGACCCGCGGCGCGAACCCCTGGTCGCCAGGATGTTGGAGCACTTCGAACGCCGCACCGGCCTGCCGGTGGTGGTCAACACAAGCCTCAACACGGCCGGGCGCCCGATGGTCGACGACCCGCGCGACGCGCTGGAGTGCTTCGGTTCGAGCCCGGTCGACCTGCTGGCGATCGGGCCGTTCGCGGTGCGGCGGGCCCGGCTGTTCGACGGCGAACGGACCGCCGGGGAGGTACTGCCGTGAGCGAGCCCGAACCCCACTACGCGGTGGTCATCCCGACCGTAGGGCGGCCCAGCCTGAACACCTGTCTTGCCGCGCTGGCCGACGGCGTCGGCCCACTCCCGCGCCGGGTGGTGATCGCCGACGACCGGCCGCTGAACGACCGTCAGCCGCTGCCGCTGACTGTTCCCACGGCACTGCGCGACCGGGTGGAGACCGTCACGAGCTGCGGCAACGGTCCGGCCGCCGCCCGCAACGCCGGATGGGGCGCCACCACGGAGCCGTGGATCGTCTTCCTCGACGACGACACGCGGCCCGGTGAGCACTGGCTCAGTGAACTGGCCCGGGACCTCTCCCGGGCGACGCCGCAGACCGGCGGTGTCCAGGGCCGCATCCGGGTCCCGCTGCCCTGCGACCGCGCGCCGACCGACTGGGAGCGCTGCACCGGCTCGTTGGCCACCGCTCGCTGGATCACCGCCGACATGGCCTACCGCCGCCAGGCCCTCGAAGCGGTGGGCGGGTTCGACGAGCGCTTCCGGCGGGCCTTCCGCGAGGACTGCGACCTGGCCCTGCGGGTCATGGACGCGGGATGGACGCTGGCCGTCGGCGAACGGGAGACCGAGCACCCCGTGCGCCGGGCCGACCGCTGGATCTCGGTGCGGGCCCAGGCGGGCAACGCCGACGACGTGTTGATGACCCGGTTGCACGGACGCGACTGGTGGCGCAGGGCCGGAGCCGCGCGCGGTCGGCTGCCGGTCCATCTGGCGGTCACCGGCGCCGCGACCGCCGCGACCGCCTGCGCCGCCGCCCGCCGACCGGCAGCCGCCGCAGCGTTCGCGGCGATCTGGCTCGCCGGTACCGCCGAGTTGGCGTTGGCGCGGATCGTTCGCGGCCCGCGCCGCGCCCGGGAAGTGACGGACATGCTGCTCACCAGTGCGCTGATCCCGCCCGCGGCCTGTGGTCACTGGCTGCGCGGCTGGTGGCGGCACCGTGGCGTACGGCCGTGGGAGGCGTCCTCACCCGGCGGCACGAGCGGTACCGGCAGCGCCGCCTGGACGCGTCGGCCCGCCGCCAGGGAGCGGGTGCACGGATGACGGCGGGCTCGCGAAGGCTGATGGCACCTGGCGACGGGCCAGGAGCGGCGGGGCGGGCGGCTGCGGACCGTCCGGACACCGGCCCACCGCTGGTCCTCGCCCACCGTCCCCGGCCCCGGTCCGGACGCGCCGTCCCCGCCGCCCTGCCGACCGCGGTGCTCTTCGACCGTGACGGCACACTCATCGAGGACGTGCCCTACAACGGCGCGCCCGAGCGGGTGCGCCCGGTGCCCGGCGCGCGGCGGGCGCTGGCCGCGCTGCGCCGCCACGGCATCCTCCTGGGGGTCGTCAGCAACCAGTCCGGCATCGCCCGAGGACTGCTCACGCCCGCGGACGTCGACGCGGTGCGGCGACGGGTCGAGGAGTTGCTAGGCCCCTTCGACATCTGGGTGGTCTGCCCGCACGGCCCGCACGACGGCTGTCGCTGCCGCAAGCCCGCCCCGGGGCTCGTCCACACCGCCGTGGCACGGCTGGGCGTCGAGCGTGAACGTACCGCCGTGATCGGGGACATCGGGGCCGACGTCGACGCCGCCCGCGCCGCCGGTGCGCGCGGCATCCTCGTGCCGAACGAGAGGACCGAGCCGGGCGAGGTGGCCGCCGCCGTCGAGACGGCCCCCACCGTGCTGGCGGCGGTGCGGCGTCTGCTGGACGGCCGAGGGACGTCCGGCCGGGAGGCGCGCCGATGAGGACCTTGGTGCTCCGCCTGGACAACCTCGGCGACGTACTCCTCGCCGGTCCCGCCGTGCGCGCGGTGGCCGCCGGATCCAGCAGCGTCACGATGCTGTGCGGTCCCCAGGGGGCCGCCGCCGCCCGGCTGCTGCCCGGAGTGGACGAGGTGCTGGTGTGGGAGGCTCCCTGGGTCGGCTACAACCCGCCGCAGGTGTGCCGCGAGGACGTGCGCGACCTGGTGCGCGCTCTGACGCCGCGCCGCTTCGACCGCGCCTTGATCCTCACCTCGTACCACCAGAGCCCGCTGCCCGCCGCGCTGCTGCTGCGCCTGGCCGGGGTACCGCGGATCGCCGCGGACAGCGCCGACTACCCCGGCAGCCTGCTCGACCTGCGGCACCAGCGGGCTGCCGGACGGCACGAGGCACAGGCGGCCCTGGACCTCGCGATGGCCGACGGCTTCGCGCTGCCGCGCGGCGACGACGGGCGGCTGAGGGTGCTGACCCCGCCGAGCGCCCGGCCGCTGACAGGTTCCGGGCCCTACGTGGTCGTCCACCCCGGCGCGTCGGTCCCGGCGCGCATGCCCAGCGTGGGACGGATGGCCTCGGTGGTGCGTGCCCTCACCGCCGCCGGGCACCGGGTGGTCGTCACCGGCGGCCCGGACGAAACGGCGCTCACGGCGGCGGTCGCCGACGGTCGTGCGCTCGACCTGGGCGGCCGGACCGGACTGGCCGAACTGGCCGGGGTGCTCGCCGGAGCCGCGGCGGTCGTCGTCGGCAACACCGGACCGGCGCACCTGGCGGCGGCCGTGGGCGCTCCGGTCGTCTCGTTGTTCGCCCCCGTGGTGCCCGTCGAACTCTGGCGTCCCTACGGGGTGCGGCATGTGATCCTCGGCCAGCAGGGCGCGGCCTGCGCCGGAACCCGTGCGCGCCGCTGCCCCGTGCCCGGCCATCCCTGCCTGGACTCCATCACTTCCCAGGAGATCGTCAAGGCCGTTGACCAGCTTGCCGCTTCCCCGAACCCGCACGCCAACCGACCACCGGCGCGGGAGGTGACCGCGTGAGAATCCTGCTATGGCACGTTCACGGCTCCTGGACGACCGCGTTCGTCCAGGGACCGCACACGTATCTGCTCCCGGTGACACCGGACCGGGGCCCGGACGGCCGCGGGCGCGCGCGGACGTTCACCTGGCCGGAGTCGGTCAGGGAACTGCCGCCGGACCAGTTGGCGAGCGCCGAACCAGACGTGGTGGTGCTCCAGCGGCCCCACGAGGAGGAGTTGGTACGGCGATGGCTGGGACGAAGCCCGGGTAGCGACATCCCCGCCATCTACCTGGAGCACAACGCGCCGCACGGCCAGGTGCCCGACACCCGCCATCCGATGGCCGACCGCGACGATGTGACGCTGGTCCATGTCAGCCACTTCAACCGGCTGTTCTGGGACAACGGCGGCACCCGTACAAAAGTCGTCGAGCACGGCATCCCGGACCCCGGCCACCGCTACACCGGCCGCCTGCCGCACGCGGCCGTGGTGGTCAACGAGCCCATCAGACGCGGCCGCACCACCGGCACCGATCTGCTGCCGCGGTTCTGCGAGGCCGCGGTGCTCGACGTGTTCGGCATGCGCACCGAGAGCCTCGCCGGGCACCTCGGACTGCCCGCGGACCGCTGCCGTAGCCGTGACCTCCCGCAGGCGGGGCTGCACACCGCGCTGGCCGAGCGCCGGGTGTACGTGCACCCGGTGCGCTGGACCTCACTGGGCCTGTCCCTGCTGGAGGCCATGCACCTGGGCATGCCTGTGGTCGCGCTGGCCACCACCGAGGTGGTACGCGCGGTTCCGCCGGGGGCGGGAGTCGTCTCCACCGACCCCGAAGAGCTGGTGGACGCCGTGCGCGGCTACGTCCGTGACCGCGACAGCGCGGCCGCGCACGGAACCCGGGCACGCCAGGCCGCGCTGGAGCGGTACGGCCTGAAGCGGTTCCTGTCCGACTGGGACCGCCTGTTGGAGGAGGTGAGCCGTCGATGACGCGTTTGAAGGTCGCCCTGGTCTCCGAACACGCCAGCCCGCTGTCCGCGCTGGGCGAGGTGGACGCCGGCGGGCAGAACGTGCACGTGGCGGCGCTCGCCGGGGCACTCGCCGACCGGGGACACGAAGTCACCGTCTACACCCGGCGGGACAGCGCGACGCTGCCCACGGAGGTTCCGCTGCGCGACGGTGTCACCGTCCACCACGTACCGGCCGGTCCACCGCGACGAATACCCAAGGACGAACTCCTGCCGCACATGGGGAAGTTCGGCGTCTACCTGGACCGCCACTGGTCGCGCACCCCGCCGGACCTGGTGCACTCGCACTTTTGGATGTCCGGGCTGGCCGCCCTGCGTGGCGCCCATGACCTCGGCGTGCCCGTGGTGCACACCTACCACGCCCTGGGCACGGTCAAGCGCCGCCACCAAGGCGCCGCCGACACCAGTCCGGCCAAGCGGATCGCCCTGGAGATCGCGATCGGGCGCGCCTGCCACCGCGTCATCGCCACCTGCCGCGACGAGGTACGCGAACTGCACGCCATGGGCATCCCCACGGAACACATCCGCGTGGTGCCCTGCGGCGTGGACACCAACCGCTTCCTGCCCCACGGCACGAAGGCGGAACGGCACGGGTGGCCGCGGCTGCTCCAGGTCGGACGCCTGGTGCCGCGCAAGGGAACGGACCTGGCCATCGCCGCGCTCGCGCATGTTCCCGCCGCGGAACTGCTGGTCGCGGGAGGCCCTCCGGCGGACCGGCTGTCAGGCGATCCGGAGGCGAGGCGGCTGGCGAAACTGGCCGCCGAGGCCGGGGTCGGCGACCGGCTCGTCATGCTGGGCGGCGTACCGCGCGAGGACATGCCCGCCCTGCTGCGCAGTGCCGATCTGGTGCTGTGCCCGTCGGTGTACGAACCGTTCGGCATCGCCCCGCTTGAGGCGATGGCCTGCGGTGTGCCGGTGGTCGCCAGCGCCGTCGGCGGCCATCTGGACACGGTCACGCACGGCACCACCGGACGGCTGGTCACCCCGTCGAACGCCGTCGAACTGTCCAACGCCATCCGCGAGTTGCTCGGCTCCACACGTCTGCGGGCCGCCTACGGCGCCGCCGGACGCCGCAGGGTGCTGCGGCGGTTCAGCTGGGACCGGGTGGCGGCGGCCACCGAACACGTCTACGACGAGGCCCTGGTCAGCGCACCGCGGCGACACGCTGCCCGCGTCCAGGCCAGCGACACCGGGACGACGCGATGAGACCCTCCTTCAAGAACACCAACGGCATCCGGGACCTCGCCGCGCGCGACGGCACGGACGCGGCCACCGAGCACTGCCTCGTCCTGCAGGCGGCCCTGGTGGAGCTGCGCCGCGACCACGCCGCGCTGCTCACCGGCTGGGGGCGGCTGCTGGCGGGCGCCCTGTCCGGTGGGGGGCGGCTGTTGGCCGCCGGAAACGGCGGCAGCGCCGCGCAGGCACAGCATCTGACGGCGGAACTGGTCGGCCGCTACCGCACCGACCGCCCCGCGTACTCGGCGATCTCCCTGCACGCGGAGACCTCGAGTGTGACCGCGATCGGCAACGACTACGGTTTCGAGGAGCTGTTCGCGCGGCAGGTGGCCGCGCACGGCCGCCCAGGCGACGTGCTGGTGCTGATGTCCACCTCGGGGCGCAGCCCCAACCTGCTGCGCGCTGCCGACACCGCACGCGCGGGCGGCCTGACCGTATGGGCGATGACCGGGCCGCGTCCGAACCCGCTGGCCACCCGGGCGGATGCCGCACTGTGCGTCAACGCCGAACACACCGCGACCGTGCAGGAAACCCATCTGGTCGCCCTGCACCTGCTCTGCGAGGCGTTCGACGCGGCGCTGGCCAGCGCCGCTGTCGGCGAGACCGTGTCCGTGCGCCCGCTGCACACCTCGTGAGAACGGCAACCAGACAGGAGAACGACTGTGCGGGCAACCGTCTGGCACGGCAAGCGTGACGTACGAGTGGAGACCGTCCCCGATCCCGTCATCGAGGAACCGACGGACGCGGTCGTGCGCATCACCTCCAGTGGGCTGTGCGGCTCTGATCTGCATCTGTACGAAGTGCTCACCCCCTTCATGACCGAGGGCGACATCCTCGGACACGAGCCGATGGGAATCGTGGAGGAAGTCGGCCCCGCGGTGCCCGGCCTGAAGGCGGGCGACCGGGTCGTGGTCCCGTTCCAGATCGCCTGCGGCATGTGCTTCATGTGCGGCGAAGGGCTCCCCACGCAGTGCGAGACCACTCAGGTCGAGGCGGAGGGGATGGGGGCCGCGCTGTTCGGCTACACCAGGCTGTACGGCGCGGTGCCCGGCGCGCAGGCCGAGTACCTGCGGGTTCCGCAGGCACAGTACGGCCCGATCAAGGTCCCACAGGGGCCGCCCGACGACCGGTTCGTCTACCTCTCCGACGTCCTGCCCACCGCCTGGCAGGCCGTGCGCTACGCCGGGCTGTCCAAGGGGAGCACGCTCGCCGTGCTGGGGCTGGGCCCGATCGGCCGCATGGCGTGCAGGGTCGCCCGCCACCTCGGCGCCGCCACGGTGATCGGCGTGGACCGCGTCCCCGAACGGCTCGACGGCGCACGGCGGGACGGCGTGACCGCCTTGGACCTGGAGGCGTTCGACGGTCAGCGGGAACTGGTCGACGCGGTGCGCGACCTCACCGCGGGCCGCGGTCCGGAGGGGGTCATCGACGCGGTGGGCACCGAGGCACACGGCGGCCACGCGGGCGCCCTCGCCCAGGGAGCGGTCGGAATGCTTCCGCACAGCTGGGCGGCATGGCTGACGCAGAAGGCGGGGGTGGACCGGCTGAGCGCGCTGCACCTGGCCATCGCCATGGTGCGCCGAGGCGGAACGATCTCGGTCAGCGGGGTCTACGGCGGTGCGGTCGATCCGCTGCCGATGATGACCATGTTCGACAAACAGCTCCAACTACGCATGGGTCAGGCCAACGTCCGCCGCTGGACCGACGAGATCCTCCCCCTGCTCACCGACGACGACCCCCTCGGCGTCGACACGTTCGCGAGCCACCACATGCCGTTGGAGGACGCCCCCAGGGCGTACGAGATCTTCCAGAAGAAGACCGACGGCGCGACGAAGATCCTGCTGCGCCCGTGAGCGTCGCCGACGGTGGGGAAGGCACCGGCTCGGCCACGTCGCCGCGATCTGGCACCGGTGCCGCGCTGGCGACACCTGCCATCCGAACGCCGCCGGTCGGCCGTGCTCGGCTCGGGTCGCGAACCCGTCGCGCTACCCGCAGGCTGAGTACCCGGGCGCCGTGCGCGGCGCCCCAGGTGGACCGGCCTTTGTTGGTGCTTCACCCCGACGAGGAGGCGAAAGCCATGCGGGCTCCCAGACGACGGTGGTACAGCGCGGCCATATCCGGCGCGGCTGAGTTCGCCGGATCGCGTCCGCCGCGCGTCACCCGTTCGGCCGACGGTCGCGTCAGGACCCGGGTCAGGCCGGTCGTGGCGGGAGGGCGCTGATGGGAAGGCGACCGCTCGTCGTCGTCGGTGACGCGCTGCTGGACCGCGACATCGACGGACAGGCGATCAGGCTCGCCCCCGACGCCCCCGCACCGGTGGTGGAGGTACACGGCGTGCACGCCCGTCCGGGCGGTGCGGGGCTGGCCGCGGCGCTCGCCGCCCGCGACGGACGCGAGGTCGTCCTCGTCACCGCGCTGGGCAACGGCGAAGCCGACGACACGTTGCGTTCCCTGCTCGCCGACCGCGTCCAGGTCGTGGACTTCCCGCTGCAGGGCACCGTCCCGGTCAAGACCCGGGTGAGAGCGGGCGGCAGACCGCTGGCCCGGCTCGACGACGGCGGAGGAACTCCCGGCGAGCCGACCCAGGCGGTACGCCAGGTGATCGCGGCCGCCGGTGCCGTCCTCGTCTCCGACTACGCGAAAGGCACCGCGCGCGCCCTGAGCGCACTGCTGACCGAGGCCGCCCAGCGGGTGCCGATGGTGTGGGATCCGCATCCCCGCGGCGGCGCGCCGGTGCCCGGCGTACGGCTGGCGACCCCCAACGCGGTGGAGGCGCGCACGCTCACCGAGCGCCTGGTCGGCGTCGACGACGGCAACTCGCTGCGCCAGTACGCCGACCGCGCCGCCGCGCTGTGCGACCGCTGGCAGGCCGCGGCGGTGGTCATCACCCTGGGCGAGCGTGGTGCGCTGCTCAGCCGCGGCAGCGACTCGCCCATGCTGCTGCCCGCCCGCCGCCAGGTGGCGGGCGACCCGTGCGGTGCGGGTGACTGCTTCGCCGCCTCCGCGAGCAACGCGCTGGCCGACGGCGCTCTGATCGAGGAGGCGGTGCAGTGCGCGGTGACCGCCGCCACGGACTTCGTCGCCCAGGGCGGCGCCGGCAGCCCCACCCTGTGGCGCACGCCGCGGCCGACGACGCGGGCCAGGCCGGTGCCCGACGCCCCCGATCCGTTCGCCCTGGCCAGGTCGGTGCGAGCCGGCGGCGGGACCGTCGTCGCCGCGGGCGGCTGCTTCGACCTGCTGCACGTCGGACACGTGGGACTGCTGGAGTCGGCACGCAGGGCGGGCGACTGCCTGATCGTGTGCATGAACGGCGACGCCTCGGTGACCCGGCTGAAGGGGCCGGGTCGGCCCCTGGTGCCCGCGGCGGACCGCGCCCGCGTGCTCGGCGCGCTGGCCTGCGTGGACGCGGTCGCCGTCTTCGACGAGGACGTCCCCAACGAACTGCTGCGCAAGCTGCGACCCGATGTCTGGGTGAAGGGCGGCGACTACACCGCCGAAGCGCTGCCGGAGGCCGAGGTCCTGCGGTCCTGGGGCGGGCAGGCCCTGGTACTGCCGTACATCGACGGCCGCTCCACCACCGAACTGGCCCTGCGTGCCGCCGCCGCGGCGGTGCGCACCGAGTAGCGCGGACTGATCGCGATGACCCGCGGCGCGTGCGAACGCCCTCCCGTCCGCCAGGTCCTGGTGCTTCGGGCGCTCGGCCTTGGCGACCTGCTGGCCGCCGTGCCCGCGCTGCGGGCGCTGCGCCTCCGCCTGCCGGACCACCGCATCACCCTGGCGTGCTCCGCCGGACTGGCCGATGCGGTGGCCGTCACCCGGACCGTCCACCGGCTGCTGCCGACCACGGCACCGGGGCGCACGGTCCCAGAACGGCTGCCCTGGGACGGCGACCCTCCGGACATCGCCGTCGACCTGCATGGAAACGGACCGCTGAGCTGTCTGCCGCTCAAGGCGCTACAGCCGTCGGCGGTGCTCGCCTACGCCGAGCCCTGCGGACCGCCGTGGCACCCGGACGATCACGAAAGGCTCCGCTGGTGCCGTCTGCTGGAGTGGTACGGCTTGCCCGCGGACCCCGACGACCTGGCCATCGCGGCTCCCGCGACGAGAACGTCCGCGCCCGGCGCGATCGTGGTGCACCCGGGAGCGGAGGCGGCGGCCCGCCGTTGGCCCGCCGAGCGGTACGCCGCGGTGGCGCGGGCGCTGCACCGCCGCGGCCATCGCGTGGTCGTCACCGGGGGCGCGGGGGAGGCACGGCTGGCGCATTCCGTCGCCGCCCAGGCGGGGCTTCCGGCCGGAAGCGTCGTGGGCGGGGCGCACGACATTCCGTTCAGGCAGTTGGCGGCGCTGATCGCCGAGGCGACCGCGGTGGTGGTGGGAGACACCGGGCTGGCCCACCTGGCCAGCGCCTTGCGCACCCCGTCCGTGGTGCTCTTCGGTCCGGTCCACCCACGGCTGTGGGGACCGCCCGCCGACGGGCCCCACCGGGTTCTGTGGCACGGCGATCCGGACGGCGACGGACGTCCTGGGGACGCCCACGGGCGGCGGCCGGACGAACGGCTCCTGCGCATCACCGTCGAGGAGGTGCTGGACGCCTTCGACGCGTTGCCGCCCACCGCGGGGCGTGCTCCCCGGCCGACCGGGGCGGACGGCTGATGGACGCGTCGTGTCAGCGGCCCGCCGTCGGCATCGTGGTGATCACCCGCGACCGGCGCGCGCAGCTGCTGGCCGCACTCGGCCGACTCGACGCGCTACCCGGCCAGCCGCCGATCGTGGTGGTGGACAACGCCTCCACCGACGGCACGCCCGCCGCGGTCCGAGCCCGCTTCCCGCACGTGCGGCTGCTGCGGCTGCCGCGCAACGAGGGGGCCGTCGCCCGCAACCACGGCGTCACGTTGCTCGGCAGCCGCTACGTGGCGTTCAGCGACGACGACTCCTGGTGGGAGCCGGAGGCACTGTCTCGTGCGGTCGCCGTCCTCGACGCCCATCCGCGGCTCGGTCTGCTGGCGGCGGCCACCCGCGTGGGCACCGGTGAGCAGCCCGACCCCCTCAATTCCGTGCTCGCCGGCTCGCCGCTCGGCACCGCCCCCGACCTGCCGGGCCCCTCGGTGCTGGGTTTCCTCGCCTGCGCCAGCGTCGTGCGCCGGGCGGCGTTCGAGGACGCCGGGGGTTTCCATCCGCTGCTGCACTTCGGCGGCGAGGAGGCGCTGCTGGCCATCGACATGACAGCGCGCGGCTGGGGGGTCGCCCACTGCCCGCGGATCATCGCCCGGCACGATCCCGACACCGTCGCGCGCCCGGACCGGGCAGCACGGTTCCGCCGCAACGAACTGCTGACGGCGTACCTGCGCAGGTCCTGGTCGTGCGCGGCCGAGCTCACCGCGCTCACCGCTCGTGACGCTCTGCGGGACCCGCGGGCGCGCCGGGCCCTGGCCGAAGCGCTGCGCAGGCTGCCCAGCGCGCTGCGGCACCGAAGGCCGGTGCCCAGCTGGCTGGAACGCGACCTTCGGGCCGTCACGGCAGCGGCGTCCCGAGCGCCGCTCGGCTAGGACGCGGTGACGAACGCCGCCTGCGTCGGTACCGGCGAGACGCGACCGCGGCGACCGTGCGCCAAGGCGCCCGCGCCGATCACGCCCGCGATGATCAGGCCGCCCGCCACCATCGCGCCGCGCGCACCGGCGACCTGGATGAGCAGGCCGAGCGCGGGCGGACCGGCGAGCTGCCAGCCGGTGCTGATGCTGTTCCACACCCCCAGCACCCGGCCGCGCATGTGCGGGGGCGGATCGGTCTGCAGGATCGTGGTGGCCGCGGTGTCCGAGACGGACTCCACGATCGCCATCGGAACGACCACCACGAGCACCATGAGCAGCAGCGGGGCGCAGCCGACGACGATCTGCAGTAGACCACCGGCGGCCGCCAGGCCCGCGACCAGGCGGACCGAGGGACGCCGCAGGCGCCCGGCGAGCACCGCGCCCGCGGTACCGCCGACGGCCAGCACCGTGGAGACGACGCCGTAGGCCACGGTCCCGCCGTGCAGTGGACCGGTGACCAGCGTGGCCAGCGTCAGGGCGTAGTTGCGGCCCAGTACCGCGCTGACCGCCGTGATCACCACCAGCGCGACGAGGCGACGGCGGCTGAGGAAGAACGCCAGCCCCTCACGCAGCCCCATGCCCCGCTCGGCGTCCGCGGGCCCGCGCCGCGGGGTGGTCGGCACGGGCTTCGGCTCCCGTGCCACCGGCCGCAGGAAGGGGATGACGGCGGAGACGAACAGGAACGACAGGCCGTTCATCAGGTAGGCACCGGCCTCGCCGACCACCGCGATGGTGACTCCGGCCAGCGCGGTTCCGGCCAGGCGGCCGACGCTGTGCACCACGGACCCCAGCGCGATGGCGGAGGGCACGTCGCTCTCCGGCACCAGGTCGTTACCCAGCAGCGAGGTGGCCGGCCCGTCAACCGTCGCCACCAGGCCGGTGATCGCCGCCATCACCATCAGCACCGGCACGCTGAGCATGTGGAATGCCACCAGGGCCGCGGTGGTGAACGCCATCGCGCCCAGCACGGCCTGGCTGACGGCTGCGGTCAGCTTGCGCGGCCAGGCGTCCACGGCGGCGC
The DNA here is from genome assembly GCA_037034305.1 of Streptomyces sp. PLK1-5. Taxonomy (GTDB): domain Bacteria; phylum Actinomycetota; class Actinomycetes; order Streptomycetales; family Streptomycetaceae; genus Streptantibioticus_A. Next base: position 138,965 of record JBAGJY010000002.1, read on the forward strand.
CACCGAGCAGTCCCACCAGCAGGCCGGGGGCCGCCTGGACGGACAGTGAGAGCCCGGTCATCGCGGCGGAACCGGTCAGCTGCAGCACCAGGAGGTTCTGGACGGTCAACTGCATCCAGGTCCCGAGGTTGGAGAACAGGTTCGCCGTGGACCACCAGCGCATGCTGCGGCTGCGCAGGCAGCGCCAGGGCGAACGCTCCGGGCGGGCGGGCGCGGGCTGCGGCGCGGGGCGCCGGTTTGCGACGATGTCGGTGGTCAGCTGGGCAGGGCTGTTTTCAACGGCTACAGGCACTAGGCGGTATCCCGATCAGCGCTAGGGGCGCGGCGGTACGTCGGCGAGGGGGGCGAAGTCGCGCGACTCTCGACGGTGAGAGCGGCACGAGCCAGCTGAAAGTGTCACAAACGGCCGCCGGGCAGTGGAAGACAACACCGCACGCCGACCGCGTGCCCGCCACCCCAACTCCCCGTGCGGCAAAACGGTTTGGGCCGCCGAGTGTCATTGCTCACAGGCGTCCCGGGCGGCTCGGCAGCCGGTCGACCGGCCGCCGTTGGACGTGTCCGCCGTCACACGCCGCGACGGCAGGGCGGAGCCACCGAGGTGCGCCTGCCGCGAGGCCGGTTTACGTTCGAGGGGAACGGCGTCTGCACACGTGGAGGTCGTCGTGGACGACGGTGCCGTGTCAGTGGCGAACGGCCGGGCCCCAGCGGCGGACGGCGCACGCCGTCCGCTCCGGCTGTTCGTGCCGTCCGCCGGGCCGGACACCATCGGCGCGTGCCCCGACGAGACGACCAGGGCGGTGCTGGATCTGGTGCGTGACCCGCGCGTCGCCGCGGGACCCGTCGCGCTGTTGTCGCAGCGGGACGACCAGCGAGACCCGCGGGCCTTCCGGGACCGGCGGCTTCGGCTGCTGGACAGCGCGCACGCGATGCTCGTGGTGCGTACCGCGCCGAGCGAGTCCGGGGCGTACGAGGTCGCGTACAACGTGCACGCCGGTCCGCGGATACCGGTCTTCTTCGCGGTCCATCGCGGCTGCCCGATGGACACCACTCTGTTGCACGGCCTCTCCCCGCTCGTGCCCGCCCGGTACGCGGAGTTCGGCCACGTCCGCGAACTCGCCTCCGACCTGCGGGAGTTCATCAGCGGGTGCAGACGACCGGAGCCGTTCCCGGCAGCGGTCGCGCACGCCCGCCTGAGCGCTGCCGTCAGGCTTCTGCGGACGCTGAGCGAACGGCCGGACCGGGACAGAACCGCGCTGTGGTGGGCCGCCCGGCAGGCAACGGAGTCCGCGTCAGCGGCGGTCGCCGCCGCGCAGACCGCCTCCGGGCCGGGGCGGCTCGACTTGTTGCGAACCGCACTGGGCGCGGCCAGGGCGGCCGTCGAGACCGCGAAGATGGCCATCTACCAGAACGCCGGTACCCGTGGCGACGGGAGCTGATCGCGGCAGCCGGTTGGAGTTACCAGCTGGAGGAATCGGGAGGAATTCCCGTGACTAGTCTGCTCTGCCAGGGGTACCGCAGGACTGTCGGCAGCAACGTACTTGGCGACACCGGGAGGTAGGCATGGCACGCCTGAGCCCCGTCGATCTGCAGAAGGCTCTCTCGGGAGCCGACTACCCGACCGACCGCGACAAGCTGGTGGAGCGCGCCAAGCGCAACCACGCCCCCAAGGAGATCACGCAAGAGCTCTCCCACCTGCAGGAGAAGACCTACGAGAACCCGGCAGAGGTGAGCAAGGCGGTCTTCGGTGAGCGGTAGCCACTGAAGTGCTTTCGCAGGACGGGCGGGTCCGGCGCAGTCACAGTCCGGCCCGCCCGGGCGGCCCCCGTACGAAGCTCGGCACCACGGCGAAGCCACATGCCGTTTCCGCCACGGGGACACGGGCACGCGCACCTCAGCCGACGAAAAGGAGGTGAGTGCTGTGCCGGGACGCGAGGAACTCCCCTCAACGCTGCAACGCTCACCCAAGGATGCCCAGCGCACCTGGATCAAGGCGCACGACTCCGCGGTGGAGCAGTACGGCGAGGGAGAACGCGCCCACCGCGTCGCCTACGGCGCGCTCAAGCACACCCACGAGAAGGTGGGCGACCACTGGGAGCGCAAGGAGCAGGGGCGTCGCGGCCCCTCCGACCCGCAGTCCGCGCGGCCACGGCAACTGGGTGGGCGCAGCGCGGAGGGAGTGGACGAGCAGGCATCCAGGCAGCACCTGTACGACACGGCCAGGCGGCTCGACATCAGCGGTCGCTCAAGGATGGACAAGGGCGAGCTTCTGGAAGCGATCCGCAAGGAGAACCGCTCCCGGACCCGCGAGTCACGCGGCTAGCCCGCCAGGCTCCGGGTACCCGCCAGTCAGGGGTCCTGACGCACTCACGCGGAGACGACCGTGGCGCAACCAAAGCCCTCTCACGGGCCCGAGGACTATGACGCCGGACCGTACGTTCCCGAGAACGCGGATCTACGCGGACTGCGCGAGGCGGCGGCAGGCTGCCACGGCTGCCCGCTGTACCAGAACGCCACGCAGACCGTGTTCAGCTCCGGCGACGCATCGGCCCGCGTGATGCTCATCGGTGAGGAACCGGGCGACCAGGAGGACCGCAGAGGACAGCCGTTCGTCGGTCCGGCGGGTGGCGTGCTGATGCGGGCGATCGACGAGGCGGGCATCGACCCCACCGAAACGTATGTCACCAACGCCGTCAAACACTTCAAGTTCGAGATCGCGCCGCGTGGCAAACGCCGTATCCACAAGCCCCCGAGCCTGCGCGAGATGACCGCCTGCCGCCCCTGGCTTGCCGCGGAGCTGCAACTTGTCGAACCCGATGTGGTGGTCGCCCTGGGGGCCACCGCGGGTAAGGCGCTGCTCGGCTCCTCGTTCCGGGTGTCCAAGGAGCGCGGGGTGCCCCGGCCGATGCCAGCGCTCGACGGCGGCGGCGCCGAAGGAACGCTGGTGGCGACCATCCATCCGTCCGCCGTCCTGCGGGCCGACGACGCGGACCGGGCGCAGATGTACGCCGGGCTGGTGGCGGACCTGAAAGTGGCCGCACGGCTGTTGAGTTGACTGCGGGAGGAAGACGGCAGACCGGCAGGCGCGAGGAGACCACATGCTGTTGCGTCGCCTCTTCTGCCACCTGTTCGACGCGGTGCGCTACGACAGCGAAGGGAGTGGAGAAATGGCCACCACGAAAAGCCCGTTGAAGGGTCTCTCCGCGCTTGTCACGGGGGGTTCGCGCGGGCTTGGGCTGCTCATCGCCCGCGAGTTGGTCACACGCGGATGCCGACTGCTCATCTGTGCCCGGGACGCCGCCGAACTGCGGCGAGCCGAGGAGGAGCTACGCGCCATGGGCGGCCGGGTGCACTCGATGGTGGCCGACCTGACCGACCCCGCGACGCCGGACCGTCTGGTCGCCGTCGCCCAGGAGCACTACGGCCAGGTCGACGTCCTGGTCAACAACGCTGGCATCATCCAGGTCGGTCCGATGGAGACGATGACCGAGCAGGACTTCCGCGAGGCGATGGAAGTGATGTTCTTCGCCGAACTGCGGATGGTACTGGCCGTGTTGCCGGGAATGCGGTCGCGCGGGACCGGTCGCATCGTCAACATCACCTCCGTCGGTGGGCGCATAGCAGTTCCGCACCTGCTGCCGTACGCGGCGGCGAAGTTCGCGGCCTCCGGCTTCAGCGACGGCCTGCGGGCGGAGTTGGCCCCCAGCGGTGTCAGGGTCACCACTGTGTTCCCGGGGTTGATGCGCACCGGTTCGCACTTCGCCGCACGGTTCACTGGGCGGCCCGAGCAGGAGTACGCGTGGTTCGCGACCGGCGCGGGCCTGCCCCTGCTGTCGATGAACGCCGAACGCGCGGCCCGGGCCGTCGTGCGTGCCGCCGAGCGCGGTCGCCCCGAAGTCATCCTGACCCCGGCCGCGAAGGCCGCCGTCCGCCTGCACGGAGTGGCTCCTGCCACCACGGTGCGGATGCTCTCGCTCGTCGACCGGCTGCTGCCTTCGGCGAGCGACGGCACCGGGCCGGTACGCGACGTCTCCGGGGTCGACGCGTGTGAACGCCTTGACTCGCGACTCGTCAACCGGCTCACCTCACTCGCCAACCGCGCCGCCAAACGCAACAACGAACCGGTCCCGGCGAAGCTCGGCGGATAGCGAGCAGCGCCCGCAGGAAACTGGCGTCCGCTCAAATTCGCCGACCGAATCCGGAGTACGACACGAGAGCTCAAATGACGGTCGACCGCACACTGGTCGGTCTCGCCACAAAAAGCGTCTTCAAAGCTCGAATTTTCAAGCACCGCACCGCTTCGCCCCTCGAACGAAATGACGACTGACGCGAAACATGACAGGGCGAAAGGAGGGTATCCGACCGGGTGCACGACCTCTGTTTCTTCGAGGACCCCTCCAGGAGGCGATCCCAATGTCGGCTCCCACGCATGTGCCGAGCATGGAGACACATCCGGACATCATCGCTCTGAGAGCCCGCTACGAACGTGCTTCCATCACTCCGGTCGGTCAGGCCCTGGAAGCACTTGCCATAGTGGTCGGCCTCTATCTGGCCGCCTCACCATGGATCGTGGGGTTCAACGCATTTCCCGCACTGGCGATCAACAACCTGATCACCGGTATCGCGTACGCCCTGCTGATCGGCGGGTTCGGTCCCGCCTTCGAGTCGACCCACGCGCGCGGCTGGGCCGCCTCCGTGATCGGCCTGTGGACGATCATCGCGCCATGGTGTGTCTTCGGCAGCCCGGCCATCGCCAAGAACGTCGCGAGCAACGTGGTCACGGGCGTCCTGGCACTCTGCCTGGCACTGGCCACGTCCAGCCTCAGCCGCGTCGAAGGGCACCGTGTCGCCGCTCGGTCCGAGGAGATGACCGCCCCCACCGGCCAGTGGCCACGCGGCCGAGCCACCACTCCCACCGAGACACCACCCGCCGCCGAACAGGGCTACCCGTACGAGCAGCCCCCACGCCGCCGGGGTCCCGACATGGGTGGCGGACCGGCCAGCCCTGGAGGCGGGCCGTACCCGAGGTGAGACCGGTCGCCTTAGGCGCTGGTGAGGTGGACCTTAAGCCAGCCATAAGGATCGCCTGGGGGGTGTCTGGCGGCTGATTCTCCGGGCGGCACCGGCTAACGTGGCGATCGCCGCGAGACGAAAGCCAAGGCCTCCCTGCTGGCTTCCCCCCACTCTTTCGCGGCCTTAGCTGGATCGCGGGCCCGGGGCGGTGGACACCGCACCGGGCCCGCGACATAGCGGCATTCATGCACAGGCCGCTGGAGCGGTTCTTCAGCAGGTGGAAGCCGACCCTGCCGCGGCGCTGGACAGACCGGCGGTCAGCAGCACCGCGCTCAGCAGCGACATGAACAGCCCGCCGAACCGTCTCCTTGACTCGAACCCTCGCATGTCCAGTCCTCTCTGTCGCGTGCTGGCTGCCGCCTGGTGTGCGCCCTCCGGGCGCCTGGCGGGTCACCGCGCTTGCGCGGGGTGTTCACGTGGCCCCGCCGTGCGAGAGCCACGGTGCACGGCGAACTGGTCCGAGCTGGAGGGGAGTTCGGTGAGGTGGTGACGGTCCGGGATGTCACCACGCGAATTTGAGGGCCCGTCATGAGAAAGAAGGCAAGGTGTTGATTGGCAGCGTTGCCGTCGGGCACGCGCGACTTTGTAAGGGTCAAATACACGAGTGAAGGGAGCAGTCATGGCTGCGACCAACTCCGGCAATTTCAGCAACGACCCGCAGCGCGCTTCGGAAGCCGGACGCAAGGGCGGCCACGAAAGCGGCGGCAACTTCGCCAACAACCCCGAACGCGCCTCGGAAGCCGGACGCAAGGGCGGCCACGAAAGCGGCGGCAACTTCGCCAACAACCCCCAACGCGCCTCGGAAGCCGGACGCAAGGGCGGCCACGAAAGCGGCGGCAACTTCGCCAACAACCCCCAGCGCGCCTCGGAAGCCGGACGCAAGGGCGGCCACGAAAATGGCGGGAGCCGTTAGGCCGCATCTCGCCCCGGACTGAGCCGGTCCGCCGTGAAGCAAGAAGTTGGGCTTGGTCCTCCTGGCAGGGGGCCAAGCCCGACGCGCTTGCCACATGGGAGGTGGGCCGGTGCGCGCCGCGACCATCGCACCAGGAGGGACAGCCGAATGCCCACGAACGACACCGCTTCCGAGCGCAACCCCAAGGACCCGACCTCCAAGCACCCGCGGCCTGACTTCCCCGCCCAGGACCAGGAGCACCCAGGGTGGACCGGCCCGATGGACCCACCACCTGATCACGGGGAGGCTTCGTATCAGGGCAGCGGTCTGCTGGCGAACCGCAAGTGCGTGCTGACCGGCGGTGACTCCGGCATCGGCCGTGCGGTCGCCCTTGCCTTCGCCCGCGAGGGAGCCGACGTGCTGTTCACCTACCTGCCGGAGGAGAAGGACGAGGCGTCCGAGACCGCCCGGCTGGTCGGGGAGGCCGGGCGTACAGCTGTGCCGGTGGCCTGCGACATCCGTGAGGAGGAGCAGTGCCGTGCGCTGATCGACCGGGCGGCGGCTGACTTCGGCACCATCGATGTGCTCGTCAACAACGCGGCCTACCAGATGTCCCAGCCGGAAGGCATCGGCGCCATCACCACGGAGCAGTTCGACCGGGTGGTGAAGACCAACCTGTACGGCATGTTCTGGCTGACGAAGATGGCCGTCCCGCATATTCCCCGTGGTGGTTCGATCATCAACACCACGTCGGTGCAGGCATATCAGCCCAGTCCCCACCTGCTGGACTACGCGACGACCAAGGGCGCCATCGTCACCTTCACCCACGGCCTGGCGAAGATGCTGGCGAAGGACGGCATCCGGGTCAACGCCGTGGCGCCCGGCCCGGTGTGGACACCGCTGATTCCCGCGACGCTGCCGGACACGAAGGAGTTCGGAAAGCAGGCCCCGCTGGGCAGGCCCGCGCAGCCAGCGGAAATGGCACCGCCCTATGTCTTTCTCGCCTCGGAGCACGCCAGCTACATCACCGGCGAGATCCTCAACGCCACCGGCGGCACCTCGCTGCCCTGACGCTCCCTTTCCCTCCCCCACCGGGCTTACGGCTTACGGCCGTGGCCGCGGAAATGGCGGCCACGGCGGGTCTCCCGTTGGCGGCGCCGGGCACGCGCCAGCGCAGCCGAAGCGAACGCGGTGATCCAGCGCAGCCGAAGCCAACATTGACTTCGGCTGGTGTGGCCGGCTACTGGTCGGCCCGGCCGCAGGAGTCGGCGGCGCGCGGCAGCAGCGACCCGAGCGGCCCGAGGTCGAGGTTGAGATCGTCCATCGTCAGCCCGTAGCGGGCGCACAGCTTGGACATCCGGTCCTCCAGGAGCATGAGCGTCACACCGACCCGCTCCTCCTGCTCCTCGCTCAGCTCGCCGGCATCGACACGGTGCAGCGCGGTGCGCTCCATGAGCTGACGGAGTAGCTCCACGATGGTCAGTACCAGTTTGAGTAGATCGCGTTCCACCGAGTCCGGGTCCAGGGCGAGCCTCCTCGCGGGCTCGCTGTCCAGGTGGCGTCGGGTGCTCGGTTCGATTGGTTCAGACATCTGAGGTCTCCCGGCGGCCGACGCCGCCGTTGGTGATCGACTCGATTACTGCGCGCAGGTTGATGCGTACCAGGTCGACGTCGGCGATGGACAGCACCAGGTCACCGGCCACCACCACGCCACCGGCCAGCAGTCTGTCCAGCACGTCCACGAGCGCGACCTGCCGACCGGCGGCAGGCAGCTCGGCGCCGTGGACGGGCGCCCGCGAAACGGTTGTTTCACCGTCCATGGGCGTCCTCCTCTTCGGTTCTCGAGCCGTCGTCAGCAGCCGTCGTGGAGAACGAGTACGGAGCCCATGGCCCGGTGATCTCGATCCGGACCCCGGCTGTGTCGAACGCCTGGGAACGGACAGCCTGTTGGAACCGATCGGTGTGCTGCGAGCAGACGAGGAACGCGTAGTTGGCGACGTTCTCGCCCGGCCCGGCAGCTACCGGACCGCCCTGCTGCGGAGGGTGTGCGACACCCGCGCTGGCGACCGCCCCCGCGGCCTCGGCCACCCGGGTCGCGACCGCGTCAGCCGTACGGAACACCTGCTCCTGCGCTTGCTGACGCGCGCGGCGCTGCCGAAGGTAGCCGCGGCCGGGACTGGTGCCGGTCTCGACGGTGGAGGTGGGAGCGGCGGCGGCGCGCGGGTCGGCGTAGACCTTCACACCCCATTCCACGTGCCCCTCCAACTGCCCGAGCAGCCGCCCGAAGTCAGCGGCACGCTTGCGCAGCATGTCCGCGGCCCGGGCGTCGTCGAGGAACACCGTGGCCAACCGCATCGGCAGTACGGTCGTCTGCTCCCATGCCGCGGCCACCACGGCGTGATGGGTTCGCGCGATGGCCTCCAGCTGGTCGAGGTTCTCCAGCTGCGCCTTGACCCCCTCCTCCGTGAACCGTTCGGCGGGCACGCTGGAGACCAGCGCGCCCAACTCACCCCCGCACACCACACGCAGGTCAGGGTGGCCGGACGCCTTGGTGCCAGCGGCAGCGGCCGATTCCAGGGCGCGTCCGTGCTTGCCCACGGCGTAGACGTAGCTCACGTGGTCATCGCTCATCTTCGACCTCCCCGGCTCGCAGCCGACTGACCTCGGCCCGCAGACGCTCGTTCTCCAGGGCGAGCCGCTGGGCCCCCGAGGTCAGCTCGGAGCCGGACGCCGGGGGGCGGGAGGAGAGCGAGGGGTCGTGCTCCCACCAGTCGATTCCCATCTCCTTGGCCTTGTCGACCGAGGCGACCAGCAGCCGCAGCTTGATCGTCAGCAGTTCGATGTCGAGGAGATTGATCCGGATGTCCCCGGCGATCACCACGCCCTTGTCCAGCACCCGTTCCAGGATGTCCGCAAGGTTCGCGCCTGATCCCCGCTGGTCGTAGGGCGACATGCCCGAGGAGGGGCGGCCCTGAACCAGGTCAGCCATGTGCCATCAGTCCCATCGGCTCGTTACCGTCGGCGGACGTCCGCCGCTCGGCCGCGACGGCCACGACCGGCGCCATCGCCTCGGCGCCCCTCGTCAGCGTCCTCGTCCTCCTCCGGGACGGGTTCGGCGAGCTCGTCCTCCTCCAAGGGCTCGTCGTCCTCGTACTCCGCGTCGTCGGCGTCCTCGTCGTCGGGCGCCGCCCCGTCCTCGTCCTCGAACTCGTCCTGCTCGTCCGCGGCTTCGCGTTCGTCAGGGCGGTCGGGCTCCTCCTCGTCCGCCAGCTCGTCGTCCGACGCGGCGTCATGCGAGTCCTCGGCGTGCTCCGGCGCCTCTTCGTCCTCGGAAGAGTGCTGGTCGGCGGAGTGTTCCGGCGTGTCCTCGTGGTCGCTGACCACCTTGCCGTCGCGGATCTCGCCGCGCCACCCTTCGGCGGCCGAACCGCGCAGCATGATGAACTTGCGGTACAGCTTGAGGTCGAGGCGTGCCCGTCGGCCCTGCGCCCGCCAGATGTTGCCGGTCTTCTCCAGCAGGCCCTTGGGGAAGTACTCGATGACGAGCAGAACGCGGGTGAGGTTGTCGGTGATGGGATGGAACGTCACGACGCCCTTGATCGTCCCCTTGGCTCCCGAAGTCGTCCAGGCGATACGTTCGTCGGGGATCTGCTCGGTTACGTTCGCCGTCCAACTGCGGGTGGACTTGGCGACCTTCACGGTCCAGTTGCTGTGGGTCTCGTCCGTCTTCTCCACGCTCACCACGCCCTTGGCGAACGTGCTGAACTCCTGGAACCGTGTCCACTGGTCGTACGCCTCACGGGCTGGCACGCCGACGTCGATGTCCTCCGCTATCGTGACGCTCTTGGCCTTGCCCCCATGCCCCTCCTTGCCGAACAGGCTCTTGACCTTGCCGGTCACCGCGTCCTTCAGCTGCGATCCGCCCATCACGCTCACCGCCCGCGCGGGTGACTTCCCCTCGCTCAGTGCCTTGCCGCCCTTCGCCAGGCTGGCGGCGAGCCGACTGGTGCCGTCGGCGGGCTCGGCGAGTCTGCTGATGCCCTCGCCGAGCTTGTGGCCGAGGTCGGTGAGCACGTGTTCCGCACGGGCTTGCAGATAGTCCTGGAGTTCGTCCTTGAGCCGGGCGGTCGCGGGGTTCCGCTCAAGCATGTTGCTGACTTTGGCCGTGGTGGACTCAGTCATCGTCGCCTCCGCGCTGGCTCGTGGTGCGTGTGCCGCGGCTGGCCGCCTTGCGGCTGCCGGTCGTGGTCCTGCGCGCCGCGGTGGTGGTCCGGCGGGGGCCGGAGGCCGCGGCCTTGCCCTTCGACTTCCCAGCGGTACGAGCCGATGCCGTCGACGGGGAGCCGGACTTGGACCGCGTGGACTTGGCCGCGCCGCGGCGGTTGGACGAGTCGCCTCCGGAGCGGCTGTTCCCGCCGTCGCCGTCAGCTCCTTCCCGTTCCTCGTCGGCCCGCTCGTCATCCGCTGCGCCGCTGGATCCGTCAAGCCGGAGGGTGCGCTCGTGGAGCGAGTCAGCGAGTCCGTTGATCCGCTTGGTCAGGGCCGCCGAGGCGGCGGACTTGGTGGCGTCCACCAGTTGGTCGCGGGCCTGGTCGCTCAGGCCGCCGAGCACCGGAGAGTCGGCGATCATCCTGCCCAGTCCGTGAGGCTCCAGCCTCAGCTTCCGCCCGGCGAGGAACAAGCCCAAGCCGAGCGCCATCTTGGCCTTCTTCGTACGGCCGAGGAAGTATCCGCCGACCACGGCGAGGCCGATCTTGGCGTTGTTCATCATCTGTCGTCCACCTCGTTGTCCTTCGCCTTGCAAGTGGCTGGCGGGGGCGACGCACTGTGCCGCATCGAGTCAGCGGGGTCCAAGCGCTCGATCTGGTCGAGCAACTCGTCCTCCCGCCGGTCGAATTCCGCCTCGTCGAGTTCACCGTTGAGCAACTGCCGTTCCAACTCGGCGAGTTGGCGACGCAGCGGCTCCGGGTCGTGGCATTCCCGCTCGGCCTCGCGGATCAGTTGGTCGATCACCCATATCGCGCCCTCCGCGGGGGCGAACGGGAGCGTCAGAAGCCGTGTGACCAAGCCCATCGCGCGGGCCTCAGACGAAGCTGTACAGCGGCAGGGGCCCGTACAGGCTGAACGAGTACGCGGTCCCGCGACGATCCGCCTCTTCCCACACGGCCCGCGAGAACCGCTCCGCGTCGTCCCGCTTCACCAGGAACGAGGCGTTCAGGAAGTGCTGGCCCGGCTGGTCAGCGGCCTGGTGGCGGACCGCCAGGGGTTCGAGCTGCGAGACGATGCGCTGGGCCTCGACGCGGTTACGGCTGTGGACCTCGCTGGACAGCAGCTCGCCGAGGGCGACCTTCTCGTTGCGCGCACCAGGGTTCTGCCGGGTGAACTCGTTGAGCTGGCGCACGTTCTGCGACTCGGCGACGATCTCCCGCAGCAGATCGTCCTCGTCCCGGGATGCCTTGAGGTTGAACTCGACGCAGCCGTCGAGTTCCTTCAGCCGCTCCAGGTAGACCTCACGCTGGTCGTCGAGCGTGCTGAGTACCTGCTCGTCGTCCTGGGCCACCAGTCCGAACCGCATCGGCAGCACGGTGCCGTCGGCCAGCAGCCGTTCGAGCACGCCCTGGTGGGCGACCAGGTGGCGGCGCTTGGCTCGCAGTCCGGCCGGCGCGTCGCTGACGACCGCGCACAGGTCCCGGTTCGCGATGGCGCGCAGTTCACCGGCCGGATCCCCGACGCCCTTCAGGCCGCCCAGCCGCAGCGGGTGGTCCGCCGAGGTGATCGCATAGACGTAGGTCGTCACCGCTCACTCCTCCCGCCTGCGTGTGCTTCGACGGTTCGACGACGTGCTCGCGCGCTGCGGCTGTTCCTCTGACTGCGAGTCGCCGACCTGTTGCAGGGATTCGCTCAGCGCCTCCACCGCTCCGCTGAGCGCGCCCTTGGACTTGCCCTTCGCTCCGTTTTCCGTCGCCTCGCCGACGATGTCGGTCAGCTGGGTGGGCGCCTTGCGGCCCGACTCCAGATCCAGGCGGTTGCACGCTTCGGCGAACCGCAGGTACGTGTCCACGCTGGCGACGACAACGCGCACATCGATCTTGAGTATCTCGATGCCGACCAGGGAGACGCGCACGAACGCGTCGATGACCAGTCCTCGGTCCAGGATCAGTTCGAGGATGTCGTAAAGGTTCCCCGTGCCGCTCCCGCCTACTGTTGGGTTCGGTTGTTGGACAACCGTCATAGCCTCTTCGCCTTCTTCGGTCGCATGTCGCGTCAACGGTCCAGTTGGCCTCGTGCGTAGCGGCGCGTCCGCTCGTAGCTGACGAGTTCACCGTCGCTGTCGAGCGCCACCCGGTAGGAGGCCATCACGCTGGTGGTCTCCGGGATGCGTTCGACCTCCACCACTTCGACCTTCGCGGACCAGCCCGCTTCGGTCGCCTTGACTGCGGAGACCTGGACCGCCTGGCACTGCAGTAGTTCGCCGAGTTGACGTGCGGCGGACCGCATCGCCGTCGGCAGCGAGATCCTGGTCTCCCGTGGCTGGCGCCGGTGGCTTTCCTCGTTGTCATGGTTGTGATCCGTGGTGGCCATACTTCCGCCCTATCGATCACGCATCGGGGTGCTGTGCGCAGTGCGCCGCCTGCTCGCGGCACTTGTTGACTGCCGAACGCCTGCCCGAGCGAGCGGCACGTATGCACCGGGCGGCAGGTCGCCGCGCGGCACTTGTGGCGCCTGTCGAAGCGTCAGCCGCGTCGGGACACGACAGGCGGCCCCCGGCCTTCCACGTCGGCCCTCCAGGCCGCCGCTGTTCGGTGGCCGCTGACATACCTGCCGCGGGTGTGGGCAGCAGCAATGCCAACAGCTCCGAAAGTTACCTGCCCTGTTGTGTCTGTCGGGAAAGAGGAGTCTTGTGAGCGCGTCGAACGCGGTGATCGGTGTCTACGAGTCGGTGCAGGACGCTGAGAAGGCGGTCAAGGCACTGTTGGACCAGGGAGTGCCAGCCGAGCAAGTGTCCATCGTCGGCCAGGACCTGCACAGCGAAACCCGTGTGCACGGGTTCGTGACCACTGGCGACGTGGCCAAGTCGGGCGCCCGGACGGGCGCATGGGTTGGTGGGCTGTTCGGTGTGCTGACCGGCGCCGCGCTGCTGTTCGTTCCGGGAGTCGGTGCGCTCGTGGTACTCGGGCCGCTGGCGGCCGGTGCGGTGAGCGCCGCGGAGGGAGCGACCGCGGGCGGCGGCATCGGAGCTGTCCTCGGCCACTTCATCGCCAAGCGGCACGTTCCCAAGTACAGCCGCCACTTGGCGGAGGGCAAGTACCTGGTGGTGCGCCACGCCCCGCAGGCAGCGGAAGCCGAGGCCGGACTGCTGCGCCAGGACACCGCCGCGGTCGACGTCGAGCACCACGACGACCTGGTCACCGCATCTGCCGCGAGCTGACCTCGGCGGCTGGAGCGGTGTTCAGGAGGGCCAGGGGCGGTGGACCGGTCGGTGCGCCCAGATGTCGGCTGGTTCCGCCGTTGCCGAAGCGTCGGCCAGCGCTTCGGTGTCTGTCGTGGAGGACTTGGAAATGATGTTGGGCTTGCTGGCGCGGCTTCCGGTGGCAGGAGCGGATGCGGTGTTGAGCGCGCAGGTTCACTTCGCGCGCCGGGCCATCCCGGCGGCGGGTGCCGCGGCGCGGCTGGCCGTCGATGTCGCGGAGGTGGGCGTGCGTACCACCGCGCGGGTCTCCGCCACGGCGGTCAGCGTCGGCCGGGCGGCCCGCAACGCGGTGACGCCAGGGGTGTGGAAGTCGGGCTCGCGGGTCCACGTTCCTCTCGAACTCGCCGCGCGGCCCGCGGGTGGCGGCAGCTCACGTCAACTGGCGACGGCGGCCAGGCGTGTGGCGTCGGCTCTGGCGAAGCATCCTGAAGTGGTCAGCGCCTACTGGGACAACGGGCTGGCGCGGCTGGTGGTACAGGTGACCGAGGACGCGTTCACCGACGAGGTGGCGGACAAGGTGACGCGGCTGACCGCTCGGCACGGCCTGCGGCAGCCGGACGAGCAGGTACTGGAGCGGGCCCATCCCGGTGGTACCGGCGAGGTGCGGTCGCAGGCGCTGGCGCTGGCGTGTGATGTCGCGGGCCTCACGGCCGCCACGATGGGCCGCACAGCGCGGATCAGGAGTTCGCCCCGGCTGGTGACCGCGGCGACGACGTTGCTACGGGAGGACTCACGGGTCCGGGCGGCGCTGCGGCGCGGGCTGGGGCCCGCCGGTGCGGAGTTGGCGCTCGCGGCGTCGAACGCCGCGGCACACGGGATCGGGCAGTCGCCGACCCCGCTCGCCCTCGACGCGTGCTTGCGCGGCAGCCAGTTGGTGGCTGCCGTCTCGCGTGGTGCGGCCTTCGACGCCGCCCATGACACCCTGTGCGCACCGGACCGGGTGAGTGTGTCCGGGCAGCGGGTCGCCCGCCCCCCGATCGGCCGGACACGAGGGCAGGAGTACGCGGACCAGGCGGTGACCGGAGGTCTGGTCGGCGCGGCGGCCACGTTGCTGTTCACCCGCAGCACGGGCCAGGCGGCCGAGGCGGTGCTGGCGGGTTCGCCGAAGGCGGCGCGCTACGGCCCCGCGGCCTTCACCGCCGCGCTGTGTGCCCTGTTGGCGTCCCATCGGGTACTGGTGCGTGACAGCGAACGGCTGCGGCACCTGGAGCGGGTGGACACGCTGGTGGTCCATCCCGACGCGCTGCACAGCACCCGGCGCACGGTGCTGGAGGTGCATCCGAGCGTCCCGCACTGGGACCATGACCGGCTCTGGCACTCCGCCATGGCCGCAGTGGATCCCCCGTCGTCATCCGTGTCGGCCAAAGGCACACCCCCGATCGAGCTGCGCCCGGTCCCCGACCAGGGCCGGGACGAGACGGGTTTGATGGTCGCCTCCGCCGACGGCACGGACATCGGGACCGTGTTGGTGGGTTGGGAGGCCGACCCACTGTCCGACGCGCTGCTGGATGCCGCCCGCCAGGCGGGGCTGCACGTCGTGATGCCCGCCGACGCCTCGTTGGGTGACTTCACCGCGCTGGCGGACGAAACAGTGCCCACGCAGGAACCGTTGGCGGACGTCGTGCGGCGGCTGCGTGACCAGGGGCGGGCGGTGATGACCGTCGCGCGTGTGCGGCAACGGCCGCAGGAAGCCGAGGAGTTGCCGCCGGGCGGCCGGGAGGTGCTGGAGTGCCTGCGGGCCAGCGACCTGGCGGTGGCGCTCGCCGACGAGGGCACCGCCGTGGTCTGGGGCGCCGACGCGCTCGCGTTGGACGGGCTGGCCGGGGCCTGGCGACTGCTGGCCGCCATCCCCACCGCCCGCAAGGTCAGCCAGCAGGGCACCGTCCTGGCACAGGCGGGCACGGCGTTGTCCGGGCTGCTCGTCATGACCGGCACCTCCCGCATCCGCCGAGCGCTGCTCGCCGTGGGCTATCGGCTCAGTCCCGTCAACGCGGCCGCCGCGATGGCCCTGTTGGCGGGGTGGCGGGCGGCCGCGACGCTCGCCACCACCACGCCGCCGCATCCGCAACCACGCTTCCCGTGGCACGCCCTGCGCGCCGAGGAGGTGCGCCTGCGGCTGGACGCCGTCCCCCGCGAGGCGCCGGGCGAACTGGCCGCACTTCGCGGCTTCGTCGCGCACAAGGGAAAGGCGGTCGCGGGCTTTCCCCTCCTCGCCCCGGCGCGTCTGACGGGCCGTTTGGTGTCCGCGGTACGGGCGGAGCTGGACGATCCGCTGACTCCTGTCCTCGCGGTGGGGGCCGCGGCCTCCGCCGTGCTGGGCGCGCCGGTGGACGCACTGCTGGTGACCGGCGCGATGGCTGTCAACGCCGTCGTCGGGGGCGTGCAGCGGCTGCGCGCCGACCACGCGCTGGCCGCGCTGGCGGCAGGTCAGCGACCCAAGGCGCGCCGTGCGGCCCGCCAGGGTACGGCGCGATCGGCGGTCATCGTGGACGCCGCCAGGCTCACGCCCGGTGAGGTGATCGAGTTGTGCACCGGTGATGTGGTGCCCGCCGACGCGCGGCTGCTGGAGGTCAGCGGTCTGGAGGTCGACGAGTCGTCACTGACCGGTGAGTCGCTGCCGGTGGCCAAGCAGGTGGCCGCCACCCCTCATGTGGTGATCGCGGAGCGGCGGTGCATGGTCTTCGAGGGCACCACCGTGGTCGCCGGTCGGGCCAGCGCGGTGGTCGTCGGCACCGGGGAGCGGACCGAGGCCGGGCGTGCCGCGCACCTGGCGTCCCGCGCCGCCCCGGCCGGAGGCGTTCAGGCCCGGTTGCGCGAACTGACCGGCAAGGTCCTGCCGCTCACGCTGGCCGGGGGCGTGGCCGTCACCGTCCTGTCGCTGTTGCGCGGCCGACCGGTACGGGATGCGATCAGCGGCGGGGTGGCCGTCGCGGTGGCGGCCGTGCCGGAGGGTCTGCCGCTGGTGGCGACGGTGGCGCAGATGGCGGCCGCCCGCCGGTTGAGCCGTCACGGCGTGCTGGTCCGCTCACCGCGGGCCTTGGAGGCGCTGGGGCGGATGGACACGATCTGCTTCGACAAGACCGGCACGCTGACCGAGAACCGGCTGCACGTGGTGCGTACCGTCACCGCGGACGGCGAAAGCCGTAGCGTGGACCAGTCGCTGGCCTGGTCCGTTGTCCGGGCGGCGGCCAGGGCCTGCCCGCGGGGCGGGGAGGGAGCCGATCACGCGCATGCCACCGACGCGGCGGTACTGGCCGCCGCGCCGCCCGACCCGGCGTGGCGGCAGCTCGACGGGCAGCCGTTCGAGGCCAGCCGCGGATACGCCTGCGCTGTCGGCACGGACGGCGACGGCGCGTGCTGGCTGGTCGTCAAGGGCGCCCCGGAAGTGGTACTGCCGGGCTGTGAAGGGCTCGACGAAGCCACCGACGCGGCGCCCGCCGCGGCACGCGGGCTCGCCGACCAGGGGCTGCGGATCCTGGCCGTGGCGCGACGGCGGCTGGAGCCGCAGGAGACGTCCGACCTCCTGGACCAACCGCTCAAGGGCCTGGACCTGTGCGGCTTCGTGGCGTTGGCCGACACGCCGCGTGCCAGTTCCGCGCCGATGGTCCGCGACCTGCTCGAGGCCGGGGTGCGGCCGGTGATGCTCACCGGCGACCACCCGCACACCGCGCGTGCCATCGCTGTTTCGCTCGGCTGGCCCGAAGACGTCACCGTGGCCACCGGGGACGAACTCACGGCTGTCGACCGCGCGGGGCGTGCCCGGCTGCTGGCCGACTGCCAGGTGATCGCCAGGGTCGCGCCCGAACAGAAGCTACAGGTCGTCGAAGCGCTGCAAGAGGCCGGGCGGGTAGTGGCGATGGTCGGTGACGGCGCCAACGACGCTGCCGCCATCCGTGCCGCCGACATCGGTGTCGGTGTGGCCGCGCGCGGCTCGGCAGCCGCCCGCAACGCCGCCGACCTGGTGCTGACCGGCGAGGAGTTGACACCGTTGATCGCGGCGGTGGAGGAAGGGCGGGCGTTGTGGCGCAGCGTGGCCGACGCGATCAGCATCCTGATCGGTGGCAACGCCGGTGAGGTGGGCTTCACGGTTGTCGGCACCCTGTTGTCCGGTGCCTCGCCGCTGTCGACACGGCAACTGCTGCTGGTGAACCTGCTGACGGACATGTTCCCCGCCATGGCCGTCGCGGTCACCCCACAGGACACGCCGGAGGACCCCGGCCCGTCAACGCCGAGCGGACCGGGGGGAGTTGGGATCGGCGCGCTCGGCACACCGCTGACGCGCAAGATCCGCCAACGCGGCGTGACGACCGCGCTGGGCGCGGGCACCGCCTGGCTGATCGGCACCCTCACCCCGGGCAGCAGGCGGCGGAGCAGCACGATGGCCCTGTGCGGGCTGGTCGGCGCCCAGCTCACCCAGACCCTGACCGGACGCCGCCGCAGCCCCGTGGTGCTGGCCACCGCCCTCGGCTCCGCCGCGACCCTGGTGGCGCTGGTGCAGATACCCGGTGTGAGCCACTTCTTCGGCTGCACCCCGCTGGGTCCGGTCGCATGGGCGGGCGTCGCCGCCGCCATCGCGACCACGGCCGTCGCCCCCAAGGCCACTGCGCCGGTGGAGCGGCTCGCGGCCCGCGTCGCCGAAGCCCTTCCTCCCCACGCCCGCCAGTGGTTCACCGGCATCCTCGCCACATGACCGATCAGCGCGCCCGTGACGCCACCGCGCACCGACCGCCAGGCGGACCGTCCACCTGGGTCGTCAGGCCACGGCGGGTGTGTAGTGGCTCGCCTCGTCGCCCTCGATGACATGGCTGCGGGCACCGTCGACACCCACCGGGACATCCCCCGCGACGGTCACCCGGTGCAGCAGTCGCGGCAGGTCGCCGTAGTCGTCCGGGGCGTAGTGCTGGGTGATCCGGTTGTCGAACAGCACCAGGTCACCCGGCGTCCAGGCCACCCGGACGATGTTCTCCGGCCGCGTCACGTAGGACTGGAGGATGCGCAGCAGATCGCGGGACTCGGAGGGGTCGAGGCCCACGATGGTCCGGGCGAAGCCGCCGATGAACAACCCGCGCTCCCCCGTCTCGGGGTGCACCCGCACCACCGGGTGGGCGGTGCGGTACTTGCGGGAGACGAACTGCTTGCGGTGCTCGGCGGCCTTCTCGCTCTTCGGCGCGGCGTAGTCGTAGTCGTTGGTGTGTACCGCCCACAGCCTGTCCGCCAGCTCGCGCAGGGCCTCGGGCAGGTCGCGGTAGGCGGCGGCCGAGTTGGCGATGAGTGTGTTGCCGCCGTAGGGCGGCACGACGATGCCGCGCAGGGTCGACGCCTTCGGCGGTGTGCGGACGAAGGTGACATCGGTGTGCCAGTGGTTGGCGCGGATGCCTTCGTCCCCGTCGACGGGTAGGACGTGGGGCTGGCCGTCCACGGAGGGGACGGTGGGATGGGCGGTGGTCAGTTCGCCGAACAGCGACGCGAAGCGCAACTGGGCTGCGTCGTCCAGGTTCTGGCCGCGGAAGACAAGTGCCTTGTGCTGCAGCAACGCCGTGTTGATCTCGGTGAAGAGGGCCGGGTCGAGGTCGGCGGAGAGGTCGACGCCGAGGACCTCGGCGCCGATACGACCGCCGATCCGGCGGATGTCGAGGCCTGTGTCAGTGCTCATCGGGTGGTTTCCTTCCGGGAGTTCGAGGTGTTGTCAGGTGAAGGTGGGAGACCGGTCATGGCGCGGCGGCGACGGGCGCGGCGAACTGGTTGACCGGACGCGGCAGTCCGTAGTGCTCTCGCAGGGTGCGCCCGGTGTACTCGGTGCGGAACAGGCCCCGCTGTTGCAGGATCGGCACGACGTGGTCCACGAAGTCCTCCAGGCCGCCGGGCAGATGCGGCGGCATGACGTTGAAGCCGTCGGCGGCCCCTTGTGTGAACCACTCCTCCAGCTCGTCGGCGATCTCCTCCGGCGTTCCGGCGAGGACCCGGTGACCTCGCCCGCCGCCGAGGCGCGCGATCAGTTCCCGCAGTGTCAGGCCGTCACGGCGGGCGAGTTCGGCGACGAGCGTGAAGCGGCTCTTGTTGCCGTTGATGTCCCGTTCCTCCGGCAGGTCGGGCAGCGGCCCGTCGAGCGGCAGCCCGGTCAGGTCGGTGCCGAGCATCTTCGACAGCTGGGCGATTCCGTACTCCGGTACCTGGAGTTCGGTCAGCTCGTCCTCCAGGGCGCGCGCCTGCGCCCGCGTCGAGCCGATGACCGGGCAGATGCCGGGAAGGATCTTCAGGCCGTCCTCGGAGCGGCCGTACCGGGCGAGGCGGTTCCTGAGGTCCTTGGCGAACGCCTGTGCGTCGGCGAGGGTCTGCTGCGCGGTGAAGACGGCCTCGGCGTACTGGGCGGCGAACTCCTTGCCGTCCTCGGAGGAGCCTGCCTGCACCAACAGCGGGTATCCCTGCGGGGTGCGCGGTACGTTGAGCGGTCCGTGTACGCCGAAGTGCTCGCCGCGGTGGTTGAGGGTGTGCACCTTGCCGGTGTCGGCGTAGACGCCGTTTTCGATGTCGAGCAGGACCGCGTCGTCCTCCCAGCTGTCCCACAGTCTGGTGGCGACGTCGACGAACTCGCGCGCCCGGTCGTAGCGCAGGCCGTGTTCGAGATGCTCGTCCCGGCCGAAGTTGCGGGCCTCGTCGACACTGCCTGAGGTGACGATGTTCCATCCGGCCCGTCCGCCGCTGATGTGGTCGAGCGAGGCGAACTTGCGGGCGGTGTGGAACGGCTCGTTGAAGGTGGTCGACACGGTGGCGATCAGGCCGATGCGCTCGGTCGCCGTGGCCAGTGCCGACAGCAGGGTGAGCGGTTCGAAGCCACCGAGCGCGTTGTGCTTGACCTTACCCCACAGAGCCAGGCCGTCCGCGAAGAAGATCGAGTCGAGCTTGCCGCGCTCGGCGGTCCGGGCGAGGTGCTGGAAGTAGCTGAGGTCGGTGACGCGTTCGGGCTGGGTGAGCGGGTGCCGCCAGGCGGCGTCGTGGTGGCCTGCGTTCATCAGGAAGGCGTTGAGGTGAAGTCGGCGGGGGCTGTTCGCGGGCATGCGGAGTCCCTTTCTGGGGTCACTCGAACAGGGCGGCGAGACGGGGGAGTCAGCTGCCGACGGGCACGCGCCAGGAGCTGAGGCGTCGTTCCACGGCCACCAGCAGCTGGTTGAAGGCCACGCCGATGGCGGAGATGGTGATGATCCCTGCGTACATCTGCGGAATCGCGAAGTTGTACTGGGAGGAGTTGATCAGGTAGCCGAGACCCGCCTTGGCGCCGATCATCTCGGCGGCGACCAGGACGAGGATGGACACCGCCCCGGCGAGCCGGATTCCGGTGAAGATCGTCGGCACGGAGGACGGCAGGATCACCTTCTGGAACAGCCGCGGGGCGGACAGGTCCATGGACCTCGCCAGCCTCAGCAGCGTGGCATCGACGTTGCGCACCGCGCTGATCGTGTTGAGGAGGATCGGCCAGGTGCAGGCGTACACCACGATGGAGATCTTCGATGTCTCCCCGATGCCGAGCAGCAGCACGAACACCGGCAGCAGGGCCAGCGCGGCGGTGTTGCGGAAGACCTCCAGCAACGGGCCCAGCAGGTCGGCCACCGGCCGGTACCAGCCGATGAGCAGACCCAGCGGCACGGCCACGGCAACGGCGATCCCGAAGCCGCTGAACGAACGGACCAGGCTCGCCTGTGCGTTGGCGGCGAGCTGGCCATCGGTGACCAGCCCCCACCAGGCGCGCACGACCTCGCTGAACGGCGGCAGGAACGTGCGGTCCACCAGGCCGAAACGAGGTGCCAGCTCCCACAGGAGCAGCAGCGCGAGGATCGCGACGGACCTGGTGGCACCGGTCAGCAGGGCACGCGGCAATCGGGTGGTGAGGGCACTGCCGCGCCGCGCGGGTGCGGGGGTCGGCTCCGCGAGCGGCGCTTCGGCGTCCCGTGCGGGCGCCGGGGGCGCTTCGGCGTCCCGTGCGGGCGCCGGGGGCGCTTCGCCGTCCCGTGCGGGGGCCGCCGATGCCGGTGGGGCGAGCTGGGTACTCGAATTGCTTGCCGTGCTCATGCCGAGACTTCTTCCTTCTCCAGTAGCTGGGCCCGGGTCACCTCGTCGTGCAACAATCCCCAGATCTCGTGCCGGTACCGTGCGAACTCCGGGCTGGAGCGCAGGTCGTCCGTCGCCGTCCGCGAGTCGAACGCGATCGGCACGACCTGCTTGACGCGGCCTGGCCTCGACGTCATGACGGCCACCCGTTGCCCCAGGTAGACGGCTTCCTCGATGCCGTGTGTGATGAAGACGACGGTCTTGCCGGTGCGCTGCCATATACGCAGCAACTCGTCCTGGAGGGACTCCCGGGTCTGGGCGTCCAGCGCGGCGAACGGCTCGTCCATCAACAGCACGTCGGGGTCGTAGGCGAGCGAGCGGGCGATCGCGACACGCTGGCGCATGCCGCCGGACAGCTCGTGCGGGTGGCGGCTCTCGAAGCCGGAGAGCCCGACGAGGTCCAGGTACTCCCGGGCCCGGGAGGCGCGCTCGCGCCGCGGCACCCCGATCGCCTCCAGCCCGAACTCGACGTTGCCCAGGGCGGTGCGCCAGGGCAACAGGGCGTACTGCTGGAAGACGATGCCGCGGTCGAGTCCTGGTCGGGTCACCGGCTCACCGTCCAGGAGGACCCGTCCGCCCGTCGGCCGGGCGAGCCCGCCCAGCAGGTCCAGCAGCGTCGACTTGCCGCAACCGCTGGGGCCGACCACGACGACGAACTCACCCGCCTCGATGCGCAGGTCGACACCGTCGAGGGCGGTGAACTCGCCCTCGGTGCCCTGTGGCGGCGTGCGGCGTCCGGCCGACCGGGTCCGCGCGGGGAACGTCTTGCGGACCTGGTCGAACTCGATCTTCGGTGTGGTGGTTGGGGTCATGGGAGATCAACTCCGGCTCTGGCTGGAGGCGGTGGGCGAAGGACGCCCGGTGGACGGCGAACTCCTCTGCCCGCGGTACGTGTTGAACGCGTTCGTGTACAGGTCGGACGGCCTGACCTGGCCCTTGGGAATGTCACCGCGCCCGCTGAGCCAGTCGATCCACAGCTGGAACTCCTCATCGGTGATGCGCCCGCCGGTCTCGGCGACGCCGAAGGACTTCCAGTACCGCAGCGGTGCGGCGTCCTCGTTGCGGCCCCGCTTCCTGACGATCTCGGTCATCCGGGCGATGACCTCCTCCCGCGGGGTGTTCCGGGCCCATTCGATGGCACGGGCGACGCCGGTGACGAACGTGCGCGCGGTGTCCGGGTTCTGCTTCAAGAAGCGGTCGGTCATCACGTACGTACCGGCCGAGAAGGCACCCAGCAGTTGGTAGTCGGTGAACACAGCGCGCACTCCCCCGGTCGCGAGGGCCTTGTCGCGCAGGATGCCGCCGAGGACGGCGACGTCGATGCTCTTCTGGCGCAGCGCCTGCTCGGTGTTGACCGGAGGCAGCACCAGGGGTTCGACCTTCTTGATGTCTTCCTGTGAAAGGCCGTGGCGTTGCAGGTGGATGTCGAGCATCGCCTCGTCGTGAGCCCCGAGGGTGTTCATCCCGACCTTCTTGCCGATCAGGTCGCGGGCGGTGCGGATCGGGCTGTCCCGCAACACGTAGAAGCCGTTGTATTCCAGCCGGTCGACGCCGTAGTAGCTGATGACGGCCTTGATGGGCGCCTGGTGGGAGGCGAGCTTGACGACGGCGCCGTTGAACGCGCCGCCGAAGTCGACCTGACCGGTGGCCGCCGACTGGATGTCCTGCGGGCCGCTGGTCGTGTTGCCGATCCACTGCAGCTTCACATCTGCCAGGAAGCCGAGGTCCTCGGCCAGTTCGGGCAGGGTGACCTGACCGGCCCAGCCCTGGTAGCGCAGTGTCCTGGTCTGCCGGTTGCCCAGGGAGCCCTCGCCGACCGCCGTGTCGCAGCCGACGGCGACCGCCGACAGGCCCAGCAGGGTGAGGAACTGCCGTCGGTTCGACGGGAACGTCAACTGGCTCATGAAGGAGTCCTGTTCGAGTTTGCGGGCGGTGCGGAACGGAGAGGGGGATGACCTGGCGGCGTCGACAGGCGCGCGTGGCCGAGCGCTTGAGCGAAGGCAGGAGGAAGCACCTTGGGACCACAGGAGGACACCCGAGGTGCGAAGTACGGTGAGGGAAACAGGCACGTGGCGGTGCGGCGGTGCACGGCACGCGAACGCGGTTCACCCCGCGCTAGGACAGGGCCGCTACGTTCACCGTGGGCTGGAGTCGCTCAGGAATGGCGCAGCAGGCAGGCCCGAAAGACAACTCCAAGCAGGTCAGGCGAAGTCCGCTGCGCTTCGGAGCGCCCTGAAGGGCGCGGGGAACCGCGCGATCGGCCCCAACGGTGCTGTACAGGATCGACGGCACATCGCCGCACTGGCGGCTGAACGCCTAGCGGCCGATGGCACAGATGGCGCTGGCCTGGCGTCGCAGATCGACGTGCAGGCGCGCGGCGAGGTTCTCCGAGGGGCTCACATCCGAAACGGTGACAGCGGAAATCAGCCACGTCAATGCGGCCATCGCCGTTGTCTCACATTCTGGTGTCTCCGTAACGCGCGCACATGTTCCGTTCACAATCGGCGCGGTCGCGGCGCGGGCGAGGGGTCCGGCCGGCCGCCGGACAGCCCTGTGCCGGACGGGTGTGGCACGCACCGCCCGCCGGGGTCAGCGGCGATGCGCACCGGTGTCCTGGTCACTCTGGTCTTCCCGCTGTGCCCGCTTGGCTCGCAGGCACCTCACCAGTTCCTCGCCGTACGGCAGCGCGACGAACGTGGTGACCGCGGCCGCGACCCCCACCAGGTAGCGGGCTGGCAGTGGGTTGTCCTTCGGCAGCAGCTTCCAGCTGTCAGCCGCTTGGCCGCCGCGCAGCATCAGGCGGGCCTGGTCCCAGTGCAGGCAGGTGGCGAATGCCGCCGCGGCCAGCGGCAGAACCTCGAGGAAGCTGTGAATGTGCTGTTCCACCGGCCGAACCTCGCGGTCCCCCGTGGCGACGGTGACGTCCCACACCGCGGTGGCGCCGTGGGTCACCGCTGCTCCGGCCATCACCGAAAGCACCAGTGGATTGATCCGCGCCAGCAGGCCCAACGTGATGGGCACTCCGGTCTCGGCCATCATCAGCAGATGGATCAGCGACTCCCGGGTGCCACTCGTCTCCTCGATCCGGCTACGCCGGTGCATCACCCAGTCGGCCACGCTGGGGACGAACCACAGCGGTAGCACGCCGTAGAGCACGAACCTTCGGTTGGCGCTCTCCACATCGCTGGCGTACGGCGGGATGCGCAGCACGGGCCGCCTGCGCCAGGACCGCCACGCTCGGACAGCGGAGTTTCGCGTCATGGTCGAAGGCCCTTCCTCGGTTTCCGGCTGAGGAGGTACGGAACGGGGTCCGCATCCGTCGGTCTCCGGCACTGTTACCACGCACCACGGAGGTGTACTCCGGCTGGTTCGGGCCAATCCACCCGCGCGCCGAATGCACTGGGCGGCCGGGAGCCGGGTAGGCGCAGGACATGTCGACTTTCAGCCGCTCGCCCGCGCCCCGGGGCCGCTGCTACTCACCGCCGATGCCGGGCGCCCCGTGCGGCCGCGCCGTCGTGGCCGCGGCCAGGAAGGCCTGCATGGCCCGTACCAGTGCGGCACGTTCGTCGGGGTCCATCGCGTTGAGGACGACGGCCAGCGTGCGCCGTCGTCGCACCGCGATGTCGTGGAGCAGTCGCCTGCCTCGTGCGGTGACCACCAGCGACACCTCGCGCCGGTTGCGCGGCTGAACGGAACGTTCCAGGAACCCGGCGGCTTCCAGCCGGTCGCACAGTCGGCTGGCGGTGGGCAGGCCGAGGTCCAGTTCGCTCGCCAGGCCGGTCAGGTTGAGTCGGCGCCGGTGCTCCAGGGCCTCCAGGGCGCGCAGTTGCAGCGCCGACACGTGCGGTGCCGCGAGCTGGAAGGCTCTTGACCAGACCGCGACGAGTTCCTCCACGGCACCGGCTATCCGCTCGGCGGACTCATCTGGACGCGGCCCCGGACTCGTGGCAAAGCCCATGGGCCACTCAACCTCCACAGGGCCGGTGCGCCGCGTGGGGTGTCTGGGCTGGCTGGGACGGGACCGCTTCCATCTCACCGGGTGCGGCGCCTTCACGGTACGGCACGGGAACTCTCTCCGCTGGAGTCGGGACAGACAGTTGTTCGCCCTAGCGCCGCGTACCCGAAGAGCCACGGGGTAAGCGGTCGAGAGGCCGACCCGTCATGGCGCAGGGCTGTCCCATGCCCACATCCGCTGTGCGTCAGCGCAGGGCTATGCGGGCATGCACGGACTTGCCGCCGCTATGGCGCCGGGTGAACATCCACTGTGACAGCGCGGCGGCGATC
Organism: Streptomyces sp. PLK1-5; assembly: GCA_037034305.1. GTDB lineage: Bacteria > Actinomycetota > Actinomycetes > Streptomycetales > Streptomycetaceae > Streptantibioticus_A. The sequence goes on from JBAGJY010000002.1 coordinate 164,785, forward strand.
TCCAAACCGTGCCGTCCCACCCGGCCCGGATCCTGCGAAGCGGGCCGCGGCACACTGGGGTTGCTGTCCCGGACAGTGACGTCGATACCTTCGGCTGCCAGCTCCAGGCGCAACTCGCATGGCCCTGGGGCGTACTTGCTGGCGTTGGTGACCAGTTCGCTCACAACGAGCTTGGCGTCCTGGGCGACCCGCTCGGTGAGCCGTGCTCCCACCGTCTGCTGGGCCTGTTCCAGGAACTGCGCGGTGAAGTCACGCGCCGCGGCGATGAGGTTCGGGTCACGGGCCTCATAGGCTCTGTCCCAACACAACAGCGGCATGTCGGTTACCCCGATCGCGACCATGGCGGCACCCGCCCCTCTCTCGCTCCCCCTCGTGGCATCCCGTTGGCCTGATACGTGGGCGCATACCCGCCCGCCTCTCACTTTTCACGTGGAAACGCGTACTCGTCAACGCGGGTCGTCATCGCGGCCCTTCCAGTCCAGGCAGACCACCGCGGCGTCAGCGGCGAGATCATCGCTCCCGAGGTGCTCGATGAGGCCGTGGACCACTGCCCTGGCCGTCTCGTGCGGGGTCCCCAGCCGAGCGGCGCTGATGGTGTTCCGCAGTGCCCGCTCACCGTACAACGCACCGGCCGCCGAACGGGCGCCGTGCACACCGGTGCTGACGACGACCAGCCGGTCGCCCGGCTCGACATGGAAGGTCTGCTCCTCGTACTGGGTCTCCTCGAACATGCCCAGGGGCAACTGCTCGTCGAGTTCGACGCGTTCGATGGTGGCACCGCGCTGGCGGAACAACCACGGGGAACCCGCGTCGACGGCGTGCACGACACCGGTGTCGAAGTCGAAGCGCAACAACAGGGTGGAGGCGTAGGCAAGGCCGCGGTAGTGGGCGTAGACCGCCTGGTCGGCGAGGCTTGCCTGGTCGGCGAGGCCCACATCGGCGCGGCGCGCGTTGCGCAGCGCGTTGACGGTCAGGTTGGTCAGCAGTGCGGCCTCGGTCCCGTGGCCCATGCCGTCGGTCACGGTGACGCTGAGGTGGTCGGCGCCGGTTGACCAGTCGAAGTTGTCGCCACCGACGGCGTAGGCGGGTTCCAGGTGGGCGCCGAGTTGGAACTCGTCGCGGGCACACCCCCGACCGGGCAGCAACTGCCACTGCATCTCGGCGGCGAGGGTGAGCCGCTTGCGGCGCCGGGCCTGCAGGTACACGTCGGTGTCCCGGTCCGCGGCGAGCAGTTCGTGGCCCAACGCGGTGGCGAAGTCGGCGAGTTCGGCGACGGTGGCGGCCTCGGCGCTGGCCCCGGGCAGCTCGACGCGGAGGACTCCGAGGCGATCGCCGCGGACCGTGACCGGAAGGTGCAGCAGAACGGCCGCCGGATCGTCGCCGCGCTCCTCCACCGGCCGCTGGGTGGAGAAGGCGCGTCCGGCGGGGCCGTGGTGAGCGGGAAGCGGTTCGCCGCTCTGCGGCGGTGGCAGCACCGGTTGCAGCACGGCCGAACCGTAGTCGGCCATCAGCAGCGTGACGGACCGCGCCCCCACCCGTCGCGCCAGCAGGTCACGCGAGGCGGTGGTCAGCGCGTGCGGTGCGGCGGCGCGCAGCACGGCCTCGGCGGTCGTTCGCCGGTCAGCGTCGGTCACAGTGTCCACGTCCTGTTCGGGCGGGTTCGGCACCGGTGTGGCAGAGCAGCAGGCACACGTCGTCCTCCCGCGCGGAGTCGTGCAGCATACGTCCGAGTACGGCCTCGGCCGCCCTGTCCAGGTCCTGGGCCAGATCCGCCGGGTCGATCTCGGCCAGCGCCGTGCCGAGGCGCGCGATGCCGGGGTCGAGGCCGACCCTGCGGCGCTCGACCAGTCCGTCGGTGTACAGGGCGAGCGTCGAGCCTGGCGGCAGTTCCACCGTGTGGTCCCTTATGCCCTGGCTGAGGGGGATGCCCAGCATCGCCCCGGGCTTGGCGTCCAGGATCTGCACGCGCCCGTCCGAGGTGCGCACCACGGGCGGAGGGTGCCCTGCCGCGGCCCAGGTCACGGTGGGGTCGCCGGGGCGGAAGCGAGCGATGGCCGCCGTGGCGTACAGCTCGGGCTCCAGGTGGTGGAGGAAGGTGTGCAGGCGGGTGAGGAGCCGTCCCGGCGAGTCGCCCTCCACCGCGTAGGCGCGCAGCGCGTTGCGCAGCTGGCCCATCATGACCGCCGCGTGCAGACCGTGTCCGGTCACATCGCCGATGACCGCGATCAGGCTGCCGTCCGGCTGGGCGAAGGCGTCGTACCAGTCTCCGCCGATGTTCAGCCCGTGGGTGGCGGGCAGATAGCGTGCGGCGAGCTGGAGGCCCGGCGTGACCGGCAGATCGGTGAGCAGGGTGCGCTGGAGGGTTTCCGCGATGTCCCGGTTGTGCTCGTACCGCAGGGCGTGGTCGATCGCGATCCCGGCCCGGCGGGCGAGTTCGATGAGCATCACGGTGTTGTCGCTCTCGAAACGGTCACCGGGAGGAGCCAGCGTCAGCACGCCGAGCGTGGAGCGGCGGGCCGTGAGCGGTAGGCAGAGCAGTGGAACTCCGGGTGCCAGCGCCGAGGGCGGCAGGTCGTCGACGCCCGGCAGGCCGCCGGGATGGTCGGCGGCGTGCTGCGGGCGCCCGGTGCGTGCGGCGACGACGGCCGCCGCGGGATGGGGGGCACGTGTGTCGGCGCCGTCGTCGTCCAGCAGCCAGACCTCGGCAGTGCGGGCATGCTGCGGGACGAGGAGTTCCGGAAGGCGGCGCAGGATCTCGCGGTGGCTGAGCGAGGCGGTCAGGGCGGCGCTGGCGTCGGCGAGGAAGGTCAGCCGGTGGCGGGCGCCTTCCGCCTCCGCGCGGGCCGCCTTCTCCGCGGCGAGCAGCTCACGCTGCGTCCGGTCGGCGGCGTCGAGTTCGGCGTGCAGGGCCAGGACGCCTTGGTTGGTTTGGTGAAGTTCCTCCCGATGGACGCGGAGCAGCCGCTCGTGCTCGTCCAGATGGGCCAGGACAGCGGCGGTGTCGACGTCCTGCGCGAGCAGCGCCTCGGCGAGCGCGGGGGGCGGCTCAGCGGCCTGTCGGGCGGCGCCCGCGGTGTCCGGGCACTCAACGGTCGTGCGCCAGAACGGCTGTGCCGCGGCCTGCCCGCCGGAACGCAGGCTGAGCCGGAACCGTCCGGGTTCGCCGTCCGACCGCGCGGCGAGCACCTCGAATCCCAACTCGCAGCACTTCGAGCCGTCCAGACACCGCCTCAACTCGGCGCTGAGCGAGGCGAGAAGCCGGGAGCGGTCGACGACGGGCAGGCCCGCGGCCACCGCGAGGCGCGCCACGGCGGTACGGGCGTGTGCCGCGTCGGACGCGCTGGCGACGGACCAGACGTGGGTGGTGGTCACCGCGAGCGGTCCAGTGGTGGTGTCATCACGGCCACTGTGGTGTCGTCCCGCACCGGCCGTGCGCAGCTGCTGGTGTCGCGCAGGACGACCGCCGAGATCACCGCGGGGTCATGGGCGTCAAGGCCCGGGTCCTGCGGCGGTGTCCAGCGGCTGGGGAGGCCGTCGCTGTGCAGGATCAGCATGCTGTCGTGGTTCCAGGGCACTTGCTGCTCGGGAATGACGGCGGGCCGGTAGGCGCCGACGATTCCCGGCCGCGACAGCAACGGCTGCCAGGTGCCCTCGGTACGCAGCCGCGCGCCGATGTTGCCGATACCCGAGAACACCATGTACCCCGCGTCGGGCACGAGTTGGGCCAGCGCGATGGCGGCTCCGCGGGTCCGGCGCAGCGCGGTGTCCATTCGCCTGAGCATCTGCGCGGGCGGGAGGTCGGGCATGCGGCGCAGTTCGTCCACGGCGGCGGCGGATGCCCGCGCGGCATGCGGGCCGTGGCCGAGTCCGTCGGACATCAGCAGCGTCAGCCGCTCCTCGCCGCGTACGCACGTCCAGGCGTCGCCGCTGTGTTCCGCCTCCAACGGCACATGCAGACCACCGACCCGCGGTAGCGTCGCGGTCGGCGTGCCGGGGCCAGGCCGAGCGGCGCGGCGCTCCGCGACGCGGGCCAGCACCACCGTGCCGCGTCCGGGGACGGTGTGCAGGTCGAAGGTGTCGGCGAGGCGGCGGCAGGTTCCCAGCCCCGCGCCCAACGAGTCGCCGGTGGAGTATCCGTCACGCAGGGCGGCGCGTGGGTCGGGGATGCCCGGACCGTGGTCGACGGCCAGGATCTGCACCACGCGCCCCCCGTCGGCAGCGGTGTCGACCAGGATTCGCCCGCCGCCGGCGTGTCTGAGCAGGTTGGTCGCGAGTTCGGTGGCCACCAGGTCCCCGACGGCGGTGCGATCACCGCTCAGCCCGGCATGGCCGCACGCCGTCTCGACGGCGACGCGGACGTCGCGTACCCGCGTGGAGTCGTGCACCGGCACGTCCCATGCCCGGGTCATCACACCGCCCTACGGGGGCTCGGCGGACCGGAGGCCCACGCGGTGACGGTGACGGTGGTGCCCCGTCCCGGACTGCTGTCGATGGTGAACTCGTGCACCAGCCGCCGGGCACCGCCCAACCCCAGCCCCAGGCCCCCGCCGGAGGTGTAACCGTCCGACAGGGCCAGCTCGGTGTCGGCGATCCCCGGCCCGGAATCACTGAACACCAGGCGAAGGCCACGGGCCCGGCCCCGCGTCACCGGGATGGACTCCATCTGCCCGCCTCCGCCGTGTACGAGGGTGTTGCGCGCCAGTTCGCTGGCCGCGGTGACCAGCTTCGTCTGCTGAACCAGTCCGAAGCCGAGTTCGGCGGTGGCCTGTCGGACGTACTGCCTGATCCAGGTCAGGTCCGTGTCCGAGCCGATCGGCAACCTCGCGACTACGGTACTGGAAACGTGCATCACACGCCCCCTTGTCGTGGATACGCGTCGCGGTGGTTCTCGGAGGGTCGCCGCAGCAGGCGCAGTGCCTGCGCGGCGTCCAGGGCGGTAAGCAGGCCGGGCAGCGCCAGGCCGAGCTCGACCAACGTGATCGCCACGGCGGGACGGATTCCGGCCACCACGGTCCGCGCCGCCAACAGCTTGGCGGTGGCCGCGATGTCGACGAGCACCCGCCCCAGGAAGGAGTCGACGATCTCCACTCCCGAGACGTCGATCAGCACACCGGTCGCCCTGCTCTGCGCCACCGCCTGGGTGATGTCCTGCCGCAGGCACTCGGCGGCGCGGTCGTCCAGGTCTCCTTGGACGGTCACCAGGAGTACGTCGTCCAGGGTGAGAACCGGGACCCGCGCCCCAACCGCCTCCGGCGTCGGACGCGTCACGGCAGGTCCACCTCCACGGGCGCACCGCTGGCGCCGCGCCGATGCAGCGCGAAGGCCAGCGCGTCGGCGAGAGTGGCCCGGGTGACGACCGGTCCCAGGTCGATGCCCAGGTGCACGATCGTCTGGGCGATCGCCGGGCGTATGCCGGAGACGATGCACTCCGCGCCCATGAGCCGGGCCGCCGCCACCGTCTTCATCAGATGCTGTGCGACGAGCGTGTCGACGGTGGGCACACCGGTGATGTCCAGGATCACGAAGCGGGCCTGCTCGGCGACGACGGCCTCCAGGAGGTTTTCCATCACCACCTGGCTGCGCGCGCTGTCGAGCGTGCCGATGAGCGGAACGGCCACGATCCCGTCCCACAGTTTGATCACCGGGGTGGCCACCTCCAGCAACTGCTGGCGCTGGCGGTCGATGAGGGCCTCACCCTCGCTGAGCATGGTCTCCATCACCACCAGGCGCAGGGTGCCCAGCAGGATCGTCAGGGCCAGCGTCGCGCGCTCCGCACGGTCGGCTGACAAATCGGGCGATTCGGCCGCCAGTAGTTCGGTCACCGGCCCCCGTAGCGCGGCCACTTCACTGACCACGTCGGCGGGAGTGCACCCCCTGCGGATGCGGGCGGCGGATACGCTGGCCAACTGTTCGCGCACGACCGCGAACCCGGCCGCCTCGATGTCCTCGATCCGTTCCGAGACGGCCACCACGGCCAACGCGTCGACCACGGCCCGGCACGCCTCCACCGCCTCGTCCCGGGAGACGGTGAACACCGTCCGGAACAGTGTCGCCTCCGCCCACCGCTGGGCGACCTGCTCCCGGCAGCGGTGCAGGAAGTCCCCCACCTCCTTGGCGGGCGACCAGCGCCCTTGTGTCTCGTGCTGCGGCACCCGTGTCTCCCATCCGTACCCGCCGCTCCCGGCACCCGTCGTGGGAACGGCGTGCGGTTCCTTGTCATAAGACAAACTTCGGCGTCCGTGTCGTACCCCGTTTGGCAATCGCTATGCCGCCGAACGCCCCTGCGGATCAGGCCCGTAGGGCCGGTTCGGCCGCGCCTCGGCTTCGTCCGCCTACCGCCCGTGCCAGTCGAGGCACACCACCAGGGCGTCGTCGTGCGGTACCGGTCTGCCGCGGTGACCAGCCAGTTGTCTCAGCACTTCGCGTGGCACCTCCGCCGCGGGCAGGAGCTGGGTGGCGGCGATGGCACGGGCCAGCGCCCGCTCGCCGTACCGTTCACCCGAAGGTGAGGCGGCCTCGTACACGCCGTCGCTGACGAACACCAGCCGGTCACCGGGCTCCACCCGGAAGTCCTCCGCGGCATAGTCGGTCTCCTCGAACATGCCCAACGGCAGTTGCGCCTCGAACGAGACGGGCTCCACGGCACCGCCGCGCCGCAGGCGCCACATCTGCGGCGATCCGGCGTCGACGACCCGTGCCCGGCCGGTGGCGAGCTCGAAGTCCACCATGAGCACCGACAGGTACGACCCACCGTGGTAATGCGCGTAGACCGCCTGGTCGGCCAGTGCGGCCTGGTCCGCGATCGACAGACCGGCCCGCCGGGCGTTGCGGAGCGCGTTGATCGCCAGACTGGTCAGCAGTGAGGCCTCTATTCCCTCACCCATGCCGTTGGTGACGTACAGCGTCAGCCGGTCCGCGGTCGCCGACCAGTCGAAGTTGTCGCCGAAGATGGCGTAGGCCGGTTCGAGGTGGGCGCCGAGTTCGTACTCGGGTCGGGTGCAGGAACGGCCCGGGAGGAGTTGCCACTGCATCTCGGCCGCGAGGGTCAACCGGTCCGTGCGCCGGGCCCGCAGGTACAGGTCGGTGTCCCGCTCGGCGACGACGACCTCGTGCCCGAGAACCTGGGCGATGTCGGCGAGTTCGGCGAGCCGCTCCGGCGTGCAGCCGTCGGTGGGCAGCACTACCGACAACACCCCCAGCCGATCCCCTCGGACGGTCACCGGGCAGTGGACCTTCGTCACAGCCCCGTCGGCGCTCTCCACGACCGTCCGTTGCACGCCGAACGCCCGCCCGGCGGGAGTGTTGGACATCGGGACGGGATCCATGGTGTGCGGCAGCGCTGTCACGGGCTGCAGGACGCTCAGCCCGTAGTCGGCAAGGAGGAGCTCCACTGACTTGGCCGCGTACCGGTCGGTCAGCACCGCGCCGACCGCCTCCAGCAATTGGTGGGGAGCCGCCGTACGCAGCGCCCGCTCGGCCGCCTCGAATCTGTTCACGATGTTGGATAAGCCATTCTTTTCTGCCAGGACGGCATCGCACCTGCGAGGTGAGCCTTGCCCTTTGGTCCGGCGCTGCCGGTATTTATTGTTGTGGAGCCCGCTAGCCGCACTCAGCCGACTGACAGCACCCGATGAGCCTGCGAGAGTATGACCGTGACTGCCTCACCTTCACGCCGACAGCCCGATGAGGTGGCGCGCGTGGCCTCACAGGCCGCCGAACTGCTGGAGGTCCTGTGGGGCCGGGCGTCGACCGCGCCGGTCTCCGTTTCCCAGCTACGCGTGCTGTTCATCCTCGAACACAACGACGGGATCAACCTTCGCACCCTCGCCGACGCCCTGAGCTCCACTCCCCCGTCGACGAGCCGACTGTGCGACCGCCTCCAGGCGGTGGGCTTCGTCGAGCGCGCCCCGCACAGCACCAACCGCCGCGAGCTGCGGCTGCACCTCAGCAGCCGCGGCCGGGCCTTCCTGGCCGATCTGCGCTCCCGCCGCGAACGTGAACTACAAGCCGTCCTCGGGCAGATGTCCGCCCGAAAGCGAACCGCGCTGCTCGAAGGCCTGGATGCCTTCTGTGTCGCCGCGGCATCGCAGTTGCACAACGACACGGCTGACGCACACTCCGCCTGACCCACGGCACCGCCGCCTGCTCCCACCCGGCACACGTCCGCCCTCCGCGGCCGACCGGCGCGAGGACTGTTCCTCGCCCACCGGAACATTCAACGACCCTTCCCTGCACACCTGTGACGCCGTAACTCTGTTGCCTGACCGCCATAGTTGTCAAACGGCAACTGTTGGAGACGGTGGGACGGTGATGGCGGTCGGCTCCACCAATCGCCCCTCGGCGAAGCGCGGTTACGGCGAGCAGCTGGGCGAACAGCCACCGGACGCTGGCCGCACGGGCGCCGCGGCGCGCCGCTGCCGACCGGCTCCACGTGGTGCGGCCTTTACCGGCGGCCTCGCGCGCAGCACCCGCAGTCGCGCTCCTGAGACGCGTGCAGCGTTTGGTGACGGCTGAGAACCGCGAACAAGGCGCGGGTTCTCCGTTGGCGGGGTAGTCGGCGCAGCCTCGGTTAGGGGGCGAAGTCGAGGGCAGGTGTGGATTCAGGAGGTCGATAACATGGTTCCTTTGCTACTCGTTCTGCTTCTCGCACTGGTTCTGTTCGGTGCCGGCTTCGCCATAAAGATCCTCTGGTGGGTCGCGGTGGCGGTTCTGGTGATCTGGCTGGTGGGCTTCCTCGCACGCGCCACCAACTCGGCGGGAACACGGGGCCGTTGGTACCGATGGTGAGCGAGGGCCGTCGGCAGCTGTCCGGGGCGGGCCCCACCTGCTTCGGGTGCGGGGCTCACCCCGCGCCCGAAGGGGGCGTTCGTCAACGCCGGGAGGCCGCCGCGGTTAGGCACCGCCGAGGCGGGTAGGCGCGAAGACGTCAACGACTCCGGATGAGAGGGAGGGCGACCATGTCGGGGCAGCTCACGCAGACAGCCGCTCCAGACGTCGCGGCGGAGCAGGAGACAACGCCTGAGCGGCTCACCACCTTGCTGGCCGAGGGAAAAGCGAACCCCTCGGAGTTGCGTGAGGTCTCGCGGGTGATGTTCGGCCGCCTGGCGGTACTCGAGGAAGGCACCGAGGAGTACCAGTACGTCCGCAACTCCCTTATCGAACTCAACATGGCGCTGGTGCGGTTCGCCGCGAAGCGCTTTTCCAACCGGGCCGACCAGATGGAGGACATCCTGCAGGTCGGCACAATCGGGTTGATCAAGGCGGTCGACCGGTTCGACCCCGATTACGGCGTGGAATTCGTCACTTTCGCCCTGCCCACCATCATCGGCGAAATGAAGCGTTTCTTCCGCGACACCAGCTGGTCGGTGCGGGTACCGCGCCGACTCCAGGAACTGCGCCTCGACATGGCCAAGGCCAGTGATGCCCTGGCCGCCGAACTCGACCGCGCACCCACCGTCGCCGAACTCGCCGAGCGGCTGGAGATCACCGAGGACGAGGTGCTCGAAGCCCAGATCGCGGCCAACGCCTACACCGCGGCCTCCATCGACGCCGAAGCCTCCGTCGAGGAGGACGAGGGCACCTCCTGGATCCACCGCCTCGGCTGCGAGGACCCGGCGCTCGAAGGCGTGGAGAACCTCACCGCCCTCAGGCCGCTCATCGCCCAACTCCCCGAACGGGAACGCACCATCCTCGCCATGCGCTTCGGCGCCGACATGACCCAGGCGGCGATAGGCGCCGAACTCGGCCTGTCCCAGATGCACATCTCCCGTCTCCTCGCCCGCACCCTCAACCTGTTGCGCGACCAGTTGACGGCAGACTCCTGACGGGCTTCCCGCGCGGGCACCGGACACGGTCGCCGAGCCCTGTGACTGGCTAGTGTCAATGGCCCCCGGTTGACTGTTCCCGGCCGGGCCCCGGGACTCCCGGCTCCGGCACTCCCGGCTCCGGCGAGTGGGCCGCCGATGTCGCTCCCCAACGGCCGCACGGCCAACGCATCCCACTGACTGCTGGCCGTACGGCCACCGCGTCCCGGCACATCAACTCTCGCGGTCCGGTTTCGCGGAGTCTGATGGGCCCGCTCGGTGCGGACAAGGCTGCGGGAAGGTCCCCAAAGAGAAGGTCCCGATGAAGGGAACAGCCCGAGCCCGGATCCTGCCGGGCTCGGGCTGTCTTCCCGCGCTGTTTGCTGTCTATGGCCGTCAGCGCGGGAGCTTCAGGTCAAGCGGTGGCGACGCTCGACGGTGACCGCACCTCGCCCGGCGCCGCGGAGGCCGCGAACGCCGCCTCCAACATCCCCCGGGCCGCGGCCACCGCCGACTGCACGTCTCTCGTACCCGTCGACACGCACAACGTGTAGGTGACGTCCTCCAGTTCACGCCGCCGCCCGATGTCCACGGCAGTGGCGTCCGACCGCGCGGCCAGGGATTCGTACCGCTCCAGCAGGTTGCGCAGCACCAACGGATGAGGTTTCAGCACGGCCTTCTCCCTTTTCTTCCCTCGCGTCCACACCGCCCGCCCGGCTCACTCACCCGCCACGCCTACCCGGCCGCAGCCAGTGCACGCCAGCGCCCGAAGACTGCGCCCTAACGCGCTTCCCGGTCGGGCCGAGGTGTTCCTCGACGCCACTTCCACGCCCGGCACTTGAGGCTGCGGACGGCACGAGAAGTCACATCCCGCCGTGGCATACGGTGGGCGCCTCGTGCGGTGAGTGGCCGTGCCGACAGCACACGGTCAACTGTTGGCGTGATCGGTCACGGATTGCTCGTCCCGCATGACGAGTTTGGCGGCCTCAACGGCGTCCGCGATCCCGCTCAGCGCCTCCTCGACCGTGTCGCGAATCGGCGTTGACAGTCCCACACCGGTCAGTTCCAGGATCCTGCGCACCGCCGACGTCGGGGCTGCCACCTGGACACTCCCGTCGATCCGGCGCGCCTCCTGTGAGGTGCGCAGGATGATGTTCAGGCCTGAGGAGTCCATGAAGGGAACGGCCGAAAGGTCGAGCACCAAGTGCCTTCGACCGTGGGTGATCTGGTTGGCCAACTGGTAGTGCAGTTCGGTCGCGGTGTCGATGTCGAGGTCACCACCGACTGACACCACCGCCACATCAGGCTCACGCACGACCACATCGACGGAAAGCTGCGCGCTTTCGGCTGACAACTGGACACCTCCGAGCTTCTGGGCCTACTCAACGACGGTTACCCCACTGACGGTTCTCAATCCCCACAGTTCGCCGTTGCCTGCCGCGTCCTCGTGTACGCCGACGACTTCCGGGCAAGCGTCTGTTCGTCAAGCACGGACACCACTTGATGTGGAGGAATGACATGGGTACCGAGGACAAGCTCGATCACACCAAGGACCAGGTGCGGGGCAAGGCCAAGGAGGCGGTCGGCCGGGTGACCGACGACGAGGACCTGGAAGCCCAGGGCAGGGCCGACCAGGCCAAGGCCGACCTCAAGCAGGCGGCCGAGAAGGCCAAGGACGCCTTCAAGCGCTGAGCCCCCGGCCCGACCTCGCAACCGAAGCCCCGGCGGAAGCCGGGGCTTCGGCGTCTGGCCGGCCTTCTGCGAAGATGATCAGATGAATGAGGCTCCCGCGGCACGGACACCCGTCATCCTGGGCATTGACGACCTCCGACCGCTCCCCCGAGCCACGCGGATCGCCCGCACCAGCCGCGAAGGCATCGAACTCCTGCGGGAGCACCGTGACAGCTTCGTCGACGAACTCTGGCTCGACCATGATCTCGGCGGCGACGACAGCATCATGCCCGTGGTGGCCCTCATGGAAGAAGCCGCTTTCAGCGGACGGCCCTTCCAGATCGGCATGGTCCTCGTCCACAGCGCCAACCCCATCGGCGCCGAAGCCGTCGTCAGGTCGCTCACGCGCTGGAACTACCGGGTCCGGCGGACAACGGCCTGAAGGAGCCAGCCCGATGGGTTGAGCGTCGCAGGCGTCAACGGTCAGCCGCACGCCGCGCCAGGGGGCATTCGAGGGAACCGCTTCGCCCGGCAGCGCGCCGGCAGGTACGCGCCCGCGGTCGGGAGCACGTCCGTTCCGGTATACGTGAGCCGCAGCCCGTGTCGGCGAGCGGGCGACAGACGTTGGTAGCCCCGTGAGGATGTACGCGCTGTCCCGTGCGGGCGCTCCGGCCGCGCCGGGGCCACGGTGATCCGGCACCCCGCGGAGCGCGGCGGCCCGCAGCGCGGCGCGTTCGCTCGGCTGGCCGAGTGGGGCTCGAACCTGACCAGCTCACCGGTGTTCTTCTCGTTCTGCCTGTTGCTTGTCGGGGCGTTCATCGCGGTCCACGTGTTCGGCTTGTCGCTGGACTGGCAGCATGTCGCGGGTGATGCGATGGGAGCGGTCACCTTGCTGTTGCTGGCGTTGCTGAAGAACGCCGAGAGGCGTGCGGAGCACGCTGTGCAGCGGAAGCTGGACGCCCTCGGGACCGCGCTGCTGCACCAGTGGGAGGGCGAGCAGGGCAAGGCACGCAAGTGCCTCGAGGAGGCGATCGGCATGGAGGAACAGCTGTGACGGCACAGGTGGTCGGGGTGTCGCCACGCGATCTTGCCGCGATGCCTTGCACGGTTCGACCCGGCCGGATCCCACTGCCCCGATGACTTGATCCAGGCCGGACGGTCGACGAGCCGGAGCGGCGAGGTGGGGCGGAATCCCGTACGCGAGTCGTGCCATCCGCCGGTGGAGCCGCACGTGTGAGTTGCCGAGCAGGAGGACCGGGGTCAGGGTGGGAGGAGGTCATCTCTGCGGAGAGGAGGCCGCTGTGATCCTCGTGGGCATTATCTGCCTGGTCCTCGGATTCGTTCTGGGCATCTCGATCCTCTGGACGATCGGCATCATCCTGGTCGTGATCGGTGCCATCTTGTGGATCCTGGGCGCACTCGGACATGCGGTGGGAGGCCGACGACACTACTGGTAGCTTCCAGGCCGCCTCGACAGCAGTCGGAATGCCTGGAGCCCGACATGTGGCCTACGGCGCTACGGCGCCGTGAGGTCACCGGTGCACCGGCCGGTGGGCACAGGGTGCGGCCACGGGCCGGTGCGCGCATCCGGATACAACGACGCCTGCCCCGCCGTCCCGGCCGCACACCCACGCTGCGGCAGCCACCGGCGGGGCGCAGGCTGGAGGTATGGAGCATCCGCCTCTTGTTGTGCATCCGCTCCAGGAGGGCGGTCGGCTGATGACGATCCTGGGCGAGCCCGTCGGTGTCGCCCGGTCGCTGCGTGACGTCGAGGACGTCTTTCGGCGGGCTGGGCTCAACCCGGACGCGATGGCCGTGGACGACCCCGATCTGGTCGAGTGGCGCGGTGGCGGACCCGACGTGTGGGGCTAGCCGATGCCGCGTGCCTGTAGGGCTGTCCGGCAGATGCGGGCCTCAGGTAAGGAGTCCCCGCACTGGTGCGTAGTGCGTACATGCGGCAGACATCCGTGATCGAGTAGGGAGAGAGCGATGGCGAAGACACCGAAGAAGTCACGCCGGGCGGCCGAGAAGGCGGGAGAGAGCCTGTCCAAGGGCGCCGAGGAAACCGCGCAGTCAGGCGACAAGGACATACAGGAACGAGAACGGAAGGGTCGCTCAGCGCGTCCTGGCGGCGGCAAGGACCCTTCGGCCTTCACCGGGGTCAACCCGCCAAAGGACAAGTGACCGGGCCTGCCGAGTCAGGGGGCTTGATGTTCGGGACGATCGCTGATGTGTTTGGGTCTGTGGGGCACGCGGTCGCGACCGTGGTGGCGGCACCGTTCCGCCTGGTCGCCAGGTTGTTCGGCGGCGGGTGACGGCACGTACTTCGCGACGGCCGCCACGCTCACGAGGGCCTGTCGAAGGCGCAAGTCTCCCGATCTGCCGGGAGCCGCCTTCGGCAGGCCTTGGCCTCTTCCAGGGGGTGCCGAACAGTGACGGTTGATGAGCCGTGCGTTACGACGTCGGTATGACGTCGGTATGCGTGCGCGGGTAGGGGGCCTGACCGCGGCGCGGCAGGTACTCGTGAGCGGATCCGCCAACGTGCGGCTCCACACCGGGAGATGAGCACGGCAGTGCCCTGCTATGGTGCGCCGATGCCATCGATCAAGCAGTTCCAAGTCACCTTTGACTGCGCGGAACCCGAGCGCGTCGCTCGCTTTTGGTGCGAGGTGTTGGGGTACGTCGTATCGCCGCCACCGGCGGGGTTCGCCACGTGGGACGACTTCGACCGCTCCCGGCCTCCTGAGGACCGGGGTTCGTGGTTCGCATGCAGTGATCCCTCGGGCGTGGGCCCGCGACTGTTCTTTCAGCGCGTTCCCGAGGGCAAGGTCGTCAAGAACCGGGGGCATCTCTGCGTGCGCGTTGGCACCGGTCTCGCGGGGGAAGAGCGACTCGCCGCGCTCGAAGCCGAGTGTGCACGACTGGTCCCGCTCGGCGCGGTACGCGTGCGGCTACTGTACGACGGCAACGATTCGTGCATCGTGATGCAGGACATCGAGGGCAACGAGTTCTGTCTCGACTGAGCATGCTCGGAGACGGCGAGGTGGGAGCCGTCTTCCTTCGGCCTCTTCACAGCGGGTGGCTGGGATTTCGCTGGGCCATATCCCATCAACCGACGCATCTCACCGAAGAACTGCGCTCCCCACGTCGCCTTGGGACTTCTCGGCCAGAGCGGGCCAACTTCCGGTCATTGCACGCCTACTCGAAAAGCTTTACCGGCGACCGCCTTGACTGGTCCAGACCAGCATGGGTTGAGTGGTGCGCGCTCGTCGAGCCAGCATCCCCCCATGCCACAAAGGAGTGATCACGTGCTGAAACGGCGCGTCACAGGGTTACTCGCCGCGCTCGCGGTGGCCGGCACCATGGCAGTCGCCCTGCCCGCTTCCGCCTCGACCGCCTCGGCGGCGCCGCGACAGGCGCTGGGCTGCGGCAACTACCCCGACTGGGTCGCCGGAAGGCCGTATGTCACCGGGGATATCGTCAGATACTCCAACGGCCAGTACTACCGGGCCAGCCACGACAACCCGGGCTACGACCCCACCATCAGCACCTGGTACTGGGACCCCTACACCTGCGACGGTTCAGGGACCGGTTCCTCGGGATTCGTGGTGAGCGAGGCCCAGTTCAACCAGATGTTCCCCAACAGGAACCCCTTCTACACCTACAGTGGGCTGACCGCCGCCCTCAGCGCGTACCCCGGCTTCGCCACCACTGGCAGCGACACCGTCCAGAAGCAGGAGGCAGCGGCCTTCCTGGCCAACGTCGCCCACGAGACCGGCGGTTTGCAGTACGTGGTGGAGCAGAACACCTCGAACTACTCCCATTACTGCGACTACAGCCAGCCCTACGGCTGTCCGGCCGGGCAGTCCGCCTACTACGGTCGCGGTCCGCTCCAACTGAGCTGGAACTTCAACTACAAGGCGGCCGGGGACGCCCTCGGCATCGACCTGCTCGACAACCCGTACCTGGTGCAGAACGACTCCGCGGTGGCGTGGAAGACCGCCCTGTGGTTCTGGGACACCCAGAACGGCGCGGGCCGCATGACCGCACACAACGCCATGGTCAGCGGCGCGGGCTTCGGCGAGACCATCCGCACCATCAACGGCAGTGTGGAATGCAACGGCGGCAACCCCGCCGAGGTGCAGGACCGCATCAACTACTACCAGAGCTTCACCCAGATCCTCGGCACCACCACCGGCGGCAACCTGGGTTGCTGACCCGCCCGGGGTCGCCGCCGAGGCGAGCGTGGCTGCCGCCGCACCACCGGGTGCGGCGGCAGCGGCCACCTGCGGGCCCGGTCGGGGCTACCGGAGGGCCGCATTCCTTGTGCTCGGCGTACCGCTCCGCGCCTCCCCCGCCGCACCGGCCAACGGCCAAGGGACACCAGGGCCACCCACCCCCTGCCGGTCGTACCGAAACGCCCGTCCTGCCGGGACCTGTGGTCGGACCCGGGGGCCGACCGTGAAGACCGCTGGGTGCGCAGCCGTGATACTCGCGCTTGATCACCGACCGTGCGACGAGGGTGAAGGCTGGCGATGCGACCGAAACTCAAGTCCGACGTGCTGTACGTGCCGACGAGCGAGGGTGTCCATGTCTTCGGCGCGGGCGCCGACCTGGCGCTGCACGGTCGGGGGGCGTACGAGTGGCTGAACCGGCTGGCACCGCACCTGGACGGCAGCAGACCCCTGGAGGAGCTGGTGCGGGGGCTGCCGCGGGACAAACGGGCCGCCGTGGAGAGGCTGGTGGGTCGGCTGCGGCAGGCCGGGTGCCTGCTGGACGCGGAGGAGGACCTGCCGCACGGGCTGACGCCGTGGGAACAGGAGGCGTACGCACAGGAGATAGCGCTGGTGGAGTACTACCGCTCCTCCGCGGCGCACCGTTTCGAGCGGTACCGCGACACCGCGGTGACGGTGGTGGGGTCGGGGCCGGTGTTCGTGGCACTGGTTGCCTCGGTGTTGCGGTCGGGCGTGCGCCGGTTGCGGCTGGTGCGTGACGGCACGGGGGCCACGGACGAGGCCCGGCTGGCGGAGCTGGTGGCGGAGGCGGTGGAGCGGGATCCGGACCAGCGCGTGCTGTGGGCCGACGAGCCGCGCGGTGACGTCGTGCTGCACGTCGCGGTCGGACGGGACGCGCGGCGGGCAGCGGACTTGGCCCGGGCCTGCCGGGCGTCGGGCGCGCTGCTGGTGCAGGGCGTGGTGGTGGACGACGTGGCTTGGCTGGGCCCGGCGGGCGATGAGTGGGAGTCGGCGTGGCTGCGGTTGGACCTCCAACCTCCTTACCGCGGCGGGGAGTTCCTGACCGGGCCGGCGGCGGCCGTGGTGGCCGGGCACGTGGGCATGGCGGCGTTCCGGGCGGTGACGGGGATCGACTCGCCGCGGGGCACGGAGATGACGCGGATCGACCTGGAGACGCTGCGCACGTCCCGGCACGCCTTCGTGCCGCACCCGGCGGCGGCACCGGCTCGGCCCGAGGCGGCGGAGGCGTTCACCGAGCGGATCGTGGCACTGCGCACGGCCGCACCGCTGTCGGCTGAGGAGTTCTCCACGAGGGCGGCCGCTCTCTTCGACCCATGGGTCGGGGTGCTGCACGGCCTGGACGAACGTGACTTCGTCCAACTGCCCCTGAACGTCACCGAGGCGGTGCTGCGTACGGGTGGCGGAGGGCGGCGGGTGTTCGGGGCCGGGGACGGCTTCGCCGACGCCCGGTTGCGGGCGACACTGCGGGCGATCGCGGTGTACGCCGCGGGGGCGCCGGACGAGCGCAGGTGCGCGGCCGACGGCATGGTGTGGGGCTGGGACATGGCGCACGGCCGAGCGCGGGCGGTGCCGATCGCCCGTGCCTTCGCGCGGGACACCGGGCTGTCAGCGCGGCTGGACTGGGCGGGGGCCGTGACGGACGGGCTCGGCCAGCACGTGGCGCGGCTGGCCGTCGAGGACGTGGCGGCGGGCCGCGCGAAAGTACGTCCGCTGCACCTGGAGGAGGCCGAACTGAGGCCGCGGGAGCGGGCGTTGTGGGAGCTGCTGGACGCCGGGCGCGGTCAGGTGCGGGTCGCGCGGATCGATGACGCGCTGGGGCCGCCGGTGCTGGCCTGGTGGCAGCAGGGTCGCCCGCTGGGGGCGACGTGCGGTCCCGGCGCGGTGGTGCGCGGGCTGGCGCGGGCGCTGCTGGACCGGCAGTCGACGATGACCGGGCAGGCCCTCTACGGGCCGCGGCTCACACCGGAGTTGGGCCCCTGTCCGCAGGGGCCGCGCAGCGCGGTACTGCCCGCGGAGGCGAACGACGAAGAGATGGTGCGGGCGCTGTCGGCACGCGGTCTGTGCCCGGTCGCGGTGCCACTGGACCATGATCCGGCGGTGCACGCGGTGCTGCCTTCGGTGCTGCGGATCGTGCTGAGCGATGACTGAGCCGAGGACGGCGGACGTGGCGACGGGCTCGCCGGGCCTGCGGTTCTGGTGGCGGACGTTCGAGGACGTACAGGCGCTGTTCGCCGAGGGCCAGGGCGAGGAGGGCGGCGCGGACGCCCCGTTGCCGACGAAGGTCTACCGGGGGCTGCCACGCCACGTACTTCCCGCTCCCGCCCGGACGCTGCACCGGCCGGGCCCGAGTGCCCCCGGGCCGCTGACCGAAGCACTGGTGTCGACGCTGCTGCAGCACGCCTACGGGCTGTGCCGGATGGAGCTCGGGCCGCACGCGGTGTGGCCGTACCACCGCACGGTGGCGTCCGCGCGCTGTTTCCATCCCGTACAGCTGTACCTGTGGACGCCCGGCCCGGCGGGCGGGCTGGCCGCGGGGTGCTTCCACTACGACTCTGCGCACCACGCGCTGACCCGGCTGCGCACCGGCGGTGTACCCACGTCGCTCGTCTCGCGTGCGGGTACCGCGCTGCTGGTGGCCGCCGTCAACTTCCGTAAAACCGCGTTCCGTTACCGCGACTACGCCTACCGCCTGTGCGCGCAGGAGGCGGGGATGACGGTCGGCAACGCCCTGCTGGCCGCGGAGGTGCTGGGACTGGCCGGGCGAGTGCGCCACCGGTTCGACGACGGCGCCGTCAACCGTGCCTTGGGCTTGGACAGCGACGAGGAATCCGCCTTCGCCCTGGTGGAGTTGGTACCCCGGCACGGGGAATGGCCGAGCGCGTCCGCCCACCCGCTGACACCGCTGCACCCGCTGGTGGTCGAGAACCGCGCGGCGGACCCGGCGCACTGGGCCGGGCTGACCGCGCTCGACCGGTCGGCACGCCTGTGCGGGCAAGCGGAGCCCGCCGTGGACGTGCGGGACTTCCACCGGCCGCCGGAGCCGAGCGCCGGACCGGTGCGGCAACTGCCCACGTCGGCCGCGCCGGTCGATCTGGCCCGTGCGCTGCGTGCCAGGGACTCGGGCGGCCGGATGTTCCAGCCGCGCGGCACCGCGCTGCCCTACGAGGAGTTGACGGCGACGCTGCGGGGGGCGTTGGCGCCGGTGGAAGCGGACCACACGGGCGGTGCGAGCCCACCGCTGGTGGACTGCCATGTGCTGGTGCGCAACGTGACCGGGCTGCCCCCGGGGACGTACCGGCTGACCGCGGACGGGCGGCTCACGGGGCTGCCCGGCCGTGCCGAGGCCGAGCGGACGGTGGTGGCGATGCTGTGTGACCGTACGCCGTCGGTGAACGCTGCCACGGCGCCGCTGCTGGTGTTCCTGGGGGTCGACCGGGTGGCGGGCGACCGGTGGTTCGGCGACCGGGGCTACCGCGTCCTGCACCAGGAGGCGGGGATCGTGGCCCAGCGCGTCTGCGTCGGCGCGGCTTCCGCGGGCCTGTCGGCCCGCGTCACCAACGGATACCACGAGGTCCCGGTGCGGGCGCTGGTGGGCGCGGACGCCGCCTACGTGCCGGTGTTCACGCTGGTGGTGGGGCGCCGCGGGCCGAGTGCCCAGTACGAGCCCGCGCTGACCTGGTAGCGCGCCCCGTGGAGAGGCCGTGGCGATCCTTCGGTGGGTCCTGTGGCCGGACCGTGAAGACCGCAGGCCGTGCGTCAGCCGAAGGTGGGGACGGATCGTTCGCCGATCCATCCGCCCGGCCGGGCTCGTCCCAACCGGGCGGAGATGGTTACCGAGTAGAAGGGGACACCGATGGAACCGAACCTCGTGCTGGACCTCGCGGACCTGAGCGTGGACGAGTTGGACGTGCTGCCCACCTCGCCGGGCGCCGGCCTGGAGTCGATCAACGTCGGCCACGCCATGGTCGAGATCGGTGCGTCCAACTGCACCTCCACGGGCACGCCCGCGAGCTGCTGCTCGTGCTGCTGCTGCTGACGGCCAGCTAGCCGCTCGGCTGGGGGTGCGGTGATCTGTCGTCGATCATCCGCGGCACCGTGGTGGCTGGTCGCGTAGTTCCCCGCGCCCCTTCAGGGCGCTCGCGAACCGCAACGGATCTCGCCCGACCCGCAAGCCGGGCCTGACGCGGTCGTCTCCGGGCGCCTCGCCCGGAGACGACCGGCGCCGGAGCTCGCGGTGCCCCCTGACCGGCCCACCGCGACCGAATGACCAGGACCGAGGAGACGAGGAGGACAACGTTGGCCGAGCCGCCCGCGGCCCCCGGGGTCGCCGTGTTGGGCAAAGGCACGCTGGCGACGGCGATCCGCACTCGGCTGGCCCGCGACCACCGGCTACTGGACGCACTGGACGACTCCTGCGCCACCGCCGTCACCGTCCACGACGCCTGGGGCGACCCCGTGGCCGCCCCGCCGCGCCCCAGGCTGCGGACGCTCGCGGTGCGCACCGAACTGGGCAACGTCGTCCTCGGGCCGCTGACCGTGCCGGGGCGGCCGGGCTGCGCACGCTGCGCGGCCATCCGCCGGGAACGCGCCTGGGGGCCGGACAGCGCACGCGCCGCGCTGCTGAGACGGCACGGCGAGCGCCTCGCCGACCGGCCGTCGCCGCTGCTGTCGCCCTGGGCCGGTGTGACAGTCGCCGAACTCGTCGTCGCCGAACTCGCCACGCCGGGCGGCAGGTTGACCGACCGCGGCATCATCGTCGTACCGCTCGAGACCCTCACCGTCGACGCGCACCCCTTCCTGCCCGTCCCGGACTGCCCCGACTGCGGCGGACTGCCCGCGGACCACCCGCCCACCCTGATGGGCACCCCGCTACCCAAACCCGACCCCGCCACCCCTCGGCTGCGCGACCTCGCCGCCGACTGGGACACCCTGGTGGCCGCGTACGTGGACGGGCACACCGGCGTGGTGCGCCAGCTCGACGTGCGCACCGACTACCGCTACCCGATGGTGTCCGCGCCCCTGCACCTGCCCGGCGGTCAGCAGGAGGCGGGCTTCGGGCGGGACCTGGACTACGCCGGTTGTGCGCGCACCGCGCTGGCCGAAGCGCTGGAGCGGCTCGGCGGTGCCCGGCCCGGCGGGCGCCGCACCACGGTAAGGGCCGCCTACCGTGACATCAGCGACCGCGCGGTGTGCCCGACCGACCTGGGGCTGTACCCGAGCGAGCGGTACGCCGAACCCGGCTTCCCCTACCCGCCCTTCACCCCGGACCTCGAACTGAACTGGGTGTGGGGCCACTCCTTCGCCCGCGACGCCCCCGTCCTCGTACCGGAGGACTACGCCTACTACCGCACCCGCCACACCAGCGACCGTGCCCGGCCGCTCGCCTACGAGGTCTCCAACGGCTGCGCACTGGGCGGCTGTCTGGAGGAAGCGGCGCTGCACGGACTGCTGGAGCTGGTCGAGCGGGACGCGTTCCTGCTCACCTGGTACGCGCGGCTGCCGGTCCCGCCCGTGGACCTGACGACCGCGCGCGACTGGCGCATCCCGGTGCTGGTGGAGCGGATCCGGCAGGAGGGCGGGCACCAGGTGCGGGCCTTCGCCACCACCACCGAGTACGGCGTGGCCGGTGCCTGGGTCATGGCCGTCCACCCCGACCCCGGCGCCGCGGGTTCGCCGACCTGCGAACCGGCCGCGCTGTGCGCCGCCGGGGCCCACTTCGATCCCGAACGCGCCCTGCTGAACGGTCTGTTGGAACTGGCCGCCAACCTCGGCTGGAACCGGGCCGCCTACCGTACCGAGGCGGACCGGATCACAGGCCTGGTGGCCGACCCCGAACAGGTGCGGGACATGCGGGACCACGCCCTGCTGTACTGCCACCCCGACGCCTTCGACCGGTTCGGCTTCCTGGCCCTGGACGATCCGGGGCTGCCCGTGCGGGAGGCGTTCGCCACCGCTGACTGCCGCCCACGCGGCACGGATCTGCGTTCGGACCTGGCGGCCCTCGTGGAGCGGTTCACCGCCCGGGGGCAGGACGTCGTGGTCGTCGACCAGACCACCGACGAACACCGGGCGGGCGGCCTGGCCTGCGCCAAGGTGATCGTCCCAGGGCTGCTGCCGATGACGTTCGGACACCGGATGCGCCGCACCCACGGCCTGCCCCGGCTGCACCAGGTGCCCGTTGTGCTGGGCCACCGCGCCCCCGGTCCCCCGGCCCCGCCCAACCCGCACCCACACCCCTTCCCGTGACGCGCACGGCCCCGGCCATCCCCGAGGACCCGATGAGTGGAGCCATGACGGAGCACCCACTGACCCGCACCGACCCGACCGCCACCGCCGTGCCGGACTCCTTCACCACACCGGAGGTCCACGGGATCCGGCTCGGCGGACTGCCGGCCACGCTCCTGGACGACATCGGCTGCCCCGGACTGTGGCAGCAGGTGCAGGAGGTTCTCGACCACGACCGCGGCCTGGCCCGCGACGCCGACGCGTTGTCCCAGGCGCTGTACGCCGTGATCGGTGGACTTCCCGCCGGACCAGCCCGCGCGGCCGTGGTCGCGCTGCGCCGCGGGATCCACAACGACCGTGCCCTGAGCAGCCGTTGGTGGAACGACGAGGTACGCGCCCTGCTCCCCGCGGACCTGGCCGAGGCGGTGCGCGGGCGTCTCGCGCTGCGTGCCGCCCGGGCCTCGGCCGCCGACCGGCTGGACGAACAGCTCGCCCACCACCTGGCCACCCGCCACCTCGCCTTGCGCAAGGCGGTGTCCGAACCGGCCCTCCGGCACGGGGTGGTGCTCAGCAGCCCCGCTCTGCACGATCGGCTCACCCAGTGGCTCGCCTCCCCGCCCGACACCGTGCCCGACCGGCGCCTCGCGCTGCGCCTGGCCAAGTACCTGGCCCGCGTCGCCTTGAAGACCAGCCCGTTCTCCACCTTCACCATCAGCGGCCTGGGCACCTGGGACACCGCCCCCGACCCCGCGGGCCTGCGGGTACGCACCACCGCCGAACTCAACGTGTGGGTCATCCAACAGGTCGTACGGGAACTGTCCGCGCACCCCGCGCTCGCCGCCACCCTCCGGCTGCGCCTCAACCCCGCTGCCCACCAGGCCGACGGCCGCTGGGAGTTCCTCGGCCCCGGCCCCGAGGAACCGCTGCGCACCCTGGCGGCCTCACCCCCCGTCCAGATCTGTGTGGCCGCTGTCGGCGACGGCGCCCGCAACCGGTCCGAACTCGCCGCCGAAGTCGCCGCCCGCACCGGCAGCACCCCGCAGGCAGCCGACGCCTACCTCGCCAAACTCCTCGAAGTCGGGCTCCTGGAAGCCCAACGCCCCTTCCCCGACCAGGCGTTCGACCCGCTGGCCGAGCTGCGCCAGTGGGTGGCGGGCACCAGCGCCGCCCTCGACGCGGCACTGACGGACCTGGCCGACGCGCTCACCGGCTATCCGGACCTGGACGACCCGACCGAGCGCCTGCGCCGCACCGAGCGAGTCACCGCGGGACTGCAGCGCGTGCGCACCGAGACACAGAACCTGCTCGCCCCGTACGGCGGCGGACGCATCGACCTGCCCGCCAAGAACGGCGTCATCGAGAACGCCCTGCTCGTGCGGCCAGTCGCGGGCCCGGAGCGGCGACGCTGGGAGCCGGTGCTGCGCGACCTGGACCAGGTGCGCCGACTCTACGCCGTGCTCGACCCGGCACTGCCCGGCCGAGTGGCGCTCGCCGACCTGTTCGCCGAGACCCTCGGCGAGGGCGCCTGCCTGCCCTACCTCTCCTTCCACCGGGCGGTGCAGACCTGGTTGCGTGCCGATCCCTCGCTGACGGCCGTCCTGTCCATCGGCACCCACGGCTACCGCGCCCTGCCCGGTCATCGTCTGCCGCGCTTGCGGCAACTGGCCGAGGCACGCGACGCGTTGTGCGCGGAAGCACTCGGTGGCGAACCCGACGCCGACGGCACGCTGCACGCCGACCCCGAACGGCTGCGGCGGCTGATGGCCCACTGGCCGCGGTGGCTGCGCCAGGCACCGGACTCGGTGACCTTCTACGGGCAACCCCTCGACCCCGGTACCGGCACCCCCCGGTTCGTGCTCAACGCCGTCAACTCCGGGCACGGCCGTGGCCGTGACCGCATCGCGCGGCTGCTCAGCCAAACCGGCCACCCGGCCACCGCCGACACCGCCCCACCGCCCGAGGGCACGATCGTCGCCGACACCTGCCGCCACTTCGGCAGCAACGTCGGACTGCGCGACTCACTGCTGACCGCCGAGATCGACTGTCCCGGCGGCGCCACCCAACGACCCGCCCACCAGCGCCTGCGCCTCGGCGACCTGCTGGTCCGCCGCTCCCCCGACACCGGCCTGCTCACCTGCCACTGGGGCGAGCACGGCGTGCCGGTGCGCCCCGCCCATCCCAGCCTGATCGCCGAACTGTGGCTGCCACCCGCCATCCGCCTGCTCATGCAGGTCTTCGGCACCACTCCCAACCTCCTCATCCCGGGCCGCCGCATGTTCGGCGACCCGTCCCTCGCCGACGTCCACACGGTCCTCGCCCAACCACGGGTCACCGTCGGCACGGTCGTGGTCAGCCGCCGCCAGTGGGTCTTCCCCAAGGAGGCCGTCCCCGTCCGCGAGCGCGGCGAGAGCGACCGCGACCATCTGCTGCGCCTGGCCGCGTGGCTGCGCACCCACGGCATGCCGCGCCGCTGCTTCGTGCGCGCACTCGACCCCGACACCGTGGTGGGCGGCAGCGTGTGGCGTGTGAAGTCCCGCAAACCGCTCTACGTGGACTTCGCCAACCCGCTGCTCCTCGGTGTGTTCGAGCGGCTGCTCGCCGACGGCGAACCGGTCCTCTTCCTCCAAGAAGCCCTGCCCGGACCAGCGGACCTGCCGCGCTACGCGGACAGCGGCGCCCGGGTGACGGAACACCTCATCGAGATCAGCGAACGCCAGGGAGGACACCAGGAATGACCACCGCCGAAGCCCGCCTGGACCCCGTCCGGGTCCAGGACACCGACTGGGTGTGCACGCACGTCTTCTACGACGACGACCAGGACCGGCTGCTGACCGACTGCGTGCGCCCCCTGGTCGCCGACCTCGCCGCCCAGGGCCTGGCCCAGCGGTGGTTCTACCTGCGCTACTGGGAGGGCGGCCCGCATGTGCGGCTGCGCCTGCTGCCCCGGCGCACGGCGGACCGGCCAAGCGTCGAAGCCGAAGTTGCCGCCCGCACGGCCGATTTCCTCCAGCGCTGCCCGTCCCCCGACGTGGTGGACCGCTCCCGCTTCGCCCAGGTCGCCAGCGACCTGGCCGGTCTGGAAGGCCGGGAGGGCCACGACGGCACGGTCCGCCCCAACAACAGCGCCGAGTTCCTGCCCTATGTGCGCGAGCACGACGACTACGGGCGTGACGAGGCCGTCGCAACCGTCGAACGGCACTTCCAGGAATCCAGCGAACTGGCCCTGTCCATCGTGGCCTGCGGGGCTACCGTCGAACAACGCGCCCTGATCGCCTTCGACCTGGTCGTCGGTGTGTTCGCGCTCTGCGACGAAGTCCGCGCACAGTGGGCCCGGCACGGCGGCCCGCCACTGCCCTTCGGAAGCGGGCCCGAGGCCCCCGACGTCGAAACCCGCTACCGCGCCCAGCGCGAGCGGCTGCACGAAAGGGCCCGCCGGGTATGGCAGTTGGCCGACGGTCCGCTCTCCGGGACTGACCCGCGTCGCCTCTGGCTCGCGTCGATGCAACGACTGCGCACCGGCCTGCACGCCCTGGAGGACTCCGGCGCGTTCACCTCGGCCTGGGCCGCCTCGCCGCTGGCCGAACCGCTCGGCTTGGCCGACACGGCGCATCCGGCCACCAGCATGGTCCTGCTGCGCTGCGCCCACCTGGTCAACAACCGCCTGGGCCTGACCTTGTGGCAGGAAAACCAGCTCCGCTTCCTGGTAGGCCGTGTCCTGGCCGACCTTCCCGAGGCCCTGGCGGCACCGTGACCACCTTCAGCCTGCACGTCCACTATCACGATGAGGCGACCGAACCCGCCCTCGTCCTCGACGCGGTACGCCCGGCCTTCGCCGCCGTGCGCCCCTGGACGACAGCGCTCTGGTTCGTCCGCCACTGGCGACGCGGCCCGCACCTGCGCCTGCACTTCCGTACCGGGGAGGACGACTGGCGCCACCGGGTGCGCCCCACCGCCACCCGGCTCCTGACGTCCCACCTGCGTGCCCACCCTTCCACCGCCGTGCTCGACGAGGCGGCCCTCGCGCCCGTGCACGAGCAACTCGCCGTGCTGGAGATGGAATCCGGGCCGCTGCGGCCGTGGATCCCGGACAACACGGTGCGCGAACAGCCCTACGACCAACGCCTTCCCGTGCTCGGCTCCGCACGCGCCGCCACGCTGCTCGCGGACTTCCTCAGCGACACCACCGAGTCGACCTTTGAGATGTACGCGCACCTGCGCGACGGGGGCGCGCTGCCGCTGCTGGCGCTGGATCTGATGTGGACGACCGTGGCTGCCGCCGCGGTTCCCTTCGAGGACGGCGGGGCACCCATCGAGCGCGGTTTCCTGTCACTGCGCTCGCACGCCGACGCCTTCGTGTCCCGTACCGCCGATCCGTCCGCCACGCGGGCGGCCTTCGACGCCCGTTACCGGCGCCAGCGAACCGCTCTTGGCGCCCGGCTGGGCGCCGTGCTGGACGCGGTGGAAGGGCGGACCGACCATCCCTTCGTCCCCGCGTGGGCCGAGGCGGTACGCCGCCACCAGCGACAGGCCCTTCCGCTGCTGGCCCGCGGCGAGGTCTCCCTCGCGGGTGCCGCCCTGGCACCCCGGCTGCCGGTGCGCCAGCTCAGCGAGTTCCACGCGCTGCTGCAGAGCGGGCACGGCCACGAGGACTTCCGGTCCACCGACGTGTGGTTCGCCTCGTTCCGGCTGATCGTCAACTACCTGTACATGCAGCTCAATCGGCTGGGGCTGAAGCCGGTGGACCGGGCCCTGCTCTGCCACCTGGCGGCGTGCACCGTGGAGTCCGTGTACGGCGTGTCCGCGGTGGAGGCGTTCCGCCGACACGTGGTCGCGGGCGGGCCGGGCGAGCCGGGCGACGAAGGCGGCACGGCGCAGTGGCACCGGCTCAGCAGCGCGTGGGCGGCCGAAGGGTGAGGCGGCCAGCGCCGGTGTTCCGGGCACCTCAGCTCGCCGGGAGGAACGCGGCGAGCTGACGACGGCCGGAGATGCCGAGCTTGCGGTAGGCGCTGGAGAGGTGGAACTCGACGGTGCGGACCGCCAGGAAGAGCTTGCCCGCGATCTCCCGGTTGGTGATCCCCTCCCGAGCCAGGCGCAGGATGCGTAACTCCTGCGGCGTGAGCCCACGCAGGACGGCGGGGACGGACCCGTCGTCGGGGGCCGGGGCGTGCTCCTGCCGGACGATGGCGATCCGCTGGGTCAGCGGAAGGGCGCCACAGGCGCGGGCGATGGCCAGCGCGGCATCGAGCTGGGCGTCGGCCTCAAGGGCGCGTCCCTCGTCGTGCAGGGCGATACCCAGGTCAAGCCTGGCCGCGGCGAGTTCGAGCCGGGCCGGGGACCGGCCGAGCACGGCGACCGTTTCGGTGAGCATCGTGGCGCGCTCCGGTTCCTCCGTGGAGAGGGCCACGGCGTGCAGCGCGGTGCCCACAGCGCGGGCAGTCCCCCAGCGGCGCGCGTCGGTCAACTCGGCCGCGGCGAGCCGATCCGCCTCGTGGCGTTCACCGAGGCCGATCAGGAGCAGAGCGGCGCGCGACCGCCACGGAAGGAGGGCGGGGTTGTGGATGCCGGAACCGGCGAGCAGCCGTCCGGCGGCCAGGCAGTCGTCCAGGGCGGCGGCCAGGTCGCCGGTGGCCTCCCGCAGCGCCGAACGGGCGGCCAGCACTGCTGGGGTGTCCTGCCGCAGCGGCAGCTCGTGGTCGAGGCCGCAGTCGGCGAGCAGCGACAGCCCGGACTCGGCGTCCGCGCGGCGAGCCCGGGCCTCGACGAGGATGGCGACGGCACGGGCCGCAAGGAGATGGCCGCGGCGGGCGGCGGTGCACAGGAGGTCAACGTGCGGACCCAGGGCGTCCTCGGTGCCCCTGAGGTCGCCACGCACTCGGCAGACCACCGCGCGCAGCGCGTCGGCTGCGACGTGGTCCCACTGGCCGGGAGGGTGCGGTCCGGCCAGCCGGACCCGACCACAGTGCGTCCACGCCTCGGCGAGTTCGTCGGCGGCGATGAGCGTGCTCCCGGCGTGCCACAGTGGCCGTCCGACGCGGTGCGGACCGGCCAGCGCCTGTCGGGCGTTGTGCACGGCGGCTGCCCGGTCCGCGCTGGTGTTGGTGGCGTGAACGGCCCGCAGGAGCGCGAGGGACCGGGCGGCGCAGCGGTGGTCGTCCGCGTCGGCGGTCAGCACCTCCGGCCGCTCCATTCCCTCGGCGAGCCACGGCGGTCCGTCAAGGCGGACCAGCGTCCGGTGCACGCGCAGCCTGTGGTGCTGCGCGTGGACGGATCCGCCCAGCCGTTCCGCGGCGTCGTCGAGCACGGCGATGGCGTCGGCGGGTCGGCCGTGCTCGGTGAACAAGGTGGCCAGGGCGAGGGCATGGTCAGTGGCGTTCGCCGGGTCCTCGGCCTCCTGGCGGGCGGCGTTCAGCACACGGGCCGCGCGCTCGGGGTCGAGGAACTCGTCCAGTTTGGCCAACTCGTGGCACAGGCCAGCGCGTGCCCGGGGCCGCACCTGCTGGCGCAGTGCACCACGCAGCATCCGGGCGGCCTCCTCGGTGCGCCCCTCAGCCGCCAACCGCCGGGCGGCGAGCTCCAGATGGCGCACCGCCCAGCTCGCTCCGAGGGGACCCGCTGCCATCAGGTGGCGGGCGACGCGGACGGTGTCGCGGCGCGCGCCGCGCAACACCTCGGCGGCGCGCAGGTGCAGCGCGGCCCGGGTACCGGCGGGGACGCGGGCGAGCACCAGGTCGGCCAGCAAAGGGTGACGGAAGGAGACCGGGGTGCGGTTTGCGAGCAGGCCCCGCGCGATCAGCTCGTCCAGGAGTACCAACGTGTTCGCGGCGTCCAGCCCGGCGAGCGCGCAGAGATCGGCGACCTCGGCGTCCGGTCCGAGGACGGCGGTGGCGCGGGCGAGCGAGAGGGCCGGCGCCGACAGACCGGCCAGCCACCGGTCGCCGCCGGAAGGGGCCCAGGCACCCACCGCCGCGGCACGTACGTCTTCGGCTCGGACCAGGTCATCACCCCTGCCACAGCCGCCGAGCAGCATGATCAGGAGTGCGGGGTTGCCGCCGGTCAGCTCGCCGCAGAGGCGTAGGGCCGCGTCGTCGAGAGTGACACCACAGCGGCGCGCGGCGAACTCGCGGACCGCGGCCGAGGACAGGCACACGAGATGCAACTGCCGTGCCTGTAAGGAGATTTCCGCCAACGGGTCAGGTGTGTCCCCGAAGTGCGGGGACGCGGCGAAGACGAGCAACAACGGCCTGTGCGGCACGGCTTGGAAGCAGTCGAGCAGTCCGTCCAGGGCAGTCGCGTCCAGGGCGTGGGCGTCGTCGACGAGGATGGCGGACGGCCGGTCGTCCGCGGGGCTCGGGCGGTCGAACCGGGCACGCGTGCGGTCGATGCGGTGGACGCGGAACCCGTCCGCCGACGCCAACTCGGCCAGGGCGTCCAGCACGGCGGACTTGCCCACGCCCGGCTCGCCGCGCACGATCGCGACGACCGGTCCTGCGACGCGGGCCGACTCGGTCCACTCCCGTAAGTGCGCCGTCTCGACCGCACGTCCGCTCAGCTGGATGGAGGTCATCCGCGCCTCCCGCGACGGTGTCGTGCTCTCCCCTGCCGGGCCCTCACGAGGATCCGGTACCTGCGTTCCTCTGCCCGCATCGCTCACCTCGTCTTCTTCGTCGCCGTTCGCGCTCCGTCCTTTCGGGCAACAATCGCCCGATTGTGGCCCGTGAAAGAGTTATAGCGTCCCCCAATTACGCGGCGAGCGCACCGCCCGCAATTGACAGAAACAAAGCCGATCCCCGCCCGTTTCGATCACTTCAAGATTACAGGTCACGGCCGGGATTGCGCAGATCCGGGCGGTGCCTGCTGCCCGAATGCGGTGTTTCGTTGCCCGTTTCGACACGGCCTGCCACCCGGCCGCGTAAAACCCGCGGGGTACCAGAACTCGGCCATCCAAACTGGACAGCGGTTTCACGCCACTTTTCCCGAGCACCCACCCGTGGAAGCCATGCGGGAACAGGCGGTGTCACGAGTTGCTTCCTTCCTGAAGGAGATGTCTGCGGACTTGAAGGTCGTCAGGCCGGGCTGGGGGACGTCGCAGTCATCCGCATGACCGGGTGGGCGCCGTGTTCGCGCCGTCGACATCGATGGTCGGCATCGTCGTTCTCAGATGCCGAACCAACCGGAGAGCGCCTCTCGCAGCGCGGGTGCGGCGCTGTCGACGGATTCGTCGACGGTCGCGGCCCAGGCGGTGTGAGCGTCCGGACGGATCAGGAGGGCGTCGGCTGGCCGATCACCGGTTTTGGCGGTGTGGACCTCGACGCGATGCTGCCAGTCCTGGACGACCTCCCGGAGTTCCGGGCGGTGGGCGAGGTCCAAGAAGATGGGCCGGGCTGTGTGCATGAGTTCGGCGACGCTGGTCGTGCCCTGGTCGGTGTGCAGGATGAGGTCGGGTGCGAAGGCTCCGGCCAGCACGTGGGGGTTGGAGCCGGCCATCGGATAGCGGATGTCGGTGCCGGCGACAAGCGCTCCCATGCGGCGCAACGGCTGCTCGTCGACGAGCAGTTCCTGGAAGATCTGGCGAAGCGCTTCGGCGGCCGGGTCGTGCCCGCGTCGCAGTGCCACCTGAGCCCGAGTGTGCAGCATGGTGCGGTCACCGGCGAGGTGGCGTTCGCCGTGGTAGGTGTCCAGCAGACCGGCCGGTGCCCAGCCGTGGATGTCGGCGGCCAGCTTCCAGGCCAGGTTGACCGCGTCGAGCATGCCGGCGTTGAGTGCCACACCGGTGGCGGGGAACAGATGCGCCGCATCGCCGGCCAGCAGGATCCGCCCGGCGCGGTAGCGCTCGGCCTGCCGGGCCTTGAAGGTGAACCGCGACAGCCGAAGCGGTTCTCCCAAGGGCAGGTCCGTGCCGAGCACGCGGCGGACGCTGTCCCGGAGTTCGGTCACGGTCATCGGTGTGTCGTCGTCGTATTCGCTGGCCTCGTCTTCGATGGTGTAGAGGGAGACGACCTCGGAGGCGGGCGACGAGCCCAGTCCGAACAGACCTCGGTCCGTGCGGGTGAAACCGGCGCGGATCGTGCCGAGTCCCGGAACGTCGAGATCGCCGTTGCCAAGCACGGTCACCGTGTCGGGCAAGGCGATCTGAGCCAGCCGGTTGACCTCCGGGTAGGCGGTGCCGGGGAACGGAATACCGGCCCAGTCACGGACCCGGCTGCGGGCACCGTCGCACCCCACCAGGTAGCGGGCGGTCACGTGGTACGGCCCGTCCGGACCGCGCACGTCCACGACCACCGCGTCGGCGTCCTGACTCACCCCGACCACCTCGTGCCCTCGGCCGACGTCGACACCGAGTTCACCGGCGCGTTCTTCGAGCAGCCACTCAAGCCGTGGTTGCGGAAGCGGCAGCGCGTGCATCGGGGGGTCTGTCAGCTGGGTGAAGTCCAGATGCACACCGCCGAACGGGAACCGGGGAGCCGGGACGGGGTCGGTGCAGGCTGCTTCGAAGCGCTCCAGCAAGCCCCGGTAGTGCAGAAGCTGAAGGATCTGCCCGCCGAGGCCACCGGCTTTGGGGGTGTCTCGGCGCTGCGGGTGCCGCTCCAGTACGAGCGGTCGCACACCGGCCAAACGCAGTTCACTGGCCAACATCAGACCGGTCGGGCCAGCACCCACAACGATCACATCGACGTCCATCACTGCCCACTTCTCTCGGAGTTCCTCGGTGGCTGACCAAGCCCTCAATGTGCCGGTCGGGTTCAGACCAGGGTGGAGACGCAGAACGGGTGACCTGCGGGGTCCAGCAGGACCCGCCACCGGTCCGGGTCCGGCTGGAACTCGGGCCTGACGGCCCCAAGGGCCAGCAGGTGGGCTTCGGTGACGTCCAAGTCATCGACGCCCAACTCTATGTGAGTCTGCTTCTGCTGGGACGGGTCCGGCCAGGTGGGACGGCGGTAGTCGTCCCGCCGATTGAACCCCAGTCCGGTCGCGCCCTCCTGACCGAGCAGGACGAAGTGGTCCGTGGCGAAGACCACGGGCAGACCGAGGACTTCACCGTAGAAGCGAGCCAGTTGGGGCCACTCCAGACGACGATCCGCCTCCCGATGCCGATGGACCAAGCCCTGCGGCTGATCCTCTCGACAGTCGGCGCCCACCGCCCCGAAGGCCCCGACACCACGATCGTCGACATCGGCGGTCCCGACGCGGACGGACTCGCCAGGTACCTCCTCAGCCTGACCACACCCCTGCGAGTCCTGTCACCCGACACCGTACGACAAGCCTTGCTACGCCGTGCCCAGGAACTCCTCGAACGCGAACGGCCAGTGCGGGCAGCGACTCACCTCTCACGCACGAGTTCTACGACATTGGTGAGTTCGTCTACCGGGAGATCAGCCAGCACCCCGGATACCTCGCTCATGCCGAAGCGGCACACGGCGCCGCACGCCTTCACCTTCCACCACTCGTTCGCCTCGGACGGAACCACGACCAGGATGAAAGGCATCGGGCCGAAGAGCGACCAGGTGCGCTGACACGGAAGCCTGAACGACTGGATTCGCTGTCAGACGCCCGTACCCTTCAAGCAGGCTCGAACGGGCATGAGCGGCAGCCCCGGGACACCACCGACGGCGCTCACCTCGCTGCTGATTACCGTCCGTGCCAGCCGCCCGCGCGAGGTCTGGTGACGCGGACTCGGGCACGAGCGGGGGATCCGTCAGCAGGACCGCGGACGGATCGGGTATCGCCGCAACTCCACCGGTCGCGGCGAGTCTTGGGGCCAGGATCAAAGACCGAGCGCACGCACGACTTGGGACCGAAGTGCCCGGGACCCGGCACTTCCTAGGCTCGGGCGGTGACGACAAGCCATCGACATCCACCGACTGGGAGGTTATCCATGCCGCCTTCGAAGCGCCCTTCGCCGGTTCAGGGACTGGAACTGCCGATCTGCCGTGTCTGCGGGTTGCAGTACCCGGCGCCGCGCGAGGACTGCCCGGTCTGCCTGGACGAGCGCCAGTACGTCGGCTGGGACGGCCAGCAGTGGACCAGCCTTTCCGAGCTGCGTGACGACGGCCACCGCGGCCGACTACGGGAGGAGGGGCCCGGGGTGGTCGGGATCGGCGCCGAGCCCTCGGTGGGGATCGGCCAGCGCGCGCTGCTGGTCCGCTCCCCGGCCGGCAACGTGCTGTGGGACTGCCTGGGCTACCTCGACGACGACCTTGCCGCCGAGGTCGAGCAGTTGGGCGGCGTCAGGGCGGTCGCCGTCAGCCATCCACACTTCTACGGCGTGATGACCGAGTGGGGCCGCGCCTTCGACGCTCCGGTGTACGTGCACGCCGCGGATCGCGCATGGGTCTCCCGGCCGGATCCGGTGGTCGAGTACTGGTCGGGCGACACCCATCGGATCGCGCCGGGCCTGACGCTGATCAACGCGGGCACGCACTTCGCCGGTGGCACCGTACTGCACTGGGCCGACGACCCAGACGGGCGCGGTGCGTTGTTCAGCGGTGACATCTTCATGGTGGTGGCGGATCGCCGGTGGGTCAGCTTCATGTACAGCATCCCCAACTTCATCCCGGAGCGGCCGCGCACCATCCGGCGTGCGCTCGCGCTGGTCGAGCCCTTCGAGTTCGCGCGCATCTACGGGGCGTTTTGGGGACGTGTGGTCACCAGCGGCGGATCGGCGGCTGTACGCCGCTCCGCGGAGCGCTACCTGCGCTTCGCTCTGGACGACGAACACCCGCGCTGATCCAGGCCCGCAGGCCGCGCTGAACGCCAGGAGACGAGAACGGCCTGCCCCTCACGCCGATTATCCTGCGCCTATGGCCGACCTGCGTGAGCTGCACTCCCTTCATGCCGTCCGCAGCGCGGCGCACGGTGACGCGCTGCTGATGTGGGCCGCTGGCGATCTACCGCACGGCACACGGGCCTTCTCCCACGGTGCGGCCACAGCAGTGGCGGCGCCCGCGCTGTCCGGCCGCGACCGGCTTGCCGTCACCGGCCCTACCGACGATGCCGCGACCTTGGTCCGCTCGGTTCTACCGCAGGTCGGCCCTACCTTTCGCCCCATCGGTGACGAGGAACTCATCCGCGACCTCGTGACACGCGTTCCGCGACTGGAACTCGTCGACGCTTTCGGGTGGATGCAGACAGAAGCCGCCACCGGCCGCTGGGGCGGGGCCGCGTGGCTGACCGCCTCGGATCGTTCCGACATCGCCGGGCTGCTGGACGAGTCGTTTCCGAACTCCTACGCCCGACCCGGTCGGCCAGGCGTGCGCCGCTGGGCGGGCGCCCGCGATGCGTCCGGAACCCTGCTGGCCTGTGCCGCCGATGCCTGGAGCGCGCCGGGTATCGGATTCCTTGCCGGTGTCGCCACCGCCACACAGGCGCGTGGGCGTGGTGCGGGCACAGCCGTGTGCAGTCTCGTCCTGGACAGCCTTGTCGACAGCCACGGCGTGGCTGCGTTGATTGTCGACAGTTGGAACACCGCCGCGGTCCGCCTCTACCGCGGCCTCGGCCTGTCATGGCGTCCTCTCGCAGCCGCACGCGTCACAAACCGCTGAATGCCACTACAGCGCCCGAGAACCATCGATCCACAAGTCTTGACGATTGTTCACCGGGCCGAAGGCCGCCCCTTCGCGTGGGTGGACGACGAAAAGTGGACCGCTACGGCCACCTGACTCGGGACGGTAGGTGGTTCACCGCAAGGACGACAAGATCGAACCTCTCGGCTACGACGCCGGGTCGTCGACCTTGAGCTTTTCTCCGGTGTTGGAGACGAAGACGACCAGGAGCTTGGCTCGTGTCGTCGGGCTGGTGTTCTCGGTGAGGACGTGGTGGGCACCTGGCGGCTCGACCCAGTTGTCGCCCTGGTGGTAGGTACGCACGGGCTTGCCCTCGAGCTGGCTGCGCAGGGTGCCTTCGAGGACGTAGGCGTAGACGAAGTCCTGGCCGTGCCGGTGCGGCAGCGCGCGTGCGTCGGGCGGGAAGTCGACGATCGCCGAGGTGAACGTCTTGCCCTTCACGTTCGGCAGGGCCTGCTGGAGCAGCGGCTTGAGGGTTTCGGTGGGGCGTGTCGATGACATGGCCGCAGGCGATGCCGCGGTCGCGGTCGTCGCCTTGGCGTGGGCGGACTGGGCCGAGGTCGAACAAGCCGTGGCCGCAGTCAGCGCGGCGACGGCCAGCAAGCCACCGGCGGTCCGCATTCCCATCATGATCGGTCTCCCGTTCGGTCTTCCGTGACGCGGATGATCGTCTTGCCCGGGGTGCGCTCGCCGGGGGCGAAGGCGGAGGGTGCTTCGGCAAGCGGCCGCACAGCGCCGACGAGCGGCTTGAGGCGGCCGTCCCTCAACCGCGTGCCGAGATCGGCGAGCCGGGCGCGGTCGGGTTCGACGACGAAGAAGACCGCCCGCCCGTCCTTGGGCGGGACCTTGGGCGGTACGACGATGCTGACCAGCGAGCCACCGGCCCGGACGAGTGCGGCCGAGCGGTCGAGGATCGCGACCCAGTTCGTCCAGGCCCAAGCCGATCACGTCGGTCAGGACCCCGAAATTCGTGATGGCGATCTCCGGGCCCGTCCGCCCGGGAATTCCCGGGGTCGTGTGCAGTGCGATCGCCGTCCACACCACGTCGGCGGCCGCGGTGGAGAAACCGCGGTCGAGCATGAACTTACGTGCGTGGTCGGCTCCATCGACCTCGAAGCGCTGCTCCACGTCGGAAAACGGCGTCAAGAGGCCGGTGTCATGAAACATGGCGGAGAGGTAGAGAAGTTCCGGGTCGGGCTCCAGGCCGAGTCTGCGAGCGTGAATGACGCCGAAGACGAATACGCGCCGGGAGTGATGGTAGATGAGGGGGCTGGTCATCTTCTGCACGAGGCGGGTGGCTTCGGCGACCGCCTGCGTTTCAGGGATCTGGACCCCGGCGATCATCTCGCTCATGACCTCTGCGCCTTCCGATATCAGTGCGCTACTCATGGACGATGCGTTGCTACGGAAGTCCTGGGATCGCGCGCTCAAGCGGTTGGGCCTTCGCCACTTCAACCCGCACGACCTGCGCCGCAAATGGGCCACCGTGACCCTGAGCAATGGCGTCCCAATCCACGAGGTCTCGCGCTGGATGGGGCACAAGTCGATCAAGGTCACGGTGGACCGCTACGGCCACCTGACTCGGGACGGTAGCGACCGCTGCCGCCAGGTCGTCGGGACGGCCTTCGGTCAGCACTCGATCAGCGAATCCCGACCTCCCGCAGTGCGTGGCGCTGACTTGCTGTTACGTCGCTGGGCCAGTAGACGTAGCAGACACCACCGGTACCGCCCACCACTTGGCCCTTCGCGTTGTACCGCTTGGTCCGTAGCCAGATGTTCTCGAACTGGTGGCGCTTGTAGACGCGTCGGACCGCGGCGTCGTCGGCGCTGAAGGGGTCGTTGGCGATCACGTCGCCGGTTGGTGTGAAACCGACCACGCACATCAGGTGTCCCGCCGTGCCGTAGCCCGCGCCGTCGAGTTCGGAGGCGAGGAAGGACTGGGACGTTATCACCGGGATGCCGTGGCGGATCAGCCGCTCCACGTCGCTCAGGGAGCGCAGCCGGGTGATCACCGCCTCCATGTCGTGGTAGGTGGCGGCGTAGGCGGCGTTGAACGGCCAGTTGCCGCAGCCCTGGTACTGCCAGTCGTAGGTGCAGCGGGCCGCCTGGTCGACCTGCGGGTCGGCGAACGAGGGGTTGACCCAGGCGAGTTGGGCCGGGGTGGGCCTGCGCCCCCAGTACTCGACCACCATCTGCGAGGAGGTCGGGCTGCACCAGGCCTCGCCGCCGTTGTTGTACTCGGGGTACTGGCCCTTGTGGATCTCCTGCGAGTAGCGCGGCACCCGCAGTTCGTGCCCGGCGCCCTCCCCCGGTTTCGACGCGGGCACCGTGAAGCGGTCCGGGACGGCGGAGGACATGGCGCCGATCCGCCAGACGACCGGGGTCAGCCGGGTGCTGGGCCTGCGGTAGAGGGTCAGCCGCAGCCGGTACGCCGACAGTCGCAGTCCGCTGCCGGGATTGTCGATGGCGAAGGTGTCGGTGGAGATGCCGCTCCTGCCGTCGTCCTGGTCGTCCACCGAGGTGCGCTTGATGTCGGCGTCACCGGACGCCCAACGGCCCATCACGTACCACGGCGTCGTCCCGCCGTCGCTGTAGGTTCCGCCCAACTCGGCCTGGAGCCAGGTGCCTTGCGGGGTGTGCGCGTTCCAGGAGGCGACCAGTTCGGTGGCGCCGAACGGGAGGGTGCGCACCGGGGAGGTCCAGGTGGCGTACTCCCAGGTGCTGGTGGTCTGGGTGTGCGGGTCGGTGTACTCGACGGTGCCGACCGGCCGGTCCAGCACGACGCCGGGACGGTGGCCGGAGAGCACCCGGGTGCCCCGCCCGGCTCCGCAGCGCCAGTCGGTGTAGGAGGTCCACGAGTGGTAGTCCACGAGTGCCGCCTCCGGGCCGGGTGCGGGGGTGGCCGCCGGTCCTTCGGTACCGCGCGGCTCGGCGGACGCGGGCGCCGTGGCGCTGGCGGTGGTGGCGGCGGCGAGCGCGGTGACCAGCACGGTACGGCGGGATGTCGGTCTTGTCATGTGGCGGAACCCCCTTGTCGTTGGCGCGTCGGGCCGGTTCTGTCGGACAACTGTCGTACCCCTCACGGCGGTTGGCCAGATCCCGGTATCAGGTGGGCAGGACGACCAGGTCCCGGCCGGTGACGTTGAGCCGTTCGCCGCCGGTCTCGGTGACCACCGCGATGTCCTCGATGCGGGCGCCGAAGCGGCCCGGCAGATAGATGCCCGGTTCGATGGAGAAGGCCATTCCGGGCTCCAGCGGCCGGTCGCTGCTCGCCACGATGTACGGCTCCTCGTGGGTCTCCAGGCCGATTCCGTGCCCGGTGCGGTGCAGGAAGTGCTCGCCGTATCCGGCGTCCTCGAT
This sequence comes from Streptomyces sp. PLK1-5, assembly GCA_037034305.1. Classification (GTDB taxonomy): domain Bacteria; phylum Actinomycetota; class Actinomycetes; order Streptomycetales; family Streptomycetaceae; genus Streptantibioticus_A. The sequence continues at coordinate 202,660 of JBAGJY010000002.1, forward strand.
GATGTCCCGGCCGATCGCGTCGAGTTCCCGGGCGGTGAGACCGGGCCGTACCGCCTCGGTCTGGGCCTGCTGGGCGCGGCGCAGGACGGCGTACAACTCCCGGAACTCCGGGTCCGGTTCGCCGACGGCGTAGGTGCGGGTGGAGTCCGAGCAGTAGCCGTCGGCCGTGGTGCCGCCGATGTCCACCACCACCGGGTCACCGGCCCTGATCACCCGGTCGGAGACCTCGTGGTGCGGGCTGGCGCCGTTGGGCCCGGCGCCCACGATGACGAAGTCGCAGCTGGCGTGGCCCGCCTCGATGATCGCGTCGGCCATGTCCCGGGCCACCTCGCGCTCGGTGCGGCCAGGCCGCAGCCACTCCCCGATCCTGCGGTGCACCCGGTCGATGGCCGCCCCGGCCCGCCGCAGCGCGGCCACCTCGGCCGGGCTCTTGCGCATCCGCAGCTCCCGCAGTACCGCGCCGGCGAGGCTCTGCTCGGCGTGCGGCAGGGCGGCGCGGAACGCCAGCACCTTCTCCGCCCACATGTGGTCGTCCACCGCGACCCGCCTGGCCCCCGCGGGCAGCCGGTCGGCGACCAGCTCGTAGGGGTCGTCGGTCTCCGCCCAGCCGATGATCTCGATGCCGAGCCCGCCGACCGGCGAGGCCTCGGCCACCGCCTTCTCCAGCGCGGGCACCACCAGCACCGGCTCGCCGTTCGCCGGGCACACCAGACAGGTGAGCCGCTCCAGGGGCAGCGCGTGGTATCCGGTCAGGTACCGCAGATCCGGCCCGGGCGAGATGAGCAGCGCGTCCAGCCCGGCCGCGGCGGCGGCCCGGCAGGCCGTGGCGACCCGGTCGGCGGGGTAGAGGGCCGCGGTGGCGGGGGCATCGTGGGAGTCAGTCACGGCCTTACCGTAAACGCCACCTGAGCGGGGCGCATCGGGCCCTCGAAAGACGCGCCGTAGGCTGATCGCGATGGACCAACACGATGCCCGCTCCGCCACGCTGGCCCGGCTCGCCGCCCGGCTGCGCGCGCTGCCGCCGTCCTGCGGCCCGGTGCGGCTGGTCGCGGTGGACGGGCACGCGGGCTCCGGCAAGAGCACCTTCACCGCCCGGCTGTCCGCGGCCCTCGGCGGCGCGCCCGTGGTGCACCTGGACGACCTCGCCACACATGAGGAGCTCTTCGGGTGGACCGGGCGGCTGCACGAGCAGGTGCTGGAGCCGCTGGCCCGGGGCGCGTCGGCGCGGTACGCGGTCTACGACTGGTCCGCGTCCCGGTTCGCCTCCTTCGCCCCGGTGCCGTGTGCGCCGGTGGTGCTGGTCGAGGGCGTGGGGGCTGGGAGACGGGAGGTGCGGCCGTTTCTGGCGGGGCTGATGTGGATGGAGTTTCCACAGGAGCACTCCTGGGAGCGCGGGCGGCATCGCGACGGGCCGGAACTCCACGGCTTCTGGCACGGCTGGACCCGGGCCGAGGCCGAACACTTCGCGGCCGATCCGTCTCGTCCTTTCGCCGATCTGCTGATACTGCAGGGGTGCGATGGATATGAGGTACTCCCGGGACCGATGTGCCGGTCCTGAACGGCCTTCTCCCTTACGTACGGTGACAACACGCGGCCGATGAGCTGCGAAGGCGAAATGTCTGGCACCAAGTGTCCGATGGCGGCTTGACCTGGGGGGCGTACAGGACTTACGTTCTGAATGCGCGGTCGGCACCCGATCGCCCGATGACACGAAGCCCCCGGTTGTTCCCCCGTGACCGGGGGCTTCGTCCTGTCTCGGCTATGTGGAATGCCCTGTTCGCCGGAAACGTTCTCACCCTGCGTTACGGTCGGCCCAGCGCCTTTCGGCGACGGCCGGTTCACCACGCGTAACCTGAGAGTGCGGTGCGCCGCTCTCTACCTCGCGCAACACCGCAGGTACGATGCCGAAGGGGTGGCAGGCCGACGCGCTTGGCCCGCACCCACGCCAACTTCCTTGGCGGCCAGGCCCGTTCGACAGCAGCACAGTTCGACAGGACCGTTCGCAGGAGTGGCGTTTCGCAAGCCACGGGGGGCACGGTTGTGGGGGACCTGATGAACTTCGGTACTGAGCGCTCCGGCGCCCCCGCCGACCTGGCGTGGCTGCGCGCCGTCGACGCCTGCACGGTGGGAGCGTACGCGCAGGCCGAGGAGGAGTTCCGGAGGGCGGTGCGGCACGACCCGGGCATGGCGGACGCCTGGCTGGGACTGCACGCGCTGCGCGCCGACACCTCCAACGCCCTGCTGCGGATGTTCCGGCACCGGGACCGCTTCGGTGAACAGCGCCAACGCCACAGCCGCTCGCTCAACTCCTGGTACTGGCTGGGCTGGTGGGTGCAACCGGTGCTGGAGTCACCCCGCGACCTGTTACTGGCGCACGCCTCGCACTGGCTGGACGGCCGCCATGTGGCCGATCTGGACCGGGCGTTGGCGGAGTGCCCGCCGGTGGACACCGATCCCCAGGTCCGCTTCCTGCACGCCTGCCGGGCCTACCTGGTCAAGGACTGGGAGCAGTTGGTCCGGCACACCGAGCCGCTGCTGGACGATCCGATACTGGGCATAGAAGCGGGCCTGTTCGGCGGCATGGCCCGGGTACGACTGGAGATGTGCGGGCAGGCTGAGCCGCTGCTGACCGCCGCGCTGATGCGCTGCCGCAGCGAACTGCCGCAGCGCAAGGAACTGCGCTACTGGCTGGCCCGCGCCTACGAGGGCACCGGCCGGTCCGCCGCCGCGCTGCCGCTGTACCGGGCGGTGCACCGGGTGGACCCCACCTTCATGGACACCGCCGCCCGGCTGGCCGCGATCACCGAGGCCGAGGACGGTCTGGACGAGGCCCCGGACCTGGCCGCCGTGACGCTCGCCGGGGTCGGCCAGTCCGGGCCGGACGGCCCACCGGACGGCGAGCAGGGCCCCCTGCCCGACCCGGACGCCGGCCGCACCCCCGACGGCCCTCCGACGTCGCCCTCCCCCGCCCCCGCACCGGTGGACGACGACGCGGTACGGGAGAAGGCGGTGCTGCCGGTGGCACCGATACCTCCAGAGATACCGTTGGGCACGCCCGATCCGGTGCTACTGGCCAACGCGCTCGCCGAGTTGGAGCGGATGGTCGGCCTGGAACCGGTCAAGCGGCAGGTCAAGGCGTTGTCGGCGCAGCTGCGGATGGCTCGGCTACGGGCCGGTCAGGGGCTTCCGGTGCAGCCGCCGAAGCGGCACTTCGTCTTCTCCGGCCCGTCGGGCACCGGCAAGACCACCGTGGCCCGCATCCTCGGCCGGGTCTTCTTCGCCCTCGGGCTGCTCGGCGGCGACCATCTGGTGGAGGCACAACGGGCCGACCTCGTCGGCGAGTTCCTCGGGCAGACGGCGGTCAAGGCCAACGAGCTGATCGACTCCGCGCTCGGCGGAGTACTGTTCGTGGACGAGGCGTACAGCCTGTCCAACTCCGGTTACAGCAAGGGCGACGCGTACGGCGAAGAGGCGTTGCAGGTGCTGCTGAAGCGGGCCGAGGACAACCGTGACCGGCTGGTGGTGATCCTCGCCGGATACCCCGAGGGGATGGACCGGCTGCTCGCCGCCAATCCCGGTCTCGGCTCACGCTTCACCACCCGGGTGGACTTCCCCAGCTACCGGCCGCTGGAACTGACGAAGATCGGCGAGGTGCTGGCCGCCGACGGCGGCGACCGCTGGGACGAGGAGGCCCTCGACGAGCTGCGCAGCATCGCCGGTCACGTGGTGGCCCAGGACTGGATCGACGAGCTGGGCAACGGGCGCTTCCTGCGCACCCTGTACGAGAAGAGTTGCGCCTACCGCGACCTGCGGCTGTCGACGTACGGCGGCACGCCCACCCGCGTGGACCTGTCCACGCTTCGGCTTCCTGATCTGATGCAGGCGTACGGGGAGGTCCTCTCCGGCCGGGGGCCGGGCCAACCACCGCTGGACTAGCGGTCGTTCTGGGGGCTTCGCCCCCCAGCGGGGAACCGACGGAGTTCGCAGCAGGCGAGTCGGCCACCCGCGCTCGCCTGGTCTAGCCGTGCGCGGTGGCGAGGTCGACGCCGGTCAGGTCGCGGCTGGCGTCCCACAGCCGCGCGGCGACGTCGGTGTCGGTGTCGGTGAGATGACTCCACACCGCTTCGCGTCGAGGCGTGCCGCGCAGGCCGAACAGGCGGGGTCCCCACAGTTGCCCGCCGCGCACAGCCGGGTCGAGCACCGCTCGGACCGCGGGCCAGGCACCGGCGTGCTTGCCCTGGACGAGGAGGGCGGCGGGTGCCGCGCGCAGACGCGCGCCGGTGGTCCGCACATGGACCGGCGGCCGTGCCGGGGTGAGGGAGTCCAGGGCCCCGCCGGGATGGACCACCACGCTTGCCACCGTACTGCCGAGGGCGCGCAGGCGGCGGTCGAGTTCGAGCCCGAAGTGCATCTGCGCCAGCTTGGACCGTCCGTAGGTGCGCTTGGGTCGGTAGTCCCGCCGGGACTGGAGGTCGTCCAGGTCCAGGCGTTCGGATTTCGCCGCGAAGCTGCCCACGGTCACGATGCGTGCCGCCGGTGCGGCCGACAGCCGTGGCATCAGCAGACCGGTCAGCGCGAAGTGCCCGAGGTGATTCGTGCCGAACATGAGTTCATGACCGTCCCCTGTCTCGCGGCGGGGCGGGGCGTCGAGCGCGACGCCCGCATTGTGGACCACCGCGTCGAGCCGTTCCACCGGCAGCGATTCCATCGCCGTGCTGAGCGACGACAGGTCAGCGAGGTCCAGGCATATGGCACGCACCCGCGCCCCGGGCACCCGCGAGCGGATCGAGGTGATGGCGGCATCGGCTCTGGCCGGGTCGCGGCTGCCGAGCACGACGGTGGCTCCGGTCGCGCACAGCTGCTCCGCGACGAAGTACCCGATGCCCGCGTTGCCGCCGGTGACCAGGAAGACGCTGCCCTCGGCACGCGGTAGCCGGTGGACATCCCAGGGCGGGGTGGAGGACGTGGGCGACATGACGGCGGGCTCCCTTGATCCGGATGGACGGCACGGCCACGGCCGCTCCGGAGGGAGCGGCTTGTCACCCACGGTCCCAGCGGGAACCGACACGTCGCCGAGCGATCACCGACAGCCGCGGCCGGATGCCGACACCCCGCTGACATGCGGCGCTGCTACCGGCACGGCCCGAGATCCCCCGGCAGATCCCGCGTTCCGGATCCAGCGACCGCGAGGAGCGGCGCCGGACCCGTGTCCAGCGTCCAACTCGCTGGCCGGCACCCGTTCCGTCACCCCGAGGCCGCATCTCGTCGGTTCCCCCGGGGGCGGCGGTGGCTAGACCACCGCCACCCCGGGCGCGTCGGCCGCCGCGGCGGGCTGCTCCGGTGCCCTGCGGGCCGCGGGTGCCCGGTGGGCGGGGTCGCGTACCTCGCCGACCAGCACCTCCAGCACGTCCTCCAGCGCCACCAGCCCCAGCGTGCGGCCGTCGGCGTCGGTGACGGCCGCCAGATGCGAGGCCGCGCGCCGCATCGCGGAAAGCGCGTCGTCCAGCGGGAGTTCGGCCCACAGCGTCGTCATCGGACGCCACAGCCGACGCGGCACCGGCCGGTCGCCCTCGTCCGTCTCCTGCAGCTCCAGCACGTCCTTCACGTGCAGATAGCCCAGGAACGTCCCGTCGTCCCCGGCCACCGGAAAGCGCGAGTAACCGGTGCGCACGGTGAGCTGCTCGATCTCGTACGGTGTCGCGCGCGGCCCCACCGTCACCAGTGCCGACGGCTCCAGCAGTACGTCGGTGACCGGACGGGTGCCCAACTCCAGGGCGTCCTCAAGCCGTTCCAGGTCGCCCGGGTCGAGCAGTCCGGCCTGCCGGGAGTCCGCCAGCAGATAGCTGAGCTGCTCGCTGGTGAACGCCGCCTCGATCTCGTCGCGCGGCTCCACCCTGAACAGCTTCAGCACCAGCCGCGCGCAGGCGCCCAGCACCACGATCACCGGGCGGAACAGCCGCGCGAAGCCCACCAGTCCGGGCCCCAGCCACAGCGCCGTCTTCTCCGGGGCGGCCATCGCCAGGTTCTTCGGCACCAACTCGCCGATGACGAGGTGGAAGAAGACCACGAGGGCGAGCGCGATCACATAGCCGATCGGATGCACCAGCCCATCGGGCACCCGCAGTGCGGCGAACACCGGCTCCAGCAGGGCGGCGACGGTCGGCTCCGCCACCGCGCCGAGGGTCAGCGAGCAGACGGTGACGCCGAACTGGGCGGCGGCCATCATCTGCGGCAGGCTCTCCAGACCGTGCAGCACGGTACGGGCCCGCCGCTGCCGCTCCGCGAGCGGCTCGACCTGGCTGCGCCGCACCGAGACCATGGCGAACTCGGCGCCGACGAAGAACCCGTTGCCCAGCACCAGCAGTACCGCGAACAGCAGTCGCAGGAAGCTCATCGCTCCTCCTCCTGCCCGTCGCCGGTGCGCACCAGGCGTATCCGCTCGGCCCGGTGGTGCACCACCTCGCGCACCCGCAGCTCCCAGCCGGGCAGCCGGGCGATGTCACCGGGCCGCGGAATCCGGCCGAGCAGGTCGGCGACCAGTCCGGCCACCGTCTCGTACGGTCCCTGCGGCACGTCGAGCCCGATCCTGGCGAGCACATCGGCCCGGCAGCTGCCGTCCGCGTCCCACGCCGGGTGGCCGTCCTGGGCCGGGGCCTGGCCCAGCTCCGGAGTGTCGGCGCCCTCGTGGTCGTGCTCGTCACGCACCTCGCCGACCAGTTCCTCCACGATGTCCTCCAGCGTCACCACACCCGCGGTGCCCCCGTACTCGTCCACCACCACGGCCATCGGCTGCTCGCTGCGCAGCCGCTCCAGCAGCGGCTGGACCGGCAGCGTCTCCGGTACCAGCAGCGGCGGCACGGCGATCCGGCTCACCGGTGTTATGGATCGCAGCTGGGCGGGCACGGCGAGGGCGTCCTTGAGGTGGACCACACCGACGACCTCGTCCAGCCGCTCCCGGTAGACCGGGAAGCGGGACAGTCCGGTGGCCCGGGTGAGGTTGAGTACGTCGGCTGCGGTCGTGGTGTCCTCCAGCGCGCTGACCTTGACCCGTGCGGTCATCACCGACTGGGCGGTCAGTTCGCCGAGGTTGATGGTGCGCACGAACAGGTCGGCGGTGTCCTCCTCGATGGCGCCGGCGCGCGCCGAGTGGCGGGCCAGTGAGACCAGTTCGGTGGGGGTACGGGCGGACGCCAGTTCGTCGGCGGGCTCCACGCCCAGCGCGCGTACCAGCCGGTTGGCGGTCGAGTTCAGGGCCTGGATGACGGGCTGGAAGGCCCGGGAGAACGCCCGCTGCGGGCCGGCCACCATCCGGGCCACCTGCAGCGGCCGGGCGACGGCCCAGTTCTTGGGCACCAGCTCGCCGATGACCATCTGCACCGCCGAGGCGGCGATCATGCCCAGCACCACGCCGACGCCGGGCGCCACCGCGTCCGGCAGCCCTGTCGCGGTGAGCGGGCCGGTGAGCAGCCGGGCCAGCGCGGGCTCGGCGAGCATGCCGACCACCAGTGAGGTGATGGTGATGCCCAACTGGGTGCCGGAGAGCTGGAAGGAGAGCTTGCGCAGGGCCGCGACCACACTGCGGGCCCGTCGGTCCCCGCCCGCGGCGGCCCGCTCGGCCTCCGGGCGTTCCACGGTGACCAGGCCGAACTCGGCGGCCACGAAGAATCCGTTGGCGAGGATCAGCAGAAGTGCCGCACCGAGCAGCAGGAGGGAACTCATGCCGCCACCACCACGCATGAAGCGTTCACAGCGGAGGCGGCGCAGGTACTACAGGACGATTCGTCCATCGCCGGTTAGGTGTCACTCCTTGGATCGTTCCGGTCTCCCCGCGGCGTTGCGGGGTGGGCGCACGCGCGCCATGCCCCTCAAGAGTAGTCAAGCGGAGGCGGCCGGGGGGAGGTCCGCCCGCGCCATCAGGGCGTTATGCCCGGTTTCACCGGTCGTCGCGACCACCCGTACCGTGCGCGTCAACCAGCGCCCGCAACTGTCGGGCGTGCCGTAGCGCCTGCTCCCTGGCCATCCCCGGCTGGATGCCCATGACGGCCAGGCTGGTGCCGTCGGCGAGGTCGAGATAGACCCACGGATCGCCCGCGCGCAGGTTGACGCGCAGCACTTCGGCCCATTCCAGGCGGCGCTTCGTGGTGAGGTTGACGACGGTCACCCCGTCGCGGTCGGCGATCACCTTGGGGCGGCTCAGCAGCACCAGCAGGGCGAAGATCAGCAGCCCGGTGCTGATCATGGTGGACCGGTCGGTGACCGTCCAGGGATCCGGCATCGCCAGCGCGACGGCCGCGAACGTGACCAGCATCACACTGCCGACCGACAGCAGCACCGCGCGGGTCCTGGTGGGCCGGAAGGTCATCGGCAACTCGGGCAGCGGATCAGAAGCGGGCATCTCGGCGGGCTTCCCGGTGCGGGACGAGGTGGCGGTCACAGGCGGCAGGCGTGGATGCCGGTGGTGAGGATGGCGCGGGCGCCCAGCTCGTACAGGTCGTCCATGATCCGCTGGGCGTCGCGGGACGGCACCATGGAGCGGACCGCGACCCAGCCCTCGTGGTGCAGCGGGGAGATGGTCGGCGACTCCAGGCCGGGCGTGAGGGCGACCGCCGCCTCGACCTTCTCGGCCCGGATGTCGTAGTCCATCATCACGTACCGCCGGGCCACCAGGACGCCCTGCATGCGGCGGAGGAACTGCTGGACCTTGGGGTCGTCGGTGGTCGCGCCGGTGCGGCGGATGACCACCGCCTCGGACTCCAGGATCGGCTCGCCGATGATCTCCAGGCCCGCGTTGCGCAGGGTGGTGCCGGTCTCGACGACGTCCGCGATGATCTCGGCGACACCGAGCTGGATGGCGGTCTCCACGGCGCCGTCGAGGTGGACCACGGAGGCGTCCACACCGTTGTCCGCGAGGTGCTTCTCGACCAGTCCGGCGAAGGAGGTGGCGATCGTCATGCCGCCGAACTCCTTGACGTTGCCCGCGGTGCCCGGCCGGGTGGCGTAGCGGAAGGTCGAGGCGGCGAAGCCGAGCTGCATGATCTCCTCGGCCTGGGCGCCGGAGTCCAGCAGCAGGTCGCGGCCGGTGATGCCGATGTCGAGGCGGCCGGAGCCCACGTACACGGCGATGTCCCGCGGACGCAGGAAGAAGAACTCGACCTGGTTCTCCGCGTCGACCAGCACCAGTTCCCTGCGGTCCTTGCGCTGCCGGTAGCCCGCCTCATGCAGCATCGCCGACGCAGGCTCGGACAGAGAACCCTTGTTGGGAACGGCGATGCGCAGCATGGGAACGGCTTCCTTCGTTGAGTGCGGGTGGCGTACGGACGGAAGGGCGGCTTACAGGTGAGCGTATACGTCGTCCAGGGAGATTCCCCGGGCGACCATCATCACCTGAAGGTGGTAGAGCAGCTGGGAGATCTCCTCGGCGGTGCGGTCGCTGCCCTCGTACTCGGCGGCCATCCACACCTCCGCGGCTTCCTCGACCACCTTCTTGCCGATGGTGTGCACGCCCGCGGTGACCAGTTCGGCGGTACGGGACGTGCTCGGGTCGCCGGTGGCGGCCTTGCGCTGGAGCTCGGCGAAGAGCTCCTCGAATGTCTTCTTGGCCATGGTGCTCCCACTCTACGGGGTCCCCCGCCCGCGGCCCGCCACCCCCTCAAGGGAACGTGCTGCGCGCCCCGTTCATCTCACCGACCGGGCAGTTGGGTGAGGGCCGCCGCGGTGCGGCTGTGAAAGGGCGCGGGGAACCGCGCGACCAGCCACAACGGCGCCGCAAGATGACCGACGGCGCACCGCCCCCCTCCCCAGCGGAGCGCTTCAGCGCCAGGGCTCGGAGACCGACCGCAAGGTCGTCGCCGTGGCGACCGCGGCGGTGACCGCCTCGTGCCCCTTGTCCTCGGCGGAGCCGGGCAGACCGGCCCGGTCCAGCGCCTGCGCCTCGGTGTCGCAGGTCAACACGCCGAAGCCGATGGGCACTCCGGTGTCCACCGAGACCTGGGTGAGCCCGGCGGTCACGCCCTGGCACACGTAGTCGAAGTGCGGGGTGCCGCCACGGATCACCACGCCGAGCGCCACCACCGCGTCGTAGCCGCGACCGGCCAACACCTTGGCGACAACCGGGAGTTCGAAACTGCCGGGCACCCGCAGCAGGGTCGGCTCGTCGATGCCCAGTTCGTGCAGTGCCCGCAGCGCACCGTCGACCAGACCGTCCATCACCTGCTGGTGCCACTGCGCCGCGACCACGGCCACCCGCAGGTCACCGCAGTTCTTCACGCTCAGCTCGGGGGCGCCCTTACCGCTCACGTCTCTCCTTAGGTGGTTCCGAGGGGCAGTGCCCCCGGGGAAAACTAAACGCCGGTCACTGGTTTCCGCATGCGCCGGTCGGCGCGGCGGCGTCCAGCCAGGGAAGTTCATGGCCCATTCGGTCGCGCTTGGTGCGCAGGTAGCGCAGATTGTGCTCCCCGGCCTGCACCGGCATCGGCTCCCGGCCGGTGACGCGCAGACCGTGGGCCGTCAACGCGTCGATCTTCTGCGGGTTGTTGGTCATCAGCCGCAGCGATCGCACACCGAGGTCGGCCAGGATCTGGGCGCCCGCGGCGTAGTCGCGGGAGTCGGCGGGCAGGCCGAGTTCCAGGTTGGCGTCCAGCGTGTCGCGTCCGCGCTCCTGGAGTTCGTAGGCGCGCAGCTTGTGCAGCAGGCCGATGCCCCGGCCCTCGTGCCCGCGCAGGTAGACGACCACGCCGCGGCCCTCGACCGCCACCTTCCGCATCGATTCCTGCAACTGCGGCCCGCAGTCGCAGCGCAGCGAGTGGAAGACGTCACCGGTCAGGCATTCGGAGTGAATCCGCACCAGCACGTCCTCACCTTCGCCGACCTCGCCGTACACCAGCGCGATGTGCTCGACGCCGTCGGCGGTGCTGCGGTAGCCGTAGGCGCGGAAGTCGCCGAACTCGGTGGGCAGCGCGGTCGTGGCCTCACGGCGCACGGTGGGCTCGCTGGCCCTGCGGTAGGTGATCAGGTCCGCGATGGAGATGATCGCCAGTCCGTGCTTGCGGGCGAACGGCACCAGCTCCGGCAGCCGGGCCATGGTGCCGTCCTCGTTGGCGATCTCGCAGATCGCGGCGGCCGGACGCAGCCCCGCCAGCCGGGCCAGGTCGACGCCCGCCTCGGTGTGCCCGTCCCGGGTGAGCACGCCGCCGGAGCGGGCGCGCAGCGGGAAGACGTGTCCGGGGCGCACGAAGTCGGTGGCCGCGCTGCCGGGGTCGGCGAGCAGCCGCAAGGTGGTGGCCCGGTCGGCGGCGGAGATGCCGGTGCTGGTGCCGTGCTCGGGGGCCGCGTCCACGGAAACGGTGAAGGCGGTGCGCATCGACTCGGTGTTCTGCTGCACCATCTGCGGCAGGTCGAGCCGGTCCAGGTCGGGGGCCTCCAGCGGGGCGCAGATCAGGCCGCGGCACTCGGTCATCATGAAGGCGACGAGTTCCGGTGTGGCGAGTTCCGCGGCGAAGACCAGGTCTCCCTCGTTCTCCCGGTCCGCGTCGTCGACCACCACGACCGGGCGTCCGGCCGCGATGTCGGCGATCGCCCGCTCCACGGGGTCCAGGGCGAACGTGTCGCCGTCGGCGTCGTACCAGCTCTGCAACGCGGTCATGCTCGGCCCCTTGTGTTCGCTTCTCCGCCCTCGCGACGCGAAGGTGCGGCTTTCACTGTTGTCCGCGGCCCGGTGGCCGCGAGTGCGACGCTCACGCGACTCCTTCCAGAACTCTCCCGGCCTCCGGGAGCACCCGGGTGCGCAGCCACCAGGCGCGCATGCCCGCGATCACGAGAACGAAGTAGACGACGTAGACGAGGGCGGAGAACACCAGTCCGCTGCTGAACGCCAGCGGCACGCCGACCAGGTCCACCGCGAGCCAGGCGAACCAGAACTCGACCCAGCCACGGGCCTGCGCCACCATCGCGGCGAGCGTGCCGACGAAGATGTACGCGTCCGGCCAGGGGTTCCAGGACAGTGCCGGGTAGGCCGTGAACACAGCGCCGACCAGCAACGTCCCGAGCGTCAGGGAGGCCAGCAGCAGGCCGCGCTCCCGCCAGGTGGCGAAGCGCACCGCGACGTCGCCCTCGGTGCGCAGCCCCCGCTGCCACCGGCTCCAGCCCCACAACGCCACGACGATGACGACGAGTTGCTTGCCGATGCCACCGCTGAGGTGCGCTGTGGCGTACGCGACGACCAGGACCAGCCCGGACAGCAGCTGCGCGGGCCAGCTCCACACCGAGCGGCGCCAGCCGAGCGCGAGCGCGGCCAGGCCGAGCACGTTGCCGATCATGTCGGACCAGATGACGTGCTGCCCCAGTACGGAGAACGCCTGGCCGGACAGCCAGTGCAGGGCGCTCACTCGGCCACGTCCCCGGTACGGTCGCCCAGCAGCCGCTCCACGTACTTGGCGAGGACGTCCACCTCGAGGTTGACCGGGTCGCCTGGCTGCTTGGTGCCGAGCGTGGTCAGCGCGAGTGTGGTGGGGATCAGGCTGACGGTGAAGTGGTCGTCGGCCGCCTCGACCACGGTGAGGCTGATGCCGTCCACCGTGATCGACCCCTTCTCCACCACGTACCGCGAAAGCGCCTTCGGCAGCGAGATCTTGACGATCTCCCAGTGTTCGGCGGGGGTGCGCTCCACGATGGTCCCGGTGCCGTCGACGTGCCCCTGGACGAGGTGGCCGCCGAGCCGCCCGCCGAGCGCCATCGGCCGCTCCAGGTTGACCGGGGAGCCGGTGCGCAGCGCGCCCAGGCTGGAGCGGTGCAGCGTCTCGGCCATCACATCGGCGGTGAAGGCGCCGTCGGCGGTCTCCACGACCGTGAGGCACACGCCGTTGACCGCGATCGAGTCGCCGTGCTTGGCGTCCTGGGTGACGACGGGGCCGCGCAGGGTGAAGCGGGAGGCGTCACCCAGGTCCGCCACGGCGACGACCTCGCCCAGTTCTTCGACGATTCCGGTGAACACTCAGTTCTCCTCGGCAGGCTGGGACGGGTAGGCGGTGATACGGATGTCGGGACCGATCGGTTGCAGATCGGCCACATCGAGCCGCAACGCCCGTTCGATGGTGGGGATGTTGGCGTCGGCGAGGGCGGCGGGCCCGGCGCCGAGCAGTGCTGGGGCGAGGTAGCCGATGACCTTGTCCACCAGCCCGGCGGCCAGGAAGGCCCCGGCGAGGGTGGGGCCGCCCTCCAGCAGCACGGACCGCACATCGCGCTGGTACAGCGCGCTGAGCAGGGCGTACGGGTCGAGACCGCGGCCGTCGGCGGCGCGCGGCAGCCGGAGCACCTCGGCCTTGAGGTGACCGGTGTCGGCGTCCTCGGCGACCGCCACCAGGGTGGGCGCGACCGCGTCCAGCACGCGGGCGTCGGGGCTGATGGTGGCCTCGGTGTCCACCACGACCCGCAGCGGCTGGGTGATGTCGCCGTCGACGCCGCGCACCGCGAGGTGCGGGTCGTCGGCGCGCAGCGTGCCGGAGCCGACCAGTACCGCGTCGGACTCGGCGCGCAGCCGGTGCACCTCGGCCCGGGCCTGGGGTGCGGTGATCCAGCGGCTGGTGCCGTCGGCGGCGGCGCTGCGGCCGTCCAGGGTGGCGGCGTACTTCCAGGTCACGAAGGGGCGCTGGCGCACGGTGGCGGTCAGCCATGCCTCGTTGCCGCGAGCCGCGGCGTCGGCGAGCAGGCCGTGCTCCACGTCGATGCCCGCGGCGCGCAGGGTGGCGGCGCCGCCGGTGGCGGTGGGCGTGGGGTCGGCGACGGCGTAGACGACGCGGGCGACACCGGCGGCGATCAGCGCCTGGGCGCAGGGGCCGGTTCGGCCGGTGTGGTTGCAGGGTTCCAGGGTGACGACGGCGGTTCCGCCCCGGGCCCGTTCGGCCGCGGCGCGCAGTGCGTGCACCTCGGCGTGCGGCCCGCCGGCCCGCTGGTGCCAGCCTTCTGCGGCGACCTCGCCGTCGGCGTCGAGGATGACGCAGCCGACGACCGGGTTGGGGCTGGTGGAGCCGAGCCCACGGGCGGCGAGCTCAATGGCTCGCTGCATCGCGAGGGCTTCCACTGCGGTGGCCACCGGGTCTCCTGCCTCTTCGGGCGGACTCCGGGGCTCAGTCGGGACGCGTACGGGCGAGAACGCCTCGTACGGGCATACACACCGGGACACACCGTGATCGGCGATGCGCCATCGCGAGTACGAAGGCTCGCGGGGCCGCCGAGGACGGCGTACCGGTGGATCCCGCGCGCACTGCCTCCCATCCGGACTTTAACCGTCGGTCCAGGAATTTCACCTGGTCAACCGGCCGCTGGTTGCGGACGGGTCGCGGACTGTAACCGCCGGTTCGGAGTTTCACCGACCCCGGAGTGCGCTTTGTCACTGGTACAGCTTCAGTCTGCCACGGCTGATCGTGAACTATGCGGGCGAGGTCCTGTGGCTTGAGTCACAGGATGGATGCGGAACGTGAAGGTCCGATTCAGCGGGCCCGGGCCGCCCCCTGGCGGTCCGGGCCGGTGGTCGCTCAGTTCGCGATCGGATCGAGTTGCTCGGGCGCCGGGCGCAGCGCGTAGACGTCCCCGCCGGGCGGGGTCCGCAGCCTGGGCAGCGCGGCCCGGGCGGCCCGGTCCCCCGCGTCGGCGGCGGCGTGCACGATGTCGCTGGCCGCGTAGGCGTGGAAGTCGAGTTCCTGGTGGCGCCAGGGCGCGGCGCCGGTGGCGGCGGGGAGCAGGTAGTCGACGGCCCGCGCGAGTGACGCCCCGTCGGCGGCGCGGTACCGCCACAGGTCGGTGCCGACGTGCCGACCGATGGCGGCGAGCCTGGTCAGGGCGACCAGGTTGAACGTCGAGTAGTGCCAGCTGCGGGTCCGGGCCAGTTCCAGCGGCTGGCCGCCGTCGGCCGCGATCTGCACGTCGAGCCGCTTGGTCTCGGCGGCCCGTACCGTGTCGCGGGCCAGCGCGGTGTCGCCGGTGGCCAGCGCGAGGGCGGCCAGTTGCATGTCGTAGAAGCTGCCGTGGTTGTTCCGCTGCGCGGCCTCCCGCGGGCCGAACGGGCTGGTGCGCAGCCAGTGCAGGAACGCCCGGTCCCAGCCGAGCATCGCGCCGTGGTCGGCCCGGCTCCAGCCGGGTGCCCCGGTGTCGAGTACGGCGGTGGCGTCCAGGACGCTGGTGAACTCCTGGGAGAAGTCGATGATGCCGATCGCCCGGCCGTCCGACTGGCAGGGCACGAACTGGGCGTGGTCGAGGTTCGGGTTCATCCGGGTCGCCGGGTCGACGAACCAGGTGCGCAGCAGCCGCGCCGCGTGCTCGGCGTATGCCGAGCGGCCGGTGTAGTACCAGGCGAGGGTGAGGGTGTAGACGGCGTCGAACATCCGGCCGCGGTTGTTGTGGTCGGGGATCGCGTCCACCCCCGGGTACCGCTGTCCATCCTTCTGGACGTACGGACAACCCCATGGATTCGACGCGGACTTGGGCGCGGTCGGCCAGAAGTACGGCGCCTCACTGAGGTAGTCGTGCCTGTCGCCGCCGGGCGGGGTCTGCGGCTTGCTGGTGACCGTCCACGGACCCTGCCGGAGCCAGCCGTCGGCGCGGGCGGTCAGCTCGCCGAGTTCTCGGCGCAGCGCCGGGTCGCCGTGTTCCAGCCGTGCCCTGGCCTGGCTCAACTCGGTCCCGTCGAGCACCACGGTGCTGGGGACCGGCGCGGTGGACGGGCGGCGGGGCGCGGCGGAGGCGGGCGCGGCGGGTGCGAGGGCCGCGGCGCACAGCGCGACGGCACACAGCAGCGCGCGGCGGCGCCGTCGGGGTCTTCCGCTCATGGAGTGCTCCTGTTCTTCATCCAACGATTGCGTTCAGATGAGTGAACTTCGTTCACAGACAAGGCTGTTGGAGCGTAGAGCCACCGGTGCCGCGCGGGCAATGGCTCCGACGCTGCGGCTTCCTGGCGCCGGGGTGCCAGACTGGTGGCACCACCTGCGACGGGAGCGTTGATGAGCCAATGGCGCTGTACCGGGATGTCGTGGCACACCCCCGGTCCCGTGCTGGGCTGGTCCTCCCCGACCGCCGGTGAGCGTGAACGGCCGCTGGTGCTGGGCGAGGCGCTGGCCTTCACCACCGGTGAGGACCGCCGCTGCGGCGGCGTGCGGCGAGCCGGGCGGCGCATCGGCTGTCCGCGGCAGGCCGCGGTACCCGACGGCGCCGTCCTGGGGCAGTGCCCGGACTGCCAGGCCGTGGACCGCTCCTCCTCGGTCGCCGCCGACACCGCCTTCGACGACCAGCGCCCCTTCCGGCTGTACCTGGCGTGGTTCGGTCCCGGGCTGCTGAAGCTCGGCATCACCGCCGCCGAGCGGGGCCACAACCGGCTACGTGAGCAGGGCGCCCTCGCGCACACCTGGCTCGGCCAGGGCCCACTGGCGGGCGCCCGCCGCGCCGAGGCGTCACTCGGCGCGGCCCTCGGCATACCCGACCGCGTCCGCCACGCGGCCAAACTCACCGCCCGCCTGACCGCGTCGGACTCCGAGGCCCCGACCCGGGAGCTGGCCGCCGCCCATCAGCACGCGGTCTGCTGCCCGGCCTGGCCGGAGACCCTGCGCCGCCTCCCCCCGCGGATCACCGACCACACCCCGGCCTACGGCCTGGACCTGGCCTTGCCACCGCTCCCCCGGGCGGAGATCAGCCACCTCTCCCCCGGCAGCACCGTGGCCGGGACCCTGACCCTCCTGGTGGGTACGGACGCGTATCTCGCCACCGGCTCAGGCCTGTTGACGCTCGACCTGCGCCTGCTGTCCGGCTGGCCCCTCACCGCCGCCTCCCCCACCGGCGGCACCACGGTGCCGACCCGGCCGCTCGGGCCCGCCGACGCAGACCAGAGCGTCTTGTTCTGAGCGACTTCGCCGCGCGGCGTCAGCCGCTGAGCGGCCTCGGGGATGTCGGGTGCGTTTCCGCGTCGTCCGGTGCGGCCCCGCAGCGCCCTGAAGGGGCGCGGTGAACGGCGGGACCAGCCACAACGGTGCCGCGGATGATCGACGGCACATCGCCGCACTGTCAGCGAAGCGCTCAGCGGGGCCCTTCCGCCCGCCCGTCGTAGTCGCTCGTACCGGCGTCGAGGAGCGGGATCCGCCGTTGTGCGGCGGCGCGCGAGAGCCAGCGCAGCGCGTGGTGGCCGGTGAGGACGATCAAGGTGCCCAGGGCGATGCCGTTGAGTTCGAAGTGACTGGTGATCTTCAGCGAGACACCGCCGATGGCGATGATGACTCCGGCCGCGGCCGGGACCAGGTTGAGCGGAACGGCGAAGTCCACCTTGTTGCGGACCCAGATCTGCGCGCCCAGCAGGCCGATCATGCCGTAGAGGATCACCGTGATGCCGCCCAGCACCCCGCCGGGGATCGCCGCCACCATGGCGCCGAACTTCGGGCAGAGGCCGAAGAGCAGGGCGAAGGCCGCCGCCGCGGAGTAGGCGGCGGTGGAGTAGACCCGGGTCGCCGCCATCACGCCGATGTTCTCCGCGTAGGTGGTGGTCGCCGGGCCGCCGAAGGCGGTGGAGAGCATGGTGGCCGTACCGTCCGCCATGATGGCCATGCCCATCTCGTCCTCCAGCGGGTCCCCGGTCATCTCCCCGACCGCCTTGACGTGGCCCGCGTTCTCGGCCACCAGGGCCACCAGGACGGGGAGGGCGACGAGGACCGCCGAGGCCGAGAAGTTCGGGGTGTGGAAGTGCGGCAGCCCGATCCAGTGCGCCTTCGCCACTTCGGACAAGTCGATTCGCCAGTGGGCGGTGACCTGGCCGCTGCCATTGGTGGAACGGATCTTTCCGGTGGTGCGGTCGAGCACCCAGGAGAGCGCGTAGCCGAAGACCAGGCCGATGAAGATGGCGATCCGCGACCAGAAGCCGCGCAGTACGACCAGTGCCAGCCCGGTGAAGAGCATGGTCAGCAGCGCCGTCCACTGGTCCTGCGGCCAGTAGGTGCTGGCCGTGACCGGGGCCAGGTTGAAGCCGATGAGCATCACGACCGCACCCGTGACCGCCGGTGGCAGCACCGCGTGGATCACCCGGGCACCGAGCACCTGGATGGCGATGCCGCACCCGGCCAGGCAGGCCCCCACCACCAGCATGGCGCCCGTCAGCGTACCGGCGTTGCCGCCCTGCCGCGCGATCACCGCGGACACCCCGACGAAGGAGAGCGAGGAGCCGAGGTAGCTGGGGATCCGGCCGCGCGTCATCACCAGGAACAGCACGGTCGCCACGCCGGACGCCATCAGGGCCAGGCTGGGATCGAGCCCCATCAGCACCGGGGCGACGAAGCAGGCGCCGATCATCGAGACGACGTGCTGGGCGCCGAGGGCGATCGTCCGACCCCAGCTCAGCCGCTCCCCGGGTTTGACCACCTCGCCAGGCGCCAGATGCCTGCCGTCACCGTGCAGCTTCCAGCCGAAGCCGGTCATTGATCACGCTCCGTCCGCGACGCTCCGGGCGACGAAGCATACGACGACGCGGCGTCTGCGCACGGTCAGTTGGCGCTCGTCGCGAAGTCCTCCAGGCCGATGACACGCAGCAGCCGCAGCCGCTCGCGGCAGTCGCTGCCGGGACGCGCGGTGTAGATGATCAGCCGCTGACCGCCCTCCTCGCTGAGCAGCACCTCACGGGTCAACTCCAGTGCGCCGACGACCGGATGGCGCAGCCGCAGGGTGTCCCGGTGCCGTGGTGCGGCATCCGGGCGGTCCCACAGTTCGGCGAACTCCGGGCTCGCCAGGCGCAGTCGGGCCACCAGGGCGGCGGCCCCCGCGTCATGTCGGCGTGCCGCCAACACCGCCCGCAGCCGGGCGACATGGGCACGGGACTGCGCCACCCGGTCCTGCGGGGTGAGCAGTTCCCGGGCCGAGGGGTCCGTGAAGTGCCGCAGGATGATGTTGCGCCGCGCTGCCGGGAGGTTCGAGTCATCGCCGAACAGCGCCGCCGCCAGTGCGTTGCGCGCCAGGACGTCGCCGATGTCGTTCACCACCTGGGCGGGGGTGTCGGCCAGCCGGTCCAGGACCAGCAGCAGTCCCGGGCGGACATGTTCGTCGCGTTGGCCGTCGCCCGGCGGTCGCTCCCCCGCCAACCCGAACAGACGGTCCCGTTCGTCGCCGGTCAGCCGCAGCGCGCGGGCAAGCGCGGCCAGGACCCGGCGGGACGGACGGGGCGCGCGGCCCTGTTCCAGCCGGGTGTAGTAGTCGGCGGACATCTCGGCCAGCCGGGCCACCTCCTCCCGCCGAAGCCCGGGGGTCCGGCGACGCGGCCCCGCCGCCAGCCCGACGTCCGCGGGCGCCAGCCCGGCACGGCGGCGGCGCAGGAAGTCGGCGAGAGCGTTGGGGTCCACCTGTTCAGGATGCGCGGGGCCGCAAGCCGTATCCAGGGTGTGCCGGTCCCCGTATGGGCATCACCGGAATCTGTCAGTCCAAGTGGAAGACCTCCTCGGCGTCGGCCCACAGTTCCCCTCGCCGAGCGCTGTCCAGCGGCTGCTGGCAGGGGTCGGTGAACACCAGCGGCGGGTCTGCGGGTCGGCGGCGATACGGGCCTGGTCGGCGGCGAAGTCGTCACCGGTGTACTCGAAGTAGGCGAACAGCAGGCCGTCACGCAGGAAGATCGAGTAGTTGGTGACATGCGCCGCGGTGAGGGTCCTGAGCACCGAGGGCC
The DNA here is from genome assembly GCA_037034305.1 of Streptomyces sp. PLK1-5. Classification (GTDB taxonomy): domain Bacteria; phylum Actinomycetota; class Actinomycetes; order Streptomycetales; family Streptomycetaceae; genus Streptantibioticus_A. The sequence continues at coordinate 222,332 of JBAGJY010000002.1, forward strand.
AGACCTGCCGGTGCAGCCTTCGGTACTCCGCCTCGTGCTCGGGACGGAGCCTGACCACCTGGGCGACGCGACGCGGGGGCTTCGGCATGTGGGCCAGGATGCCCAAGTGCGTCGCGCCGTCGGAAGGGGCCGTAGCGTGTCGCCCGTTGTGGGGAACGCCGGGCGGGGCGAATCGCCCGAAGTGTCCGTTCACTGGGACGCTGCCCGCATGACTCCAATCGGGCAACTGTCCTCGGCGGCAACCGGTGTTGACTCCGTACTGCTGCGGATGCGGGCGCTGTACGAGACGCTGCCGCCGGGCGACGGTGTGGCGGTGTTCAACCGGGTGTACCTGGCGGTGACCGAGGCGTTGCGCGGCCGGATCGTGGACGGCTACTTCCCCGACCCTTACGCCACCGCCGAGTTGGGCACGGTGTTCGCGGCGCGCTATCTGGCCGCGGTCGACGCCGACGCGGCCGGGCGGCGGGCGCCCGCGTGCTGGCGGCCGCTGTTCCAGTCGCGCGGACACCGCGGGGTGCGGCCGGTGCAGTTCGCCCTGGCGGGCATCAACGCCCATGTGGGCCATGACCTGCCGATGGCGGTGGTCGACGCGTGCGAGGCGCTGGGCGCGCCGCCGCACGCCATCCAGCGGGACTTCGAGCGGGTCGGGCGGATGCTGGGACTGCTTGAGGACCGGATCCGCGAGGAGTTGATGCCCGAAGGCGACATGCGGGAGATCGGCGACGCGCTGATCCACCTCGCCGGGGCGTGGAGCCTGGACGCGGCACGGGACGCGGCGTGGGACGCCGCGCAGGTGCTGTGGAGGTTGCGCGAAGTGCCGCATGTGTACGCGGCGTTCACGGATCGGCTGGACGCCGGGGTCGGACTGGTCAGCCGGTGTTTGCTGACGCCGCTCGAGTAGGCGCTCCGCGGTGGCGCTCCGCTGGGGGGTGCGGCGGTGGGCCGTCGGTCGTCTGCGGCGCCGATGGGGCTGGTCGCGCGGTTCCCCGCGCCCCTTCTCAAGGCAACGTCACCGGGCCGTGCCCCCACATCCCGGCCTGGGTGTGGGGGCTAGACGCCGACGTTCCTCAGTCCTCGGGGAGTTGCACCGGGGCGATGTCGTCGTAGACGTCGCCGGGGCCGGGGTTGGTCGGGTCGGTTTCGCCGCCGAGGTGGTGCATCACGCCCCAGACCGCGTTGAGGGCGGTCTGGACCGCGCCCTCGGCCCAGCCCGCGGTCCAGGAGATGTCGTCGCCCGCGAGGAAGATGCCGCGCTTGTCGGCGGGCAGCCCGTCCTGCATGAAGTGGGTGAACAGACGGCGCTGGTAGCGGTAGTGGCCGGGCAGGTTGGCCTTGAACGCGCCCATGAAGTAGGGCTCGTTCTCCCAGGAGATGGTCACCGGGTTGCCGATGATGTGCTTGCGGATGTCGACCTTCGGGTAGATCTCGCCGAGCGACTTGAGCATGACCTCCATCCGCTCGTTGGCGCTCAGCGGAAGCCACTTGAGGCTGTCGTCGCACCACGTGTACGACAGGCAGATCACCGCGGGCTTGTCCGGCCCGTCGTCCAGCAGGTACGTGCCGCGGGTCATCCGGTCGGTGAGCGTCATGCTCATCACGTCCCGGCCCGTCTCCTCGTCCTTGTCCAGCCAGAACGGCCGGTCGACGGGCACGAACAGCTTGGACGACTCCATGTAGTGGGTGCGCTCGATCGCCGTCCAGTGGTCGATCGGGAACAGCTCGTCATCGCAGGCGATCTTCGACAGCAGCATCCAGCTCTGCGCGGTGAAGACAACAGCCTTGAAAGAGCGGATGTCGCCGGAGGCGTCGGTGACCGTGATCCGGTTGCCCGCGGTGCGGTGCAGGCGGGTGACGGCCGGGCGCGGGTCGCCGTCGTGCAGCGACTTCAGTGACGTGCCCGGCGCCCAGTGCACCAGCTTGGCGGGCTCGTCCTGCCACAGCCGCAGCGGCAGTTGCTCACTGCCCCCGACGATGCCGCGGTGGTCGTCGTCGGCGCCGGTGTAGACGACGCGCAGGATCTCCAGGATGGAGTTGGGGAAGTCGGTGTCCCAGCCGCCGGTGCCGAAGCCCACCTGGCCGAAGATCTCGCGGTGCCGGAAGGACTTGAACGCCGGGGAGTCGCAGAGGAACCCGTAGAAGGTCTGGTTGTCCAGCTTGTCCACCAGGTCCGCCCAGATGGCGCGGATGGCGGGCACGTCGCGCTCGCGGATCGCCCGCTGCATCTCGGAGAACCGGGCACCGTCCTCCAGGCAGGCGTTCCAGGCGTCCATCACCTGGTGGTAGACCTCGGGCAGGTCGTCGAGGGTGCGCGCGTAGTGCGACTCGCCCTTGAGGTCGACCACGGTCGACGGGGTGTCCGGGGCCAGCGGGTTCGGGAACGGCTTGGTCTCCAGGCCGACCAGGTCGATGTAGTGCTGGAAGGCGGTGGAGCACGGCGGGAACCGCATCGCGCCCATCTCGGCCGTCAGGTCGTCGCAGCCGTCGAAGCGCGCGGTGCGCAGTCGGCCACCGAGCCGGTCGGCCTCGTAGACGACGGGCCGCAGGCCCATCTTCATCAGCTCGTACGCGGCGACGACGCCGGACAGTCCGCCGCCGACGACGGCCACCTCGGTGCCGTGCTCGGCCGCCGGTATGGAGCCGAGGCCCGCCGGGTGCGCCAGGTAGTCGTCATAGGCGTACGGGAAGTCGGGGCCGAACATGGTGATCGGCTTGGCCGCTTCCGGAACCTGCTCGTCGTGGACGGCAGTGGGCACCGTGGACGTCATCGGCGTGCTCTCCTTGGCGGGGCGGTACGTGAGGGGCGGTACGAGGTGGGCGACCGGGGTCAGGCGAGCGGCCCGTACAGCTCGGGGCGGCGGTCGCGCAGATACGGGTTCTGGCGGCGCGAGGCGCGCAGGCGCCCCGGGTCGACGTCGGCGAAGACCAGGTCCTCGCCGGTCCCGGCGCGGGCGTGCGCCACGCCGTCGGGCCCGGCCAGGCAGCTGAGCCCGGCGAAGTGGAACTCGCCCTCGGCGCCCGCACGGTTCGCGTAGGCCAGATACAGCTGGCTTTCGAACGCGCGCGCCGGGACGAGGGTTTGGGGGACGACCTCGAAGGGCCGCATCAGCGCGGTGGGCGCCACGATCAGATCGGTACCGGCCAGCGCGTGCGCCCGTACGTTCTCCGGGAACTCGACGTCGTAGCAGATCAGCAGGCCGACGGTGAGCCCGGCGAGGGGCGCCTGGACGACGAGGTCGGCTCCGGCGGTGAAGTGCCGGGCCTCGAACTCGCCGAACAGGTGTGTCTTGCGGTAGTTGGCCAGCCGGGTGCCGTCCGGGCCGACGAACTGGGCGGAGTTGAAGACCCGTGCACCGTCGCGCTCGGGGTAGCCGTACACGATCGCGACCCCGTGCTCGGCGGCGATCTTCGCGACGCGCTGGGCGCCGGGGCCGTCGGCGGGCTCGGCGAGGGTGGCGACGGCGTCGCCGAGGGCGTATCCGGTGAGGTACATCTCGGCGGTCGCCAGCAGTCCGGCGCCCGCGGCGGCGGCCCGCCGTGCGGCATCGTCCAGCGCGGCAAGGCTCTCGTCGGTGTTCCGCGGCACACCGCTCGGGCCCTGGTACAACGCGATGCGCAGCGGCGTCATGGTGTCGTGGCCGTTCCGTGAAGGGGTTCGGGGTTCCCTCGAAGGTACGGTGCGCCCGCGGCGGGCTACAAGGTGGGGATATTGCGTTCCGCTGGTGGGTTCGTTGCGTTGTGCGGGGCCGATGCGGTGAATCGTTGCGCGGGTCCGCCGGCGTCGGCGTGCGGGGTCCCCGGCCGCCCGACGCCGCTCAGGCCGCGGCGACCGCGTCCCTGACCACCTGGCGCAGCCAGCCGCCGCCCGGGTCCGCGTCGTGACGGGGGTGCCAGGCCATGCCGATGCGGACCGGTGGCAGCTCCAGCGGGACCGGGAAGGTGCGCAGCCCCAGCGCGTCCACCGCGCGGGCCGCCACCCGCTCCAGGACCAGGCCCACGGCGTCGCTCTCCAGGACCATGAACAGCGAGGCGGCGAGCGCGGGCGCGGAGCCGACCACCCGGCGGCGCAGCCCGCGGTCGGCCAGCGCGGCGTCCAGCGGGCCGTAGAACCGGCCGCGGCGGGAGACCAGCAGGTGCCCGGCGTCCGCGAACTGACGTAGCGTCACCTTGCCGTCGGCCATGGGATGGCCCGGTCGTACCACCGCGACCACGCGGTCCTCGAACAGCGGCTCCACCCGGACCTCCGGCTCGCCGCGGTCGATGACGCCGATCTCCAGGTCCACCGAGCCGTCCCGCAGCGGTGGCACTCCGGAGCGCTCCTCTGGCAGGAACCGCAGTTTGGATCCGGGCGCCTCACAGGCCACCCGGCGCAGCAGTTCGGAGCCGAACACCATCACCAGCGCGTCGAACGCCACCACCGTGAACTGCCGCTGGAAGGTGCTGGGGTCGTCGGGCGCCACCGAGGCGAAGACCGCCCGCGCCTCCTCCACCACCCGCCGCACCTCGGCGCGGATCGCCAGGGCCCGCGGGGTGGGCACCATCCGCCGCCCGGCCCGCACCAGCACCGGGTCGCCGAACTGGCGCCGGATCCGGCCGAGGGTGCGGCTCATCGCCGGGCCGGACAGCCCCAGCCGGTCGGCGGCCAAGGTGACACTCTCTTCCTCCAGTAGCGCATCAAGCGCGACCAGCAGATTGAGATCGGCTCCGCGGTCCATTCCGCCCCTCCGAGCTGCCGCATTGCGTTTGCCGCAACTATGCCTTGCCATGATTGCACTTGATGGCAACACCGGTGGTCTCTAGCGTCCTGAACATGTCCACAACGCTTTCGGTCACCACTCCGCCACGCCCAACCGCCAAGCCCCGCGCGGTCGTTCTGGCGATGTGCGCGTGTGTGCTGGTGACCCAGTCCCTGGTCGCGGCGATCAACCTGGCGATACCCAAGCTCTCCGCCAGCGCGCTGCATCCCAGCTCCGCGCAGTTGCTGTGGATCGTCGACGCCTATGTCATCGTCTTCGCCGGTCTGCTGATCCCCGCCGGGGCGCTGGGTGACCGCTACGGCCGCAAGGGGGTACTGCTCGGCGGCCTGGCGGTGTTCACCGCGGGCGCCGCCGGGTGCGCGCTCGCGCCGAACGTGCCGGTGCTGCTCGCGGCCCGGGCGGTGTGCGGCCTGGGCGCCGCGCTGGTGCTGCCCGGCACCATGGCGCTGCTGCTGTACGCGGTGCCGGCCGAACGCCGGGGCGCGGCGGTGGCGAGCTGGAGCAGCGCCATCGCGATCGGCGGTGTGCTGGGCAACGCGGGCGGTGCGCTGGTGTTGCAGTACCTGCCCTGGCAGGGGCTGTTCTGGATGTACGTGCCGCTGGGCGCGGCGCTGCTGGCCTTCTCGGCGCGCAGCGCGCCCCGGGTGCCGCGCCACGCCGCGGCTTTGGACCTGCCGGGATCGGTGCTGCTGATCCTCGGCTGCGTGGCCCTGCTCTACGGCATCATCGAGGGCCCCGAGCTGGGCTGGGGGTCTACCGCCACGCTGGGTGCCTTCGGGCTGTCGGCGGTGCTGCTGGCGGTGTTCGTGCGGCACGAGCTGCGGGTGGCCGCTCCGCTGCTCGATCCGCGGCTGTTCCGGCTGCCCAGGGTTCGGGCGGGGGCGCTGGGGGTGGCGGCGGCGTTCTTCGGAATGTTCGCGCTGTTCTACGTCAACGCCCAGTTCCTCCAGTACGTCAAGGGGTTCAGCGCGCTACGGGCCGGATTCGCGGTACTGCCACTGGCGTTCGGGATGATGCTGGTGACGCAGCGCAGCATGCGGTGGGCGGCGCGGATCGGGGCCGCCGCCACGGTGGCCACCGGACTGGTGTCGATCGCGGGCGGACTGCTGCTGCTGTCCACCGCCGACTCCGGGACGCCGTATCCGCTGTACGCCTGCTACATGCTGGTGCTGGCGTTCGGCGCGGGCATGGCGATGCCCTCGCTGTCGCACGCCATCGTCACCTCGCTGCCGCAGCACCGGGCCGGGGTCGGCTCGGCGTTGAACACCGCGGCCCGCGAACTGGGCACCGCCCTGGGAGTGGCGGCGGTGGGCACCGCGCTGTCCACCGGGTTCGCCTCCCGGCTGCCCGCCCCGCTCGCCGGTCACGCGGACTCCACGGCGGCCACCTTCGCGGCGGCCACCCGGCTCGGGGCCGGGGCGCACGCCGAGGCGGTGGCCGCGTTCAGCCACGCGATGGCGAGCGGGTACCGGATCGTCGCCGCGCTGCTGCTGGTGCTGACCGCCGCCGTCGCCGCCGGGCTGCGGCGCCGGGGGGCGGCTCAGGTGGGCGAGCCCGCGCTGTAGCGGCGCAGCAGCGGCGAGAGCACCAGGACGGACTTGGTGCGCTCGACGAAGGGTTCGCCCGCGATGCGCTCCAGGACGCGCTCGAAGTGCCGTACGTCCGAGGCGTAGATCTGCACCAGGGCGTCCGCCTCGCCGGTGACGGTGGACGCCGAGGCCACCTCCGGGTAGCGGGTGAGGCCGCGCCGGATGTCCTCGGGTGAGGTGTTGTGGCGGCAGTAGATCTCGACGAACGCCTCGGTCTCCCAGCCGAGCGCGGCCGGGTCGACCCGTACCGTGAAGCCGGTGATGGCGCCCGCCGCGAGCAGCCGGTCCACCCGGCGCTTGACGGCGGGGGCGGACAGGCCGACCTCGGCGCCGATGTCGGCGTAGGAGCGGCGGGCGTCCTCGGCGAGGGCGTGCACGATGCGTTCGTCGAGATCGTTCAGTCGCAAGGGGGGTGGTTCACTTCTCTAGTCGGGCGGGCACTTCTCGGGCGAGCTGGGAGCGGCGCATGCCGTACGCGAAGTACAGCACGATCCCGACGGCCATCCAGCCACCGAAGTACTCCCAGGTAATCGTTTCGAAGCTACCCATCATCCACAGGCACAGCAGGAAGCCGATCGCCGGGGTGACCGGTGAGAAGGCCACCTTGAAGCTGCGCGGCATGTCGGGGCGCGTCCTGCGCAGCACGATGACGGCCGCGTTGACCAGCGCGAAGGCGAACAGGGTGCCGATGCTGGTGGCGTCGGCGAGCGCCCCGAGCGGGACCACGGCGGCCAGCAGGCCGCAGAACAGCGAGACGATCACGGTGTTGGCGACCGGGATGCCGGACTTCGGGCTGACCCTGGCGAACATCCTGGGCACCAGGCCGTCCCGGGACATCGAGAACAGGATCCGGGTCTGGCCGTACATCACGGTGAGCACCACGCTGGCGATGGCGATGACGGCGCCCGCCGCCAGCAGCACGGACCAGAAGTCCTGACCGGTGACGTCCTTCATGATCTGGGCCAGCGCGGCGTCGGCGTTGCCGAAGTTCTTCCACGGCATGGCACCGACGGCCACCAGCGCGACCAGGCAGTACAGCACGGTGACGATCAGCAGCGAGAGCATGATCGCCCGCGGCAGGTCGCGCTTGGGGTTCTTGGCCTCCTCGCCCGCGGTGGAGGCGGCGTCGAAGCCGATGTACGAGAAGAACAGCGAGGCGCCCGCCGCGCTGACGCCGCCGAGGCCGAGGGGCATGAACGGCTTGTAGTTGCCGGCGCGGATGCCGGTGAAGGCCACGGCGCAGAAGAGGATCAGCGAGGCGATCTTCACCACGACCATGATGGTGTTGGCCCGCGCGCTCTCCTTGGCGCCGCCCAGCAGGAAGCCCATGGCCAGCAGCACCACGAGCAGCGCGGGGATGTTCAGATAGCCGCCCTGGCCTGGCGGGTTGGCCATCCAGCCGGGGATGGTCAGGCCGATGGTGCCGCTGAGCAGCTCGTTGAGGTACTGCCCCCAGCCCACCGCGACCGCGGCGACCGACACGCCGTACTCCAGGATCAGACACCAGCCGCAGATCCAGGCGATCAGCTCGCCCATCGTGGCGTAGGCGTAGGAGTACGAGGAGCCGGAGACCGGGATGGTGCCCGCCAGCTCGGCGTAGGACAGCGCGGAGAACAGCGCGGTCAGACCGGCGATGACGAAGGAGATCACCACGGCCGGACCGGCCTTGGGCACCGCCTCGCCGAGCACCACGAAGATTCCGGTGCCCAGGGTCGCGCCGATGCTGATCATGGTGAGCTGCCACATGCTCAGGGAACGCCTGAGGTGCCCGCCCTCGCCCTGGCCGCCCTCGGCGACCAGGCGTTCCACCGGTTTGCGGCGCATCACGGCGGCGCCAAGGCCGGACGGCCGTCCGGCCGGAGGCGGTACGGCGTCGGTACTCCGGGCAGGGGCTGTCGGCGTCGTGCCGGGTTCCACCACGGGGGCTCCATCATCATCAGCGGCTCTGAGCGGCGGCGACCCGCGCGGCCGACCAGGCGAAGGGCACGCCGATGACAGGCATGCCCTCGATCGAGGGGGACCGCCGAGCCGGGGGTCCCCGCTGCTCCACGTATGGCCCACGACCTTAGGAGGTGGGCGCTCTACCCATAATGCGTGATCGTTGCGCATTCGCAAAAAATCATTGCGCTTAACCTTGGATAGCCAGGTGATCATTGCCCGACTTCGTTGATTCATTGCGCTCGGGCGTTTTGTGGCGAATGAAGAAGCCCCGCACGGCGGTCCGTGCGGGGCTTCCGGGTCGATCGGGGCGACTACGACCAGCTGGAGTGCAGCGGCTTGCCCTCCGCGTAACCGGAGGCCGACTGCACGCCCACGACGGCCTTGTCGTGGAACTCCTCCAGGGAGCCCGCGCCCGCGTAGGTGCAGGAACTGCGGACGCCCGCGATGATCGAGTCGATCAGGTCCTCGACACCCGGGCGGGCCGGGTCGAGGAACATCCGAGAGGTCGAGATGCCCTCCTCGAACAGCGCCTTGCGGGCCCGGTCGTACGCGGACTCCTCGCTGGTGCGGTTGCGCACCGCGCGGGCCGACGCCATGCCGAAGCTCTCCTTGTACGGGCGGCCGTCCGCGGTGTGCTGGAGGTCGCCCGGCGACTCGAAGGTTCCGGCGAACCACGAGCCGATCATCACGTTGGACGCGCCCGCGGCCAGCGCCATCGCCACGTCACGCGGGTGCCGCACACCGCCGTCGGCCCACACGTGCTTGCCGTACTTGCGCGCCTCGGCGGCGCACTCCAGCACGGCGGAGAACTGCGGGCGGCCGACGCCGGTCATCATGCGGGTGGTGCACATCGCGCCCGGGCCCACGCCGACCTTGACGATGTCGGCTCCGGCCTCGATCAGGTCGCGGACGCCCTCGGCGGCGACGATGTTGCCGGCCACGATCGGCACCCGCGGGTCGAGCGCGCGCACCGCCTTGATGGCGGAGATCATCGACTCCTGGTGGCCGTGCGCGGTGTCGATCACCAGGGTGTCGACACCGGCGTCCAGCAGTTGCTTGGCCTTGCCCGCCACGTCGCCGTTGATGCCCACGGCGGCGGCGATCCGCAGCCTGCCGTCGCCGTCGGTGGCGGGGGTGTAGAGGGTGGCGCGCAGCGCGCCCTTGCGGGTCAGGATGCCCGCCAGCCTGCCGTCCTGGTCGACCGCGGGGGCGAGCTTGCGGTGGGCTTCCTCCAGGCGGTTGAACGCCTCACGCGGGTCGATGTCCGCGTCGAGGACCAGCAGGTCCTTGGACATCACCTCGGACAACTGGGTGAAGCGGTCCACCCCGGACAGGTCGGACTCGGTGACGACGCCCACCGGGCGGCCGTCCTCGACCACGACGCCCGCGCCGTGCGCCCGCTTGGGCAGCAGGGCCATGGCGTCGGCGACGGTGTTGTGGGGGGCGAGCACGATCGGGGTGTCCAGCACCAGGTGGCGCTGCTTGACCCAGGTGATGACCTCGGTCACCACGTCGATCGGAATGTCCTGCGGGATGACGGCAAGACCGCCTCTGCGGGCCACCGTCTCGGCCATGCGGCGGCCGGCGATCGCGGTCATGTTGGCGACCACGAGGGGGATGGTGGTTCCGGTCCCGTCCGGGGCGGACAGGTCCACGCCCTGCCGGGAGCCCACGGCGGAGCGGCTGGGAACCATGAACACGTCGTCGTACGTCAGGTCGTACGGCGGCTGAGAATCGTTGAGGAAACGCACGTACTTCATTTTTGCATGCCGGAAGGGGAAACCCGGTTTGGAGGAACCTCCCGGATCCGGCAGCACCGCTTGGGGCATGATCTGAAGCGGCCCCCGTGGCGTGGCGTGGGTCACCCGCGGTCTCGGCCGCGGATCCGGGGCCGAACCCCGGGGATACGCGCTCACAGGTGGTGGAGTGACAATCGTAGTGACGTAGTGAGGCGTCCTCCGGCCGCGCGGCCGGGCCTTGGGACCCCCGGGAGGGGAACATGAACCGCACTCGCTTCGCCCCGGATCGGGGTCTGGCCAGCCGCATGGTCATCACCATGTTCTTGATCGGCCTGCTGTACGTGGTGTTCGTCGGTGTGCTGCTGGTGCTGCTGCGAGGCGCCTGGCCGCTGATCCTGATCATCGCGGGGGGCCTGTTCATCGCCCAGTTCTGGTTCAGCGACAAGATCGCCGCGTTCAGCATGGGCGCGCGCGAGGTCACGCCGGAGGAGTATCCGCAGCTGCACGGCGCGGTCGACCGGCTGTGCGCGCTGGCCGACATGCCCAAGCCGCGGGTGGCGGTCGCCCAGTCCGACGTGCCCAACGCCTTCGCCACCGGCCGCAACGCCGACAACGCGGTGATCTGCGCGACCACCGGACTGCTGCGCCGGCTGGAGCCGGAGGAGCTGGAGGGCGTGCTGGCCCATGAGCTGTCGCATGTCGCGCACAAGGACGTCGCGGTGATGACCATCGCGTCCTTCCTCGGCGTACTGGCCGGGGTGATCACCCGGGTCGCGCTGTGGGGCGGCTTCCGCTCCCGTGGCAACAACCAGAACGCCGCCATCGTCGCGCTGCTCATCCCACTGGTCAGCGCGGTGGTGTACGCGATCAGCTTCCTGCTCACCCGGATGCTCTCCCGCTACCGCGAGCTGTCCGCGGACCGCTCGGCCGCGCAGCTCACCGGGCGGCCGTCCGCGCTCGCCTCCGCGCTGACCAAGGTGACCGGCCAGATGGCCCGGATCCCCACCGAGGACCTGCGCAAGGCGGAGCCGTTCAACGCCTTCTACTTCGCCCCGGCGATCGCCTCCAAGGAGAGCCTGTCCAACCTGCTCTCCACCCACCCCACGCTGGAGCAGCGGCTGGAGCAGCTCGGGCGGATCTCCGCCGAGCTGAACCGCGGCTGAACGACCCCACCCCACCCGCCGGGGAGATTCCCCGTACCCATCGAGGAGCTGACCGCCCGTGGGATTCCTTGACGCCCTGCTCGGCCGCAGCAAGCCGGTCAAGCCCGATCTCGACCAGCTGTTCGGGCTGCCGTCGGCCGCCGTGACGCTGACCGCGGCCGCCGGTTTCACCCCGACCGGCGAGGGATCGGTGTGCTTCGCCGCCGTGGAGGGCGGCGCCTTCGCCCAGTTGAAGCAGGAGGTGCAGGGCCTGCTGGACGCGGGCGCCCAGCAGGACGGCGGGCTTCCGGTGGAGTTCAGCCGGGACTCCTACGGCTACACCTGGCTGCTCTCCCGGCACTCACCGGACGATGTCACGGGCCTGGTCACCGATCTGCACGCGGTCAACTCGGTGCTGGAGAGCGGCGGTTTCGGCCCTCAGCTGCTGTGCTCGCTGGTGGGCTTCCGGGACGCCGAGGGGCGTTCGCTGGCGCTGGTCTACCTCTACAAGCGCGGTACGTTCTACCCGTTCGCGCCGCGCGGCGGCGAACGGCGGGACAACGCGCTGGAGTTGCAGGTCAAGGCGATGGTCGCGAACGATCTGCGGATCGAGGACGATCTCAGCCGCTGGTTCCCGGTGTGGGGTGCGCCGGGGCTGTGAGCCGCGGCTCCACCAGCAGGACGAGGAACGGGGTGTCGGCCTTCGCCCAGTAGTCTGCGGCGTCGCCGAGGACGTCGAGCGCGGTGCGCCACTCCCCCGGTGCCGCCGCCGCGTACCCCTGCCAGCCGGTGACCACCAGCACCCGGCCGCCGTCGGCGGGCAGTACGTCCGCGTCGGTCAAACAGTCGTACAGCGCGTCCCAGTTGGCGCCGAACCAGTCCGGCAGCCTCAGCGCGGTGGCGCAGCGCGCCATGAACTCGGCCTTGTCCGCTACTCCCTGGAGGTCCAGCGGGTACGCCCGGCGACCGGTCCGCTCCGCGGCGGCCAGCAGGGCGTCGGTGGGACGGTCCTGGACCCAGTGGACGACTCCGGTATGGGCCAACAGAGTTGACAGGTCCTCAGGTACGGGCGTGGTCAACGTCCGTCACCTCCTTGAAGGTCCGGTAGTGGTCATCGGTGTAGTACGTCTCATGCCCGGCGCCGGTGACGATGCGACGGGCGCCGCGGTCGCGGGCGCCGGGGGTGGGCACGGTGTACTCGTGGTAGTAGCCGCGGCGCTCCCGCGGCAGCGCGTTCTGGTAGTTGCCGAACACCACGCCGTCCTTGGGGTACGGGAAGGGGCCCGCGGCGGCGATGAGTTGGAGGGTGTGCCGTGCCTCTGGGGGCAACTGGCTTGCCGGGACGGTCGGCAGACCGTGCGTTCCGCGGGTTCCGCTCGGGCGCGGGGCGGCCGGGTGCGTGGCCGCGGTGCAGCCGACGAGAGCGAGCAGCAGGCAGGCCAGCAGGGCGGGGAGGAATCGCAACGTTCGGCGGCGCATGGGGCGATGCTGCCATAACGGGGCGGGCGTTGGAGTTGCGGCGGGTTCGGGACCGCCGAGTCTCCGCCATCGTGGTTGCGCGCCGCGGCGGCCTGGGGGCAAGCGTCGTGCGGCTTGGGATCGCGGTGAGTCCGGCACCGCCGGGTCTTCGCCATCGTGGTTGCGCGCCGCGGCGGGTCTTGCTCCGGGGCGCCATTTCCTGCGGGCTCGTCCGAGATCAATCCCTCGCAGCGGCGAGCAACCACCGCGGCGTGGCCCGGCGGGGCCGAGCCGGGCGCGACGCCGACCGGAACCTCCGCCGGAAGGGCTTACGCCTCACCGGGATCGGCGCGCTCCAGGGCCGGGCGGGGGCCCGGAGACTGGTGGTTGAGCAGGTGGTCCGCCGCGGCGGTGTCCGTCACCAGGCTGGTGACCAGGCCGGACCGCAGGACGGCGCCGACCGCCTGTGCCTTGCGCATGCCGCCCGCGATGGCGACGACCTCCGGCACCCGGCGCAGCCGGTCCGCGTCCACCGTGATGCAGCGCTCCCGCAGGTCCCGGCCGACCCGTCGGCCGTCCGCGTCGAACAGGTGCGAGGACATCTCGGCGGCCACCCCGAGATCCGCGTAGTGCTTGCGCTCGGCGTCGGACAGCGCGTCGTACACCGTGGACACCCGCGGTTCCCAGGAGCCGATGGAGACCACCGCGACGGTGACCTTGTCGAAGTAGCTCATGGCCGCGGCGATCCCGGTCTGCTTGCGCAGCGCGGCGGCCGTGGCCGCGTCCGGCAGCACCATCGGCGCGTACATCGGGTGCGCCTCGCCGCCGGAGACCGCGGCGGCCCGGCGCACCGCCTCGACGGAGCCGCGCTCGGCGGTCCCGGCGTCGTACACGCCGGTGAGCTGGACGACGGTGCACGGCGGCAGCCGGTCGAGCGCGTTGGCCATCGTGATGATGGAGCGGCCCCAGGCCAGGCCCAGCACATCGCCCTCGGTGACCAGCTCGCCGAGCAGCCCGGCGGCCACCGCCCCCAGGTTCTCCGGGTCGGGGGCGTCGCTGGCCTGCCCGTCCGGCGACTCGACCACGACGGCGTTGCGCAGGCCGTACCGGGCGCGCAGCGCGTCGGAGCGCTCGGCGTCCAGTTCGGCGGGGACGCGGATCTCGATACGCACAAGATCCCGTTCGAGCGCGGATTCCAGTACTCGGGCAACCTTGAAGCGGCTGACGCCGAACTCCTCCGCGATCTGGATCTTGGACTTGCCCTCCAGGTAGAAACGGCGGGCCATGGCCGCCGCCTGCACCATCTCGGCGGGCCCCATGCGGACGGATGAGCGGCCAGTGGTCACGTCAGCCTCCCCAGTGCTCATTTGATTGCCAACATGCTCATCTTTGCAGATGGCGAGGCGCGGCGCGCCCTCCGGCCGCCGGGACTTTTCCCGGAATCACGATCTCATCCGCAAGCTACGGGAGAGAAATGAACGGAAGTCGGCGCTGGAAGCCGCGACGCCCAGCGGAATTAACGGTTCCGTTCACGTTCGCGTTCAGTGGCCACAGGCCCACGGCGCCCCGGCGAACGTCGACTCGGCCTTCTCCCGCAGTGCCCGCACGGCCGCCGCCGGGTCGTCCGCCCCGTACACCGCGGAGCCCGCCACGAACACGTCGGCGCCCGCCTCCGCGCACCGCTCGATGGTGGAGGCGGACACCCCGCCGTCCACCTGGAGCCACAGCTCAAGGCCGTGCTTGGCGATCAGCTCACGGGTGCGGCGGATCTTCGGCAGCATGATGTCCAGGAACGCCTGCCCGCCAAAGCCCGGCTCCACCGTCATCACCAGCAGCATGTCGAGTTCCGGCAGCAGGTCCTCGTACGGCTCGATCGGCGTGGCGGGCTTGAGCGCCATGGACGCCCTGGCGCCCTTGGCCCGGATCTCCCGGGCCAGCCGGACCGGCGCCGCCGCCGCCTCGACGTGGAAGGTCACCGAGCCCGCGCCCGCCTCAACGTACTGCGGCGCCCAGCGGTCCGGGTCCTCGATCATCAGATGGCAGTCGAGCGGGGTGTCGGTCGCCTTGCGCAGCGATTCCACCACGGGAACACCGAGCGTCAGGTTCGGCACGAAGTGGTTGTCCATCACGTCGACATGGAGCCAGTCGGCCCCCGCCACGGCCCGCGCCTCGTCGGCGAGCCGGGCGAAGTCGGCGGACAGGATGCTCGGGTTGATCTGCGCACGCATGCGCCCAGTATGGCGCCCCGCGCACCGGGCCGCTTCGGGCGGCCCCCTCGCCCGGCCGGGGGCGCCGGGTCAGCCGACCCGGCGCAGCAGCGCGAGGTACATCGCGTCCGTGCCGTGCAGATGCGGCCACAGCTGGATGTCGGGGCCGTCGCCGAGGTGCGGTACGCCGGGCAACAGCGGCCGGGCGTCGATCAGTTCGGCGCCCTCCGGTGCCGCGCGCAGTACGTCGTCCACCACGGCCCGGGTCTCGGCGAGGTGCGGTGAGCAGGTCGCGTACCCCACCACACCGCCGACCCGCACCGAACTCAGCGCGGTGCGCAGCAACTCCCGCTGGAGCGGCCCGAATCCGGCCACGTCCTCCGGGCGGCGCCGCCAACGCGCCTCCGGGCGGCGGCGCAGCGCGCCCAGCCCGGTGCACGGCACATCCATCAGCACCCGGTCGAAGACGCCCCGCGGCCACGCCGGTCGGGTGCCGTCGGCGGTGACCACCTGGTACGGGCCGGGGTTGCCGTCCAGCGCGCGGGCCACCAGCCGGGCGCGGTGCGGCTGCTTCTCGGCGGCCAGCAGCGCCGCGCCGCGCTCCGCGGCGAGCGCGGCCAGCAGCGCGGCCTTGCCGCCGGGGCCCGCGCAGCCGTCCAGCCAGCGGCGGTCGGGGCCGTCCAGCGGGGCGCCCGCCAGCGCGAGCGCGACGAGCTGACTGCCCTCGTCCTGCACCCCCGCGGCGCCCTCGCGCACCGCGTCCAGTGCCGCCGGGTCGCCACCGTCGGCGAGCCGGATCGCGTACGGGGACCAGCGGCCCGGCGCACCGTCCGCGCCGACCTCCTCGGCCAGTTCGGCGGTACCGCACCGGCCCGGCCGGGCGACCAGGGTCACCTCGGGGCGCTCGTTGTCCGCCGCCAGCAGGTCCTCGATGTCCTCGCGTCCGCCGCCAAGCGCGTCCCACAGCGCGCTGACCACCCACCGGGGGTGGGAGTGCACCACGGCGAGGTGGTCCTCGGGGTCCTCGTCGTACGGTGGCGCCACCCGCTCCAGCCAGCCGTCGAGGTCATCGGCGGCGATCTTGCGCAGCACCGCGTTGACGAACCGCGAGCGGCCGTCCCCCACCACGTCCCTGGCCAGTTCGACGGTGGCCGAGACCGCGGCGTGCGGCGGGATGCGGGTGCCCAGCAGCTGGTGCGCGCCGAGGCTCAGCACGTCCAGCACCGGCGGGTCCACCTCACGCAACGGCCGGTCGACGCAGGCCGCGATGATCGCGTCGTACGTGCCCTGGCGGCGCAGCGTCCCGTAGACCAGTTCGGTGGCCAGCGCCGAGTCCCGGCGGTCGAAGCCCGCTTGGTCGCGCTCCGCTTCCCGCAGCATGGCCGGGAGGACGAGGTTGGCGTACGCGTCGCGCTCGTCCACGGCGCGCAGTACGTCATAGGCCAGCCTGCGCACCGGATCGGGCTTCGGACGGCGGTACGGTGCCTTGCCCTGCGGGCGGCGGGGGCGGGAGTTCATACGGGAAGGTGCTCCGGAATCAGCTGTCTGCGGCCCACCTGTCCGGCGGGCGCCCCCAGCCTACGGCCTGACCGCCATACCGGCTGGCCACAGGGTCGCCGCCAGGCCCGAAGGGGGGCCGGGGGCCGCCCGCGGCCGAAGTCCCGCCGCGACGGCGGGCACCCCCGACGGCGGCGACCGGCGGTCAACGCGAACCGCGACTCCGCACCCGCCGCGCCGTCAGGCGCCGAACCGCTCCCCGGAGCCGATCCGGACGCCGCGCGCCCAGTCCGCGGCGGCCATCCGCTTCTTGCCCTGCGGCTGCACCTGCGTCAGCTCCACCGGGTACGAGCCGGTGCCCGCGTACACCGCGGACTTGGTCACCGCCAACTCCCCCGGTGCGAGCTGGAGATCGGTGCGGTCCGGCAGCGCGGTGACCGGCCCCGCGAGCTTGAGCCGCTCGCCCTGGAAGAGGGTCCACGCCCCGGGCGCGGGCGTGCAGGCCCGGACCACCCGGTCCACCCGCAGCGCGGGCGCGGACCAGTCGACGCGGGCGTCCTCGACGGTGATCTTCGGGGCCAGCGTGACGCCCTCGGCGGGCTGCGGCCGGGCCTTCAGCGTGCCGCCCTCGATGCCGTCCATGGTGGCCGCCAGCAGCCCGGCGCCGGTGTGCGCCAGCCGGTCCAGCAGCGCCCCGCTGGTGTCGTCGGAGCGCACCGCCTCGGTGATCACACCGTAGACCGGGCCGGAGTCCAGCCCCTCCTCGATCTGGAAGGTGGACGCACCGGTCACCTCGTCGCCCGCCATCACCGCGTGCTGCACCGGCGCCGCGCCGCGCCACGCGGGCAGCAGCGAGAAGTGCAGGTTGACCCAGCCGTGCGCGGGGATGTCGAGCGCCACCTTGGGCAGCAGGGCGCCGTACGCCACGACCGGGCAGCAGTCGGGGGCGATCTCCCGCAGCCGGGCGAGGAAGTCCTCCTCACGCGGCCGGTTCGGCTTGAGCACCTCGATCCCGGCCTCCTGCGCGCGCTGCGCGACCGGGCTGGCCACCAGCTTGCGGCCGCGGCCCGCGGGGGCGTCGGGCCGGGTGACGACGGCGGCCACCTCGTGCCGCTCGGAAGCCAGCAGCGCCTCCAGCGCGGGGACGGCGACTTCGGGGGTACCGGCGAAGACAAGCCTCATCGGGTTGCGGTGCCTTTCGGGAGGATCGTGGAACAGGAGGGTCAGCGTGCCCGGCCGAACGTGCTGTGCGGGGAGATCCGGACCTGCGGTGCGGGCTCGCCCGCCCACTCGGCCTCCCGGATGGCCTTCATCGCCGCCTTGCGCTGCTCGGGGTCGAGCCGGTCGATGAAGATGATCCCGTCGAGGTGGTCGGTCTCGTGCTGGATGCAGCGGGCGAGCAGTTGCGTGCCCTCGACGGTGACCGGGTCTCCGTACATGTTGAAGCCCTTGGCGACCACGCCGTAGGCCCGCCTGCAGTCGAACCGCAGGCCAGGCAGCGACAGGCAGCCCTCCGGACCGTCCTGCTCCTCGTCGGTGAGCGTCAGGTCCGGATTGACCAGGTGCCCGAGTTCGCCGTCCACGTGGTAGGTGAACACCCGTAGCGACACGCCGAGTTGGGGTGCGGCCAGGCCCGCGCCCGGCGCGTCGAGCATGGTGTCGCTGAGGTCCTTGACGAGCGTGCGCAGTTCCTTGTCGAAGACGGTGACCGGCTGCGCCTTCATGCGCAGCACCGGATCGCCGAAGAGATGGATCGGCATCACGGACACAGGGCGGACTCCCGTCGGCGGGTTGCGAAGCGGCCTCCCAGTCTATGGCGGTCGGCGCGCCGGCGAATTCAGGGGCGTACGGCACGGGGTGCGCCTCTTCCGGGTCCACTCGCGCCCCCAGAGCGTGACCCGATGGGCTGCTGACGCGTTGGTCAAGACAGATTGACTGAAAACGGGCCGCCACCGGCCCGTTGACAACCCGACACACTCACAGCATCGCCGGTTCGAGAGGCTTGTTCATGGCCGACCACGCAACCCACGACGCCCAGGCACGGGCCAGTCTGCACCTCCTCGTGCGGGACATCGAGCGGGTCCGCCGGCAGGTGGACGCGCTGCGCACCCTCACCGCCCAGCTGGGCAACGTCTACCGCCCGAGGCGCAGCGGACCCGCCGCCGGATTCGTCGTTTACGGCCGGGCCCCGGCACCAACCGTACGGCTCGCACAGGAGCTGCGGGACAGCGTCGAGACCCTGGTCACCGCGGCCGTCGACTTCGACCGTTCGCTGGGCTTCTCCTGGGACGCGGTGGGTTCGGCGCTCGGGGTGACCAAACAGGCCGTGCACCGGCGTTACGGCACGCGCCGGGCCGCCGCAACGGGCGGCGAGGACGAGCGCGGTACCGCGTCCAGCGCCACCCGCACGGTTCCGGCCGCGCGTTCGGTACCGATGGCGGCGGCGCAGTCCGGCACCGCGCTGCGGGACGAGGCGTTCCCCGGCGCGCTGCCCGGTCCGCGCAACGGCTGACCGACGCACCGCCCCACCGCCCCGCGCCGCCGACACGCCGGGGCGGTGGCCTGTGCCGGGCGTTCTCAGCCGATGTCCGGTGGATCCATCCGCACCCGTACCGGGTCGAGGTGCTTGCGGGCCATCCGCGCCACCTGCGCCGTCTTGAGCGCGGCGGCGAGCGCGCCGCCGCTGCCCGGCGGCACCCTGAGCAGCGTCCGTTCCCATGCCTCGCCGGGCGGCGGGTCGCCCGTCCGCCGTGGGCGGCCGGGCGGCGCGGCCGGAACCGGAACCGGGCCCAACCGGTCCGTGCCGTCCGGCAGTTGGGCATTGTCCAGCAGGTCGGTGACCGCCGCCGCGGTGCCGGTCACCGATGCCATCCGGGACACCGGTGGGAAGCCCAGCTCCGTGCGCTCGGCCAGTTCCCGTACCGCGTACCCGGCCGGGTCCCAGCGCACCAGTGCCTGCACCGGGCGCAGCCCGGGCTCGGCGAGCACCACCGCCGTGCCGCCCTCGGCGGCCGGGCGGACCAGCGCGGCGGCGGTCAGCCAGCGGCGCAGCGCCTCCTCCCCGGCTCGCAGGTCAGGGCGGTTGAGCAGCGCCCAGCCGTCGAGGAGCAGCGCCGCCGCATAGCCGCCGTCCGCGACCGGCTCTGCGCCCGGCGTGGCGATGACCAGCGCGGGCTGGCCGGGCACCCGGGCCAGCACCGCGTCCCGTCCCGAGGTGCGCACCGGCACCGTGGGAAAGGCCCGGCCCAGCTCGTCGGCGGTGCGCCGGGCACCGACCACCTGGGCGCGCAGCCGGTTCCCGGCGCACTCCCGGCAGTGCCACGCGGCCTCCGGCCGTCCGCACCACCCGCAGTGCAGCACCCCCGACTCGGTCAGCTCCAGCGGCCCCGCGCACCGTGCGCAGCGGGCGGGTTCGCGGCAGCGTTCACAGGCCAGCCGGGGCACATAGCCCCGCCGCGGCACCTGTACCAGCACAGGGCCGCGCAGCAGCGCGTCCCGGGTGACCTGCCAGGCGAGGCTGGGCAGTCGGGCGGCGCGCGCCGCCGGATCACGGGCCTGGTCCCCGTCGCCGACGGTACGCACCAGCGGGGCCGCGGCCCGCACCTGCTCACGGGATGCGGTCAGGGGCGACGCCCAGCGGCTGTCGACGAGTTGGGCGCCCTCGGCGGTGACCGACAGGCCGCCGAGCAGGAACCCGGCGTGCTCGTCGGCGGCGCGCAGCAACAGCACGTCTCGGGCGTGCGGCTGCGGTGCGTGCGGCTCCGCGTGGCTGGAGTCCCCGTCGTCCCAGAGCGCGACCAGCCCGAGGTCGGTCACGGGAGCGAACATCGCGGCGCGGGTGCCGATGACGCCGCGCACCACGCCGCGGTTGACGGCGAGCCAGCGCCGGTACCGTTCCTCGGGGCCGCTGTCCGCGGTGAGCACGACATGGTGCCCGTCGCCCAGCAGCGCGGTGAGCGCGGCGTCGACCCTGGCCACCGCGCGGCCGTCGGGCAGCACCGCGAGCGCGCCGCGCCCGGAGGACAGCGCGGCGGCCAGCGCGCGGGCGAGTTCGTCCGGCCAGTGCGGCCCCGGCAGCGCGGTCCACACGGCACGCGGGCTGGCCCCGGTGGCGAGCGCCTCCAGGAAGCCGGGACCGGTGGCGTACCGCGCCCAAGTACCGGGATCCGGCCGCGTCGGCGCACCGGGCGGCTCGGGTATCGCGCGGCTCTCCGCGCGGGCGTGCCGGGGCGGCACCGCCAGTTGCACCACATCGGCGAGCGCTCCCGCGTACCGGTCGGCCACCGCGCGGCACAGCCGCAGCAGCCCGGGTCCCAACACCGGTTCCGGGGAGAGCACTTGGGCCAGTGGGGCGAGCGGCCCGCGGTAGTCGCTCTCGGGCAGCCGGGCCACGACGAACCCGTCGTGCAACTCCCCGCCCTCCCGGCGCCCCTTGACCACCCGGGCCCCGAACCGCACCCGGACCCGCACTCCCGGCTGGGCCTGCTCGTCCATCGCCTCGGGCACCGCGTAGTCGAAGAACTGGTCGAGGTGGATCAATCCCTTGTCCACCAGCACCCGGGCCACCGGCAACCCCGCCGCCAGCGCGGCCCCCCGCCAGCTGCGCGGCTTGGCCCGCGGCTCCTTCGCCTTGCGCACCGTCTCCCGGATCAGCGCGAGCTGCTCCCCGGCCCCGTCCCCCGGACCCTGCTGCGGGTGCTCGT
This sequence comes from Streptomyces sp. PLK1-5, assembly GCA_037034305.1. Classification (GTDB taxonomy): domain Bacteria; phylum Actinomycetota; class Actinomycetes; order Streptomycetales; family Streptomycetaceae; genus Streptantibioticus_A. The sequence goes on from JBAGJY010000002.1 coordinate 243,362, forward strand.
TCTCGCTGCTCACGTCCTCATAACTACCAGACGGGTACGACAATGCCCGCCGGGCAGCGGTGCGGCCCCGGACCGCGAGGGTCCGGGGCCGCGACGTGGTGCACGCGGTGGCTTTACAGCCCCACCGCCGCGCGGAGTTCGTCCACGCGGTCGGTGCGCTCCCAGGTGAAGTCCGGCAGCTCGCGGCCGAAGTGGCCGTAGGCGGCGGTCTGGGCGTAGATCGGGCGGAGCAGGTCGAGGTCGCGGATGATGGCGGCCGGGCGCAGGTCGAAGACCTCGGCGATGGCGTGCTCGATCTTGTCGACGTCGACCTTGGCGGTGCCGAAGGTCTCCACGAACAGACCCACCGGCTCGGCCTTGCCGATCGCGTACGCGACCTGGACCTCGCAGCGCGAGGCGAGGCCCGCGGCGACCACGTTCTTGGCGACCCAGCGCATCGCGTAGGCGGCCGAGCGGTCCACCTTGGACGGGTCCTTGCCGGAGAAGGCGCCACCGCCGTGCCGGGCCATGCCGCCGTAGGTGTCGATGATGATCTTGCGGCCGGTCAGGCCCGCGTCACCCATCGGACCACCGATCTCGAACCGGCCGGTGGGGTTGACCAGCAGACGGTAGCCGTCGGTGTCCAGCTTGATGCCCGAGTCCAGCAGCGCCTTCAGCTCCGGCTCGACCACGAACTCCCGGATGTCGGGGGCCAGCAGCGAGTCGAGGTCGATGTCGGAGGCGTGCTGCGAGGAGACCACGACGGTGTCCAGACGGACCGCCTTGTCACCGTCGTACTCGATGGTGACCTGGGTCTTGCCGTCCGGGCGCAGGTAGGGGATGGTGCCGTTCTTGCGGACGTCGGTCAGGCGCTTGGACAGCCGGTGCGCCAGCGTGATCGGCAGCGGCATCAGCTCGGGGGTCTCGTCGCACGCGTACCCGAACATCAGACCCTGGTCACCGGCGCCCTGCCGGTCCAGCTCGTCGTCGTCGCCCTCGACCCGGTTCTCGTACGCGGAGTCCACACCCTGGGCGATGTCCGGGGACTGCGCGCCAATGGACACCGACACGCCACACGAGGCGCCGTCGAAGCCCTTCTTCGAGCTGTCGTAACCGATACCGAGGACGGTGTTGCGGACCAGGGTCGCCACGTCGGCGTAGCCCTTGGTCGTCACCTCCCCGGCCACGTGCACCAGACCGGTCGTGATCAGTGTCTCGACGGCGACCCGGGAGGTCGGGTCCTCCTTCAGCAGGGCGTCGAGGATCGTGTCGCTGATCTGGTCAGCGATCTTGTCGGGGTGACCCTCGGTAACCGACTCCGAGGTGAACAGGCGGCGGGACACATCGCTCCCTGGGGTTGCAGCGGCTGCTGGCTGATACGGGCGGTCCGATCGGGGCTGCGCCCGTCGGACCACCGCCAGTTTATCGGTCGCGTCGAGGAAATAGACACGGTATCCGGATCTTTGTGTCCATGGTGACCTGCGACACCCTCCGCGAGGCCAGGACGGTACGCCTGTCAGCCACCGGACGAACGGATTCCGCACGGCGCCCGACAGACCGCGGCGCCGTGTCCGCGCTCAGCCGCCCGCCCCCGGCGTGGCGCGACTCACCGCGCGCTCACCAACGCCGGAGCACCAGGTCCCACACCACGTCGGCGAGCGCCTCCTTGGGGCCGTACGGCACCGGGGTCCTGCTGCCGTCCGGGGCGAGCACCACGGCCTCGTTCTGCTCGGACCCGAAGGTCTTGTGCTCGCCGACCTCGTTGACGACCAGCAGATCGCAACCCTTACGAGTGAGTTTGGCGAGGCCGTTCGCCAGAACGTCGTCGGTTTCCGCGGCGAAGCCCACCACGATCTGGCCGGGGTGCGGGCGGGCCGCGGACAGCTCGGCGAGGATGTCCGGATTGCGCACCAGGTCGAGCGGCGCCGGTTCCTCGCCGTCCTTCTTCTTGATCTTTCCGGTGGCGTACCGGGCGGGCCGGAAGTCGGCGACGGCCGCCGCCATCACCACCGCGTCGGCGTCGGCCGCGGCCTTGAACACCGCCTCGTGCAGCTGCTGGGCGGTCTCGACACGGACCACGTCCACCCCGGCCGGGTCGGCCAGCGACGTGTTGGCGGCGACCAGGGTGACCCGTGCGCCCCGGGCCACCGCGGTACGGGCGAGGGCGTAGCCCTGCTTGCCGGAGGAACGGTTCCCCAGGAAGCGCACCGGGTCCAGCGGCTCACGGGTGCCTCCGGCGCTGATCACCACGTGCCGTCCGGCCAGGTCGGCGGCGGGCGCCGCGCCGCGGGCCAGTACCCGCTGGCAGACCTCGAAGATCTCGCCGGGCTCGGGCAGCCGCCCCTTGCCGGTGTCCACGCCGGTCAGCCGTCCGACGGCGGGTTCGACCACGATCGCGCCCCGGCGGCGCAGCGTGGCGACGTTTTCCTGGGTGGCGGGGTGCTCCCACATCTCGGTGTGCATGGCGGGTGCGAAGACCACCGGACAGCGGGCGGTGAGCAGGGTGTTGGTGAGCAGGTCGTCGGCGAGGCCGTGGGCGGCCTTGGCGAGCATGTCGGCGGTGGCCGGGGCGACCACGACGAGGTCGGCGTGCTGGCCGATCCGTACGTGCGGGACCTCGCTGACGGTGTCCCAGACGCGGGTGGAGACCGGGTTCCCGGACAGCGCGGCCCAGGTGGCCTCCCCCACGAAGTGCAGCGCCGAGTCGGTGGGCACCACACGTACGTCGTGCCCGGACTCGGTGAACCGCCGCAGCAGCTCGCACGCCTTGTACGCGGCGATGCCGCCGCTCACCCCCAGGACGACCTGTGGCCTGCCCATACGCCTCTCCCCGCCGAGCGGTGCGGGTACCCGGGCGGATACCCGTCTCCATACTGCGTCCGCCGGGGCACCCGCCCCGGACCAGACCACGGGCCCGGCAGCTGCGCCGCCGGGCCCGTGGTCTCGATGTGTCGCTGTCAGTGGGCCGGCGCGTCGACGGCCTCGGAGGTCAGCAGACCAGCGTTGATCTCGCGCAGCGCGATCGAGAGCGGCTTCTCGTGCACGTGGGTGTCCACGAGCGGGCCGACGTACTCCAGCAGGCCCTCACCGAGCTGGGAGTAGTACGCGTTGATCTGGCGGGCACGCTTGGCCGCGTAGATCACCAGGCTGTACTTCGAGTCGGTGGCCTCGAGCAGCTCGTCGATCGGCGGGTTGATGATGCCCTCGGGCGTGGCGATGGAAGAGGACACTCTCTACCTACCCCTACTTGTGGAAAAGGATTTGGGACCTGGGATGAGTCCAGCTCGGCTCAGCTCGGCTCAACGAACCCAGTAGTGGATCAGCAGACCCGCATCAAGGCTAGCAGTTCGCGCGCCACGTCCTCGACGGAGGTGTTGACCAGGGTGATGTCGAACTCGGATTCCGCGGCCAGTTCGACCCGGGCCACGGACAGTCGCCGCTCGATCACCTCGGGCGACTCGGTGCCCCGGCCGGTGAGCCGGCGGACCAGCTCGTCCCAGCTCGGCGGCGCCAGGAAGACCAGCCGGGCCTCCACCATGGTCTGCCGGACCTGCCGGGCACCCTGCAGATCGATCTCCAGCAGCACCGGAACACCGGCTTCCAGGCGCTCCAGCACGGCCTGCCTCGGGGTCCCGTAGCGGTTGCCCGCGAACTCCGCCCACTCCAGCAGCTCGCCGTTGGCGATGAGCTTGTCGAACTCGTCGTCGTCGACGAAGTGGTACTGGACCCCGTCCCGCTCGCCCGGGCGGGGCTTGCGGGTGGTGACGGAGACCGACAGCCAGACTTCGGGGTGCACCTTGCGCAGGTAACCGACGACCGTGCTCTTGCCGACCCCGGAGGGGCCGGAGAGCACGGTCAGCCGGGGTTGCTTGGCCGGGGGTTCGGGGGTTTCCCCCCGGGGGACCGCATCGCTCATGGAGCGATTATCCCGGTTCCCCGGCCATGCGGAAAACGCCGGTTGAACGTCAGGCGCCGGTGCTGCCGAACTCACGCTCCAGAGCGGCGATCTGGTTGGAGCCAAGACCCCGCACCCGACGGCTCTCGGAGATGCCGAGCCGCTCCATGAGCTGCTTGGCACGGACCTTGCCCACTCCGGGCAGGGACTCCAGCAGAGCGGAAACCTTCATCTTGCCGATGACATCGTTCTCCTGCCCCTGCTTGATGACCTCGTGGAGGGAGGCCCCGGAGTGCTTGAGACGATTCTTGACCTCGGCGCGCTCCCGGCGAGCCGCGGCGGCCTTCTCTAGCGCGGCAGCGCGCTGTTCAGGGGTAAGGGGCGGTAGAGCCACGCCTACGTCACCTCGGATGTAGAACTGTCGGATACGGACCGGTGAGGAACCTAGTTGCTCCACACCTACAGAGCAACGAGCAACGCGCTTCCTTGCGTTCTCCTGTCGGAGACTAGCGGGCCAACCCGCTCCCGTCAGCGAGAACAGGCGAAAAGTCCAGGTCAGACTCGATCTCGCGGTACTTTTCGGGCATATCGGACAGACTTCTTCTGGGCATGACTGCGTTGAGTATCCGAGAGGCCACGTTGCGCCCCCTTCGCCCTCAGCCGCCCACCACCGTCCGCACCTCGTCGGCGATCCGCTCGGCCGCCGCGCGCAGCGCCGCGGTGTCCGGCCCGTGCCGCAGTACGTCACGGCTGACGTTGGGCAGCACGTCGCGCAGCGCGGATCCGAAGACGGCGGGCAGGTCGGCCGGGGTCGCGCCCTGGGCGCCGATACCGGGGGCGAGCAGTGGACCGCCGATCTCCAGGTCGATCCCCGCCTCCGCCACCGTCGCGCCCAGCGTCGCGCCGACGACCGCGCCGAACGATCCCAGCGGTCGCTCGCCCGCGTTCTCCTCGCGCAGGTGGCCGAGAACCGTCGCCGCCACCGTGCTGCCGTCGGCCCCGGTCGCCCGCTGCACCTCGGCACCCTCCGGGTTGGAGGTCAGCGCCAGCGCGAAGATCCCGGTGCCGGAGGCCCGGGCCATCTCGATCGCCGGACGCAGCGACCCGAAGCCCAGGTACGGGCTGACCGTGACCGCGTCGCTGAACAGCGGGCTGGCCGGGTCGAGGTAGGTGGCGGCGTAGGCGGCCATGGTGGAACCGATGTCACCACGCTTGGCGTCCATCAGCACCAGCGCGCCCGCAGCCCGCGCGTCGGCCACCGTGCGCTCCAGCACCGCGACGCCCCGCGAGCCGAACCGCTCGAAGAACGCGGACTGGGGCTTGAGCACCGCGACCCGGTCGGCCAGCGCCTCCACCACGGTCCGGGAGAAGCGCTCCAGGCCCGCCGGGTCGTCGGCCAGCCCCCACGCGGTCAGCAGGGAGGCGTGCGGGTCGATCCCCACGCACAGCGGGCCACGGGTGTCCATGGCGCGCCGCAGCCGGGCGCCGAAGGGTTCGAGGGTCATGCGGCTTACTCCTGGTCCTGACGAACGGCGGCGCCGACGGCGTCGGCGAGGGTGGGGTACGGACTGGCCCTGAGGCGCTCGGCCAGGCCCCTGTGGATGGCGCGGCACCAGAACGGACCCTGGTAGATGAAGGCGCTGTAGCCCTGGACCAGCGAGGCGCCCGCCAGGATCCGTTCCCAGGCGTCGTCGGCGGTCTCGACGCCGCCGACGCCGACCAGCGTGATCCGGTCGCCGACCCGTGCGTACAGCCTGCGCAGCACCTGAAGCGAGCGGGCCTTGAGCGGCGCCCCGGACAGCCCGCCCGCGCCGATGGCCTCGACGGTCGCCGGATCGGTCCGCAGACCGTCCCGGCCGATCGTGGTGTTGGTGGCGATGATGCCGTCGAGGCCGAGTTCCACCGCGAGGTCGGCGACGGCGTCGACGTCCTCGTCGGCCAGGTCGGGGGCGATCTTCACCAGCAGCGGCACGCGGCGGTCGGTGACCGTGCGGTCGGCGGCCTGGCGCACCGCGCCGAGCAGCGGGCGCAGGTGCTCGACGGCCTGGAGGTCGCGCAGGCCGGGGGTGTTGGGCGAGGAGACGTTGACCACGAGGTAGTCGGCGTACCGGGCCAGGCGCTCGGTGGACGTCACGTAGTCGGCGACGGCTTCCGCCTCGGGGACGACCTTGGTCTTGCCGATGTTGACGCCGAGCACCGGCTTGAAGACCGGCCTGCGCGCCGCCAGCCGGGCGGCGACGGCGGCCGAACCGTCGTTGTTGAAGCCCATCCGGTTGATCAGGGCGTGGTCCTTGACCAGCCGGAACAGGCGCTTCTTGGGGTTGCCGGGCTGCGGCTGGGCGGTGACGGTGCCGATCTCGACGTGGTCGAAGCCGAGCATCGCCATGCCGTCGATGGCGGTGGCGTTCTTGTCGAACCCGGCGGCGAGCCCGAACGGCCCGTGCATCCGCTTGCCGAACACCTCGGTGCGCAGTTCCTTGTGGCGCGGGGCGAGCGCGGCGGCGACGAACGTGCGCAGCACCGGGGTCCGCGCCACGGCACGGATCCAGCCGAAGGCCAGATGGTGCGCGCGCTCCGGGTCGAGCCGGGTGAAGAAGAGTCGGAAGAACAGGGAGTACATGGCGGCGGGCCTTCCACGGTGGGCAACTGGAGCCCGTTGGGCGTGAGTTGGGCGCGTGCCGGGGGTGGTACCGGTGCCGCTGGACGGCGCCGGTACCACCCCCGGGGTTCCGCTACTTCGCGCGGGCCGCGGTCAGATGCGCCGCGTGCTCCTGGAGCGAGCGGACGCCGACCTCGCCGCCGCCGAGGGCGTCGATGCCCTGGACGGCCGCGGCCAGTGCCTGGACGGTGGTCAGGCAGGGGATGCCGCGGGCGACGGCGGCGGTGCGGATCTCGTAGCCGTCGAGTCGGCCGCCGGTGCCGTACGGGGTGTTGACGATCAGGTCGACCCGGCCGTCGTGGATGAGCTGGACGATGGTGGGCTCGCCGCCCGGGCCGGTGCCCTCGCTCTGCTTGCGCACCGCGGTGGCCTCGATGCCGTTGCGGCGCAGGACCTCGGCGGTGCCGGAGGTGGCCAGCAGCTCGAAGCCGTGGTCGACCAGTGCGCGGGCGGGGAAGATCATGGCCCGCTTGTCACGGTTGGCGATCGAGATGAACGCCCGCCCCTTGGTGGGCAGCGCGCCGTAGGCGGCGGCCTGGGACTTGGCGTAGGCGGTGCCGAAGACCGCGTCGATGCCCATGACCTCGCCGGTGGAGCGCATCTCCGGGCCGAGGATGGTGTCGACCCCGCGTCCGGAGGCGTCCCGGAACCGGCTCCAGGGGAGCACGGCCTCCTTGACGGAGATGGGTGCGTCCAGCGGGAGGGTGCCGCCGTCACCGCTGCTGGGCAGGATGCCCTCGACGCGCAGTTGGGCGATGGTGGCGCCCAGCGAGATCCGGGCGGCGGCCTTGGCCAGCGGCACCGCGGTCGCCTTGGAGGTGAACGGCACGGTGCGCGAGGCACGCGGGTTGGCCTCCAGGACGTAGAGGATGTCCCCGGCCAGCGCGAACTGGATGTTGATCAGGCCGCGGACCCCGACGCCCTTGGCGATGGCCTCGGTTGAGGCGCGCAGCCGCTTGATGTCGTAGCCGCCCAGGGTCATCGGCGGCAGCGCGCAGGCGGAGTCACCGGAGTGGATCCCGGCCTCCTCGATGTGCTCCATCACGCCGCCGAGGTACAGCTCGCTGCCGTCGTAGAGCGCGTCGACGTCGATCTCGATGGCGTCGTCGAGGAACCGGTCGACGAGCACCGGCCGGTCCGGGCTGATCTCGGTGGACTCCGCGATGTACGCGGACAGCCGCGCCTCGTCGTAGACGATCTCCATGCCCCGGCCGCCCAGCACGTAGGAGGGGCGGACCAGCACGGGGTAGCCGATCTCGTCGGCGATGGCCTTGGCCTGCTCGAAGGTGGTGGCGGTGCCGTGTTTGGGCGCGGGCAGCCCGGCGTCGGTGAGCACCCGGCCGAAGGCGCCGCGGTCCTCGGCGAGGTGGATCGCCTCCGGTGAGGTGCCGACCACCGGAACACCGTTGTCCTTCAGCGCCTGCGCCAGGCCCAGCGGGGTCTGGCCGCCGAGCTGCACGATGACACCGGCGATCGGGCCCGCCTGGGTCTCGGCGTGCACGATCTCCAGCACGTCCTCCAGGGTGAGCGGCTCGAAGTACAGCCGGTCGGAGGTGTCGTAGTCGGTGGAGACCGTCTCCGGGTTGCAGTTGACCATGACGGTCTCGTAGCCCGCCGCCGACAGCGCGAACGACGCGTGCACGCAGGAGTAGTCGAACTCGATGCCCTGGCCGATGCGGTTGGGCCCGGAGCCCAGGATGATCACCGCGGGCTTCTCGCGCGGGGCGACCTCGCACTCCTCGTCGTAGGACGAGTAGAAGTACGGGGTCTTCGCGGCGAACTCGGCGGCGCAGGTGTCGACCGTCTTGTAGACCGGGCGCACGCCCAGGGTGTGCCGTACCTCGCGCACGACCTCCTCGCGCAGGTCCCGGATCTCGGCGATCTGGGCGTCGGAGAACCCGTACCGCTTGGCCTCGGCCAGCAGTTCGGGGTCGAGCCGGTCGGCGGCGGCCAGTTCGTCGGCGACCTCCTTGATCAGGAACAGCTGGTCGACGAACCACGGGTCGATGCGGGTGGCCTCGAAGACCTCCCGCGGGCTGGCGCCCGCCCGGATCGCCTGCATCACGGTGTTGATCCGGCCGTCGGTGGGGATCCGCGCGGCGGCCAGCAGCTGGCCCTTGTCGCCCGGGTCGCCGACGAAGGTGAACTGCGAGCCCTTCTTCTCCAGCGACCGCAGCGCCTTGTTCAGCGCCTCGGGGAAGTTGCGGCCGATCGCCATCGCCTCGCCGACCGACTTCATCGTGGTGGTCAACGTGGCGTCGGCGGCCGGGAACTTCTCGAACGCGAACCGCGGCACCTTGACGACCACGTAGTCCAGCGTCGGCTCGAAGGACGCCGGGGTCTGCTCGGTGATGTCGTTGGGGATCTCGTCCAGGGTGTAGCCGACGGCCAGCCGGGCGGCGATCTTCGCGATCGGGAAGCCGGTGGCCTTCGACGCCAGCGCCGAGGAGCGCGAGACCCGCGGGTTCATCTCGATGACGATGACCCGGCCGTCTTCCGGGTTGACCGCGAACTGGATGTTGCAGCCTCCGGTGTCCACCCCGACCTCGCGGATCACCGCGATGCCGATGTCCCGCAGGATCTGGTACTCGCGGTCGGTGAGCGTCATCGCCGGGGCGACGGTGATGGAGTCACCGGTGTGCACGCCCATCGGGTCGAAGTTCTCGATGGAGCACACGACCACGACGTTGTCGTGCTTGTCGCGCATCAGCTCCAGCTCGTACTCCTTCCACCCCAGGATCGACTCCTCGAGGAGCACCTCGGTGGTCGGCGAGAGCGTCAGCCCCTGGCCCGCGATCCGGCGCAGCTCGACCTCGTCGTGCGCGAAACCGGAACCGGCGCCGCCCATGGTGAACGACGGGCGCACCACCACCGGGTAGCCGCCGAGCCGTTCGACCCCGGCCAGCACCTCGTCCATGGTGTGGCAGATCACCGAGCGGGCGGACTCACCGTGGCCGATCCTGGCGTTGACCGCCTCGACCACGGTCTTGAACTGGTCGCGGTCCTCGCCCTTGTGGATCGCCTCGACGTTGGCGCCGATCAGCTCCACGCCGTACTTGTCCAACACCCCCTGCTCGTGCAGGGAGATCGCGGTGTTCAGCGCGGTCTGGCCGCCCAGGGTGGGCAGCAGCGCGTCCGGGCGCTCCTTGGCGATGATCTTCTCGACGAACTCCGGGGTGATCGGCTCGACATAGGTGGCGTCGGCGATCTCCGGGTCGGTCATGATCGTCGCCGGGTTGGAGTTGACCAGGATGACCCGCAGGCCCTCGGACTTGAGCACCCGGCAGGCCTGGGTACCGGAGTAGTCGAACTCGGCCGCCTGGCCGATGACGATCGGGCCGGAGCCGATGACCAGGACGGACTGGATGTCGGTGCGCTTAGGCACGCTGGCCCTCCATCAGGGAGACGAAGCGGTCGAACAGGTAGGCCGCGTCGTGCGGGCCCGCCGCCGCCTCGGGGTGGTACTGGACGCTGAACGCGGGCGTGTCGAGGCACTCCAGGCCCTCGACCACGTCGTCGTTGAGGCAGACGTGGGAGACCCGCACCCGCCCGTACGGGGTCTCGGAGTCACGGTCGAGCGGCGCGTCCACGGCGAAGCCGTGGTTGTGCGCGGTGACCTCGACCTTGCCGGTGGAACGGTCCTGCACCGGCTGGTTGATGCCGCGGTGCCCGTACTTGAGCTTGTACGTGCCGAAGCCGAGCGCCCGGCCCAGGATCTGGTTGCCGAAGCAGATGCCGAAGAACGGCGTTCCGCGCTCCAACACCCCGCGAAGTACGGTCATCTGGTGGTCGGCGGTGGCCGGGTCACCGGGGCCGTTGGAGAAGAACACGCCGTCCGGGCGCACCGCGTAGACGTCCTCCAGCGTGGCGGTGGCGGGCAGCACGTGCACCTCGATGCCGCGCTCGGCCATCCGCTGCGGGGTCATCGCCTTGATGCCCAGGTCGACGGCGGCGACGGTGAACTTCCTGGTGCCGACCGCCGGGATGACGTACGGCTCGGTGGTGGCCACCTCGGCGGCCAGGTCGGCGCCCTTCATCTGCGGGGACGCCTGCACCTTGGCCAGCAGAACCGCTTCGTCGGCGAGTGCCTGGCCGGAGAAGATGCCGACCCGCATCGCGCCGCGCTCGCGCAGGTGCCGGGTGAGGGCCCGGGTGTCGATGCCGCTGATGCCGACCACGCCCTGGGCGGTCAGCTCCTCGTCGAGGGAGCGTTGGGCGCGCCAGTTGGAGGAGACCCGGGCCGGGTCGCGGACCACGTAGCCGGAGACCCAGATGCGCTTTGACTCCGGGTCCTCGTCGTTGACGCCGGTGTTGCCGACGTGCGGCGCGGTCATGACCACGACCTGGCGGTGGTAGGACGGGTCGGTCAGCGTCTCCTGGTATCCGGTCATGCCGGTGGAGAACACCGCCTCACCGAAGGTCTCCCCCACCGCCCCGTAGGCACGGCCGCGGAAGGTGCGGCCGTCCTCCAGGACGAGTACGGCGGGGATGCGGTCTCCCCTGGTGGAGGTGGTCATCGTGCGCCTTCCTTGCTCGTGTTCAGGTTGCTGAGTGCGGTGACCCACTCGGGGTGCTCGGCCGGGTGCTCGGAGCGGAACCCGGAGTCGATCAGCCGTTCGCCGAGCTGCCAGGTGATCACCAGCAGACCGCCGTCGGGGACGACCTTGCCCGCGATGCCCTTGTCCAGTCGGACGCCGCGCAGCGCCTCGGCCGGGATGAGGAAGTCGGTGGCGCCCGGTCGGCGTACCGCCACGCCCTGCTCGGTGAGGGTCAGTTCGGCCAGACTGCGGGTGCCCAGGCCACGGGCGGCGATCCGGTCCAGCCAGTCACCGGCGGTGGTACTGGCGTGGTAGCGGCCGGTCATGGTCAGCAGCGGCGGCTTGCCGCCTCCGTTGAGGGTGGTGGTGGGCGACGGGTGGGCCAGCACAGGCTCGCCCAGGGCGTCGGGGATCGGCGGCAGCTCGGGCAGGTCGGACTGGCGGGCGGCGCGCTTGCGCCAGGCGCGCCACATCAGCCAGTAGACGAGGGCGACGAGGGCCAGCAGTGCCACGACCCACAGCAGCCGGTCGCCGAGGTCGGTGACCTGTGCGGAGTGCTTGTCAGCCGCCTGCGCTACGTACGTTGTCGCGTTCACGTGAGCTTCCCGTCCATGACCGTCGCCTTGCCCCGCAGGAAGGTGGCGGTCACCTTGCCCGGCAGCTCAAGCCCCTGGTAGGGGGTGTTGCGGCTGCGGGAGGCGAAGCCGGCGGGGTTCACCACACCACGGTATGCCGGATCGACCAGCGTGAGGTTGGCGGGCTCACCGGTGGCGATCGGACGGCCGTGGCCGCTGAGGCGTCCGATGGCCGCCGGGCGGAACGCCATCCGGTCGGCCACCCCGGACCAGTCCAGCAGGCCGGTGTCGACCATCGTGTGCTGGACGACGGACAGCGCGGTCTCCAGGCCCACCATGCCCATGGCGGCGGCGGACCACTCGCAGTCCTTGTCCTCGTGCGGGTGCGGGGCGTGGTCGGTGGCGACGCAGTCGATGGTGCCGTCGGCCAGCGCCTCGCGCAGCGCCATGACGTCGGCCTCGGTGCGCAGTGGCGGGTTGACCTTGTAGACCGGGTTGTAGGAGCGCACCAGTTCGTCGGTGAGCAGCAGGTGGTGCGGGGTGACCTCGGCGGTGACCTTCCAGCCCTTGGACTTCGCCCAGCGCACCAGCTCCACCGAACCGGCGGTGGACAGATGGCAGATGTGCACCCGGGAGCCGACGTGCGCGGCGAGCAGCACGTCACGGGCGATGATCGACTCCTCGGCGACCGCGGGCCAGCCGCGCAGGCCGAGTTCGGCGGAGACGATGCCCTCGTTCATCTGGGCGCCCTCGGTGAGCCGGGGCTCCTGGGCGTGCTGGGCGATGACCCCGTCGAAGGCCTTCACGTACTCCAGGGCGCGGCGCATGATCACCGCGTCGTCCACGCACTTGCCGTCGTCGGAGAAGACCCGAACGCCCGCGGCGGAGTCGTGCATGGCGCCCAGTTCGGCCAGCTTCTTGCCCTCCAGGCCGACGGTGACCGCGCCGACCGGCTGTACGTCGCAGTAGCCGGACTCCTTGCCGAGCCGCCAGACCTGCTCCACCACACCGGCGGTGTCGGCGACCGGGAAGGTGTTGGCCATGGCGTGCACGGCCGTGTAGCCGCCGAGGGCGGCGGCCCGGGTGCCGGTGAGCACCGTCTCGGAGTCCTCGCGGCCGGGCTCGCGCAGATGGGTGTGCAGGTCCACCAGGCCGGGCAGGAGGATCCGCCCCTGCGCCTCGACGACGGTGGCGCCCTCGGCGCTGGAGACCGTCAGGTCGCTGCCGACGGCGGCGATGACGCCGTCGGCGATCAGGACGTCCCGCGGCTCGCCACCGAGTACCTTCGCGCCGCGGATCAGGGTTTTCGTGGTCACTTGCTCTCCTCGGTGCGGTTCTCGGAAACGGCGGGCTCGTTGCCGCCGAGCAGCAGGTACAGGACGGCCATCCGGACGCTGACGCCGTTGCCTACCTGTTCGACGGCGGTGCAGCGCTCGGAGTCGGCGACCTCGGCGGTGATCTCCATGCCCCGGTTCATCGGGCCGGGGTGCATCACGATGGCGTGCTCGGGCAGCGCGGCCATCCGCGTCGCGTCAAGTCCGTAGCGGCGGGCGTACTCGCGCTCGGTGGGGAAGAACGCGGCGTTCATCCGCTCGTTCTGCACCCGCAGCATCATCACCGCGTCGGACTTGGCCAGCACGGAGTCGAGGTCGTAGCTGACCTCGCAGGGCCAGGTCTCCACCCCGATCGGCAGCAGGGTGGGCGGCGCGACGAGGGTGACGTGGGCGCCCAGGGTGCCCAGCAGGTGGACGTTGGAGCGGGCGACGCGGCTGTGCAGCACGTCGCCGACGATGGTGATCCGGCGGCCTTCCAGGTCGCGCCCGGTGCCGTCACCGGGGCCGTCCTGGTGCCTGGTGGGGCCGCCGTCGGGGGCTCCGGCGAGGTGGCGGCGCATGGTGAAGGCGTCCAGCAGGGCCTGGGTGGGGTGCTCGTGCGTGCCGTCGCCCGCGTTCACCACCGAGCCGTTGATCCAGCCGGAGGTGGCCAGTCGGTGCGGGGCGCCGGAGGCGTGGTGCCGGATGACGACGGCGTCCGCGCCCATCGCCTCCAGGGTGAGCGCGGTGTCCTTCAGCGACTCGCCCTTGGAGACCGAGGAGCCCTTGGCGGAGAAGTTGATCACGTCCGCCGAGAGCCGTTTGGCGGCGGCCTCGAAGGAGATCCGGGTGCGGGTCGAGTCCTCGAAGAAGAGGTTGACCACCGTACGTCCGCGCAGCGTGGGCAGCTTCTTGATCGGGCGGTTGGCGACGCGGGCCATCTCCTCCGCGGTGTCGAGGATCAGCAGGGCGTCGTCACGGGTGAGGTCGGCGGCCGAGATGAGGTGGCGCTTCATCGGGTTCACTCCGGAAGGTACGGATATGCGGCAGGGCTGCGGGGCGCGCGGACACGGCGGTCCGGGCGCGGCGGCGGGTGTGCGCTATGCGTCGTGGGAGCCGGGCTTGACGCCCAGCAGAACGCAGTCCCGGCCGTCGTTCTCGGCCAGCTGGACCTTGACGGTCTCGCGCAGCGAGGTCGGCAGGTTCTTGCCGACGTAGTCGGCGCGGATCGGCAGCTGCCGGTGGCCGCGGTCGACGAGTACGGCGAGTTGCACGGCGCGCGGGCGGCCGATGTCGTTGATCGCGTCGAGGGCCGCGCGGATGGTGCGGCCGGAGAACAGCACGTCGTCGACGAGGATGACCAGGCGGCCGTCGATGCCGTCGCCGGGGATGTCGGTGCGGGCGAGCGCGCGTGCCGGGCCGAGCCGCAGGTCATCGCGGTACATGGTGATGTCGAGGGCGCCGACCGGCGTCTTGCGGCCGGTGATCTCGGCGAGCTTGTCGGCGAGCCTGCGGGCGAGGAAGACCCCGCGGGTGGGGATGCCGAGGAGCACCACGTCGTCGGCGCCCTTGGCGCGTTCGACGATCTCGTGGGCGATGCGGGTGAGGACCCGCGCGATGTCCGGCGCCTCCAGGACTGGGCGCACCGGTGTGGAGCGGTCGTCGACCATGGGTCGTAAGACCTCCTTCCCCGCCTCACGGGACGGGCATTAAAGGACGTCAGGGGTACGCAGTCACCGTACCAGGCCGGGCGGGCGGCTCTTTTCCGGGGGCCTGCGGAACCATTCCGCTTGACGAAGCCAAATTACGCTGCGTAACCTCACAGTGAGTTACCAAGTGTCCATCCGGGGAGCCTTATGTCCAGCGATTACGCCAAGCAGCTCGGAGCCAAGCTCCGAGCGATCCGCACGCAGCAGGGTCTCTCCCTCCACGGCGTTGAGGAGAAGTCCCAGGGCCGCTGGAAGGCCGTCGTCGTCGGCTCCTACGAGCGCGGCGACCGTGCCGTGACCGTGCAGCGGCTCGCCGAGCTGGCCGACTTCTACGGGGTCCCGGTGCAGGAGCTGCTGCCCGGCAGTGCGCCGGGTGGCGCCGCCGAGCCGCCGCCGAAGCTCGTGCTCGACCTGGAGCGGCTGGCCCAGGTGCCGTCCGAGAAGGCGGGGCCGCTGCAGCGGTACGCCGCGACCATTCAGAGCCAGCGCGGCGACTACAACGGCAAGGTGCTCTCGATCCGCCAGGACGACCTGCGCACCCTCGCCGTGATCTACGACCAGTCGCCCTCGGTGCTGACCGAGCAGCTGATCGGCTGGGGCGTACTGGACGCGGACGCGCGTCGGGCGGTGCAGCCGGAGGAGGGCTGAGCCTCATCGGCGCCATCGGCACCAGTGGTGCAGAAACGTCCCACTGAGCACACCAACGCGACAGGGCCCGGAACACTCGGTGTTCCGGGCCCTTTCGCGTTCAGTGCGTCACTGGGTGCGCAGCGTCGGCTTGAGCTCCTTCAGCCGGGCCAGCAGACCGTTGACGAAGGACGGCGACTCGTCGGTGGAGAACTCCTTGACGAGCTGCACCGCCTCATCGAGCACGACGGCGTCCGGGATGTCGTCCTCCCAGAGCAGTTCGTAGGCGCCGAGCCGCAGCACGTTGCGGTCCACGACCGGCATCCGGTCCATCGTCCAGCCGACCGCGTACGTGGCGATCAGCTCGTCGACCCGGGCGGCGTGGTCCTCGTACCCCTCGACGAGCCGCATCGTGTACTCGGTGACCGGCGGCTGTCGGTCGTCGGTCCGGGCGAGCCGGATCCAGTCCGCCATGACGGTCCTGGGCGCGGCACCGCGCTGGTCCGCCTCGAAGAGGATCTGGAAAGCGCGCTTGCGGGCCTTGGTACGGGCAGCCACGGTTAGCTGTTCACCCGGCCGAGGTAGTCACCCGTGCGGGTGTCGACCTTGATCTTCTCACCGGTCGTGATGAACAGCGGCACCTGGATCTCGTAGCCGGTCTCCAGCGTGGCGGGCTTGGTGCCGCCGGTGGAGCGGTCGCCCTGGACACCCGGCTCGGTGTTCTCGATGGTGAGCTCGACGGCTGCCGGGAGCTCGACGTAGAGGACCTCGCCCTCGTGCGTCGCGACGACGGCCTCGAAGCCCTCGATCATGAAGTTGGCGGCGTCGCCGACGGCCTTGCGGTCCACGTGGATCTGGTCGTAGGTGTCCATGTCCATGAAGACGAAGTACTCGCCGTCCATGTACGAGAACTGCATCCCGCGCTTGTCGACGGTGGCCGTCTCGACCTTCACGCCTGCGTTGAAGGTCTTGTCGACGACCTTGCCGGAGAGCACGTTCTTGAGCTTGGTGCGGACGAAGGCAGGGCCCTTGCCCGGCTTGACGTGCTGGAACTCAACGACGGACCAGAGCTGGTCGCCGTCGAGCTTGAGCACCATGCCGTTCTTGAGGTCGTTCGTGCTGGCCACGGTCGCGGAATCTCCTGAGAGTGCTGCATCGGAAACCAGAAAGCGCCCGCTACAAGGCGAGCAGTTCCTTGGTCGTGATGGTGAGTAGCTCGGGCCCGCCGTCCGCCGCTGGGCGCACGACGAGTGTGTCGTCGATCCGGACACCGCCCCGGTCCGGGAAGTGGACCCCCGGCTCGACGGTGACCGGCACACAAGCGTCCAGTTTACCCATGGCTGAGGGGGTGAGCCGAGGGTCCTCGTCGATTTCGAGCCCCACGCCGTGTCCGGTCCACGTTCCGGCGGCCTCGCCGTGGCCCGCCCGCTCCAGCACCCGGCGCGCCGCGAGGTCGACGTCCCGGCAGGCGGCACCCGGTGCGAGGGCCTCGCGGCCCGCGCGCTGGGCGTCGAACACCACGTCGTACAGGTCGATCTGCCAGTTCGCCGGCGCCGCGCCGATGACGAAGGTACGGCCGACCTCGCAGCGGTAGCCGCGGTAGCAGGCGCCGAGGCAGACGGTGAGGAAGTCGCCCTCCTCGACCCGCCGGTCGGTGGGGCGGTGCCGGGCGGCGCCGGAGTGCGGGCCGGTGCCCACGTAGGTGGGGAACGCGGGGCCGTCCGCGCCGTGGTCGGCCAGCCGGCGCTCCAGTTCCAGCGCGAGGTGCCGCTCGGTGCGGCCGACCAGGATGGACTCCAGCAGCTCGCCCAGCGCCTGGTCGGTGATCTCGGCGGCGATCCGCAGGCAGGCGATCTCCTCCTCGTCCTTGACCAGCCGCAGCTGCTCCACCGCCTGCCCGAGGTCGAGCAGGCGCAGGCCCGGCGTGACCGAGGCGATGGCCCGGTGCCGGGCGACGGTCAGATGGTGCTCCTCGACCGCCAGGCTGTCCGCGCCCAGGCCCGGGGCGAGGTCGGCCGCGGCCACCGCGGGGTCGCCGTCCGGCGAGGGAAGCGCCACCCGCCGCAGGTCGTCCGGCGGGCTGCCCTCGCCCGGCTCCCCGTACGCCCGGCGGCGGTGGACCAGCAGATCCTCCGCGGGCGCCAGCATCAGTACGGCGTCGGACGGCGCCCAACCGGTCAGATAGCGGATGTTGGCGGGTCGGGAGACCAGCGCGGCGGCGGATCCAGCCGCCGCGCACCGCTCCCGTAGCCGCATCCGGCGGGAAGCGTGCACCTCGGGCATGTGCCGAGCGTACGCAACACTCGCTCCCGGGACCTCCGGACCAGGTCCGGACGGGTCCCCTCCGGGCCCCGTCCGCGACACCACGGGGGCGGCGCGCCGCCCGACGCCGGTACGGGCGCGCGGGCAGAACCCGCGGATCGGGACACAGGCCCGCCCCACAGGCACGCCCCGAGGGCGCGACGCCACCGCCCGGCCGGGGCGCAGCCCCGCCAGGGGCGCAGGGGCACCGCCCCGCCACACCGCCAGCCCCCGCCGCGCCCGCAGCGGCGCAGGGACGCAGCCCCGCCAGGGGCGCAGGGGCGCAGCCCCGCCGGGGACCGGGGCGGGAGCCCCGTAGCGACACCGCGCCGGGGCCTGTCGGGGTTTGGGGCGGAGCCCCAAGTGCGGGTGGGTGGGTGGGAAGGACGAACCCCAGGCGGGAGGCCGACTAGTGGGGCGTGAGGGAGCGGGTGACGACGCGGTCCAGGGCCTCCGCCGTCGCGGGGACGTCCAGTTGGGAGTTGTCGATGATGGGGAGACCCGACCCGTACCAGCCGGCCATCCGGCCGTGGATTCGGGCCACCTCCTCGTCGGTCAGCCGTCGGTTGCCGGTGCGTTCGGCGTTGCGGGCCAGTACGACCTCCAGGCCGGGCAGCAGCACCACGGGCAGCAGCCCGGGTCCGACGTGCCGTTTCCAGCCGCCCAGGCCGACCACCGGCCGGTCCGGGAAGACCGCGTCGTCGATGATGCAGGAGATGCCGTTGGCCAGGAAGTTACGGGCTGAGAACCCGCAGGTGCGCCGGGCGAGCCGGTACTGCGCCTCGGAGTGCTCGTTCCAGCCGGACTGCGGATCGGCGAACCCGGACCGCACCCACTCCCGCACGTCGTCCAGGCTGATGTGCGCGGTCGGCGTGCCGCGATGGTCGGCCCAGTACCGCGCGACCGTGGTCTTGCCCGCCCCCGCCGGGCCGATGAGCAGCACGGCCGCCGGAGCGTAGGAGGGGGCCGACCGCACCGCCATGGCGGCCGGAGGCAACGGGAAGTGCCCGGTGGTGGCCGCCGGAGGCGGACCCGGCACCGTGCCCGGTGGCGCGGGCCACGGCGGTGGCACGGGCGGCTCCTGCGGGACCGGGCCGGAGCCGGGCCGTCCGTGCGGGGCCGCGGGGATCCAGCCAGCGGCACTCCCGTGAGGCGGTGGCAGCGGCACCCCCACAGCATGCTGCATCTAGGCCCACTCCGTCTCGTACCGATCGGAACTCCGTCAGACCCGTCGCGATGACCGGTCCCGACACCGAACCGTACCGCCCCTGGCCGTAGTTGTGTGAACGACCAGGGGCCGGTCAACGTGCCCGGACGAACCTCCGCCAGCCCGTTTCAGGCCGACAGCTCGTCAGCGAGCGCGCGCAGCGCCAACCGGTACGAGCCGATCCCGAATCCGGCGATCGTGCCGCTGGCCACCGCCGCGATGACCGAATTGTGGCGGAACTCCTCACGGGAGTACGGATTGGAGATGTGCACCTCGATCAGCGGCGCGGTGCGCTGCGCCGCCGCGTCCCGCATCCCGTAGGAGTAGTGGGTGAACGCCCCCGGGTTGAGAACGACCGGAATCGATCCGTCGGCGGCCTCGTGCAGCCAACGGATCATCTCGCCCTCGTCGTTGGTCTCCCGGACCTGCACGTCGAAGCCGAGTTCCTTGCCGAGGGCGGTGCACTCCTCGACCAGCCCGGCGTAGGAGGTCGAGCCGTAGACATCCGGCTCACGGCTGCCCAGGCGGCCCAGGTTCGGGCCGTTCAACACGTAGACGGCACGCGTCACTTGGCCACCTCCGTGTACGCGGCGACCAGCAGCGCCGGGTCGGGGGCCTCCAGGACGGTGGGCTTGGCCAGTCCGTCCAGCACGATGAAGCGCAGCCGGTCGCCGCGTGACTTCTTGTCCACCTTCATGGTCTCCAGCAGCCTGGGCCACTGGTCGCCCTTGTACGTCAGCGGCAGCCCGACCGAGGAGAGCACCGCGCGGTGCCGGTCGGCGGTGGCGTCGTCCAACCGGCCCGCCAGGCGGCCGAGTTCGGCCGCGAAGACCATGCCGACGGAGACCGCCGCCCCGTGCCGCCAGCTGTACCGTTCGTTCTTCTCGATGGCGTGGGCCAGCGTGTGGCCGTAGTTGAGGATCTCCCGCAGCCCCGACTCCTTCAGGTCCTGCGAGACCACCTCGGCCTTCACCCGGATGGACCGCTCTATCAACTCCGCGGTGTGCGGACCGTCCGGGGTACGGGCGGCCTGCGGATCGGCCTCGATCAGGTCGAGGATCACCGGATCGGCGATGAAGCCCGCCTTGATGATCTCGGCCAGCCCGCTGACGTAGTCGTTGACCGGCAGCGAGTCCAGGCAGGCCAGATCGCACAGCACTCCGGCGGGCGGGTGGAAGGCGCCCACCAGGTTCTTGCCCTCGGCGGTGTTGATGCCGGTCTTGCCGCCAACCGCCGCGTCCACCATCGCCAGCACCGTGGTGGGCACCGCGATCCACCGCACTCCGCGCAGCCAGGTGGCGGCGACGAATCCGGCCAGGTCGGTGGTGGCGCCGCCGCCGATCCCGACGATCACATCGGTACGGGTGAACTGGGTCTGCCCGAGCACGCTCCAGCAGTACGCGGCCACCTCCGCGGACTTGGCCTCCTCGGCGTTGGGCAGCTGGACGGCGATCGCCTCGTAGCCCTGCTCCGCGAGGTCGGCGCGGACCGCTTCTCCGGTGGCGGACAGCGCCTCCGGGTGCAGCACCGCGACGCGCTTGGCCTCCTGGCCGATCAACGCCGGGAGTTCGCCCAGCAGTTGGCGGCCGACCAGCACCTCGTAGGGGGCGCTGCCCGCGGTACCGCCGACCTGGATGCGGGTGGGTGTGTCGTTCATACCTTCCTCAGCTCCAGTACGTCGAGGACCTGGTCGGCGACGTCCTGCGGTGTGCGGTCATCGGTCGCCACGACGGCCCGGGCGACCTCGGTGTACAACGGACGGCGGCGCTCCATCAACTGCCGCCACTGCTGCCGGGGGTTGACCGCCAGCAGCGGCCGGGGCGCGTCGAGCCCCACCCGGTGCACGGCGGTCCGCAGGCTCACGTCGAGGAAGACCACCGGCCGTCCGAGCAGCGCCTCCCGGGTCCCCTCGTCCATGATCGAACCGCCGCCGAGGGAGAGCACCCCGGGATGCTCGGCGAGCGCCGCGCGGACGGCCGACCGCTCCAGCTCCCGGAAGTACGGTTCGCCGTCGTCGACGAAGATGTCGGAGATCGCCCGGCCCTGCGCGGCCTCGATGTCGGCGTCGGTGTCCCGGTACGTGGTGCCCAGCCGTTCGGCGAGCACCCGGCCGATGGTGGACTTGCCCGCACCGGGCGGCCCCACCAGGACGACGACGGGGCCGCCTTCCGGCCGCCCCGCGGCGCCTTCGCGTCCCATGTTCACCGGATCGCCAGGTTGTCGAGGTATCCGCTGACGTTGCGCCGGGTCTCGGCGACCGAGTCGCCGCCGAACTTCTCCGCGACGGCGTCCGCGAGCACCAACGCGACCATCGCCTCGGCCACGATCCCCGCGGCGGGCACCGCGCAGACATCGGACCGCTGGTGGTGCGCCTGGGCGGGCTCACCGGTGGTGACATCCACCGTGGCCAGCGCCCGCGGGACGGTGGCGATCGGCTTCATCGCGGCCCGTACCCGCAGGAGTTCACCGGTGGTGAGGCCACCCTCGGTGCCGCCGGAGCGCCCGGAGGCGCGGCGGATCCCCTCTTCGGTGGGCAGGATCTCGTCATGCGCCTTCGACCCCGGCACCCGGGCCAGCTCGAAGCCGTCGCCGACCTCCACGCCCTTGATGGCCTGGATGCCCATCAGCGCGGCGGCCAGCCGGGCGTCCAGGCGGCGGTCCCAGTGCACGTGCGAGCCCAGGCCCACCGGCACCCCGTAGGCCAGCACCTCGACCACACCGCCGAGGGTGTCGCCGTCCTTGTGCGCCTGGTCGATCTCGGCCACCATCGCCTCGCTGGCGGCGGCGTCCAGGCAGCGCACCGGGTCGGCGTCCAGCCTCTCGACGTCGGCGGGCTTGGGGTGGACGCCGTAGGGAGCCTTGGCCGCGCCCAGTTCCACGACGTGCGAGACGATCTCGATTCCGGCGGTCTCCTTCAGGTACGACCGCGCCACCGTGCCGAGCGCCACCCGGGCCGCGGTCTCCCGCGCGGAGGCCCGCTCCAGCACCGGACGGGCCTCGTCGAAGCCGTACTTCTGCATGCCCGCCAGGTCGGCGTGGCCCGGACGCGGCCTGGTCAGCGGCGCGTTGCGGGCGAGTTCGGCGAGTTCGGCCGGGTCGACCGGGTCGGCCGCCATGACCTTCTCCCACTTGGGCCACTCGGTGTTGCCCACCATGATCGCCACCGGCGATCCCATGGTGAGGCCGTGCCGCACCCCGCCGAGGAAGGTGACCTCGTCCCGCTCGAACTTCATCCGGGCACCGCGGCCGTACCCCAGCCGCCTGCGGGCCAGGGCGTCCGCCACCATCTCCGTCGTCACCGGCACCCCCGCAGGCAGCCCCTCCAGTGTCGCCACCAGGGCCGGGCCGTGCGACTCCCCCGCCGTCAACCAGCGCAACCTACTCAACGGTGTTCCCTCTCTCCTGTGCCCGCCGGAAGTCCTGAAACCGCGAACGTCCTCGGATCCGATCCTCCCATGGGAGACCGACAGGCCGGGTACCAGTCCGTTGAACGGACAGCACTCACCGTGCGGCGAGCGCCGCCTCCCCGGCCGCCCGCATAGCGGCCAGCGGTGCCGGACGGCGGCCGGTCATCAGCTCGACCTGGAGCACGGCCTGGTGCACCAGCAGGTCGAGACCGCCGACCACCGCGCCGCCGCGCGCCGACCAGGCCGCCGCCAGCGGGGTCGGCCACGGCTCGTAGAGCACGTCGAACAGCGCGCCGGGTTGCTCCGGTACCCCGGCGGCGAGCGCGTCGGTGGCTCCGGCGGGGGTGGTGGCGATGACCAGCGGGGCGGTGAAGGCGTCGGCCGCGGCCGACCAGTCACGGGTGCGCACGGCGACGCCGAGCCGCTCCCCCCACTCCCGCATCTGCGCGGCCCGCGCCTCGCTGCGCACGTACGCGGTGACCTCGGCCGAGCAGATCTGGGCGAGCGCGGCCAACGCGGAGGAGGCGGTGGCTCCGGCGCCCAGGATCGCCGCGGAGTCGACGCTGTCCACGCCGCGTTCCCGCAGCGCGGCGACCATGCCGGGGATGTCGGTGTTCTCCCCGGCGCGCCGCCCGTCCGCGGTGAACACCACGGTGTTGACGGCCTCCACGGACGCCGCGGTGTCGCTGATCTCGTCCAGCAGCGGGATCACCGCGCGTTTGAGCGGCATGGTCAGCGACAGCCCGGCCCAGGGCTTGTCGTCGTCGCCGATCGAGGCGAGGAAGCCGGGCAGCGCCGCCTCGTCCACCTCGTGCCGCCCGTACTCCCAGCCCTCCAGGCCCAGGGCCCGGTAGGCGGCACGGTGCAGCACCGGGGAGAGCGAGTGGGCGATGGGCGATCCGAGAACCGCCGCGCGGTGGGGCCGGGCGGCCCGGGATGGGGTCGACATCAACGGCCGTGCTCCTGCTGGTACTTGTTGAATTCCGCCACGTTCCGCTGGTGTTGAGCGTAGTCGTTGGTGAACCGGGTGTCTCCCGGCTTGACGGTGACAAAGTACAGCCAGTTGCCGTCGGTCGGGTGGAGCGCGGCGTCGATCGCCTGGTGTCCGGGGTTGTCGATCGGACCGGGCGGCAGGCCCTTGTGCAGATAGGTGTTGTACGGCGAGTCGAAGTGGGTGTCGGCGCTGGTGGTGTTCAGCGTCGAGCGGCCCTTGGCGTAGTTGATCGTCGAGTCGAAGCCCAACGCCATGTTCTGCTGGAGGCGGTTGTAGATCACCCGCGAGACCTTGTAGAAGTCCTGCTTGTCCTGGGCCTCGGCCTGGATCAGGCTGGCGATGATGATGATCTCGTACGGTGTCTTGCCCGCCTTGGCGGCCTGTGCCTCAAGGTCGTCCTTGCCGTACTCGGCCTCGGCCTGCTGGACCATCTGCTTGAGGAAGTCCACCGGCTTGGTGGACTTGCCGATGCTGTACTTCATCGGGAACAGGAACCCCTCGGGGTTGCCGTTGGCGTACGACGGCAGTCCGAGGTCGGCGCCCTTGGCGGCGTTGGCGGTGCTGCCGGACGGCAGGCCGAGCTTCTGGTCGACGGCCTCGTAGATCCTGGAGGCGCGCCAGCCCTCGGGGACGATCAGGGAGTTCTGGCTGCTGGGGTTGGTCATCATGGCGACCGCGGCGGCGGCCGACATCTCCTTGTGCAGGGTGTAGACGCCGCCTTGGAGCTGCTTGTCGCCCACGGCCTTGGTGAAGGCCTCGACGCTCTTGACGACGTCGTTCTGCTTGAGGATGTTGCCCATCTGGGCGACGGTCGAGCCGTTGGGGATCACGACCTGCACGTCGCCCGTGCCGGGGCCGGAGAAGTCGGGAGCGGCGGCGAAGTGCCGTTCCCAGTACCAGTACCCGCCGTAGCCGACGCCGCCGACGAGTCCGACGACCACCAGGAACGCGAGCAGGACGGCGCAGCCGCTGCGCTTCTTCTTGCCCTTGCGCTCGCCCCGGTCGTCGTCCGGGTCGTCCTCGTACTCGTCGTTGTCCACGAAGCGCTCGTGTTCGGCCTCGTCGTCGGCGAGTGAGCCACCGGTGAAGAACGGGTGCGTCTCGGGCTCCTCGGCCTCCTCGTGGAACGCGGCCCATTCCCCCGTCTGTTCAGGTTCCGGCTGCGGGGCGGGCTGCTGGGGTACGTAACCGTACGGGGAGGGGTGCCCGGTGTCGGTGAACGCCTGGGGAGACTGCTGAACATACGTTTCAGCAACGCCCGCGGCGTATCCGTCGTGCGTCGGCACCGCGTGCTGACCGGTCCAGTCGTACTGCTGCTGGCCGTCCCAGTGCGGCGCTTGCGGATACTGCTGGCCGCCCGCGTGCTGCGGGGTGCCGTACCCGGGGTCCGCGTACTGCTGGCCGGGGTACGGCTCCTGCGGGTAGTGCTGCTGCCCGGCGTAGTGCTGGGCGTCCGGGTAGTGCTGCTGCGGTACCGGGTTGCCGTACTGGTCCCAGCCGCCGTGCGACTGACCACGGTCCCACCCCTGGTCCCCGTAGAGGGGGTCGTCAGGATGCCACGGTTCGGAACCGGGGCCTCGGCCGTAGTCGGTCATGTGTCTCCTGTATCGCGAGGCGGCACGTGGCCGGCGCTCGTGGCGCTGCCCGTGGGACCCGCCCGTACGGCGCGGAACGTTACCGTATCGCGATCAGATGACCACTTCGACGGTCTCGCCGGGCGGGCTGCCGGAGACCCGCTCGGTCTCCAACGCGCTTTGCAGGATGACCACCGCGGCGGCCTGGTCCACGACTGACCGGCCCTTCTTCGCCTTTACCCCGGAGGCCCTAAGGCCATGGGTGGCGGTCACGGTGGACATCCGCTCGTCCACCAGCCGCACCGGTACCGGTGTGATGATTTTCGCAAACTCGGTTGCGAAAAGGCGCGCCTTGGCCGCCGCCGGGCCCTCGCCCCCGCTGAGGGAGCGAGGCAGCCCGATGACGACCTCGATGGGTTCGTACTCCTCGACGAGGGCGGCGATGCGGCGGCGGGCCGCCTGCACGTCGCGGCCGGGAACGGTCTCCACGGGCGTGGCGATCAGTCCGTCGGGGTCGCATGAGGCGACCCCGATCCGGGCGTCCCCGACATCGACGGCGATCCGTCTGCCGCGCCGCATTGCCTGTCCTTCCGTCAGTTGGCCGCTCAGGCCTGCTCGGCGACCAGTCGGCGGACCGCCTCGACGGCCTCGCCGACGGCGTCGGGGTTCTGACCGCCGCCCTGGGCGATGTCCGGCTTGCCGCCGCCTCCGCCGCCGAGGGTCTTGGCGGCGGTGCGCACCAACTCGCCTGCCTTCAGGCCGCGTTCGCGGGCCGCCTCGTTGGTGGCGATGACGGTCAGCGGGCGACCGCCCGCCACGGTGAACAGCGCGACGACCGCCGGACGGCCGCCGGTGATGCGCTGGCGTACGTCGAGGACCAGCTTGCGCAGGTCGTCGGCGCCGGTGCCGTCCGGGACGGTGCCGGTTACCAGGGCGACGCCCTTGACGTCCTCGGCGCCCTGGGCGAGCCCGGCGGCGGCCTGGAGCACCTTCTCGGCGCGGTACCTCTCGATCTCCTTCTCGGCCTCGCGCAGCTTGCCCAGCATGCCGGAGATCCTGTCGGGCAGCTCCTCCGGTCGGCCCTTGACCAGTTCGGTGAGCTGGGAGACGACGGTGTGCTCACGGGCGAGGAACTTGTAGGCGTCGGCGCCCACCAGCGCCTCGACCCGGCGCACGCCGGAGCCGATGGACGACTCGCCGAGCAGCTTGACCAGTCCGAGCTGGGCGGTGTTGTGCACATGCGTACCGCCGCACAGCTCCTTGGAGAAGTCACCGATGGTGACCACGCGCACCCGCTCGCCGTACTTCTCGCCGAACTCGGCGATGGCGCCCTGCTTCTTGGCCTCGGACATGCTCATCACCTCGGCGGTGACGTCGAGTTCACGGGCGAGCACCTCGTTGATCCGCTGCTCGACGTCGTTGAGGACCGAGCCGGGAACGGCGGCAGGCGATCCGAAGTCGAAGCGGAAGCGGCCCGGGGAGTTCTCCGAACCGGCCTGGGCGGCGGTCGGGCCGAGGGCGTCGCGCAGCGCCTGGTGGGTGAGGTGGGTGGCGCTGTGGGCGCGGGCGATGGCCCGGCGGCGGGTCAGGTCGATGGCGGCGTGGGCTCCGGCGCCCACGGTCACCTCGCCGACCTGGACGACGCCCTTGTGCACCGAGACGCCCGGTACCGGCTGCTGGACGTCCCGCACCTCGACCACCGCGCCGGAGTCCAGCCGGATGCGGCCGGTGTCGGCGAGCTGGCCGCCGCCCTCGGCGTAGAACGGGGTGCGGTCCAGCACGACCTCGACCTCGTCGCCCTCCACCGCGGCGGGCGACGGGAGCCCGTCGACCAGCAGGCCGACGACGGTGGCCTCGCCCTCGTAGTCGGTGTAGCCGGTGAAGACGG
Organism: Streptomyces sp. PLK1-5; assembly: GCA_037034305.1. Classification (GTDB taxonomy): domain Bacteria; phylum Actinomycetota; class Actinomycetes; order Streptomycetales; family Streptomycetaceae; genus Streptantibioticus_A. Next base: position 270,028 of record JBAGJY010000002.1, read on the forward strand.
TGCTGCCGGAGGTGTCGGCGACCTCGCGGTAGGCGGACAGGTCGGCGTGGCCGGTCTTCTTGGCCTTGGCGTCGGCCTTGGCGCGCTCCCGCTGTTCCTTCATCAGGCGGCGGAAGCCCTCCTCGTCCACGGACAGGCCCTGTTCGGCGGCCATCTCCAGGGTGAGGTCGATCGGGAAGCCCCAGGTGTCGTGGAGCAGGAAGGCCTTGTCACCGGGCAGGACGCTGCCGCCCGCGGCCTTGGTGTCGGTGACCGCGGTGTCGAGGATGTTGGTGCCCGCCTTGAGCGTCTTGAGGAAGGCGTTCTCCTCGGCGAGGGCGACCGTCTCGATGCGCTTGCGGTCCTCGGCCAGTTCCGGGTACTGCGGGCTCATGGCCTTGATGACGGTGTCGACCAGCTCGCCGACGGTGGGCTGGGCCGCGCCGAGCAGCCGCATGTTGCGGATGGCGCGGCGCATGATGCGGCGCAGTACGTAGCCGCGGCCCTCGTTGCCGGGGGTGACGCCGTCACCGATGAGCATCACCGAGGTGCGGATGTGGTCGGCGACGACGCGCAGCGACACGTCGGAGCTGTGGGCGGCGCCGTAGTGGACGCCGGTCAGCTCGGTGGCCTTGTCGATGATCATGCGCGAGGTGTCGATCTCGTACATGTTCTGCACGCCCTGGAGGATCATCGCCAGGCGTTCCAGGCCGAGGCCGGTGTCGATGTTCTTGTTGGGCAGGTCGCCGAGGATCGGGAAGTCCTCCTTGCCGGAGCCCGCCCCGCGCTCGTACTGCATGAAGACCAGGTTCCAGATCTCCACGTACCGCTCGTCGTTGACGGCCGGGCCGCCCTCGGCGCCGAACTCCGGGCCGCGGTCGTAGTTGATCTCGGAGCAGGGGCCGCAGGGCCCGGGAACCCCCATGGACCAGAAGTTCGGTCCCATGCCCAGGCGCTGGATGCGCTCGGCCGGAACGCCGATCACCTCACGCCAGATGCGCTCGGCCTCGTCGTCCTCCTGGTAGACGGTGATCCACAGCCGCTCCGGGTCGAGCCCGTAGCCGCCGTCGTCCTGGGAGCTGGTGAGCAGCTCCCAGGCGAGCTTGATGGCGCCTTCCTTGAAGTAGTCGCCGAAGGAGAAGTTGCCGCACATCTGGAAGAACGTGCCGTGCCGGGTGGTCTTGCCGACCTCTTCGATGTCCGGTGTGCGCACGCACTTCTGCACGCTGGTGGCGCGCGGGAACGGCGGCTTGACCTCACCGAGGAAGTACGGCTTGAACGGGACCATGCCCGCGGGCACGAGCAGCAGCGTCGGGTCGTCCGCGATGAGCGACGCGGACGGCACGACCGTGTGCCCGCGCTCCTCGAAGAAGCGCAGCCAGCGCCTGCGGATTTCTGCCGACTCCATCAGTGGCCTTCTTTCTGCTCGTACACGGGACGCGTCTGCAGCGTGCGGGCGTCCGCCTGGTAGCCGATCTCCGGGCGTTGCCCGGGGAGTTCTGCGTGCGGGGCGTCACGCCCCAGTAGGTTGTTCAGCTCCGATTCGCGCTCGGACATTCCGGCACGGACGTCCCTGGCGAACCGCCTGGCCCGGCCGCCGAGTTCGATGGCCCGGTCGGCGGCGGTCGCGGCCAGGCCCTCGGGGGTGAGTCGGCGGGCGGCCCGGTGCACCTTGTTGGTCGCCCACACTCCGGCGGTGATGCCGGTGACGAACCAGAACAGGCGGCGGAACATCTGGTATCAGCCCTTCCCTCGGGTGCGGCGCGAGCGGCGGCGGTCCGCCGGGATCGCGGTGCCGACGATGACCTTGCCGCGCGCGGCGTCGCCACGTGACCGGTTGCCGCCGTCGTCCTCGCGCCCGCGCAGGCCGACGGCGCGGCGCACGCCGTAGCCGAACGCGGCGACCTTCACCAGCGGGCCGCCGAAGGTGCTGGCGACGGTGGTGGACAGCGCCGAGGCGTTGGCGGTGACCTCCTGGACGTCGGCGGTGATGTGGTCCACCCGGTCGAGCTGGGTGTGCGCGGAGCGCACCGCCTCGGTGGCCTCGCCGAGCAGCGGGACGGCCTGTTCGGTGACGTCGGCGATCAGCCGGGTCGCCTGCCTCAGCGTCTGTGCCAGCCTGACCAGCACGACGGCGAGGAAGGACACCAGGATCGCCCAGAAGACGGCCACGATGAGACCGGCCACCTCTCCACCGGACACTGCTCCGCGCTCCTTTGGTTCACGTCGGTCGGCAGCCGCTCGCAGCGGGCGGGGCGGGACGGTCCGGGAGGTCGGATGGGGTTTCCGGGGTCACACCTGGCACGGTCCGCCGTGCTCGGGCGGCAGGGTACCGACCCTATCGCGCCGGGGTCGGCTGTTCGTACCGCATTCCCGCGGGGCGGGCGCGTCGCGGGAGCCGAATTCGGGCCAGGTGCGGACCAGTACCTGGAATTGCACGCTCCGCTCTCGCCCCAGTACGCTCCGTGCCCCATGCAGCACGGTGCACCGCTCGGCGATCCCGCTGGCGATTCCTCTTCGTTCGCTCCGCGCCACGGGTCCGGTGGGCTGCCCGCCGAGACGGACGGGCTGGTGGGTCGCGACGCCGAACTCGACGCGCTGCTGAGCCGGTTGAGCCGGTCCCGGCTGGTGACGGTGACAGGAACCGGCGGTGTCGGCAAGACACGGCTGGCGCTCGCCGCCGCAGGCGTGGCAGCGGCCCTTGGGGGGTCGGTTGAGGGCGGTGGTGGGCGACGGGAAAGCAGCGCAGCGGACCGTAGGGCCTCGATTGAGGGCGGTGGTGGGCGACGGGAGGGGTCGCAGGATCGGTTCTGCGATGAGGTGCGGCTGGTGGAGCTGTCCATGGTGCGCGATGCGCGGATGGTGGACCACGCGGTACTGGAGGCGCTCGGGGTCACCGATCGCTTCGCCCGCCCAGCACGCGCCGCACTGGCCGAGCACCTCGCCGACCGCGCGCTGCTGCTGGTGCTCGACGGCTGCGAGTACCTGGTCGCCGAGTGCGCGGCGCTCGCCGCCGAGCTGCTGCGGCGCGCACCCGGGTTGCGGATCCTGGCCACCGCGCGCAGTCCGCTCGGCGTCCCGGGCGAGTGCGTACTGCCGCTGGACCGGCTGGAGTTGGCCGACCGGCCGGACGGTGACTGCGCTGCGGTACGGCTGTTCGCGCGGCAGGCGGCAGCGGTCGTGCCGTCGTTCGCGGTCACCGATGCCAACCGGGCGGCGGTCGGCGCGCTGTGCCGTCGGCTGGACGGCCTGCCGCTCGCCCTGGAACTGGTCGCGGTGCGGCTGCGGACGATGTCGGTGGAGCGGATCGCGGACCGGATCGCCGACCGGTTCCAGCTGCTGGCGGGCGGGGACCGCACCGCTTTGCCGCGCCAGCGGACGCTGCGCGCGGTGATCGGCTGGAGCCATGAGCTGTGCACTCCGGCGCAGCGCCTGCTGTGGGCCCGGTTGTCGGTGTTCGCCGGGGAGTTCGACCTGGACGCGGTGGAGTACGTGTGCACCGGCTCTGGACTGCCCGCGGACGAGGCGCGCGAGACAGTGGCGGCGCTGGTGGCGCAGTCCGTGGTGATCCGGGACGAGACGGCCGACGGGGTGCGCTACCGGATGCTGGAGACGGTACGGGAGTACGGCGCCGGGTGGCTGGAGGCGCTGGGTGACACCGAGCGGCTGCGGCGGCGGCACCGCGACTGGTACCTGGGCCTGGCCACCTTGTGTGAGCTGGACTGGTTCGGGCCCGGGCGGGCCGAGGTGGCGACGCGGATCGACCGGAACCTGCGGAATCTTCGGCTCGCCCTGGAGTTCGGCCTGGAGCGCGCCTCGGATCCGCACATCGGCCAGTACCTGGCGGGCAGCCTGTGGTTCTTCTGGGTCGGCTGCGGGCGGCTGTCGGAGGGGCGGCACTGGCTGGACCGGGCGCTGCGGCAGCCGAGCGGCAACGACGAGGCGCGGGCCAAGGCGCTGCGCGTGCTGGGGCACATCGCGCTGGCGCAGGGTGACACGGCGGCGGCGGTGGCCGCGCTGGAGGAGTGCCGTGGGCTGGACCGGGGCGCCCACACCGACCTGGAGGCGGCGGTCTCCCGCGCACTCATCCGCTGACCGCTCCGCTGGAAGGGCGGCGCTGCGGGGTCGGTCATCTGCGGCGCCGTTGTGGCTGGTCGCGCGGTTCCCCGCGCCCCGCCGGGGTCGCCCTGGGGACTTCGCCCCCAGGGCAGCCAACGGCGATCAACTCCCACCGTGCGGCTCGCGGTGCCGAAACCCCGAAACCCCGCGAGCTCGCAGGCCCGGTCAGGGCCGGGGGCCAGGAGCGGAGCCCCGGCGAGAGGGCCGGGGTGCAGACCCCCGGCGGTGCGGGCCGGTGCCCGGCTGACCGCGGGTCAGCGGGCGTAGTACTCGACGACCAGCTGCTCGTCGCAGATCACCGGGATCTCGCGGCGGTTCGGGTCGCGGTCCAGGCGGAAGGCCAGGGCGTCCAGGTTGACCTCCAGGTACTTGGGGGTCTCGCCGTCGCCCGCCCAGCCGCCCTCACGGGCCACCAGGAACGGGGTCTTGGCGCGCGAGCGCTCCCGTACCCGCACCACGTCGTCCGGGCGGACCCGGAAGGAGGGACGGTCCACCTTGCGACCGTTCACCTCGATGTGACCGTGCACCACCATCTGACGGGCCTGGTAGATCGTGCGGGCGAGCCCCGCCCGCAGCACGAGCGCGTCGAGACGCCGCTCAAGCTCGATGATCAGCGCGTCGCCGGTCTTGCCCTCGACCTTGCGGGCGCGGTCGTAGGCGCGCCGCATCTGCGTCTCGCTGATGTCGTACTGGGCGCGCAGCCGCTGCTTCTCCAGCAGTCGCACCTTGTAGTCACTGCTCTGCTTGCGGCCGCGACCGTGCTGTCCCGGCGGGTAGGGGCGCGCCTCGAAGTACTTCACGGCCTTCGGGGTCAGCGCTATGCCGAGCGCGCGGGACTTCTTGACCTTGGGACGCGACTGGTTCACGTTCTCCAGACCTCCATGTAAGTTAGGTGAGGCTTACCTTAGCTGAGGAGATCGCATGAATCGACCCGGGAACCCCATGCCGCCCAGCGCGGAGCACACCACAACGGTGGTCGGCGAGCAGCATGGTCAGCCGCGTCCCGAAGAGGAAAAAGCGCTCACGATGCCGACGGCAGCGGAGCGCCTGCGAACTCTCGTCGAGGGTAACTCGTCCGCGCTGCTCGTCATTCCCGGGCTGGAGGGCGCCGACCCGTTCGGGATGACGCCGTTCGAGCGCGCGGTGACCGAGGAGGGAGACATCGTGCTGTGCCTCGCCCCCGACTCCCCCGCGGTCCGCGCCGCCACCCACGCCGAGGACGACGAACTCACCGCTGTGCTGGAGTTCACGGACATCGCACCGGTCGCGGTCCGCCACCGGATCCGCGCGCACGCCTGGGTCGCGGGCTGGCTCACCCCCGTACCCGACGGTCGGCCGGGACGGCTGCGGCTTGAGTTCGGCGAGGCCGGGCTGGACGACCTGTGGGGCATCGACCCGGTCGAGCCCGACGAGTTCGCCGCCGCCGCGGCCGATCCGTTCGCCAGCCACGAGGCCGAACTGCTACAGCACCTGGCCACCGCCCACGGCGGCCAACTCGACTGGCTGTGCGCCCTGGTCGGCGGGCGGAACGGACACTGCGCGGCGCCGTACGGCGCGGTGCCGGTGGCGCTCGACCGGTTCGGGCTGCGGGTGCGGTTCAGCGGCGAAGGCCACACCTTCGACGCGCGCTTCGACTTCCCCGCTCCCGTCGCCGACCACCGCCAACTGCGGCGCGCGATGCACGCGTTGTTCGACACCGCCCGGGACGCCGCGGGGCGCGCGTCGGGCGAGGCGTAGTCTCCTGATCATGTTCGTTGTCGAATTGACCTACACCGCACCGCTGGAGCGCGTCGACGCCGCGCTCGCCGACCACGTCGCATGGCTGGACAAGCAGTACGCCGACGGAGTCGTGATCGCCTCCGGCCGCAAGCAGCCCCGGGACGGCGGTGTGCTGATCGCGGTGGCCCCGGACCGGGCCACTGTCGAAGCGCTGGTCGCCACGGACCCGTTCGCCATCGCGGGCGTCGCCGACTACCGCATCGTCGAGTTCGCCGCCACCAAGACCGCCCCCGCCCTGGAGCAGTACCGTGAGGAACTGCCCGCCTGACCAAGGGCCGTTCACTCCCCCGACAACCGGCCCCGGACCCGGTCCAGCACATCGGCGTACCGCGCCTCCGCGCCGTAGCGGGTGGGCTCGTAGTAGCGCCTGCCGTGCACCTCGTCCGGGGCGTACTGCTGGGCGGCGATGGCTCCCGGCAGGTCGTGCGGGTACTGGTAGCCGTCGCCGTGCCCGAGCTTGCTCGCGCCCTTGTAGTGGCTGTCCCGCAGATGCGGCGGGACCGGCCCCGCCAGCCCCTTGCGCACATCGCCGAGCGCCGCGTCGATCGCCAGGTAGGCGGCGTTCGACTTCGGCGCGAGCGCGAGCGCGATGGTCGCCTGGGACAGCGTTATCCGGGCCTCCGGAAACCCGATCATCTGCACCGCCTGAGCCGCCGCGACCGCGGTCTGCAGCGCCTGCGGGTCCGCCAGGCCGATGTCCTCGCTCGCCGAGATCATCAGCCGCCGGGCGATGAACCGCGGGTCCTCACCCGCCTCGATCATGCGGGCCAGATAGTGCAGGGCGGCGTCCACATCGGATCCCCTGATGGACTTGATGAGCGCGCTGGCCACGTCGTAGTGCTGGTCGCCGTCACGGTCGTACTTCACCGCGGCCCGGTCCACCGCCGCTTCCAGCGTCTCCAGGGTGATCTCGGGCTCGCCCTTGGCCAGCGCCGAGCCCGCCCCCGCCTCCAGCGCGGTCAGCGCCCGCCGGGCGTCGCCGCCCGCGATCCGCAGCAGGTGCGCCTCGGCGTCCTGCGGCAGTGTGACGGAGCCCGCCAGGCCGCGCGGGTCGGCCAGCGCCCGGTGCAGCAGGCCGCGCAGGTCGTCGTCGGTGAGCGCTTCCAGGGTGAGCAGGAGCGAGCGGGACAGCAGCGGCGAGATCACCGAGAAGTACGGGTTCTCGGTGGTGGCGGCGATCAGCGTCACCCAGCGGTTCTCCACCGCCGGAAGCAGCGAGTCCTGCTGGGCCTTGCTGAAGCGGTGGATCTCGTCCAGGAACAGCAGCGTCTCGCGCCCGTACCCACCCGACTCCCGCTTGGCGCTGTCGATGACGGCGCGGACCTCCTTGACGCCCGCGGTGATCGCCGAAAGCTCCACGAACCGCCGGTTCGTGGCACGGCTGACCACATACGCCAACGTGGTCTTGCCGGTGCCCGGCGGCCCCCACAGGATCACCGAGGCAGGACCGGCCGGGCCGCCGCTGCCCTCACCGACGAGACGGCGCAGCGGCGAGCCGGTCTTCAGCAGATGCCGCTGACCGACCACCTCGTCAAGGGTGCGCGGACGCATCCGCACGGCGAGCGGGCTGCCGCCCGGCTCCCTCTCCTGCCGTTCTTCCGCAGCTGCGGTGAAAAGATCCGGTTCCACGCCAAGAAGCCTAGGACACCCCTGTGACAGTGCCCGGCCGCACGAGCTGAGCGCTCCACTGGGGACCGCGGCTGACTTCGCCCGACCTGCTCAGAGCAGCGTGCTCCAGTACGACCACCAGCGGGTCAGGATCAGCATGAGGATCACGCCGTACCAGAGCACCGGAACCGCCCAGTGGAACTCCAGCACCACCGAGCGCAGCCCCCGCGGTGCCCGGATGACGTCGTGCTTGATGTTGTGCACGAGCGTGTACCAGAAGGCGGCGATGGTCGCGGCCCAGGCGAGCATGCACCACGGGCACAGCGAGCCGATCGAGTAGAGCGACTCGTACTGGAGCCAGGTCACGAAGCCGACGCCGAAGAGCGTGCCCCCCTGCAGGCCGAGCCAGAACCAGCGGCGGAAGCGGGCGCCGGAGAGCACCGCCATGCCGACGCAGATCACCACCGGGTAGGCGACCAGGCCGATCATCGGGTTGGGGAAGCCGAAGACCTTCGCCTGGGCGCTCTTCATGATGTTGCCGCAGGAGATGATCGGGTTGAGGCTGCACCCGGGAACGAAGTTGGGGTTCTTGTACAGCTCGAACTCATCCAGGGTGATGTACCAGGAGGCGATCAGGCCCAGCACACCGCAGACCACGAGCAGCACGCCGAGCGCCCGGCCCGCTGCGATCAGGTCCGTCGTCCGTTCCCGCTCGTCGGTGCGGGCCTCGTCAAGCGCTGATGTCGTCATATCGCCTTCTGTCGTCCCCGTGTCCGTGGTGGTCGCCTGTTCCAGGGTGCCTCATTGTGCCCCACGGTGTGCCCCGGCGGAGCGGGGTCGCCGAGTGAGCCGGGCGGCCCCGGATTGACGGAACGGGGGACCGGACGGCGCATATCCGGTCCCCCCTGTCGCTACGTACGAACCCGGGCGGTGGTTCAGCCGAGCCGCTCGCGCACGGCGGAGGCCAGGGCGTCCAGCGGCACCGCGGTCTGCTCGCCGCTGGCCAGGTCCTTCAGCTGCACGGTGCCCTCCGCGAGGTCGCGTTCACCGGCGACGACCGCGAACCGGGCGCCGGACCGGTTGGCCGACTTCATCGCGTTCTTCAGCCCCTTGCCGCCGTACGCGAAGTCCGTCGCCACGCCCTGCCGACGCAGGTCGGTGACGAGCGAGAACAGCACCCGGCGCGCCGCCTCGCCCAGCGGCACCGCGAACACGTCGGTGTGCGCGGGCAGTTCGAGCTCGACGCCCTCGGCCTGCAGCGCCAGCACGGTGCGGTCGACGCCCAGCGCCCAGCCCACCGACGGCAGCGCCGGGCCGCCGATCATCTCGGACAGCCCGTCGTAGCGGCCACCGCCGCCGACCGCGGACTGCGAGCCGAGGCCGTCGTGCACGAACTCGAAGGTGGTCCTGGTGTAGTAGTCCAGACCGCGCACCAGCTTGGGATCGTCCTCGAACACCACGCCCGCCGCGGTCAGCAGCTCGCGCACCTGCTCGTGGTACGCCTTGCACGCCTCGCACAGGTGGTCGCGCATCATCGGGGCGCCGGCCAGCTGCTTCTGCACCGCCTCGCGCTTGTCGTCCAGCACCCGCAGCGGGTTGATCTCGACCCGGCGCCGGGTGTCCTCGTCCAGGTCGAGGGCGCGCAGGAACTCCTGGAGCGCCGCGCGGTAGACGGGACGGCACTCCTGGTCGCCCAGCGAGTTCAGCAGCAGCCGGAAGTTCCGCAGGCCCAGCGAGCGGTAGGCGTCGAACGCCAGGATGATCAACTCGGCGTCGAGCGCCGGGTCCTCCGCGCCCAGCGCTTCCGCGCCGACCTGCGAGAAGTGCCGGTAGCGGCCCTTCTGCGGACGCTCGTAGCGGTAGTACGAGCCGGAGTACCACAGCTTGACCGGCAGGTTGCCGAGCTTGTGCAGGTTGGCCTCCAGCGCGGCGCGCAGCACGGAGGCGGTGCCCTCGGGGCGCAGCGCCAGCTCGTCGCCGCCCTTGGTGGTGAGGGTGTACATCTCCTTGGTCACGATGTCGGTGGACTCGCCGACACCGCGTGCGAAGAGTTCGACGGCCTCGAAGCCGGGGGTCTCGACGTAGCCGTATCCGGCGCGCTTGAGCGGTGCGGAGATCGCCTCACGTACCGCGAGGAACACCGAGGAGTCCGGCGGGAGCAGGTCGTACGTGCCCTTGGGGGCGGTAAAGGTACTCAACGGAGAGTCGTCACAATCCTCGTCGCGGAGCCGTGGTGTCGGCTCCGAGGCCGCTGGCCACCTCGCGCAGGTACGGGTTGGTGGCGCGTTCGCGGCCGATGGTGGTCTGGGGGCCGTGGCCGGACAGCACCACGGTCGAGTCGTCGAGCGGCAGGCACACACGCGCCAGCGATTCGAGGATCTCGGCGTGGGAGCCGCCGGGCAGGTCGGTGCGTCCGATGGAGCCGGCGAACAGCAGGTCGCCCGAGAACAGCACCGGCGGGATGTCCGCCGTCTCGGGCAACCGGAAGGTCACCGACCCCCTGGTATGGCCGGGCGCATGCGAGACGGTCAGCTCCAGGCCCGCCAGGGACAGCGCCGAACCGTCGGTCAGCTCCCGTACGTCGTCGGGCTCCCCCACCGTCAGCTCGCCCATCAGCTGCTGGCCGATGGAGCTGCCCAGCGCCTTCTCGGGGTCGCTCATCATGTAGCGGTCCTCGGGGTGGATCCAGGCGGGCACACCATGGGCGCCACACACCGGAACGACGGAGGCGACATGGTCGAGATGGCCGTGGGTGAGGACGACGGCCACCGGCTTGAGACGGTGCTTGGCGATGGTCTCCTCGACACCGCGGGCCGCTTCGTGGCCCGGGTCGATGATCACGCACTCCTCACCGGCGGCGGGGGCGACCAGATAGCAGTTGGTCCCCCAGGCCCCGGCGGGGAACCCGGCAATGAGCACGATCGTCCTTCTGTCGTCCGCGTCGGTCTACGCAGCAGGTTTCTGCAGACGACGAGCCTACCGGCGGCGGTACGAGACAAGCGAACCCGCATCGTCGCGGGTCTCGCACCGGTCCCGTATCGTCACCGCAGCAGACCTAGCGGTAACGGCTAGCGCCACGGCACACCCGGGAGAAGCAGAAGTGGTCAGCAAGGATCAGCGGCGGCGCCAACTCGCCCGCGAGAAGTACCTGCGCCAGCAGCAGCGGCGCGCCCAGCAGCGCGGCAGAGCCCGCAAGCGCAACGCGGCGATCGCCGGTGTGGTCGCCGTCGTGCTGGCTGCGGGCGCCGCGGCGTGGGCCTCCACCGGTCTCGGCGGCGACAAGAAGACCACCGCCGACGCCGCCAGCTCCGCGTCCGCGACGCCCACCAGCAAGGCGCCGGACCCGTGCGCCAAGCCCGCCCCGGGCTCCCCCGGCACCAAGCAGTGGACGTCCGAGCCGTCGATGTCCATCGACACCAGGGCCTCGTACGCCATGGACCTGGCCACCACCTGCGGTGACATCAGGCTGAAGCTGGACGCGACGGACGCGCCGCACACCGTGAACTCCTTCAAGTTCCTGGCCGACCAGGGCTTCTTCGACCACACCAGGTGCCACCGGCTCACCACCAGCGGCATCTACGTGCTCCAGTGCGGCGACCCCAAGGGCACCGGCCAGGGCGGCCCCGGCTACACCCTGCCGGACGAGAACCTCAAGGCCCCCGCGATCGCCAAGGGCACCTACCCGGCGGGCACCATCGCGATGGCCAACACCGGCCAGCCGCACACCGGCGGCAGCCAGTTCTTCCTGGTCTACAAGGACAGCCCGCTGCCCGCCTCGTACACCCCGTTCGGCACCATTGACTCCGACGGCATGAAGGTGCTCCAGAAGATCGCCGCCGCGGGCGAGGACGATTCCAACAACCCGGGCGACGGAAAGCCCAACGCCACAGTGGTGATCAACAAGGCGACCGTCACGCAGTCGTGAATTCCGGTCGTGCGGGATGCGGACAGCCGGGGCGCGGTTCGCCTATGTTGGCGTTGTACAAGGTGACGGTCGCTCTCCGGAGTGGCCGCGGACCGCGCTGCGGGCGCCCGCGCCGACGGCTGCCGCCCTCGCGGAATCCGAATGCGGTCGGAACCACCATCAGCAGCACGTCGGAGCGGCCAGGGCGAGGCCCGGCCGGAGGAAACTGTGGACGATGCCCGCGCACCGCTGGACGGGCCGGGCATCACGTGGAGGAGGCGCTGTGAGCAGCGACCCATGGGGACGCGTCGACGAGACGGGGACCGTGTACGTGCGGACGGCCGACGGTGAGCGGGTTGTCGGTTCGTGGCAGGCGGGCTCTCCCGACGAGGCGCTGGCCTATTTCAAGCGCAAGTACGACGGACTCGTCGTCGAAATCGGCCTCCTCGAACGCCGGGTGCGCACCACCGACCTGTCCGCCAAGGACGCCATGACCGCGATCGAGCACCTGCGGGCCACGGTGAGCGAGGCGCACGCGGTGGGTGATCTGGACGCGCTCACCAAGCGTCTCGACGCCCTCGTGGAGCAGGTCGAGACGCGCCGTGAGGAGCGCAAGGCGGCCAAGGCCAAGGCGTCGGACGAGGCGCGCGGCGCCAAGGAGAACCTGGTCGCCGAGGCGGAGCAGCTGGCCACCAGCGAGCAGTGGCGCAGCGCCGGTGAGCGGCTGCGGGCCCTGGTGGACACCTGGAAGAGCCTGCCGCGCCTGGACCGCAAGACTGATGACGAGCTGTGGCACCGGTTCAGCCACGCCCGCTCCGTCTTCTCCAAGCGCCGCAAGGCGCACTTCGCCTCGCTCGACGCGCAGCGCGAGGAGGCCCGCAAGCTCAAGGAGAGGCTGGTCCAGGAGGCGGAGGCGCTCTCCGACTCCACCGACTGGGGGCCGACGGCGGCCCGTTACCGCGAGCTGATGGCGGACTGGAAGGCCGCGGGCCGGGCCCAGCGGGAGGCCGAGGACGACCTGTGGAACCGCTTCCGCAGCGCCCAGGACGTCTTCTTCGCGGCCCGAGCCGAGGTGTTCGCCGAGCGCGACTCCGAGCAGCGCGAAAACCTGGCGCTGAAGGAGGAGTTGGCGATCGAGGCGGAGAAGCTGCTGCCGGTGACGGACCTGAAGGCGGCGCGGGCCGCCTTCAGGTCGATCAACGAGCGGTGGGAGGCCATCGGCCATGTGCCGCGGGATGCCCGCCCGAGGATCGAGTCCCGGATGCACGCGGTGGAGCGGGCCATCCAGGACGCGGAGGAGGCCGAGTGGCGGCGTACGAACCCGGAGGCGCGGGCCCGCGCTGCCGGGCTCACGGGTCAACTCCAGGCCGCGGTCGACAAGTTGAAGCAGCAGCTTGAGGCTGCGCGAACGGCGGGCAACACGGCCAAGGCCGACAAGCTCGCCAAGGAGCTGGAGGGCCGCCAGGCACTCCTGGACCAGGCCCTGAAGGGCCTCCAGGAGTTCGGCGGTTAGTCCACGCCACCTCGCGTCGTCCTAAAACGCCGGACGGGCTGCTTGCCAAGCCCGTCCGGCGCGTTGTATCCAGCCGCTCCGGCGCGCTGTACCCAGTTGTATCCAGCCCGTCCGGCGCGTTCCATCCAGCCCGTCCGGCGTTTGAGGACAAAGGGGGCCCGGGGGCGAAGCCCCCGAGCCAAGCCCGTCCGGCGTTTGAGGACCGGGGTTCGGGGCGGAGCCCCAGTTTCGGGAAGGGGCGGGATCGGGGAAAGACGCTACCGCGCCCGCCCCGACGTCACCCGGTACACGTCGTAGACGCCCTCCACACCCCGTACCGCCTTCAGCACGTGCCCCAGATGCTTGGGATCGCCCATCTCAAAGGTGAAGCGGGACGTCGCGACCCGGTCGCGAGAGGTCTGAACGGCCGCCGACAGGATGTTGACATGCTGATCGGACAGCACGCGCGTCACATCGGACAGCAACCGCGACCGGTCCAGCGCCTCGACCTGAATGGCCACCAGGAAGACCGAGGACTGGGTCGGCGCCCACTCCACCTCGATGATCCGCTCCGGCTGCTGGGACAGCGAGTCCACGTTGACGCAGTCCGCCCGGTGCACCGAGACCCCGTTGCCCCGGGTGACGAAGCCGATGATGGGATCGCCCGGCACCGGCGTACAGCACCGGGACAGCTTGACCCATACGTCCCGCTCACCCTTGACGATCACGCCGGGGTCGGCGTTCGCCCGCCGCTTGGCGCGGCTGCGCGACGGCGTGGTGACCTCGGCGATGTCCTCGGTCGCGCCCTCCTCGCCGCCGAGCGCCTCGACCAGCTTCTGCACCACCGACTGCGCGGTGATGTGCCCCTCGCCGATCGCCGCGTAGAGCGCCGATATGTCCGGGTAGCGCATCTCGTGCGCCAGGGTGACCAGTGAGTCGCCGGTCAGCACCCGCTGGATCGGCAGGTTCTGCTTGCGCATCGCGCGGGCGATGGCTTCCTTGCCCTGCTCGATGGCCTCCTCGCGGCGCTCCTTGGAGAACCAGGCGCGGATCTTGTTCCGGGCCCTCGGCGACTTGACGAAGCCCAGCCAGTCCCGGGACGGCGCGGCGCCCGGAGCCTTGGAGGTGAAGACCTCGACCAGGTCGCCGTTGTCCAGCGTCGACTCCAGCGGCACCAGGCGGCCGTTGACCCGCGCGCCGATGGTGCGGTGGCCGACCTCGGTGTGCACCGCGTACGCGAAGTCCACCGGAGTGGCGCCCGCGGGCAGCGCTATGACATCGCCCTTGGGGGTGAAGACGAAGACCTCGTTGCGCGACAGGTCGAACCGCAGCGACTCCAGGAACTCGCCCGGGTCCTCGGTCTCCTTCTGCCAGTCGAGCAACTGCCGCAGCCACGCCATGTCGTTGACGGCGTCGTCCGACTTGGCCGCCCTGGGGCTGTCGGTGCGCACCTTGGAGGCACCGGCGACCGCCTCCTGCTTGTACTTCCAGTGCGCGGCGATGCCGTACTCGGCGCGGCGGTGCATGTCGAAGGTGCGGATCTGGATCTCGACCGGCTTGCCGCTGGGCCCGATGACCGTCGTGTGCAGCGACTGGTACATGTTGAACTTGGGCATCGCGATGTAGTCCTTGAACCGCCCGGGCACCGGGTTCCACCGCGCGTGGATGGTGCCCAGCGCCGCGTAGCAGTCGCGGACGGTGTCGACCAGGACGCGGATGCCCACCAGGTCGTAGATCTCGGCGAAGTCCCGGCCACGCACGATCATCTTCTGGTAGACGCTGTAGTAGTGCTTGGGGCGGCCGGTGACGGTGGCCTTGATGCGGGCGGCGCGCAGGTCCTGCTGGACCTGGTCGGTGACCACCGCGAGGTACTCGTCGCGCTTGGGGGCACGCTCGGCGACCAGCCGTACGATCTCGTCGTACATCTTCGGGTAGAGGATCGCGAAGGCGAGGTCCTCCAGTTCCCACTTGATGGTGTTCATGCCCAGCCGGTGCGCCAGCGGGGCGTAGATCTCCAGCGTCTCGCGGGCCTTCTTCTCCTGCTTCTCCCGCTTGAGGTAGCGCATGGTGCGCATGTTGTGCAGCCGGTCGGCGAGCTTGATGACCAGGACGCGCGGGTCCTTGGCCATGGCGACGACCATCTTGCGCACCGTCTCGGCCTGCGCGGCCTCGCCGAACTTGACCTTGTCCAGCTTGGTGACGCCGTCCACCAGCAGCGCGACCTGCTCGCCGAAGTCGCGGCGCAGCGTGTCCAGGCCGTACTCGGTGTCCTCGACGGTGTCGTGCAGCAGCCCGGCCATCAACGTCGCCGGGTCCATGCCCAGTTCGGCCAGGATGGTGGTGACGGCCAGCGGGTGGGTGATGTACGGGTCGCCGCTCTTGCGCTTCTGGCCGCGGTGCCAGCGCTCGGCGACCTGGTAGGCCCGCTCGATCTGCCGCAACCCGGAGGAGTCGATCTTCGGATCGTTACTGCGCACGATCCGCAGCAGCGGTTCCAGCACCGGGTTGTACGGGCTGGAGCGCTGCACGCCGAGCCGGGCGAGCCGGGCCCTCACCCGGTTGGAGGAGCCGCCGGAGCGCGCCGGTACCGTGCCCGGGCCGGGCTTGGCGGTACGGGCGGCGCTGACGTCGGAGGGCGTCCGGGCAAGGGTGCCGTCCGTGGACTTCCCGGAAGGGGTCGGCGCGGACCGCGACGTGTCGTTTCCGCCCCCGGCGGTGAGCGGCTGGGCCTCGTCTGGCAAGGGCACTCCTCAAGCGGGTCGGAATCCCATGGTATCGGTGTGTCGGCCAGGACCGCGTGCGACGGCTGTCGGCGGCTGACGCACACGCGCGGAGGCGGGCTCCCCGGCCGGGAACCCGCCTCCGTCGTGGTGCTGCTGGGCGTCAGACGACGATGAGCGCCTCCAGGGGCGCCCCCGCCAGGGCCGGGGCGAGACGGGCGCGGCCGCCGAGGAAACCGAGTTCCATCAGCACCGCGAGGCCCGCCACCTCGGCGCCCGCGCGTCGGATCAGGTCCAGCGAGGCTTCGGCGGTGCCGCCGGTGGCCAGCACGTCGTCGACGACGAGGACTCGGTCCCCCGGCCCGAAGGCGTCCGAGTGGACCTCGATCTCGGCCGTTCCGTACTCCAGCTCGTATCCCTGCCGCAGGGTGCTGCCGGGCAGCTTGCCCGCCTTGCGCACCGGTACGAAGCCGGTCTCCGCCTTGGCCGCCGCCGGGGCGGCGAGTATGAAGCCGCGGGCTTCGAGGCCGACGACCTTGTCGGCGCCGAGGCCCACGCACAGCGCGGCCAGGGCGTCGGTGAGGGCGCCGAACGCCGTCGGGTCGGCGAGCAGCGGGGTGATGTCCTTGAACACCACGCCCGGCTTCGGGTAGTCCGGTACGTCGCGGATCCGGCTGAGCAGCAGTTCACGCAGGTTGGATCGGGCGGTGTCCGCCGTGGTCACTGGTGTGTCTCCTGGCTCAGCGGCGCTTGCCGGACGGGCGGCCGCGGCCGCGGGAGCGGGCGGTGGGCTGACGGCGTTGGCCGCCGACAGTGGCGGCGGCCGCCTCGACCGGCTCGTCGTCGGTGCCCGCGGGCACCGCGTCCTGCGGCTCCTCGCCCTCGCCGCTGACCTGGGCCGCGGCTCGCTTGGCCTTGACCCGCTTGGCGAGCGCGCGCATCTCCGGAGTGCCTTCCTTGAGGGAGGCGACCAGCGGGGTGGCGATGAAGATCGAGGAGTAGGCACCGGCCGCCAGACCCACGAACAGCGCCAGCGCGATGTCGTTGAGCATGCCCGCGCCGAGCAGCCCGCCGCCGACGAACAGCAGCGCGGCGACCGGCAGCAGGGCGACCACGGTGGTGTTGATGGACCGCACCAGCGTCTGGTTGAGGCTGCGGTTGGCCAACTCGCTGTAGGTGAAGCGGGTTTGGCTGGTGATGCCCTTGGTGCTCTCCTTCAGGCCGTCGAAGACCACCACGGTGTCGTAGAGCGAGTAACCGAGGATGGTCAGCAGGCCGATGACCGTACCCGGGGTGACCTCGAAGCCGACGATCGCGTACACGCCGATGGTGATGGTGAGGTCGTGGATCAGGGCGACCAGGGCGGAGACCGCCATCCGCCACTCGAAGGCGACGGCGAGGTAGAGCACCACCAGGACCATGAAGATGACCAGGCCGAGTTCGGCCTTCTGGGAGATCTCCTGGCCCCAGCTCGGGCCGACCACCTGCGGGGAGATGGAGTTGGGGTCGACGTTCAGTTCCTTGGCGAGGTCCTGCTTGACCGTGCCCGCGGTGGTGGCGTCGATGCCGCTGACCTGGATCCGCAGGCCGCCGGTGCCGAGCTGCTGCGCTACGACGTCGTGGTGCCCGGAGATGACGCTCTGTGCCCTGGTCTGCGCGTCGGACGTCGACACCGAGGTCTTGGGCGTGGTGAAGACCGCGCCGCCGGAGAACTCGATGCCCTTGTTCAGGCCGTTGACGGCGAGACCGATGATCGCCACCAGGGTGATGACGATGGAGACGCCGTACCAGAGCTTGCGCTTGCCGACGAAGTCGTAGGAGACCTCGCCCCGGTGCAGACGGTGACCGAGATTACCGAGCCGGGACATCAGGCCTCCTTGGCTTCGGGGCGGGCGGTGGGACGGCCACGGCGCAGCGGTGCCTGGACGCCCAGGCTCTTCGGGTTGAGCCCGGACCAGGGGTGGCCCTGCGCGTAGAACCTGCGGCGCGCCAGGATCGTCATCAGCGGCTTGGTGAACAGGTAGACCACGACCACGTCGAGCAGGGTGGTCAGGCCCAGGGTGAAGGCGAAGCCCTGCACCTTGCCGACCGAGCAGACGAACAGCACGGCGGCGGCGAGGAACGACACGAAGTCGGACACCAAGATGGTGCGCCGGGCCCGCGGCCAGGCCCGCTGGACCGCCGGGGCGAGGCTGCGCCCGCCGCGCAGTTCGTCGCGGATCCGCTCGAAGTACACGATGAACGAGTCCGCCGTGATACCGATGGCGACGATGGCACCGCAGACCGCGGGCAGGTTCAGCGCGAAGCCGATCGCCGGGCCGAGCAGCGTCATGATCGTGTAGGTGAGCGCGGCGGAGACCACCAGGCTGACCACGGCGACGAAGCTCAGGCCGCGGTAGTACGCCAGCAGGTAGAGCACCACCAGCGCCAGGCCGAAGGCACCGGCGATCAGGCCGCCGTGCAACTGCTCACCGCCGAGCTGCGGGGAGACGGTGGTGACGTCCGAGGTGGCGAAGGACAGCGGCAGCGCGCCGTAGGACAGCACGTTGGCCAGGTCCTCGGAGGACTGCTGGGTGAAGTTGCCGTAGATCTGGGCCGATCCGCCGGTGATCGGCTGGGAGACCGAGGGCGCCGAGACGACCTGGTTGTCCAGCACGATGGCGAACTGGTTGTTCGGCGGCTGCTGCTTGGCGAGCTGGCCGGTGACGTCGGCGAACTTCTTGCCGCCCGCGGAGCTGAACTCCAGCGTGACGATCCAGCCCTCGCCGGACTGGGTGTCGTAGACCGACTTGGCGCCGGTGACCTGCTTACCGTCGACCTGGGAGGGGCCGAGGATGTACTTGGTCTTGCCGTCCTGGCTGCACGCGACGGTGGTGTCGGTCGGCTTGGCGCCGAGTCCGGCGTTGGCCATCTGGGTGCGGTTGGAGCAGTCCAGCGCGTTGAACTGCTTCTGCACGGCGGGAGGCACGTTGGCGGCGCCGGGGGTCGGCGGGGGCGTGCTGGCCGCGGACGGGTTGGCTGAGGGGGCGGCCGACGCGGACGCCTTGGGGCTGCTGGAAGCGGCCGCCTTGACGGCGTCGGTGACCGCCCGGCCCTGGGTGGTGGGGCTGGGCGGCGGGGAGGTCGAGGGCTTGGCGCTGGCGCCGTTCTTGCCCGCGCTCGACGGGGAGCCGGACGGGGCGGAGGACGGGCTGCCGGAGGGGCTCGGCGACGGCTTGTTGCCGCCAGCCGGGGTGTTGTTCGCCTCGGTGACGACGGTGCGGAAGAACAGCTGGGCGGTGGTGCCGACCTGCTTCACCGCCTGGTCGGTGTTGGTGCCCCGGGGGATGTCAACAATGATGTTGCGATCGCCCTGGGTCTGCACCTCCGCCTCGGAGACACCCAGTCCGTTGACCCGCTTGTTGATGATGTTGACCGCGGTGTCCATGTTGGCCTTGTTGATCGCGTTGGCCTGACCCGGAGTGTTCTTCGCGGTCAACGTGATCTCGGTGCCACCGGCGAGGTCGATGCCCAGCCGCGGGGTGGTGTGCCCGGAGATGAACATGCCTCCGGTGAGCGCGACCAGAGCCACCAGGATCACGGCCAGCGCGCGGCCGGGGTACCCGTGGGCCCCCGGCGACCTGCGCCCCTTCTTGGGTGCTGCCACCTTCTCGTTTCTCCCTGTCCAACCGTTTCCGCGTCGGCTTGCAGTCGCGGAACGGCCACGAATGATGTGAGGACGTGCCGGACGTACTGGACGCAGGGCCTTCAGCCTAGCCCTGAACCCGCGACTTACTTCTCGCTGTCCTTGGCGTCCTTCGCCGTGTCGGCGTCGCGCACCTCGTCCTTGACGTCGGTGCCCTCGCCGTCGGTGGCAGCGGCCTTGTCCAGGTTGACGGCCTCCTCGTCCTGGGACTCGGTGGCGTGCTCCGGCTCGTCGGCGGGCTTGGTGACCGGGGTGCCGTCGACGACGGTGTGCTCCTCGAAGGTGAGCGGGACGTCGTTGTTGACGAGGCTGTCGTACTCCTCGTCGCTCAGCACCGCGCCGACGGCGTTCTTGGCGTACAGCGAGTGGACGCCCGGGGCGACCTCCAGCAGGACGGTCGTGTCGCGGACCTCCTTGACCTTGGCGATCATGCCGCCGATGGTCCGTACGCCCGAACCGGGCTGCATCTGGTTGCGCATCTCGGCGGCCTGGCGCTGCTTGTTCTTGGCCGAGCGGGTCATGAGCAGCATGACGCCGATGATCAGGATGAAGGGGAGAAGCGTGGCGATGTTCACGGCCTGGGGGTTTTCCTTCGCGCGGCCACGGGGGTGCGGCCTGGTCTACGGGATGGGTGTGCGAATGCCGTCCTGGAGGGGAGGGCATCGGCGGAGTCTAGGCGAACCCGCCGCACCTTGGGAACAACGACCAGCATTACACGGGGGTTCCGAAAGCGGCGAGTGCCCCGCGCCGTCACTGGCCGAACAGCCCCTGCTGACCGGGCGGGTTCGGCTGCTGCGGCGGCACCAGGCCCAGGTGGGACCATGCGGCGGGAGTGGCGATGCGGCCACGGGGCGTGCGCGCCAGCAGCCCCTCACGTACCAGGAACGGCTCGGCCACCTCCTCCACCGTCTCCCTCTCCTCTCCCACTGCGACCGCCAGTGTCGACAGTCCCACTGGTCCGCCGCCGAACAGTCGCAACAGGGCGTCCAGCACCGCGCGGTCCAGTCGGTCCAGACCGCGCAGGTCAACCTCGTACACGTCGAGCGCCTGCGCGGCGACCTCGCGGGTGATCACACCGTCCGCCTTGACCTGGGCATAGTCGCGGACCCGGCGCAACAGGCGGTTGGCGATCCGCGGGGTCCCGCGGGAGCGCCCGGCGATCTCGGCGGCGCCCTCGGGGTCGATCGCCACGTCGAGCAGATCCGCGGAGCGGCGCACCACGCGCTCCAGCTCGGTGGGCGCGTAGAACTCCATGTGGCCGGTGAAGCCGAACCGGTCGCGCAGCGGGGGCGGCAGCAGACCCGCCCTGGTGGTGGCGCCGACCAGGGTGAACGGCGGCAGCTCCAGCGGGATGGCGGTGGCTCCGGGCCCCTTGCCGACGATCACGTCGACCCGGAAGTCCTCCATCGCCATGTAGAGCATCTCCTCGGCGGGCCGGGACATCCGGTGGATCTCGTCGAGGAAGAGGACCTCGCCCTCGGTGAGCGAGGACAGGATCGCGGCCAGGTCGCCCGCGTGCTGGATGGCGGGTCCCGAGGTGATCCGGATCGGGGCGCCCATCTCGGCGGCGATGATCATCGACAGGGTGGTCTTGCCGAGGCCGGGGGCGCCGGAGAGCAGCACGTGGTCGGCTGTGCCGCCGCGCTGGCGGGCCGCCTTGAGCACCAGGTCGAGCTGTTCGCGGACCCGCTCCTGACCGATGAACTCGCCGAGGTCCTTGGGCCGCAGGGCGGCCTCGACGGCGCGCTCCTCCCCGTCGGCGGCTGCGGCGACCAGCCGCTGGTCGGTCTCTGGTACCGGGTCGTCCCAGTTCATGGGTGGGTCTGTCCTTCGTCGGGGCGGACTTGATGCGGTTCGGCGGGCAAGCGGGTCGGGCGAGGTCCGCCGCGGTGCGGCAGCGCTCTGAAGGGGCGCGGGGCTGTGTTCATGTGCGGCTCCGCCGCGTGGGCGCGACCAGCCACCATGGTGCCGCGGACGAACCATGGCACCTCGCCGCACTCCCAGCGCAGCGCTCAGCGGGCGCGGCCCAGGGTCTTCAGGGCGGAGCGCAGCAGCGCCGAGACGTTGGGCGTGCCGCCCTCGGCCTCCGCCTCGGGTGCGACGGCGGTGACCGCCTCGTCGGCCTGCCGGGGCTGGTACCCCAACCCGACCAGGGCGGCGTGGAGTTGGTCGCGCCACGGTGGGGGTGCGGCGGCCACGGAGGTGGCGGCGGTGCCGGTGCCCACGGGGGCACCGAGCCGGTCCTTGAGCTCCAGCAGCAGCCGTTGCGCGCCCTTCTTGCCGATGCCGGGCACCGCGGTGAGCGCCTTCTCGTCGTCCGTGGCGACGGCGAGGCGCAGGGCGTCGGGCGAGTGGACGGCGAGCATGGCCTGGGCGAGCCGGGGCCCAACTCCGCTCGCGGTCTGCAGCAGTTCGAAGACCTGCCGCTCATCGTCGTCGGCGAAGCCGTAGAGGGTGAGCGAGTCCTCGCGTACCACCAGGGAGGTGGCCAGCCGGGCCGACTCCCCCACCCGCAGCGCGGCCAGGGTGCCGGGAGTGCACTGCACGGACATCCCCACACCGCCGACCTCCACGACCGCGGTGTCCGGGGACAGGGCCGCGACCGGCCCACTGACAAAGGCGATCATGCGGTGCCTTTCGGAGTACGGAGCCGCTGGGCGGCGACGGCCTGTCGTAGCCGGTCGCTGGCCGTGCCACGCCAGATGTGGCAGATGGCCAGGGCCAGCGCGTCGGCGGCGTCGGCGGGCTTCGGCGGGGCGTCAAGCCGTAGCAGCCGGGTCACCATGGCGCCGACCTGCGCCTTCTCGGCCCGGCCGGTGCCGGTGACGGCGGCCTTGACCTCACTGGGAGTGTGCAGGGCGACGGGCAGACCGCGGCGGGCGGCGCAGAGCATCGCGACGGCACTGGCCTGCGCGGTGCCCATCACGGTACGGACGTTGTGCTGGCTGAACACCCGCTCCACGGCGACGTATTGCGGCCGGTGCTCGTCCAGCCAGGCCTCTATGCCGCGTTCGATCAGCACCAGGCGCTCGCCGATGTCCGCGTCGGCCGGAGTCCGCACGACGCCAACTCCCGCCATACGCAACGGTTTTCCGGGCGCACCGTCCACCACGCCGATGCCGCAGCGGGTCAGTCCCGGGTCCACTCCGAGCACACGCACCTCGCCCCTCCCTTCACGCCGTCGATCAGCTGTTCTTCGGAGGTTATCGGGTGCCACCGACAACGACGGGGGGCCGGTGGGGTGTTTCCCACCGGCCCCCCGTCAGGAGGCTCAGGCTTCGACCTTCTCCATGATGTCGTCCGGGACGTCGAAGTTGGCGAACACGTTCTGCACGTCGTCGCTGTCCTCAAGGGCGTCGATCAGCTTGAAGATCTTGCGCGCGCCCTCCTCGTCCAGCTCCACCTGCATGGTGGGGACGAAGTTGGCGTCGGCGGACTCGTAGTCGATGCCCGCCTCCTGCAGCGCCTTGCGCACCGGGACCAGGTCGGTGGCCTCGCTGAGCACCTCGAAGGACTCGCCGAGGTCGTTGACCTCCTCGGCGCCCGCGTCGAGCACCGCGCCGAGCACGTCGTCCTCGCTCAGGCCGTTCTTCGGGACGATCACCACGCCCTTGCGGTTGAACAGGTACGCCACCGAGCCCGGGTCGGCCATGGAGCCGCCGTTGCGGGTCATCGCGACACGCACCTCGGAGGCGGCGCGGTTGCGGTTGTCCGTGAGGCACTCGATCAGCACCGCGACACCGTTGGGGCCGTAGCCCTCGTACATGATGGTCTCGTAGTCGGCGCCGCCCGCCTCCAGGCCCGCGCCGCGCTTGATCGCGCTGTCGATGTTCTTGTTCGGGACCGAGCTCTTCTTGGCCTTCTGTACGGCGTCGTAGAGCGTCGGGTTGCCGTCGAGGTCGGCGCCGCCCATCCGGGCCGCGACCTCGATGTTCTTGATCAGCTTCGCGAAGAGTTTGCCGCGCTTGGCATCAATCACGGCCTTCTTGTGCTTCGTCGTAGCCCATTTAGAGTGGCCGGACATCCGCCTGTCTCCTTCACGTCACCAAACCGCCAACGAACACTTGTGATCCTACCGGGATCACACGGTCCGGCTTTTCACCCCGACTGCCGCACCATGTCCGCGAACAGCGCGTGCACCCGGTGGTCTCCGGTCAGCTCCGGGTGGAAGGAGGTGGCCAGCAGGTGGCCCTGGCGTACCGCGACGATCGTCTCGTCCTCCAGCCGCGCGAGCACCTCGACCCCGGCGCCCACGGACTCGACCCAGGGCGCGCGTATGAACACGCCCTCGCAGGGGCCGCCCTCGACGCCTGCGATCTCGACGGCGGCCTCGAAGGACTCGTTCTGCCGACCGAAGGCGTTGCGGCGCACCGTCATGTCGATGCCGCCGATGGTCTCCTGGTCGTCCCGGCCGTCGAGGATCTTGTCGGCGAGCATGATCATGCCCGCGCAGGAGCCGTAGGCGGGCATTCCGCCGCGTATCCGGGCGCGCAGCGGGTCCAGCAGCCCGAAGACGATGGCCAGCTTGGACATTGTGGTGGACTCGCCGCCCGGGATCACCAGGCCGTGCACGCCGTCGAGTTCCTCGGGGCGGCGCACGGGGCGGGTCCGGACACCGGCGGCCTCCAACGCGGCGGTGTGCTCCCGTACATCGCCCTGGAGGGCGAGCACGCCGACGGTGGGGGTACTGGGCACAGCGGAACCTTTCGCAAGCGTCTGTCGGCTGGGCGGGCGGGCCACGGCGGCGCGGCGTGGTGCGGGGGCGAGTGCCCCCGCAAGCTCCACGGCGCAGCCGTGGCCCGGCCCTTCGGAGGTTCGGGGCGGGTGGTTACCAGCCGCGGTTGGCGTAGCGCTCGGTCTCCGGGAGGGTGTCGCAGTTGATGCCGACCATGGCCTCGCCCAGGCCGCGGGAGACGTCGGCGATCACCTTCGGGTCGTCGTAGAAGGTGGTGGCCTTCACGATCGCGGCGGCGCGCTGGGCCGGGTCGCCGGACTTGAAGATGCCGGAGCCGACGAAGACGCCCTCGGCGCCGAGCTGCATCATCAGCGCGGCGTCGGCCGGGGTGGCCACACCACCGGCGCTGAAGAGCACGACGGGCAGCTTGCCGAGCGTCGCGACCTCCTTGACCAGCTCGTAGGGGGCGCGCAGCTCCTTGGCGGCGGCGTACAGCTCGTGGTTGTCCAGGCCGCGCAGCCGGGCGATGTCGCCCTTGATCTGCCGCAGGTGGCGCACCGCCTCGACCACGTTGCCGGTGCCCGCCTCGCCCTTGGAGCGGATCATGGCCGCGCCCTCGGCGATCCGGCGCAGCGCCTCGCCCAGGTTGGTCGCACCGCACACGAAGGGCGTGGTGAACGACCACTTGTCGCTGTGGTTGACCTCGTCGGCGGGGGTGAGGACCTCGGACTCGTCGATGTAGTCCACACCGAGTGCCTGGAGCACCTGGGCCTCGACGAAGTGGCCGATCCGGGACTTGGCCATGACCGGGATCGACACCGCGTTGATGATGCCGTCGATCATGTCGGGGTCGGACATGCGGGCCACGCCGCCGTCCTTGCGGATGTCGGCGGGCACCCGCTCAAGCGCCATGACCGCGACGGCACCGGCGTCCTCGGCGATCTTGGCCTGCTCCGGGGTGACCACATCCATGATCACACCGCCCTTGAGCTGCTCGGCCATGCCGCGCTTGACGCGCGCGGTGCCGGTCTCGGGGCTGGCAGTGGTGCTGGCGGGCGTGGTGGACAAGATTGACCTCACTCGTTGAGATACGTGTGCGATAGGCCCATCGTAGGACCGCGCGGCTCGACCCTGGACCTGCCCTCAGGTCCACTTCGGCCGGTCCGCCGCTACGGAACTGACAAAACCCGAGGTACCAGCGCCTGGACAAGGGCCAATCGGCACCCGGTGGCCCGATTTCCGCCACTGTGTGGGCCGCGGTTGGCCTGGTACCGGGCGCTGAGGCGCGGCGATGGGCCGTCGATCATGTGCGACACCGTTGCGGCTGGTCGCCCAGTCCCCCGTGCCCCTTCGGGGCGCTGCCGTACCAGGGCGGGCTTCGCCCGACCCGCTCAGCGACCCACTCCGTCCGCGGTCAGGGCCTGCGGGGGCTCGTCGTCCATCTCGAAGGCCAGCGGGAACGGGGCGTGCCCGGCGAGCCGGAACCAGCGGACCGCGCGCTGCCGCCGCAGGGCGCGCGCGGCGCGCACGGCGTCGTTGTGGAACCGGCGGGCCATCGGGGTGCGGCGCACCGCCGCGGTCAGTTCGCCCACCGCCTCCGGGCCGCCCGGTGCCTCGTGTACCGCCCGGACGGTGCCGGGCTCGGCGAAGACAGCGCGCAGTGTCTGGCTGAGTTCGCTCTCCGCGACCTCACGTTGCTCGTCCTCGGCCTGCCGGGCCGCGTGCGCGGTCTGGTACAGCACGATCGAGGCGGCCGGATCGAGGATGCCGGAGGTGGCCAACTCCTGTGCCACCGAGGCGCGGCGCAGCAGTTGCGCGTCCAGCGCGGCGCGTGCGGCGTCGATGCGCGCGTGCAGGCGGTCCAACCGGCCAGCGGTCCAACTGAGGTAGATGCCCAGGAGGATGATTGCTGCCGCGATCCAGATCAGGGTGAGCGTCACGGGCCTCAAGGCTAGCGGGTTCCCTGGGGGTGGCTGGGGGCCCGCGTCTTCCTTCCCACCCGCCCCGCCTGTTCACCGCCGTGCCGTTGCGCTGCGGCCCGGCGGTCACGGGTGGGCGAGCGGGAAGCAGAACGCGCATCCCCACGAAGGGGTCACAGGCCCAACCGCGCCCGCAGCCCCGTGCGTTCGTCCGGCGCGACCGACGCCGCGCCGTCCGTCACCATCTCGTAGACCGAGAGGATCTCCGCCCCGACGGTGGACCAGTCGAACCGCCGCACGTGCCTGCTGCCCAACTCCCGCAGCTCCGCGAGCCGTTCACGGTCGCCGAGCAACCGCACCGCGGACGCGGCCAGTGCCTCCGCGTCCTCGACCGGGAACAACTCGCCCGCCGCTCCCCCGTCGAGCACCTGCCGGAAGGCGTCGAGATCACTGGCCAGCACCGGCGCGCCCGCCGACATCGCCTCCACCAGGATGATGCCGAAGCTCTCGCCGCCAGTGTTGGGCGCCACGTACAGGTCCACGCTGCGCAGCATCCGCGCCTTGTCCTCGTCGCTGACCATGCCGAGGAACTCCACCCGGTCGCGCATGGATTCGGGCAGTCCGTCGACCGCCTCCTCCTCGTCGCCGCGTCCGGCGACCAGCAGCCTGGTCCGCGGCCGGGCGGCGAGGATCTTCGGCAGCGCCCGCATCAGCGTGGGAAGTCCCTTGCGCGGCTCGTCGATCCGGCCGATGAAGCCAATCGTTTCTCCCTCCCGTCGCCCACCACCGCCCTCAACGGAGCCAGGCGCCCCTTCCCCTTGCCACTGGGGCTTGGGGTCGGCCTTCGCGAAGAAGTCGACGTCCACGCCGTTGGGGATCACCACGGCGTCGCCGCCGAGGTGTTCGACCAGTGTGCGCCGCGCGTACTCGCTCACCGCGATCCGCGCGCTGATCTTCTCCAGCGCCGGTTGCAGGATGGGGTACGCGGCGATCATCGCGCGCGAGCGCGGGTTGGAGGTGTGGAAGGTGGCCACGATCGGGCCCTGCGCCGCCCAGCAGGCCAGCAGGCCCAGCGACGGCGAGGCGGGCTCGTGGATGTGGATGACGTCGAAGGCCCCGTCGTGCAGCCAGCGCCGTACCCGAGCGGCCGACAGGAAACCGAAGTTGAGCCGGGCCACCGAGCCGTTGTACGGCACCGGCACCGCGCGCCCGGCGGAGACGACGTAGCCCGGCAGCGGGGTGTCGTCGTCGGCCGGGGCGAGCACCGAGACCCGGTGGCCGAGGCCGATCAGGTGCTCGGCGAGGTCCCGGATGTGGAACTGCACGCCGCCGGGGACGTCCCAGGAGTACGGGCAGACGATCCCGATCCTCAAGGCCGCTCCGTTCCGGAGCCGTCGGACCGCCCTGCGGCGGTGTCCGGGCGCGGTTCCAGGTCCGCGAGCCACAGCCGCTGCAGCATGTGCCAGTGCTCCGGGTGCTCGGCGATGCCCGCGGCGAAGGCGTCGGCCATCCGTTGCGTCATCGCCTTCGCCTTCTCGGTCCGGGTACCTTCCTCCGGCACCTCGATCCGGGGGTGCACCTGGCCGCGCATGACCGCCGACTCGTCGTACCAGAGGGTGACCGGCAGCAGCGGCGCACCGGTCTGTACCGACAGCATCGCAGGTCCGGCGGGCATGCGGGCGGTGTCGCCGAAGAACGAGACCTCGATCCCGGAGGCGGACAGGTCGCGGTCGGCGACCAGGCAGACCAGTCCCCCGGCGCGCAGCCGCCGGGCGAGGGTGCCGAACGCGGCACCGCCGGTGTGCGGCAGCACCTCCATGCCCAGGCCCTCGCGGTAGGCGACGAACCGGTCGTAGAGCGTCTCGGGCTTGAGCCGCTCGGCGACGGTGGTGAACGGCACGCCCAGCTTGGTGGTGACCCAGGCGCCCGCCAGGTCGTAGTTGCCCATGTGCGGCAGGGCGAGGACCACGCCGTCGCCGGCCGCGAGCGCCTCTTCGAGCAGATGGATGTCCTTGGGCTCGAAGCCGTCCCTGATCCGCTGCTTGCTCCACGCCGGGAGGCGGAAGGACTCCATCCAGTACCGCAGGTAGGAGCGCATTCCGGCGCGGGACAGCTCGGCCAGCCGCTCGGGGGTGGCGTCCGGTACCACCCGCGCGAGGTTGGCCTCCAGGCGCCGTACGCCCTTGCCGCGCCTGCGCCAGGTCAGATCGGCTATGCCCCGGCCCAGGGCGTTCGCGACGGGTTCCGGCAGCCGTTTGACCGCGGTCCATCCGGCGCCGTAGAGCCCGTCGGTGAGTTTCTCCTTCACGCCGGGTTCCCCTCCCCTTCGTGTGCCGCCGCGTCGGCCTCCGCGGCCTCGCGGCGCACGGTGACAACGCGCTGCACCATGGTCACCAGGCTGCCCGCGGCCACGATCCACAGCGCGATGGGCAGCAGCACCTGGATGCCCGGCACACCGAACTTGTGCAGCCCGGAGAAGCCGCAGGCCACCAGCGAGATCACCAGCCGCTCGGCGCGCTCCACCAGCCCGTTGACGTTGACCGGCAGCCCGATCGCCTCGCCGCGCGCCTTGGTGTACGACACGATCTGACCGCTGGCCAGGCAGAAGATGCTCACCGCGCACAGCACCAGGCTGTGCCCGCCCCCGGCGTACCACAGCGCGAGACCGCCGAAGATCGCCGCGTCGGCCACCCGGTCCAGCGTGGAGTCGAGGAACGCCCCCCACCGGCTGGAGCGGCCCAGTTGGCGGGCCATGTTGCCGTCGACCAGGTCGGAGAAGACGAACAGTGTGATGACGACGGTGCCCCAGAAGAACTCGCCCCTGGGATAGAAGGCCAGCGCACCCGCGACCACGCCCCCCGTACCGACGAGGGTGACCGCGTCCGGGCTGACGCCCATACGCAGCAGCAGTGCGGCGAACGGTGTGAGGACACGCGTGAAGAAAGCACGCGCGTACTTGTTCAGCATGGCCTTCCCGACAGGTCAGTGGTACCGGCATGGCCCCTTTCGGCCCCGGCGGCCCCATCGTAGCCAGGCCCCGAGTGCGGCCGGTCACAGGCACCCGTCCGCTACGGGCGGGGGTACGACGTATGGACGCAAACCTACGGGCGTGGGAAGGTCGAAGGACGCGGGCGCCACCGCGACCGCTGATCAGTCCCGTGGCCTTCGCGTTCGCGCCTGCGGCGAGCCAGCCCTGCCCTCATCGGCCGCGGGTTCGACGAGGGCAGTCACCGTGCAGTGACTGGAGGCAAGCGATGGGCGACAGGCGAGACGCACATGCTGGAGCCGCCGGAGGCGCACCGACGGCCGACCGGCCCGAAGGACTGCGGAACGTGGTGCTGGTCGGCCACAGCGGAGCGGGCAAGACGACGCTGGCGGAGGCGCTGGCGCTGGCGGGCGGGGCGACGAACCGGTGCGGCCGGGTCGAGGAGGGGACGACGGTCTCCGACTTCGACGAGATCGAACACCGGCAGCAGCGCTCCGTACAACTGTCCCTGATCCCGGTGGACTGGGGCAACGTCAAGATCAATCTGCTGGACACCCCCGGATACGCCGATTTCGTCGGGGAGTTGAGGGCCGGTCTGCGCGCCGCGGACGCGGCCCTCTTCGTCGTCTCGGCCGCCGACGGCGTGGACGGCGCCACCAAGATGGTGTGGGAGGAGTGCGCGGCGGTCGGCATGCCCCGCGCGGTGGTGGTGACGCACCTGGAGAACGCCCGCGCCGACTTCGACGAGATGACCGCGATCTGCCAGCGGGTCTTCGGCGGCGACGACCCGGACGCGGTACTTCCGCTGTACCTGCCGCTGTACGGCGAGGAGAGCCCGGACGGGCACACTCCGGTCGCCGGGCTGATCGGGCTGCTGTCGCAGCGCATCTACGACTACTCCTCGGGCGAACGCGTCGAACGCGACCCCGACCCCGAGCACCTGCCGCTGATCGCTGAGGCCCGCAACCGGCTGATCGAGGGGATCATCGCCGAGAGCGAGGACGAGACCCTGATGGACCGCTACCTCGGCGGTGAGGAGATCGACTTCAAGACCCTCATCCAGGATCTGGAGCGGGCGGTGGCCCGCGGCACCTTCCACCCGGTGCTGGCCGCCGCCCCACCGTCCGAGGGCGCCCGGCAGGGCCTGGGCACCCTGGAGCTGCTGGAGCTGGTCACCGGCGGCTTCCCCACCCCGGCCGAACGGGAGACGCCCGCGGTGACCACCCCGCAGGGCGCCCCGCGGCCGCCGCTGACCTGCGACCCGGACGGCCCGCTGGCCGCCGAGGTGGTCAAGACCTCCTCCGACCCCTACGTGGGCCGGATCAGCCTGGTGCGGGTCTTCTCCGGGACGCTGCGCCCGGACGAGACGGTGCACGTCTCCGGGCACGGCCTGGCGGACCGCGGGCACGAGGAC
The DNA here is from genome assembly GCA_037034305.1 of Streptomyces sp. PLK1-5. Classification (GTDB taxonomy): domain Bacteria; phylum Actinomycetota; class Actinomycetes; order Streptomycetales; family Streptomycetaceae; genus Streptantibioticus_A. The sequence continues at coordinate 300,308 of JBAGJY010000002.1, forward strand.
CACGACGTGGACGAGCGGATCGGCGCGCTGTCCTCCCCGTTCGGCAAGGTGCAGCGCCCGGTGCCCCGGGCCATCGCGGGCGATCTGGTGTGCGTGGCGAAGCTGAGCCGCGCGGAGACCGGCGACACGCTGTCCGCGAAGGACGATCCGCTGCTGATGGAGCCGTGGGTCATGCCGGATCCGCTGCTGCCGGTGGCGATCGAGGCGCACAGCAAGGCCGACGAGGACAAGCTGTCGCAGGGCCTGGCCCGGCTGGTCGCCGAGGACCCGACGATGCGCCTGGAGCAGAACCAGGACACCCACCAGGTGGTGCTGTGGTGTCTGGGCGAGGCGCATGTCGACGTGGCGCTGGAGCGGCTGCGCGGCCGGTACGGGGTGCAGGTGGACGCGGTGCCGTACAAGGTGTCGCTGCGCGAGACCTTCGGCGGGAAGGCGGCCGGGCGCGGTCGGCACGTCAAGCAGTCCGGTGGGCACGGGCAGTTCGCGATCTGCGAGATCGAGGTGGAGCCGCTGCCGGTGGGCTCGGGCATCGAGTTCGTGGACAAGGTGGTCGGCGGCGCGGTGCCGAGGCAGTTCATCCCTTCGGTGGAAAAGGGCATCCGGGCGCAGGCCGTCAAGGGCGTGGCGGCCGGGTACCCGGTGGTGGACATCAGGGTCACCCTGCTCGACGGCAAGGCGCACTCGGTCGACTCCTCGGACGCCGCCTTCCAGACCGCGGGCGCGCTGGCGCTGCGGGAGGCCGCCAAGGAGGCCCGCATCCATCTGCTGGAGCCGGTCTGCGAGGTGCGGGTACTGGTCTCGGACGAGTACGTGGGACCGGTGATGAGCGACCTCGCCGGTCGGCGTGGCCGGGTGGTGGGCACCGAACCGGCGGGCCCCGGGCGGACGCTGGTGCGCGCCGAGGTGCCGGAGATCGAGATCGGGCGGTACGCGATCGACCTGCGGTCGATCTCGCACGGGACCGGCCGGTTCAACCGCTCGTACGCCCGGCATGAGCCGATGCCGCCGCAACTCGCCGCCAAGCTGCGGGAGGAGCAGGAGGAGAACAAGTAACTCCCGTACCGCAAGCCCCGGGAGACGTCGTTCGCACCACGCCACTGACGGGTTGGTCACCGTCCGGATACGCTGTGCTCGTAGATCGGACGGTGTGCCAATCCGATCCGGGGATGACGGTAGTTGACGGCCCGGCCGCGGGCCGTCGGGTGAGGGAGTTGGGGGGCGGAAGTGTCTTTCTCCGGCGTGGAGTTCGACTTCAGCCCGGGCGCTCAGGTGCCGCTCACCGGCATGGGTGGGGAGACCGCCGCCACACAGGCGCTGTCCTCCGCCGCGTACCGGGACGGGGCGATCGAGGACCTGGTGAAGATCAACCCCGAAGCGGGCGTCAAACCGCCGAAGTTGTCCCTCTTCGAACCGAACCTGGGTGAGGCGTTCGCCCGTGCCGTACAGGTGCGGATGCTCGGCGGCGCCCGCAAGGAGACCGTGCAGTCGTTCGGCATGGACCCGCAGACCGTGGTGGTGCACTGTCTGGCGGCCAACCGGATCCGGCAGCAGCGCGACCGGCGGCTGACCGTCGTGATGGGCGTGTGCGGGCTGCTGTTCCTGCCGGGTGTGCTGATCTGGCTCGGCGCGTTCCAACTGCGCCGCACCCTGGGCAAGTTGGCGGGCCGGGCCAGCTCACTGGGCGGCCTGGTGCTCGCGGTGGTGGTGGCGCTGGCCGCGCTGCTGTTGTGGCGGCCACCGGTGACCGGGTTCTTCGGGCTGTACATGCGGGTGATGCTGCTGGTCCCGGTGCTCGGCTGGTACATCGCCAAGCGGATCTGCGAGAAGACCGCGGTGGACCTGCGGGAGCGCTGGTCGTCGCTGCTCGGCGGAGGCGGGGTCGGCGCCAAGATCCCGGAGGCGGTACCGCAGCACCCCAACCAGACCAAGGCCGAGGCGATGCGGCAGTCGCTGGTGGCGCTGGCCACCGAGCAGGCCAGCAACGTGGTCTTCTACGCCGGTCCCAAGGGCATCCTGGGGATGGGATCGCGTTGGGGCGTCTGGCAGTTGGCGGAGGAGCTGGAGCCGCGGCCGGACACCGACATCCATCCGTTCCGCAGCTGGGACGTGATCAAGGCCATCCAGGACCGGCTGCGCGATCTGGAGCGCGGCCCGCTGCACACCGGCGGCTTCCCCAAACCGACCATACGGCACTGGATCGTGGCCCCGATCGGGGAGGGCGCCACGGAGGTCAGCCGACCCACCGGGGCCGAGGTGGAGGGCTTCACCGTCAAGGACTTCGAGATACAGCGGATCTGCAACGAGCAGCAGTTCGGCAGCGGCAACCGGCACTACCTCGGTGTGCAGTTCGTGCTGTGGGACGGGCAGTTGGTGATCAACCTGCTGATCACGGTGACCGTGCTGCACTACACCCTGCGGATCGAGGTGACCGGGCATGCGCTCGGGCCGGTGAACTCGATGTTCTTGGGCGCGCCCTCGCCAAAGACCAAGGAGGTCTCCAAGACGGTCAGGTTCTGGGAGACCAGGACCGTGCACCTGCCGCTGGTGGACGCCGGTGAGGTGGTCCGGCTCGCGGCGCGGGCGCCGTTCACCTGGTTCCCGCCGGTCCTGGACTTCCTCGGCGGCCAGCTCACCCTGCCCGAGCCGTTCGGGCTGCGGCACGCTTGGGCGGACAAACCGTGGAAGCACCGCTTCATGGCGGACGACGCGTTGCGCGCGGCCACTCCTGTGCTGCGCGCGGTGAACGCGGCGGCGATCTCCGTGCTGGAAGAGAACGGGGTGGACACCGAGCGGTTCACCAACCGGTCCCTGGTCCTCAGCGGGCTGGTCCAGTCCGCCGAGCCGCGGGCCGCGGACGCGTACAACGCGTGAGCGCTCCGGTGGGGGCGCGGCGAGGTGCTGTCGGTCGTCCGCGGCGCCGTTGCGGCTGGTCGCGCGGCGCCCCTTGGCCGGACCCCCGGGACGCGCGCGGCGCGGATCAGGCCTTCGGCCAGTGGGCCGCCAGCATGGCCCGCGTGTCGGCGAGAAGCTGCGGCAGCACCTTGGTGTGGCCGACCACCGGCATGAAGTTGGTGTCGCCACCCCAGCGGGGCACCACGTGCTGGTGCAGGTGGGCGGCGATGCCCGCACCGGCCACCGCGCCCTGGTTCATGCCGATGTTGAATCCGTGCGCCCCGGACGCCGAGCGCAGCGCGGTCATGGCCCGCTTGGTGAACTCAGCGAGCTCCCCGGTCTCGGCCCCGTCGAGTTCGGTGTAGTCCGCGACGTGCCGGTACGGCACCACCATCAGGTGACCGCCGTTGTACGGGTAGAGGTTCAGCACCGCGTAGACCTTCTGGCCGCGCGCGATGACCAATCCATCGACATCGGACTTGTCCGGGATCGCGCAGAAGGGGCAGCCGTCACCGGCCTCCGGGCCGGTGGGCTTGTTCTCGCCCTGGATGTACGCCATGCGGTGCGGTGTCCACAGGCGCTGGAACGCGTCCGGCGTCCCCACTCCGATCTGCTGCTCCGGCTCAGTCGTCATGCTGTGCAGCATATTCGCCCGCGAGGCGGTACGAAGCGGCGAGGGGCGGACCGCAACGGTCCACCCCTCGCCACCCCGGCCACGCGGGGACCGGTCACACCTGGATACGGCGCTCCACAGCGTCAACGATCTCGGCCAGCGCTTGGTCACTGGGGATGCCGTTCTTCTGCGAACCGTCGCGGTAGCGGAAGCTCACCGCACCGTTCGCCACATCCTCATCACCAGCGATGATCATGAACGGGATCTTCTGCTTCTGGGCGTTGCGGATCTTCTTCTGCATCCGGTCCGCCGACGAGTCCACCTCGATCCGCAGCCCCCTGGCGCGCGCCTGCGCGGCGAACTCCTCCAGGTACGGAACGTGGGCGTCACCGATCGGGATGCCGACCGCCTGGACCGGCGCCAGCCAGGCCGGGAACGCGCCCGCGTAGTGCTCGGTCAGCACGCCGAAGAACCGCTCGATGGAGCCGAACAGTGCCCGGTGGATCATCACCGGACGCTGCCGCGAGCCGTCGGCGGCCTGGAACTCCAGGTCGAACCGCTCGGGCAGGTTGAAGTCCACCTGGATCGTGGACATCTGCCAGGTGCGGCCGATCGCGTCCCGCGCCTGCACGGAGATCTTCGGGCCGTAGAACGCGGCGCCACCGGGGTCCATCACCAGGTCGAGGCCCTGCTTCTCGGCCGCCTCGCGCAGCGTCTGGGTGGCTTCCGCCCAGACCTCGTCGGAGCCGATGAACTTCTCCGGGTCCTTGGTGGACAGCTCCAGGTAGAAGTCGTTGAGCCCGTAGTCACGCAGCAGGTTCAGCACGAAGGTGAGCAACGAGTCCAGCTCGTCGGCCATCTGCTCCCTGGTGCAGTAGATGTGCGCGTCGTCCTGGGTCAGCCCGCGCACCCGGGTCAGGCCGTGCACCACGCCCGACTTCTCGTACCGGTAGACGGTACCGAACTCGAAGAGGCGCAGCGGGAGTTCACGGTAGGAGCGGCCCCGGGACCTGAAGATCAGGTTGTGCATGGGGCAGTTCATGGGCTTGAGGTAGTACTTGTGCCCCTCCTCCAGCTCCATGGGCGGGTACATGCCGTCCGCGTACCAGTCCAGGTGGCCGGAGGTCTGGTACAGCTCCTGCTTGGTGATGTGCGGAGTGTTGACGAACGAGTACCCGGCCTCCTCGTGGCGGCGGCGCGAGTAGTCCTCCATCACCCGGCGGATGACACCCCCCTTGGGGTGGAACACCGGCAGGCCGGAACCGATCTCCTCGGGGAAGGAGAACAGGTCGAGTTCCGCGCCGAGCTTGCGGTGGTCCCGCTTCTCGGCCTCGGCCAGCCGCTCCAGGTACGCCTTCAGCTCGTCCCTGGACGGCCACGCGGTGCCGTAGATCCGCTGGAGCTGCGGGTTCTTCTCGCTGCCACGCCAGTAGGCGGCGGCGGAGCGCATCAGCTTGAACGCCGGGATGACGCGGGTGCTGGGCAGGTGCGGACCGCGGCACAGGTCCTTCCAGCACAGTTCGCCGGTCTTGGCGTCCAGGTTGTCGTAGATGGTCAGCTCACCGGCGCCGACCTCGGCCGAGGCGCCCTCGGCGGCCTCCGCGGCGGAGCCCTTCAGGCCAATCAGCTCCAGCTTGTACGGCTCGGCGGCCAGTTCCTCGCGGGCGGCCTCGTCGCTCACCGCGCGGCGGGAGAAGCGCTGGCCGCGCTTGACGATCTCCTGCATCTTCTTCTCGATGCGCTTGAGGTCATCGGGGTGGAAGGCCTCGGCGACGTCGAAGTCGTAGTAGAAGCCGTCCTTGATCGGCGGGCCGATGCCGAGCTTGGCCTCCGGGAAGATCTCCTGCACGGCCTGCGCCATGACGTGCGCGGTGGAGTGGCGCAGGATGTTCAGCCCGTCCTCGCTGTCGATGGTGACGGGCTCGACCTCGTCGCCGTCGCAGAGCGGATGGCTGAGGTCCTTCAGCTCACCGGCGACGCGGGCAGCGACGACGGTGCGGTCCTCGAAGAGGTCCGCGGCCGTCGTCCCCGTCGTGACCACGCGCTCTTCCCGTTCCACGGAATCGCGTTTGATGATCACACGGAGCTCTGACACCGGTTTCTCCTGACTCATGCCATGCGGTCGGCAGCGGACGCTGCACCGCTGAATCGTACCGACCGGGACGGCCACGACGCTAAGCCGTGATCACCAGCAGGTCGGGCGAAGCCCCCCGCGCTTCGGCAGCGCCCTGAAGTCGAAGGGGCGCGGGGAACCGCGCGACCAGCCACAGCGGTGCCGCGGGATGACCGACGGCACATCACCGCACACCAGATGAGCGCCTAGTCGTCAGCCTCCTGCAAGGACTTGAGCAGCCGGTCGCGCTCGGCCGCGTCCAGATGCAGAAGCGTCACACCGCCCGCCCCCGACAGGCGGCGGAACCCGCGCCTGGGCTCCAGCGCGCCGCTGACCCGGATCGGCAGTCCCAGCAGATGCGCATGGGCGGCGACGCGATAGTCGTCCGCCGCCAACCGCATGCGCACCTGCCGTACGTCCGCACCGTCGAGCACCCGCAGCCGCACCGAGCCGCCCTCCGCCGGGCGGGCGCTGCGGAGCCTGACCACGGTTCCGGTCACAGTGACCGGAACCGGCGGCTCCGAGGCGGCGTAGCGGGCGGCGGCCTGGTGCAGTGCGGGCAGGTCGCCGGGCGAGAACTCCACCGGCTCCGGGCGGGCGGCCACCCCGAGCGGCAGCTCGGCCGCCGGTGACCAGGCCAGGGCGATCTCGGCGCCCTCGCTGTCGCGCACCAAGTGCGCCACCGCCGTGACCAGTTCATGGCACACGCCCAGTTCCACCGCCGCGTCGAAGGCCTCCAGGCGGCCGGTCGCCCGCTGGTAGTCCACCGCGTCCCGGGCCGCCTGCAACGCCCGCAGCAGGGTGAGCGTGACCTGCCGCTCGTCCGGCGCCGGGGCGTACGCGGTCAGCAGGTGGCCGCCGAAGGACGGGCCGATCAGCAGCCGCTCCAGATACGCGGCGGCGTACCGTCCGTGCCGTTCGCCGAAGTATCCGGCGTTGCTCTGGGCGGCCCGGGCGGCGGCCGCGAGCATGCCGTGCACCGCCTCGCGCAGTTGCTCCGCCGCCGTCCACGGCACGGCCCCGGCGCACCGCGGCACCTCCCGCCGCCAGCGGATCTCGTCGCCCGGCACGGAGAGCGCCAGCAGCACCTCGCGGGCCGAGGGCGCGCCGGAGTGGGCCAGCGCGGCCAGTGCCTCGCCGACCAGGTCGGTGTAGTCGCCGTACTCCGTGCTGGCGGGCACCAGCAAACTGGTGGCCGCCGGACCGCGTCGGGCGTCGCCGCCGGGCGGGGTCCAGCGGGTGTACCGCCCGCTCTCGCCGCCCCTGCGCTGCCAGCCGTGCCGGGCCAGCAGCGCGGTGAGCACCTCGGGGTCGACGCGCTCGGGGTCGGGCAGTTCGGCCTCGGGCGGTTCGGGGCCCGATGGCGCGGGGTCCGGTCCGGTGAGTCGCATCAGGGTCTCCCTCCCGCCCCGACCCGCGTCATGATCTCGCACAGCGCCCGGTCGTCGAAGATCCGGGTCGTGGGGATCCGCACGGTGGTCTTGTACCTGCCCGTCACCGGTTGCCCGGCGAGGTTCGTCCAGTAGCAGCAGTGCCTCAGCTCCATGCGGTCGTGCCCGGCGCGCAGCCACTGCTCCTGGCTGCGCGGCACCAGCATGACGACGAGGATCTTGTGCACCGACACCGGTGTCCTGGCCAGCTTGGCGAGGTGGGCGTTCTCCAGGGTGAAGGAGAAGAACGGCCCCGGTGGGTTCGGCGCCACCTGGTAGGTGCACTTCAGCTGGACCTTGATGGTGACCTCGTCGTCCACCGCGTGACCGCCTGAGCTGTGGCTGAGGTGCCAGTCGATGCCGTTGTCGGGAAAGGGTTGAGCGAGTGAGACCCCGGCCGCCGCGGCCACCGCGTGCAGGTAGCCGACCTGCAGGGTCTCCATACAACTGGTGGTGGCGAGTCCTCCCCGTAGCGGTGCCGTCCGTTCGGGAAGCAGCCCGCCGGGTTCGGGCTGAGCGAGCGCCATGGCTGCTGCCGTGCCTTCCGGGCCTTGCGTGATCGTTTCCCCGCGACGAACCGTACGGCGACCGGGGCGATTTGGCGCCCGGGATTCGAACGGCCCGTCAACTCTGTCTTGTCCGGCGGGAATGATCCGCAAACGGGTGTGAACCGGTGCATGCCACGACGGTTCGATGACGGGGCGTCACGGGTAGGAAACGGACAGTGGGTTGTCCGTCAGGTTAAGAGGGCGGAAGGGGAGCGGTCATGGCGCGTTGGTTCGAAGGGCCGCTGGCCTCGTTCGACACCGAGACCACCGGGGTGGACGTGGAGCACGACCGCATAGTGTCGGGCGCCCTCGTTGTACAGGACGGCGAGAACGCCGAACCGCGCTTCCTGCGCTGGCTGGTTGACCCGGGGGTCCCGGTGCCCGACGCCGCGCGGGCCGTGCACGGCCTCACCGACGCCCTTCTGCGGGAACACGGTGCGGCGCCGGGACCGGCCGTGGAGTCGATGGCGCGGGCGCTGGCGCACGAGGCGGAGCCGGGCACCCCGCTGGTGGTGATGAACGCGCCGTTCGACCTGACCCTGCTGGACCGGGAGTTGAGGCGCCACCGCGGGCTCGGCCTGTTCGGCTACCTGGAGCGCACCGCGCTGTGCGTGCTGGATCCGCGGGTGCTGGACAAGTACGCGGACCGCTACCGCAAGGGCCGCCGCACGCTGGGCGACCTGTGCGCACACTACGGCGTGCCGCTCACCGACGCCCATGACGCGGCGGCGGACGCGCTGGCGTCGCTGCGCCTGGTGCGGGCGATGGGCCATCGTTACGCGGAGCGCGGCATCGGCACGATGTCACCGGCCGAACTCCATGTCCGCCAGGCGTTGTGGCATGCGGCACAGGCCCGCGGTCTACAGGCCTGGTTCACCAGAAACGGTTCGCCGGAACGCTGCGACCCGGCATGGCCCCTGCGCCCGGAACTTCCCGCGGCGGCGTAGCTCCGCGTCCTTCCAAGTCCGAGGGCACCGCTTCAAGCACGTCCGGCGTTCGCGGACTCGGGGTCCGGCGGGACCCGAAGCGGCCGCACAACAGACAAGACCGGTCAGCGACTTGCGGCTGACCGGTCTTACTCGGGGTGGGCGATACTGGGTTCGAACCAGTGACCTCTTCGGTGTGAACGAAGCGCTCTCCCACTGAGCTAATCGCCCCGGGTGTTCCGCGGCTCCCCCGCGGCACGTGCAGAACAATACAGTGCGCGAGACGTTGTGTTCAAACGCCGTTCTTCCGCGCCCCTTGCGACCGCTCGGCGAGCAGGGCGCACAACCCCCGGTGCCCGGCGCGCATCATCAGCGCGTGGTTGGCGCGGAAGACCGGCCGACCGGGGACGGCGAACCACCGCATCACCGGCTTGCGGACGGTCACCTGCTGCTCGAACAGCGCACGGGTGCCGGTGCCGCCGGAGCCCAGCGTCCACCGCGCCCAGCCCTCAAGGTCACCGGTCATCACGATCTCCAGCACCCCCGCCGCCGGATCGCGCCGCCGCGCACGGGCGGTGATCACCAGTTCGTAAGGGAGGACGGAACGGAAGCGGGCGGTGCCGCTCAACTCGTCGATCGGGTCGACCCGGCGCACCTGCGGCCACCACCGGGGATACTCCTCGGCGCGCTCCAGCACCGCGTAGACCTCATCGGGGGGAGCGTCCAGCCGCCAGACGTCACGGAAGCGGTACCGGCACCAGTCCATGACGTCCAGTGTGGCGTCCCTGGGCGGGCCCGTGGGGGCGCGCGGCAAAGCCGCCGGGCGAGGCGAAGCCGAGCAGGGTCCTGCGTCCGCGCTCCTCACGGACACGGGCTCACGCCGCTCAGTGCGGCGCCCCCGCCGGGCCAACGAGGGGGCGCGGGCGCCGAAGCCCCCGCCCAGCGAGGCGAAGCCGAGCAGAAACGACCAGGGCGACCCAGGTCCGCGCTCTTCGCGGACACAGGTCGCCCTCGCACTGGTGGGCGATACTGGGTTCGAACCAGTGACCTCTTCGGTGTGAACGAAGCGCTCTCCCACTGAGCTAATCGCCCCGGTGCGGGGACAACATTACCGCATGTCAGCGGGGGCTCCTGACCACCTCGGTGACACCGGCCGTGCTCCGGTGCGCCCGCGCCCGCCTGGAGACACCGCCGGGGGCGAAGCGCTACCGTCACTCTTCGTGATCACCACGGTACAGTCGACCGATCCGACCGCTCACCGCATCGGCCCACCGGGGCAGCCCAGGACTGGTCCGAACGAAGTACCAGAAACCTCACAAACCAGTCAGAGGGGTTTACAACGTCCTCGCAGGTGGCATGTCGATTTCGCCGACGTGCGAATCCCCGAGCGCACACTGAGCGAAAGGCCTTGGCGCTTATGAACACCACGGTCAGCTGCGAGCTGCACCTGCGCCTCGTTGTGTCGAGCGAATCCTCACTGCCCGTGCCCGCGGGCCTGCGGTACGACACGGCCGATCCCTACGCCGTGCACGCTACCTTCCACACCGGTGCCGAAGAGACGGTCGAATGGGTGTTTGCCCGCGATCTGCTCGCGGAAGGGTTGCACCGTCCCACCGGAACCGGCGATGTCCGTGTCTGGCCCTCCAGGAGCCATGGCCAGGGCGTTGTCTGCATCGCCCTGAGCTCTCCAGAGGGTGAGGCGCTGCTGGAGGCCCCGGCGCGGGCGCTGGAGTCGTTCCTGAAGCGGACCGACGCCGCCGTTCCACCGGGCACCGAGCACCGTCACTTCGACCTCGACACCGAGCTGTCCCACATCCTCGCGGAGAGCTGAGCCCCCGCCCGCTGCCCGCGGCCGTCCTACTCGGGGGGACGACGCGGGCCCGTTATCGCGCGTCGGAGCGCCGTTGCCGCGGATTCCGCGGCAACGGCGCTTCTGCGTGTACGGCGGCGCTCACGGCCGTGTCAGCGGCCCGAGCCAGGTGGCGACAGCGCACGGTCCACTTGAGTAAAGTCACCCGGCAACAACCGCGGGCCCGGCCCGCCGGTGCGCTGTCCGACCGCTGGCCAGGGAGCGAAGCCGTGCTGATCAACCACGACACCCGGTGCGCCCTCGACCGCGTCGTCGACCTGCTCAACACCGCGCCGGAGAGCGAGGGCCGGGAGAGGCTGGACGGCCTGGAGGCGCTGCGCGACTTCGTGGCGCGCAACCGGGTCAGCGATGTCGGACAGCTCGCGGAGTCGGACCTTCCGGCGGTGCGCGCGGTGCGCGACCGGTTCGGCGAGGTGCTGACCGCGACCGGCAGCCGCAACGCGGCGGCGGTGATCAACACCATGGTCGCGGAGGCCGGGACCACCCCCCGGCTCACCGACCACGACGACTACGACTGGCATGTGCACTACTTCGCGCCCGGCGCCTCGCTCGCCCAGCAGCTCGCCTCGGACGGTGGGATGGCACTGGCGTTCCTGGTGGTCGCGGGGGAACGGGACCGGCTGCGCCGCTGTGCGGCGCCGGACTGCCGTCGCGCGTTCGTCGACCTGTCCCGCAACCGCTCGCGCCGCTACTGCGACAGCCGCACCTGCGGCAACCGGCTGCACGTCGCCGCCTACCGCGCCCGTCAGCGCGAGGCGACGCGCTGAGCGGTCAGAATCCGAGCAGGTCGTAGCAGGCGCCGAAGAAGATCAGGGTGCCGATCACCCCGAGAAAGACAATGAGCGGCGGCTGGGAGAGCGCGAAGAGGCACCCACGGGAGTCGTCGTTCATCTGGTACGCGGCCTCGACAGGTCGTAAGTCACTCGACAGGGGGCGAGCTCGCACAACAGTACGTCCCGGTAAGCCTCAAGTCGCTTACGCCGCAGGGGAGTTGACGGCCGCCATAACGATCATCGCGCAAGTCGGCCGCCCACAGGTCCCAACACGCTGACCCGCGGGGGTGGTTATGGTGCACGCCACGGCGTGGCGCCACCACGCCACGCCCAACGCGCTTGATCAGATGCCGTGTTTCCGAAGGATTTCCTCAATGTCCCCCATTTCGGAGGAAAGTTCGTCGCCTCCGGCGCTCTGGCCCTTCGACTTGGCCGCGGGCTTCGACCGGCCCAGCCGCGGTGCGGACCCGGCGGTGACCGCCGGACCGCCCTGCGGCGCCTGGGCGGCCCGGCGCTCGGTACGGGCGACCTGCTTCGAGTCGCCGAACCGGGTGGCGACGTAGAGCAGCACGGCCAGCGCCAGTACCGCGAAGCCCGCCCACACCGTGGGCTTGAGCACCAGGCCGGTGGCCCAGCCGCCGATCGCGGCACCGATCTTGCCCGCCAGGGTGATCAGCCCCGCCTCGTACAGCCCGATGGGCAGCAGGGCCAGTGCCGCGACGCGGATCGCCCGCCGGAACCGGCGGCGCCAGGCGGTCAGCAGCGCCACGGCGAGTCCCGCGCCGGACAGCGCGACGCACACGGTGGCGGTCAGCATCGCCTGCTCCTCATGCCGATTCCGGACATGGCCACTCCAATCAGCCGGATGTGCGTCATCTCCATCGTGCACCGGCCGCGGCGCCGCGGGCCATGCCCGGACCCCGTCTTCAGGGACATCTCGGGGTGATGATCCTCCCCACGACCTACTGAGAGACTGGCCGTATGAACGAAGCCACCCCCCGCAGCGTGACCCTCGACTTCTGGTGCGATCTGCAGTGCCCCGACTGCCGCACCGCCTGGCAGCAGGATCTGCGGGCGCTGCGCGAGCAGTACGGCGACCGGCTGGAGATCCAGCTGCGGCACTTCCCGCTGGAGAAGCACAAGCACGCCTTCGCCGCGGCGCAGGCCGCCGAGGAGGCGTTCGTCCAGGGCAGCGGCTGGGAGTACGTGGAGGCGGTACTGGACCGGATCGAGGAGCTGGAGCAGCGGGGCGAGCCACTGCTGACGCGGATCGCCGCGGAGTTGGGCCTGGACGCCGAGGAGACGGACACCGCCCTGGTGGACGGCCGCCACATCCTCACCGTCGACGCCGACCACGCCGAGGGCAAGGCGATCGGCGTGACGGGCACGCCGACGTACATGATCTCGGGTGTCCGCCTGGACGGCGGCAAGAGCCAGGCGGGTCTGCGCGAGCGCATCCAGCAACTGGCCGACGAGGCCCTGGCCGCGCCCACGGAGTAGGGCTCGCCTCGGGGGCCTCGGTACACGGTCCGGTTCGACACCGCCGGGCGGCGCGACGGACCCGCGTGGGCCCAAGCACCAACTCCGGCCAGAGAGTTGGGGTCTCGCCCCACGGCAAGCCCCGAAGGAGCGCGGGGAGCTGCGGGACCGGCCACAACGGTGCCGCGGATGATCGACGGCACATCGCCGCCCCCCAGCGAAGCGCCTAGAGCAGTGGCTTGGACAGGTACACCGCCGTGGAGCGGTAGCCCAGCGACTCGTAGAGCCGTCGCGCCGGTGTGTTCCCGGCGAACACGTTCAGGCCGAGGGTGCGCGCCCCGGCCGCCACGCAGTCGCGTTCCGCGAGCAGCATCAGGGTGCGGCCGTGGCCCTGGCCACGCCGCCCCTCGGCGACCTCGACGCTGTACACCCAGGCCGAGTCGGCGGGCCGCAGCCCCACCCACAACCAGCCGATGTCCTCCCCGTCCCTGGTGAGCACCCGCAGCAGCGCGCCCGCGGTGTGCGGGCCGTCCGGGAGCGCCGCGCGGTGGTCGGCGTCCGCCCTGGCCGCCGCCTGCTCGTACGCCACCCCCTGGCGCACCCACTGGTCGATGTAGCGGGCCCGCGCGCGCTCCTGCCAGACCGGGTACTCGCCCTCCCCCATCGGCCGCGCCCGCACGCCCACCGGCAGGGCGGGCGGCGTGTCCGGCAAGGACTTGCTCATGCCGTGGTTGCGTTCCACGTAGCCCAGCGCACCGGCCAGCCGCAAGGCGACCGGCGCATCGGCCGGAATCCGCACCTCGACCCGTCGGCATCCCCAGCCCCGCAGCACCTCCTCCGCGGCGAGCGCCGCGACGGTACCGCGGCCACGGCCACGGTCCCGCTCGTCGATGGCCAGCGAGACGATGCGCCCGGCCTCGGGGCCGAACCGCGCGTCCGTCGCGAGCTCGACGGTGCCGACCGGGCGGCTGTTGACGCACACCGTGAACCGGCGCGAGCGTCCTCCGTCCGCCGCGCGCCGCTCCGCCTCCGCGGGCCGCAGGGTGGTTGTCATGGCTTCGCTCCCCCTCCTGTGGCGGCCGACCGCCACCCGATCACCTCACGGGTTGCCATCCGCCGCCGACCGTTCGGCGAACACCTGGGCCGCCTTCGCGGTGACCGGGCCGGGCGCGTCGGGCAGTTCGCGTTCGTCCACCCGGTGCACCGCCTGCACATCGCGCGTCGAGGAGGTCAAGAACACCTCGTCGGCCACCTCCAGCACCTCAAGCGGCAGGTCGGCCTCGCGCGCCCCGGCCCAGTCGATCACCAACTGCCGGGTGATGCCCGCCAGGCAGCCGGAGTCCAGCGGTGGCGTGAGCAGTTCGCCGCCGACGACGACGAACACATTGGTTCCGGTGCCCTCGCACAGTCGCCCCCGGGTGTTGCCGAACACCGCCTCGGAGGCGCCGTGCTGCCGGGCGCGGGCGAGGGCGACCACGTTCTCCCCGTACGAGGTGGTCTTCAGGCCCGCGAGGGCGCCGCGCTCGTTGCGCGCCCAGGGGACGGTGACGATCGCGGTGGTCTCCGGTCGCCGGGCGGTGGCCTCCAAGGCGACGACCAGCGTGGGCGCGCCGTCACCGCGCACGGAGCCCAGCGGCCCGATGCCGCCGCAGTAGGTGATCCGCAACGCGCCGTAAGCGACCGGGTTGGCATCGAGCACCGCCAGGCAGGCCTGGCGTACCCGCGCCGGGTCCGGCTCGGGCAGGCCGAGGCCGCGTGCCGAGCGGGCCAGCCGGACCAGGTGCCGGTCCAGTGCGAAGGCGGTTCCGTTGGTCGCCTTGAGCGTCTCGAACACGCCGTCGCCCACGGTCAGGCCATGGTCAAGCACGGACACGGTGGCGCTGGCCGCGTCCCTCAGTTCACCGTCGACCCAGATCTTCACCGTCGCCGTCCTTCGCTCACGGGCCCCTTCCGTCGTCGACGCTACCCCCGTCCACCCTCTACCGGCCCGGCACGCTGCGGAAACGGAATTTGAGCTGACGCGGAATTCCGCTAGAGTTCAACACGTCGCCGGGACGCGCAAGCGAACCGGCGGAGATCACTCCCGGACGGTGTCCGGGGGAGACACACGCGGACGTGGCTCAGTTGGTAGAGCATCACCTTGCCAAGGTGAGGGTCGCGGGTTCGAATCCCGTCGTCCGCTCGGAGGGGGTCCTTGGACCCTCGACCTGGTGGAGTGGCCGAGAGGCGAGGCAACGGCCTGCAAAGCCGTCTACACGGGTTCAAATCCCGTCTCCACCTCGGACGATTAGCTCAGCGGGAGAGCGCTTCCCTGACACGGAAGAGGTCACTGGTTCAATCCCAGTATCGTCCACTGGGTCCGCGAGGACCCAACGGTGCCCTTGCGGTACCACCCCGCGCGATTAGCTCAGCGGGAGAGCGCTTCCCTGACACGGAAGAGGTCACTGGTTCAATCCCAGTATCGCGCACCAGGCCCCACCAGGGCTGTTGCACAAGGACGATTAGCTCAGCGGGAGAGCGCTTCCCTGACACGGAAGAGGTCACTGGTTCAATCCCAGTATCGTCCACACGAAGGCTGAGGGCCGGAGCATCGCTCCGGCCCTCAGCCGTTTCAGCCGGCTGTCGAAACACCGAGGCCCGAACACCTCCCCCAGGTGTCCGGGCCTCGTGCCGTCCGCTACGCCCCCCGTCCCCACGGGGTCCTGTCGCCGGTTTCCCGCCCGGGCCGCTCTCCCGGACCGCGAACGCTTCGTCAGCGCCCCATCAACCCAGCTACGGACGACGCCTGTACGACCACGGCGTGCCAACCGCCGCATGCCACGGCGAGGAGCACTGCCAGCGGGGCCGCCATCGCCGCCGCCACCAGCGGGTGCCGGGTCCCCGTCCGGCTTCCCGCGGGCAGCGCGGTGGACCGCAGATCGCGTACGCGCTTGACCGCACGTGCCGCCGAGTCCGTCATGGCCGCTCCCCCTGCCCCTTCTGTTCCGCACCGTGATCGTTCGCACTGATCGCCAGCTTTGGCAGCGGCGGGCCCGTGACCTCGGGGGACGAGTGCTCCGCCCGCCGCTTGACCTCAACACTAGGCGCGCGGGGCATCCCGGTCGTCATGCCCTCGTACAGCTTCGCTGGCCTCCCGGAGGATGACGCGGGAGCAGCCGGAATACTCCGCTGGTTGGAGACGCCCGCCCGGGTCCCTCAGGGGATCCCCGGGGAGCGCCCCCGAGTGCGCCAGGGCGCGCGTCAACCGACGCTACGCACCGTCGGCTTCCTCCGCCTCGTCCCTGGGTATCGGTTGCTCCACGAGCGCCAGCACCCGGTTCGCC
Organism: Streptomyces sp. PLK1-5; assembly: GCA_037034305.1. Taxonomy (GTDB): domain Bacteria; phylum Actinomycetota; class Actinomycetes; order Streptomycetales; family Streptomycetaceae; genus Streptantibioticus_A. The sequence goes on from JBAGJY010000002.1 coordinate 316,275, forward strand.
ATGAACCGCGCGGTGCGCACCACGGAGCCGCTCCTGGTGACTTCACTCACTTCGACCACCCCGCGGCGCACCGCCGTCTCGACCCGGCGCCCGGCCCTGGTGGCCACCACCTCGTAGGTACGCGTGGTGTCCCCCGCATCCACCACTATCTCCACACGATCACCTTTCATACCGTCAATCCCCCTAATTCGACGGGCCGTTGGTGGCACGGGACGGCTCCGCCCGATGTCGGCGGCGAACCCGTCCCCACCAGACCAGGATCCCACCGACCACTGACAATCCGTCCGTTGACGCGTGCGGCGCCTTACCGCGTCCCGGCCGGTCAGTCCGTAAGCTGTGCCTCGTCAGACGGACCGGGCGGGTGTCACACGGCGTGCGGCGCCACCATCGAGCACGGTGGGGGCGACGGGCGGGCAGGGCCTTCCCACCGGAGGTAGGGGAAGGACATGGCGATGATGCGGCTCCGGCGCGAGGATCCGCGTGTCGTCGGCTCGTTCCGGCTGCACAGGCGGCTCGGCGCCGGCGGGATGGGCGTGGTCTACCTGGGCGCGGACAAGCGCGGGCAGCGGGTGGCGTTGAAGGTGATCCGCCCGGAGTTGGCGGAGGATCAGGAGTTCCGGCAGCGGTTCGCCCGCGAGGTGTCGGCGGCGCGCCGGATCCGCGGCGGCTGCACGGCGCGGCTGGTGGCCGCGGACCTGGACGCGGACCGGCCGTGGTTCGCCACCCAGTACGTGCCGGGGCCCTCGCTGTACGACAAGGTCAGCTCGGAGGGGCCGCTGCCCGCCGCCGAGGTCGCGGCGATCGGTTCGGCGCTGGCCGAGGGGCTGGTGGCGGTGCACGACGCGGGGGTGGTGCACCGGGATCTCAAACCGTCGAACATCCTGCTCTCCCCCAAGGGTCCGCGCATCATCGACTTCGGCATCGCCTGGTCCACCGGCGCGACCACCCTGACGCACGTCGGCACCGCCGTGGGTTCGCCCGGGTTCCTCGCTCCTGAACAGGTGCGCGGTGCGGCGGTCACCCCGGCGACGGACGTGTTCGCGTTCGGCGCGACGCTGTGTTACGCGGCGGCGGCCGACTCCCCCTTCGGACAGGGCAGTTCGGAGGTGATGCTGTACCGGGTGGTGCACGAGGAGCCGGATCTGCGGGGGGTACCGGACTCGCTGGCGCCGCTGGTGCACGCCTGTCTGGCGAAGGAGCCGCAGGACCGGCCGAGCACGACCCGGCTGGCGGAGCGGCTCTCGGAGATCGCCGCCCGGGAGGCGCGGGGGCTCGGCCTGCCCAAGGCGGGCGCCCCGCGGGGCGAGCGGCCGGTGGGCCGCCGCGCCCAGGAGTACGCCGAGCAGCGCACCGAGCGACGCGCGGTGCCCCCGGACCGGGCGTCCGGGGGCACTCCGGTGCGTACCGGTACGCCGCGCACACCGGTGCCGCGGTCCGGAGCGGGCCGGGGCCCGGCCCGTCCGCCGCAGCGGACTCCGGCGGCCCGGCCCACCTCCGGCCGCCATCCCGCGGCCCCGCCGCGGCCTTCGGCGGCGGGCCGGGGCGGCCCGGCGACGATGCGGCGGACCGGGCGGCGGGACCGCAGGCTGCTGCGGCAGCGGCTGATCGTGTTCGTGACCGTCACGCTGCTGGTCGCGTTGGGCATCGCGGTGGTGCAGGGCTGCCAGGGACCGGCCCGCAGCATCGGGGTCGTCGGCTCGCCGACGACCCCCACGGTGCGGTCCGCTGACGCGACGCCGTAGCTCCTGTTGCCGCCGCCGCGGCGGGGGTTGGCCCTGGTGGTGATCGGCTTGCGGCGGTTGCGGTACCGCCGGGGGTGCCACGGGGGTTGCTCCCCGCCGCGGCGGATTGGCGGGGCCGCGCCCCCGTACGACACCCCTCCCCCACGCCTGGTCGGGGCGGCGCCGAGCACCTGGCGTTGGGCTGTGCCCAGACCGAGGTGCCGCGACCGTGCGTAAGCGCCGCCCGGCGGTGTCAGGCTCACCCCGTACCCGCGCGGAAGGCCGCGTCCCGTCGCCCATCGTGGGCCCGGCGCGGAAAAACAGGCCCGCGCCCCTAGCGCTGGCTGGCGCGCTCGGATAGGTTTCCAAGCGCTTGCTTAGCGCGAGGGCCGGAGAGGACGGACGTACATGGCAGTAGACGGGCCGGACACGGCGGACGTGTTGCGACGGGTGCGGGAGTTGCTCACCGCGCATGACCCAGCCCGCACCGAACGGCTGGAGTTCCTGCGGGCCCGGTTCGACGCCGGTCTCGCCTGGGTGCACTTTCCGCCCGGGCTCGGCGGCCTGGGCGCGCCACGCACCCTCCAGAGCGTGGTGGACGCCGAGTTGGCGGCGGCCGGTGCGCCGGACAACGATCCGCGCAGGATCGGCATCGGCCTCGGCATGGCCGCCCCGACCATCCTCCGGTACGGAACGGACGCGCAACGCCAGCGTTTCCTGCGCCCGTTGTGGCTCGGCGAAGAGGTGTGGTGCCAGCTGTTCAGCGAGCCCGGCGCGGGCTCGGACCTCGCCGGACTCGGCACCCGTGCGGTGCGCGAAGAGGGCGACGCCTCCCGGTCGAGCGAAGCCGAGGGCGGCGGCGACTGGGTGGTGACCGGCCAGAAGGTCTGGACCTCCAACGCGCACAACGCCCGTTGGGCGATCCTCATCGCGCGCACCGATCCGAACGCGCCCAAGCACCGCGGCATCACGTACTTCATCTGCGACATGACCGCCCCGGGCGTCGAGGTACGCCCGTTGCGGCAGATCACCGGCGAGGCGGAGTTCAACGAGGTCTTCCTCACCGATGTGCGGATCCCGGACGCGCTGCGGCTGGGCGAGGTCGGCGACGGCTGGCGGGTGGCGCAGACGACGCTGATGAACGAGCGGATGGCGATCGGCGGCCTGGCCCTCCCCCGGGAGGGCGGCATGATCACCAGCGCCGCCGCGACCTGGCGCGAACGCCCCGAACTTCGCACGCCCGAACTGCACGACCGGCTGCTGCGGTTGTGGGTCGACTCCGAGGTCGCCCGGCTCACCACCCAGCGGGTGCGCCAGCAACTCGCGGTCGGTGCGCCCGGACCCGAGGCCTCCGGGGTGAAGCTCGCGTTCGCCAGGCTCAACCAGGCCATCAGCGGACTGGAGTTGGAACTGCTCGGCGAAGCGGGACTGCGCTACGGGGACTGGACGAACGCCCGCCCCGACACGGTCGACTTCTTCGGGCGCGACGCGGGCTACCGCTATCTGCGGGCCAAGGGCAACTCCATCGAGGGCGGCACCTCGGAGATCCTGCGCAACATCATCGCCGAGCGGGTGCTCGGCCTGCCCGCGGAACCGCGTACCGACAAGGACGTCGCCTGGAAGGACCTGCCCCGATGAGCACCGATGGCCTCGACCTGCTGTACTCCGACGTGGAGGACGACCTGCGCTCGGCGGTGCGGGACCTGCTGACCGACCGCTGCCCGGCCCCGGCCGTGCTGGCCCGCTGTGACAGCGACACGCCGTACGACCTGGAGCTTTGGCGTACGTTGCAGGTGGAGTTGGGGCTGGCCGGGCTGCTGGTGCCGGAGGGGCTCGGTGGGCAGGGCGGCTCGGCCCGTGAAGTCGGCGTCGTACTGGAGGAGTTGGGCGGCGCGGTGGCTCCGGTTCCGTTCCTCGGCAGCGCGGTGCTCGCGACGAGTGCGCTGCTGGCCTGCGACACCGCGGACGGGCAGATCGCGGCGCTGCTCGGGCGGTTGGCGTCCGGCGGGGCGACGGCCACGCTCGCGGTGCCGCTGTCCACGGCGCCGGGCGGCGCGTTCCCGCAGGGCGTACGGGCGGGCACGGACGGCGAGTTGAGCGGACGGGTGACCAGTGTCGCCGACGCTGCCGTGGCGGACGTACTGCTGGTGCCCGCCGTCGGTCCCGATGGGCCGGGGCTGTACGAGGTCGCCGCCGAGACGCCCGGGGTCCGGATCGCCGCCGCGACCGCGCTGGACCTGACCCGGTGCATCGCGGACATCGAGTTGTCGGAGGTTCGGGCCACGCGGCTGGCCGCAGGGCCGGTGGCCGAGGCGGCGGTGGACCGGGCGCTGTTGACCGGCGCCGGGCTGCTCGCCTCGGAGCAGGTCGGGGTGGCGCAGTGGTGTCTGGACGAGACCGTCGCCTACCTCGGTCAGCGGCGGCAGTTCGGGCGCGTCGTGGGTTCGTTCCAGGCGCTCAAGCACCGTTTGGCGGACGTCTGGCTCGAGGTGGTCTCGGCGCGCGCCGCCGCTCGCGCCGCCGCCGACGCGTTGGCCACCGGTGCGCCCGACACCGCCGTACTGGTGGCCGTGGCCCAGGCGTACTGCGCACCGACCGCGGTGCACGCCGCGGAGGAGTGCGTCCAACTGCACGGCGGCATCGGCATGACCTGGGAGCATCCGGCTCATCTGCGCCTGAAGCGGGCCAAGTCCAGCGAGATCGCGCTGGGCACGCCCGGACGGCACCGGACGGCACTCGCCGCCCTCGTGGATCTGCCACTGGCCTAGGCCCGGACCAGGCGGCCTCGGGGATGTCGGGTGCGTTTCCGGGGCCGACTTCAGGCGACCGGGCGGCCTGCCGTCACCGCGTAGAAGGCAACGGCCGCGGCGGCGCCGACGTTCAGCGAGTCCACGCCGTGGGCCATCGGGATGCGCACCCACTGGTCCGCGGCGACCAGCGCCCGGGTGGACAGGCCCTCACCCTCGGCGCCGAGCATGAGCGCCACCCGTTCCATGCGGTGCGGTGCCACCGCGTCGATGTCCTCGGCCTTGGCGTCCGGGGTGAGGGCGAGCAGCCGGAAGCCGCGCTCGCGCACCATCTCCAGATCACGCGGCCACTGCTCAAGCCGCGCGTAGGGGACGGAGAAGACCGCGCCCATCGACACCTTGACCGAGCGGCGGTAGAGCGGGTCGGCGCAGTCCGGGGAGAGCAGTACCGCGTCCATGCCGAGCGCCGCGGCGCTTCTGAAGACGGCGCCGATGTTGGTGTGGTCGTTCACCGCCTCCATGACCGCGACCCGCCGTGCGTCGGCCAGTAGTTCGCCCGCGTCCGGCAGTGGCTTGCGCTCCATCGACGCGAGGGCGCCGCGGTGCACGTGGTAGCCGGTGACCTGTTCGGCGACGTCCGGGCTCACCGCGTAGACCGGCGCCGGGACCTCGTCGATGACATCGCGCATCGTGTCGACCCACTTCGCCGACAGCAGCATCGACCGCATCTGGTAGCCGGAGTAGCGGGCGCGGCGGATGACCTTCTCGCCCTCGGCGATGAACAGGCCCTCCGCCGGTTCGCGGCGCCGCCGCAGCTCGACGTCGGTCAGGCAGGTGTAGTCACGCAGCCGTGGGTCGGCGGGGTCGTCGATCGTGATGAGCTCAGCCACAGGGTGATACTGCCTTGTCCCGCCTACGCTGCCAACGGCCGGGGCGAACCGCGTTACCCACGGTTACCGTAGCCGAGGGCGACCACGTCGCCGATCACGATCACCGCGGGCGGCCGGATGCCCTCGGTGGCAGCGGTCCGCGCGACCGTCGCCAGCGTGGCGTCGACCCGGCGCTGGGCGGCCGTGGTGCCCTCCTGGACTATGGCGACCGGTGTGTCGGCGTCCCGGCCGTGCGCGATGAGGGTGCGGGCGATCTCACCGATCCGCTCGACCGCCATCATCAGCACCAGCGTGCCGCGCAGCCGGGCCAGCGCCTCCCAGTCCACCAGCGAGCTGGGGTCGTCGGGTGCGACATGCCCGCTGACGACGGTGAACTCGTGCGCGACACCGCGGTGGGTCACCGGGATCCCGGCCACCTCCGGCACGCTGATGGAGCTGGAGATTCCGGGCACCACCGTGCAGGCGATCCCGGCCTCGGCCAGCGCCTGTGCCTCCTCCATGCCGCGCCCGAAGACGAACGGGTCGCCGCCCTTGAGCCGCACCACGCAGCGGCCCGCCTTGGCGTGCTCGATCAGTGCGTTGTTGATGGCCTCCTGGGCCATCGCCCGCCCGTAGGGGATCTTCGCCGCGTCGATGACCTCGACGTGCGGCGGGAGTTCGTCGAGCAGATCGCGCGGGCCGAGGCGGTCCGCGATCACCACGTCGGCCTCGGTGAGCAGCCGCCGCCCGCGCACGGTGATCAGGTCCGGGTCGCCGGGACCGCCGCCGACCAGCGCCACGAAGGGGGTGCGCGCCCGGTGGTGCGGGGCGGCGAGCGTGCCGTCGCGCAGGCCCTCCACCACGGCGTCCCGCACGGCGGCGGAGCGGCGCGGGTCGCTGCCGGTCAGCACGGCGACGGTCACGCCCTCGCTGCGGCCGGTGGCCGGGGTCCAGGCGGTGGCGGCGTCGGCGTCGTCGCTGCGTACGCACCACACCCTGCGCTGTTCGGCCTCGGCGGACGCGGCGGCGTTGGCCTGCGGGTCGTCGGTGGCGACCACGGCGTACCAGGCTTCGGCCAGGTCGCCGGGCTGGTACCGGCGGCGCTCCCAGCGGACCTCGCCCGCGTCCACCATCGCCTCCACCGACGCGGTGGCCGACGGCGAGATCAGCACCACGTCCGCGCCGGCCGCGACCAGCGAGGGCAGTCGGCGCTGGGCGACCTGGCCGCCGCCGAGCACGACGACACGCCGTCCGGCGAGCAGCAGTCCTACGGGGTAAGCGGGTACGTCGTTACGGGTCATGGCGAGTGGCTCCTTCCCCTGCCAGGGGGTTTCTGACATTAGCGGGTCACCCGCCCGCACCAGGCCGCTGGCCTGGCGCTTCCTTTCGGGGACACGCCCCGTCGGCCCCCACCACGGCGGTGTGGTGGCGGGCCGCCCCCTTTCCGGGAGGCCGGGGGCAAGCCAGGGGATCCGGGGAGGGCCAGGCCCTCCCCGCGGTCAGTCCTTCTCCGTGACGCCCGCGGAGTCGAACGTCGCGACCTCGTGCATCACCCGGGCCGCGCTCTGCACCAGCGGCAGGGCCAGCAGGGCGCCGGTGCCCTCGCCGAGCCGCAGGTCGAGGTCGACCAGTGGGCGCAGGCCCAGCTTGGTCAGCGCCGCCATGTGGCCGGGCTCCGCGCTGCGGTGCCCGGCGATGCACGCGGCCAGCGCCTCCGGTGCGATGGCGCGGGCCACCAGCGCGGCGGCCCCGGCGCTGACGCCGTCCAGGATCACCGGGGTGCGCAGCGACGCGCCACCGAGCACCAGGCCGACCATGGCGGCGTGCTCCAGCCCGCCGATCGCGGCGAGCACCCCGACGGGGTCGGTCGGGTCGGGCTGGTGCAACTCCAGTGCGCGGCGCACCACATCGACCTTGCGGGCGTGCATCTCGTCGTTGATGCCGGTGCCGCGGCCGGTCACCTCGGCCGGGTCGGCACCGGTGTAGACCGAGATCAACGCCGCGGAGGCGGTGGTGTTGGCGATGCCCATCTCGCCGGTGAGCAGTGCCTTGTTGCCCGCCGCCACCAGGTCCCGGGCGGTCTCGATGCCGACCTCGATCGCCCGCAGCACCTCTTCGCGGGTCATCGCGGGACCGGTGGTGAAGTCACCGGTGCCGTGCCGGACCTTGCGCGGCAACAGGCCCGGTGTGGTGGGCAGTTCGGCGGCCACGCCGACGTCCACCACGCACACCTCGGCCCCGACCTGGTTGGCGAAGGCGTTGCACACCGCGCCGCCGCCGAGGAAGTTGGCCACCATCTGCGCGGTGACCTCCTGCGGCCAGGCGGTCACGCCCTGGGCGTGCACCCCGTGGTCACCCGCGAAGATGGCCACGGCCGCGGGCTCCGGGATCGGCGGCGGGCACTGCCGGGACAGGCCGCACAGCTGCGCGGAGATGATCTCCAGCATGCCCAGCGCACCGGACGGCTTGGTCATCCGCTTCTGGCGTTCCCACGCCTCGCCGAGCGCCTTGGCGTCCAACGGGCGGATGCCGCGCAGGGTTTCGTCGAGCAGGTCGTGCGGCTGCTCGCCGGGCAGCGCCCGGCGGCCGTACTCCTCCTCGTGCACCACCCAGGACAGCGGGCGGCGCTTGGACCAGCCCGCCTGCATCAGCTCGGGCTCCTCGGGGAACTCGTCCACGTACCCGACGCACAGGTAGGCGACGACCTCCAGGTGCTCGGGCAGGCCGAGTTCGCGGACCATCTCGCGCTCGTCGAAGAAGCTGACCCAGCCGACGCCGAGCCCCTCGGCGCGCGCGGCCAGCCAGAGGTTCTCCACCGCCAGCGCCGAGCTGTACGGCGCCATCTGCGGCTGGGTGTGGCGGCCGAGGGTGTGCCGGCCGCCGCGGGTCGGGTCGGCGGTGACCACGATGTTGACCGGCGTTTCGAGGATCGCCTCGATCTTCAGCTCGCGGAACTGCTTGGCGCGGGCCTTGGGCAGCGACTTGGCGTAGGCGTCGCGCTGCTTCATCGCCAGCGCGTGCATCTTCTCGCGGGTCTGGGTGGACCGGATGACCACGAAGTCCCACGGCTGTGAGTGCCCGACGCTGGGCGCGGTGTGCGCTGCCTCCAGCACGCGCAGCAGCACCTCGTGCGGAATCGGGTCGGGGCGGAAGCCGTTGCGGATGTCGCGGCGCTCCCGGATGACACGGTGCACGGCCTCGCGTACGGCCTCGTCGTATCCGGCGGCGACTGCGCCCAGCTCGGGTTCCCCGGTGGCGGGCGCGGGGTCGGTGGCGGGCGGCGCGGCCTCGGTCGCCGCGGCCACCGGCTCGGCAGCGGAAGGCGGTTCGGCCTCCTGGGGCTGCGGTTCCGGCGCGGCCTGCGGTTCGGCGGTGGGCTGCGGTTCGGCGGTGGGCCGCTCCGGTTGCTGGGCGGCGGCCGGTTCGGGAAGCGGCTCGGGGTGGTCCGCGGCGGGCTGCTCGGGCGTGGGCTGCGGCTGGGCGGCGGCCTCGGGTGCGGGCGTTTCGCCCGAAGTGTCGGGCTGCGCCGCCGAGTTCGGCGCCGCTTCGGTCACCGGCTCGCTCTGGACCACTACCGGGGCGGGCGGCGCGATCGGCTCACGGTCCAGGTCGGCGAGGCCGCCCGGCTCGTCGGCCGGGTGCTGCGGGGCGCCGGGAACCGGTTCGGCGACCTCCGGGTGTACGACCGGCGTGCCTTCCACGGGCGTCGGCTGGGCCTCGGCGACCGGCGCCGCGGGCTGCGGTTGGGCCGACGTCTCCTCGGCGGGCGCGGTCGCGTTCTGCTCCGGGGCGACGGCCGGAGCCTCCGTTTCCGGCGCGGCCGGAACGGGGGCCTCGGCCGGTGCCTCGGGCGAAACCGGAGCCGGAGCCGGAAGCGGGCTGGTGACGGCGGCCGGGACCGCGGTCTCCTCGACCACCTGCTGCACCGGCTCCTCCGGACGCACAGCCTCCGCCGGGGCGGCAGCCGCAACCGGAGCCTCGGGCGCGGCCGCAGCCGCGGCCTCCGTCGGAACCTGCGGCTCAGCAACCGGCGCCTCGGCAACCGGCGCCTCAGCGAGCGGAACCGAGGCGTCGGCCGCATCCGGAACAGGTGCCTGCGGCGCGACCGGAACCGTGCTCACCGACTCGTCCACGGCGCCCGGCGCCGCGTCCGCGGCCACCCAGGGGCCGCCGGAGACCGGCGCCTCGCCGGTCTGCTGGGCCGGGATGGCGGCGGCCTGCCCGGCCGGGGCGTCGAGGTACTCGGGCTCGGCGGCCTGCTCGGCGGGGTCCGGGGCGGGCTGCGGCTCCGGCTGGTGCACCGGAGCGGCGGGCGCGGGCGCCGGGCCGCGTTCGGACAGCGAGCGGACCGAGACTCCGCCCACGGCCTCGGCCGTGGGGTTCGGCATGCCGACGGGCGCCGCGGGTCCCATGTTCAGCGGACGGCGCGGCGGCGCGGCCTGCCCCGCCGTACCGGGAGTCGAGGTGGCGGGCGGCGCCGTGAAGTCGACGGCTTCGGCGCGCTGTTCGGCGTCCTGCGGCACGGCGGCCGGGTCCACCGCGGCCGGTTCCGGCTCGGCGGGCGCCGGTGCGACCGGTTGCTGCGGTACGACCGGCGGCGCCGGTTGCGCGGGCACCGGCTGCGGGTCGCCCCACGAGCCCTGCGGTGCGGGCATCAGCAGCAGGTCGTCCTCGTCGTCGACGGGCACCGGCGGTTCGCCGTCCGGCTGGTCGAGGAAGGTGAACGCGGGTGTCGCGGGAGCCAGGAACGCCTCGGTGCTCCAGCCGTGCCCAGAACGCGGTGCGGCGCCCGCCGCCTCGCCGGTCAGCTCGGCGTGCGGCTGCCCGGGCGCGTCCGCGGCCAGGTTCTCGGGCAGTCCCTCACCAGGGACCCATCCCGTGTTCGGGCTCGCCTCCGCACCCGCTCCGTGGGCGGCTCGCTCCGCTTCACCGTCCACTCCGCGAGCGTGTCGGCTCGCCGCTCCGGCACCGGTGTCAGTCATGCGTGCCCCTCGCCCATCGGTATCGATCCTTCCAGCCCCGTGATGCACCGGCGGCTTCGGCGGTACGGGCCGGGCGGTCACAGGGAGAACGAGCACGCGTGGCAATGCGTGACGACCCCCTGGACGTTCATTGTCCCGGTCGGCCGCGCGCCTCGACCACCCAACTCGCCATCCGGGCACTGTGGACTGCGCCACTCCGCTGGCCTGCGGCACGGGGAACCCGTCGCCGACGCCGCGCTCACCGCCGGGGACGAGGCGTGCCGACACTGTGTCAACAACGCATCGCCACCGGTAGGCGGCACAACGGTCCGCCAGCCTACCGCGCGATCACCCGAACGTGGTCCAGGCCCCCGCCCCAGTCAGACAAATGTTCGTCACATTCGTGTTCCGCACAGCAGGAAGACCGTCGAGCGTTCCCGCTCCGCCCATTCCTCGTCGAGTTCCACCGACTGGAGTAGCGCTCGCTCCACCGAGTAACCGGCTTCGGCCAGCACCTGGCCAACGCGCTCCGCTTCGTCGCGGGTTGTCGCGCTGGCCGCGATACGTTCCGGTCTACGTGCCGCGCAGGCCGCGACCACATCGGCGCCGCCACCGCCGACGCGCACGATGTCCGGCTCCGGCAGGTCCTCCAGGACGTGCGGCGCGGCCCCCTCCACCACCTGCGGTTGCACGCCGTGGCGGCGGGCGTTGGCGGTGATCCGGGCGCAGGCGTCGGCGTCCCGGTCCACCGCGATGACCGCGGCGCCGAGCCGGGCGGCCTCCACCGCCAACGCGCCCTCGCCCGCGCCGATGTCCCACAGCAGGTCTCCGGTGCGCGGCCCGAGCCGGGCGAGTTGCAGGGCGCGCAGCTGCGTGGAGCGCTGTGCGCCGGGCGCGTCGGCTGCCGGTTCCGGCGCGTACCGCTCCGCGGGCAGCGCCCAGCCGCGCAGTTCGCCCGGGTAGCCGGGGTCCTGGCCCGCGATCCAGCCGCTGCTGCCGGTGGCCGACGCGCCGCCGATCACCAGCACCACGTTGGGGTCGCGCCAGGTGTGGTCGGCGACCTTGTCCGAGGTGAGCACGGTGACTTCCTCGCGCTCGGTGCCCAGTGCCTCGCAGATGACGAACGTGCGGTGCACCCCGCCGAGCAGCAGGGCGAGTTCGGCGGGCCCGGCGCCGGGCGCGGTGAGCACCGCGACCTTCGGGTGCGCCCGGACCACGTTCACGGCGCGCCGCAGCGCGCGGCTGTGCGCCACCACGACACGCGCGTCGTCCCACGGCATTCCGGCGCGGGCGAAGGCCTGGGCGACGGAGGAGACCGCGGGCAGCACCTCGACCTCAAGGCCGTGCTCGGGCTTGCGCAGCGCCCGTACCACGCCGAAGTAGCCAGGATCGCCGTCGGCGAGTACCACGGCGGTGCCGCGGTGCGCGGCGATACGGCGGGCGGCAAGGTCGATACTGCCGAGCAGCACGCGCTCGGCGTCGGCGGGCACGTCGGGCAGCGCCAGATGGTGGCGCGCTCCGGCCACCAGCGTGGCCGCACCGAGTGCGGAGAGCGCCGCCGCGGTAAGCGGCGTGCCGTCCCACCCGATCACCGTGACCCGGTCCGCCATCGTCGTCCTTCGTTCGGCGTGTCGTTGACTGTGCTGTGCGGGCGTTGTCGCAGAACCAGGCGCAGACCTGGCATGACACAGTATCCCGGCCGGATCCGGCCGGGCACGGGAGCACCCGGTGCACACGCCGAGGGGCGGCTCAGCGCCAGTCGGGATAGGCGGCGTAGCCGGAGTCGTCCATGACCCGGCCCGCGACCCCGTCGAGGTCCTCGGGCAGCAGACTCCACACGATCAGGTCGGTGCGCGACTCGGTCCAGCGGCCGTCCGCGCAGCGGCTGCGCACTATCCCGGCGTTGCGCAGCACGCCCTCGCTGATGCAGCCGATCTTCTGGGCCACCATCTGGGAGGCGGTGTTGTCCGCCGCGGTGCGCAGCTCCAGGCGTTCGAAGCGCTGGTCGTGGAAGAGCCATTGGGCGGTGGCCAGCACCGCCTCCGAGGCATAGCCCTCACCGCGTGCCCAGGGGGCGGTGATGTAGCCGATCTCGGTGCTGCGGCAGCGCCAGTCGGTGTCGTACAGGTGGATGGTGCCGACCAGCCGCTGGGTGAGGAACTCGCTGACCGCGAAGACGATTCCGCGCCCCGAGGCGCGTTCCGCGGGCGCGCTGCTGGTGACCCAGTGCCGGGCGTCGGCCCTGGTGTACGGCTGGGGCGCGGGCGACCAGGCGACGACCAGTTCGTCGTTCATCATCTCCGCCAGCGCCGCGATGTCCTCCTCGTCGAACGGGCGCAGACAGAGCCGTTCGGTACTGATCGAGATGTCCGGGAAGGTGTCCCGGAAGGTGGTTGTCATTCGCCGCTCCTCGCCGAGCCCCGTGGAAAGAGCCATGTAAAGAGCACAGCATGCAACATCGGGCGCGGTGTGCGCAGTGCGGGGTGCCGGGCCGCCGGCCCCGGCGCGGTGTCCCGGCGGCCGTGGATCGCCGCTGGTCCAAAGGGCCTTCGGGGTACCGTGCGGACCCCGCCCGTACCCTGACCCGTCACCGGCTCCTGCTACCGTCTGCCCGCGTGACGATCCACCACGCAGCAGGAATCGGTTACGAGCGTTCGGCGGGCGGCTACGAGCGGTCGCGGCCGTCCTACCCCATGGCCTCGCTCGCCGAGCTGGCCGACGCGCTGCCGCTGGAGGCCGGACGCACGGTCGTCGATCTCGGCGCGGGTACGGGGAAGTTCACCCGTCTGCTGGCACTGACCGGCGCAGACGTGGTCGCCGTGGAACCGGTCGCCCAGATGCGGGACCGGCTGGCCGAGCTGCTGCCGGGGGTGGCGGTGACGGCCGGTACGGCGGAGGCCACCGGGCTGGCCGACGGTTGCGCGGACGCGGTGGTGGCGGCGCAGTCCTGGCACTGGTTCTGCGGTGGGCAGGCGCTCGCCGAGGTGGAGCGGCTGTTGCGGCCGGGCGGTGCGCTGGGGTTGGTGTGGAACACCTATGACACCTCGGTGCCGTGGGTGCGCGAGTTCCAGGACATCTACTTCCGCTGCGCGCCGCGCGATCTGCCCAGTCCGCTGGACGACGGCTGGCGACAGACCTTCACCGGCCGCCCCGGCTGGAGCGAACTGCGGGAGCGGCACTGGCCGAACCCGCACTCCACGACGGTGGGGGACGTGGTGGAGCGGATGATGTCGTCCAGCCACATCGTGGTGCTGGGCGAGGCCGAGCAGGAGCAGGTGCGGGCGCAGGCCGTGGACCTGCTCAAGCGCCAGGGTGCGACGAGTGACGACGACCGGCTGGAGATGCCGTACACCACCGACGTGTACTGGACGCACTGGCGGCCGTAGCGCCGCAGCGCCACGGCCGCCGGTGCGCGGCGCGCCTCAGGCGGGCTTGCCGAAGGCGGGGACCACCGCGCCCTTGAAGGTCTGCTCGATGTACTGCTTCACCGCGTCGGAGTTGAGCAGCTCGGCGAGCTTTACGACCCGCGGGTCGTTCTGGTTGCCGTCCTTGACCGCGAGGAAGTTGGCGTAGGGGTTGCCCTGCGCCTTCTCCAGCACCAGGGCGTCCTTGGACGGGTTGAGGTTGTCGCCTATCGCGTAGTTGCCGTTGATGATCGCGGCGTCCACGTCGTCGAGGGCGCGGGGCAGCTGGGCGGCCTCAAGCTCCTTGAACTTCAGGTGCCTGGGGTTGCCGGTCACCGACGCGGGGGTGGCGTCGTTTCCGGTGTCGGGCTTGAGCGTGAGCAGCCCGTTCGCGGCCAGCAGCTTGAAGGCGCGGCCCTCGTTGGTGGTGTCGTTGGGTACGGCGATGGTGGCGCCGTCCTTGAGGTCCTTGACCGACTTCGCCTTGTGCGAGTACAGGCCCAGCGGCTCCAGTTCGACGTTCACCACCGGCACGATGTGGGTGCCGTTCTTCTTGTTGAAGTCGTCCAGGTACGGCTTGTGCTGGAAGAAGTTGGCGCCGACGTCACCGTTCTCGGTGGCCGTGTTCGGCAGCACGTAGTCGGTGAACTCCCGGACCTCCAGCTTCAGTCCGGCCTTCGCGGCCAGGTGGTCCCGGACGAAGTCCAGGATCTTGGCGTGCGGGGTGGGGCTCGCGGCCACGATCAGCGGCGCGTCGGCGCCCTTGTGCTGCGCGCTCGAACCGCCCGAGGAGGACGCGCAGGCGGTGGCGCCGAACGCGAGGGCCGCGGCGGCGAGGACGGAGGTGGTGAGGTTGGTTGCGGTACGCACGAAAAGTGCCTTTCGTTATGGGCACTGGGCCCGATTTCCTGTTACTGCAAGGGATTTCGGGGGCTTCGCCCCCGAACCCCTGGTTTCGGAGGGGGCTACGCCCCCAGACCCCATCGGGGCTTCGCCCCCTCCCCTCGGGACTTCGGCTCCCGGCCGCCTCGGGGCTTCGGCTCCCGGCCCCCTCCCTACGGACTTCGACCCCGCCCCCTCGGGGAGTCCACCCCCGTCCCCCTTGGGGCTCCGCCCCAAGGCCCCCGGCGGGGGCTTCGCCCGCTTCCCCTGGCGGGGGCTACGCGGTCGAGGCCTTCTTGCCGCGGCGGGCGAGGGTTTGGGCGGCGGCGTCGCCGAGGAGTTGGATGGCGGTGACCAGGACGACCAGGATGACCAGAGTGATCAGCATGACGTTGGTCTCGAAGCGCTGGTAGCCGTAGCGGATCGCCAGGTCGCCCAGGCCGCCCGCGCCGACCGCGCCCGCCATCGCCGTGTAGCCGACCAGTGCCACCGCGGTGGTGGTCAGCCCGGACACCAGCGAGGGCAGCGCCTCAGGCAGCAGCACCTTGCGCACCACGGTCCAGGTGCCGCCGCCCATCGACTGCACCGCTTCCACCAGACCGTGGTCGACCTCGCGTATCGCGGTCTCCACCAGGCGGGCGAAGAACGGGATGGCTCCCACCGCCAGCGGCACGATGGCCGCCTCGGCTCCGATGCTGGTGCCGATCACGTACCGGGTGAACGGGATCAGCGCGACCATCAGGATGATGAACGGCAGCGAGCGGCCGACGTTCACGATCGCCCCGACGACCTTGTTGACCGCCGCGTTCCGCAGCAGTCCACCGCTGTCGGTGAGCACCAGCAGCACACCGAGCGGCAGTCCGACCACCACCGCGATGGCCGCGGACCACAGCACCATGTAGACGGTGTCCCAACACGCGGGCAGCAGCATCGGCTGCAGCTCGTCCCAGGTCACTTCGCGGCCTCCTTGACCAGCGTGTCCTCAGCCTGCGAGGCGTCCACCGGCGCGACGTCGACCTGTAGGCCCTTCTCGCGCAGGAACCCGATCGGCACCACGTTCTCCTCGAAGCGGCCGGGCAGTTCGATCCGCATCCGGCCGACCTGGCGACCGCCGATGGTCTCCATGGCCGCGCCGAGGATCGAGATGTCGATGTTGTAGGTGCGGGCGAGCTGGGAGATGACCGGCTGGGTGGCCGCCTCACCGTGGAAGGTGAGGTCCACCACGGTGCGGCCCTCCCCGGAGGGCTCGCCGCCCACCGGGAAGAGCTCATGGGCGAGTTCGGAGCCGGGGGTCGCCAACAGCTCGGCGACGGTGCCGGATTCCACGATGCGGCCTCCCTTCATCAGCGCGGCCGAGTCGCACACCGCCTTGACCACGTCCATCTCGTGCGTGATCAGCAGGACGGTCAGCCCCAGTTGCTGGTTGAGGTCGCGCAGCAGCTGGAGGATGGACCGGGTGGTCTCCGGGTCGAGCGCCGAGGTGGCCTCGTCGGACAGCAGCACCTTGGGGTCACCCGCAAGTGCCCGGGCGATGCCGACCCGCTGCTTCTGGCCGCCGGACAGCTGTGCCGGGTACGCCTTCGCCTTGTCGGCGAGGCCCACCAGGTCCAGCAGCTCCAGCGCCTTGCGGGAGCGCTCCCGCCCGCTGACGCCGAGGATCTCCAGCGGCAGCTCGACGTTGTCCTGCACGGTGCGCGCGGACAGCAGGTTGAAGTGCTGGAAGACCATGCCGATCTGGCTGCGCGCGGCCCGCAGCGCCGCGTTGGCGCGCCGGGAGCTACCGGCCAGCGCCGTCAGGTCGGTTCCGGCGACCCGCACGGTGCCGGAGGTGGGGCGCTCCAGCAGGTTGACGCAGCGGATGAGGGTGCTCTTTCCGGCGCCGCTGCGGCCGACGACGCCGAACACCTCGCCCTCGCGGACGTGTAGGTCGACGCCGTCGAGAGCCACTGTCTCCCGACCTCGCGAGTGGTAGACCTTCCTCAGGCCCGTGGTGGTGATCACTGGGTTTCCGTCACTGTCGAGTACGTGGCGGGATGTCCGGCACGTACGGGTGTGTCCGTCTCGAATTACGGCAGGGGGCAGCCCGGGCGCACCGGGCCGCGGCGTGTCAGAGGGAGCGGGTGCCGGGCGGCTGCGGGTCGTGGGCGAGCCGGCAGCGCTCGATCGCCGTGCGGCACACGGGCCGGCAGGCGGCGGTGGCCATGGCGAAGGTTCTGGGCACTGGATCAGTCATCGGGTGTCCGTGGTGCGGGGGCGGTCCGGAAGCGGACGCCGCTGCGCTCTGTCCGTAGGGATTTGCTCGCTTCGGGGCGCGAGGCTCAGGCGGGGGCCCTCAGAGTTCGCACATTCGACACATGCGACGAACACCGGGCGTCATCGCCTCGGTCGCACGGCTGCGGCTGTTCGTCGTCGTCATGCGCCCCAGTAAACCAGACTCCGCTCGAACGTTCCGCATTCCGAGCCGGTTGTCCGCCATGCGGACACTGCGGGCCCCTGCGGCGGTGCGCCCAGCGGTCGCGGCGCGGTGTCCCGGCAGCGCCGTCCACCTGCGCGGACACCTGCGGCAGACCCCCTGACCAGCGCAATCGGCGTCCAGCTCCGCCGGGTGGTCGGTTGTGGCCAACGCCACCGTGCGCATCGCCGCGTCCCGGCCCCCGCCCGGGTCCCCGAGCCCCGGCCCGCCCGCGGGCCCGCGGGCTTGCGTGCGGCTGGACCTCGGCGAACCGGTCGGCGGCTGCCCCGTACTCCCGTGGGGGCGGCGCATCCGGACTTTCGTCCCGTAATAGAGTCACCGCATGCTCGTACACCCCTGTCCGATCCGTTCCGCGGTGCGGAGCGTGCGGTGATCGGCGCGCTCACCGTGACGGTCACGGTCGCGGCGCTGCTGCTCGCCGCGTGGTGCGGCTACGCCACCGCCCGCGACCAGTCCACCAAGGACTGGCACTTCATCGGCATGGCCGTGGTGTCCGTACTGGCGCTGGCCCAACTGGTCGTGGGCATCGTGGAGTTGGCGGGCGGGCACAAGCCGCACGGCGGCACGGTGATCTTCGTCGCCTATCTGGTGGGCGCGGCGCTGACCGTTCCGGCGGCGGGCTTCATGTCGCTGCTGGAGCGCACCCGTTGGGGATCGGCGACGGTGGCGGCGGGCGGAGTGATTCTGGCCGTGCTCCAGGTGCGGCTGCTGGACATCTGGGGAGGCGGTCATGGCTGAGAGCCAGGCCACTGGGCGGCCGCGGAAGATCGGCGAGGGTCCGGGACGGTTGATCGTCTCGCTGTACGCGGTGTTCACCGTCGCCGCCGGATCGCGCTCGCTCTACCAGTTGATCGCGCAGTTCCACCAGGCGCCGCTGGCGTATGTGCTCTCGGCGGTGGCCGCGGTGGTCTACGCGTTCATCACGGTGACGCTGGTGCGCGGCGGGGAGTCGGCGCGGCGGCTGGCGATGGTGTGCTGTGCGGTGGAGTTGGCGGGCGTGCTGGCGGTGGGCACGCTGACCATCGTGGACTCCTCCGCGTTCCCCGACCAGACCGTGTGGTCCTACTACGGAATGGGCTATGTGTTCATTCCGCTGGTGCTGCCGGTGACCGGAATGCTGTGGCTGCGCAGGGCCGCCCCGCAGCGGTTGACCGCGGCGGGACAGCCCCAGGCGTAGTGGCCGCTCAGGCGCTGGCCGCGAACGAGGAGGCCTCGACCGGCTTCTCCATGGTGACCAGGCTCAGTCGGCGGTTGATCTGCTCGGTGCCGGTCTGCGCGTAACCGAGTCGGCGGTACAGGCGCAGGTTGCCCTCGCTGCGGTGGCCGGTGAACAGCTGGAAGCGCTTGGCCTCGCGCTCCGCGGCGAGCCGTTCCTCGATGGCCCGCAGCAACCGGCCGCCCAGGCCGTGCCGTTGCATGCGCGGGTGGACGATCAGCTTCGCTATCCGGGCGGTGCCGTCGGCGTCGACCGTGCCGCGCACCGAGCCGACGACCTCCTCGCCCAGCCTGGCCACCAGTACGCAGCCCTCGCCGAGTTCGGCGCGCAGCGCGGCCAGCGTCTGGGTCAGCGGTTCGATGCCGTAGTCGCCGTACAACTCGGCTTCCCGCTGGTAGCAGAGGTACTGGAGTTTGAGGATCTTCTCGGCGTCGTCCCCGGTCGCCGTAGAGATGGTCACGCTCATGCCCATGTGCGCAGGCCTCCCCTTTGTTTTCTCCCGGACGCGGGTGGGTGAGGGTGTACGCCCGGGATGTCTGCCCTGTTGCCGAAGGCGGCGCGGGTTCACCCCGCCTCCGTGGCGCCGATGATCGCACAGTGGTCCGGATGAGGAGAGCGAGCGGTGTGCCCGTCTCTGCCCCACTTCGGGTACTGCTCCGGACACGCCTGCGACGCCCTGCCGCCGACTGTTTACCGCTCCTTACCCCGTAGTTGCGGCGTTTCAATCCTCCGAACCCAGCCTGGCCCGCAGACAACCGAGACAACGCGAGCGCAGCGGGCCGAGGCTGCCCTGTGAGATTCCCAACTCCCGGGAAATTTCCCGGTAAGTAGGGTCGGAACGGGACAACAGTGCGGATAACAGCTGCGGACAGCGTCCCGGCAGCTCGCGGATGACGGCTCGAAGCGAGCGGCCCAGTTCGGCGGCGAGCGCCTGGTGTTCCACCGAGGGGCCGGCCGCCGGGTGCCCCGGATCGTAGGGCAGCTCGTGCCGCGTTCTGTGCCGGGCCTCGCGCGCCTCCCGGCGTACGGCGTCGCGCAGCCACACCGCACTGTCGGTGGGCGCCCGGCCACGCTCCAAAAGCCGCAGCCAGACGGCCTGTTCGAGGTCGGCCGGGTCCAGCCCGCCGGTCCCGGCCTCCGCTGCCGCCTCGGCGGCCAGCAGCGGGGCGTACTCGTTGATCAGGTCGAGCATCGGCGCCATGCCAGAGGTGATGCCCAACCGACGCCGGGCGCGCACCGTGTTACCAGGAGATCACCCGTACGAGGGGCGGCGAACGGTTTCGGCGCCGCTTGTCAACTGTGCGTTCCAAGTGGGTGAACCTGGCGTGGAACTCGTCAGTAGCCGCGAGTATCGTCCCCGTCAGGAGTGACGCGGTGGCTGCCGCTCCACTTCCTCTTCCGCCTAGCGTTGTCCCATATCGGCTGACCCCGACCGGAGGGCCCGTTGTCCCGCATCCTGCTCAAGGCGCTGCTCGGTCTGCTGATGCGCGTCCTGTTCCGCCCACGGGTGGAGGGCGTGCAGAACATCCCGCAGACCGGTGGTGTGATCCTCGCCGGGAACCACCTGACCTTCATCGACTCGCTGTTCCTGTCGCTGGTGGTGGATCGGCCGGTGTACTTCATCGGCAAGGACGAGTACGTCACCGGGCGGGGCCTCAAGGGGCGGCTGATGGCCTGGTTCTTCACCACCTCGGGCATGATCCCGGTGGACCGGGACGGCGCCAACGGCGGGGTGGCCGCGCTGATGACCGGCAAGCGGGTGCTGGAGGAGGGCAAGGCGTTCGGCATCTACCCGGAGGGCACCCGCTCCCCCGACGGCCGTCTGTACCGGGGCCGTACCGGTGTGGCCCGGCTGGCGCTGATGACCGGCGCGCCGGTGGTGCCGTGCGCCACGATCGGCACCGACCGGGTGCAGCCCGGCGGTGCGGGCATGCCGCGCATCACCCGGGTGACGGTGCGGTTCGGCGAGCCGCTCGACTTCTCCCGCTACGAGGGCATGGACCGGGACCGCTATGTGCTGCGCGCGGTGACCGACGAGGTCATGAGCCATGTGATGCGGCTGTCCGGCCAGGAGTACGTGGACGTCTACGCCACCAAGGCGAAGGCGGCGTAGCCGCCGGTCCACTGCGGGTGCCATGACTTCGGCTGCGCCGGGCCCCTCCCGGGGTTCGGCGCAGCCGACTCCTTTTTGCGCCGCAGCGGCGAGCAACGCGTGCGGCGGCCCGCCGGTGTCGAACCAACCGCGGCCGAGGCGGGAGACGCGGCTCAGGATCCGGAAGGATCCGCAAGCCGCTGCCCGCGCAGCATTCGCCAGGCCCACGCGGCGGCGACCAGCAGCACGACCGCGCCGACCGCGGCAGCGCCCCGCACCCCCGCGGTGAAAGCGGACTGCGCGGCGACGCGCAGCGCGTCACCGGTCTGCTGCGGCAGCAGATTCGCCGCCTCCATCGCCCCCGGCAACGACTGCCGGGCCTGCTCGGCGGCCCCCGCCGGTACCCCGTCGGGGATGGCGACGCCCGCGTACCGACTGGTCACGATCGAACCCAGGAACGCGATGCCGAGCGCCGCGCCCAGCTCGTACGCCGTCTCGGAGACCGCCGACGCCGCGCCCGCGTTCTCCTGCGGCACGGAGGACAAGATCACGTCCGCGGTGACGGTGAAGGAGAACCCCGCGCCGATCCCGACCACCAGCAGCACCGCCGCAACCAGCGGGTAGCCGCTGTCCGGGGTGAGCGCCAGCAGCGCGGCCAGCGCCACCCCGATGGCCGCGAGGCCCCCGGCGACCACGACGCGCACCGAGTACCGGCGGGCCGCCCGGCCCGCGAGCAGGCCGGTGACCACGGCGCCCACGGTGGCCGGTAGTTCCGCGAGTCCGGCCTGCAACGGTGAACGCTGCTGCACCAGTTGGAGGAACTGGGAGAGGAAGAACACCAGCCCGGACATGCCGAGCACGGTGAGCAGGTCGGCCAGCACCGACGCGCTCAGGCCCCGGTTGCGGAACAGCCGCATGTCCAACAGCGGTGCGGGGATGGTCAGTTGCCGCCGCACGAACGCCACGACGCACAGCAGTCCGACCACACCGGCCGCGAGGTGGCCCGCTCCGATCCCGTAGGCGGCGGTCTCCTTGACCGCGTAGACGATGCCGCCCATGCCGACCAGTGACAGCAGCACACTGGGCAGGTCCCACGGACCGGGTGCCGGATTGCGTGACTCCGGCAGCAGCTTGGCGCCGAACACGACGAGCAACGCCATCACCGGGATGTTGATCAGGAAGACCGAGCCCCACCAGAAGTGCTCCAGCAGGAAGCCGCCGACCACCGGACCCGCGGCGGCGCCCGCCATCGAGGCGGAACCCCACACGCCGATGGCGAAGCTGCGCTCACGCGGATCGCTGAACAGGTTGCGGATCAGCGCCAGGGTGGACGGCATCAGCGTCGCGCCCGCGACACCCAGCAGCGCCCGGGCGGCTATCAGCATGCCGGGCGAGCTGGAGTACGCGGCCAGCACCGACAGCGCACCGAACGCGGTGGCACCGCTGAGCAGCAGCTTCTTGCGGCCGAAGCGGTCGCCGAGGCTGCCCATGGACACCAGCAGTCCGGCGATGACGAAGGAGTAGACGTCGCCGATCCACAGCAACTCGGTGGAGGACGGCCGCAGTTGCTCGCTGAGGAACGGCATCGCCAGGCCCAGCACGGTCGCGTCCACCGCGACCAGCAGCAGGGCCAGCGTCAGCACCGCGAGCGCCCACCAGCGCGCGGGGTGCGGACGCCGCGCCGCGATGTCCGCGGCGGTGGTCTCGGACAGCTGCGAGGTCATGACCGCTCCCGCAGCATCCCGCCGAGCAGCAGCCCGCCGACCATGCGCGCCGAGTCGCGCGAGGCCATCCTGCCGTCCTGTACGGACCAGCCGGAGGCGGCGATCAGCGCGTACAGCGCCTCACACAGCCAGGCGGGGCTCAGGTCGTAGCGGAACAGGCCCTGCTCCTGGCCGCGCCGGAACAGCGCCGAGACCCGCTCGTCGATCCTGGCCCAGCCCTCGTCTATTTCCGCGACCTCGTAGAGCTGGTTCTCGCCGTAGAGGAAGGCCAGGAAACCGGAGACCGGCATCGCCTCCTCGATCAGCCGCCGCACCGCCTCGACCGGATCACCCTCCTCGACACGGGCGGCGTCCAGCCGCTCCTCCAGCTGCTCGACGCCCAGCGCGCCAAGCGCCCGGACCAACGCGTCACGGCCCGGAAAGTGCCGGTGCAGGGTCGCTCGGCTGACCCCTGCCGCCCTGGCGATCTCGTCCATGGAGGCGGTGGCCTTGCGCGTCAGCAGTGCGGCGGCCTCCCGCAACACCTGTTCACGATCGAAGCTCATGAGACCAGGGTAAACCATATGAGACGTCACTGTCTCAATTTAGATGCTGGCGGCTCGCGCCTTGGCGGCCCCCAACGCACTCGGCCCGGCCGCCGCGTGCTGCGGGGCCGGGCCGGAGTCGGCGGCCGACAGGTCAGCTCTTGGCGCTCGACCAGGCGCGTTGCACCGCCAGGTCCTCGTGCACCTCGGCGAGCTGGGCGGCGACGGCGGAGGGGGCGGTGCCGCCGCGGCCGTTGCGGGCGGCCAGGGCACCGTGCACGTTCAGGACACCGCGCACCTCGGGGGTCAGGTGCCCGGAGATCGCCGCGAACTGGTCGTCCGACAGCTCGTCCAGTTCGATTCCCTGGGCCTCGCAGACCTTGACGCACTCGCCCGCCACCTCATGGGCGACGCGGAACGGAACGCCCTGCTTGACCAGCCACTCGGCGACGTCGGTCGCCAACGAGAAGCCCGCCGGGGCGAGTTCCTCCATCCGCTCGCGGTTGACGGTGAGCGTCTCCATCATGCCGGTGAACGCCGGGAGCAGGATCTCCAGTTGGTCGCAGGAGTCGAAGACCGGCTCCTTGTCCTCCTGGAGGTCCCGGTTGTAGGCGAGCGGCAGCGCCTTCAAGGTGGCCAGCAGTCCGGTGAGGTTGCCGATCAGGCGGCCGGACTTGCCCCGGGCCAGCTCCGCGATGTCCGGGTTCTTCTTCTGCGGCATGATCGACGAGCCGGTGGAGAAGGCGTCGTGGAGAGTGACGAAGGAGAACTCCTTCGTGTTCCAGATGATGACCTCCTCCGCGATCCGCGACAGGTCGACGCCGATCATCGCGGTGATGAACGCGAACTCGGCGACGAAGTCCCGGGACGCGGTGCCGTCGATGGAGTTGGCGGCCGATCCGTGCTCGAAACCCAGGTCGGCGGCGACCGCCTGCGGGTCGAGGCCGAGCGAGGAACCGGCCAGCGCACCCGAGCCGTACGGGGAGACCGCCGTGCGCTCGTCCCACTGCCGCAGCCGCTCCGCGTCCCGGGACAGCGCCTGAACATGCGCCAGCACATGGTGCGCGAACAGCACCGGCTGGGCGTGCTGGAGGTGGGTACGGCCCGGCATGGCGACATCCGGATGCGCCTCCGCCAGCCCCACCAGGGCGTGTTGCAGGTCGGTGAGCAGGCCGCCGATGATCCGCGCGTGGTCCCGCAGGTACATCCGGAACAGCGTGGCCACCTGGTCGTTGCGCGACCGCCCGGCGCGCAGCTTGCCGCCCAGTTCCGGGCCGAGCCGCTCCAGCAGGCCGCGCTCCAGGGCGGTGTGCACGTCCTCGTCGGCGACGGTCCCGGTGAAGGAGCCGTCCGCCACATCGGCTTCCAGCTCGTCCAGGCCGACCAGCATCCGCTCCAGCTCGTCCGCGGTCAGCAGCCCGGCCTTGTGCAGCACCCGGGCGTGCGCCCGGGAGCCCGCGATGTCGTACGGGGCCAACCGCCAGTCGAAGTGGACGGAGGCGGAGAGCCTGGCGAGGGCGGCGGCCGGTCCGTCGGCGAACCGGCCGCCCCACAGGCGTACGTCGTTCTTCTCGCTCACGAGGCGAGGTCCCGCTTCGAGGCGATCTTCGAGGACATGCCGAACAGCTCGATGAAGCCCTTGGACAGCGACTGGTCGAAGGTGTCGCCGGTGTCGTAGGTGGCGAGGTTGAAGTCGTACAGCGACGACTGCGACCGCCGACCGGTGACGACCGCCCGGCCGCCGTGCAGGGTCATCCGGATGTCACCGGAGACGTGCTCGTTGGCCTCGTTGATGAAGCCGTCCAGCGCCCGCTTGAGCGGGGAGAACCACAGGCCGTCGTAGACCAGTTCGCCCCACCGCTGCTCCACCTGCCGCTTGTAGCGGGCGAGTTCCCGCTCGACGGTGACGTTCTCCAGCTCCTGGTGCGCGGTGATCAGGGCGATGGCGCCGGGGGCCTCGTAGACCTCCCGGGACTTGATGCCGACCAGCCGGTCCTCGACCATGTCGATCCGGCCCACGCCCTGGGCTCCGGCCCGCTCGTTGAGCTGCTGGATGGCCTGCAGGACGCTGACCGCCTTGCCGTCGACGGCCACCGGGACGCCGCGCTCGAAGGTGATGACGACCTCGTCGGGGTCGCGCGGGGTGGCCGGGTTCTCGGTGTAGTCGTAGATGTCCTCGATCGGCCCGTTCCAGATGTCCTCCAGGAACCCGGTCTCCACGGCCCGGCCGAACACGTTCTGGTCGATGGAGTACGGGGACTTCTTGGAGGTCGCGATCGGCAGGCCCGCCTTCTCGGCGAACGCGATGGCCTTGTCCCGGGTCATCGCGTAGTCCCGTACCGGGGCGATGCACTTCAGGTCCGGGGCGAGGGAGGCGATGCCCGCCTCGAACCGCACCTGGTCGTTGCCCTTGCCGGTGCAGCCGTGGGCGACGGTACCGGCACCGTGCTTCTTGGCGGCGGACACCAGGTGCTTGACGATGGTGGGCCGGGAGAGTGCCGAGACCAGCGGGTACCGGTCCATGTACATGGCGTTGGCCTTGATCGCCGGGAGGCAGTACTCGTCGGCGAACTCGTCCTTGGCGTCGGCGACCTCGGCCTCCACCGCACCGCACGCCAGTGCCCGCTTGCGGATGACGTCCAGGTCCTCGCCACCCTGGCCGACGTCGACGGCGACGGCGATGACCTCGGCGCCGGTCTCCTCGGCGATCCAGCCGATGCAGACGGAGGTGTCCAGGCCGCCGGAATAGGCGAGTACGACGCGCTCGGTCACGGCTTTCTCCATTCACAGTGCAGGTGGGGCAGGGCATCCGAGGGGACATCCATGCGGTACTTGGCATAAGTATGCAGGGCGCCGCATGGAAAATCAACGCGGCGCGCCACCCGCGCTCCACACGCCCCGCGCCGCGGGCACGCCCGGGTCGGGGCGGCGCCCCGCGGGATCGCGCCGCTGGGCGGGCCCGGGGCGCCGTAGCCCGGGCGGCTGGGCGCGGCACGCGTTAGCGTGCAGAAGAGGGAGGAGGCGGCAGACCATGGCTGAGCGGCAGCGCGACGTACGGGTACGGCGGGTCTACGACGAGCCTCAGAAGGAGGACGGCACCCGGGTGCTGGTGGACCGGGTCTGGCCCCGGGGGCTGGCCAAGGAGCGCGCGGAGCTGGACGAGTGGGCGAAGGACGTGGCGCCGTCCACCGAACTGCGCAAGTGGTACGGGCACGAGCCCGAGCGGTACGCGGAGTTCCGCAAGCGCTACCAGCACGAGCTGGCCGACCCCGAGCACAAGGCGGCGGTCAGTCATCTGCGGGACCTCGCCGAGCGGGGCCCGCTGACGCTGCTGACCGCGACGAAGAGCGTCGATCACTCGCAGGCCCCGGTACTGGCCGAACTGATCAAGCGCCGTGCGGGAGGCGCAGGGTGAAGACCGTGCGGCCCGGATGGCTGTCGATCTCCACGGTGCCGCGGTGCGCGGCGATCACCCCGGCGACGATGGCCAGGCCCAGGCCCGCGCCGCCGCCGGAGGCGTGACGGCGGGAGTCCGCCCTGGTGAACCGCTCGAAGACGGTGGCCTGTGCGGCCTGAGGCACGCCGGGCCCGTCGTCCGTGACGGTCAGCACCGCGTGCTCACCGGTGTCCCGCAGCCCCACCTCGACCGTCGTGCCCTGCGGGGTGTGCACCCGAGCGTTGGCCAGCAGGTTGGCCAGCGCCTGGTGCAGTCGATGCCGGTCGCCGCGGACCGAGACCGGCTCCTCCGGCAGGTCCAGCGTCCAGCGGTGCCCGCGCCCGGCCACGCGCGCGTCGTCGGTCGCGTCCAGCACCAGCCGGGTCAGGTCCACCGGGTCCCGCTCCAGCGGGCGTCCCGCGTCCAGCCTGGCCAGCAGCAGGAGGTCGTCAACCATCTCCCCCATCCGGCCGGACTCGGCCGCCACCCGCCGCACCGCGTGCGTGATCTCCGGCGGCACCGGGCCGGGATGCCGCAGCGCCAGCTCGGCATGGCCGCGGATGGAGGCGACCGGGGTACGCAGTTCGTGGCTGGCGTCGGCGGCGAACCGCCGCAGCCGCTCCTCACTGGCGTGCCGCTGCGACAGCGCGTCCTCGACATGGCTGAGCATGTGGTTGAACGCCGAACCGACCCGTCCGACCTCGGTCCGCGGATCCGCGTCCGGAACGCGTGCGGGCAGCGCGACCTCGCCACTGGCCAGCGGCAGCCTGGTCACCGAGGCGGCGGTCGCCGCCACCCGGCTCAGCGGGCGCAGGCTCCAGCGCACCCACAGCGCCCCGGCCACTCCCGCCACCACCAGCACCGCGCCGAACACCGTGGCCGACACCAGCTCAAGCCGGTGCACCGCCGCCTCGACGTCCACCAGCGGCAGCCCGGTGACCAGCACGTCCCCGTCGTGGCCGCGCACCGCCGCCACCCGGTAGCGGTGCAGCGCCGACAGATCGACGTCCCGGGTCTGCCCGTTCGTCGGCAGGGCGGCCAGCGCCCGCTCGTCGGCGGAGTCCAGCGACACCGCGGTGTCGGCGCCCGAGGACCGCACCACCGCGACATCGGTGACCCGCCCGTCCAGCAGCCGCGCCCCGAAGGTGCCCGGCGCCTGCCGCCGGGTGTCCGCGCGCACTCCCCCGGCGCCGCCGTCCGCGGGGTCGCCACGCCCGCCGTGCTCCAGGCTGGCCGGGAACCGGCCGCCCGACTCGGCGAGCTGCTGGTCCAGCTGGTTGCTCAGGAAACCGCCGAGCGAGAGCACCGCGGCCACCCCGACCGCCGCGCAGCCGACCGCGAGCAGTACGACCAGACCGCAGGTCAGCCGGGCCCGCAGGGTTCGCGGGCAGGCCCGGGCGACGATCCGGCGCAACGACGGTCCGATCAACGGTCCGCCGGTTTCAGCACGTAGCCCGCGCCCCGCACCGTGTGGATCATCGGGGTGCGGCCCGCGTCGATCTTCTTGCGCAGGTAGCTGACGTACAGCTCCACCACGTGCGCCTTGCCTCCGAAGTCGTAGGACCAGACCCGGTCGAGGATCTGCGCCTTGCTGAGCACCCGGCGCGGGTTGCGCATCAGGTAGCGCAGCAGCTCGAACTCGGTCCTGGACAGTTCCACCAGCTCACCAGACCTGGTCACCTCGCGGGCGTCCTCGTCCATCACGAGGTCGCCCACCACAAGAAGTGAACCGTCCTCGTCCCGCAGGCGGGTCATGCCCGCCCGGCGCAGCAGCCCGCGCAGCCGGGCCACCACCTCCTCAAGGCTGAACGGTTTGGTGACGTAGTCGTCACCGCCCGCGGTGATCCCGGCGATCCGGTCCTCCACCGCGTCACGCGCGGTGAGGAACAGCACACACACCTGCGGCTGCTCGGCGCGCAGGCGGCGCAGCACCTCGAAGCCGTCGACGTCCGGAAGCATGACGTCGAGCACGACGGCGTCCGGCTGCAGCTCACGGGCAGCGGCCAGCGCCGAGGCGCCGTCGGCGGCGGTGCGGACCTGCCAGCCCTCGTAGCGCAGGACGCCGGAGAGCACATCGGCCAGATCCGGCTCGTCGTCCACTACCAGGACGCGGACGGGGGTGCCGTCCTCGCGGGTGAGCGAGGGCAGGCGGCGGGAAGCGATGCTGGGGTTCGTCATGATGTCCAAAGGATTGCGCGGCCACCTCTGAGTTTGCTCTGAAGGGACTCTGCGGCCGCCTGCTCAGAGGGTACTCAGAACTGCCCGGGGCACAGTGGGCCGTCCGGATATCGGAAGGAGTCGCTGGTGACCACCACGTACGACGGTCGGGCGGTAGGCAGGCACGCCGCGCCGCCGCTGCGCGCCCGCCGCTCCCCCGCGCCGGTGATCCTCGCCCTGGTCTACGCGGGCGCGGCGGCGGTGGTCGCCCTGTGGTGGACCGGCACCGCCACAGTGGTCGGCACGGACGGCTGGCTGGTCGGCGCGGGCCGGATCGCCGGGCTGCTGACCGGCTACACCTGCGCGGTGCTGGTGGCGCTGATGGCCAGGGTGCCCGCGCTGGAGCGCCGGGTCGGCTCCGACCGGGTGGCGCGCTGGCACGCGTCGGCCGGGCGGTGGACGGTGAGCCTGCTGGTGGTGCACGCGGTGTGCATCCTCGTCGGGTACGCGATGCAGGACCACAGCCCGCTGGTGCGCGAGACGCTGAACGTGGTGCTGCACTACCCGGACATGCTCAAGGGCACGCTGGGCGCCGCGATCCTGGTGGCCGTCGGAGTGGTCTCGGCGCGCGCGGTGCGCCGCCGGATCGCCTACGAGACCTGGTACTACCTGCATCTGCTGACCTACGCCGCGGTCTTCCTCGCCTTCTTCCACCAGGTGTCGCTGGGCGCGCAGTTCGCCGGGAACGGCGCCGCGCAGGCGGCCTGGTACCTGCTGTACGGCGGCGCGGCGGGCCTGGCGCTGTGGTACCGGGTGCTGACCCCGATCCGGCTCAACGCGCGCCACCGGCTGCGGGTGGAGTCGGTGGTGCAGGAAGCGCCGGACGTGCACTCGGTGCTGATCAGCGGTGAGCGGCTGTCCGAACTCGGCGCGGAGGCGGGGCAGTTCCTGCGCTGGCGCTTCCTGTCCGGGTCGCTGCGCTGGACCTCGACGCCGTACTCGCTGTCCGCCGCGCCCCGCGACGACGTACTGCGGATCACCGTCAAGG
The DNA here is from genome assembly GCA_037034305.1 of Streptomyces sp. PLK1-5. Classification (GTDB taxonomy): domain Bacteria; phylum Actinomycetota; class Actinomycetes; order Streptomycetales; family Streptomycetaceae; genus Streptantibioticus_A. Next base: position 345,529 of record JBAGJY010000002.1, read on the forward strand.
CGGCGGGCGGGCACAGCGCGGCCGTGGCGGGGCTGCGGCCGGGCACCCGGGTGTGGGCGGAGGGCCCGTACGGTGCGCTCACCGCGGGCCGTCGTTCGCGCCGCAAGGTGCTGCTGATCGCCGGAGGCGTGGGCATCACCCCGCTGCGCGCGCTGTTCGAGACGCTGCCCGCCCGGCCCGGCGAACTGACCCTGCTCTACCGCGCCCGCACCAGCGAAGACCTGGCGCTGTGGGGCGAGTTGGAGGAGATCGCGGCGCGACGCGGCGCGCGGGTGTACAGCGCGCTGAACGCTGCGGACGGCCGCCGCGCCGACCTGGGCGCCGACGCGCTGCGCACCGTGCTGCCGGACATCGCCGAGCACGACGTCTACCTCTGCGGACCGCCGGGCCTGATGGCGCGGGCCCATGCAGCGCTGCGGGCGGCCGGGGTGCCCGGCCGCCGTATCCACCACGAGTCCTTCGAACTGTGAAGCGGAGCTGCGAAGTTGTCCAGGAACCCACTGCGCCGCGTGACGCTCGGCGCCGCCGCGACGGTCTCCGGGATCGTGCTGCTGCTCGCCCTCAAGCCGCACTCCGCCCCGGCCCCCGCACTGGCCCATGCGACCATCCCGGCCACCACCCAGCCGTCGTCGTCATCCAGCAGCGATCCCGCGAACACCGGTAAGCCCGGCACGTCCGGTAAGTCCGGCACGTCCGGGAAGGGCGGCACGTCCGGGAAGGGCGGCACGGCCCCGGCGGGGCACACCGGAACGGTCAACGGTGACACGGTGCAGACCGACTACGGGCCGGTGCAGGTCCAGGTGACCCTCGCGGGTGGGCGGATCACCGGCGTCACCGCGCTCCAGACACCGTCGGACAACCCGCGTGACCAGGAGATCGCCTCGTACGCCATCCCGCAGCTGACCCGGGAGGCGATCGCCGCGCAGAGCGCCCACATCGACGCGGTGTCCGGGGCCAGTTACACCAGCGCGGGCTACATCCAGTCGCTGCAGAGCGCGTTGGACCGCGCCGGTGCCTGAGCGGCGACGGTTGCGGCACGTCGAGGAGGCCATGGGCACGGTCTTCTCGTTCGACGTCGCGTACGGCGGTGGCCTGCGAGTGCCCTGCGCGGTCGAGGCGGCGGTGGCCTCGCTGCACACGGTGGACGCGGTCTTCTCCACGTACCGGCCGGACAGCCAGCTCTCCCGGCTCGCCCGCGGCGAACTCGACGTCGCGCGGTGCGATCCGCGGGTGGCCGAGGTGCTGGAGCTGTGCGAGAAGGCGCGGGAGCGGACCGACGGCTGGTTCAGCACCGGCTACGCGGGCGGTCTGGACCCCACGGGCCTGGTCAAGGGCTGGGCGGTGGAGCGCGCGGCGCGCCTGATCGCCGACGCGGGGGCGTACGGGGTGTGCGTCAACGGCGGCGGGGACATCCAGCTGCTCGGCGAGCCGGAGCCCGGCCGCCCCTGGCGGGTGGGCGTCACCGATCCGCTGCGCCCGGGCGCGCTGGCCTCCCTGGTCGAGGGCGACGGGGAGCTGGCGGTGGCCACCTCGGGCACCGCGGAGCGCGGGCGCCATGTGCTCGACCCGCACACCGGGCACCCGCCGCCCGGCGCGACCGTCTCGGTGACCGTGGTGACCCGTTCGCTGACCGACGCCGACGCCTGGGCCACCGCGGCCTTCGCGATGGGCGACCGGGCGCGGCGGTGGCTGGAGGACCTGCCGGACGCGGAGGCGTTCGCCGTCACCGCCGACGGCGGCGGCTGGCGGACCTCCGGGTATCCGGCGGCGGTCAGGACCCCTAACGGTCTCGTTGGGCGAGCCGCAGCAGATGGTCCGCCAGCGCCTGCCCACCCGTCGGGTCGCGGCTGATCAGCAGGACGGTGTCGTCGCCCGCGATGGTGCCCAGGATGTCGTGCACCTCGGCCTGGTCGATCGCCGAGGCCAGGAACTGGGCGGCGCCCGGCGGCGTGCGCAGCACCACGAGGTTGGCCGACGCCTCCGCGGAGATCAGCAGTTCACCGGCCAGCCGAGCCAGCCGCTCCTCCTTCACCGACTCGCCCAGCGGTGCCATCGGAGTACGGAACCCGCCCTCCGAGGGCACCGCGTAGATCAGTTCACCACCGGTGTTGCGGATCTTGACCGCGCCCAGTTCGTCCAGGTCGCGGGAGAGCGTCGCCTGGGTGACGTTGAGACCGTCGTCGGCCAGCATCTTGGCGAGTTGGCTCTGCGACCGCACCGGCTCCCGGTTGAGGATGTCCACGATCCTGCGGTGTCGTGCGGTACGGGTCTGCGGTACGGCCGGGCCGCCGCCCTGCTGCCCCTCGGTCATGGTCGTCATTCTCCGGATCGTCGTGCCCCGCCTGCCAACTCGAGGACACCGGGCAGCGCCCGGAGGAACGCGTCCGCCTCGTCCTCCCCGATGATCAGCGGAGGGGCGAGCCGTACCACGTCGGGTACCGCGGCGTTCACCAGGAATCCGGCGTCCTGAGCCGCTTGCTGCACCTCGGCGGCGAGGGGCTCTGTGAGCACGATACCGATCAACAGCCCGGCACCGCGTACCCGGTCGACCAGCGGATGCCCGAGCGCCTCGACGCCGTCCCGCAGCCGCTCCCCGGTCCGCTTGACCCGCTCCAGCAGCCCGTCGCCCTCGATGGTGTCGAGTACCGCGAGCGCCGCCGCGCACACCACCGGGTTGCCGCCGAACGTCGTGCCGTGCTGGCCGGGCGTCAGCAGCTCGGCGGCGTCCCCGAAGGCGACCGTCGCGCCGATCGGCAGTCCACCGCCGAGGCCCTTGGCGAGCGTGACGACATCGGGCTCGACGCCCTGCGCCTGGTGGGCGAACCAGTGGCCGGTACGGCCGATGCCGGTCTGCACCTCGTCCAGCACCAGCAGGGTCCCGGTCGCCCGGGTGATCTCCCGGGCGGCGGCCAGATAGCCCTCGGGCGGTACGACGACGCCGTTCTCGCCCTGGATCGGCTCCAGGAACACGGCCGCGGTCCGCTCGGTGACCGCGGCGCGCAGCGCCTCGACGTCCCCGTACGGCACATGGGTGACCTCGCCGGGCAGTGGCCGGAACGGGTCCTGCTTGGCGGGCTGGCCGGTGAGGGCGAGCGCGCCCATGGTGCGGCCGTGGAAGCCGCCGCGGGCGGCGACCAGGTGCGTGCGGCCGGTGCGTCGGGCGATCTTGAAGGCGCCCTCGACGGCTTCCGCACCGGAGTTGCAGAAGAAGACCCGGCCCTTCCGGTCGAACAACCGCAGCAGCCGTTCGGCCAGTGCCACCGGGGGTTCGGCGATGAACAGGTTGGAGACATGGCCGAGTCGGGTCATCTGCCGGGCGACGGCCGCGGCGATCGCGGGGTGCGCGTGGCCCAGCGCGTTGACCGCGATACCGCTGACGAAGTCCAGGTACTCCCTGTCGTCGGCGTCCCACACCCGGGCGCCCGCACCGCGCGCCAACGGCAGCCGCGGGGTGCCGTAGTTGTCCATCAGCGCGCCTTGCCAGCGCTGCGTCAGGTCGGCGTTCGTCATTCCCGTCCCCCTTGCGCGGCGTCCGGCACGACCATGGTGCCGATGCCCTCGTCGGTGAAGATCTCCAGCAGGATGGAGTGCTGCACCCGGCCGTCGATCACCCGGGCGGTGTTGACGCCGTTGCGCACCGCGTACAGGCACCCTTCCATCTTGGGCACCATGCCGCTGGCCAGCTCCGGAAGCAGCTCCTCCAGTTCGCTGGCGGTGAGTTGGCTTATGACGTCGTCGCTGTTGGGCCAGTCCGCGTACAGGCCTTCCACGTCGGTGAGCACCATCAGTGTCTCGGCGCCCAGCGCGGCGGCGAGCGCGGCGGCGGCGGTGTCGGCGTTGATGTTGTAGACGTGGCCGTCGTCGGCGCCGCGGGCGATCGAGGAGACGACCGGGATCCGGCCGTCGTCCAGGAGTGCCTGGATGGCGCCGCTGTCGATCGCGGTGACCTCGCCGACCCGGCCGAGGTCCACGCGCTCACCGTCGACCTCGGTGTAGCGCTTGACGGCGCTCATGGTGTGCGCGTCCTCGCCGGTGAGGCCGACGGCCAGCGGCCCGTGCTGGTTGAGCAGGCCCACCAGATCGCGCTGCACCTGACCGGCGAGCACCATCCGCACCACGTCCATCGTCTCCGGCGTGGTGACCCGCAGTCCGGCCTTGAACTCCGAGGTGAGGCCCAGCTTCTCCAGCTGGGCGCTGATCTGCGGGCCGCCGCCGTGCACGACCACCGGGCGCAGTCCGGCGTGCCGCAGGAAGACCACGTCCTGGGCGAAGGCGGCCTTCAACTCCTCGTCGACCATGGCGTTTCCGCCGAACTTGATGACGACGGTCTTGCCGTGGTGGCGGGTCAGCCAGGGCAGCGCCTCGATGAGGATCTGCGCCTTGGGCAGGGCGGTGTGCTTGCGAGGGGGCACACCCGGCCGAAGGTTGGGGGAGCTCATGAGCTGTACGCGCTGTTCTCGTGGACGTAGTCGGCGGTGAGGTCGTTGGCCCAGATCACGGCGCGGTCGCCGCCCGCGGCGAGATCGGCGACGATGTGCACCTCGCGGTAGCGCATGTCGACCAGTTCCCGGTCCTCGCCCACCGAGCCGTTCTTGCACACCCACACGCCGTTGATGGCGACGTTGAGCGCGTCCGGGTCGAACTCGGCGGAGGTGGTGCCGATCGCCGAGAGGACCCGGCCCCAGTTGGGGTCCTCCCCGTGGATGGCGCACTTGAGCAGGTTGTTGCGGGCGATGGACCGGCCGACCTCGACCGCGTCGTCCTCGCTCGCCGCGTTGATCACCTCGATGCGGATGTCCTTGGAGGCGCCCTCGGCGTCGCCGATGAGCTGCCGCGCGAGGTCCGCGCAGACCTGCTCGACGGCGGCGGCGAACTCCGCGTACGGCGGGGTGACTTCGGCGGCGCCGGAGGCCAGCAGCAGCACGGTGTCGTTGGTGGACATGCAGCCGTCGGAGTCCACCCGGTCGAAGGTGGTACGGGTCGCGGCGCGCAGCGCCCTGTCCAGGGTGGGGGCGTCCACGTCGGCGTCTGTGGTGAGGACGACGAGCATGGTGGCCAGGCCCGGTGCGAGCATGCCCGCGCCCTTGGCCATTCCGCCGACCGTCCAGCCGTCGCCCTCCACGAACGACGTCTTGTGCACGGTGTCGGTGGTCTTGATGGCGATGGCGGCCTTCTCCCCGCCGTGCGCGGAGAGTTCACCGGCCGCCTTCTCAACCCCCGTCAGCAGCTTGTCCATCGGCAGTCGCACACCGATCAGCCCGGTGGAGGCGACGGCCACCTCACCGGCGTTCAGCCCGAGCACCTCGGCGGCCTTCTCCGCGGTGGCGTGGGTGTCCTGGAAACCCAGCGGCCCGGTACAGGCGTTGGCGCCACCGGAGTTGAGCACGACGGCGGAGACCATGCCGCCCTTGAGTACCTGCTGGGACCAGAGCACCGGCGCGGCCTTGACGCGGTTGCCGGTGAAGACACCGGCCGCGGCCAGCCGCGGCCCGTTGTTGACGACGAGCGCGAGGTCGGGGTTCCCGTTGTCCTTGATCCCCGCGGCGATGCCCGCCGCGGTGAATCCCTTTGCCGCCGTGACGCTCACTGCGCTTCTCCGTTCGCTCCGCCGCGGTAGCGGCTGATGTCACTGCCGCCCGCGAGGCGCGGCGCGGGCATCGTCCTTGTCTGCGGCTGCCACCCGGCGGCCTCGCGTGCGTCGCCCGCTGGGACCATTCGTTCGCTTCTCCGCCCGCGAGGCGCAAGCGCGCGCATCATCCCCACCTGCGGCCCGGCGGCCTCGCGTGCGTCGCTCACGGGGACCATTCGTTCGCTTCTCCGCCCGCGAGGCGCAAGCGCGCGCATCATCCCCACCTGCGGCCCGGCGGCCTCGCGTGCGTCGCTCACGGGGCGACTCCGACGGTGGAGAGCCCCAGTTCCTCGGGGAGGCCGAGGGCGACGTTCATGCTCTGCACCGCGCCGCCCGCGGTGCCCTTGGTGAGGTTGTCGATGGCGCTGATGGCGACGATCCGGTCAGCCGTCTCGTCGTGGGCGACCTGCAGCAGCGCGCAGTTGGAGCCGTGGACCGCCCCGGTGGACGGCCACTGCCCCTCGGGCAGCAGACGCACGAACGGCTCGTCCCGCAGCGCCTTCTCGTACGCCGCGCGCAGCGACTGCGCCGTCACGCCCGGGGCGGCCTTGGCACTGCAGGTGGCCAGGATCCCGCGCGGCATCGGGGCCAGGGTCGGGGTGAACGAGACGGTGACCGGTCGGCCCGCCACGGCGGAGAGGTTCTGCACCATCTCCGGGATGTGCCGGTGGACGCCGCCGACGCCGTACGGGCTCATCGAGCCCATCACCTCGCTGCCCAGCAGGTGCGGCTTGGGTGCCTTGCCCGCACCGGAGGTACCGGAGGCGGCCACCACCACTGCCTCGGGCTCGGCGAGCCCGGCCGCGTACGCGGGGAACAGCGCGAGCGACACGGCGGTCGGATAGCACCCCGGCACCGCGATCCGCGTGGTCCCCCGCAACGCGGCCCGCCCGCCGGGCAGTTCGGGCAGCCCGTACGGCCAGGTACCGGCGTGCGCGGAGCCGTAGAACCGCTCCCAGTCGGCGGCGCTGCTCAGCCGGAAGTCAGCCCCGCAGTCCACGACCAGCGTCCCGTCCGCGAGCCGCTCGGCGACGGCGGCGGACTGCCCGTGGGGCAGCGCGAGGAAGACCACGTCATGCCCGGCGAGCACCTCGGGCGTCGTGGCCTCGAGCGTCCGCTCGGCGAGCGGCACCAGATGCGGCTGCACGGCACCGAGCCGCTGCCCGGCGTTGGAGTTCGCGGTGACCGCCCCGATGCGCACCTGGGGGTGCCCCATGAGCAGCCGCAGCACCTCACCCCCCGCATAGCCGCTGGCACCCGCCACCGCTACCCGCAAAGCCATCGAAACCCTCCTCGCCCGATGGCATGACTATACGGTTCGGCGAAGTTTTATGCAATGACGCCTGGCAAGGCCCACCGGTCCGGAGGTGACTGGGTGCTTCACTTGACCCTCACACCGTGTGAGGCCCTACACCCGGAGGTGCCATGTTCAGTATCGGAGACTTCGCCAGGCACGGCCGGGTGTCGGTTCGCATGCTGCGTCACTACGACGCGATCGGACTGCTCAGGCCGGCGCACGTCGACCCCGCAACCGGCTACCGGTCCTACGCGGCAGGCCAGTTGTCCAGGCTCAACCGCGTCGTCGCGTTGAAGGAGCTGGGATTCACCCTGCAGCAGGTCCAGCAGATCCTGGACGACCACGTCACCGCTTGGGAACTGCGCGGCATGCTCACGTTGCGGCAGGCCGAGCTCCACATGCAGATCGCGACGGACACGGCTCGGCTGGCACACGTCCGGGCGCGGCTCCGGATGATTGAGAGCGAGGGGACCATGCCCAGCCAAGAGGTGACGATCAAGCGCATTCCCGCCGTACGGGTCGCGGAGCTGACCGGTACTGCCAAGGCCATGGAGCCGTTGTCGATCGGCCCGGTCATTCGTGGACTGTACGCCGAACTGTGCTCTGCGCTGGATCGGGCCGGGGTCGCTCCGGTCGGTCCGGCGACCGCCTACTACGAGGACGCCGGGGAGGGGGAGAGCCTCATCGTCCACGCCGGTCTTCCCGTGAACGTCGAGCCCGATGCCGCGTTCGACTTCGCAGTGGTCGATCTTCCCGAGGTGGAGCAGGCGGCCACGATCATCCATCGCGGCTCGATGGACGACTGCCTGCCCACCTATCAGGCCCTGGCCCGCTGGATCGAGGATGCGGGATACCGCCCCGCCGGGCCGAACCGCGAAGTGACCCTGGCCTGTCCCGAAGGCCTCGACGGCATGGTCACCGAAGTTCAGGAACCCATCACCAAGCAGTAGCCGTACAGGCGCTGCCCTTCCGGCCACTGGGTGCCTCAGCCAGCGAGCTTCGCCGACTGACGCACCCAGTGACACCGGGAGGGCCTTGCGTCAGGCGCCGACGTAGGTCGCCAGGTGCTCGCCGGTGAGCGTGGAGCGGGCCGCGACGAGGTCGGCGGGGGTGCCCTCGAAGACCACCCGGCCACCGTCGTGACCGGCGCCGGGGCCGAGGTCGATGATCCAGTCGGCGTGCGCCATGACCGCCTGGTGGTGCTCGACGACGATGACCGACTTGCCGGAGTCGACGAGCCGGTCGAGCAGGCCGAGCAGTTGCTCCACGTCGGCGAGGTGCAGCCCAGCGGTCGGCTCGTCCAGGACGTACACACCGCCCTTGTCCGCCATGTGGGTGGCCAGCTTGAGCCGCTGCCGCTCACCGCCGGACAGCGTGGTCAGCGGCTGGCCGAGGCTGAGGTAGCCGAGCCCGACGTCGGCGAGCCGACCGAGGATGCGGTGCGCGGCGGGCGTGCTCGCCGCACCGGCGCCGAAGAACTCCTCGGCCTCGGTCACCGACATCGCCAGCACCTCGCTGATGTCGCGGCCACCGAGGTGGTGTTCGAGCACCGAGGCCTCGAACCGCTTGCCCTCGCACTCCTCGCAGGTGGTGGCCACGCCGGCCATCATCGCCAGGTCGGTGAAGATGACACCGGCGCCGTTGCAGTTGGGGCAGGCGCCCTCGGAGTTGGCGCTGAACAGCGCTGGCTTCACGCCGTTGGCCTTGGCGAACGCCTTGCGGATCGGGTCGAGCAGCCCGGTGTACGTGGCCGGGTTGCTCCGTCGTGAGCCGCGGATGGCGCTCTGGTCGACCGACACCACTCCCGCCCCGGCGGGTATCGACCCGTGCACGAGCGAGCTCTTGCCGGAGCCCGCGACGCCGGTGACGACGGCCAGCACGCCGAGCGGGACGTCGACGTCCACGTCGCGCAGGTTGTGCGCCCTCGCACCGCGGATCTGGAGCGTGCCGGTGGGCTCGCGCACCGTCTTCTTGAGGGCGGCCCGGTCGTCGAAGTGGCGGCCGGTGATGGTGCCGCCGCTCCGCAGGCCCTCGACCGTGCCCTCGAAGCAGACGGTGCCGCCCGCGGTACCGGCGCCGGGGCCGAGGTCGACGACGTGGTCGGCGATCGCGATCACCTCCGGCTTGTGCTCCACGACGAGCACCGTGTTGCCCTTGTCGCGCAACCGCAGCAGCAGGTTGTTCATCCGCTGGATGTCATGCGGGTGCAGGCCGGTGGTGGGCTCGTCGAAGACGTAGGTGACGTCGGTGAGCGAGGAGCCGAGGTGGCGGATCATCTTGACGCGCTGCGCCTCGCCGCCGGACAGCGTGCCCGAGGGCCGGTCCAGCGAGAGGTAGCCGAGACCGATCTCCACGAACGAGTCCAGGGTGTGCCGCAGCGTCGCGAGCAGCGGTGCCACCGACGGCTCCTTCAGGCCGCGCACCCATTCGGCCAGGTCGCTGATCTGCATCGCGCAGGCGTCGGCGATGCTGATGCCCTTGATCTTCGACGACCTGGCCCCCTCGCTGAGCCGGGTGCCGTCGCAGTCGGGGCAGCCGGTGAAGGTGACGGCCCGGTCGACGAACTCCCGGATGTGCGGCTGCATCGCCTCCCGGTCCTTGGCGAGCAGGGACTTGCGGATCCGCGGGATCAGCCCCTCGTAGGTCATGTTGATGCCCGCGATCTTCATCCTGGTCGGCTCGCGGTGGAGGAAGTCCTGCAGCTCCCTCTTGGTGTACTCGCGGATCGGCTTGTGCGGATCGTAGAAGCCCGACTCGCTGTAGAGACGGTAGTTCCAGCCGCCCGCCTTGTAGCCGGGAACGGTGATCGCGCCTTCGGCCAGCGACTTGGAGTCGTCGTAGAGCTGGGTGAGGTCGAGGTCGTTGACCGTGCCCCGGCCTTCGCAGCGCGGACACATGCCGCCGGTGACGCTGAAGCTGCGGCGCTCCTTCACGGTCCTTCCGGCGCGCTCCATGGTGACCGCGCCTGCTCCACTGACCGAGGCGACGTTGAAGGAGAAGGCCTGCGGCGAGCCGATGTGCGGCTTGCCGAGTCGGCTGAACAGGATGCGCAGCATCGCGTTGGCGTCCGTGGCGGTGCCGACCGTGGAGCGCGGGTCGGCGCCCATCCGCTGCTGGTCGACGGTGATCACGGTGGTCAGGCCGTCGAGGACGTCGACCTCGGGCCGCGCCAGTGTCGGCATGAAGCCCTGCACGAAGGCGCTGTAGGTCTCGTTGATCAGTCGCTGCGACTCCGCGGCGATCGTGTCGAACACCAGCGAGCTCTTGCCGGAGCCGGAGACGCCGGTGAACACCGTCAGCCGGCGCTTCGGGATCTCGATGCTGACGTCCTTGAGGTTGTTCTCGCGCGCGCCGTGCACGCGGATCAGATCGTGGCTGTCGGCGACGTGCGGCGCGGGCGACCGCGGCGGCGTCCTCTTGGCCATGCTTATCGTGTCCCCATCTGTTACGCGGAGCCGCCTTCACGGTCTCCATCGGCGTCGCCTGGCTCGATTCGGCCCCTGGCCCCCTGGCCCCCCGGCCCCCCGGAGCAGTATGTCCGGTCGGCCCGCCGCCCGCGGTGGCGCGGGCAGCGGCGGCGGGCGTTCCTACCGCGGGCGGCGCTTACCGCTTGCGGGGCTGGTTGAAGCGGAGCATGTTGCCAGCCGGGTCGCGGAAGGCGCAGTCGCGGACACCGTACGGCTGGTCGATCGGTTCCTGGAGGACTTCGCCGCCAGCGGCCCGGATCCGTTCGAAGGTGGCGTCGCAGTCGTCGGTGGAGAAGATCACGCCGCGCAGCATGCCCTTGGCCAGCAGTTCCGCCATCGCCTGCTTGTCGGCCGGTGAGGCGTTGGGGTTGGCGAGCGGCGGTTCGAGGACGATCTCGACGTCGGGCTGCGCGGGTGAGCCGACGGTGACCCAGCGCATCCCCTCGAAGGCGACGTCGTTGCGTACCTCCAGGCCGAGGATGTCGCGGTAGAAGGCGAGCGCCTTGTCGTGGTCGTCGACGGCGATGAAGCACGTGGAGAGCTTGATGTTCATGCCCTCGACGCTACGAGGCGGCGACGGATTCCGCTTCTCCGTTCCTGACCGGTTCGCTGTCCCTCACCGGTTCGCTGTTCCTGACCTGTCCGCTGTTCCTGACCGGTCGGGTGAGGATCTTGGCGACGCAGGCCGGGATCGCGGCACCGGCCTCGTGGCAGCGGGCCCGGTAGGCGCTGGGGCTCTCGCCGACCAGTTCGGTGAAGCGCGAGCTGAACGACCCCAGCGAGGTACATCCGACCGCGAAGCAGACCTCCGTCACGCTCATGTCCCCCCGCCGCAGCAGCGCCTTCGCCCGCTCCACACGGCGGGTCATCAGGTAGCTGTAGGGCGTCTCCCCGAAGGCGGCGCGGAAGCTGCGGGAGAAGTGTCCGGGCGACATCAGGGCGACGTTCGCCAGCGCGGGAACGTCCAGCGGGCGCGCGTAGTCGCGGTCCATCACGTCGCGGGCGCGGCGCAGCCGTACCAGGTCCTCCAGGTTCACGCGCTCCAGCATCGCATGACGGCGGCCCGCCGCCTTCTCACCCGGCGAACCCGGGAAGACGCGACCGCCCCGGCTGGCGAAGGGCCAGCCGGGGCGGAACGTGGCTCGGGGGCGGTGGCCCCTCGGATCAACTCAGGTTGGCCAGGGCCTGGTTGAAGGTGGCCGACGGGCGCATGACCGCGGCGGCCTTGGCGGCGTCGGGCTGGTAGTAGCCGCCGATGTCGGCGGGCGAGCCCTGCACCGCGTTCAGCTCGTCGACGATGGCCTGCTCGTGCTCGGTGAGCGTCGCTGCGAGCGGGGCGAACGCCTTCGCCAGCTCGGCGTCGTCGGTCTGCTTGGCCAGCTCCTGCGCCCAGTACATGGCCAGGTAGAAGTGGCTGCCGCGGTTGTCGATGCCGCCGAGGCGACGGCTCGGCGACTTGTTCTCGTTGAGGAAGGTGCCGGTGGCCCGGTCGAGGGTGTCCGCGAGCACCTGGGCCCGGGCGTTGCCGGTGGTCTTCGCGTACTGCTCCAGGGAGGGGACGAGCGCGAAGAACTCGCCGAGCGAGTCCCAGCGCAGGTAGTTCTCCTTGACCAGCTGCTGGACGTGCTTGGGCGCGGAGCCGCCCGCGCCCGTCTCGAACAGGCCGCCGCCCGCCATCAGCGGGACGACCGAGAGCATCTTGGCGCTGGTGCCCAGCTCCAGGATCGGGAACAGGTCGGTCAGGTAGTCGCGGAGCACGTTGCCGGTGACCGAGATGGTGTTCTCACCGCGGCGGATGCGCTCCAGGGAGAACTTCGTCGCCTCGACCGGCGAGAGGATCTCGATCCGCAGGCCCTCGGTGTCGTGCTGCTCCAGGTAGGTCCTGACCTTCTCGATCAGCACCGCGTCGTGCGCCCGGCCCTCGTCCAGCCAGAACACGGCCGGGTCGCCGGTGGCGCGGGCGCGGGTGACGGCGAGCTTGACCCAGTCCTGGATCGGCAGGTCCTTGGTCTGGCACATGCGGAAGATGTCACCGGCGCCGACCACCTGCTGGAGCACCACGTCGCCGTTGCCGTCGACCACCCGCACCGTACCGGTGGTGGGGATCTCGAAGGTCTTGTCGTGGCTGCCGTACTCCTCGGCCTTCTGCGCCATCAGACCGACGTTGGGCACCGAGCCCATCGTCGACGGGTCGAAGGCGCCGTTGGCCCGGCAGTCGTCGATGACGACCTGGTAGACACCGGCGTAGCTGCTGTCCGGGAGGACCGCGAGGGTGTCCGCCTCCTGGCCGTCCGGGCCCCACATGTGGCCGGAGGTGCGGATCATGGCGGGCATGGAGGCGTCGACGATGACGTCGCTCGGTACGTGCAGGTTGGTGATGCCGCGGTCGGAGTCGACCATCGCCAGGGCCGGGCCCTCGGCCAGCTCGGCGTCGAAGGACGCCTTGATCTCGGCGCCCTCGGGCAGCGCCTCCAGGCCCTTGAAGATGCCGCCGAGACCGTCGTTCGGGGTCAGGCCCGCGGCGGCGAGCGTCTCACCGTACTTGGCGAACGTCTTGGGGAAGAACGCCCGCACCACGTGGCCGAAGACGATCGGGTCGGAGACCTTCATCATGGTGGCCTTCAGGTGCACGGAGAACAGCACGCCCTCCGCCTTGGCCCGGGCGACCTGCGCGCTGAGGAACTCGCGCAGCGCGGCGACGCGCATGACGGACGCGTCGACCACCTCACCGGCGAGCACCGGCACCGACTCGCGCAGCACGGTGGTGCTGCCGTCGTCCCCGGCCAGTTCGATGCGCAGCGCGCCGTCCTGGGCGATCACCGCGGACTTCTCGGTGGAGCGGAAGTCGTCGACGCCCATGGTGGCGACGTTGGTCTTCGACTCCGGGGTCCAGGCGCCCATGCGGTGCGGGTGGGCCTTGGCGTAGTTCTTCACCGACGCGGGGGCGCGGCGGTCGGAGTTGCCCTCGCGCAGCACGGGGTTGACGGCGCTGCCCTTGACCTTGTCGTAGCGGGCGCGGATGTCGCGCTCCTCGTCGGTCCTGGGGTCGTCCGGGTAGTCCGGAAGCGCGTAGCCCTTCTGCTGCAGCTCGGCGATGGCCGCCTTCAGCTGCGGGATCGAGGCCGAGATGTTCGGCAGCTTGATGATGTTGGCCTCGGGGGTCTTGGCCAGCTCGCCCAGCTCGGCGAGGGCGTCGGGGATCCGCTGGGCCTCCTCAAGACGCTCGGGGAAGCTGGCGATGATCCGCCCCGCCAGGGAGATGTCACGGGTCTCAACAGCGACACCGGCGGTCGCGGCGTACGCCTGGATCACAGGCAAGAACGAATACGTCGCCAGGGCCGGGGCCTCGTCGGTGTGGGTGTAGATGATGGTCGAATCAGTCACCGGGTGCTCCGCTCCACGTCTGCACACATTGCTTGACATCAAGATATCCCGTGATCGACTCCATCTCGAAAGGGCCCTGCGCTTTTCCGGCCGCCGGGCGGATCCGGGCCCGCCGCGGCCCCGGCCAGACCCCGGACACGCGTCCCGGATGCCGAGACGCCACCCCTAACTTGGCCTGGGCCAGGCCCAGTTGCGCCATTCTTGGGGAACGATGGGCAGCCGAGTATCGCGGCTTGCTCGCGGACCAGGACAACGGAAGGCCTTCAGCGTGACACCCCGGATTCAGCGCCGCACCATGCTCGGACTCCTCGCGGCGGGCGCTGCCGCACCGGCCCTGGGCGGCTGCGCGAAGGGCAGACACGCGACGGACCCCACCGTCAGCACGGCGCCCGCCGCACAGGGCGGGAAGGGAGGGCCAGACATGCTCATGATCATCCGGCACGCCGAGAAGCCCACCGGCTCCGGAGCCCCTTACGGGGTGACCGAGGCCGGGGAGAAGGACGACAAGTCGCTGACCATCCAGGGCTGGTCCCGGGCGGGCGCGCTGATCGGGCTGTTCGACCCGCGCGGCGGCGACGGCCGCCCCGCGCCGCTGCGGCCCGGGCTGGCCCGCCCGACCCGGATCTTCGCCGCCGACCCGTCCAGCGGAGGCAGCAAACGGCCCAAGGAGACGGTGACCCCGCTCGCCGCCGCCCTGGGCACCTCGCTCGACCTGCGGTTCGCCAAGGGGCAGGAGGCGGCGCTGGCGGCGGCGCTGCGCGGCACCTCCGGGCCGACGCTGGTGTCCTGGGAGCACGAGAACATCGCGGCGATCATCGCCCATCTCGGGCCGGTCACCCCGAAGCCGCCGACGTCCTGGCCGGGGTCCCGGTTCGACGTGGTCTACGTCTTCGACCGGCACGGCGACGGCTGGAACTTCAGCCAGGTGCCGCAGTTGCTCCTCGCGGGCGACTCCCCGCATCCCATCGGCTGAGCGGGTGCGTCCGGGGCGTACCCGAATAGACTTGGCACATCCGCGCTAGGGAGTTCTCTTCACCGGCCGGGAGGTCAGCTATGCACGCGGACAAAGGCGACAAGATCCTGGTGCACGGCAGGACCGTGGGCCATGGGGACCGGATGGCCGAGATCATCGAGGTGCTGGGCGAGAAGGGCGACCCTCCCTACCGCGTCCGGTTCGAGGACGACGGGCACGAGTGCCTGATGTCGCCCGGGCCCGACTCGGTGGTACGGCACCTGAAGTCCCCGCCCGGCACGCGCTGAACCTCAGCGGGGCGGCCTGGCCCGGGTCGGATAGTGGTCGGCGACCACCCGGGCCATCGCGCCGGACGGGTCGGCGGCCACGTCCCTCGCCGAGAAGTAGACGTTCCCCAGCACCTGCGGCCACGACCGGTCGAAGGCGAGGTGGCGGCTGAGTTCGCCCGGGTTCTGCCAGGCGGCGGGCTGGCCGGGTGCCCCCTGCCGGTAGAGCGCCTCCCCGATGTAGAGGTGTACTCCCGTGCCGTCCACGACATCCGACCACCAGGGGACCAGTTTGGCGTAGTCGGCGGCGGCCAGGCCGATGTTCCAGTACAACTGCGGGCAGACGTAGTCCAGCCAGCCCCTGCGCACCCAGCCGCGCGAGTCGGCGTGGAGGTCGTCGTAGCTCTGGGTACCCGCCGAGGTCCGCGAACCGCGCGGATCCGCGGCGTCGTTGCGCCACACCCCGAACGGGCTGACTCCGAACCGCGCGCCGGGCCGCACCCGCCTGATCCGGCTCGCGGTCTCGCGTACCAGCAGGTCGACGTTGTGCCGCCGCCAGGCGGCCCGGTCCGCGAAGCCGCTCCCGTACGCCTGGTACGCGTCCGCGTCGTCGAACTCCTCGCCCGCGACCGGATACGGATAGAAGTAGTCGTCGAAGTGCAGGCCGTCCACCGGGTAGCGGCGCACCGCGTCCAGCATCGCCTCCCGCACGAAGCGCCGTACCCCCGGCAGTCCGGGGTTGTAGTAGAGCTGGCCGCCGTACTTGACCACCCCGTCGGGGTGCCGCCGCGCGGGATGCCCCGGCGCCAGGGCGCCGAGGTCGGGCTGGGTCGAGACCCGGTACGGATTGCACCAGGCGTGCAGTTGGAGCCCCCGGCGGTGGGCCTCGCGCACCGCGTGGCCGAGCGGGTCCCAGCCGGGGTCCCGGCCCTGGGTACCGGTGAGGTACTGGGACCAGGGCTCGTAGCGGGACGGCCAGAAGGCGTCGGCGGCCGGTCGCACCTGGAGCAGCACCGCGTTCAGCCGCCGCTCGACCGCGCTGTCGAGCAGCGCCAGCAGCTCGGCCCGCTGCTCCGGCGCGCCGAGGCCGGGCACCGAGGGCCAGTCGAGGTTGGCCACGGTGGCGGCCCACATGCCGCGGAACTGTTCGGGCAGCCGCTGCCGCGCGACGGCGGGCCCCCCGGCCAGCGCACCGGTCAGCGCGCCGACGGCCCCGGCGGCGAAGCCCCTTCGACTGATCGCTTCCATCACACCCCCTGACTACGCGTCAGATTCCTGGTCCGTCGATGATGGACATGCGGCCCGCCCGCGGGCAACCCGCCGGGGGCACGGCGCGTCGCCGCTACGATCGGCGGTGTGTGTCATCCCGTACCCGACGTGCTCGCCTATCTGGAAGGCCGGTGGCGGGTGACGCGTACGGTCCGTGACCTCGGCAGCGGGGAGAGCGGCGACTTCGACGGGAGTTGCGAGTTCCGCCGGGAGCGCCCGGGCGAGGCGCTGCTGCACACCGAGGAGGGCCGGTTCACCTGGCGCGGCGTGACCCGACCGGCCCACCGCGCCCACCGGTTCGAACCGGCGGGCGACGGCACGAGCGAGGTGCGGTTCCCCGACGGCCGCCCGTTCCACCACCTCGACCTGCGCACCGGCCGCTGGACGGCGCACCATCCCTGCGCCGCGGACGGCTACCGCGCGCGGTACACGGTGGACGGCGAGGACCGCTGGCAGGTGGTGTGGCGGGTGACCGGACCGCACAAGGATCTGCTCATGATCACCGTCCACGACCGGTTCTGATGGGCCGCACAGCCCCGGTGTAGGGTCGCGAGGTGGCGCGGGTCGACGGGGACCGGCCGCCCGCCGCCCGCGATCCGGGGGGCGACATGCGAACACGAGAGGCTGCACGGTGGGCGACATCCAGTTGGTCGGGGTAGTGGGCTGCGGTCAGATGGGCGCGGGTATCGCCGAGGTCTGCGCCAGGGCGGGACTGGACGTACGGGTCGCCGAGACCACCGGTGAGGCGCTGGAGCTGGGCCGGACCCGGCTGACGAACTCCCTGAGCCGGGCGGCCGAACGCGGCAAGATCACCGAGGCGGAGCGGGACGCCACGCTGGGCCGCCTCACCTTCACCACCGACCTCGGCGAGTTCGCCGACCGCGACCTGGTGATCGAGGCCGTGGTGGAGAACGAGCAGGTGAAGACCGAGATCTTCCAGGTGCTCGACCAGGTGGTGACCCGGCCGGACGCCGTCCTCGCCTCCAACACCTCCTCCATCCCCCTGGTGAAACTGGCCGTCGCCACCTCGCGCCCCGACCAGGTGATGGGCATCCACTTCTTCAACCCGGCGCCGGTGCAGAAGCTGGTGGAGCTGGTTCCGGCACTCACCACCGGCGAGCAGACGCTGCTGCGCGCGGAGAAGCTGGTCACCGACGTACTGGGCAAGCACGCCATCCGCGCCCAGGACCGCTCCGGATTCGTGGTGAACGCGCTGCTGGTG
Source organism: Streptomyces sp. PLK1-5 (assembly GCA_037034305.1). Lineage (GTDB taxonomy): Bacteria > Actinomycetota > Actinomycetes > Streptomycetales > Streptomycetaceae > Streptantibioticus_A. The sequence goes on from JBAGJY010000002.1 coordinate 363,036, forward strand.
CCCTACCTGCTCTCCGCGATCCGGATGTTCGAGTCCGGAATCGCCACCCGCGAGGACATCGACAACGGCATGGAGATGGGCTGCGCCCACCCGATGGGGCCGCTCAAGCTCTCCGACCTGATCGGCCTGGACACCATCGCGGCCATCGCCGACTCGATGTACGCCGAGTACAAGGAGCCGCTGTACGCCTCGCCGCCGCTGCTCCAGCGCATGGTCGACGCGGGGCGTCTCGGCCGCAAGAGCGGGCACGGGTTCTACGACTACCGGTAGGCGGTGGCGCTGCCGTACCGGGGTTTGACGCTCGGGCGGACGGGCGCCGGATGGCCACTCGTTCCGGATCAGTGTCCGGGCATGCCGACGGCCCTGCGGTTCGGCTGTCCGCAGGGCCGCTGACACGAGGGCGAGTCAGTCCTCGTGGGGCTCCCGCTAACGGAGGCCCTCGTGGCCGCGCTCGAACCCGCCGTTGATGCAGGTGTTACCGAAGGCCGGGTTCAGCAGGGCGATGATGTTGACGGTGTTCCCGCAGGCGTTGATAGGAATGTTGATCGGGAGCTGGATGACGTTGCCGGAGAGGACGCCCGGGGAGCCGAACGCGGCGCCCGCGGCGCCTGCGTCAGCTGAGGCCACTCCGGCCGCACCGGTGACGGCCATGCCGGTTGCGGCGGTTACGACGAGGGCTTTCGCGACACGCGACATGCTCTCTGGTCCTTTCATGCATGAAGATCAGCGGATCCGCTGCCTACCAATGAGCCACGGCAGGCACCTGATCAACGGACGCGTGTCCCGTTTGTCGCGCGATGCCACCCGGACAGGCGAACGCTCGGGAGCCAACCGGATGAACCGTTGCCTGCGGCCGTCCTGCTGCTTCGCCAACATCGTTAGCGGTGTGCGATATGGAAGGTGCCCTCCTCTTCATACGAGGTCACGCGCGACCGGTCCGCCCCCTCGGGAGCGGACCGGTCGTTTCGTGTCCGGCACCAAGCCCGGCTCCCGGGCGCGTCCGGCGTCGCCGCGGGACGTGGCGACGGTGGCCTGGGCCATCCGCGCACGGCTTGGCGAGCTGGTCCCCGGCGGGGTGTACGGGCTGTCCAGGCGTACCTCGACGGGACGGCCAGCCAGGCGTAGCCCGACGTCCCCGAGGCCGCTCAGGAGGGCAGGTGCCACATCACGCCGGGGACCGGGACACAGCGCCAGATGAACAGCTGGATGCGGTAGCCGTTGCTGGACAGGCAGAGCCCGGACTGGGGGTTGACCAGCATGTTGCCCGCGTGCACCGCCCACTGTTGGGCTCCGGTGCCGTTGCAGTCGTAGAGCTGCACGGCGGTGTTCGGTCTGGTTCCGCCGCCGTAGACGTCCATGCACTTGCCGAGGGCCCGTAGCGTGCCGTCCGTGCCGACGGTCCACTGCTGGGCCGCGGTGCCGTTGCAGTTGTACTGCTGGATCGGGGTGCCGTTGGTGGTGTTGGCGCCGGCGACGTCCACGCACCAGCCCCCGACGCCCGTGATCCGGCCGGTGCGACCGGTGACCGACGGCGTGGCCGGACTGTTGTGGATGATTCGCCCCGAGGGCGCCTGCGCGGCCTGAGCCGCCGCCGGGGCGGTCAGGAGCGCGGTCGGGGCCAGAAGTGAGGTCATGAGCGCGGCAGCAGGACGGCGTTTCACAGGCGGTGCCCTTCTTTGGTCGCCGACAGCCCGGTGGGTCACCGGGCTTTTCCGTGCCTGCTCACGATCGGGGCTGGCCGCCGGGGTGGGGTAGTTGCCTTCCGGCCGGGTGCCGCGTGGGGTGGGGCGGTGTCGGGGGGAACTGATCAGCGCTTCTGGGCGTAGTGGACGGCGCCCTGCCAGTCCACGACCACGACCGTCTCATCGCCGATCACCCAGGCGTCGTGCCCCGAGGGCAACACGGTCAGATCCCCTGCTTTCGCGTCGAACTCGGTTCCGTCCGCCATGTGGATGCGGATGGTGCCGGACACGTGGTACTGGAAGTGCGGCGCCTCGCACCACTCGGTGCCTGCCAGGGGCTTGACGTCTTGGGACCAGCGCCAGCCCGGCTCGAGCACCAGGCGGCCGACGATCCCGCCGCCCACGTGGAGGATCTCCGCGCGTCCGTGGTCGAAGGCGCGCACCTCGTCCGGCTTGCTGAAGTCCAGGTGTTCGACCCGCTCAGCTGCCTCCGCGGCCGCGGTCGGCACGCCTGGCGGCCTGGCGCCGCCGCGCTCCTCGTCCCAGGCCTGGAGACTGGTCTGTGCGGTGATCCGCCCGTCGCGCAGGTCCAGCATCGAGGTGGCCAGCACCGTCGCGCCGTCCGGGTAGCGGCAGCGCTCAAGGTAGGCCGCGTGGCTGCCGTCGGCGGAGACGACGACCTGCTCCAGCCGGTGCTCCATGTCCCTGCTGCACATCTCGTCCAGGTACTCGCCGATGTCGGGGGTCCCGGAGATCCGGTGCGGGTGGCTCGGCTGGTCGCGCCGGTCCACCACGGTCATCTGCGCGTTCTCCGCGTACAGGCTCCGCATGGTCGCGGCGTCTCGCTCCTCGATGCCGCGACGCAACGCCTCGACGTCGAACATCGGCATGCTCTGCGTAGTGCTCATCGGGTTACCCGCCCTCCATCCGCGTGGTCTCCCACTCACAACGGTCCTCGCCGAGGGGCACACCGTCAATCCGCAGGCGGACCAGACGGGGAAGGCCCGCCCAAGCGGCGGCCCGCGTGCGGCGGAGGTGCTGTCGGTGTGGGCCAGCCGCGGCCTGGCTGGGGTCCGGACGTGGCTGGAGCTGCGGGCACGCAACAGGGACTACGCGGACGCCCGCCACCGGTGATCCTGAGCGGCGGGCACAGGTCGCGCGGACAACGGTCGGGCCGCTGCCCGCAACATGGCAGCGGCCCGCCCGTCGGGGCACCTAGTCCTGTGGTTTCGGCTCTCCTCCTCGATGGTTGAGAAGGTCCGAACACTGATCCAACTGCGTTTCGATGTCCGCGAGTTTGGCCCGCGCGGTCTCGGGATCCAGTTCACCGCTTTCAGCTTTGGCCCTCAGCTGGTGTTCCTGCTCCACCAGTTCCTTCATCCTGCCCAAGATGTCCTCTTCGGGCACCGTGGCCTCCTCGCTGCCATCAGGGGAGCCGTTCTCCCTCCCAGGAAACCTGGCTTTCGCCCGACACTCCTGCCCAGACACCCCGAATGGGTGGGTCAGCTCCCGGGGGTGGCCGGTCACTCACCGGATCCCGCCCAGCGGCCACCAGCGTGCCATGTGCCCCCGTATCTTGAGCGTGCGCCGTCGAAGTAGGAGGAATCCCGTGTCATCACCCTGCGACCCCCAGCACGCTCCCATCGGCGATGTGGGCGCAGCGCTCATGATGATCGACTCTCGGCTCAAAGCCGTCTACGACGCCAAGGCCCAGCCCGACGCCGAACAACAAGCGCTGACCGACCAGTTCGCCGCGTCCTTGGACCCCAGCGGAGTCGATGACCTGCTGGACGGCGCGTGCACGCTCATCTACATGTTCATGCGATGGCTGCGGACCGCCTACGAGGACCATGGCAGGGACGTCATCGAGTGTGTGGTGCCCAACCTCGTGGCCACACTGCGCATGATGCCCAGGAGCGTGCGTCCCGAAGTCATCCCCACGATGGCTGGCCTGCTCGTCGCGGCGGGCACCGGCCTGAGTCCCAACCTGTGGCGCAAGCAGTACGGATACTGGACCGAGGACGAGCTGACTCCCCTGGAGGCCACCGCCTTCCTGCTCGCGGAGCACATCAACCGACTCACCGACGACAGGGACTTCGCCACCCGCCTCATCGGTGAAGCTCTGTCCAGTGCGGAGGAAGGCTGAAATCGACACGCGGCCGCCGCGGTCCTCGGTCGCCACACTGAGGGCCGCCGGGAGGCTGACCAGGCCGAAGCTGATCGCGCCGCTCCACGTGCTGCATACCGCCACGCCAGGCGGCCCATGGTCGGCTCGCAGATCGAGATGCGCCCTGGCTGCTGCGCGCGAAGAATGACGTGTATGGCGCAGGACGCTGAAGCCAGGCCACTGCGGCCAGCAGTGATCGTCTGCTCCTTGATCCTTCTTGCTGTGCTGGCCATCGATGGTTTGGTGGCCGCAGACCCCTCCAACAGCCTGAGCGGCCGACTACTCGCGTTCCCCTCCTCGGGAACGCTCGTCTTCTTCCTCCTCGTACTCCCGCTGACAGAACTGGCCAAGAGGGCAGCACAACGCAAGGCCGAGGCCCTCGAAGGAGTGAGTGCCGCCCTGCGGGCCCTACAGGAGCAATGCGGCAGGTCACCGCAGAACCTCGCAGCGGTCGCCCGCGCCCGACTCGCCGCTGACGACGCGCTGGAGCGGGCCTTCGTCGCGGGAGCCGCACAGGAGGAGCTGTCGGACGACGCCATGGCCACGATCGAGGAGTACGTCCATATCGCCGACGTGAAAGCTGCTGCTGAGCGCGCGAAAGCCAAGAAGAAGGAGAAGTGGGCGCGCATTTCGTTCGCGATCGGCGCCGTGAGCCTCGTCCTGACCATTGTGGCGATGGCGGGACTTGGGTAGCGATCCTGTCGGCTCGTGATCGGTACCGGGCAGGGTTGAGGGCCGCTGCCTGTGCGAAGGCGCCGGTCGAAGCGTCCGATCTCCGCAACGTCCGAGGGCCGGTTCCAGCGAGTGGCTGGGACCGGCCCTCGAGCGTTGGCGGTCAGGCGCCGCGCAGCACCGCTCCGGTGCGCTCGGCCGCGGCGGCCACCGCCGCGTCGCGGGCCGCGGACGCCTCCTCGGCGGTCAGCGTGCGGTCCGGGGCGCGGAACCGCAGCGCGTACGCCAGCGACTTCCTGCCCTCGCCGATCTGCTCACCGGCGAAGATGTCGAACAGCCGCAGATCCTCCAGGAGTTCACCGGCGCCCGCGCGCAGCGCGGCCTCCACGTCGGCGGCCGGGACGGACGCGTCCACGACCAGAGCCACGTCCTGGGTGGCCACCGGGAAGGTGGAGACCCTCGGTGCCCGCAGCGGGCCGCCAGCGGCGCGCTCCAGCAGTTCCAGGTCGATCTCCATCGCGCAGGTGCGCTCCGGCAGGTTCATCGCCTTGATGACCCGCGGGTGCAGCTCTCCGGCGTGGCCGACCAGCTCCTCCCCCGCGTACAGCGCGGCGCACCGGCCGGGGTGCCACGGGGTGAACTGGGCCTGGCGGACGGCGAGTTCGACCCCGGCCTCGCGGGCCACGGTACGGGCCGCCTCGACGGCGTCCGCCCAGCTCGCGGGGCTGCCCTTGCCCCACCAGCCCTGTGGCTCGCGGGCACCGCAGAGCACCACAGCGGCGTGCGCCGGCTGGTGCGGCAACGCGGCGTCCAGCGCGGCCAGTTCCTCGTCCGTGGGGCGCCGGTCCACGGTCAGCTTCGGCGGCGCGGGCTCCTCACCGGTGGGCAGGAAGACCAGACCCGTCTCGAACAGCGCCAGGTCCTGCGCGCCGCGCCCGTGGTTGCGGCGCAGCGCGCCGAGCAGCCCGGGTAGCAGCGTGGTGCGCATCGCCGGTTCCTCGTCGGACAGCGGGTTGACCAGCGTCACCGAGCGGCGCCGCGCGTCGTCCGGCTCCAGGCCGAGCTGGTCCAGCACCGCCTCGCCGACGAACGGGTAGTTGAGCACCTCGACGTACCCGGCACCGGCCAGCGCGCGGCCGATCCGGCGGCGCACCAGCTGCGACTCGGTCAGCCCGCGGCCGGAGGGCAGCTTCGGCAGCGTGGACGGCAGGTTCTCGTAGCCCTCGAGCCGGATGACCTCCTCGGCGAGGTCGTTCGGGTCGGTCAGGTCCGGGCGCCAGCTGGGCACGGTGACGACCAGTTCGTCGGCGCCGTACACGTCGCAGCCGACCTGCTGGAGGCGCCGTACCACCGTCTCCCGGCCGTACTCGGTACCGGCCACCCGGTCCGGGTGGTCCGCCGGGATGGAGATGGTGCGCGGCGCGGACGGGGAGATGACCTCGGTGACCCCGGCCTCGGCGGTGCCGCCCGCCAGCAGCACCAGCAGGTCGACGGTGCGCTGGGCGGCAGCCGAGGCGGCCTGCGGGTCGACGCCGCGCTCGAAGCGCTTGGACGCCTCGGAGGACAGCTTGTGACGGCGGGCGGTACGGGCCACCGCGACCGGGTCGAAGTGCGCGGCCTCGATGACGATCTCGGTGGTGCCGCGTACCTCGCCGGTCTGCTCGTCGCGGACCGGGTCGGCGATCTCCGTGTTGGCGCCGCCCATCACACCGGCCAGTCCGATCGGGCCGGAGTTGTCGGTGATGACCAGGTCCTCGGGGTCCAGGACGCGCTGGGTGCCGTCCAGCGTGGTGAGCTTCTCGCCCGGCTGGGCCCGGCGCACCCCGATCGGGCCGTCGAGGCGACCGCGGTCGTAGGCGTGCAGCGGCTGGCCCAGCTCCAGCATCACGTAGTTGGTGATGTCCACGGCCAGCGAGACCGGCCGCATGCCCGCCTTCTGCAGCCGCCGCTGCAGCCAGATCGGGGACACCGCCTCGGGGTTGACGTTCGTCACGGTGCGCGCGGTGAACCGGTCGCAGCCGATGGGGTCGGTGACCTTGACCAGGTAGCCGTAGGAGTTCGGCGCGGGCACGTCCAGCAGCGCCGGGTCGCGCAGCGGCAGCCCGTAGGCGGTGGCGGTCTCCCGGGCGATGCCGCGCATCGACATGCAGTAGCCGCGGTCCGGGGTGACGGCGATGTCCAGCACCTCGTCGACCAGTTCCAGCAGCTCGATGGCGTCGGTGCCGACCTCGTGCTCCGGCGACAGCACGATGATGCCGTCATGGTCGTCGCCCATGTCCAGCTCGCGGGCCGAGCAGATCATGCCCTCGGATACCTTGCCGTAGGTCTTGCGGGACGAGATCTGGAAGTCGCCCGGCAGCACCGCGCCGGGCAGCGCCACGACGACCTTGTCGCCGACGCGGAAGTTGCGCGCGCCGCAGATCACGTTCTGCGGCTCGCCGGTGCCGTTGGCCGTGCCGACGTCCAACTGGCAGTAGCGGATGGGCTTCTTGAACTCGGTCAGCTCCTCGATGGCCAGCACCTTGCCGACCACCAGCGGACCCTTCAGGCCCGCGCCGAGCCGCTCGACCTTCTCCACCTCGAGTCCGGCCGACACCAGCCGCGCCTGCACCTCACGGCCGGTCTCGCCAGCCGGAAGGTCGACGTACTCCCGCAGCCAGGAAAGCGGGGCTCGCATCAGATCTCCATCCCGAACGGAAGGGTGAAGCGCACGTCACCCTCGACGATGTCTCGCATGTCCTCGATGTTGTGGCGGAACATCAGCATCCGCTCGATACCGAAGCCGAAGGCGAAACCGCTGTACTTGTTGGGGTCCACACCGCAGGCGGTGAGCACCCGAGGGTTGACCATGCCGCAGCCGCCCAGCTCGATCCAGCCCTCGGAGGAGCAGGTGCGGCACGGGCGGTCCGGGTTGCCCACCGAGTCGCCACGGCACACGTAGCACACCATGTCCATCTCGGCGGACGGCTCGGTGAACGGGAAGTAGTTGGGGCGCAGCCGGGTGCGCATGCCCTCGCCGAACAGCTCCCGCACCATGTGGTCCAAGGTGCCCTTGAGGTCCGCCATGGTCAGGCCCTCGTCCACGGCGAGCAGCTCGACCTGGCTGAAGACCGGGGTGTGGGTGGCGTCCAGCTCGTCGGAGCGGTAGACCCGGCCCGGGCAGACCACGTAGACCGGCGGCTCGCGGTCCAGCAGCGAGCGGACCTGCACCGGCGAGGTGTGGGTGCGCAGCACGATGTCGCCCGAGGCCGAACCGGTGCCGACCCTCCTGCCGTTGGCCTGACCGGCGTTGACGAAGAAGGTGTCCTGCATCGTGCGGGCCGGGTGGTCCGCGGCGATGTTGAGGGCGTCGAAGTTGAACCACTCGGCCTCGACCTCCGGACCCTCGGCGACCTCGTAGCCCATGGCCACGAAGATGTCGGCGATCCGTTCCGAGAGCGTGGTCAGCGGGTGCCGGGCACCGGCCGGGCGGCGGTCGTACGGCAGCGTGACGTCCACCGCCTCCTCGACCAGCACGCGGGCGTCCCGCTCGGCCTCCAGCTGCTCCTTGCGGGCGGCCAGCGCCTTGTTGACCGCGCCGCGCGCCTGGCCGACGCGCTTTCCGGCCTCCGCCTTGGCGTGCGGCGGCAGCGCGCCGATCTCCCGGTTGGCGAGCGCCAGCGGGGAGCGGTCACCGGTGTGGGCGACCTTCGCCTCGTGCAGCGCGTCCAGATCGGCCGCGGCGGCGAGGGCGGCGAGCGCCTCGTCCCGCATCCGCTCGATCTCTTCCGGTTTCAGTGCCTCGACCTCGACAGGGTCGTACGACTTATTGGGTGCCGACATCTCTTCCCGTGTTTCCGGTTGGCTGGCGCGCGGTCTGTCCTCGACCTGGATGGCCCGCTTCCGACCTGTGTGGCCAAAGGTCGAGTCTAATGGGCACGGCGGTCGCTCCCGCCCGTCACCCACCACCACACCCGACGGACGCGCCGCGCGCCACCGTGTTGACTCGTGGGTCCGTGGGGGGAAGGAAAAGCCCGTGGAGGCTCAGCCCATGAAGGCCGGTGCCCCGACGGGCAGGATAAATCGGAACTGGGCGCCGCCACCGGGGGCCCGGGACACCGTGATCGTGCCGCCGTGCGCCTCGACGATGCCCTTGACGATGTACAGGCCCAGGCCCGTGCCGCCGCGCCGGTTGCCCCGCCAGAAGCGGGTGAAGACGCGGCCCATCGACTCCTCCGGAATGCCGGGCCCCTCGTCGCTCACGGTGACGGCCGTTCCGGCACCGTCCCGCTCACGCGGGGACGACGAGGGCGCCACGTCGATGATGACAGTCCCCTCGCCGTGCCGCACCGCGTTTTCCATCAGGTTGCTCAGCACCTGCTGGAGTTTGTCCGGGTCGGCCCACAGCGCGGGCAGCGGCCCGCCGACCCGTACCCGGAACCGGTCGGCCGGGACGCCCGCCGCGATGTGCGCCGCCACCCGGTGGCGCACCGCGGCCTCGATGTCGACGAGTTGGCGGCGCACTTCGAGCCGCCCGGTGTCGATCCGGGAGATGTCCAGCAGTTCGGCGATCAGCCGGGTGACCCGGTTGGCGTCCGCGTCGACGGTCTCCAGCATGAGCTTCTTCTGGTCGTCGGTGAACCGCGCCCACTTGGCGAGCAGGGTGGCGGTGAACCCCTTGACCGAGGTCAGCGGTGAGCGCAGTTCATGGGCGACGGTGGCGATCAGCTCGGCGTGGCTGCGTTCGGTGCGCCGACGGCTTCCGGTGCCGCGCAGTGTGACGACCAGGCGGCGTACCGGTCCGGTGGGGTGCTCGCGCACATAGCGCGCGCAGACCAGGACCTCGCGGCCGCCGGGCAGCAGCAGGTTGCGCTCCGGTTGCCCGGTCCTGATGGCCAGGCCCCGGTACGGGTCGGTCACCTGCCACCAGCGGCGGCCTTCGAGGTCCTCCAGCGGCAGCGCGTGCTCGATCGGCAGGCCGATGACATCGGCCGGGCACAGCGCGGTCAGCCGGGCGGCGGCGGCGTTGAAGCAGACCACCCGCCCGGTCTCGTCGGCCACCACCAGCCCGTCGGGGAGATCGTCGGGGTCCAGGCCGAGGTCCGCCAGGTCGGCGCCGAACAGCGCGACGCTCGTGGTGCGGCTGGCGGCGGTTCCGGCGTCCATCCCCCTGCTCCCCTTCGCTGCCCTTCACGGGTCCGGCCCGCCAGCCTACTAGCCGGAGGTTACTGAGCGGCACCCTCCGGGTGCGCGCTGCGCACGCGCCGAGGCGTAAAGGCACACCGCGGCGGCGGTCGCGAGGTTGAGGCTCTCGGCCCGGCCGTGGATGGGGACCCGGACCACCTCGTCGGCGAGCGCCCGGGTCTCCTCCGGCAGTCCCCAGGCCTCGTTGCCGAAGATCCAGGCGGTGGGGCCGCCCATGGTGCCCTCGTCCAGTTCGCTGTCCAGGTCCCGCTCCCCCGCGCCGTCCGCGGCCAGCAGTCGTACGCCCGCCTCGCGCAGCCCGGCGACCGCGGTGTGCACCGGGACGCCCACCGCCACCGGCAGGTGGAACAGGCTGCCCACCGAGGCGCGCACCGCCTTGGGGTTGTACAGGTCGACCGAGGCGTCGGTGAGCACGACCGCGTCGGCACCGGCGGCGTCCGCGCAGCGCAGCACGGTTCCGGCGTTGCCGGGGTCGCGGACGTGGGCGAGGACCGCGACCAGTTTCGGGCGGGCGCGCAGGATCTCCTCGAACGGCGAGTCGAGGAACCGGCAGATACCCACGATGCCCTGCGGGGTCACGGTGTCGCAGACCTCGGCCACCACCTCGTCGGTGGCGGTGAACACGGCGACGCCCGCGGCGCGGGCCGCCGCGACGATGTCGGCGTGCCGCCGCATCGCGTCCTGCGTCACGTACACCTCGATCAGGTGCCCGATCGCCTCGCGGACCGCCTGGGGGCCCTCCGCGATGAACCGGCGCTCCTTGCCGCGGAAGCTGCGCTTGGCCAGCCGCCGTGCGGCGCTGACGCGGGGGGATCGCAGGGAGGTCAGCTCGGGGGTGGGGGTCACGATGGCGGGCTTTCCGTCGACTGTTGTGGGCGGCCGTTGGTTGCGGGCAGCCGGTTCGTTGGTGGTGGGCAACCCGTCCGTTGGTCGTGGGCAGCCGTCCCGCGCGGAACCGGTGGGCACAACCAACGGACCCGCAGGCGAGAACCTGCGGGTCCGGGGCTGGAAGACGCTAGCGCAGCGTCACTCACGCGGCCTTCGGCGCGTTGACGTCGCTCGGCAGCGCCTTCTGCGCGGCCTCGACCAGCGCGGCGAACGCGTTGGGGTCGTTGACGGCGAGCTCCGCGAGGATCTTGCGGTCCACCTCGATGTTGGCGGCCTTCAGACCCTGGATGAAGCGGTTGTAGGTGATGCCGTTGGCGCGGGCAGCGGCGTTGATGCGCTGGATCCACAGCTGACGGAAGTCGCCCTTGCGCTTCTTGCGGTCGTTGTAGTTGTAGACGAGGGAGTGGGTGACCTGCTCCTTCGCCTTGCGGTACAGGCGGGAACGCTGCCCGCGGTAGCCGCTGGCCTGCTCGAGGATTGCCCGGCGCTTCTTGTGGGCGTTCACTGCCCGCTTGACGCGTGCCACTTGGTAACTCCTTGTTGGGGACCGTGGTGGTACTCACACGGCCCGGAAACGAATTGGTCCCGGTCAGTCGGCGCGCCCCGGTCGGGGGCGCGGTCCGTCACTTGCCGAGAAGCTTCTTGATCTTCTTGGCGTCGGCCGGGGCCATCTCGGTGTTGCCGGTGAGACGGCGCGTCAGCGTGGACGGCTTGCGCTCCAGCAGGTGGCGCTTGCCGGCGCGCTCACGCAGCACCTTGCCGGAGCCGGTGATCTTGAACCGCTTGCTCGCACCGCTGTGCGTCTTGTTCTTCGGCATGGCGCCGTAGTCTCCTCATCGCTGGCCCTCCCGTCCGCGGCCAGGGCGGACGGAGAGCGTCAGTCAGTACTGCATTGCATACCCGGGGTACGCCCCCGGGGTCTTGCTGGTTGCCTCAGCCGGCGTCGGCGGGAGCCTGGGGCTCCTCGGCCTGTTCGTCCTGCCGCGGCTGGCGACCGGCCTTGCGGGCGGCCTGCGCCTCGCGGGCCTCGGCCATCGCCTCGGTCTTCTTCTTGTGCGGACCGAGAACCATGATCATGTTGCGGCCGTCCTGCTTCGGGTTGGACTCCACGAAGCCCAGGTCCTGGACGTCCTCCGCCAGCCGCTGGAGCAGCCGGAAGCCCAGTTCGGGACGGGACTGCTCGCGACCACGGAACATGATCGTGATCTTGACCTTGTCGCCCTGCTTGAGGAACCGGACGACGTGACCCTTCTTGGTGTCGTAGTCGTGCGGGTCGATCTTCGGCCGGAGCTTCATCTCCTTGATGACCGTGTGCGCCTGGTTCTTGCGCGCCTCACGGGCCTTCATGGCCGACTCGTACTTGAACTTCCCGTAGTCCATGAGCTTGCACACGGGCGGACGGGCGGTAGCCGCGACCTCGACCAGGTCCAGGTCGTACTCCTGTGCGAGCTCCAGGGCCTTGGCAAGCGGCACGATGCCCACCTGCTCGCCACTGGGACCGACGAGTCGCACCTCGGGGACGCGAATCCGGTCGTTGATGCGGGGCTCGGCGCTGATGGGGCCTCCTCGGTTGCACCACGCGGCGGCCTGGCGGGCAACCGCGCCTTGAGTCTTTAGTCTCCTGACCCCGTACCCAGGACGCGAAAAACGCCCCGTACGGTACGCAGGCGGGGCTCCTCACAACCGGGAGCACCGCCGCGAGTATTCCGCGGGGCGCATCGGGCCATCACATCTCGCGACGTGCTGACGCCTGACCGGAGACCCGCCGACCCGAGGGCCGGTCAGGTGGGAGTTGGAGCTCCACTTGCGGGCTGAACATCCGAACACATCGGGTGCCCAGCCGGTCGATCTCAAAGCATACCAGCCTCTGGGCGCGGACCGTAATCGACGGATCGGGGCCTATCGTGTCCGTCATGAGCGACACCACCCCCTCCGCCTCCACCGCCTCCTCCGACGCCGCCGGTGGCCCCGACTTCGACACCATGACCCGTGACATCGCGGATGTTCCCGCGGTCGAGGTGATCACCACGGTGGCGGTCCACCTGATGAGCGCCGCGGCGGTCAACCTGGGCCTGGCGCAGGAGGGTACCGAGCACAAGGACCTCGACGAGGCGCGCAAGCTGATCACCGCGCTGGCCGGTCTGGTCACCGCCGGAGCCACCGAGATCGGCTCCTACCACGCCGCCCCGCTGCGGGACGGGTTGAAGTCGCTGCAGCTGGCGTTCCGCGAGGCCTCCATAGTGCCGGACGAACCCGGTCAGGGGCCGGGCGAGAAGTTCACCGGACCGGTCATCGGCTGACGCGCCCCGGCGCCTCGCTCAGCCCCCGCGCGTCGCGCTGCGCCGGGCGGCCACGCCCTCACAGCGTCCGCGCCGGGGCGGTGCTCGCCTCCGGCTCGGCCGGGGCCACCGCGGCGGGCTCCGGATGGGTCAGCCGGTGCGCCCCCGCCGCGAGTGCGCCGCCGACCAGCGGCGCGGCGAGGAACAGCCACACCTGCGTCAGCGCCGCCCCGCCCGCGAACAGCGCGGGCCCCAGGCTGCGCGCCGGATTCATCGACGCACCGGTGAGCGGGCCGCCGACCAACTGCGCCACGCAGAAGGCCATTCCGACCGGCAGCCCGGCCGAGCCCACCAGGGTGGCCCTGCCGCGGCTCACCGCGAGCACCACGAACACCACCAGGAAGGTCAGCGCCACCTCGGCGAGGAAGGCCCCCAGGATGTTGATGCCGACGGCCGACCGGCTGCCGTAGCCGTTGCTGCCGAACGCCTCCCCGACCCTGATGCCCGGCACCTGGCTGGCCACCACGAACAGCAGCGCGGCCCCCGCGATGCCGCCCGCGAACTGTGCGGCCCAGTACCGTACGGCGGTGCGCGCCTCCAGCCGCCCGGCGCAGTACATGCCCAACGTCACCGCCGGGTTCACATGGCACCCGGAGACCGCGCCGAACGAGCAGACCAGCGCGAGCAGTACCAGGCCGAAGGCCATGGCGGTGCCGAAGGCGCCGATGTACTCGCCCGCCAGGACCGCGGCGCCCACGGCGCAGAAGACCAGCAGCAGGGTGCCCAGGAACTCGCAGGTGAGGGCGGCCCGGTTCGCCATGGCGCTCTCCTAGCGTCGATTGCCCGGTGCGGGACACACCGCACCGGACATTCTGGGTCAACCAGCCGCGAACTCCCGTGTCGACCCTCCGGCGCGCCGTGCGCCACCGGTGGGAAAGCGCCCGTTCAGCGAACGAACAGCGGCTCCCCGGGAACAGCGGCGTCCGGCGGCAACAGCGCCAGGTCCAGGCCGCGCACCAGCCGGGCGCGCAGCGTCTCGTCGCCCGCGAGCGCGGTGGCCACCCGCTGAGCGACCGCCGCCACCTCGGCCCGCTCCCCCAGCACCAGCCCGAGGGTGCCGTCCGTCTCCCGGCTCGGCACCAGATGGGCTCGTACCACCTCGGGCTGTCCGGCCAGCACCTCGCGCACCGCCTCGGTGACCGCCGGGTCGGTGAGCGGATCCAGCCGGTCCCGGCCCGCGGCGAGGGCGTGCAGCGCGGGGCCCGACAGCGCGTACGGCACGGGTCCGGCCATGTCGATCAGCAGGGTGTCGGCCTGCTCGTGGGCGAGCGCGTGCAGCGCCTGCCGCAGCGGTACGGCGACCGGCCTGGCGTCGGCCCGCCAGCGGGCCAGGCTCTCGGTCGAAGTGAAGGCGGGCAGCGCCCGGCGGCCGTCCGGGGCCTGGATGGTGGGCACCGCCATGTCGCTGGTCTTCTCCCGGCGCAGACCGCCCGCCCGTCGCCCGGCGGCACCCTCGACGCCAGCGCCTCGCGCCGTGGCGTCGTCCACGACCTCGACCTCACCGAGCAGGGCGACCACCGGCACCAGCAGCCGGGCGCCGACCAGTGCCGCGAGCACGTCGGGCTCGGCACCCCTGTCCTCGGCGTACGCGGTGAGGGCCGCGGTCAGCCGGGGGTCCGCGGTGCCGTCGTCATCGGAGAAGCCGGGGTCCGGAATGTTCTTGAGAGCCACCCGATGAGGGTATCGGCGTCCGCGTCCCGCCCGGTCAGCGCCTTGCCCGCCACCGGAGCACCCCGGCCGCCGTCAGCAGCACGGCCCCGGCGATCGCGCTGAGTGCGGCGAGCCCGATCCCGGAACCGGCGCCGGACTGCGCGGAGGCGCGCACCGGGGTCGGTCCGGAGCCGAAGTACCGCTTGCCGTAGGTCGCCGGGGTGGAGGCCTCGGGGCCGGGGGTGAGCTTCGCGGCGGCGTCCAGCGCGGCCACCGGGTCCACCACACCGGCGCCCACCTGGTCGTTGCGACCGCCGGGCGGCGGGTCCGCGGCGGTGTCCTCCAGCAGGCGCTTCATCTGGGCGGGGCTCAGCCGTGGATACGCGGAGCGGACCAGCGCGGCGACGCCGGAGACGTACGCGGAGGCGGCGCTGGTGCCCCAGCCCTCGTAGTAGCGGCGGTCCGGGTCGGCGATGACGACGTCCACGCCGGGCGCTCCGACGGTGGCGTACCAGCGGCTGGTGGAGAAGGCCGCGCGGTTGCCGTACCGGTCCACCGCCGCCACCGCGATCACCCCGGGATAGGCGGCGGGGTAGGAGGCGGGGTCACCCTGCTGACCGCTGTTGCCCGCGGACGCGACCACCACGATGCCCTTGGCCAGCGCGTACTGGACGGCCGCGTCCTCGCCGGGGTCGGGGTGGGCGGTCCTGCTGTCGTCGCCCAGGGAGAGGTTGATGACGTCGGCGCCGTGGTCGGCGGCCCAGCGGATGCCTTCGGCGAGTGCGCCGCCGCGGCTGGTGCGGGCCTGTTTGCGCTGCGGGTCGGTGTCTTCGAGGATCACCCGCACCGGCAGGATCCTCGCCTCCGGCGCGATGCCCATCACCCCGCTGTCGCCGCCCGGGCCGTGGCCGTGCCCGGCGATGATGCCCGCCATCGCGGTGCCGTGCCGGGCCCAGGAGGAGGAGCCGCGCTTGGCGCCGAAGCCCACCAGGTCGGTACCGGGCAGCACCTGCCCGGTGAGGTCGGGGTGGCTGCCGTCGACCCCGGTGTCCAGGACCGCGACGGTCACGCCCTTGCCCTTGGTGGTCCGCCAGGCGGTCTGCGCGTGCAGGGTGTCGAGGGCCCACTGCTGTTGGCGGATCGAGTCGGCATACGCGATGGGGGCGCCCGGCACGAGGACGGCGGCCAAGGCGGCGAGCAGCAGCGCGAGACAGCGGTGGACGACGGCCGTGCGACGCCGGGCACCCGCGTTGACCGCGGTGGCGGGCGACGGGCGGGCGACGCTGCGGCGCCAAGCGCCTCGGCTGAGGGCGATGGTGGGCGACGGGCGGGCGACGCTGCGGCGCCAAGCGCCTCGGCTGAGGGCGGTGGTGGGCGACGGGCGGGCGACGCTGCGGCGCGAAGCGCCTCGGTTGAGGGCGGTGGTGGGTGACGGGCGGGCCGTCATGAGGCGGTTCCCTTGGCCTTGCGATGGACGGCCTGGTCCACGTCGGTGCGTATGTGGTGTTCGATGGCGGACGCCAGCCCCTTGGCGTCGTGCCCCAGTCCGGCCTGCGCGGCGGCCGAGGTGGCGCCGGGCCGGGTGGCCGCGGCGGCGGGCTGCGGGTCGCTGACGGTGCGGCCGTCGGCGAAGCCGCTCACCGCGTAGCCGATGACCGGCAGGGTGTCGGAGATGTCGACGGTCCAACTGGCGCGCTGGGCGGGGCCGAACCCGGCCGCGACGGTCCCGGGGAAGGCCACCGGGCGGGGCATGGCATCGGTCCGGTCACCGAGGTGGCGTGCGATCCAGGTGCCGCGCAGCGCGGCCATGCTGGCCGGGTCGGCGCGGGTGATCAGCACCCCGACGGTGGTGACGTTGCTGGAGGTGGCGTCGGTGTAGGTGGCGCGCAGCAGCCGCAGACAGCCGACCGGGGCGAGTGCGGTGGCCAGCGCCGGGTCGAACGCACCGGCGCAGCCGCTGTCCGGCGCGACCCCGACCCGGGTCCAGGTCCGGTCGGCGCCGCCGGGTCCGGCGCCAGGACCGTGCACCACCGGCGGGAAGAGGGTGTCGACGGGCACGCTGTGCCACAGGCTCCGGGCGTCGGCGTACGTCAGCGCGGTGTCCTCCCGCGAGGTCTGCGCGGCGGCCGTCTCACCACCCAGGAAGTGCCCGACCGCGGCGCCGCCCAGCAGTCCGGCGCCCAGCACCAGGCAGATTCCGGCGGCCACGGTGCCGCGCGTGGCGCGCCCGGCGCCGTACTGGGACGGGCGGGCGGTGGGCGGGTGGCTGGGCGGGGGTGGCACGGCCGGCATTCCGAGCACGGGCGGGCGCACGGGCGCGGGCGGGCGCAGCGGGGCGGGCGGCACCGCGAGCGTCGAGGTCGGACCGGTGGGCACGGAACCGAATTCGGCCATGGGGCCAACTCCTGCGGCGGGAAGAGGCTGTTGCGGCGGAGTCGGGGGACGCGGTGCTGGAGCGGAGGGGCGTGGTGCCCCGCTGTCGACTCCGGTTCCCACCCGGTGCCCCCTCCGTGCGCTGTGTCCGTTCCGGTTCGTCCCGCCGATGCCGGGGCCTGGCCCCGGGGTGACACAGTACGGGTTGCGCCTGTGCACGCGCCCACTGGTCCGGATCATGTCCGCTGGTCGTGAGTCTTGTCCGGCGCTCGAACTCGGTGCAAGCTGCCCGCATGTCTGATCGTGCCGCCGACCGCGCCCGTTACGACCGGGCGACCGCGCACCTTGACGCGCCGCTGGCGGTGGTGGATCTCGCCGCGTTCGACGCCAACGCCGACGACCTGGTACGACGGGCGGGTGGCAAGCCGGTGCGGGTGGCCAGCAAGTCGGTGCGCTGCCGGGCGCTGCTGGAACGGGTGCTGGCGCGGGACGGGTTCGCCGGGGTGATGGCGTTCACGCTGGCCGAGGCGGTGTGGTTGGCCCGCGCGGGAGTCGAGGACGTCCTGCTGGCCTATCCCTCGGCGGACCGCGCCGGGTTCGCGGAGTTGACGGCCGACCCGAAGCTGGCGGGCGCGGTGACGGTGATGGTCGACGACGTCTCGCAGCTCGATCTGATCGACGCGGCGCGCGCGGGCGGCGGCCATCAGGTGCGGGTCTGCCTGGAGCTGGACACCAGCCTGCGGCTGCTCGGCGGCCGGATACGGTTCGGCGCACGGCGCTCACCCCTGCACGATCCCGCCCAACTGGCCGAACTGGCAAGGGCGGTGCAGCGGCGGCCCGGGTTCCGGGTGGTCGGCCTGATGGCGTACGAGGGGCATGTCGCGGGCGTCGGTGACGCGGTACCGGGCGCCGCGCTGCGGTCCCGGGCGGTACGGCTGATGCAGGCCGCCGCCCGCGGCGAGCTGGCGGTGCGCCGGGCGGAGGCGGTGCGCGCGGTGCGGGCGGTGGTGCCGGGGCTGGAGTTCGTCAACGGCGGCGGCACCGGCAGCGTCCAGCACACGGCCGCGGAGCGCGCGGTCACCGAAGTGGCCGCCGGTTCCGGGCTGTTCGTCCCGCGGCTGTTCGACAACTTCACCTCTTTTCGCGGGCGCCCTGCCGCGCTGTTCGCCCAGCCGGTGGTGCGGCGCCCGGGGGTCGGGGTGGTGACGGTGCTGGGCGGCGGCTATCCGGCGTCCGGCGCCGCGGGCGGCGACCGGTCCCCGGTGCCGTATCTGCCCGAGGGGCTGCGGTACGACCCGCAGGAGGGCGCCGGTGAGGTACAGACACCGCTCCTGGGGTCGGCCGCGGACGATCTGCTGATCGGCGACAAGGTGTGGTTCCGGCACGCCAAGGCGGGGGAACTGTGTGAGCGCTTCGCGCAGTTGCACCTGATCGACGGCGACCAGGTGGTCGCCGTCGTCCCCACGTATCGCGGCGAAGGCCGCACGTTCTTGTAGCGGGATCTTCTGTGGGCAGGCCCCCGAACCCCGGGACGCGAGGCCGGGGGTGCCGGGGGCTTGCGTCCGGAATCGTGTCCCCCCGCGGCGGGCACCGGCGGTGCCGAAGCCACCGCAGCCGGCCAGGAGTCCGCCCGGAGGGCTACAGCGGTGTGACGTACGCTCCGGCGATTCCGCCGTCGACCAGGAACTCCGAGCCCGTGATGAACGACGAGTCGTCGCTCGCCAGGAACGCCACCGCGGCGGCGATCTCCTCCGCCTCGGCGAAGCGTCCCAGCGGAATGTGCACCAGGCGCCGGGCGGCGCGCTCGGGGTCCTTGGCGAACAGTTCCCGCAGCAGCGGGGTGTTGACCGGCCCCGGGCACAGCGCGTTGACCCGGATGCCCTCGCGGGCGAACTGCACGCCGAGTTCACGGGACATCGCCAGCACGCCGCCCTTGGACGCGGTGTACGAGATCTGCGAGGTCGCGGCGCCCATCACCGCGACGAAGCTCGCGGTGTTGATGATGGAGCCCTTGCCCTGGCGCTGCATGTAGGGCAGCGCCGCCTTGCAGCACAGGTAGACGGAGGTGAGGTTGACCTCCTGGACCCGGCGCCAGGCGTCGATCCCGGTGGTCAGGATGGAGTCGTCGTCGGGCGGCGAGATACCGGCGTTGTTGAACGCGATGTCAACGGAGCCGTAGATGTCGTGGGCGGTGCGGAACAACTCCTCCACCTGTTCGGCGTCGGTGACGTCGACCTTGACGTAGGAGCCGCCGGTCTGGGCGGCGGCGGCCTCGCCCGCCGCCTGGTCGATGTCGGCGCACACCACGTTGGCGCCCTCGGAGGCGAGACGGCGGGCGGTCGCCAGGCCGATGCCGCTGCCCGCGCCGGTGACGACGGCGGTGCGGCCGGGCAGGCGGCGGCAGATGACTTCGTCGGTCTGTGCGCTCACTGGTGTCATTCCTCCGTGCTGATGAAGACGTTCTTGGTCTCGGTGAAGGCGGCCAGCGCGCCGGGGCCGAGTTCGCGGCCGAGGCCGGACTCGCCGAAGCCGCCGAAGGGCGTCCAGTAGCGCACCGCGCTGTGGGAGTTGACGGACAGGTTGCCCGCGCGGACCGCCCGCGAGACCCGCACCGCGCGGGCCACGTCCCGGGTCCACAGCGATCCGGCGAGCCCGTAGCGGGTGGCGTTGGCCAGCCGTACCGCGTCGGCCTCGTCGTCGAACGGCAGCACCACGGCGACCGGCCCGAAGATCTCCTCGGTGGCCGCGGGCGCGTCCTGCGGCAGTCCGGCGAGCACCGTCGCCGGGTACCAGAAGCCCTTGCCGCTGGGCGCGCTGCCGCGGATCGCGGCCGGGGCGTCCTCGGCGACGTAGGACCTGACCCGCTCCAGTTGGGCGGCGGAGATCAGCGGTCCCAGCTGGGTGGCCGGATCCGCGGGGTCGCCGACGGTGACCGCCTTAACGTGGGGTTCGAGGAGTTCCAGGAAGCGGTCGTGGACGGTGCGTTGCACCAGGATGCGGCTGCGGGCGCAGCAGTCCTGGCCGGTGTTGTCCAGGAAGGACATCGGGGCTGCCTTCGCCGCTCGTTCGAGGTCGGCGTCGGCGAAGACGATGTTGGGGCTCTTGCCGCCGAGTTCGAGGGTGACCCGCTTCACCTGGCTCGCGCACTGGGCCATGATCCGCTTGCCGACGGCGGTGGACCCGGTGAAGACGATCTTGGCGACGCCCGGGTGCTCGACCAGGGCCGCGCCGGTCACCGGTCCGGCACCCGGCAGCACCTGGAACAGGCCCTCCGGAAGGCCGGATTCCAGGGCGAGTTCGGCGAGTCGCAGCGCGGTCAGCGGTGTGGTCTCCGCGGGTTTGAGCACTACGGCGTTACCGGCCGCGAGGGCGGGCGCGGCGGCCCAACCGGCGATCGGCATCGGGAAGTTCCAGGGGGCGATGACCCCGATGACGCCGAGCGGTTCGTGGAAGGTGACGTCCAGCCCGCCGGGCACCGGGATCTGCGCGCCGAGAAGGCGCTCGGCACCTCCGGCCGCGTACTCCAGCAGGTCGCGTACGTTGCCCGCCTCCCAGCGGGCGTTGCCGATCGGGTGTCCGGCCTCGCGCACCTCCAACCGGGCGAGTTCCTCGAGGTGTTGGTCGACGGTGGCGGCGAAGCGGCGCAGCAGGCGGGCCCGGTCGGCGGCGGTGGTGGCGGCCCAGCCGCTTTGCGCGCGGGCCGCGCGGCGCACCGCGGCGGCCACCTCTTCCGGTGGGGTGGCGGGGACGGTGGCGATGACTTCCTCGGTCGCCGGGTTGAGTACCTGGTGCTCGGTGGGGTGGTCGGGCACGGGGCTCCTCACATGCGTTCGAAGGAGCGGTAGCGCTCCCAGTCGGTGACGGCGGTGTCGAAGGCGTCCTGCTCGACGCGGGCCATGTTGG
>JBAGJY010000003.1:0-378826 GCA_037034305.1 Streptomyces sp. PLK1-5
TCGGGATGACGAGCGTGGTGGGTTCCGTCGCGATGACCGTCGGGATGAGCGTCCCCGTTACGACCGTCCGCGCGACGACCGCCGCGATGACCGGCCCCGCGAGGATCGGCCCAGGCACGACCGTCCCCGCCGCGATGATGAGCGCGGCGGTTTCCGCCGGGACGAGCGCCGGGACGACCGGCGTGGTGACCGTCGCGAGGAGCACCCCCGTGCGGGCGCCCGGCGCGACGACCAGCGCGGCGGCCGTGGGGGCGGCTACGGGCGCAAGGACGATGAGCGGGGCCGCGAGCGGCGTACCTACTCGCCGGGGCGCGGCCGGTTCGAGAATCGGGGCCGGGACGAGTCGCGTGAGGAGCGGCAGGCCGTCAAGCGGCTGCCGATCCCGGAGGACGTGACCGGTCAGGAGATCGACAAGAGCGTCCGCCAGGAGTTGCAGAGCCTGCCGAAGACTCTGGCGGAGGATGTCGCGCGGAACCTGGTGATGGTGGCCCGGCTGCTCGACACCGATCCGGAACAGGCGTACGCCTACGCGAAGGTGGCGTTCCGTCTGGCCTCCAGGGTGGCGGCCGTTCGTGAGGCGATGGGTTTCGCGGCGTACTCGACGGCGCGGTACTCCGAGGCGCTCGCCGAGTTCCGGGCCGCGCGCCGGATGACGGGCAGCGCGGAGCTGTGGCCGGTGATGGCGGACTGCGAGCGTGGCCTTGGGCGCCCGGAGCGGGCCTTGGCGATGGCCGGTGAACCGGAGGTGCAGAAGCTGGACCGTGCGGGCCAGGTCGAGATGCGGCTGGTCGCCGCGGGCGCCCGGCGCGACATGGGCCAGGCCGACGCTGCCGTGGTGACGCTGCAGAGTTCGGAGCTGGCGTCGAACGCCGTACACCCGTGGACGGCGCGGCTGCGCTACGCGTACGCGGACGCGCTGCTGGCCGTAGGCCGTGCGGACGAGGCCCGGGAGTGGTTCGGCAAGGCGCTGGAGGCCGACCAGAACGGCACCACGGACGCGTCGGACCGGCTGGCGGAGCTGGACGGCGTCGAGTTCGTGGACGCGCTCGACCTGTCCGCTGAGGAGGCGGAGGAAGCCGAAGCGGCGGACGAGGCCGCGGAGGCCGAGGCCGACCGCCCCGACCGGGAAGCGGAGGCTGAGCCGGAGGCCAAGTCCGACGCCGCCCAGGAGCCGCGGGCGGCCAGGGCCACCAAGCCGGAACCACGGGCTGAGTCGGAACCGCAGGCGGAATCGGAGCCGAAGGAGGGCGAGGTGGCCCCGTCCGCCTTCCTGGACGACCCGTTCAAGGAGCCCGGCGGACAGGCCTGAGCCGACCGCGACACGGACACAAGGGCGCCCCGCACCACTCGGCGGGGCGCCCTCCCGTCTGCTCAGCCGAGTTCGAGGCTCCGCAGCACCAGGCCGGAAGCCGGTTTGGGGCCGAACGAGGTGGACTTGTGCGGCATCATCACGCCCTGCCGGGCAAGTTCCAGCACGGTCGCCTCGGGAACCGGATGCATCAACACCGCTGTGCCGCCCAGCCGTTCGGCCTGCCGGACGGCGGCCGTCGCGTCGTGTACGTAGCCGATGTGCTCGGGGGAGTCCGGCACTTGCCAGAGGCGGTCTATCAGGACGCTGTGCAGCACGGTGGCATCCAGAAGACGCCAGGCCTCGGGGCGGTCATGGGGCACCGACTCCGCGATCACGCGCTGGTCAGGGCAGGTGAGCAGGTGGAACGAGCCGTCGCCAGCGATGAGGTAGGTGTTCCCGTCCGCCTCCCTGGTCGCCGCCAGCGCGTCCAGGGCTGCCG
Organism: Streptomyces sp. PLK1-5; assembly: GCA_037034305.1. Lineage (GTDB taxonomy): Bacteria > Actinomycetota > Actinomycetes > Streptomycetales > Streptomycetaceae > Streptantibioticus_A. Next base: position 1,791 of record JBAGJY010000003.1, read on the forward strand.
GAAGCGGCCCTGGCACCGTCTCCACCTGGAACACGCCGCGGACCGCCGCCAGTGCCTGCGGGACGGGCATCCGCTGCAGCACCCGGTGAATCGCCCGGACCCGCAGCGGATAGCGCGTGGTGTCCACCAGGAGCACCAGGCCGTGGTCCCACGGTCCGGCCGCGCCGGTGCACCGTTGTTCGTCGCGCAGCCGCAGATAGGTCGCCCAGCGGTGGTGCCCGTCGGCGATCAGGGCCTGCCGGGGGGCCAGGTCGGCGTCGATGGCGGCGATCTGCTGGGAGTCGGTGATCGCCCACAGCCGGTGCCGGGTGCCGTCCTCGGTGGTGGTCGTCAGCAGCGGTGGCTGCTGCGCGGTGCGCTCCACAAGCCGCGTGGTGACGCTGCCGCCGTGCCCGCCGGATCCGTTGTAGTCGCCGCCGCCGTCGCCGCGGTAGGCGAGCAGCAGCGGCTCCAGGTTGGCGCCGGTGGCCCGCATCAGCCCGGCCCGGTCGGCGACCGGCTCCGGCATCACGTCCTCGTGCGGCAGCACGACGTGCTCGTCCGGGGTGGTCAGCCGCAGGGCGCCGATCAGGCCGCGTTGCAGGCCGGAGGCGTCGCTGTACTGCTCGTACACGTACAGGGCCGGTTCCGGATCCGCGGCGAGCACGCCCTCCTCAAGCCAGTGGCGCAGGGTGCGGGCGGCCTGCGCGTGGCGGTCGGCGGGGTCGCCGGACTGCGGGAGGATCAACCGGACGATGTTGTGCGGGTCGGCGGTCTCCAACTGGTGCAGTCCGTCCGGCCGGACCACGACGTCGTACGGTGGCGAGGTGACCGCGGACAGGCTACCGACCCGGTCGGGGACGTAGCGCAGGCCGCGGAAGGGCGCGAGCCGGAGACCGCGCGGTTGCGCGGATGGTCCTGAAGTGCTCATCAGAGCATGCTATGTGCCCGACGGCGATCTGTGATCACCGGTTGGGAAGATGCGTCAGAACCGCGCGCGAAGCGCGGCGACACAAGGGAGCGACGAGCGATGAACCGGCAGACCCCGCGGACCCGGCCGAGCGGCAGCCAGCGGCCGTTGCACACGGCCTACGACACCGCACTGCTGGACCTCGACGGGGTGGTGTACGCGGGCGGTACCGCGATCGCGTACGCGGTGGCTTCGCTGGGCACCGCACGTGACGCCGGTATGCACCTCGCGTACGTCACCAACAACGCGCTGCGCACCCCCGACGCGGTGGCCGGACATCTGACGGAGTTGGGCGTTCCGGCGCAGCCGCAGGACGTGATCACCTCGGCCCAGGCGGTGGCCCGGTTGATCGCGGACGAGGTGCCGTCGGGTTCGAGGGTGCTGGCGATCGGCGGGGAGGGGCTGCGGGTCGCGCTGCGGGAGCGCGCACTGGTACCGGTGGACTCGGCGGACGACGATCCGGCCGCGGTGGTGCAGGGCTACGGCGGCCCCGAACTGGCCTGGGGGCGGCTGGCGGAGGCCTCGCTGGCGGTTGCCCGCGGGGTGCCCTGGTACGCGTCCAACACCGACCTGACAATTCCCAGCCCCCGCGGCATCCTGCCCGGCAACGGCGCGGCGGTGGCGGTGGTACGCATCGCCACCGGCGGCGAACCGAAGGTCGCGGGCAAGCCGCAGCCGCCGATGCACCGGGAAACGATCCTGCGCACCGGCGCGCGGCGACCCCTGGTGGTCGGCGACCGGCTGGACACCGACATCGAGGGCGCGTACGTCGGCGAGGTGGACTCACTGCTCGTGTTCACCGGCGTGACCACGCCGACGCAGCTTGTGGCGGCCGAGCCGCGGCACCGGCCCACGTATCTCGCCGCCGACCTGCGCGGACTGCTCACGCCGCAGCCGGACGTCGAGCCTGAAGGCAGCGGCTTCCGGTGCGGCGGCTGGACCGCCTCTGCGGACACCGACCGGCTGCGCGTCGAGGGCCAGGGGGAACCGTACGACGGGTTGCGGGCGCTGTGCGCGGCGGCCTGGACGGCGGCGGGCGGGTCGGCCTGTGAGCTGGACGCGGGCAAGGCGCTGGGGCAGTTGGGCCTGTAGGCCCGAGCCGGAGCTACAGGAGGGAGCGCAGGCGCAGCAGGTCGAGCAGCCCGGCCTCCAGCTTGACCCGGCCGCTCGCCCAGGCCTTGGCGAAGTGCATGTCGCCGTTGACCAGCGCCACCAGGTCGTCGCCCGCCATGGACAGCCGGATCTGGGCGCGCTCGGGCGGCGGTCCCGGCACCGTGACCACGTCCCGGATGTGGCCGTCCGCGAGACGCCCCATGAAGGTGATGTCGAGATCGGTGATACGGCAGCTCAACGAGCGGTCGAGGGCGGCGGCGCTGCGTACGTCGCCCTCGGCCTGGGCGAGGTTCTCCGACAGCCGGTCGAGTGCGCTGCGGCACTCCTCGATGGTCGCCATCGGTGGGCTGCTCCTGTGTCGCTGGTACGTGCATCGGCGGTGCCCGTTGCGTGGGCACGTACCGGCGACCGTACACCTGCGCAGCGGTACGGCGGTCGGACAGCGGGCGCGGCTGTGGCCACGGTCGGGTTCCGCGGTCTTTCCAGGGGTTTTCCAGGGGCTTTCGCACGACGGAAGCAGGGTGGCACAGGGTAGCGTCATGACCATCGGCGTTAAAGGTGAGGCGAGGAGTGAGGGCATTGCGTGACGCGTTGCGCACCTGTCTGCAGATCGCGGGGGGCTTGACCGAGGCGACCCGACGGCGGGCGACGGGAGCGGCTCGGGAACTTCTGGACCAAGCCGGGATAGACGTGGACACGCTCCAGAAGAAGATCGGCGAGCGGATCCCGCCTGAGGTGCAGACGCTCGCGGACGAACTCGTCGCCTCCGGGCGGGCCAATCGCGATCTGCTGCTCGGCCTGATCAGGGAAGAGGCCGACAAGACGATGGTCCGGGTCAGCCGTCTCGCGGACGAGGTGACCAAGGTCGGCGTGATCCTGGAGGCGCTGGAGCGCCGGGTGCGCAACCTGGAGGGCGAGCCCGAGGAGCCGACCGGACCGGCTGCCCCGCCCGAGCCGCCGGTGACACCGCGCGAGCGGGTGCGGGTGGACGAGGATCGGACACCGCAGCCGCCGAGGAAGACGGCACCGGCGGCGAAGAAGGCGACCGCTGCCGCGAGGAAGACCACCGCCCCCGCGAAGAAGACGGCGGCGAAGAAGTCCCCCGCGAAGACCACGACGAAGAAGACAGCGGCGGCCGAGGAGGCAGCCGCGGCGAAGAAGACAGCGACCGCCAGGAAGTCGACAACGGCGAACAAGACCACGGCGGAGAAGACAGCCGCGAAGAAGACGGCCGCGAAGAAGGCATCGACGGCGAAGAAGACGGCGGCCGGGAAGAAGTCGACGGCGCGTCCGCCACAGGGGAAGGGAAGCGGGGGTCCGGGAGATGACTGACCAGCCGGCCGCCGACGACACCGCCGAGGAGACCGCCGAGGGCGCAGCGGAGCCGGAATCGGAACGCTCGGCCAGCACCGCACCCGGATCCGAAGCATCCGCCGACCCCAACCCCGGTCCCGAACTCGAACCGGAACCGGAACCGGAACCGTCCCCCGGACCCCAGCCCCTCGGCATCACCCTCGAAGCCACCGGAAACACCCAGGTGGACGCGCTGCTGGAACGGCTGGCGGACGCGGACGACCTGCCCACCGAGCACCACATCGAGGTGTACGAGGATGTACACCGAGGGTTGCGGGACGCCCTCACCGCACTTGATTCCCGGCCAGGGCCGCCCGGCCCGGGCCAGAGACACGACGACAGGAGCTGAACCGAGCGTGGCAGGACAGGCAAGACGGCGCCTCGACGCGGAGCTGGTACGCCGTGGACTCGCGCGTTCGCGCGAGCACGCCGCCCAGTTGATCGCCGCGGGGAGGGTGACCGTGGGCGGGGCCACTGCCACGAAGTCCGCCACCCAGGTGGAGACCAGCGCCGCGCTGGTCGTCACGAAGGACGAGGCCGATCCGGACTACGTCTCCCGTGGCGGGCACAAACTCGCGGGCGCGCTGGCCGCGTTCACCCCGCTGGGATTGCGCGTCGAGGGCCGTCGTTGTCTGGACGCGGGAGCGTCGACCGGTGGCTTCACCGATGTGCTGCTGCGGGCCGGGGCGGCGCACGTGGTCGCGGTGGACGTGGGCTACGGTCAACTCGCCTGGTCGTTGCAGAGCGATGAACGGGTCACCGTCAAGGACCGTACCAACGTACGTGAGTTGACGCTGGAGCAGATCGACGGCGAGCCGGTGGACGTGGTCGTCGGCGACCTGTCGTTCATCCCGCTCGGCCTCGTGCTGCCCGCGCTGGTGCGGTGCGGTGCGCCGGACGCCGACCTGGTGCTGATGGTCAAGCCGCAGTTCGAGGTGGGCAAGGAGCGGCTGGGCAGCGGCGGGGTGGTTCGCAGTCCGCAGCTGCGGGCCGAGGCGGTGCGGGGGGTGGCCGCGCAGGCGGCCGAGCTGGGGCTCGGGGTGCTCGCAGTGACCGCCAGCCCGTTGCCGGGGCCGTCGGGAAACGTCGAATATTTTCTGTGGCTGCGCGCCGGGGCGCCAGAACTCGACCCGGCGGACGTGGATCGAGCCGTAGCGGAGGGGCCTCGTTGAGCGGATCGAATTCGTCGGACGACCGCACCGTCTTCCTGCTGGCGCACACCGGCCGTCCGGCGGCCGTGCGCAGCGCCGAGCGCGTCGTACAGGGGTTGCTGCGCTGCGGGATAGGCGTACGGATCCTCGCCGAGGAGGCGGTCGATCTGCCGCTGCCGCCGTCGGTGGACGTGGTGGAGTCCCGGCAGGACGCGGTGGACGGCTGTGAGCTGCTCGTCGTGCTCGGTGGCGACGGAACGCTGCTGCGCGGTGCGGAGTTCGCGCGGGCGTCCGGCGTGCCGATGCTCGGGGTGAACCTGGGGCGGGTGGGCTTCCTGGCGGAGGCCGAGCGCGACGACCTCGACAAGGTGGTGGACCGGGTGGTCACCCGGGCCTACGAGGTCGAGGAGCGGATGACGCTGGACGTGCTGGTGCGGGAGAACGGCACCGTGGTGCACACCGACTGGGCGCTCAACGAGGCGTCGGTCGAGAAGGCGGCACGGGAGCGGATGCTGGAGGTCGTCACCGAGGTGGACGGGCGGCCGGTGACCGGTTTCGGCGGTGACGGGGTGGTGTTCGCGACGCCGACCGGTTCGACCGCTTATGCGTTCTCGGCCGGGGGGCCGGTGGTGTGGCCGGAGGTGGAGGCGCTGCTGATGGTGCCGATCAGCGCTCATGCGCTGTTCGCCAAACCGCTGGTGACCTCGCCGCGTTCGGTACTGGCGGTGGAGGTCCAGCCGAAGACGCCGCACGGCGTGCTGTGGTGTGACGGTCGCCGTACGGTTCCGCTTCCAGCGGGGGCGCGGGTTGAGGTACGGCGCGGCGCCGTACCAGTGCGCTTGGCGCGCTTGCACCATGCGTCGTTCACCGATCGGCTCGTCGCCAAGTTCGCGCTGCCGGTGGCGGGTTGGCGCGGGGCGCCCCACTAGTGCGGGTCGCGTGAGGTCGCGGTCAGGTCCCCTTCCCGCCCACCCGCCCGTTGCCGCGGAAACCGGCAGAAGGGGGTGGGTCGGGGGTGTCCCCGCAGCGACCCCACGAACCACCGCAACCGTGGAGTCAACCTGGAGCGAGGAGACACCCCCGACCCACCCCCGACCCCGAAAGCACCGTGCGCGACGTCAAGCCCGCGCTGGGGGTAACGGGGGGAGGGTGGGCGAACCCCACGCACCCCAGGCGGAGCCGTATCCTCGGTGCCGTGCTGGAGGAGATGCGGATACGTTCCCTGGGCGTCATCGACGACGCCGTGGTCGAGTTGTCGCCGGGGTTCACGGCGGTGACCGGCGAGACGGGCGCGGGCAAGACGATGGTCGTCACCAGCCTCGGGCTGCTGCTGGGCGGGCGTGCCGACGCCGGGCTGGTGCGGATCGGCGCGAAGTCGGCCGTCGTCGAGGGGCGGATCGCCGTCGCCCCCGGCGCGCCGGCGGCGGTACGGGCCGAGGAGGCCGGGGCCGAGCTGGACGACGGCGCGCTGCTGGTGAGTCGGACCATCTCGGCGGAGGGCCGGTCCCGCGCGTACGTCGGCGGCCGTTCCGTCCCCGCCGCACTGCTCGGCGAGCTGGCGGACGATCTGGTCGCGGTGCACGGCCAGACCGACCAGCAGGGACTGCTGCGTCCCGCCCGGCAGCGGGCGGCGCTGGACCGGTACGCGGGCGACGCGGTCGCCGTGCCGCTGGCGAAGTACGCGTCCGCCTACCGTCGGCTGCGTGACGTCAGTGCCGAGCTGGACACCCTGACGACCAGGGCCCGGGAGCGGGCGCAGGAAGCGGATCTGCTGCGCTTCGGCCTGGACGAGGTCGCCGCCGCCGAGCCGCTGCCCGGCGAGGACGTCGAACTGGCCGCCGAGGCCGAGCGGTTGGGGCACGCGGAGGCGCTGGCGTCGGCGGCCTCCGCGGCGCACACGGCGCTGGCCGGGAATCCGGAGGACCCGGAGGGCGTGGACGCCACCACGCTGGTGGCGGGGGCGGGCCGCGCCCTGGAGTCGGTGCGCTCACATGATCCGGCGCTGGCCGCGCTGGCCGACCGGCTGGGCGAGATCGGGATCCTGCTGGCCGACGTGGCGGGCGAGCTGGCCGGGTACGCGGACAACCTGGACGCGGATCCACGGCGGCTGGCGGCGGTCGAGGAACGGCGTTCGGTGCTGGCCCACCTCACCCGCAAGTACGGCGAGGACATCGCCTCGGTGCTGGCCTGGGCCGAGCAGGGCTCCGCGCGGCTGGCGGAACTGGACGGCGACGACGACCGGATCGAGGCGCTGACCGCGGAACGCGACGCGCTGCGCGGCGAACTCGGCGAGCTGGCACAGGCGTTGACGGACGCGCGGACGGCGGCGGCAGAACGGTTCGCCCGGGCGGTGACGGAGGAGCTGGCCGAGCTGGCGATGCCGCATGCCCGTATCACGGTGGAGATCCACCAGGTGGAGGACCCGGAGGGCATCGAGGTCAGCGGCCGGTCCGTGGCCTTCGGGGCGAACGGCGCCGACGAGGTGGAACTGCACCTCGCGCCGCACCCGGGGGCCCCGGCGCGGCCGATCGCCAAGGGCGCCTCGGGCGGTGAGCTGTCGCGGGTGATGCTCGCCGTGGAGGTGGTGTTCGCCGGGTCCGATCCGGTTCCGACGTATCTGTTCGACGAGGTGGACGCGGGCGTCGGCGGCAAGGCGGCGGTGGAGGTCGGCCGTCGGCTGGCCAGGCTGGCGAGGTCCGCGCAGGTCATCGTGGTGACCCATCTGCCGCAGGTGGCGGCCTTCGCCGACCGGCAGTTGCTGGTGGAGAAGACCAATGACGGTTCGGTGACCCGTAGCGGCGTCAGGGTGCTGGACGGCGAGGAACGGGTTCGCGAACTGTCACGCATGCTGGCGGGGCTGGAGGATTCGGACACGGCCCGCGCTCACGCGGAGGAACTCCTGGAGGCGGCCCGCGCCTCGCGGTAGCTGATGGGCCGCGGTGGGTCACCGGACCACGCGGAAACGCACCCGACATCCCCGAGGCCGCCTACACGAAGTCGCGGCGGAACATGGCCGACAATGGGATGGCCGCTCGAAGGCGGCCGGGGGCAGTCAGCGGAGGGGGAGGAGCCACATGTTCAGATCGGCTTCGGCGGTGGCGTGGGGCACCCGCGCCGACCACAGGCCGCCACGGGTCAAACCGCCTGTGGGTACGGTCCGTTGGCCGCGCAACGACCACATGGGCCACGCCTACGGCGGCTCTCACCATTAAGGCGACGGCTGGCCCCACACCCACTCGTATGGGTGATCCCGTACCACCGCGTACCCCCACCGGCGGGGGAGCGGCCCTCGCACTGTCGGCCCCTGCTGGCATCCTGGAACCGTAAGCCCCCGCACCCGAACAACGATTCACCCGTCCGCGTCGCCCCGTCCCGGTGCGCGCGGGTGTGCGCACATCCACCTTCCGTACGTTCAGCCAGCGACGCACACCGCCGACCCAGGAGCCGTAACCCGCGTGAGCAGCAGTCAGACCCCGCCGTACGGGCCGTTGCACGCCGTGCAGGTGCTCGGCGCGACGGCCGGTGCGCACGTCAGCTCGCTGGCTGGCGGGCTGGTGGCGCGCGGGGTGCGGGTGACGGTGTGCGGACCGGCCGAGGCGGCGGAGACGTACGGATTCGCCGGTACCGGAGCCCGGTTCACCCCGGTGGACATCGGGGGTCCGTCGGGGCCGCGCGCGGACGCGCTGGCCGTCGCCGCGCTACGGGCCGCCTGTGCGCGCGCCGATGTGATCCACGCGCACGGACTGCGCGCCGGACTGCTGGCCTCGCTCGCCGTCCCCGGGCCCAGGCGCCCGGCACTGGTGGTCAGTTGGCACGGCAGCGAGCCCGTCACGGGCACCCGGGCGGGCCTGCTGCGGCTGCTGGAACGACGGGTGGCCAGGGCCGCCACCGTGGTGCTCGGCACCTCCTCGGAACTCGTCGACCGGGTACGGAAGTTGGGCGCCCGGGATGCCAGGCTGGCGCCGGTCGCGCTGCCCGGGCCGCGGCTGGATCCGGAACGGCCCGGCACCGACGCGGAGTGCGCCCGGCAGAAGCGGCGGGCCGAACTCGGCGCGGTGGACCGCCCGTTGCTGCTGGCCGTCGGCCGACTCGAACCGCACAAGGGGTACGAGCTGCTGCTGGACGCCGCCCGCGAATGGCGGTTCCTGGATCCGCCGCCGCTGGTCGCGGTCGCGGGCGAGGGCAGCTGCCGGTTCGCACTCCAGCACCGGATCGACGCGGAGGACCTGCCGGTGCGGCTGCTGGGGCGGCGCGACGACATCGCCGAACTCCTCGCGGCGGCCGACCTGGTGGTGCTGCCCAGCCGTTGGGAGTCCCGGCCGCTGATCGCCGAGGAGGCGCTGCACGCCGGGGTGCCGCTGGTCGCCACGGCGGTCGGCGGCATCCCCGAACTGGTCGGCGAGGCCGCCGCGCTCGTACCGCACGGGGACGCGCTGGCCTTCGCCCGGGCGGTGACCGGGCTGCTCGCCGACCCCGAGCGCCGGGCCCAACTCGCCGCGGAAGGCAGGGCGCAGGCGGCCACCTGGCCCAGCGAGGACGACACCGTCGCCCAAGTCCTCAGTGTCTACGACGAGTTGACAGCGGGCTGACAACCCGGCGCCTTCGTCCCGCTCCCGACGAGGCAGGGTGTCGAGGGGGCAAGGTGCCGGGGGCGGCCCCCGGCACCCAGGTGCTCAGCCGCCGTACGCGCCGGAGGCGGTCAGACGCAGGGCGGTGTCGATCAGCGGCACGTGGCTGAACGCCTGCGGGAAGTTGCCCACCTGCCGTTGCCGCCGCGGGTCCCACTCCTCCGCGAGCAGCCCGAGGTCGTTGCGCAGCGACAGCAGCTTCTCGAACAGCTGCCGTGCCTCGTCCACCCGGCCGATCATCGCCAGGTCGTCCGCGAGCCAGAACGAGCAGGCCAGGAACGCGCCCTCGTCACCGGGGAGCCCGTCGACGCCCGCGTGCGCGCCCTCGGTCGGATACCGCAGCACGAAGCCGCCCTCGACGGTCAGCTCCTTCTGGATCGCCTCGATGGTGCCGATGACCCGCTTGTCGTCCGGTGGAAGGAAGCCGACCTGCGGGATCAGCAGCAGCGAGGCGTCCAGCTCCCGGGAGCCGTAGGACTGGGTGAAGGTGTTGCGGTCCTTGTCGTAGCCCTTCTCGCACACATCCCGGTGGATCTCGTCGCGCAGCTCGCGCCAGCGCTCCAGCGGCCCGTCCACCTCGCCGGACTCGATCAGCTTGACCGTGCGGTCCACCGCGACCCAGGCCATCACCTTGGAGTGCACGAAGTGGCGGCGCGGCCCGCGAACCTCCCAGATGCCCTCGTCCGGCTCCTGCCAGTGGTCCTCCAGGTACCGGATCAGCTTCAGCTGGAGCAGGCTGGCGTAGTCGTTGCGGGCCAGACCGGTCATCAGCGCCAGGTGCAGCGCCTCGCTGACCTCGCCGTAGACGTCGAGCTGGAGCTGGCGCACCGCGCCGTTGCCCACCCGTACCGGCTTGGAGTTCTCGTAGCCGGGCAGCCAGGTCAGCTCGGTCTCGCCCAACTCCCGTTCGCCCGCGATCCCGTACATGATCTGCAGGTTCTCCGGATCACCGGCCACCGCCCGCAGCAGCCACTCGCGCCAGGCGCGGGCCTCCTCGCGGTAGCCGGTGCGCAGCAGCGACGACAGGGTGATCGCCGCGTCGCGCAGCCAGGTGAAGCGGTAGTCCCAGTTCCGTACACCGCCGATGTCCTCCGGCAGCGAGGTGGTGGGCGCCGCGACGATCCCGCCGGTCGGGCCGTACGTCAGCGCCTTCAGCGTGATCAGCGAGCGGATGACGGCGTCCCGGTACGGGCCGTGGTACGTGCAGTGGTCGACCCAGTCGCGCCAGAACTGCTCGGTGGCCTCCAGCGAGGCCTCCGGGTCCGGCATCGCGGGCGGCTGGTGGTGCGAGGGCTGCCAGCTGATGGTGAACGCGATGCGCTCACCGGGGGTGACGGTGAAGTCGGCGAAGGTCGTCAAGTCCTTGCCGTAGGTGGGGCATTCGGTGTCCAGCCACACCGAGTCGGGACCGGCCACCGCGACCGTGCGGCCCTCGGCGGCCTGCGGGTCCTCTACCCGGTGCACCCACGGCACCACCGCGCCGTACGAGAAGCGCATCCGCAGCGCGGAGCGCATCGGCACCCGGCCGCTGACGCCCTCCACGATCCGGATCAGCTGCGGGGCGCCGTCACGCGGCGGCATGAAGTCGATGACCCGCACCGTGCCGCGCGGGGTGTCCCACTCCGACTCCAGCACCAGGGAGTCACCGCGGTAGCGGCGGCGCGTCGCGGCGGGCGCCGCGGTGCCGTGCGGATACGCCGGGCCGAGCCGCCAGTAGCCGTGCTCGTCGGCGCCGAGCAGCCCCGCGAAGACCGCGGGGGAGTCGAATCGGGGCAGGCACAGCCAGTCGGCCGTACCGTCCCGGCAGACCAGGGCGGCGGTCTGCATGTCGCCGATGAGTGCGTAGTCCTCGATGCGCCCGGCCACGTACATCTCCAGTCGAACAGCTTGAACCGTCCCGAGGGACGTTCGAATTCCAGGTCTGGCGTATTCGACGAACCTTGCTCCGGTGCCCCCTTGTCCTTGATGCGCCCCTTTGCTGGTTATACGCGTGGGACGGTGTCACGGTTCGGGAGCGGGCGGGGATGATGCCGTGCCGGCCGGCTCGCTATGGCCCCTTCGCCGAACCTGACGGCAGAAGAGAGTGTCCGAGCAGAATACGACGTTGAACGGGGGGCGCGTGCGTTCTCCGGACGGCCGATTTCGGCCGGTCGGGTGAGCCGTGCGCCCAGCGCGACACGGTGAACGCAGGGGGTGAACGACACCCCGGTGCGCGGCGCACCGCGCCGGTACGCGTCCGTTCCGCCGGGGCCGCTTCCGCGCCGCCGAACGCGGTCGGGCCCAGCCGCTGATACGCTGGTAGCCCGTGGGCCGGTGGGTTGAACCACTGAACCGCCTCGACGGCTCCTCTCCACACAGAGTCGTCGATCCTCACCTCGCGACCACGGGAGCCCCCTCTTGGCACTGCCTCATCCTGGCAAAAACCAGACGACCAAGCACATCTTCGTCACCGGGGGTGTGGCCTCGTCGCTCGGCAAGGGGCTGACGGCCTCCAGCCTCGGCGCCCTGCTCAAGGCGCGCGGCCTGCGGGTCACCATGCAGAAGCTCGACCCGTACCTGAACGTCGACCCCGGGACGATGAACCCGTTCCAGCACGGCGAGGTGTTCGTCACCAACGACGGCGCCGAGACCGACCTCGACATCGGCCACTACGAGCGGTTCCTCGACGTCGATCTGGACGGTTCGGCGAACGTCACCACGGGCCAGGTCTACTCCTCGGTGATCGCCAAGGAGCGGCGCGGTGAGTACCTCGGCGACACGGTGCAGGTGATTCCGCACATCACCAACGAGATCAAGGCCCGGATCCGGCGGATGGCCGCCGAGGACGTCGACGTGGTCATCACCGAGGTCGGCGGCACGGTCGGCGACATCGAGTCGCTGCCCTTCCTGGAGTCGGTGCGCCAGGTCCGGCACGAGGTCGGCCGGGACAACGTGTTCTTCGTGCACGTCTCCCTGCTGCCGTACATCGGCCCGTCCGGCGAGCTGAAGACCAAGCCGACGCAGCACTCGGTCGCGGCGCTGCGCAACATCGGCATCCAGCCGGACGCGATCGTGCTGCGCGCCGACCGCGAGGTGCCGACCGCCATCAAGCGCAAGATCTCGCTGATGTGCGACGTGGACGAGGACGCGGTGGTCGCCGCGATCGACGCCAAGTCGATCTACGACATCCCCAAGGTGCTGCACGGCGAGGGCCTGGACGCCTATGTGGTGCGCCGCCTGGACCTGCCGTTCCGGGACGTGGACTGGACGCAGTGGGACGACCTGCTGGACCGGGTGCACAACCCCGCCCACGAGGTGACGGTCGCGCTGGTCGGCAAGTACATCGACCTGCCGGACGCCTATCTGTCGGTGACCGAGGCGCTGCGTGCGGGCGGCTTCGCCAACAACACCCGGGTGAAGATCAAGTGGGTCACCTCGGACGACTGCCGGGACGCGGCCGGTGCCGAGCGGCAGCTGGCCGACGTGGACGCGGTCTGCGTGCCCGGCGGCTTCGGCGACCGGGGTGTCGAGGGCAAGGTCGCGGCCATCGCGTACGCCCGGGAGAACAAGATCCCGCTGCTGGGCCTGTGCCTCGGCCTGCAGTGCGTGGTCATCGAGGCGGCCCGCAACCTGGCCGGTATCAAGGACGCCAACTCCACCGAGTTCGACTCGGTCACCGCGCACCCGGTGATCTCCACGATGGCCGAGCAGCTCGACATCGTCGAGGGCAAGGGCGACCTGGGCGGCACCATGAGGCTGGGCATCTACCCGGCCAAGCTCGCCGAGGGCTCCATCGTCCGCGAGGTCTACGGCGGCGAGCCGTACGTCGAGGAGCGGCACCGCCACCGCTACGAGGTCAACAACTCCTACCGTGCGGAGCTGGAGAAGAAGGCCGGAATCCTCTTCTCCGGCACCTCGCCGGACAACAAGCTGGTGGAGTACGTGGAGTACCCGCGTGAGGTGCACCCGTACCTGGTCGCCACCCAGGCGCACCCGGAGCTGAAGTCCCGGCCGACTCGTCCGCACCCGCTGTTCGCGGGCCTGGTCGCGGCGGCCGTCCGTCGCCAGCAGGAGGCCGACGCCGTCACCGGGCCGGTGCAGGAGCAGGCCGAGGCGAAGGCCTGACCCGAACTGAACAGGGTGCCGGGGCGGTCACGTACGCGTGGCCGCCCCGGCACCGCCGTTTCACCCCGATCGCGGAGGAACCGAAGATCCATGCCCGATCCCGTTATCCACGACATCCCCGCGCAATGGCCGGTTTCGGCCACCGAGACGCCGTTCACCGGCCGGGTGACCGGTGTGCGCAGCGACCTGGTGACGATGCCCGACGGCAGCACCGCCCGCCGCGACTACCAGACCCACCCCGGCTCGGTCGCGGTGGTCGCGCTTGACGACGACGGCCGGGTGCTGGTGCTGCGGCAGTACCGGCACCCGGTGCGGCAGCGGCTGTGGGAGATCCCGGCCGGGCTGCTGGACGTGCCCGGTGAGCACCCGCTGCACGCCGCGCAGCGGGAGCTGTACGAGGAGGCGCACGCCAAGGCCGCGGACTGGCGGGTGCTGGTGGACATCTACAGCACGCCGGGCGGCTCGTCGGAGGCGATCCGCATCTTCCTCGCCCGCGACCTGGCGGACGCCGAGGGCGAGCGCTTCGCGGCCTCGGACGAGGAGGCCGAGTTCGAGCACGCCCGGGTCCCGCTGGACGAGCTGGTGCGCGGCGTCCTCGCCGGTGAACTCCACAACTCCTGCCTGGCGGTTGGCGTGCTGGCGCTCCAGGCGGTACTGAACGGCGACGGCGTGAACGCCCTCCGCCCGGCCAACGCCCCGTGGCCGGCCCGCCCGTTCGAGGAGTAGGCGGACCAACGGCGGCACCGCGCGGGGCCGGGGTCGCGCCTCGCTGAGTCGGAGCCGCCGCGCAGTGCCGCACCGGGGGGTCGGGGGCGCAGCCCGCGAGGGGGCGCAGCCCCCGCGTATCCCGAGATCACCCGCACGTGACACCCCACGCGGACCCCGATGATCCGATGGAGTGATCATCACCGCGGGTTGCGGCGCCCGCCCCGCGAGGGGACTCGTATCCTCCTGTGTACGCGCGGCACGCGCCGCGTGACACAGAACGGGAGTCGCCCCGTGACGGATCGCGCGCTGACCGTACGGACAGGCGCCTGCGCGCTGCCCGCGGTGCCGTCGTACTTCCTCGGGCGCCGCCGTGAACTGCGGGAACTGCGTGCCGACATCGACCGCCCCGGGCTCGGCGCGCCGCGCGGCGGGGAGCACGGCGGCTGCCGGGTGCTGCTGGTCGCGGGACGCCCGGGCTCCGGCCGTACCTCGTTGGCCGTCCGGCTCGCCCGCGAGGTCGCCGACCAGTACCCCGACGGCCAGTACTTCGTGCGGCTGACCGGTGGCGACGGCGAGCCGGTGCCGTCCGTCCGGGTCGCCCGCACCGTGCTGCGGGCGATGGGCGAGACCGGTGCCGTGCCGGACGGCGCCGCGGAGGCCGAGGATCCGGTCGCCGTGCTGCGCGGTGCGTTCGCCGGGCGCCGGGTGCTGATGGTGCTGGACGACGCGGTCAGCGCCGACCAGGTGCTGCCGCTGCTGCCGCCGGTCGGCGGCCTGGTGATCGCCACCTCCGAGGGGCCGCTCGCCGCGGTCCAGGACGTGCGGCCGTGCACCCTCGGCGGGCTCGACCCCGCGGCGTCGGTCGAACTACTGGCCGCGCTGGTCGGCTCCACGCGGGTCACCTGCGATCCCACCGCCGCCGAGGCACTCGCCGAGGAGTGCGCGGGCAGCCCCACCGCGCTGTGGCTGACGGCGGGATGGCTCGCCGCCCGGCCGGGGATGTCGGTGACCGACGCCATCCAGATGCTGCACGCGCTGCCCGGGGACGGCGCGCCGCGTACGCCCGTCGACCAGGCCTGCCAGCTGGTGCTGCGGGGGCTGCCGCAACCGGTCGCCCGGCTGTTGCGGCTGCTGGCACTGGCGCCGGACGGTGTCGTGGACGCGCACACCGCGTCCGCGCTGGCGGGCTGCCCGCTGTCGGATGCCCAGCCGATGCTGCGGGAACTGCTCGGATACGGGCTGCTGAACCGGGAAGTACCGCTCGGTCCAAGGGGGTTGGCCGAGGAGGACACGCAGTACCGCGTTCCCGGCTGCCTGCGCCCGCTGCTGCGGGAGCGGCTGGAGGCGGACGAGCGCCCGGGCGAGGTGCGGCTGGCCAGGGCCCGGATGCTGGAGCGCACCGTACGGCGGTTGCGGTCCTGCCGGGCCGTCGCGGAACCCGCTGGTTCGCCCGGCCGCCGCAGGGTGGAGGAGCTGCCCCGGCCGCTGCGCTTCGGTTCGCGCGCGGTGGCGGTGGGCTGGCTGGCCGGACGGCTGCCGGTGCTGCTGGCCGCCGCGCGCGCCGCGGTGGCCGACGGGGAACTCGACACGCTGGCCCAGCGGTTGATCGCCGCGCTGATCAGGGCACTGGAGGCACACCGCGCCGAGACCGAGGCGCTACCGGAGCTGTACGAGCTGCACGGCCTGCTGCTGAAGGTCGCCGAGCGGCGGGCGCTGCCCCGGCAGAAGGCCGCCGCGCTGATCAACCTCGCCGATCTGGACACCGCCGCCGGACGTACCAAGAAGGCGCTGGAGCGCTATCGCGCCGCGCTGGACGCCGCCCGGTCGGGCGACGACGGATTCGCCGCGGGCCGCGCGCTGGAGGCGCTGGGCGACAGCTATCTGGAACTGGACGATCCGCAGCGCGCGGCGGACTGGTACGGCCGGGCGCTGGCGCTGCGCCAGTCCCGGGGCGAGTTCGCCGAGCAGGCCAGGCTGCACGCCCGGCTGGCCCGGCTGCACACCCGCACCGGCCGGTACCCGGCCGCGCTGCGCGAGTGGCGGGCGGCCGGTGCCGCGCACCGCAGGCTGCGTGACGCTTCCGGATACGCCATGGCGTTGGGCGAGGCGGCCGGGGCGCAGGAGCTCGCCGGGCAACCGGAGGAGTCGCTGCGTACGTACCGCGACGCGCTGCACTGGGCGCGGCAGGCGGCGGACGCGCCGGTGGAGAGCACGGTGCTGTTGCGGATGGCCGACACCCTGGAACGGCTCGGCGACCGGGCGGGGGCGCGGTTGCAGCGGGCCGCGGCACAGGAGTTGCTGGGGCGCGGTGACCGGTGATCCTCACATGAGGGTGTCCGTCCGTAACCGGAGCACCACGCCTACGAATCTGCCAATGCCTTCGGCGAAAATAGTCACTTTGTAAGGCTAGACAGCGCGTCTTCCTTCATTAGACTTGAGCCAGCCGCGGGCAACGCGGTCAGGTCCGGCGTGTGACGTTATAGCGCGCCATGTCCGGACAGGCATCTGCATCTCTCTGAGCCAAGGACCGTGATCGACGTGAAGGTCGGTATCCCCCGCGAAGTCAAGAACAACGAGTTCCGGGTCGCCATCACCCCGGCCGGGGTGCACGAGCTGGTGCGCAACGGGCACCAGGTCTTCGTGGAGCAGGGCGCTGGCACCGGCTCCTCCATCACGGACGAGGAGTACGTCGCGGCGGGCGCGAACATCCTCGGCACCGCCGACGAGGTCTGGGCCACCGCCGACCTGCTGCTGAAGGTCAAGGAGCCCATCGCGGAGGAGTACCACCGCCTTCGCAAGGACCAGACCCTCTTCACCTACCTGCACCTGGCCGCCTCCCGCGAGTGCACCGACGCCCTGCTGGAGTCCGGCACCACCGCCATCGCCTACGAGACGGTGGAGCTGGCCAACCGCGCGCTGCCGCTGCTCGCCCCGATGTCCGAGGTCGCCGGGCGGCTCGCCCCGCAGGTCGGCGCCTACCACCTGATGCGCCACTCCGGCGGGCGCGGCGTGCTGCCGGGCGGTGTCCCGGGCGTGGCCCCCGCCAAGGCCGTCGTCATCGGCGGTGGCGTCTCCGGCTGGAACGCCACCCAGATCGCCGTCGGCATGGGCTTCGAGGTGACGCTGCTCGACCGCGACATCAACAAGCTGCGTGAGGCCGACAAGATCTTCGGCACCAAGGTGAAGACCGTCGTCTCCAACGCCTTCGAGCTGGAGAAGGCCGTCCTCGAGGCCGACCTGGTCATCGGCGCGGTCCTCATCCCGGGTGCCAAGGCGCCGAAGCTGGTCACCAACGAGCTGGTCTCGCGGATGAAGCCGGGCTCCGTCCTTGTCGACATCGCGATCGACCAGGGCGGCTGCTTCGAGGACTCGCGTCCCACCACGCACGCCGAGCCGACCTTCCAGGTGCACAACTCGGTCTTCTACTGCGTCGCCAACATGCCGGGCGCGGTGGCCAACACCTCCACCAACGCGCTCACCAACGCCACGCTGCCCTACATCATCGAGCTGGCCAACCGCGGCTGGCGCGAGGCGCTGCGTCGTGACGCCGCGCTGGCCAAGGGCCTCAACACCCACGAGGGCCAGGTCGTCTACCAGTCCGTCGCCGAGGCGCACGGGCTGGAGTCGACCGACATCAGCACCCTGCTGGGCTGACCTTCGCGCCCACTCGGCCCCGGGGTGTCACCCGGGCTGCCAGTAGCGGTCAGTTGGCGTGCGTGTCACGTCAACCGGCGTCAAAAACGTGTCACCGGCCGGGCCTTGTCCAACAAGGCCCGGCCGGTCCGCTTCCCATGGACTTTGTGACGATGGTTTCGTTGATAGCGTAACTGGCCCGGAACATAACTGTTTTACCGTTTCGCCCACCCGCGAAAGATCCCGGTTGCGCTCCTTACGCCCTTGACATCGGGGTGTTCGGTTGCCGACACATCGTGCCGTGTCCGGTGGATTGTGTTGCTGCGAACGGTCGACACGCCATAGAGTCGCCAACCGTCGGCATGGTGTCACGCTGACCTATTGAGAAGTTTCCTGGTCACCAAGGAGGTAAGACGACTTGTGAATGAGTCGACATTTGCTCCCGGGGGTGGTCAACCAGGAATGACCGTTGAGGGTCCGAGCCCGGTTGGACTTGGAGCCGTTGGTTCCGTTGCCGTCCGCACCTTCGAGGCACGCCGGACCGATTCGAGCACGGAGACGCAAGCAACACACGCCATGTCGTCATACGAGGAAGACCTTCAGGACGGTCAGTTCTACGACCCGGACGCCGAATACGAGCCGGACCCCGAGTACGCGGCCACCCTCGCCCCGGACGCCGCCCGGCAGCGCCGTGAGCGCGTCGGCCCAACCGGCCGCCCGCTGCCGTACTTTCCCATCCCCGGCCCGCTGAGCGAGCACGGACCGGCCCAGATCATCGCGATGTGCAACCAGAAGGGCGGGGTCGGCAAGACCACCTCGACCATCAACCTGGGCGCCGCGCTCGCCGAGTACGGACGCCGGGTCCTGCTCGTCGACTTCGACCCGCAGGGCGCGCTCTCCGTCGGCCTCGGCGTCAACCCCATGGAGCTGGACCTGACGGTCTACAACCTGCTCATGGAACGCGGTATGGCCGCCGACGAGGTGCTGCTGAAGACCGCCGTGCCCGGCATGGACCTGCTGCCCAGCAATATCGATTTGTCAGCCGCTGAAGTGCAGTTGGTCTCCGAGGTGGCCCGTGAGTCGACGCTCCAGCGCGCGCTCAAGCCGCTCGTCGCCGACTACGACTACGTCATCATCGACTGCCAGCCGTCCCTCGGTCTGCTGACCGTCAACGCGCTGACCGCCGCGCACCGGGTGATCGTTCCGCTGGAGTGCGAGTTCTTCGCGCTGCGCGGTGTCGCGCTGCTCACCGAGACCATCGAGAAGGTCCGCGAACGGCTCAACCCCGAACTCGAACTCGACGGCATCCTGGCCACCATGTACGACTCGCGCACCGTGCACAGCCGCGAGGTGCTGGCGCGCGTCGTCGAGGCGTTCGACGACCACGTCTTCCACACCGTCATCGGCCGCACCGTCCGCTTTCCGGAGACCACCGTGGCGGGTGAGCCGATCACGACCTACGCCTCCAACTCCGTTGGCGCGGCCGCGTACCGACAGCTCGCCAGGGAGGTGCTCGCCCGGTGCCACGCCGAGTGAGTCTGCCCGGAGCCGACGAACTGTTCCGTACCACCGGGGGCATGGCGCTGCAGCCGTCAACTCCCCGGCAGCACAACAACGGTGAAGCCGCCGCGCCCCCGCCCGCCGAGCGGCTGCGCCCGGTACCGGCGGCGGACGAGGACGGTACCGCCACCGCGCGCCACCCCGACGAGGACGCGCCGGACGGCGACGGCACGGCGGAGCACGCCGAGCGCCACCGCCGCGAGCAGTCCGCCCCCAAAACCGCCACCGCGGCCGAACACGCACGATCCGACGCGCCCGAAGCGTCCGGCGCGACCACGCCAGCGCAGCGCCGCCCACCGCAGGAGCACCCGGCGCCGGAGCGGCGGCGGCGCGGCGCGCCCAACCGGCGCCCAAGCGGCCGGGAACGGCACGACGAGAAGATCACGGTCTACGTCTCCGCCGAGGAGTTGATGGACCTCGAACACGCCCGGCTGGTGCTGCGCGGTGAACACGGCCTCGCCGTGGACCGGGGCCGCATCGTGCGGGAGGCGGTCGCCGTGGTGCTGGCCGACCTCGAATCGCGCGGAGACGCGAGCATCCTCGTCCGCCGGCTGCGTGGCCGCTAGACGCTCCGCTGGGAGTGCGGCTAGACGCTCCGCTGGGAGTGCGGCGATGTGACGTCGGTTGTCTAGTGCGCCGTTGTGGCTGGTCGCGCGGTTCCCCGCGCCTCTTTGGGGCGCTACCGCCGCCGGATGCCGCCGCGAAACGCGACATCGCGGGGCGAACCTGGGTAGGGTGCCGGTTCGGCCGCCCACCCGCCCCGCCCTGTTGGAACACGATGACCGCAGCTGACCGCCCCGCCCGCCGCCCGCTGGGCCGAGGAGCGGCGCACCAGGCCCCGCCGCAGGCCGACTCCGGCACCGCGCTGGCCGAGCCGCGCGTAGAGCCGCAGGCCGGGCGGGCGACGGACACCGTGCCGCAGCAGGCGGGCCCCACGCCACCGGCGCCCCCCAGCGCACCGCAACCGGCGCCTGCGAGAACCACCGAAGCGGCGGCCCCCGCCGAACTGCCCGCCCCCGCCGCGGCGCAGGCCGCCCCCGACGCCCAACAGGTCGCCGCCGACGGCCGGTTCACCGTTCGCCTGGAGAACTTCGAGGGCCCCTTCGATCTGCTGCTCCAGCTGATCTCCAAGCACAAGCTGGACGTCACCGAAGTCGCCCTGTCCAAGGTCACCGACGAGTTCATCGCGCACATCCGCGCCATGGGCGCCGACTGGGACCTGGACCAGGCCACCGAGTTCCTCGTCGTCGCGGCCACCTTGCTGGACCTGAAGGCTGCCCGGCTGCTGCCCGCGGCCGAGGTCGAGGACGAGGCCGACCTGGCCCTGCTGGAGGCCCGCGACCTGCTGTTCGCCCGGCTGCTGCAGTACCGCGCGTACAAGCGGATCTCGCAGATCTTCGCCGAGCGCCTCGACGCCGAGGCGCTGCGCTACCCGCGTACGGTCGGCCTGGAGCCGCACCACGCGGAACTGCTGCCCGAAGTGGCCATCAGCATCGGCCCGGAGGGCTTCGCCAAGCTCGCCGTCAAGGCGATGCAGCCCAAGCCCAGACCGGCGGTGTACGTCGAGCACATCCACGCGCCGCTGGTCAGCGTGCGCGAGCAGGCGGACATCGTCGTCGCCCGGCTGCGCGAACTGGGCGCCGCCTCGTTTCGGGAACTGACCGCCGACGCCGCCGACACCCTCACCGTCGTCGCCCGCTTCCTCGCGCTGCTGGAGCTGTACCGGGAGAAGGCGGTCGCCCTGGACCAGGAGCAGGCACTCGGCGTCCTCCAGGTCCGCTGGACCGGCGGCGAGGACAGCGGACAGCCGCTGGTCACCGACGAGTTCGACCAGGAACCGGGGGTAGGGAAGGATGGCCGCGATGACTGAGCAGCACGAGGCGCCCGCGGCGCCGCCGTCCTGCGCCGACCTCGACGTGAAACCCGCGCTGGAGGCGGTGCTGATGGTGGTGGACGAGCCCGCCACCGAGGAGCACCTGGCCAAGGTGCTGGAGCGGCCGCGCCGGGAGATCGCCGACGCGCTGCGGGAACTGTCCGACGAGTACGCACGCGACCGGCGCGGCTTCGAACTGCGGCTGGTCGCGGGCGGTTGGCGGTTCTACACCCGCCCCGAGTTCGCGCCCGCGGTGGAGAAGTTCGTTCTCGACGGCCAGCAGGCCCGGCTCACCCAGGCCGCCCTGGAGACGCTCGCGGTCGTCGCGTACCGCCAGCCGGTCAGCCGTTCCCGGGTCTCCGCGGTGCGCGGAGTGAACTGCGACGGCGTGATGCGCACCCTGCTCCAGCGCGGTCTGGTGGAGGAGGCTGGGACGGAACCCGAGACAGGTGCGATCCTGTACAGGACGACGAACTACTTCCTGGAGCGGATGGGTCTGCGCGGCCTCGACGAGCTGCCCGAGCTCGCTCCGTTCCTCCCGGAGGCGGACGCCGTCGAAGCGGAGTCCCAGGAGGGGGTTCCGTCGTTCGACCCGGACGCACCCGACACGACCTCGACTACGGAACACTGATGCGAAGCAGCGGCAGGAACAGCGGAAACCGGAACTACCGGGGGGCGGGCAACCAGCGCGACGACAAGTCCAAGCGCGCCGGTCGCCCCCGTCCCGAGGAGCGCCGCTACGACGTGGGCGGTCAAGGAACCGCCGGATCCGGCAAGCAGGGCGGCAAGCCCGGCACCGGCAAGAAGGCCGCCCAGGGCCGCAGGACCGCCCCGGCCCGGCCGCGCGAGTACGACGCCCAGATCGAGGAGCGAAACCGCGCCCGGCACGACAAGCCGCAGCTGAAGCTGCCCAAGACCTTCCCCGGCGCCGAGCAGGAGGGCGAGCGGCTGCAGAAGGTGCTGGCCCGCGCGGGCCTGGGCTCCCGCCGCGCCTGCGAGGAGCTGATCGAGCAGCGCCGGGTGGAGGTCAACGGCCGGATCGTCACCGAGCAGGGCCTGCGCGTCGACCCGGAAAAGGACGAGGTCAAGGTCGACGGGCTCACCGTCGCCACCCAGGCGTACCTGTTCTTCGCGCTCAACAAGCCCGCTGGTGTGGTCTCCACCATGGAGGACCCGGACGGCCGCCAGTGCCTCGGCGACTACGTCACCAACCGCGAGACCCGGCTGTTCCACGTCGGCCGCCTGGACACCGAGACCGAGGGCATCATCCTGCTCACCAACCACGGTGAGCTGGCCAACCGCCTCACCCACCCGCGCTACGGCGTCACCAAGACCTACCTGGCCGCCATCCAGGGCCCGCTCCCGCGCGACCTGGGCCGACGGCTGAAGGACGGCATCGAGCTGGAGGACGGCTACGCCCGCGCCGACAGCTTCCGGGTGGTGGAGAACACCGGCAAGAACTACCTGGTCGAGGTGGCGCTGCACGAGGGCCGCAAGCACATCGTGCGCCGCATGCTCGCCGAGGCGGGCTTCCCGGTCGACAAGCTGGTACGCACCCGCTTCGGCCCGATCGCGCTCGGCGACCAGAAGTCCGGCTGGCTGCGCCGCCTGACCAACACCGAGGTCGGCATGCTGATGAACGAGGTCGGCCTGTAGGCCCGGTTCCGGGACGCGGCGGAGCGCGGTTTGTCCGGGCAGCCGCCCCGCGCGTCGGGCGGCCCGTGGTCGCGGCGGGCCGTCCGCGGGGGCCTGGGGGCTCGCCTACCAGTGCCTCCCGAGGTCTGGGGGCTTGCCCCCGGAGAACCCCGCCGCGGCGGGCAGCCACGACGAGCCGGACCGGCGGTGTCCGAACCGGCCGCACCTCCCGAAGGCCCGTCGTGACGAACCGCACACCACGAAGGCCCGTCGTAGCCCGTCCGGCTAGGACCAGAGTTTCAGGCTCAGCGCCCGCCCCTCCGCGTCCCGTTCGACCTCCAGCATTCCGGCGACCGCCGTGCGGTTGATCCGCCCGTACACGTGCGGGAAGAGCACCGAGGGCGCCGTGCCCGGCGGGGGCGGGCCCGCGGGCGGCTCCCAGCGCACCGGGGAGTCCAGCGCGTCCTCGTCGATCAGCAGCACCATCAGCGGGCCGACCGCGTCCCGGTAGAACGAGTCGGCCACCGCCAGCGCCGTGGACTCGTCGGGCGAGCAGTGCACGAAGCCGTCCTCGGCGAGGGTCGGCGGCGCGTACGGCCGCTCCGGGACGCGCAGCCAGTCGTCCAGCGGGACCACATGGAAGATCATGCGCACCGTTCTACCCGACGCGGCGCCGGAAGCGCGGATGGGTAGGACCGAAACGGCCCTCGGAACGGCGCAGTGGAAAAATGGCGCCATGCGAACCGCCGCCGTCATCGGCACCGGACTGATCGGCACCTCCGCCGCCCTGGCCCTGGCCAGCCGTGGGGTCACCGTCCACCTCAGCGACCACGACCCGGACGCCGCGCGTACCGCCGCCGCGCTCGGCGCGGGAACCACCGACGTCCCGCAGGGGCCGGTGGACCTGGCGATCGTCGCGGTGCCTCCGGCGCACGTCGCCACCACGCTCGCGGAGGCGCAGCGCGCCGGGCTGGCCCGCGGCTACCTCGACGTGGCCAGCGTCAAGGGCGGTCCGCGGCGCGACCTGGAGGCGCTCGGCGTCGACCTGTCGCAGTACATCGGCACGCACCCGATGGCGGGCCGGGAGCGGTCGGGCCCGCTCGCGGCCACCCCGGACCTGTTCGAGGGCCGCCCGTGGGTGCTCACCCCGACCCGCGGCACCGACACCGAGGTGCTCAACCTGGCCCTGGAGCTGGTCGCGCTGTGCCGTGCGGTGCCGGTGGTGATGGACGCCGACGCGCACGACCGTGCCGTCGCGCTGGTCTCGCACACCCCGCAGCTGCTGTCGAGCATGGTCGCGGCACGTCTCGAGCACGCCGACGAGTCGGCGGTGCGGCTGTGCGGCCAGGGCATCCGCGATGTGACCCGGATCGCCGCCTCCGAGCCCGGGATGTGGGTCGACATCCTGTCCGCCAACCCCGGACCGGTCGCCGACGTGCTGGCCGAGGTCGCGGCCGACCTCGGGGAGGCGGTGGAGGCGCTGCGTTCCCTCCAGTCCGCGGACGAGGCCAAGCGGCGGGACGGCGCGGCGGGCATCGAGCGGGTGCTGCGGCGCGGCAACGCCGGGCGGGTGCGGGTGCCGGGCAAGCACGGCACGGCGCCCACGGTGTACGAGTCCGTGGTGGTCCTCATCGGCGACCAGCCCGGCGAGCTGGCCCGGGTGTTCGCCGACGCGGGCGCGGCCGGGGTCAACATCGAGGACGTGCGCATGGAGCACGCCACCGGCCAGCAGACGGGTCTGCTGCAGCTGATGGTGGAGCCGAAGGCGGTGCCGGTGCTCACCGCCGCGCTGCGCGAGCGCGGCTGGTCGATCAGGCAGTAGGCCGACGGGACGGCAGTGCGCGCGCGGCCGGTAACCTTGTCGTTGGCGTTCTGCTCCCACCCGTGTACGAGGAAGGTCCCCCAGCTGTGGAAACTCCGGTGATCGTCGCCATCGACGGCCCTTCCGGCACGGGCAAGTCGAGCACATCGAGGGCGGTCGCGGCCAAGCTGGGGCTGGGCTACCTGGACACCGGCGCCCAGTACCGGGCGATGACCTGGTGGATGCTGAGCAACGGCATAGACGTCGACGACGCGGCCGAGGTGGCCACCGCCGCCGACAAGCCCACCATCGTCTCCGGTACCGACCCGTCCGCCCCGACCATCACGGTCGACGGCACGGACGCCGCGGGCCCGATCCGCACCCGGGAGGTCACCGCGGCGGTCAGCGCGGTCAGCGCGGTGCCCGAGGTGCGCACCCGGCTGGTGGAGCTGCAGCGCTCGGCGGCCGCCGCGGCGCCGAACGGGATCGTGGTGGAGGGCCGGGACATCGGCACCACGGTGCTGCCCGACGCCACCTTGAAGATCTTCCTGACCGCCTCCGCCGAGGCGCGCGCGGCCCGGCGCAACGGCGAGCTCAAGGGCAAGGGGGCGGCCGACCTCGCCGCCACCCAGGCCGCGCTGGCCAAGCGCGACGCGGCCGACTCCGGCCGTAAGACCTCGCCGCTGGCCAAGGCGGACGACGCGATCGAGGTCGACACCACGGACCTCACCCTCGACCAGGTCATCGAGTGCATCGTCACCCTGATCGAGGAGAAGCGAGCGGCTCGGTGACGCGCACGCACGGCGCGACGCCCGGTCCGCACGGCGCGGCCGTGGGCCGCCTGATCGGCATCGGCCTGATGAACGGCGGCTGGCGGCCCCGGGTGCTCGGCGCCTGGCGGTTCCCGGCCAGCGGGCCGGTGATCCTCGCGGGCAACCACGCGCACAACATCGACGGCCCGATGCTGATCGGCACCGCACCGCGGCCGGTGCACTTCCTGGTCAAGCAGGAGGCGTTCGTCGGTCCGCTGGATCCGTTCCTGCGGGGCATCGGCCAGCTTCCGGTGGACCGCGGCCGGGTCGACCGGACCGCGATCAGCGCGGCGCTGGGCGTGCTGGAGCGCGGCGGGGTGCTGGGGATCTTCCCCGAGGGCACCCGCGGCGCCGGTGACTTCGCGGAACTGCGGTCCGGGCTCGCCTACTTCGCGGTGCGCTCCGGGGCGCCGGTGGTACCGGTGGCGGTGCTCGGCAGCGCCCGCGCCGGACGGCTGGTCCCGGCACTGCCGCCGCTGCGCAGCCGGATCGACGTGGTCTTCGGTGACCCGTTCGATCCGTTGGAAGGGGCGCGCGGCTCCGCCGAGGGCGGTGGACGAGGCGCTGGCGCGGCCGTGCGCCGTACCCGCGGCACGTTGGACACCGCCACCGCCCGCATCCAGAAGCAGCTGACCGCGCATCTGGAATACGCCAGGCGCGCCACCGGGCGCGGCTGAGGAACCCCGAACACTTCGCTGACGGACGACGAGGAAAGACTTCATGGACACCACAGACGAGTACGGCGAGCACGGCGCGCTCGGCGACGCCGAGTACGCCGAGTTCATGGAGCTGGCGGCGGAGGAGGGCTTCGACCTCGAGGAGGTGGCCGACGACCTGGCCGCGGCCGGGCACGGCCCGCTGCCGGTGCTGGCCGTCGTCGGCCGCCCCAACGTGGGCAAGTCGACCCTGGTCAACCGGATCATCGGGCGCCGGGAGGCGGTGGTCGAGGACCGCCCGGGCGTCACCCGGGACCGGGTCACCTACGAGGCGAACTGGAACGGCCGCCGCTTCAAGATCGTCGACACCGGAGGCTGGGAGCAGGACGTCCTGGGCATCGACGCCTCGGTCGCCGCACAGGCCGAGTTCGCCATCGAGGCCGCCGACGCCGTGGTGTTCGTGGTCGACTCCACCGTGGGTGCCACCGACACCGACGAGGCCGTCGTCAAACTGCTGCGCCGGGCGGGCAAGCCGGTCGTGCTGTGCGCCAACAAGGTCGACGGCCCGTCGGGCGAGGCGGACGCGGCCATGCTGTGGTCGCTCGGCCTCGGCGAGCCGTACCCGGTCTCCTCGCTGCACGGCCGTGGCACCGGCGACCTGCTGGACGCGGTGCTGGAGGTGCTGCCTGAGGCCCCCGCGCAGACCTTCGGCGAGGCGCTCGGCGGTCCGCGCCGGGTGGCGCTGATCGGCAGGCCGAACGTCGGCAAGTCCTCGCTGCTGAACAAGGTCGCCGGCGAGGAGCGGGTCGTCGTCAACGAAATCGCGGGCACCACCCGCGACCCGGTGGACGAGCTGATCCAACTTGGCGGCAAGACCTGGAAGTTCGTGGACACCGCGGGTATCCGCCGCCGCGTCCACCTCACCGAGGGCGCCGACTACTACGCCTCGCTGCGCACCGCCGCCGCCCTGGAGAAGGCCGAGGTGGCGGTCATCCTGATCGACGCCAGCGAGACGCTCTCCGTGCAGGACACCCGGATCGTCTCGATGGCCGTCGACGCGGGCCGGGCCTGTGTGATCGCGTACAACAAGTGGGACCAGCTGGACGAGGAGCGCCGGTACTACCTGGAGCGCGAGATCGAGCAGGACCTGGTGCAGGTCCAGTGGGCGCCGCGGGTGAACGTCTCCGCGCTCACCGGACGCCACATGGAGAAGCTGGTTCCGGCGATCGAGACCGCGCTCGCGGGCTGGGAGACCCGGATCCCCACCGGCCGCCTCAACGCCTTCCTGGGCGAGCTGGTCGCCGCGCATCCGCACCCGATCCGCGGCGGCAAGCAGCCGCGCATCCTGTTCGGCACGCAGGCCGGGACCAAGCCGCCGCGGTTCGTACTGTTCGCCTCCGGCTTCCTGGAGGCGGGCTACCGCCGCTTCATCGAGCGCCGGTTGCGCGAGGAGTTCGGCTTCGAGGGCACCCCGATCCAGATCTCGGTGCGGGTACGCGAGAAGCGCGGGCGCAAGAAGTAGCCGCCGTTCGTGGTGCGCGGGCGCCGTTCAGCGCCCGCGCATCCGGTTGTCGTACGGGGCGACGGCCCCGGAGGGGTTGGACTGCCCCGGCGGCAGCGCGGCGGGCAGCTGGCCGCGGTAGCGGCCGTAGGACTGGGTGATGGCCCGCTGTTCGTGCTGCGGCCATGAGCCGCCGTCGAACTGGAGTTCCTCCTCGCCGGTGCGGTCACCTGGCAGGGCCCGGAACATCCGCCGGTACTCGGAGTACAGCGCGTCGTAGATCGGTGTGGCCGAGCCCGTGAGCGAGTCGTGCGGCGAGCGCATCGGCGGGATCTGGCTCTGGTACGGGACCCGGGAGAACGTGTCATAGGTGTGCACGTATGTACCAACGATTCCCCTACGTCCGGGATGCGGGCCGTACGGGGCGAAATGACCGTTCCCTAGGCAAAAGCCGTATGACGAGGGCCAACGCGGAACGACGAAGGCCGGAGTACCCCGAACGGGGTACTCCGGCCTACGTGGCGTTCGACCGGCTCAGGTACCGGCGAGCGGCATCATGCCGCCGACCAGTTGACCGGCGCTCGCCGCCCGGTCCAGAGCGTCGCGCAGCAGGTCCTCGCGCGGCTGGCGGCCGATGGTGCCGGCCGGTGCGGCGTAGACGAACACCCTGTTGGTGCGGTTGGCTGCGCTGCGCCAGCCCTCACTGACCGGCAGCGGCTGGTGCGCCTGCCACCAGGCGGAGGCGTTGGCGGCGTTGGGGCTGCCCTGGAGGACGGCGTGCAGCTTGCCCATCGCCATCAGCACGGACCAGCCGGGCAACTCGGGCGGGGGGATCTCCAGGTTGGCGACAGGGTGGAAGCCCGCCTCGCCGAGCAGCACCAGGAACTCGTCGTGGGAGGAGTTGCCGGGGCGGGCGACCGGGCTGGTGGGCTCGACCACCAGGGCCGGGTGCAGGTTGTCCTGGCAGAGCACCAGGCCGCAGGTGATGCCGAGGACGGCCTGCTCCTCCGGGGTCGGCTGGGAGCTCGGGGCGGGCGGCTGCTGCGGCGGCTCGGTGGCCGTGGTCTCGCCGGTGATGCTGCGCACGGCGACCTGCAACTGCTCCTCTGAGACCGGTACCACCTGCGACGGGATGCATCTGGCGTGCGCGAAGGCGAGCACCGCGGTCTCCTCGCCGACGAACAGCACCGTGCTGGTGCGTTCTTGGTCGGTGTTGCCGGGGGTGCGGCAGGAGGTGCAGTCGTACGGGCCGGGCGCGTTCTCGCCTGACGCCAGGCGGGCGGCCTCCTCTTCGCCGATCTCGGCGCGTACCTCGTCGCTGACATCGAGCATGGGCGGCACGGGGTGACTCCTCGGGGGTGCGTTCGGCGCGAGCCCGGAGTTTCCCGGCTCGCAGTGACAACGGGCCACCTGTGGCAGGGGTCACGCGCGGACTGGCGCGGGTTCAACTAGTCGTATGCGTACGGTGATCGGTCTCCCGGAATCCCTTACTCCGTGTAGAACTTGTGATGTTGTGCACGCTTGTGAACGCGTGAAGAACCTCACAGGAGGGCCGCGTTCCGCTACGGGGTATCGGCATGAAGTGCCATCAAAAGGACGCGGAATTACACCCGTTACCCAAGGTAACGCGCAACTGGCCTGGGCTTAACGGGCATTGGTTGATATCGGCGGCTTGTGCTCCCTAGATTCGGCGGCCGTGTGCACAGAGCACCGCCCGGGCAGTCCGCACGAGGGATGACGGCGCGTCAGCGCGGTCAGCGGACGGGCGGGACGGGCACGGGGCGCGAATGCGCCCGGTGGACGTCCCGTTGGCACGACAGGGGGAGCCCGGGTCCGTTGAGAAGGGGATCCATGTCCGGACATCCGGAGCGCCACAAGCACGTCGAGCCGACCAACACCGCGACGGGGCTGCGCCGCAGGGCGCGGGCCGCCGTGATCGCGGGAGCGGCTGTCGTGGCACCGTTGGCCGCGGTCGCGGTCGGCGCGGGACAGGCGCAGGCCGCCGACTCTGGTGTGTGGGACCGCATCGCGAGCTGTGAGAGCGGCGGCGACTGGCACATCAACACCGGCAACGGCTACTTCGGGGGCCTTCAGTTCAGCGCCAGCACCTGGGCCGCGTACGGCGGTACGAACTACGCGCCGACCGCCAGCCAGGCCAGCCGCTCGGAGCAGATCGCGGTCGCCAGCCGGGTGCAGGCCGCACAGGGCTGGGGCGCCTGGCCGGTCTGCTCGGGCCAGGCCGGGGCGTACGGCAGCGCGCCCAGCGAGTCGGCGCCGTCCAGCGCCGTGAGCCACACCAGCGGCCACAAGGCCTACAAGCCGGCGCCGAGCGAGCGCGCCCAGGCAGCGCCGAACACCACCAGGTCGGCCAGCCGCGGCAGCGTGTCGGGCCACGGCGACTACACCGTCGCCTCCGGCGACACGCTCAGCGGCATCGCGGCGGCCCACGGCACCACGTGGCAGCACCTGTACGCCGCCAACAAGAAGGTCATCGGTGACAACCCGAACCTGATCATGCCGGGGGAGCGCCTCGACGTCTGATCCCCGGGCTGCGCCACAGCCGCTCGCCGTCGCGATGGTACGAACTCACCGCGGCGGCGAGCGGCTTGTCGTACGGGGTCTGCCGGAGCAGTGTCGGCCGGGCCGCGGATCGGCGCGTGACCGCCCCGCGTCATCCGGCCGTTGCCGAACCGGCCCATGGCGGGATCCGTACCAGCTCATGGCTGAGGCGGCGGAACCGGCGGTAGCGTGCGGTCGATCCAGGAACGTCGCTCCATCCAGGTACGTCCGGGCCGCGCGGCGCGCGCCCGGAACCCCCGAGGAGGCAGCCGCATGACGGTATATCAGCCACCTGGCACACCCGGCAGCGCTCTCACCTTCCGCTCCCGGTACGAGAACTGGATCGGTGGCGAGTGGACCGCACCGGTCGACGGCCGGTACTTCGAGAACCCGACCCCGGTCACCGGGGAGACGTTCACCGAGGTCGCCCGCTCCACCACCGCGGACATCGAACTCGCCCTGGACGCCGCCCACTCGGCGGCTCCCGCCTGGGGCCGCACCGCACCGGCGGAGCGGGCCGCGGTGCTCGGGAGGATCGCCGACCGGATCGAGCAGAACCTGACCCGGCTGGCGGTCGCCGAGGTGTGGGACAACGGCAAGCCGATCCGTGAGGCGCTCGCCGCCGACCTTCCGCTGGCCGCGGACCACTTCCGGTACTTCGCGAGCGCGATCCGGGCGCAGGAGGGCTCGATCGCGCAGCTGGACGACGACACCGTGGCCTACCACTTCCATGAACCGCTGGGCGTGGTCGGCCAGATCATCCCGTGGAACTTCCCCATCCTGATGGCCGCGTGGAAGCTGGCGCCCGCGCTCGCCGCGGGCAACGCCGTGGTGCTCAAGCCCGCAGAGCAGACCCCCGCCTCGGTGCTGGTACTGATCGAGCTGATACAGGACCTGCTGCCGCCGGGTGTGGTCAACGTCGTCAACGGCTTCGGGGTCGAGGCGGGCAAGCCGCTGGCCGCCAACTCCCGGGTGGCCAAGATCGCGTTCACCGGCGAGACCACCACCGGGCGCCTGATCATGCAGTACGCGAGCCAGAACATCATCCCGGTCACCCTGGAGCTGGGTGGCAAGAGCCCCAACATCTTCTTCGCGGACGTGGCGCGCGAGCCGGACGAGTTCTACGACAAGGCGCTGGAGGGCTTCACCATGTTCGCCCTCAACCAGGGCGAGGTGTGCACCTGTCCGTCCCGGGCGCTGATCCAGTCGAGCGTCTACGACGCCTTCCTCGGCGACTGCCTGGAGCGGACCCGCTCCATCCGGCAGGGCAACCCACTGGACACCGACACCATGGTGGGCGCCCAGGCCAGCAACGACCAGTTGGAAAAGATCCTGTCCTACGTCGACATCGGCACCGCCGAGGGCGCCAAGCTGCTCATCGGCGGCGAACGCGTAGACCTCGGCGGCGAGCTGTCCGGCGGCTACTACATGGCGCCCACGATCTTCGAGGGCCACAACAGCATGCGGATCTTCCAGGAGGAGATCTTCGGCCCGGTCGTCGCGGTCACCCCCTTCGCCGGCTTCGACGAGGCGGTCTCACTCGCCAACGACACGTTGTACGGCCTGGGCGCGGGAGTGTGGACCCGGGACGCGAACACCGCGTACCGAGCGGGCCGGGCCGTCCAGGCGGGCCGGGTGTGGACCAACTGCTACCACGCCTACCCCGCGCACGCGGCCTTCGGCGGCTACAAGAACTCCGGCATCGGCCGCGAGGGCCACAAGATGATGCTGGACCACTACCAGCAGACGAAGAACATCCTTTGCAGCTACAGCCCCAAGAAACTCGGCTTCTTCTAGGAGGGACAACAGGCTCGCCTGCCATGAGGATTGGCGGCTTGGCGACCCTCCTCCCGCTCCGAGCGGTCTCAGCGACCCATGTAGAGGAACCGCATGTAGCACGCGAACGACAGCCCACGGTGGTGGAGTTTGGCGGCCTTCATCGAGGCACTCAGTGTTCCGTGGAGCGCGCTGTTCTGCTGAAGTGCGACCGTACGTCGGCCAAACTCCTGGCGCTGCTGCCGTGCCCGGTCGCCTGCGAGCGCGTTCTCCCGGGCGAGTCGTTCTTGAGCGTCTTCGAAATGCTTGCGCGCCTGCTTGCGCGAGGCTTCGGTCTCGGACTCCACGGCCTTGTGCTGGTCAGCGAGTTGGGATTTTCGGCGGGTGATGCTCTGCTCGATCTGCTGTCGTTCCGCCGCGCTGAGAGCGCTCGGCTGCCGGGCTACGGCGGACGCGAACAGGCCCTTACGCCAGGCGTCGAGAGCAATGGCCTTGGCCTCGCCGATTCCCTGAACGTTGACGGCGCGGCCGTTACTCAGCACGAGTACGGCGCCGGTGCTGTTGTAAGAGCTGTTCTGCACGGGGCGGTAGCCCTTGAAATCAGCTGCTGTCCGGATGCCCGCCGCGGCGAGACGAGCGGCAAGTTTTGGCCCGATGCCGTGTGGCGGAGACTGTGCGATCGTCCGACGGCCGAGCTGGTCCTGGACGTACGTGGACTGTTTGTCGACGAGCGCTTCGGCCAAGGCTTTGCGGAGTTCCTCCGCGAGCCCGTCGATCTTCTTGTCGATGTCATGCTGCTTGCGAGCCTTGCGCCTCTCGGCCTCCTTGAGCGCGGCGTGGTACTGGGCTGTAATCCTGTCCTGCTCCTGCGGGTATGCGGTGGTCCGCTTCATCTCCGCCGCGTCGAACTTCGCCTTGTCCTTGCGCAGCTTCTCGGCTGCCTTGGCGGGGTCCTCAAGTTGGGCCAATTCGTCCTTCAGCCTGACCAGGACGGCCCGTGACTGAGCCCTCTCCACGCGGCGACTCCATGCGAAGGCTGTGATCAAGGCCGCGACGATGACAGGCCCTCCGGCTCCGATCAAGGGGAATGGAAGACCTGTAGTGATCACCAAGGCCGCCGCGGCCAACAACAGTGGCCAGAGCACGGCCGTGACCACGTCCAACGGTGTCCGGGTGTGGAAACCGTCCGGCGAAGTGGTGAAAGGCGCCGCCGGTGCCACCACGGAGTGCGGGGGAACGTGCCCAGTCATCCAGTCGGGCAGTCCCCCCTTACCCGGAACTGTGCTCTTGGGGGGAACCGATGCGGAAGTGGTCGTGGTCGCGGCAGTCCGCTGCTTGGGGATCGCGTTCGCAAGCGGGGGCAGCAGGTCCAGCGGCTGAAACGCCAAGGACTTCAGCTGGGCGGCAAGGCCACTCACCGACGAGTCTGGATGGGCAAGTAGCGTCTGCAGCGCTGTGGAGCCGCCCGGATTTTTGAAGTCTTCCTCAGTGAGCAGCAGAAACTCGCCGCTGGGTTCGTGCAGCCGACGCCACAGAACGGGGTCTGCGGCGATCGCCTTGAGCGAGATGAAGATGACCCAGGCAGAGAACCGGTCCAACGCCGCCCCGAAATCATCGTTTCCGCGCATGGGCGACTGGTAGTTACGGTGGCCTCGCTCGGTGCCACCGAAGCCTGCCAGCGCTGGCACGTACATGCCGTCGTAGTCGACGAGGCGGAATGTGTCGTCGCTTGCGACAAGCAGATTGCCGTGCTGGAGGTCGCCATGGGCAATCTCGTGTGCTGACAGGTCGCGGACCACGGCCTCGAATCGGTCGGCCAGACGATCGACGGCGAACCGGTCGGAGTGGTTGTCATCGAGCCAGGAGGACAGGGTGATGGCGTCGGTCCACTCCATCTTCAGGACTGGGTAACGCTCCGAGCCGACGCCGATCGCGTCGGGAAGGTACTCAAAGCCTAGATTCCAAGGTTGGGAGAGCTCGGCCGGGTCAAGCTGCGCGAGCCGGCTACTGATGGCCTGGTAGCGCAATTCCTGGTCAGGGGCGTGACGGGTAAAACATTTGACCGCGTACCGCCGACCCGACGCGGCAGAGGTCAGTGAGAACACGCTCGCGAAGGCGCCGGAGATGGCGCGGGGCAGGCCCAGCTTGGTCAGTTCCGGCTTTGCGCCTTTGAGCTCAGGATGTTCGAAACACAAGTGCGTGTGCTGCAGCGCCTCCGCGTAGGCGGCACCACTGGGGAACTGCCTCTGCTGACCGGTGGGCGAGCCCACGTTCACCGCCCTTCGAAATCGATCCGTACGACGGCCACATCGTCGTTCCGTAGCTCATGGCGGTCCCGAAGACTGTTCAGCCAATCCACGAAATCGCTGAGGTCGTCGGGCCCGGAAAACTCCAGCAACTGGCGTACAGCGATCTCCTGGTCGGGGGCCGACAGAAACCACGCGGCCAATGCGTCGGTCATCAGGAGCAGCCGGTCGCCGGGCCGGCACCAGCCTTCGGTGAACCGAGTACGACAGGCCAGTAGCGCCGCATCGTGGTTACGGCTGCCGAAAAGGTCGGGGGCTGTGCCGAACTCGTTGGCCGACCCCACCGGGAAGGCGTGTACCAGCCGGTCGTCGTGCAGATGGAACAGGCAACTGTCTCCCAGGGCGGCAGCTTGCCAGCGCCACACCGGTTCACACGCCTCGGAGTCGGCGCTCAAGCCAGGACCCCGGTCTGGGTCAACGCGCACTGTGAGCAAAGTCGAGTGGGCGCCTTCGGCGAGCTTGGTGTGCTCATACCACTTCAACGGGCGCCCTTCCGCAACGCGCGCCTGCATGTACTCGGCGAGCCATGGATCCCACTGAGCCACTGCCGCCGACGCGAACTCCTCGAAGGCGGCGCC
The DNA here is from genome assembly GCA_037034305.1 of Streptomyces sp. PLK1-5. Classification (GTDB taxonomy): domain Bacteria; phylum Actinomycetota; class Actinomycetes; order Streptomycetales; family Streptomycetaceae; genus Streptantibioticus_A. Next base: position 36,487 of record JBAGJY010000003.1, read on the forward strand.
GCCGGCCAGCAGGTCCGGGCGCTCCATGGCGTGTTCGGCCGCCGCGCGGGACAGCAACCGAGCCCAGTCCTTGGCCAGGGCACTCTCCGTTGCCCCATCACAGACGCCCGCGGTGAGCGCTTCTCGCAGCATGTAGTCGTGCGAGCGGTTGGGGAGCACGACGACGGCATCCTCACATTCCGCCTCCGTGCTCCCGTACTTGGGGGCTACGAGGTGCGTGACAAACACGCAGGGGGGCGGAGCCGTCACCGCAGTTCGGTGGCGCGGGTGCCGATGTCCAGGAACTGCACGACTGTGGTGATGTCCGCGTTGTACACGAAGCCTCGGGTGGTCTCGCTAACCCGCTGGCCCTGCGACGCGGCGTAGGAACGCATATGGCTGGGCAAGGGGCTCGACATGGAGAAAAGTGTGCGGGCGTAGCTGTCGGGGAGGCCGTCCGCGCTGTCGGGGAAGGCGGTGGGTGTTCCTCCTGCCGCAGAGACATGCAAATTGAACAGCAGCACCGCACCGTCGGCCGTGGCGTGCGAGGTGATGGCCTCGGCTGCCGCGGTCGGGTCGCCGTCCGTCGACTCCCCGTCCGTCAGGTTGATGACGATGGGCGGGAAGCTGGCAGGGTAGCGCTCGGTCCAGCCAGCGACGAGGCTCTCCGCATACTGAAGAGCGCGGTTCATCGGGGTTCCGCCGTGGGCGACCGGGTCCATCCACAGGGGGAAGTTGACCACCGTCTCTACCAGACCACCGGCGCCGTCGGGCACCTTCTTGCTTCGCTCGTCGACACGTGCCGGGTTGTCCGCCACCTCACTGAGGGGGACGATGTCCCGTCCGGCAAGCGAGCCCGCGAACGCCGAACCGACGGTGGCGCCGTAGCCGACGACCGCGACGTGGAAGTAGTCGCGTACGCCTTCTTCCTTCGCGCACTTGACCGAAAGCTCGGTGAGGAGCCGGTTGATGGCGTCGGCTACGACATCAGCTTTCTGCTGAGGCACTTCACCGCCGATGGGGTCGCTCATGGAGGTCGACTGATCGACAAGGAAGATGATGCTCGTCGGGTTGCTGCGGCTGATCTCTGCCGTATACGGCACGTTGGGCTCCTGCCGGACTGCGAGGAAGTCGGTCGTCGGAAGAGCTCCTACGACATGCAGATGTGTCGACCAGCGCGCAGGCCAAGCCTCCGGAGATCCTCCAATCGCATGATAGGGCTGGGAGGTTGGTGTAGGAGCGGATCTACTTGAAATGCCCTCGCCGAGCTCCCTCCCTTCGACCCCGTCCCTCCGCCGCCGAGCACGCCTCCCGGCCACGTCAGCGATTCGCGGGAGTCAGAGAACTCGGAGATCGATGCAGCCAGGGCGGGGATCGTAGAGCCAGGCGGTCGGCCCCGTCCTCGGTGCGGTAGGCACGTTTCGCCCTCATGGGTCAGTGAGCCGTTCCGTCACTCGTTCCGTCCGCCTGGCACCACAGGTGCCAGGCAGGCATTCGCGATGAGCGCGGTGCCGGCGGCGCCCGGGCACGGTACCCCTCTCTGCACTTCCCCGCCGCTTCTATGACAGCCGCTGGCGCTGACAGTCAGCCCGACGTCGCAATCACCCGTCCAAAAATCGATGGCTGCTGCCCAAGTGGGCCGGGGGGCCGTTGAGTTGGCCGCCCTGGATTGTCAGTGCCGATCGCTACCGTCGAATGCCGAGCCGAGGAACACCCGGCCTCATGTACGGGGTATCGCCCCCTTCACCGTCGAGGACCGCTCATGCCGTACGTACGCCCCCACTACCGCCGCGACGGCGCCTACGTCAAAGGCCACAACCGCCGCAGCCGACCCCGCGCCGCGCAGCCCCATGCGGCATGACGCCCCGAGCCGAACAGACCTTCAAGACTTCCAGCTGGAGGACTAGCATTCCGTTGCGTCAACGCGTACATCGAGCAGCGCAGACGTCTGCTTCGAAGATGCAGGTCAGAGCGGCCTTCAGATGCGTTCATCGTGGCGTGAGCGCCGGGGCTCTCCGCAAGCGTCCCGGTTAGGAAGGCACCGTTGAACAAGAAATTGTGGCAGCGCTTCGAGGGCTGGCTGAGTCAACATGCTCCCGCAGACGCTGCGTGGCTTCTCCCTTCCGCCACCGCCGCCCAGGTAAATCACCTCGAAGAAGCCCTGGGCTTTCCCCTCCACCCCGACCTTAAGGATCTGTTGAAACTCCACAACGGCACCTCCCCTCGAAGCGGCGGTGCGCAGCCCGGGGCCTTCCTGTTCGGGTATAGCCCCCTGACCACCGACGGGATCGTCGACGCCCACCGCAACGTGCTCGCGGTCCTGGATAGTGCAAAGGAAGAAGACGAGGAAGATCTAGTTCTCGGCGTCATGGTGCACCCGCGATGGGTGCCGTTCGCTGAGGACATCTGCGGCGACATCGTCTTCCTCGACCACCGCGAGCAGCACGTGGGACAGATCGGCCTGCTGTCGTACGGCAGCCCACAGTACGAGCCGCTGTGGCCGTCTCTGGACGTTATGTGGGAGCAGGTGTACGCCTCGGTTACGGGCGGTACTTCGCTTCGGCCGGTCAGGATGAAGCCGTCGGTGGAAGACGGCGGGATCCTTCGCTGGAGCGTTGTGTTCGACTGAGCGGTGCCAGACGAGAGGCCCCGCTGGGCGGGTTACGTCCAGCGGGGCCGCGTGTCTTCACCGCGCCGTCAGGTCAAGTGATCTTGCAGACCTTGTCCAGAGTGCAGTTCTCGAAGCCGGTGCGTACGAAATACGCGTCCTTGTCCAGCAACCGCATCGCTGTGGTGAACCTGCCGAGATCGCCACCGGCGGCCGTGTTTTGGGTCACGGTGATGGCTGCCCGGCCGCAGACTTCTTGCCACGTCGGGTAGGGGTAGTTCGGGTCAAGGTTGAGGGTGTAGGTGCCGTCAGGGTTCTTTGTCGCGTACATCTGCACACACGTGTTTCCAGAGGCGAGTGTCATACCTCCGCTTTCCCGGGACTTCGCGAAGGGATACTCGTCACAGCTCTTGCCGATCGCGGCCGATGGCGGGTTGAAGGTGTTGTCGCAGACGATCTTGCGGTTGTTCTTCGCTGTGGTGTCGTCCGCGAGGCGGTGAAGTGGTTTGTTGTACTTCTTGCTGCCTGGGTGCGAGGCCAGCATCTCCTCCACCACCCAGTAGTAGGCCGCAGCAGCCGGGTACTTGTGGGTGTTCAGGAGTAGCGTCGGGGCAACGGCCGGGAAGACGCAGCCGGTGTTCCCGCCGACTTGGTTGTCGCAGCGGATGTTGTAAGCCTGGTCCCTCCAGCTGTTGTTGGCCGTGGTCGACGTGCCAGGCGCGCTCCAGGTGGTGTCCCAGGTGAATCCGAGCGTCGACTGACCGTTGGTGACGGTGTTCCAACTGAAGGTGTCGGTGCGCGCAGCGGTGTGTGCGTCCCCGTTGGTCCACGTCGTTGACCCACTCCATGCGCCGACGTTGGTGTTCGTGCAGTCGGCCGTCGCCCAGCAGGTGTCGAGATAGGAGTCCAGCGTCGCTTCGGGCACGCCCGTCAGGTCAGGCAGGGAGAACTCAGTCCACACCGAGAAGCTGTTCGAGGTGGGGTTGAGCAGGATCTCCTGGACGACCTTGACGTTCCCTCCACCGACCACCGCCCCGTCCTTTAGTACGTTCAGCGCGTAGCCACCGCGTATGCAGCCTTGGGTGCGCGTGTACTGGTACTGGGACCCCGGGGCCGTCTTGCACCACGGAACCGGCTCGGAAGAGGCCGCAGCCGCATGCGGTTTCACCTTCGGCTTCGCCCCGCCGGACGGCTGGCCCTGGAAGGGCCCGATGCAAATCTGCTGGCCGGACTTGTCGGGCGCCGAACACTTCGCCGCCGCCTGCTCGGCCTTGTCGGCACCGCGGGTGGCGTTCATCGCTGCCTTGATGTTATTGGCGGTGTCGGCGTTGACCGGCGCCGGAGCGGCGTCCGGAGTCTGGGCGGCAACCTCGTCGATGTCCGGGAGATTCGGGTTCTCCGCCGGGAAGTCGACGTGCGGCATGCCGCTGAAGTCACCGGGAACGAAGGCCATCGCGTCCCATGCGATGTCCAGGTCGCCGGTGCCGCCGGGCGTGTCGTTGGCCAACTGCACCTCTGGGATGGAGTTGTTGAACCGGTACGCCCCCAGTGACACCCATGCGTTCGCTTCGGAGAATCCCTGGTCGATCGTTTTGTGGTACGTCCCGAACGGCGTGATGATTGAGTAGACGGCGTCATGGGCCTGCGCCCCGGTGTCGGGAATGTGTGCCCAAATCTGGCCCTGGCCGCCAGGCATCGGGGCGTTCAGCTTCCAGTCGCCCAACACCAGCATCGGGCCGCCGTCGCCTCCCAGGTGGTTGGCGTTACGGGCGTGCGCATACCAGAAGTGCCCTTGCCAGCCACCCCCTACTTGGTGAAGGTCGCCCTTCCCTTCGAACCTGCCGTCGCTGTCCTGGGCGAAGGTGAACTGGAACGTCCCGTTCGATGTGGTCTTCCCGCAACTGGACCAGGTATCGACTCCCGCCGGCTCGGAATCGACCACCAGCGCGTTGGTCGGCGCGTTCGCGCAGTCCGGCGTGCCGTGTTGGAGTCGGTACCCCCGGCCTGGCTCGTTGATCAACGTGGTGTACTTGATCGCCTCATGGCCACATGACGTGGCGCAGTCGGGTTTCCATGCGGTGTTGGGCTGGTTCCACCAGTGCAGGATGTCGCAGCCGTCGATGTGCTGGGTCTCGCACGGCGGCGGGTTGGACACATCACAGGCGTCGCTGGCGTTACAGAAGGTGTCCAGCGGGGGCTTGATCGCTGAGCGTTCGGCGTCACTGTTCCACCATGAGGGCCTGAACCCGGCGGAGCTGAAGCCGGATTCTCCGGGCCAGTCCTGCCGCCCGGAGGTGGAGTAGGAGAAGCCGGTGTCGATGGACCAGGCGGCCCAGCCCATCACCTTCTCCTCATACGGCCAGTCCTGCGGATGCGCGGCGTCATGGTTGGCGTTCGGATCGAGGGTGGTGTCCATGAACGCCAGCCGTGAGGGCGGGTAGATCGGGTTGGCGGGATTGTTGTACCAGCCGAGCCCCCAGGGGTCGTTGCCGTGCGGCGTGGGAGCGTTGAAGCCGAGGTTGTAGTTCCACACGGCGGTGAACCAGTTCTCCGGCCGCGACGGGTCATCGTTGTTCACGGCGATCGTCTGACCGGCCTTGTGCAGCTCGTTCCACTTGTCCGCGAGGATCTGAAGGGAGGCGGCGATGTTGGTCGCGTAGTCGAGCGCGATGGCCTTTTGCTCATTGGCCGGTAGCGCGGTCTCGCCGGGCTTTTCGTGACCGGCCATGCGCATGCCGTCGGTGACCTGGCCGACCCCGTAGCCGCAGTCGGACTTGGTCCAGTCGATCTTCCAGTAGTCCGACGGGTTGCTGCCCTTATGACCGTAGAAGCCGGCCACAGCAGCGAGGGGATTGCCCATCTGGCCGGGGATCGATCCGGATTCGGCCTGCCATAGATTCGACTCCTGCGCGAGGATGCCCAACTCGATCTGTGCCGGGATCCGGCCGCCGCCCGTCAGTGTCGGCGGCGGGAACATCGTCTGCGGGTCGATGGTGGCGATACCGGTCTGGGAGCGCCAGTCACCTTGCCTGAGGTAGCTGGAGTGCAGATCTCCGCGAATGGCCATGTCCACGGCCCATTCCACCTGGTTCGGGGTGGGCTGAAGCGCCTGTTCATGGATGTCGTTGCGGGGAACCGAGCACCAGCGGTCCTCATCCACCGGATCGTGGGCGTTGCCGGAGTCTGCCGCTGCCGTCTTGGGCTTCACAGCACTGGGCGTCCCGGCAAGCGCCGGAGAGACCTGCCCCCCGTCCACCTTGTTGGGGGCCTTGAGGCTCTGGGACGTCGCCGTGCCACTGCTGGTCGCTGTCGCTGTGATCGTCAGGTCGTGGCCGAAGTTCTTCCCGCGCGGTGCGCGGGGCGGATCCTGGGACTTGGTGAAGCCGCGTCCGGCACCGCTTATGTTCGCCAGGCCCGATTCCACCGCGGGGGAGATGACCGGATCGACCACCATGCTGCCGTCAGTGGACACATCCCCGTCGGGATTGCCGTCGACCGCGGTGACCGCACTCCCGGATAAGCGTGTAGCTTGCGCATGCCGGCCGACGAGGAACACCCGGCCGCTGCCCGACTGCTTCAGCGTCAAGTCACCGAGCTTCCCCGACGCTAACCCGGCGGCACGATGCCCGTCCCAGACCTTCACCTGCGCGCTGCTGCTGCCGTGCCGGTCAAGGAACGCCACCATGTTGGCGCCGGTAGCTTGAATGTCGAATGGTGTCTTGCTCGTCTCCGCCAGATCGGTCACATGCCCGGCGTGGTCGACGCGGACCAAGTGGGTCCCCGCACCTGCGATAACGCCATCCGGCGTCGGCACGGCGGAGGTGACCTCGCCGCCCACCGTCGTATCCGCCACCGCCTTGCCGGAGGTGTCGACGGTCACCAGATGCGTCTTGCTGTCACGGAACGCCGTGAACGCCGCCGTATGCGTCGCCGGGTTACAGGACGGGTCGAAGTACGCCAGTGACGCCGTCAGTGGCATCTTGGTGACCTGGCCGGTAGTCAGGTTCACGATCGCGGTGAACGCGCCGCCGGTCATCAGGTCCTGCCGGTTGGTGAACATGCGTGGCGCATAGACGACGGCGGCATGGTCGTGGTCGATCACACACTGGTTACCGATCCACGTATCGGCGGGCAACCCCGGCTCGCTCAGGGCAGCTGCTGTCTTCCAGGCATAGGCGTTCTTGCCGTCCGCGACCAGCAAGTGCAGGCCGTCACTGTCGGCGGCGGACGTCACCGCCCGCTCCGGGGAGCTGCGCCATTTCTTGCCAAGAGTCTTGTCCGGATCCTTCACCGCTCCCGCGATCTGGGTCTGGGAAGGCTGGGTGGGGTTCGCTGTTGATGGCTGGGCTTGTATCAGCCCGGCGAGAGTCGCGGTAGCCGCGAGGGCTGCTACCGCGCATGCTCTGTGGCCGTTTAACACATGGCTCCTTCATTCGTAGAAACTCTGGCTGAAGGCGACGATGCTCACTACCGGGTGCTGCGGTACCGCAGCATGGCCGCGGTCGATCAGCAGGCCGGCATCGCGGGCGTCGTCGCCGGGCAGGATGCCGACATAACTGCGTTTCATCAGCGCCTTGTAGCCACCGGGACCGGTCACCCGCAGCGTGATCTCGAACGACAACTGCCGCTTGGACCGGTTGGGGATATCGATCGCCGTATACACGCCGGCAGCGTTCGGCGTCGCCCGCACCTTCACATCCCCGAAAGTGAACACAGTGGTCTCACCCTCATGCTGCGGCGCAAGCGTCGGGGAGGCCGCGACATCAGTCGGAGAGGACGTGGGAGTCGGCGTGCTTGACTGCGAAGCCGCCGTTTCAGCAGCAGGCGCGGACGGCCTCCACGTCGACCCGTACGGGCCCGAGGAGAGCTGCGGCTTCGCGTCACCGCCCGTCAACGCGCTACACCCGGACACGGCGGCAACCGTCACAACCAAAACAGTGCCGGACGCCAAAAGGGCCGCGCCCCGTCGTGAGTGAATCTCAGTCACAGGCACCGACCGTCTGATCGTTGTCGACCACCACAGCCCCGTTCGGCGCCTTCATGTAGGAGTACACGGTGCCGCAGTAGCCCTTGCTCTGGTACACCGGCCCCGCGTATGAGCTGAAGGTGCCGAAGTTCTGCACCGGGCCGATCGAGGTGTAATTCGTGCGCAGGCGCACCCCCATGTAGTGGGCCGATCCGGTGTCGTTGAAGAACACCGCACAGATCGGCCTGTCCTCGTAGTTCGGACCCGTCGTGTTCCCGTTCGTCCAGGTGTAGGTGGTGCCCCAAGTGCCGTAGCGCCACGCGCCCGTAGAGATCGCATACCCCGCACCGCAGACGTTCACGGATGCCGCTGCTAACTGGATGTTCGCCGTAATGATCTTGACCGTTCCGGCTACCGCGTGCCGGTCGACTTTGAACCCCGCCACCTTCACCGTCTGAAGCGGCTCGTCAGCCTTCACCGACGAGAGATCTGCTGCGGAAGCAGTCGGTACCGTCGCTACAGCGCTGAGCAGGGCCGCTGCGACGACGCCGATACGCAGAGGCGTCTTCAATGTAAACCCCTCCCACTTTCTCCAGTTTTCAAGCCCCGACGACTTTATCCGATCATGCGTAAATATTCACACGAATAAAGGAGTGCAGAGGATGTATCAGGTGAAAGGGGGGAAGTTTGCAAATCGCCAATATGGGTTAGGGGGCGCGGTTGTTGCTAAGATGATGTCTCATGTGGCGATCTTGGCGAGCTTCTTGTAGCAGGTCAGGGCAGCTGCGAGCCCGAGGAAGGCGAGGAAGTGGGAGTCCTTTCGCTCGTACCGGACTGCGAGGCGGCGGTAGCCGAACAGCCAGGCGATGGATCGTTCGATCTTCCAGCGGTGGCGGCCGAGCCGTTCGCTCGATTCGATGCCTGGGCGTGCGATGCGGGGGATGATGTGGCGCTTGCGGAGCCAGGCGAGGTGTTCGGCGGAGAAGTAGGCCTTGTCCGCGCGGAGCTTGACCGGGCGGCGCCGGCAGGGGCCCCGCCGGGAGCGGACCGCTGGTATCCCGAGCACCAGCGGCTTCAGCCCCAGGGTGTCGTTCGTGTTCGCGGCGGACACCGCGACGGCCAGCGGGATGCCCTGGGCCTTCGACAGCACGTGCAGCTTGCTGCCCTTCTTGCCGCGATCGACCGGGTTCGGACCGGTCAGCGAGCCCCCCTTTTCGCCCGCACGCTCGCCGCGTCGACGATCGCGGAGGTCCAGTCCAGCTCGCCCCGGGCGCCGAGTTCGTCCAGGACCGCACGGTGCAGTCGGCGCCACAGGCCGGCCTTCGTCCACACGGTGAACCGGCGGTGCGCGGTGGCGGGCGAGACGCCGAAGGTCTCCGGCAGGTGCCGCCAGGCGCACCCGCTGGTCAGCACGTACACGACCGCTGTGAACACGGCCCGCTCGTCACGCGGAGCCGTCCCGCCGCCCTGCGGACGGGACTTGAACGACGGCAGCAGCGGGGCGGCCAGTTCCCACAACCCGTCAGGAACCAACCGCCGCGAAAGATCAACACCCACAAGCGACCATGATGCCGCACGTCACAACATCACCACGTGAGACATCGTCTGAGAGACCTCCTAGAGCGTCGGGGACAGAACGTGCAGCGGCGTCTCGAAGGCACAGAGGACCACAGGTGGAATGCGGCCTCGGAGGAAGCAGATGACGCGGCGTGGCTGCCGCGCAGGGGTGCAGGTCGCGGCTGGCCGACGGGGTCTCATTTGACAGGGATGGCAGTCAGCCGTCCGCCCGCGCTTGCGGGCAGCGTGTGCCGCAGGAGCAGGACAGGAACCGGTGAGGCGAGCGGTGAGGCGGCGACCAGGTCGCGCGGAACGCTGGGGCTGGCGGTCGCACACCGCAATAGGGCGCTCCCAAGGCGGGTTCCGCGGCCCACGCCTGCCAGCCGACCAACTCCGGGCGCGGGCCGACGTCGTGCACGAGGTCTGGCGGCGCGGGCCTGCGTCGTCCTGCGCGACGGCACCCCGCTGCGCGCCCACCGCCACAGGCGTGTAGTCGCCGCGGAAGGCCTGGAGTGGACGCGTGCAGTCATTGGAGGGCGGCCGCTTCCTAGGGATCCAGGCCCGGGGATGCGCTGCCCGGGCGCAGACCGCCACCACCGCGACGAACGCAGTGAGATGCCGGAGGCGGCACTCCTTCCAGGCCTCGAGAGGATGGTCGCGCAGTTTGCCGGGGGAGCGGGCCAGACAGCGCACCCGGTACGTGCGCTCCCCGCTGGTAGCGGGGCTCGTACGGTATGCCGGGGACCGCCTGGCGTGGCGCTGGCATGGAGGGATCAGTCGTTGTCAGTGGGCCGGTGGGGTGAGGGCGGTGCGGTCGAACGGGCCGCGATGTGCGGCGGCGTACGTGACGGCGTCGTTGACGGCGTTGAGGCCGAACGACCGGACACGTTCGGGGGCGAGGTCCAGGTTGCCCGAGGCGAGGAGCCGGATGATGCCCACGTTCGCTGTACGCGGGTACATCCACTGGCCGCGCACGGTGATCGAGTTGCGCATGAACCATGGGTACGGGAGTGCGAGGTCGTCGCCACCGAGCATGCCGACGCCGCCCATGAGAACGACACGGCCGTACTCGCGCACGGTCAAGGCTGCCGTGCGCGCCGCCGAGCTGGGTGCGCTCGGCGGGAGCAGGTCGATCACCATGTCGATCGGGCCGTCGGCCGCCGCGGACATCGCCGCGCGGTCGCGAGCCTCGTCCCCGGTGAGCGGGACCGGGCGCACCAGCGGACCGAACCGGTCGGCGAGGAGGTCGAGCACGGCCCGGCTGCGGCCTGGAGCGACCACGCGGCCCGCCCCCATGGCGAGCGCGACCGCGACCGCACTGCTGCCGAGGTTGCCGGTGGCCCCGCTGACGAGCAGCGTCTCCCCGGCCGCGAGCCCGCCGGCCAGCAGCCCGCCGTAAGAGATGACGTGCACGCCGAGCGCGGCCCAGCGGGCCGGGTCGTCCCCCGCCGCCGCGGGGAGCGGGAAGACGTTCTCCGTCGGGACCCGCATGAGTTCGGCGAACGATCCGTCGTGCAGGTGCCGGGCGAGGCGCGCGCCGCCCTCGCCGCGGGAGCTCCAGCCCTGGAGCGTGATGTCGGGCGTCAGGGCGTCGTCCCGCGAGCGCACCGTCGCGTCGCACCACACCAGGTCGCCGGGGCGCAGCCGGGTGGCGTCCGGACCCACGTGGACGACCCGTCCCACGCCGCCGACCCCGGGCACGACGGGAGGGACCAGGGGGTACTTCCGCTCGCCGCTGAAGACCTCGGCGGCGTAGGGCGCCACGCTGGCGGCGAGGACCTCGACCACCACCTCGCCGCCGTCGGCCTCGGGGTCGGGAACCTCCCGCACCGTGAGCGGGGCGCCGAACCGCGTCAGAACTGCTGCTCGCACGTGATGACCTCCGTGTTCGTCGGGATCGACACTAGGGACCCGGCGGGCATGCGGGAAGCGACGATCAAGCATCCGTGGTATGCGTATGCCGCATGGACATCTCCAGCGCGGGCCTACGGGTCCTGCGGCAGATCGCCGAGTCCGGCAGCTTCACCGCGGCAGCCAGCCGACTCGGCTACACCCAGTCGGCGGTCTCACGTCAGGCCGCCTCCCTCGAACGAAGCGCGGGCACCGCCCTGTTCGAACGCCGCCCCGACGGAGTACGGCTCACCCCCGCGGGTCTGACATTGTTGCGCCACGCGCGCACGATCCTGGACTGCCTGGCGGCGGCCGAGCGCGACCTCACCGGCACCGTCCCGCGCACCGAACTGGTGCGGCTCGGGCTGTTCCTGAGCGCGGGCGCGGCCATCCTGCCTGTCGCACTCACCCGCCTCGCGGCGATGGACCCGCAGGTCACGGTCACGACTACCGAGGGCACCACGCCCTCCTTGATCCGGGCACTGCGCGCGGGCTCGATCGACCTCGCCGTACTGACGTCCCGCCCGCCCCACCGGCCTTTGGACGGCGAGTCGCCGCGCCTGCACGTCGAGACCGTCGCGGACACCGAACTGGTCGTGGCGGTGCCTTCGACCGGAGAGTTCGCCGGCCGCACCGCGGTGCACGTCGACGAACTGGTCAACGCCCGGTGGATCGCCGCCCCGGCGTCGAACGCCGAGCCACTGCTCGGCGTCTGGCCCGGCCTGCCCGGACGGCCACACATCGGCCACCGCGCGCGCGACTGGCTGACGAAGCTTCAACTGGTCGCCGCTGGCTTCGGGGTGACGACGGTGCCCTCGCGGCTCTCGCCGGTACTGCCGCCCGGGGTGAGCCTGCTGCACGTCGAAGGCGCACCCCCCGAGATCCGCCGGGTCGTCGTGGCGCGACTCCCCGGCCGCCCCACCCCGGCCATCACGGCCGTCACCCGAGCAATCGCCTCGACCACCTGATACCTGCCACCGAGGCCGTCAGATGCGGTGCCCCAACTCGCCGAAGGCGCACACCATCACGCGTACCCCGGCATCGGCCAGGGCCCTTTCAACAGAGGTCCGCGCCGGATTCCCGACCAGGGAGGCGCCGGGCGCCGCGTGCGGACGTTGCCGGACGGCAGCCGTCGGCGCCGACGCGGGAAGGCCGCAGCGGCCGGGGCCCAGCCGCGCCGCAGAGCGTGGCTGACGAGCACCATCGCGGTCCGCCGGACTTCAGGAGCGCCGCCGGGCCCGTCGGAAGCGCTCCAAGCCCTCCGCCAGGGAAACCACCGGCTCGGGGTAGCCGGTGCTCGCGCGCTCCTGCGCCGGAAGCTTCCACGGTTCGTGCACGGCGGCCCCCTTGACGTCCGCCAGCTCCTCCACCCAGCGCCGCACGTACGTCCCGTCCGGGTCGTACCGCTTGCCCTGGGCGACGGGGTTGAGCACGCGGCTGGGCCGGGTGTCGGTGCCCGTACCGGCCATCCACTGCCAGTTCAGCTGGTTGTTCGCGATGTCACCGTCGACAAGCAGGTCCAGGAAGTGCCGGGCGCCCAGGCGCCAGTCGATGTACAGCGTCTTGGTGAGGAAGCTCGCGGCCAGCAGCCGGGCCCGGTTGCTCATCCAGCCCTCGTGGCGCAGCTGCCGCATCGCCGCGTCCACCACCGGGTAACCCGTGCGGCCCTCCCGCCACGCCTCGGCGTCCGCGTCCGCCTCCTTCCCGCGGCGCCACCGGTCGCGGTGCGTGCGGTAGTCATGGGCGGCGGCGTCGGGGCGTGCGGCGAGCACCTGGCGGTTGAAGTCACGCCAGGCCACCTGCCGTACGAACGCCTCCCCGCCCGCGCCCCCGGCCTTGCGGGCGCGGTGCACCACCTCGACCGGCGACAGAGTGCCGAAGTGCAGATGGGGAGAGAGCCGGGAGGTGGCGTCGCCCGCCAGGTCGTCGTGCCGTTCCTCATAGGCGTCCACCCCTGAGCGCAGCCACGCGGCGAGCCTGCGCCGCGCCTTCGTCTCGCCGCCCGCGCCCAGTCCCGGCGACACACCCTTCACGCCGCCGCGCTCCGGCAGCGGGGCGGAGCCCAGTTCCTCCGGCACTGTGAGCGCGCGCGGCGCCTCCAGCACGTCCCGCAGTCCCTGCTCCGACCAGCGCCGGTAGTACGGCGTGAACACCGCGAAGTGGTCGGAGGACGACGGCGCCACCGCGCCCGGTGCCACGGCGGTGCTGACCGTGTCGTGCACGTATAGCCGCCGCCCGTCGGCCTCCAGCGCCCGGCGCAGCCGCCGCTCGCGCGCCTGCGCGAAGGCACTCACGTCGCCCGCCATGTGCACCTCGTCGGCGCCCGCCTCGGCGGCAACCCGGCACACCTCGGTGACCGCGTCGCCCGCACGCAGCACCAGCCGGCCGCCCCGCTCGCGCAGTTGGGCGTCCAGGTCCCGCAGGCAGTCGGCGAGGAACGCGAGCCGGTTCGGCGCGTCAAAACCTGCTGCGTGCACGGCCCGGTCACGCACGAACAACGGCACCATCCGGCTCCCTCCGCGCAGGGCCGCGCGCAGTGGCGGGTGGTCCGACAAGCGCAGATCGCAGGTGAACACGACGACCGAGGTATGCATGGGCCCACTCCCGCTTCCGGTGGGTTCACTCTCGCGCTTCCGGTGGAGCCGCTCTCGGATGGTTTCGCCCGCGCCGCTCGAAATTACGGTTCTCGCGTGAGCGGCGCTGATGTGCCTGGTTCAGGCGGCGTGTGAGTGCCGGACACTGTTTCACCCTACGCAACCTGCGAGTGTTCGTGGGTGAGGCCACTGAGTCGATCGCGTCGGCAAACCCGGTGATTGCCGCTGTCTGCGACGTCAATTCCCCGAGCCGTAAAGAGGCCCCTCGCGCAGTTGGGTGTCGTCGCATGCGTCGACGAGTGGCACCGAGGCGACCCCTGATCCTGGCAACGGGCTCATGTCCTGTGGCGCACCGGGTAGGCGCAGCCTACGACGAAAGAAGTTCCCTCGGCGCGTCGGGCGTTGAGCCGAACGTGTCCTGCAAGGCGAAAGGTGGTTTTGGCCGTGGCCGAGTTCCTCACCGACATCGAGACCATCCGGGAACGGGCTCGTAAGGAGATCGACAAGGGACCTGTGACGGATGCCTACGGCGCCGATCTGGAGCGGGTCCTGCGCGTGCTGAACGAGGCGCTGGCCACGGAGATCGTCTGCACGCTGCGCTACAAGCGGCACTACTACACCGCCAGTGGGCTGTTGGCGGAACCGGTGGCGGCGGAGTTCCTGGAGCATGCCGAGGAGGAACAGCAGCACGCGGACAAGCTGGCGCAGCGCATCGTGCAACTCGGAGGCGAGCCGGACTTCAACCCGGACACGCTGACCAAGCGCTCTCACGCCGAGTACGACGCCAGCACGGACCTGGCTGACATGCTCAAGGAGGATCTGGTGGCGGAGAGGGTCGCCGTGGCCTCGTACACCGAGATCATCCAGTGGCTCGGCACGGGCGACCCGACTACCCGGCGGGTGTTCGAGGACTTGCTGGCGCAGGAAGAAGAGCACGCCGACGACCTGCGTGGCTTGCTGGAGCGGGTCCCGCTGGCGGCGAAGGACGCCTAGCCGCCGCGCTCACCGGCGTTCCGCCTATCCGGCGCCCAGGCGCTGATCGGGACGCCGGTGAGTCGCGCCCGCCTGATCCTTGCACCGACCAGCGAGGGGGCGGCGGGCTGCGAGCCCCGCGCGGGGCACTTGGGTGCCTGGACGACGACTGCCCAGCCAGGGCTTCCGGTGGACCGACACGGCGCGGCGCAAGGTGTCGCGTCGCGAGCCGTCGCTTCGCACTTGTGCCTTCGCCAGGCGGGGAAGCGCGGCGCCGAATGGGCGGTCGCCCGCCACGGCGGCCCCCCCCCGGCGGCCCGCACGGCTCCGGCTTGGGCAGGGCGCACCGGGCCTTTTGCCTCTCGTCGCTGTGGGCATAGAGCTTGAGCTTGAGTACTGGTACACCCACCGAGGAAAATCAGCCGCATTTGCCAAACAGCCGGGTGGGCACCCTCCTTTGAGGGCGCCCACCCGGCTGTCCCGAAGTGAACTGGTGTCAGGATCACCATCGATACCAGCGGGACCGGCTCGCGCCTTCACCTGTGCGGACCAGGAATCCGAGCAGCCAGATGGCCAGGACCGCAACCGCGACCCACCAAAGGAGCTTCAGCGCGAAGCCCGCGCCGAAGAGGATCAGAGCAAGTAGCAGAACCAGAAGCAAGGGACCCATTGTCATGCACCTCCACCACGGCCACTGCCCCCACCGGGGATGTTCATTCCTGCAAGCGGGAGGTTTGTCAGGGTGAGTCGTGAGGTGATCTGGCGTCATGCATTGGAACAACCTCACTGGGCGGCATGGGATATGAGTGCCGAGCAGGAGGCCAAGGCGAAGACCGAAAAGGCACAGCCTCGATCTTTCTTCACGGGCCGCCGACGGAGTCGGGGATCCGTTTCGTTGTCGATGCTGGGCAGGCCGAGGGCCCGAGCGCCGTCTCGGGCGGACGCCGGGTTCCCCTGCTCCGGACTGGGACGTTCTCTCGCGGGGCCGGGAGAGCTGCTGGTCAGCCGGGGTTTGACAGGAGCGCGAGCCGTTCGAGAGCGGTGGTGGTTTCTGGCGAAGCAGGTGATCCGCATGGCCGTCCGCGTCGATGATCCTCAACTGCGCCCCGCGGTGGGGGCGTTCCTTTTCGGAACGTGCGGCGCGGATCGCCGGGAGCGTCTCCTCGCCCGAGGAGGCCAGGGTGTCGGTCAGGCGGGAGTCCGTGAGGTCGGAGGCGACCGGCCCGAACACGGCAGGCTGCGGACCGCAGCAAGACGATGTCGGCGAGGCGGTCCCCGCCGAGCGCGACCACCCAGCAGACCGAACCGGCCTGCCAGACCAGGGCCCGGCCGTCCCCCTGGACGCGGACGTGGGGAATGTGGGCCGGTAGGCTTCTTCACCTGGAAAGTGCCTCTGGATTCAGTCGGAACAAGGACCTGGGAAAATCCTCATATCCCTGGTAAAGCGCGAGGCCAATGCTGTTGTCAGGCCGCTGCCAGGACTTCGGCGCGTACCGGTGGGGCGTAGGGCCGGTTGTCGCGAAGCATCGCCCACCCTACGTTGACCCGGCGCCGTGCCAGCGTCATCTGAGCTCGCACGACGCGTTTACCCTCGGCGCGTTTGCGCTGGTGGTAGTCACGCGACTCGCTCGGACGGTTCACGGCGACCATCACGGAGACGTAGAAAACCCTGCGCAGGCTGCGGTCGTAGCGTTGGGGTTTGTGCGGGTTACCGCGGATGCGACTGGAATCGCGCGGTACGGCTCGCCAAACCGGCGTCGGCCGCGCGAGGGTCCGGGTTGGCGATGTTGGCCACGAGATCGATTCGTGTTACATTCAGAAATGCGCCATGTCCGATTCGCTGGTTCGCAGCGAGTATCGCTGCCACCGCCGTGTACGTCAATGAACCGGCACCGAATCAGGTAGCCGCGGGAGGGGATAGCGTGACGAACGAGTCTGGAAAACGGGCTGATCCAAACTTCTCATCGGTCGATCAATCGGATCGAACAGTTCCCGTCAACCTGCGCCAAACCGGTCGACCGGACATCAAGCTCCTGATATCGACGCGCGCTCGAAAGTCGCCGTACTGGCACCTGGCGATTGAGGCGGGATGCTGGCGCGCAGAGGTGTACAACCGTATGTACCTGCCCAGGGGCTACGTCCCTGAGGGGGACGGCGGGTCCGCGGCCGAGTACGAGGCGCTGACACAACGAGTGACGTTATGGGACATCGCGGCCGCGCGGCAGATCCGAGTGCGGGGATGCGAGGCTACCGAGTTCGTCAACTACGTCGTGACAAGGGACGTCACGCGACTGGCGCCCATGCGGGCGGCGTACGTAGTACTTTGCGATTCCAGTGGTCGGGTGGTCAACGACCCGCTGTTGCTGAAGATTTCTCCCGATGAGTACTGGTTCAGTATTTCCGACTCGGATCTGTCGCTGTGGCTGAAGGGGGTGAATGTCGGCAAGGGGTTCGATGTCCAGATCCAGGAGATCGACGTGTCGCCTGTCCAGATCCAGGGAGCGGAGGCGAACAGGCTGATGGCCGACCTCATCGGTGACATAGCCTCTGAGATGCCCGCGTTTGGGCTGTCAGAGGCCGAGATCGCCGGGCTTCCGGTACTCGTTTCGCGAACCGGGTTCTCCGGTGAGGCTGGATATGAGGTCTACCTGAAGAATTCGAGCATTCACGCGGAGCAAATGTGGGATGCGATCCTTCGGGCAGGGGAGAAGTATGGGCTGGCGGTAACCGGTCCTATCCAGCCCCACCGGATCTCGTCCGGGATACTCGCGTGGGGTCAGGACGTTGACAACGAGATGGTCCCTTTTCAGGTCGGGTTGGCGGCCCACATTCCTCGTAACAAGGCGTCAGACTACATCGGCCGGGACGCCCTCGAAAGGATGCGGACCGAGATTGCTGCCGGAAACCATCCGTACAAACTCACAATGGTGGGGTTGAGGATGGAGGGGGACCCGATCGCGGACTATCTGTCTGACTTCTGGTTGGTTGCGCCTTCGCCGGACTCGGATCCAGTGGGCTTTGTGACTTCCGCTTCATATGCCCCGAAACTCCAGACAAACGTTGCCTTGGCTCGCCTGCCGGTCGAACTCGCGGTTCCGGGGACACAGGTGTACGTGTCCGTGCCGACCACTGACTCGACGAGCAGGAGCGTCCCAGCGGTGGTCTCGGCTTTTCCGATCGAGTGAAGCATCCTGACCTCGATCTTTCGTGACGGTCCGCTGGCTCCTTTGGCGGACCGTTTCGGTTGTTCTGGCTGGGGAGGCGGAGCCTCATGCGGCGGGGCTCCCACTTACGGGTTTCGCCGGTCAGGCGAGCATGGGCATCCAGGCCAGCAGGTCCGGCATCTCGGATGCGGTCCTCGGCCCGTGCGCGTTGACGGTGACGCAGTTCGAGGCGGTGATCGGGACGTTGGTGGTCTTCGTCTTCGACGCTGGGTACGGGCGCCCGGCTCACAGGCCAGGTCTCCTCGGGGGCCGCGAGGCACAACGACCGCGACTGCTCAGGTTCTTGGCCGGGGCGGGCCTTGCGGACGCGGTCGCGCTGCGTGCGCTCGGCCAGCGGCCGCGCGCTCGGCCGCGCGGACGATGTTGCGGGCCATACCGCCGAAGACGACCGCGTGGAACGGCGAGACGCTCCACCAGTACAGGTGGCCCAACGCACCGCGCGGATGGAACACCGCCCGCTGCCGGTAGCGCACCCTGCCCGCCGCGCCGTCGTCGGCTCGCTCCACCCGCATCTCCAGCCAGGCCAGGCCGGGCAGGCGCATCTCGGCACGCAGCCGCAGCAGTCGGCCGCGTTCGATCTCCTCCACCCGCCAGAAGTCCAGCGAGTCGCCCACCCTCAGCCGTCGGGCGTCACGCCGACCCCGGCGCAGCCCGACTCCACCGGCCAGCCGGTCCAGCCAGCCGCGCACGGCCCAGGCCAGCGGAAAGGAGTACCAGCCGTTCTCGCCGCCGATGCCCTCGATGACATCCCACAGTGCCTCCGGCGCGACCTCGGCGTCGCGTTCCCGTACGTCGGTGTACAGGCTGCCGCCAGCCCAGTCGGGGTCGGTGGGCATCGGGTCGCTGGGTGCGCCGGGCAGGGAAGCCGACGACCAGCGCGTGGTGACCTGGGCGTCGCGGACGCGCCGCAGCGCCAGGGCGACGGCGTCGTCGAAGCCGATGGGGTGGCCGGGCGGGGTGGGCACGTAGCGTTCGAGGTCATTCTCCCGGCACACCACCTCGTGCCGCAGGGACTCCGTCAGGGGGCGGGCGATCCGGGCCGGCACCGGCGTCACCAGGCCCACCCAGTAGCTGGACAGGCCGGGGGTGAGGACGGGCACGGGCAGGATCAGCCGCCGGGGCAGGCCGGAGACGGCCGCGTAGCGGCGCATCATGTCAAGGTAGGTGAGCACGTCCGGGCCGCCGATGTCGAACGTGCGGTTGACTTCTTGGGGCAGTTCGGCGCTGCCGGTCAACAGGCGCAAGACATCGCGCACGGCGATCGGCTGGATCCGGGTGTGCACCCAGCGCGGTGTGACCATCACCGGCAGCCGCTCGGTGAGGTAGCGCAGCATCTCGAAGCTGGCCGAACCGGAGCCGATGATTACGGCGGCGCGCAGCACGGCCGTCGGCACGCCGGAGGCCAGTAGGATGCGGCCGACCTCGGCGCGGGAGCGCAGATGGGGCGACAGCTTCCGCTCGGGCACCGACTCGGGGGTCAGCCCGCCCAGGTAGACGAGGCGGCCGACGCCTGCCCGGCGGGCCTGCTCGCCGAAGACGCGGGCCGCCTTGCGGTCGGTGTCCTCGAAGCCGCGCCCGGTGCCGAGGGCATGCACGAGGTAGTAGGCCACGTTCACGCCGCGCATGGCCCGTGCGACCGAGTCGGGGTCGGTGACATCGCCCTGGACGATCTCCACCCGGTCGACCCAGGGATGGTCGCGCAGTTGGCGTGGGGCACGGACCAGACAGCGCACTTGGTGGCCTGCGTCGAGCAACTCGGGTACGAGTCGGCCGCCGATGTAGCCGGTCGCGCCGGTCACCAGGCACATCAGGCCGCCGCCCGCACGGTGCCCGGCCGGTGTGGTCTCGTCGCCGCTCATCGTCGATCCCGCCGCCTGTCTGTCTGCCTGCTCCTGCTCTGCCGCTGTCGGGTCCTGCGGGTCACCTGTCTCCACAGTGCGGACGTCCTTGGCGGAGGCGCCCGGGAGCGGGGGCCGGGCGGGTGACGGGCGTGCCGGAGCGGGCTGTGTGGAAGGCGACGGGGACCAGTGCGGCCAACCCCTGAGATCACCGCTGTCGCGCCCAGGCGCCGGGCTCGGCGTAGAGTCAGTACATACAGAGCGGAAATGCGTCAAATTGGGCGAAGCCTGTGAGGGAGTGGCCCGATGTCAACAGTAACGCTTCTGGAGATCATCATCCCCGTCGTGGTGGTGATCGCTCTGATCGCAGGGTTGACGGCACTGGTGATCCGTCACCGCCATCTGCGGGAGCGCTTCGGCCCCGAGTACGACCGAACCGTTGAAGAAGCGGACAGCCGTCTGGCGGGCGAGCGCGAGCTCAGCGCGCGTGAGAAGCGCCATGACGCGTTGGATATCAAGCCGCTGCCCAGCACCACACGGGATCGATACGCGGGGGAATGGACCCGCGTGCAGCAGGAGTTCGTGGACCGGCCAGAGGACGCCGTGCGGGACGCGGACCACCTGGTCACCTCGCTGATGCACGAGCGCGGCTACCCGACCGAAGGCTTCGAGCAGCAGATGAAGGACCTGTCGGTCGAGCACGGGCGCACGCTCGAACACTACCGGGCGGCTCACGAGGTCGAAACCCTCAGCACCCAGCACAAGGCCACCACCGAGCAGCTGCGGGGTGCCATGGTGCACTACCGCAGTCTTTTCGACGAGTTGCTCTCCGACGGTGGCCAGGCCCGGCACGCCCGCGCCTGACTCTCAGCAGCGCGAAGAGACGGAGGACGCCGATGCCACGCGACAACAACACGCCGGATCCCGCCGAAAGCGGCCTGTCCACCGAAGACCTCGCCCAGGCACGCGAGCGAACGGCAGACGAAGCGCCGCCACCCGAGGCCCCCGCCTACCCGGGCGAGGCAAGCCCGTTTGGAAGAGAGCGAGAGCCGTCCGAACCCGGCGCTCCCGCGGGGGCGCCGGAAACGGCGGGCACACAGGCAGACGAGGCTCCCCAACTGCTGGCCAGCGAGGAGGCGGACAGCTTTCGCGGGCGCTGGCAGGAGATACAAAGCAGGTTCGTGGACGACCCGCGCGAGGCCGTGCACAACGCCGATGCCCTGGTCGCCGAGGTCATGCAGACCCTGGCCACCACCTTTGCTGAACACAAGGAGGGCCTGGAGGGCCAGTGGCACCGCGGCGAACAGGTCAGCACCGAGGACCTGCGAACGGCCCTGCGACACTACCGGTCGTTCTTCAACCGCCTGCTCACCACGTAATCCCTGCATCAGGGGACCGAGAGCAGGCCCTGGAACCCAACGATAGGAATGAGGCCGAAGTGGTCATCCTCGGCATCATCTTGCTCATCATCGGATTCGTCGCCAAGATCGCGATCTTGTGGACGATCGGCATCATCCTGGTCGTCATCGGAGCCATCCTCTTCCTGCTCGGCTCCCTGGGACACGCCGTTTTCGGCCGACGCCACTACTGGTAGGAGCACGCGCGGGCGCGCAGGTTGACTGCAGGCGGACCCTGGAAGAGCGGTGGGACGGCGTCGGCTCGGCCGCCCTGCGCGGCCGACACCGCTTCGTGCGCCAGGGCCGGCTGCCCACCACACGGCAACCGGTGTGCGGGGAGTTGCCCAAGCGTCCGCGGTGCGGCTGGTGTTGTCCTTGGTGTCCGTGTCATGCCTCCACGTCGTTTGGTGTCAGTGGGGCCACGAACACGCGCCTGACCAGGGACTCTTGACGTGTCCATCGGTCCCAACAGACACCTCGCAGAAGAGGCGTTGGGGCGCGTCCGATGCCGTCTGCCGCTTCACGGCTGGTGTAACAGGAGGGCCTGGTGGAAAGGCGCGGGGCGGATGGTGCCTGCACCCCGGTGGTGCGAGCGCCGGTATGAACACCGGTCGACAGCGGATGCGGAGTCATGAAGCCAATAACCACCAGGCCGACTCGCGAAGTGGGACGGGCGTCCAGAAGGGCTGCTGGCAGTGCCGGTAGCGAGCGCATGTTGCGCGTGCTGCTGCGCAGCCGCAAGACGCGGTTGGGGGAGGAGGACGTCACTGTCGTCGACCGTCTCCAGGTCCGGCGGGCCGTCTCGGCGGCTGCGCTGGGCAACATGATGGAGTGGTTCGACTTCGGCGTGTACGCCTACCTGGCAGCCACGTTGGGGAAGGTGTTCTTCCCGTCCAGCTCGCCCGGCGTACAGGTCATCTCCGCCTTCGCGACGTTCGCCGCGGCGTTCGTGGTGCGCCCGCTCGGCGGTTTCGTCTTCGGGCCGCTCGGCGACCGTATCGGCAGGCAGCGGGTTCTGGCCGCCACCATGATCATGATGGCCGTCAGTACCTTCGCGGTGGGCTTCCTACCGACGTACGGGGCGGTCGGAACGGCCGCCCCGTTGTTGTTGCTGGTGTGCCGACTTGTACAGGGCTTCTCCACGGGCGGTGAGTACGCCGGAGCCACCACCTACATCGCCGAGTACTCGCCGGATCGCAAACGCGGTTTCCTCGGGAGCTGGCTCGACTTCGGCACGTTCGTCGGCTACTCCCTGGGCTCCGCCCTGGTGACGGTGCTCACCGGAGTCCTCAGCGGCGCGGACATGGCCTCCTGGGGCTGGCGGATCCCGTTCTACGTGGCCGGGCCGCTCGGCCTGATCGGGCTCTACATGCGGCTGCGGCTGGGGGAGACACCCGCGTTCCGGCGGGCCGAGCAGGCTCACCGCGAGGCGCCGCCGGACGCCCAGCCAGCGGAGGACCCGGTCGAGCAGTACCGCATGTCCGGCCGTGGACGGCTGAAGGAACTGATCACCCGGTACTGGAAGCCCATGCTCATCTGCGGGGGGCTGGTCCTGGTCTACAACGTCACCAACTACATGGTGACCTCGTATCTGCCGACCTACATGACCGCGACGCTCCACGTGCCCGCGCTGACCAGCCAGTTGCTGGTGCTCGGCACGATGCTGCTGGTGGTGCTCACGATCACCGTGGTGGGCCGGTCCTCCGATCGCATCGGCCGACGCCCGGTGTTGCTGTCCGGCGCGGTGGCGATGGTTGTCCTCGCGATTCCCGCGTTCGGGATGATCCGGCAAGGCGGCCTGCTGTGGCCGTCGGTCGGCTGTGCGCTGCTCGGGCTGCTGCTCGTGACGTTCGCGGGGGTCAGCGCGTCGACGCTGCCCGCCCTCTTCCCGACCCATCTGCGCTACGGCGGACTGTCCGTCGCCTACAACATCTCCGTATCCCTCTTCGGCGGCACCACACCGCTGTTGGCCTCGTTCCTCGTCAACACGACGCACGACACAATGGTGCCCGCCTACTACCTGATGGTCGCGGGCCTCATCGGCACCGGTGCGGCCCTTGTCCTGAGGGAGAGCGCGGGCAGGCCGCTGCGTGGGGCCGCGCCCACCGTGGAGACCCAGGAAGAGGCCCGCACGCTGCTGGCCGAACACCGGACGCACGAGTCGCGTCGGGCCCGCAGGATGTGGATCGCCGTGCGCCGCGGGACGGTTGGACAACGACGCGGCAAGCGGCCGGGGAAGGCCGCGCTGCCGTCCCACTGACGTCCGCCTACGCCCGGCCGCCCCGCTCCCCTTGCCCCGTGTCACCCGGTCAGGCCGGGGCACCCGTCCACTACGGGTAGTCGACGGCTGAACTCAAGGGAGAGGGGCGGAGTGGGAACGAACGACGGTGCACAGGCGCAGAAGGCGACCGAACAAGTACTACTCATCGCTGAGACGATCGAGGAACCCGGCTGGAAAGCGGTCACCTTGACGCTCTTGGCGGTGGCGGATCGCCTCGACGACATCGCGGCGGTGGCCAGGAGCGTGGACAACCGCCTGGAGCAACTCAACCACTACCTCGGTGCCATCGCGAACAAGCCGTAGCGGGCCGCCCGAGCGGGTTGCGTGGGCTCTGTCAAACCCCTACGGCTGCGGTGAGTTCGCCAGGCGGACGGTCCCCTCGTGGCGCGGCTGGCGAAAGTCACCTGATTGGGCGCGTATGGGCCGCGCGGCTTGAGGTAGACGTACCCCGACCTTTTCGCAGCCAGCGCAGAAGGGAGGCCGAGCAGGAAACGTCACGAGCACTTCCCAGCGAGGAGGTGGATGACCAGGCCGATATGTGATCGCTTCGCCTGTCCCGCCGCTCTGCCGGATGGCGAAGCACGGCACTGGGCGGGGACACGAGCGGGTCCCGGGACACATTCACAAGTCCCGCTCGGTCCCCGCCAGACAAGGTCCGTGCATGGACGACCGAAAGGCTGACTACCCGTCAGCGAGACCCTGCAGGAGAGCCGACGGGGAGTCGCATACCGGCGCGTACCGTCACCAAAGGCGGGTACGCGCACACCATGAAGCGACATCTCGCCGGAGCAAGACGACTCGTTGCCGTTGACCAGGCGGTGTTCGGCCGGATCGCCGCCCGGCCCTGGCCGTTCGCGGCATCGACACTGCCGCGGCTCAGCCGAGCCGCCGACCACGGTATGCTCTGGTTCGGGGCGGCCGCCGCGATCGCGGGTTTCAGCGGCAAGCCCGGACGGCGTGCGGCCGGGCGGGGGTTGGCGTCGCTGGCGTTGGCATCGGCGGCGGTGAACACCGTGGGCAAGCGGATGGTGCGCCGGCCGCGTCCGCTGCGGGACGTGGTTCCGGCGGTCCGGCAGTTGCGACGGCAGCCGTTCACCACCTCGTTCCCGTCCGGGCACGCCGCCTCGGCCGCCGCCTTCGCGGCCGGAGTGGGTTTCCAATCCCCGCGCTGGGGTGCGTTGGTGGCGCCGGTGGCGGCGTCCGTGGCGTTCGCCAGGGTGTACACCGGCGTTCACTATCCGAGTGACGTGCTGGTCGGCGCGGCCATCGGAGTGGCCGCCGCCGTGGTGGTGCGTGCGCTCGGCTCCGAACGGCGGGAGCCGAAGCCGCCGCGGGCGGCGGCCCCGGCGTTGGAGGACGGTGAGGGCCTGGTCGTCGTGGTCAACAACCTCTCGGGTGTGCCACCGCTTCTGGTGCCGCCCGCCGAGCGGCTGCGGGCGGCTGTGCCGAAGGCGCAGGTGATCGAGGCGGCCGAGGACGACGACCTTCCCGCACTCCTGGACAAGGCGGTGCGCCTTGCCGCTGAGCGCGGCGGCGCTCTGGGCGTCTACGGCGGCGACGGGACCGTCAACGCCGCGGCGGCGATCGCCTCCCGGGAGGGCGTACCGCTCGCGGTGTTCCCCGGCGGTACACGCAACCACCTCGCGATGAGCCTCGGCGTCCAGGAGATCGAGGACACTGCCCGCGCTGTGCGGGGCGGCCAGGCCACCGCGATCGACCTCGGGTACTTCACCGGAGCCGACGCGGAGCGCGTCGCGTTCGTCAACACCTTCAGCGTCGGCGCCTACCCGGAGCTGGTGCGCGTCAGGGAACGCTGGTCGCGCCGTCTGGGCAGCTGGCCCGCGAGCGTGCTCGCGGCGCTGCACGTGTTGCGTACCGCCGATCCGGTGCCGGTGGTCCTCGGCGGCCAACGGCGCCTGGTGTGGCTGGTGTTCGTGGGGAACTGCGCCTATCGCGGCACCGGAGTGGCGCCCCTGCGCCGAAGCGACCTGGCGGACGGTGTGCTGGACGTGCGGGTGGTGGACGCCGGCGCCTTCGCCCGCACGAGGTTGGTGGCGGCGGCCGTCACGGGCGCGTTGGGGCGTTCCCCGGTCTACTCCGCCAAGAAGCTGCGCGGCCTGCTCATCGAAGGGCTCGGCGGGGACACGCACCTGGCCTACGACGGTGAAGTCAGGCGCGCCCCGAGCACGGTGAGCATAGCCAAGTCACACAGGGCGCTCGTCGTCTATCGCCCCGGAGTGTGAGTTCCGCCCGAGCGATCGAGCGGGGAACGACATGGAGGGGAGGGGGAGTTGGTGCTCACCGGGAGCGGCCGTGCCTGGATCACGGCGCTGGGGCGGACTCCCGTCACGGCCTGGAACGAGGACCTCACGGACTGGGCCGCGGCGCTCACCTACTACGCCGTGCTGGCGTTCTTCCCGGTCCTGCTCGTCGTCCTGTCGGTGCTCGGGCTGTCCGTTCCGGGCTCCGCGCCGGGAGCCATCGACCACATCACCCAGTTCGTGCCCGCCGCCTCCCGCGGGCCGCTTCGGGGAAGTCTGCTGGAGATGTCCCAGCAGCCCACCACGACATGGACTTTGGCGGTCCTGGGCATGACGGGTTCGCTGTGGTCGGGGTCGAGCTACCTGAGCGTCTTCCGCCGCGCCCTGCACACCATGTACGGGGTGGACAGCCACCGCCCGGTATGGCACACGGCGCTGCGGATCGTGCTCACCGCGCTGCTGGTGATCCTCCTTCTCGTGGCGAGTGCCGCCATCCTCATGGCCACAGGCGGAACCGCCTGTCGGCTGGGCAGGTTGCTGCACCTGGACGGTGCCACACTCGCCGCGTGGGAGCTGTTGCGGTGGCCCGCCGTGCTGTGCCTGGCTGTCGTGCTGACGCTGGTGGTCTTCCGTACCGGGCCCGCCGCCTCGCGGCCTCTGCGCCGGATGGCACCGGGAGGGGTGGTGGCGGTACTGCTGTGGCTGGCCGCGTCGGTTGGTTTCGCCGCGTACGCCTCCCACGTCAGCACCTACCAGCGCGTCTACGGTTCGCTCGCGGGCGTCGCGGTGTTCCTCGTCTGGCTGTGGCTCTCCAACCTCTCCCTGCTGCTGGGCGCGCAGTTCAACGCCCAGCTGGCGAAGGCGGAACGCGGCGACCGCCCTCCGCCGGGCTCGGCGGTGAGGCGGTGGCGCATGCGCCGACGTTCGCCGGGGAGGCGCACCCGCGGTTAGACAGCCCGCGCGGGGCCATACGGCGCCGCGGGCGTCAGGCCGTACGGCGTGCGAGTCCGAGAGGCACTTCACGCCCCGTGCCTGTTTCCGCGGCACCGTCTGGGGCAGCCGGGAGAGTACGCGCCTCCCGTTGGCACATCCCTGCCAAGAGCTTCAAGTGAGGTACGGAAATGATCTTCCTCGTAGCCGCGTTCATGCTGTTCGGCCTGCTCCTGGGCGCGGTTGTACACCTGCCGTTGCCCGCGACCGTTGCCGTCGCCACCGTCATCGTCGGCTGGCTGGTCATCTACCTCGTGCGCCGACGGCAGTCTCACGATCGAACCAACTGACCACGGGCTCATCGAGTCCAAGGAGAGGATATGAGTACCGACACGCCCGTACGCGACCGACCGGCCTCCTTGCGGTACGCCAACAGTATGGCCGCCGCGTCGTTCATCTTCGGCCTGGTCGGCATTCTGGTGTTCAACGTGCTGTTCGGCCCCGCCGCCATCGTCCTCGGCGGCCTTGCTCTTCTTCGCGGCACCACCCACCGCGCTCGTGCCCGCCTTGGAATCTGCCTCGGGGCGGCGGACTTGGCGGTGCTGGCCGTTTTGACCTCCCTGGACCACACCGTGAGCTGGTCTTAGGAGACGCTTGGCCAGCGGTCTTCCCAGTGCCCCAGCCCTGTCACAGCCCGAGACCCGAGGCAGCGCGCCCAACCCCTACGACGGCCCAAGGAGAATCTCCATGCAGGCACTGATATGGCTGGGCATCCCTCTCATCGCCGGGATCGGCGCCAGCGCATGGGCGGTCGCCGACCGCGGCAGCGCCAAGACCTCACACCGGCGCCTTCTTCAACGAGCGCAGCACCACGGTCGCTGAGGGCCCGCGGGAGGAACGCGCGCGATGGCCTGATGGCCGCCCACCCGGCCGCAGACCACCGAAGACGAAGTCATCGAACGCGGCGCGGCAACGTGTGAGGCCGCGAGCCCCTTGGCGGCCAGACCGGATGCGGTTGCCGAATCCGTCTTCGCCGTGGAAGGCGTCGCCGGGAAGCTGACCGGTCGTGGCCGTATGCCTCCGTAGGGGCTGGCACCCCAGCCGTTGAGCCGCAACACTGTTCCACCGACCGACTTCCTGACAACGGGGGCCGCACCCGCCGGCTCCCCGCCCCACCGATCCTGCACGACCAAGATCCGGACCAGGCGCGGACCAACTCGACCCAGCAACCGTCGATTCCATCCGTTGCCGCAGGTCAGAAGGGGATTGACGTCATGTACCACCATGGGACCAAGAAACTGCTGGTCAGCTACGCCCCGCAGGGGCTCGGGCTGTTCTGATGGGCGCGGCTGAGGCGCGCCGGGTCGGGTGCACCGAGGAGGCGGCGCGGCTGCTGCGCCGCCTCGCGCAGTCGCACGGCCCGTTGATGTTCCACCAGTCGGGTGGCTGCTGCGACGGCAGCTCCCCGATGTGCTACCCGGCGGGGGAGTTCCTCGTCGGGGACGCCGATGTGCACCTGGGAGACCTCGATGTGCCCGGCACGACTCCGGTGCCGGTGTGGATGGCGCGGGACCAGTTCGCGTACTGGAGCCATACGCATCTGACGATCGACGTGGTGCCGGGGCGCGGCAGTGGGTTCTCGCTGGAGGCGCCCACCGGCCACCGCTTCCTGATCCGGTCACGGCTGCTGACCGACGAGGAGCTTGCGGCGCTGGGCGGGCGGCCTCCCCGGGGCCGGTCCGCATTGTGAACACGTGAACAGCCGGGGGGTGATGTGGCGGAATAGTGGGTTCCGTTCGAAACGTTCCGCTTGGCGTTACGGATTAACTCCGCATACCGTCCGGGAATTGCCCGGCCGACGGTAGGAACAGCATTCCAGATAATCTGGCTGGCCGGTGCACGGATGATTTCCGGCGGGCGTGGCGGCGCTTTTCGGGGGGCCGGGCCTACGCCGTGTGAGGGGCGTGCGGGCGGCAAACACCGCGGCGCGCACTGTGACAGAAGCGTGACGATGTCACGGGAACCGCCCTCTCGGCGGCGCCCGCCGGAGGGTCGTACGGTGGCGGGCATGGCACCCTCACCGACACCCGGTCCGGTCCCGCAGGACGACCTCGGGCAGTACGTCGGCATGGCCGCGGCGGAGGCCGAGCGCACCGCGGCCCGGCACGGCTGGACGACGGTACGGGCGCTGCCGCCGGACGCGGTGATCACCCTGGAGTACCTCGCCGGGCGGTTGAACCTCACGGTCCAAGACGGCGTGGTGACCCGCTGCTGGGCGGGCTGAACCGCACATGCCGACGGCCCGCGGGGGAGTTGTGCGTACCGTTCCCCGCGGGCCGTCGACGGCTCCTCGCGTGCTGTGTGCCCTCCGGTTCAGCCCTGGCCGCCCCGGCCGCGGTGGGGGGCCGGGCGGGCGGGCCGCTCGACGTGCGGTGGGCGGCGGCTGCCAGGCGCCGGGACCGTCGCCCGCTCGTGGCGCGCGGCGTGGCCGCGCATGCCGTGGTACGCCGCCCGGGCGGCCGTGGCGGTCGCGGTGACCGACGCGGAGCGGGCGGGGGCGCCCGCTCCGACCGGCTGGAGCAGCGGGGCGTCGTCCGCGGCGTCGCGCGGCGGGATGACGCCGGAGCGGGCGGCGATCGGCGAGACGGTGACCGGCGTCGGCAGCCAACGGGAGCGCAGTTGCGCCTCCTTCACCAGCAGCCACTGCTCGGCGCGGCTGATCAGCGGCTCGCACCACGGCAGCGCCAGCAGCACCAGCAGTCCCGCGCACCAGCCGCTGAGCACATCGCTGACCCAGTGCGTACCGAGGTAGATCGTGGTCATGCCCACGCCCAGCGAGAGCACCGCGCTGACCACCGACAGCACCCTTCTGGCCCGCGGCGTGGTGGCCAGATAGGCGAGGATCCCCCAGGTCACCACCGCGTTGGCGGTGTGTCCCGAGGGGAATATGTCGCCGCCCCCGAACAGTTCGGCGGAGCCGATCGTCGTGGCGTAGTGCGGGCCGAGCCTGCCCAGGCCGTACTTGACCGCGCCCACCGTGATGTTGAGCAGCAGCAGCGCGGTGCCGAGCACCAGCAGCGGGCGCAGCGAGCGCTGCCTCCAGGTGCGCCAGCCCAGCCAGGCCGCGACCATCACCGCCGTCGGACCGCGCTGCCCGAGGACCACGAAGTAGTCGAGGAACGCGTGGAACTGGGGCCACTGCTTGTACGGCCGGAACAGCATCACCTGCCAGTCCAGCCGCACCAGCCGGGACGCGCCCAGCACGGCGGCGACTATGGCCGCGTAGGCCACCGTGGTGGTGCCGAACAGCACCCGGCGTGTTCGGCTCATCCCTGGGACCTCGGGGTCGCCCGGCCGCGTCGGCTCCAGCCGCGGCGCCGGGTCGGCGAGGATTCGGTCAGTACGCACGGAATCGACGTTACAGCGTGTGACGGCTGCGTTTGGTCGAACGAGCCTTTTTGTGATGACGATGTGATGTGGCAACAGTCACGCGATGTCGGGCAGCTCACATTTTCCACTTGTTCCGGGGATGGTTGAGCGGTGCCGCGGCGGCGGTCTTCCGTATTTACGTCCGCTATTTCTCCGTGTAATCGCGGGAATTGGCGCGGGCGATTTCCGGGGCTGAGGTGAAATCTGACGTAACGTCAGGTTCGCGGGCTGGCCGCGTTCCGTTTCAAGATCCTTAACCGGGGAAGGCCAACAGCGGGTCAACGCGCGGGGACGGCGAAGCGACTGCTGGGTGTGACCGGCGCCACCCGTTGTGATCCCGCCATCAGTGGCCGGAAGTTGATGGCCGTCCCGGGAGAGTGACCGCTGTCGGGAACCGGAGCGGGCCACTCGCGTAACCTGGCGGCTCATCCGCCCCGTTTCGCCGGGTACCGCGGCCAACCGGGCGCGGACCGGCTCGGCGCCGCACGCGGGGCGCGAGCGCACACCAGTGGAGGTGCATGGATGACGGGGACGACCACGGTCGGCACCCCGACGACGGCCACCGTCCCGCGGTCCAGAGGGCCCCGCACGGACACCGGCGGGCCGACCGGCCCGGCCAACCGCTGGACGATCCTGGCCGTGCTCTGCGTCAGCCTGCTGCTCGTCGCGCTGGACGCGACCGTGCTGCACGTCGCGGTGCCCTCGCTCACCGAGGACCTGCGCCCCAACGCGATAGCGCTGCTGTGGATCGTCGACGCCTACCCGCTCGCCGCCGCCTCCCTGCTCATCCTGTTCGGCACCCTCGGTGACCGCGTCGGCCGCCGCCGGGTGCTGCTGCTGGGCTACGGACTGTTCGCCGCCGCCTCCACGGTCGCCGCGCTGGCCACCACCTCGGCCGTACTGATCGCGGCCCGCGCGCTGCTCGGCGTCGGCGGCGCCATGATCATGCCAGCCACGCTGTCGATCCTGCGGCAGGTCTTCCCCGACCGCAGGGAGCGCGCGCTCGCCATCGGGCTGTGGAGCGCGATCGCCGCCGTCGGCGCGGCCGTCGGACCGGTGCTCGGCGGCTTCCTGGTGGAGCGCTTCTGGTGGGGCTCGGTCTTCCTCGTCAACATCCCACTGCTGGCGGTGCTCTGGCCGGTGGCCCGCCGCCTGCTGCCGGAGTCCACCGGCGCCCACGACGGGCCGTGGGACGTGCTCGGCGCCGCGATGGCGGCGCTGGGCATCCTCGGGGTGATCCTCGGCGTGAAGCTGCTCGGCGGCGGCGCCGCGCCCTACCAGCCGGTGGTGATCGTTCCGCTGCTGGCGGGGGCGGCGCTGCTCTGGCTGTTCGTGCGACGGCAACGCGGGCTGCGGCACCCGCTGGTGGACATGCGGATGTTCACCAGGCCCGCGTTCAGCACCTCGGTCGGCTGCATCGTGCTGGCGATGCTGGCGCTGGTCGGCCTCGAACTGATCGCCGTCCAGTACCTCCAACTGGTGCTCGGGCTCGCCCCGCTGGAGACCGGGCTGCGACTGCTGCCGCTCACCCTCGCCGCGATGGCCGCCGGGCTCGCCGGATCGCGGATGCTGCACCTGCTCGGGCCGCGGACCATGGTCTGCCTCGGCTTCGTGCTCACCGCCTGCGCCGTGCTCTCGCTGACCGTCATGGGACAGCACGACCGGCCCTGGCTGCTCACCACCGGCTTCGTCGTCCTCGGCTTCGGCCTGGA
Organism: Streptomyces sp. PLK1-5; assembly: GCA_037034305.1. Taxonomy (GTDB): domain Bacteria; phylum Actinomycetota; class Actinomycetes; order Streptomycetales; family Streptomycetaceae; genus Streptantibioticus_A. Next base: position 68,125 of record JBAGJY010000003.1, read on the forward strand.
GACCACACTGTTCGGGGCGTACGAGTCGATGCTCAGCGACGCCCCGGCCGCCCAGGCGGGCGGCGCCGCGGCGATCGGCGAGACCTCCTACCAACTCGGCGCGGGAACCGGCATCGCACTGCTCGGCAGCGTGATGAACGCCGGATACGCGCCCGGCGTCCACGGCGTCCCCGGCCTGTCGGCCGCCGCCGGTGCCGAGGCGGCGCACTCGCTCGGCGAGGCGTACGAGGTGGCCGACCGGATCGGTGGCGGCACCGGCGTGGCCCTGCGCTGCGCCGCCCGCGGCTCCTTCGTGCACGGGCTGCACCTCACGCTGGCCGCCAGTGCCGCCCTGCTGCTGCTCGGCGCGGTCGCCGCGCTCCGCCTGCCGCGCAGCGCCGAGACGACGACATGCGGCCCGGCCGAGGACGCTGATCTTGAGGGTCTTTACGGCGAGCGGACGCGGCCGTAGCGTCAGCGGCGACCAGGAAAGATCGACCAGAGGCCATCGACCGTCCCGAGGAGCCGTCCATGAGTCCCAGCGCGCCGTCGTTCGACCCGCTCGATCCGCTCGGTCTCGACGACCTGCTGAGCGACGAGGACCGCGCGGTACGGGACACGGTGCGCCGCTGGGCGGCCGACCGGGTGCTGCCGGACATCGCCGAGTGGTACGAGCGCGGTGAACTGCCCGGCATCCGCGAGCTGGCCCGCGAACTCGGCGCCATCGGAGCGCTCGGCATGTCGCTCGACGGGTACGGCTGCGCGGGCGCCAGCGCCGTCCAGTACGGTCTGGCCTGCCTGGAGTTGGAGGCCGCCGACTCCGGGATCCGCTCGCTGGTCTCGGTCCAGGGCTCGCTGGCGATGTACGCGATCCACCGCTACGGCTCCGAGGCGCACAAGCGGGAGTGGCTGCCGCGGATGGCCGCCGGAGAGGTGATCGGCTGCTTCGGGCTGACCGAGCCCGACCACGGCTCCGATCCGGCCGGGATGACCACGTACGCCAAGCGGGACGGCACCGACTGGGTGCTGACCGGGCGCAAGATGTGGATCACCAACGGTTCGGTGGCCCAGGTCGCGGTGGTCTGGGCCCGCACCGACGAAGGTATCCGCGGCTTCGTCGTCCCCACCGACTCACCCGGCTTCTGCGCGCCGGAGATCAGGCACAAGTGGAGCCTGCGTGCCTCGGTCACCAGTGAACTGGTGCTGGACGACGTGCGGTTGCCCGCCGACGCCGTGCTCCCCGGGGTCACCGGGCTGCGCGGGCCGCTGAGCTGCCTGAGCCACGCCCGGTACGGCATCGTCTGGGGCTCGATGGGCGCGGCCCGCAGCTGCTTCGAGTCGGCGCTGGACTATGCCAGGTCCCGGGAGCAGTTCGGCCGCCCGATCGGCGCCTTCCAGCTCACCCAGGCCAAGCTCGCCGACATGGCCGTCGAACTGCACAAGGGCATCCTGCTCGCCCACCACCTCGGCCGCCGGATGGACGCCGGGCGGCTGCGCCCGGAACAGGTCAGCTTCGGCAAGCTCAACAACGTGCGCGAGGCGATCGAGATCTGCCGGACGGCTCGCACGATCCTCGGTGCGAACGGGATTTCGCTGGAGTACCCCGTGATGCGGCACGCCACCAACCTGGAGAGCGTCCTGACCTACGAAGGCACGGTGGAAATGCACCAGTTGGTCCTGGGTAAGGCCCTGACCGGCCTCGACGCGTTCCGCTGAGCCCGCGGGGGCACGGGGCGGGCGTTCCGTTCATGGTGTTCGTACAGATCAGGTGGCGGTCCCCGGGCTCGGCGTGGTTCGACCGGAGTGCCGTGAGATTGCGCTCGGCGGTCTTCTGGCGGCGGGGGTACCTCAAGAACAAGTTGGGTGTGGACCACAGGCGGGACCTTGAGCCTGTGAGGGGTGAGGAGGGCTTGTTCCTTCGGAGGCGGGCAGGGCTGGGACCTCAGTGGTCCGGGCAGGGGTGCGATATCTCGGGCGTAAGCCCCGGACTCCTGGATGGACGCGCTCCGTGCGCGTTGTCCCGGGCTCCTTCCACTGCCGCGACGGTGCGTCGCGCGACGACGGGGACGGGCGTCGTCGAACCGGCCGTGACCTGGTGGGGCGCAAGCCTGAGGGCCCCTTCGGGGGGCAGGCCCCCGGCCTGCCCCCTCAGCTCTGGTTGAAGAAGCCGTCCGTGGAGCGGCTGCCCGCCGCCCCGTCGACCACCGTGTAGTCGGCGGGCGTCAACAGGAACACCCGGGTGGCCACCCTTTCGATGGAGCCGCGCAGACCGAAGGTCAGACCCGCCGCGAAGTCCACCACCCGCTTGGCGTCGGTCGACTCCATGGCCGTGAGGTTGACGATCACCGGCACACCCTCCCGGAACAACTCGCCGATGCCGCGCGCGTCCCGGAAGCCGTCCGGGGTGACGGTGGCGATCCGCTGGCCCTGCTCCTCGGCGCTCACCGCGGCGACCCGCACCCGTGGGTCGGTGACCCATTCGCTGGACTCGGGCTCCTCGGCGTAGTCCGTGTACTCCTCGTCGTAGTAGCGCTCGTCGTCGCCTTCGTCGACGAGTCCAAGCCATGCGCTGGCCTTCCGCACCGAACCCATGGACGCCTCCTCTCACGTGCGGTCCGTACCGTCCGCCCTCCTATGGTCGTCCATGATGTGGATGATGCGCCAAGTGGAAAGCCGCCGTACTGGGGATTCGTGACGGTTCTGGTGCAACAGCCGAACATGGCGATGCGTCAGGTGATCGTAGGAACGCGGATTGTGACGGTGTGCGAGGTAACCACTGTCGAGCCTCGCGGCGGGGGTGACGGTGCGCGTCCGTACGGCTCGTCGATCGCCGTCCTTCGTGACCGTCCGCGCGGTTCCCTTCCCGTCCTGAGGCGGGTTCACTCCCCCGTGTGGCCACCTTCCGGGTGGCCGGTAGCATGACGGGCCGGTCATGATCGGCGACGACCGGTTGTGACTGTTCGCGATCAAAAATGCGCGCGGTCGGCCGTGCCTTTCTGGTTGATGGGGGAGAGTTGTTCGGGATCATACGGCCGTGTCGGCACCGGCTGTCCGAGGGTCTTGCCACCTCGTGGACGGCCCATCTGTGCGGCCTGTGCCTCGCGCTGCGCGACGACCACGGACAGTTGGCCCGGGTCGCCACCAACTACGACGGGCTGATCATCTCCGTCCTGGTGGAGGCGCAGTCCCAGCACTCCGGCGACTGGCGGCGCACCGCCGGGCCCTGCCCGCTGCGCGGCATGCGCACCGCCCCGGTGGCCAAGGGCGAGGGCGCCCGGCTGGCCGCCGCGGTCTCCCTGGTGCTGGCCTCGGCGAAGGTCCGGGACCACATCGCCGACCGTGACGGGCTGCTCGGGCGCCGCCCGGTGGCCGCCGCCGCCCGCCGGGTGGCGGGCGGTTGGGACCGCAAGGGCGCCGCGGTCGGCGCCGGAATCGGCTTCGACACCGCGGTCCTGGTGGACGCGGTGGACCGGCAGACCGGCATCGAGGCGCTGGCCGGACCGGGCACCCCGCTGCTGACCGTCACCGAGCCCACCGAGACGGCCACCGCCGCCGCGTTCGAGCACACCGCGGTGCTCGCCGGACGCCCGGGCAACCGCGCCCCGCTCGCGGAGGCCGGGCGGCTCTTCGGCCGCCTCGCCCATCTGCTGGACGCGGTGGAGGACTTGGCGGCGGACCGGCGGTCCGGCGCCTGGAACCCGCTGACCGCCACCGGAACCAGCCTCGCCGAGGCGCGGCGGCTGTGCGACGACGCGGTGCACGGGGTGCGACTCGCGCTGCGCGAGGTGGAGTTCACCGACGCCAAGCTGGCGCACGTACTGCTCGTCCACGAGTTGCCCAGGTCGGTGGACCGGGCCTTCGGCACGACGGGGCACGTCTGCGCGACGCCGCCCGCCGAAGGCTCCTACCCGCCGCCCGGCGGCCCGTACGGCCCGCCGCCGCAGAACCCGTACGGCGGGCCGCGGCACGGCAACCCGTACCCAAGCCCGTATCAGAACCCGCACGGTGACCCGTACCAGAACCCCTACGCGCCGGGTGGGCCCGGTGGTGGATTCCCGCCGCCGGAGCCGCCGCGCCGCCGCGACTGGTTCACCGGCTGCGCGATCTGGACCGGGCTGTGTTGCACGTGCCAGTTGTGCTGCCGCGACCCGTACCACGACCCGTGGACCGGGCAGCCGCGCCAGGGTTGGTGCCGTGGTGACTGCTGTGACTGTGGCGACTGCTGTGATGTGTGTGAGTGCTGCGAGTGTTCCTGCGAATGCTGCGAGTGCGTGGAGTGCTGTAGCGGCTGCAACTGACAGCCGGTGTGAAGGCGTGCGAAGCGTCCTGCGGTAGCCGAGGCGGACCGATGGTGTGCCCGGAACATGGGCGGATCAAGGGGAGTTCGGGCCGGATGCGCGGTCGGCGACCAGGTCAGCGGCAACACGAGGCGGACCACACCCGACCGAAGTCGATGTGGCCGCGGGTGACCGGCTGATGGGAACGCATGAGCACAGTGGAACAGTCCGGCGCGTGCCCGTCAACCGAGATGAGACGCGGTGCTCACGTTTCGGACAGGCTTGACAGCGGTCCGCGTCGCGGGCTTAGCCTCAAGCCAGTCCGTCGCCATGTCGTGACGGCTGGACCGCGTTGAGGGGCGCGGCCCGTGTGAAGGCACTTCCCGTGCAGTTTCCATCCGTACGCCACGGAGCCTTCGCATGCCTTCGCCCGCTGACCGCCCGTCATATCCCATGCCCGCCGGCCCGTCCGGCACCGCCGTACCCTCGCTCGTCATCGTGGGCGCCGGACCGCGCGCCACCGGACTTCTGGAACGGATAGCGGCCAACGCGCCTGACGTCTACGGCGGCGCACGCCTCGACATCCACCTGGTGGACCCGTACCCGGCGGGTGCCGGACGGGTCTGGCGCTACGAGCAGTCACCGCTGCTGTGGATGAACTCCATGGCCGAGGACGTCACGATGTTCCTCGACGAGTCCGTGGAGTGCGCCGGGCCGGTCCGCCACGGCCCCTCCCTGGCCGACTGGGCCGAGCGGGTCAGGGCGGGAAGCATCGCCGCGCCATCCGAACTCGGCGAGGAGATCGTGCGGTTGGGCCGCGACGGCTTCCCGTCCCGGCGGGTGCAGAGCGCCTACCTGAGCTGGGTCCACGAACAGGCGGTGGCCGCGCTGCCGCCCGGCTTCCGGGTGCACCGGCACCCGTACCGCGCCGTACGGGTCACCGGTCCGCGCGACGGGCGCCAGCAGGTCTGGCTGGACCGGCGCACGATCCACCCGCCATCCGCCACCACCCTCGACGGAGAGTCCGCGGCTCGCGGTGCCGACTGCCCGCCCCCCGCCGCCGCCCGAGGCGGAACGCGCCGTGCGGCCCCCGCGCCCCTCACCGCCGACCTGGTGGTGCTGGCCCTCGGCCACCTCGACGCCGAACCCGGCCCGGAGCAGCGCGCGTTGTCCGCCTTCGCCACCCGGCACGGCCTGGTCCACCTGCCGCCCGCCTACACCGCCGACACCGACCTGTCCGCGCTGCGCCCCGGCCAGCCGGTCATCGTGCGCGGTCTCGGACTCGCCTTCGTCGACCTGATGGTGCTGCTCACCGAGGGCCGCGGCGGACGCTACGAGACCGACGCGCGCGGGCGGTTGACGTACCGGCCCTCGGGGCGCGAGCCGGTGCTGCACGTGGGCTCGCGGCGCGGTGTTCCGTACCACTCGAAGATCGGCTACGGCTGGACCGGGGAGCCCATCGCGCCGCCGCGCTTCTTCGGCCCGACGGCCGTCGACGAACTGCTCGCCAGGCCGGGGGAGTTGGACTTCCGGCGCGACGTGTGGCCGCTGATCGCCAAGGAACTCGGCCACGCCCACTACCACCGGCTGTTCACCGCACATCCCGAGCGCACCCGGGTCAACTGGCCGGACTTCGAGGAGAAGTACGCCGTCGCCGCGCCTGCCAGCGCCGAACTGGACGCGCTGGTCAACGACGCAGTGCCGGACCCCGCCGACCGGTTCGACCCGGCCGCGCTGGACCATCCGCTGTCCGGACTGCGCTTCCCGGACGAAGAATCGTTCCAGCAGTACCTGCGCGACTACATCCAGGCCGACCTCGACCGCCGCGCCGACCCACGGCACAGCCCCGACCTCGCGGTCTTCCTCGCGCTGCTCGCGGTCTACGGGCAGTTGGTGCGGGTCATCGGCTCGGGCAGGCTCACCGCGCGCTCACGGATCGCCGATGTGGACGGCTGGTGGCACGGCTTCTTCAGCTACTACGCCTCCGGCCCGCCCGCACCCCGGCTGCGGCAGCTGCTGGCGCTGTCCCGGGCCGGGATCGTACGCTTCCTCGGCGCCGACCTGGCCGTCGAGGCGGACGGGAAGCGCGGGGTGTTCCGGGCGTCAAGTGCCAGTGTGCGCGGCGCCGTTGAGGCGAGTGCGCTGGTCGAGGCGCGGCTGCCGGGGCCCTCGGTGCACCGCTCCCGCGACCGGCTGCTGCGCTCGCTGGCCGAGGACGGCGCGGGCGGCGAGGAACTGCTGCGCGACGGTGACCATTTGCTGCCCACCGGCCTGCTCGCCGTCGACCCGGTCGACGCCCGCCTCATCGGCCGGGACGGCCGCCCGCATCCACGCCGCCTCGCCCTCGGCCCGCACACCAACGGGCGCGCCTACCCGGCCTTCGCCCGCCCGGGAACCAACGCACCAGCGTTCCGGCAGAACGACGCCACGGCCCGCGCCATTCTCGCCTTCCTCGGCGGGCGGCACGGAACCGCGCCACTGGGCGCCTGAACGCCCGCCACCCGGAGGAACTCGATGCCACCGACCGACCCGGCCGCCGCCGCGCGCCGCTGACAGGGAGGACAACGATGCCCGCCCCCACCCGGCCGCTGCACCTGGCCGCCGCCATCGACGCCCCCGACCAGTACCAGGCCGCGTACTACGTGGAGCTGGCCCGGCTCGCCGAACGCGGCTCGCTGGACTTCGTCACCCTGGACGACTCCCTGGCCCCGCCCGCACCCGGCGCGGGACGGCTGGACGCGCTCACCGTGCTGTCCAGGCTCGCGCCGAGGACCGATCGGATCGGCCTGGTGCCGACCGTCACCACCACCCACACCGAACCGTTCCATGTGTCCGCCGCGCTGGCCACCCTGGACTGGGTGAGCCGGGGCCGCGCGGGCTGGAACGTGCGGGTCTCGGCCACCGAGGCCGAGGCGGGCCATGTCGGACGCCGCCCGGTCGCGCCGCCGGTCGCGCTGTGGCGGGAGGCGGACGAGGTCGCCGACGTGGTGTCCCGACTGTGGGACAGCTGGGAGGACGACGCGGAGATCCGCGACGTGTCGACCGGCCGCTTCGTCGACCGGGACAAGCTGCACCACGTCGACTTCGTCGGCGAGCACTTCTCGGTGCGCGGCCCGTCGATCGTGCCCCGGCCGCCGCAGGGACATCCGGTGATCGCTGTGGACGCCACCGACGAGACCGTGCACCCCTTCGCGGCACGCCACGCGGACGTCATATACATAAGGACTGAGGACCCGGACACCGCACGCGCCGTCCGGCGCACCATAAGGCAGTTGGCCGCCGGGGCCGGACGCGACCCGGACCGGCTCACCGTGTTCGCCTCGATCCAGGTACAGCTCACCGACCCCGCGGACGCGGTACGGCTCGCGGAACGCATCGCCGACTGGTTCCGCGACGGCGCCGCCGACGGCTTCCACATCCGGCCGACGGCACCACTGCGCGACGTGGGACGGCTGGTCGACGCCACCGTTCCGCTGCTGCAACAGCGCTGCCTGTTCAGGCGGTTCTATCCCGGCGACACCCTCCGCGACCACCTCGGCCTGCGCCGACCTTCCAACCGCTACGCCCGACCGCAGGAGGCTTCCCGATGACCAGCGGTGCACAGCGGGCCAGGAAGCAGATACATCTGGCCGCGCACTTCCCCGGTGTCAACAACACCACCGTCTGGCAGCATCCGCGCTCCGGCAGCCAGATCGACTTCTCCTCCTTCCAGCACCTGGCCGAGACCGCCGAGCGCGGCACCTTCGACTTCTTCTTCCTCGCCGAGGGGCTGCGGCTCAGGGAGCACAAGGGTCGCATCCACGACCTGGACGTGGTCGGACGGCCCGAGGCGATCAGCGTCCTCGCCGCGCTCGCCTCCGTCACCGACCGGCTGGGGCTCGCCGCCACGGTCAACACCACCTTCAACGAGCCCTATGAACTCGCCCGCAGGCTGGCCACGCTGGACCACCTCAGTGAGGGGCGCGCGGCATGGAACGTGGTCACCTCCTCCGATGCGTTCACCGGAGAGAACTTCCGGCGTGGCGGATATCTTGACCATGCGGACCGCTATACAAGGGCTGCCGAATTCCTCGCCCTCGCAAGGCAGTTGTGGGACTCCTGGCCGCTGGACGAGGCACCCGGCGCGTTCGCGCACCGGGGTCGGCACTTCGACGTCCACGGCGAGTTCACGGTGCCCCGCTCCCCGCAGGGCCATCCCGTGGTCATCCAGGCGGGCGACTCCGCCGAGGGCCGGGAGTTCGCCGCCTCGGCCGCCGACGTCGTCTTCACCCCGCACGGCACGCTGGAGGCGGGCCGCGCCTTCTACGCGGACGTCAAGGGCCGCCTCGCGCGGTACGGGCGGCGGCACGAGGAGCTGAAGATCATGCCCGGGGTCACCTTCGTGCTCGGCGACACCGGCGCCGAGGCGGCCGAGCGGGCCGCCGAGATCCGCCGCCAGCAGGTCTGCGGGCAGACCGCGATCGTCCTCCTCGAACAGGTGTGGGGGCGCGACCTGTCGGGGTACGACCCGGACGGCCCGTTCCCCGCCGTCGATCCCGATCCGGAAGGCGAGCTGACGATGGGCCGGGTACGGCACGGGGACCGGATGGCGACCGCCGCCAAGTGGCGTGAGATATCCGAGCAGAAGCAGTTGTCCATCCGGGAGACCGTCATTGAGGTGACCGGACGTCCGTCGTTCATCGGGACGCCGGAGACGGTGGCGGACACGCTGGACGAGTTCGTGCGGACCGACGCCTGCGACGGCTTCATCCTGGTGCCACACCTGACCCCCGGCGGGCTGGAGGAGTTCGTGGACCGCGTGGTCCCGCTGCTGCGCGAGCGCGGCTCCTTCCGCACGGAGTACGAGGGCAGCACCCTGCGGGAGCACCTCGGGCTGCGTCCGCCCGGGAGCCCGGTGGGCGGCCCCGAGGTGGACAGCCGCTGATATCGCGTCAAATTCTTCCCGTAGTAAGCGGCTTGGCGTCGCACCGGCGCCCCTTGTCGTCGGGAGTGTCCGCCGCGCGATGTCCAAAAAGGCCCCCTTGTGCGGGAGTTGGTGGCCTCCGGATACTCCGCGACAGCGCTCTCCACCGCACAGGAGGCATGAGTGAGGATCAAGCGCAGCGTCCACGACCGCCGCCCCGTCCACCACCGCCCCCGACCTGGAAGACGTGCCCTCGTCACGGCCGTCACCTGCGGACTCCTGACCGCCGCAGTCACCGCCCTGCCCACCGCCAACACCGCCGAGGCGGCCCCGGAGTACTCCGACATACCGGCCTCCGCCGCCGCCCTGGCCAACACCCTCGGCGGCACCGCGACCGCGGGCGCGTACTACGACAGCGCCGACCGGACCACCGTCGTCAACGTCACCTCCGACGCCGCCGCGCGCTCGGTACGGGCCACCGGAGCGCGAGCCCGGCTCGTCAGACACAGCGCGGCGCAACTGGACGCGGTGGGGGCCCGCCTGCGCTCCCTCGACATCCCCGGCACCGCCTGGTCGGTGGACCCGCGCAGCGACCAACTCGTGGTCAGCGCCGACCGCGCGGTGAGCGCCGCGCAACTCGCCGCGCTGCGCGCCACCGCCACCCGGTACGGCGACGAGGTGCGGGTCCGGCAGGTGGACGGACGGTTCGACCGGCTGCTCGCCAGCGGCGATCCCATCTACGGCGGCGGCTACCGCTGCTCGGTCGGCTTCAACGTCCACAAGGGCGACGCGCGCTACTTCCTCACCGCGGGACACTGCGGAAAGGCCGCCGCCAAGTGGTACTCCGACCCGGGGCAGTCCACGCTGGTCGGCGCCACCGTCGACTACACCTTCCCCGGGCAGGACTACGCACTGGTGCGGTACGCGGGCTCCACGCCGTCCCGCCCGGGGACGGCCAGCGGCCAGGCGGTCACCCACGCCGCCGACGCGTACGTCGGCGAACCGGTCAAACGGCGGGGCAGCACCTCCGGTGTGCACAGCGGGGAGGTCACCGGGCTGAACGCCACCGTCGACTACGGCAACGGCGATGTCGTCTCCGGCCTCATCCAGACCGACGTCTGCGCCGAGCCCGGTGACAGCGGCGGCGCCCTGTACTCCGGGAACACCGCGCTGGGCCTCACCTCCGGCGGCAGCGGCAACTGCCTGCTCGGCGGCACCACGTACTACCAGCCGGTAACAACGGCCCTCGACCACTACGGGATGGTCATCGGCTAGCGGTCATGACCGCCGACCGGCTGGCTACCGCGGGTAGTCGGCCGGTCGCGGTGGGCGCCCCACTGACGGTTGCCGCCGCGAGGCGTACCGTGAGGTAGAGGACATCTCACGATGCCCGCGGTTGGCTGGTACGGCGACGGCAGGGGGCCGTGATGGTCGTGGACTTGGTGGCGGCGGTGCTGGCGTTCGGCGCGGTGTACTTCCTCGCGGGCGCCCGTGTTGTCCAGCAGTTCGAGCGGGGGGTGCTGTTCCGTCTCGGACATGCGCAGGAGAGACTGCGCGGGCCCGGGTTCACCATGATCGTGCCGGTCATCGACCGGCTGCGGAAGGTCAACCTGCAGATCGTGACGATGCCCATCCCGGCCCAGGAGGGCATCACCCGGGACAACGTCACGGTGCGCGTCGACGCGGTGGTGTACTTCAAGGTCGTCCACCCCCTTGACGCCATCATCAACGTCGAGGACTACCGGTTCGCGGTGCTCCAGGTGGCGCAGACCTCGTTGCGCTCGATCATCGGCAAGAGCGATCTGGACGACCTGCTCTCCAATCGCGAGAAGCTCAACGAGGGCCTGGCGCTGATGATCGACAGTCCGGCGCTCGGCTGGGGCGTCCAGATCGACCGGGTGGAGATCAAGGACGTCTCGCTGCCCGAGACGATGAAGCGGTCGATGGCCCGGCAGGCCGAGGCGGCCCGGGACCGGCGGGCCCGGGTGATCAACGCTGACGCCGAACTGCAGGCGTCGAAGAAGCTGGCGCAGGCCGCGGCGGCGATGTCCCATGAGCCCGCGGCCCTCCAACTGCGGCTGCTGCAGACGGTGACGGCGGTGGCCGCCGAGAAGAACTCCACGCTGGTGCTGCCCTTCCCGGTGGAGCTGCTGCGGTTTCTGGAGCGAGCCGCGCAGAATCCGCAGCTCGGCGCGGCCGCCGGGGCGGGTGAGGTGACCGCGTCGGTGTCCGCCGCGTCGTCCGTCGTGGTGCCCGAGCCGTCCACGGCGAACGAGATCCCCGGCGAACCGCCCGGTGTGGAGCCGTCGGCTGAGGCGCCGAACGCGGAACTGTCCGACGGCGAGCTGCCCGAGGTCCGGCTGGGCGAGGCCGAACCGGACGCCGGAACCGTGGCGGAGGACGGAAAGTAGGGCCCGGTGTGGGACGCAACGCAAGGGCTTGTTGTCCGGCTGATGGCCGCTGACCGCTGACCGGACACGGTCGGCGGTTATAGGACAGCGCTTTCTGTCACAGGATCCTCACAGCTTCTCCATAGCTGGCCGATTCGTGGTGGTAGGGGCGGGGCTTTCGCATGCCCAAAAGGGGTGCGGGGGGCGAAGTGTGCGTCAGCGGTGGGGGATTCCAGCCGTGGACTAGACCGGAATTGGACCTTGCACGTCATCAAGTGATGTCGGGATACTCGTCGGCGCAGCTTGGCATGCACACGACTCAAACCCCCGCAAATCCTCCGGGCTCCCGTCATCAGGACGACAGCCCAACCCCCACAGGAGGTACCGAGTTGAGCCACCGGCGTATTCCCACCAGACGTATCGCCCTTGTCGGCGCGGGTGTTGCCGCGCTCGCGGCCAGCGCCATCCTGCTGCCCAACGCCAACGCGGCCACCGCCGCTCCGGCGGGCCTGAACCAGGCCACCGCCGTCAAGCTCGCTTCCACCCTCGCGACCCATCTGGGCGACCGCGCGGCCGGTTCGTACTACGACGCCCAGGCCAAGCGGCTCGTCGTCAACGTCACCGACCCGTCGGACGCGGGCGCGGTGCGCGCCGCCGGTGCGGTGCCCAGGACCGTCAAGTACTCCACCGCCCAACTGCACGCCGCCACCGCCACGTTGAACAAGCGGGCCCGCATTCCCGGCACCGCCTGGTCGGTGGACCCGCGCGGCGACAAGGTCGTGGTCACCGCCGACCCCACCGTGACCGGAGCCAAGCGGGCCGAACTCGACAGGGCCGTCAGGGCGCTCGGCGACAAGGTGACGTTCCGGCAGGCGAAGTCCCCGTTCAAGCCGTACATCCTCAGCGGCGACGCCATCTGGGGCAGCGGGGTGCGCTGCTCGCTCGGCTTCAACGTCACCAAGGGCGGCGCCCCGTACTTCCTGACCGCCGGGCACTGCGGCAACGCCTCGCAGACCTGGTCCGACAGCCAGGGCGGCTCCGAGGTCGGGCAGACCGTCGACTCGCAGTTCCCCGGCACGGACTACGCACTGGTGCAGTACGACGACGCGAACAGCGACCACACCAGCGCGGTCGACACCTACGACGGCAACCAGCAGGCGATCACCCACGCCGCCGACGCGACCGTCGGCGAGCAGGTGCAGCGCAGCGGCAGCACCTCGGGCCTGCACAGCGGCTCGGTCACCGGCCTTGACGCCACGGTCAACTACTCGGAAGGCACCGTCAACGGCCTGATCGACACCAACGTGTGCGCCGAGCCCGGCGACAGCGGCGGCGCGCTGTTCGACGGCGACGCGGCACTCGGCCTGACCTCCGGCGGCAGCGGTGACTGCACCTCCGGCGGTGAGACGTTCTTCCAACCGGTCCCGGCGGCACTGAGCGCCGAAGGCGCGACGATCCCGTAAGGACCCGCGGCAAACCCGAGCCCTCGTGATCCCCCCACCCGTCGAAGGCCGTCCGTACGCACGTTGTGCGGGCGGCCTTCGACGCGCCGGGCGGGCCCGCGCGGGTGTCCAGAGCTTACGGATCTGTGACGGGGGCCGTTCCCGCTGGTCAGAGCGGGGGCACTGGTGGTCGAATCGGAACATGGGCAAGGACGGCAGCGGCGCACCCGTCGGGCGGCGGGTCGTGCTCGGCATGCTCGGGCTCGGCGCGGCGGGGGTGGCCGCCGGAGGGTATGTGCAGAACGGGCTGGACAACCTGCTGGCGTCCGTCACGGCCAAGGACCCGACCGGACTGTCCGGGCTGCTGCCCGGTGGCCAGGGCTTCCGCTTCTACTCGGTGGCCGACTCGGTACCGCACCGCTCGGCCGCCGACTACCGGCTGACCGTGGACGGCCTGGTGGACCGCCCGGCCGCCTACACCCTGGAACAGTTGCAGGCCATGCCGCGGACCCGGCTGGTACGGGACGTGCAGTGCGTGACCGGCTGGCGGGTGCCGCACTACGCGTTCACCGGGGTGCGGCTCGCCGACCTGCTGGCGGCGGTGGGCGTGCGGCCCACGGCGAAGGCGCTCCGCTTCACCTGCTTCGACGGGGTGTACAGCGAGAGCCTCACCCTGGACCAGGCCAGACGGCCGGACATGCTGGTCGCCTACGAGATGGACGACAAGCCGGTGACCGCCGCGCACGGCGGGCCGGTACGGCTGTACGCCGCGCCCATGTACTTCTACAAGTCCGCCAAGTGGCTGTCCGGGATCACCCTCACCGACCATGTGCAGCCCGGCTACTGGGAGCACTACGGGTACGACGTGGACGCCTGGGTGGGCCGGTCGAACGGACGCACCGATGCGCCGACCTCCTGAGGCCATGCGCCGCTTCACCACCGCGGAGCGCTGGATCCACCGCACCACCGCCGTGTTGATGGGCGTCGCGCTGGTCACCGCGGCCTTCCTGTATCTGCCCGCGCTCGCCGAACTGGTCGGCCGCCGCAGGCTGTTGGTGACCGTGCACGAGTGGACGGGACTGCTGCTGCCGCTGCCCCTGCTCGTCGGCCTGGCCTTCCGCGCGGTGCGCGCCGACCTGCGTCTGCTGAACCGCTTCGGCACGCACGACCGGCGCTGGCTGAGCGCCGCACTGCGGTACCGGAGGGTTCCGCGCCCGGTGCCCGCGGGCAAGTTCAACGCCGGGCAGAAGCTGTACGCGGCCTTCGTCGCGGGGGCGGTGCTGGTGATGCTCGGCACCGGCCTGTTGATGTGGTTCACCCATCTCGCCCCCCTGGTGTGGCGCACCGGCGCCACCTTCGTGCACGACTGGCTGGCGCTGGTCATCGCCGTCCTGGTGGTGGGCCACATCTGGATGGCGGCCCACGACCCGCAGGCCCGCCGGGGCATGCGCACCGGCTGGGTGCCGCGGGCCTGGGCGCGCCGTGAACATCCGCTGTGGGAGAAGCAGTCACCCGACGGCGAGCCGCATCCGTAGGTAGTCCGCGCCCCCCGGCCCAGGCGTGCGGTGCCCGTCGGGCCGCCAGCCGTGCCGGGCGTAGAACGCCCGGGCGCGGGCGTTGCGCTCCCAGACGCACAACCGCCCGTACGGCACGCATCCGTTCCGTAACGCCGCCGCATACGCCGCGTGCAACCGGCTGCCGATCCCCAACCCCCAACTGCCGGGCCGCACATGGATCTGGTACAGCTCGCAGACCTCGCCGTTCGGTGCCCCCATCGACAGCACTCCCACCACCCGCTCACCACGCACCGCGCACAACGTGATGTGCCGTCCGCCGCTGATCGCCCGCCGCCATCCGGCGATCCGCTCCGCGTGCTCAGCCGGGTCGGCCAACTCCGCCTCGGCCAGCCCGCCCGCGCGGTAGTACGCGGTACGCGCCTGGGTGTGCACATCGACCATGGCGTCCAGATCGCCGATGGCCGCGGTCCTGATGACAGTCGCCGCATCCATGGCCATCGAGACGTGATGGCGGTGAGCACCGGTTCCACGTCATGGCGTCACCCGGTGGCGAGGTCCAGCCGCCAGTCGTTGCACCGCATGGTGCTGCCCGGCGGGTACTCGAGATCGCACTCGCCCAGCGGTGAGAAGCCGAGCCTGCGGCACAGGGCGTTCGACGCCGGATTGCCGACGGCGGGGAAGGCGTGCAGATACCGGTGCTTGCGCTCCGCCCTGACCCGGTCCATGACCGCCGTCACGGCCGCCACCGCTATGCCCCGCCGCTGGAACGGCGGCAGCACCCCCCAACCGGTCTCGTACACCGTCTCCTGCCGCCACGGCCGCTCCCAGTACCCGACGCAGCCGACCGGCTCGCCCTCCGGCAGCAGCACCCGGAACATCCCGCCGGTCCGCACGTACCGCTCGTGTCGCGCGAGGAGCTGCTCCTCGCTCTCCGGACCGGCGAGGTGCTCGGTCATCTCCGCTGCGTTGAGCCGCCGCAGCAGTTCGAGATCGCCTTGCCCCCACGGCTCGATCCGCACCCGCGTACCGCGAGTCCGCTCCGCCATCTCGCCACCCCCGTCCGAACGCCGTCGTCGGAAGAAATCACAGCACACGGGTCTGACATCGGCGCCGCGCGGCCGAGGACTCGTCCTGCGCGGCTCGTCGAACGACACACCCACTATCTCGAACGCACATTCGAAGATCTGGTCTAAAGTGGAGGTGAGAGGGCCCGAAGGGCGGAGGCGAAGGGAGGGGCGTGTGGGAGGCAGGAGGTGTGCATGGCCGGCTTTACGCACCTGCACGCGCTCTCCGGGTTCTCCACGCGGTACGGGGCCAGCCACCCGGAGCGGCTGGCGGAGTGCGCCGCCGAGCGGGGAATGGACGCGCTGGCGCTGACCGATCGGGACACCGTCGCCGGGGCGGTGCGGTTCGCCGGGGCGTGCCGGAGGGTTGGGGTGCGTCCGCTGTTCGGGGCCGGGCTCGCCGTGCCGCAGGTGCCGGAGCGGGGAGCCGCGGACGGTGCGGCGCGGCGGCCCGCGCCCGCTCGGGGCGGTGCCTTCATCGACGAGTCGGCGCCGCGCGCGATCTTCCTGGCCCGGGACGGGGCGGCCGGTTGGGCCGCGCTGTGCCGACTGGTCTCCGCGGCCCACCGCGCCCCCGGCCGCCCCCGGCTGACCTGGCAGGACCTGGCCGCCGAAGGGGTGACCGTACTGCTGGGCGCCGACTCCGAGATCGGCCGGGAGCTGGCCGCCGGTCGGCCCGACCGGGCCGCGCGGCTGCTCGCGCCCTGGCGGGAGGTGTACGGGGACGCGCTGCGTCTGGAGGCCGCGTACCACGGGCGGCACGGCACCGGCCCCGGCTCGCTGCGGCTCGCCGCCCGGACCCTCGGCTTCGCCGCGGAGCAGGGGGTGCGGCCGGTGCTGAGCAACGCCGTGCGGTACGCCGACCCCGGCCAGGGCGAGGTCGCGGACGTCCTGGACGCCGCGCGCCTGCTGGTGCCCATCGACACCCGCAGGCAGGAGGCGCTGGACACCGGAGAGCGCTGGCTCAAGGACACCGCGTCCATGGTCAGGATCGCCGAGCGGATCGCCGAGGCGGCCGGACACCGGCGCGCCGTCGCCTACCGGCTGCTGGACGAGACGGCGCGCACCGCCGCGGAGTGCGCCGTCGACCCGGCGGACGACCTCGGGATGGGCCGGGTGCACCTCCCCGAGCCGGACCTGGTCGGCGCGGGGAACCGCAGCGCCGACCGGGTGCTGCGGTCCCGCTGCGCCGCCGCCATGGTGGTCAGGGGGTACGACCGCAGCCGTGCGCACTGGAACCGGCTGGAACACGAGCTGGGCATCATCCAACGGCTGCGCTACGCCGGGTACTTCCTGACCGTCGCCCAGGTCGTGGACGACACCCGGGCCCTCGGTATCCGGGTGGCGGCCCGCGGCTCGGGCGCGTCCTGCCTGGTCAACCATCTGCTGGGGATCGCGGGCGCCGACCCCGTGGAGCACGGCCTGCTCATGGAGCGCTTCTTGTCGGACCGCCGGGCCGCCCTGCCCGACATCGACGTCGACGTGGAGTCCGCCCGGCGGCTGGAGGTCTACCGGGCGATCTTCGACCGCTTCGGCGCCGACCGCGTGGCGACCGTCGCCATGCCCGAGACCTACCGGGTCCGGCACGCCGTACGGGACGTGGGTGCCGCCCTCGGCATGGACCCGATGGAGATCGACCGGCTGGCGAAGTCCTTCCCGCACATCCGGGCCCGCGACGCCCGCGCCGCGCTCGCCGAACTGCCCGAGCTGCGGGGGATCGACGCGGACCGGTACGGGCGGATGTGGGAGCTGGTCGAGGCACTGGACGGGCTGCCCCGCGGGGTCGCCATGCACCCGTGCGGAGTGCTGCTCTCCGACGCCGGGCTGCTGGACCGCACCCCGGTCATGCCGACCAGCGGCGAGGGCTTTGCGATGTCCCAGTTCGACAAGGACGACGTGGAGGAACTCGGGCTGCTCAAGCTCGATGTGCTGGGGGTGCGGATGCAGTCCGCGATGGCGCACGCGGTCAAGGAGGTGGAGCGCGCCGCGGGCGAGCGGATCGACCTGGACGCGGTGCCGCCCGGCGACCGCGCCACCTATGAACTGATCAGGTCCAGCGAGACGCTCGGCTGCTTCCAGATCGAGTCGCCGGGCCTTCTCTACTGTGTGGGCCACTGTCGGTTTTTGGCTCGGACATCGGCGCGGAGGCATCTGCATGGAGGACCCGGAGGGCTCTTGGGCTGTCGAGTTCTACGACCTCAGTCGGGACTTCCCTGTCCCAGCGGGCGACGTGGATCTGGGACAGGTGGGCGACGTCCACGAAAGAGCACGCGACAACGGTGCGCGGGACGGCACGCCGATCATATGGTCGAGGCGGCACGAAACTGATCCGTGGATCAACCTCTTCTTCCGGGCCGACGAGATCGTGTCCAAGCAGCGGACCACCTGGCGTCGGTACGCATACGCGCTCGTCGTCTGGTTGAACTTCCTGGAGCAGCGGGGACGGCTCTGGTACGAGGCGAGCAGGCGCGACTACACGGACTTCAAGCACTGGCGGATGGCGGATTCCCGAAACTACGGGCGGGTGGAGGGGACGTCGTTCGACACCGACCGGGCGGGATTGAAGAGGTTCTACGCGTGGGCCTCCAGTGAGTACGAGGTCTTCAACCCGATCCCGTCGCAGTCTGTCCAAGACGGCGGTCATGGGCCCGGAAGGGGGCGCCGGGATCCTGGTCGTCCTGCTGGCGCTCCTCGCCGTCAGGTGAAGTGGCTGCTGCGGAAGGCTCTTGAGCAGTGGCGCGACGTGGGGCTGAGGGGATACGGGTTCGACGGCCGCCGCCCGGAGAACTGGCACGGCCTCAACGAGGACCGCAACACCGCGTTCGTCGAGGGGCTATGGGGAACAGGGCTGCGGCTGGAGGAATGGGCGACCATTCTGGACGTCGAGTTGCCGGCGACCTCCGTGACGAGCCGGTATCCGAAGGCGTGGCTGGCGAAGTCCTGTGCCAAAGGTCGCCGCTATGGGCGTAACTACCGGATTCCCCGGGCCGTTTTGCAGGGCGTCGCAGGCTACATGGACCCTCTCGAGGGCTCTCGCGCAGAAGCGATCGGGCGGGCGCGGCGGGCCGGGCGGTACGAGCGTGTGCCGGGTCTTGTGATCGTGACGGGGCACAATCCGCGTACGCGGACACTCCGAGTCCGTACCCCAGGCGGGAGCTTCGCGACGATGTCCCTCGAGGTACTGGGACCGGATGAGAGGCTCCGCCTGTTCCGGGAGACGCCCGATGGGCTGGAGCCGCTGGCGGTCTGGCTGAGCGTCGACGGAATGCCGCATCGGGCCCACAGCTGGGAGAACACCTTCGCCACCGCCAACTCCCGGGTCTCCGAGGCATGGGCGCGGTCGCGGTGGCCCGAGTTCGACGACCTCAGTCTGGAGGGGCGAAAAAGGCGGGCGGACCAGTGCCCGCTGTGGGCGCGGCCCCACATGCTGCGGCACTCCTTCGCGCTGGTCTGGTACTCCATCCTGAGTGCCGTTTGGGACCAGCGCCTCAAGGGGTTCACCGAGGCCGAGAAGCACGCGTTCCGCGAACAGTTCGGCGACGTCTGGTACCAGCTGGCGACGATGCTCGGGCATCGCAACCCGCAGACCACTAGGGACTGGTACCTGGCGCCCTTCACGGCGCTGGAAGTCGACTACCTGATGGCGTTGGTCGACGGTGACCAGCGGGAAGCCGTCGACATCCTACTGGGAAGGATAGCCGCTGACAGTGAGCTGGTCCTTTCTCCGGTTCCAGCTGACGTGGAGCTCCTCGACGATCCGGAGGACGGCGAGTGAGCCGGGGCGGCCGCAGGGCGAGTGTTCCTCCCGAGGACTGGCAGCCGCCCGAGCGTCTTGTCGTGACGGAGGATGAGTGCAGCGTCTTGTTCATCGAGGAGAAGGGGCGGCGCAGCAAGGTCTACGACTTCACAAAATTGAATGTCCCTGCGGGTATTCAGCGGTGGCTGGCCCGCTCCTTCGCGCGGGCCACGGGACCGACTTCCGGAGTCAAACGGGTACGAGCTGCCGAAAGTCTGTGGGGTGGTGTGCAGCTCTTGGCGGCGCATCTCGGGAAAGTGGAACCGCCTGCGCATCAGCCTGCGCACATCACTGCCGTACACATCAAGGAGAGCTTGCTCGCCGTACCGCTGGGCTCCAAGAAGAGCCACGTAGAGCGACTGCGTGCGATCTTCCGCGCGGACAAGGAGCTGTCGGTCGAGGCGCGGAACGCCATCCTGCACGGGCGATTGCCCGCGTACGAATCGAAAGTGCAGCCGTACAGCCACGACGAGTACCAGGAACTCATGACTGCCGTCCGTCATGACCTCCGCGTGGCCCGCGACCGAATCTATGAAGGCAGGGAACTTCTGGCTGCCTACCGTCGTGGAGATCTCGGTCCGCCCGGTCGCTACAACACCATTGAGAAGCGCGGGCGGGCGCTGGACATCCTCGACCGCACGGGTGACTTGCCGCGGTATGCGGAACATTCCGGGGATCAGGGTCGGCGTCACAGGTCCGCAAGGGCTGCGGGGGGCGTCCACGGGCTGTACGCCCAGCTGACGTTGTCGCGTGCGGAGATTGTGGCGTTCGGTCTGATGCTCATCGATCTCACCGCGGAGAACTTCGGCACGATCGGAGAGTGGCCGGCAGCGCACTTCCGGCCTGACGGTGATCTTGGAGGGCCCGCGGTGGCGCTGGTGGACGAAGTGAAGCCACGGCGCGGGCCCTCGCTGGAGTTCATGGTGACGCCGCTGGAAGATGTACCGGCGTCGTTGGCCGAGGTTCTGCAGGCGGAGGATGACGACAAGCATCTGTTCCGCTCAGCGTTGCGTGTCTATCAACTGCTCCTGGATCTCACCGAGTTCGCAAGGCGCCACAGCGGAGGGACGCACGCTTTCTGCTACCCGAGAGTCCGTGGGAGAGTTCCGGGTTGGGCGTATGGACTCAACCGGAGCGCCCTCGTGCACTGGGCCAAGGGGCATGGCTTTCGCCCCGAGAAGAGATCAGGTGACGAGAAACGAGCGCAGACGACGGGCGGCTGCGTCGGGAAGCACCCGGACGGTTCGACCAAGCAGGCCGAGGGCGAGGGAGCAGCGGACAAAGGGCTGTCGGTCAATGTGCATCGGCTGCGGCGATCTGCCCTGGAGCGTCGCGGCAAGCCGGTGGCGCACACCAGGGAGACCCACCACAACTATCTGCGGACGAGCCGGTCGGCTCTCGAGCGTGGACGGACGGTCATGCGCGAGGCGTTGGAGACGGAGGTCTCCAAGGCCCGCACGGTTCAGGAGATTCCGGTGCTGACGGACGAGTTCCTTGCGCGGGCGGCCGAGGATCCGGAACGGGCGGCGACCGATGTCGGGGTGGACGCAGAGACTCTCGCTCGGCTGATCTCCGGCGAGCAAGACACGGTACTGGTGGGCTGTATCCAGCCGGAGAACAGCCCATTCACTGGGCCAGGGAAGCCGTGCGGTGCCTCATTCCTCGACGACTGCCTGCGGTGTGAGAACGCGCGCGCCCTGCCCCGCCAGCTGCCGGTCCAGATCGAGGCGCACCGGCGGTTGAAGTACCTGCAGCGCGATCTGGATCCCCGCCTGTGGGCCCACCGTTACGCCGAGTCGTTCAACCGTCTGTCGAACCTGTTGGGGCACTACACCCCTGCCGAGCGGGTCGATGCCCGTGACCGGGTCACCGCTGTCGAACGGGCGCTCGTCGACGGCCTCATCAACGGGAGGATGGATCTGCGATGACCGACATCACGCAGGGCACGACCGTCGGCGCGGCCTTTCTGCCCGGCCCGGACACCTTGGTCCTGGCCCATCGGCCGCTTCGCGAGGCAACGAACACCACTGCGCTGTCCCGGTTCGGAGATCCGGTCTGGCACCTGGGACCGAGTCTGCTCGACGATCAGCTGTGTCCGGTCAGCGAGAGCTGGGACCGGTTGATGCCCGATGCCTTGCGGGAGGGCTTCAGGACGTGGGCCTGGTTCGCGCTGAACACGAACTGGCCCGCGCAGTTGCAGCCGGGGCGGATCGACGAACAGCCCGAGGTCCTGACCGTCCACAAGTGGATCATGTCGGTGTCGGTCTTCGCCGCGTGGCTGGACTCACGTGGTGTCACGCGCTTGTGTGACGTCAGCAGTCAGGACCTTGGCCGGTACAAAAACCATGTACTGGACCTGAACAACTCGGGTGCGGACAAGTGCCGCCTGCTGCACGCGGTCCGGGTCGTCTGGGGCTACCGGGACGCGCTCCCCGAGGAACACCGCCTCCCGCGCCGCAGACCCTGGGGCACCGCCTCGGCTGAGGACCTGATCGGCGTCAAACGCGTTCAGGGCCCGTACAACAAGACCCCCCGCATTGCCCCCGCCACCATGGAAGCCCTGCTGGCGTGGGCACTTCGGATGATCGAGGACTTCGGGCCCGACATCCGCCACGCGGCCCATGAAGCACGACTGCTCATGGGCGGGCAGCATCCGGCAACCCTGGCAGCACGGGCCCGGTTCGGCCACGGCTCCATGAAGGAGCGCCTCGCCTACTACCTGGCCGAACTGCACAGCACGGGCCGAGGGCTGCCCGGCACGCGGCGCCGCGAGCGTCACGGCGGCCAGCTCGGAGTGGATCACGCGCATATTGCCCGCATGGTGGCGTCCAGTGGCCCCAAGGTTAAGCCGTACGACAGCCTGTTGCTGTCCATGGCCGAGGACTACGGTCTTGAACTGGAACCCGACGTCTACTGCCTCGGCCCGATCAACGGAACGTTTCAGGGCGCTCCGTGGCGCGACCGTCCGATCGGTGTGCGTGAAGTCAATCAACTGGTACGGCACTTGACTGCCGCATGCTTCATCGTGATCTGCTACCTCTCCGGCATGCGCAGCGGCGAAGTTCTGCAGTTGCGCCGCGGATGTCTGCGCGAGGACGAGTACGGCGGGCTCGTGCTCGTCGGACGGCGCAGCAAAGGGTCTGACCACGATCCCGCCCCCAACCCGGAGGGGACGGAGGAACGGCCGTGGGCCGTGGTCAGCGCGGTCGCTCCGGCCGTGAAGATGTTGGAATCGCTCTCTGACGCCGAGCTGCTGTTCCCGCCGAGCCGGCAACGCACCACCACGGCCCGAGCACGCCGGAAACAGTCGAAGCCGTCGGGCACGATGAACGACGACATCCGGGAGTTCATGGACTGGGTGAATACGCAATTCTCGGGCCCGGATGATCCGGCTCTCCCGCCTGACCCCGTTAAGGCAATACACGCGGCACGTTTCCGCCGGACGCTTGCGTACTTCGTGGTGCGGCGCCCGGGCGGACTCGCTGCGGCGCAAGCGCAGTACGGGCACGTGCGAGCGAAGGTGACACTCGGCTACGCCGGAGACGCCGACACCAGCTGGATGGAGGACCTCGCCGTCGAGGAACTGGAGATGGTTAGCGAACAGGTGGACGAGGACCTGCGGGCACTCGATGACGGCGAACATGTCAGCGGGCCCTCCGCACAGGAGTACCGGCGCAGAGTACGGAAGGCCGCGGCCGTCTTCGCGGGCCGCGTCGTAAACCAGGCGGACAACGCCCAACGTCTGCTGGCCAGCAAGCATCCCGATATCCACCACGGACTGGGAATGACCTGCGTGTGGCGACACGAGACTGCGGCCTGCCGGGAGGAGCGAGAAGCAGCCGGACTTGAGGCGAATGGGCCGGACGAACAGCTCTGCCGCACCACATGCATCAACCTCGCTTACACCGACCGCGACATAGAGAGCAAGAAGCTGGAATTCGCTCGGTGGGAGGCTGCCGCAGCCGATCGGCTGTCGCCGAAGCCGCTACGGGACCGTGCGGCAGCAAAGGCGGCTCCGATGCGTGTGGTGATCGCGGAACATGAACAGGGTCGGCGCGCGAGCGGCCGGGAAGAGATGGAGGTGCAAGCAGATGGGGCGCAGACCACGTGACCGGGACAAGGACGCCGCTGCGATCAAGGCGGCGTCCGAGCGGCTGCTGGCTGGTACGCCGCTGCGCTCGGTCTCGGGCAAGCTGACCGCCACCGAGCTGATCGTCGAATCCGGGCTGCGTCGTGATGTGGTCTATCCGCAACACCAGGCTTTGGTCGACGAGTTCCGGCTCAAAGCCAAGGCGCAAGACAGAGTGCCCACCGCCGCCCAGGAGCTTGCCGAGCGATACGCGGCCGTGGTCGCGGAGCTGAAGGAGGCGAAGCAACGGCTGGCATCGGAACAGCAGTTGACCGCGTTCCTGCGCCGCACCGCAGTAGAACTGTCGATCGAGGTGGAGAACCTCCGCCGCGAGCAGGAGGACGCCGCCGACGCCACGGTGATGCACATGCCTCGGCGGCGCGGCCCAGCCCGCAGGTTCTTGACCACGGATCCAGGGACCTGAGCCATACCGGGTCTTCAAAGTTGAGCGGTGCGGAGGTGTCCGTGGGCTCGGCGGGTGGTGACGCAGCGTGTGCGTAGGCGTTGATCCTCTGTGTTGCGGAAGCCGAAGGCGTTGCGGGCGACGAGCTTGATCACGCGGTTGATGCCCTCGCTCTTGGCGTTGCTGTGGCCGGTGTCGAGGAACGCGGCGATCCCCGCCCACCACCGGTCCACGGTCACGGCCAGTCGGACGACCTCGGGGATGTCCGAGTCCGCGCACCAGGAGAGGAACTTCCATCGGGCATGGCCGACTTGGTGTCGGTCGGCGCCGGTCCGGGCCAAGGCGAGGAGATTGCGCCGGCTCTCCTTCGCGATCCACGCAGTCAGCAGCGTCTGCCCGATCTGTTCCTCGTCCAGCATGGGTTCCACATCTTCGCGAGTTGCTCATCGGTGAGGTCCTCGCGGTTGTGCAGGAGACGTCGTCTGGCCTTCCACTCCGGGTCACTGGCGCGGCCAAGCCGTCCGTGGGCCTCGGCGGTGGTGCGGCGGTGGACTGTGGAGAGCATTCGCCGTACGCGTGCCGCAGCCCCGCGACGATCGACCGCTCGTGGGGTATCGCCGAGGTGAGCCCAAAAGGGGCCATGGGATGATCTTGAAGCTGTGAGGGTCCGGCCCGTCACTCGTTCGGCTCAGTGTCGTTGGTGGTGAAGTTGACCATCGTCTGGGCCCTGGGGTGGGTTGTGACCTCGATCGAGCGGACCGCGGATCCGCGGTTCAAGCGGCTGATCACCGCGGCCGCGCGGTCTCCAGGTCTCCGCTCGTTCACCCACCTGGGGGCGGGGGCTGACCGGGCTGCTGGTGCGGTGCGCCGGGCGGGGTCAGGGGAGTGTGAGGGTGTCGAGCCGGGTGGCGAGGTTGGGATGGGCGGCGGCCAGATGGGGGCGGGCGGCGGCCAGGGGGGCGATGAGGTCGGCGGGGTCGTCGTGGGCGAGGGCCGCGTGGAGCTCGCTGAGCGGGCGGCGGGCGGCGGGGGGAAGGTCGGTGAGTGCGGTGATCTGGCCGGCGAGGCGGCGCAGGTCGGCCGCGTTGCGGCGGGCCCAGGCGGCGGCGGTGCGGTCAGCAGCCCGGGCCCGTCGGGTGGCTGTCACACGTTCTTCGCCGGTGGTCCCGGCGGGGCCGGGACGGCCGCGCAGGTAGCGGCGCTCGGCGGCCTGGCGGCTGGCGACGCCGAGGGGGTGGGCAAGGTCGGCCCAGCTGGCGCCGGCGTCGCGTGCGGTTTCGATCAGGCCGGTTTCCCATCCGGCGAGCTGCTCGCGGACCTGCCGCAGCAGCATCAGGGAGGCCAGCGCCTGCTCCGGCCCGGGACCGGAGGTATCGGGGACGTCCTTGGACTCTTGCTGGGCGACGCGTAGGGCGTCGTCTATGGCTTGCAGGGCCGCCGCGGCGGCGAGGAACGACGCCGGGCTGTGGGCGTCGGTGCTGGGCGAGGACGGCTGGTCGGCCGGATTCACGGGCACCTCCCTCGGGCTTGTCATCGGGCAGACGACGCCGTGTTTGTCATCCATTGGATGACATGTTACAACGGTGTCAGTGAGGCGCATTGGCAGTAACTGCCTGAACCTGCTGGAGGTGTTTTCACGATGTTGATGCGCACCGACCCCTTCCGTGAGCTGGACCGGCTGGCGCAGCAGCTGATGGGCCCGGGTACCTGGTCGAGGCCGTCGGCGATGCCGATGGACGCCTACCGCGAGGGCGACGAGTACGTGGTGGCCTTCGACCTGCCGGGCGTCACCCCGGACGCGATCGACATCGACGTCGAGCGGAACATGCTCACCGTCAAGGCCGAGCGGCGGCCGGTGACGAAGGCCGACGACGTGCAGATGGAGCTGTCCGAGCGGCCGCTGGGCGTCTTCTCCCGCCAGATCGTGCTCGCCGACACCCTCGACACCGAGCACATCAAGGCCGACTACGACGCGGGCGTGCTCACCCTGCGCATCCCGATCGCCGAGCGCGCCAAGCCCCGCAAGATCTCCATCGGCGTCGGGACCGGCCGCAAGGAGATCTCCGGCTGACACCGGCCGGACAGGTGCGGAGGACGGGCGCCTGATCTCTTCCTCACCCCGCCCTCCGCACCCCTGTGGGCAGTGCGAAGAAGTAAGGGGTGGCGGTCGAGATGACTCTGCGACGCGAAGCGTTCCTCGACCACGTGAAGGAATGCGGCGAGTACGGCACTGCGGAGGAAGCCGAGCGCGCGGCCCGCGTGGTGCTCGCCCTGCTTGGCGCGCACCTGGTCGGCGAAGTCCGCGCCCAGCTCGCAGCCCGCCTGCCGGAGGACTTCGCCCTGATCCTCCTCAACCCGCTGCAGAGCGCCGAACCGCTGCCCCCGGAGCGGTTCGTCCTGGCGGCCGCAGCCTGGATCGAGGGCGCCACCGAGCAGACCGCGACCTGGGACGTCAGCGCCGTCCTGTCCACGGTCGCCGACACAGCCGGCGACGACCTGCTGGGCCAGATCCTGCTCCAGCTCCCCGCCGGCTACGACCTCCTCTTCGGCCGCCCCCAGCCCACCTGACCACCGGTGCCGCACACCGGCACCGCTCCACTAAAGGCATGCACCGCAGTGATCACCGACGTGCGCGTACCGTCTGAGCACCAGCAGCCGTACGGGACGGCGTACGAGCAGATGCTGGAGAAGGTCCGCTACGAAGGCGCCTACCCCACCCGTGAGAAAGCAGAGGAAGCCGTCCGCCTGGTCCTTGCCGGGCTGGGACGTCAGCTGACCGGCGACGAACGCGTCGACCTGGCCGCCCGGCTGCCCCTGGAGGCCGCACGCGTCCTGACCGCCCAGATCCCCGACACCCAGCCGCTGACCGGCTGGGCCTTCGTCAAGGACCTCGCCGCCCGCTCCGGCGCCTCCCTGGCCACCACCCGCTGGGACACCGGCTCCGTCTTCGCAGCCGTCGCCGCCCACGCTGGCCCCGACCTCTGACCATCAAAGGATCATTCGGGAAGGTACGCCCTCCGCGTCCCTCCCGGGTCTGCTCCACAAGTCCTGAGCATTGCTCAGATCCCCCCGTGACGAGGACGCGCGTCCCCGGATGGTCCTGCTCAAGCAGTCAGACGCGAGCGAAGTCGCGCGGGCGGAACCGCCCGCTCTTCAGGTGCCTCTCGATGTCTTCGAGGCTGTGTCCGGTGAGCTCGGGCATCCGCCACCACACGAACAGCCACGCCGCGACGTTGAACATCCCGTAGATCCAGAACACCTGGCCCACACCGAAGATACTGATCATCGTCAGCAGTGTGAGCGTGATCAGCAGGTTCGTGCCCCACAAAGTGGCCGACTGCACGCTTGTGGCCGCCGCACGCACCGCCAGGGGGTAGATCTCGGAACCGGTCAGCCAGCCCATCAACTGGAGCCCGCCAGCGTTGAAAAACATGAAGGCTAGCAGGCAGGCGACGATTGGTGGCACGTAGGCGCGGCCGGAGTGGCCGGTGACGAAGAAGGCGCCGAGCGCGAACAGGCTGAGCGCCGTGCCGGGCACCATCACCAGAGTCAGCCGGCGGCGCCCGACCTTGTCGACGATGATCAGGCCGACCACCATCATGACGAGGTAGACCGTGCCCAGCGCCACGCTGACCCAAAGCGCGGTCGTCTTGGAGAAGCCGTTGTCGGTCAGGATGGTCGGAGCGTAGTAGATGATCATTTCGATGCCGGACAGCTGGGTGAACAGGGCAATGCCGCAGCCGACTGCCAAGGCCGGCCGTACCCATGGCTGCCGCAGCCCGCTCCAACCGCGGTTGCCTCTGCTGGTCCGCTGCTGGCGTCCCTCCAGAGCGACGATCTCTTCGAGCTCGGAGGAGACGTCGTAGCCGTCGGGCCTCAACCTGTACAGCACCTTCTGCGCCTCCTCCGCACGACCGCGGCCGAACTTGAGCACCAACCACCGCGGGCTCTCGGGCAGCCGCAACTGCAGGAGAAGCATCACCAGTGCCGGTGCGGCGGCTGCGCCGATCGCCTCCCGCCAGGAGACCGCCTCGCTCGCGCCCACGAGCGTCGCGATGACGATGCCGACACCGATGGCGAGTTGGAAGCAGAGCACCAGACGTCCGCGGATCGACTTGGGGGCCAGCTCGGCAACGTACATGGGTACGGTCTGAGTGGCGCCGCCGACGGCGAAGCCGAGCAGCACCCGGGCCAGGGCCAGACCGACCGCAGTGGGTGCGAGTGAGCTGGCCAGGCTGCCGAGGACGAACACCACGCAGATCATCAGGATCGTGCGGTGTCGACCGACGCGTTCGGACAGCAGGCTGCAGGTGAGGGAGCCGACCACGGCACCCAGGAGGATCGCAGCCGCGATCACCTCCTTCATGGTGTTTCCGATGTGGAACTCCTTGGCGATCTGGAGCAGCCCGCCGGAGATGATGCCTGTGTCGTAGCCGTACAGCAGCCCGCTGATCGCGGATACCACTGCCGCCATCAGCATGCGCCCGTTCAGGGCACCGATCGGTGGCGCCTTGTCTTCAGCTCGGGTCATGGTTCCTCCAGGACGGTGAGTGGTCCTGGACCGCGTGGCTCACTCGGTGGGCAGGACGGGTGGCACCGCACCCGTCCGTGGTGACGGCGGCCGACTCGGTGTCGTCGCCATGCTCTGCTCAACGGCGCCCGTCGGCCGCGCGACACGACCGAACCGGCGTGACTGCCACACCGCCGACTCGGCGGAGCCCTTGACGCGCTACGGCCATGATGAGGCCCGCGCGTGCGGCGCCGCGCTGTTGGGCCTCGCTGGTCGGTTGCGGCTTGTGACAGCCGGTAGGGAGCGCGGTTGCCGTCGCTCAGCATTGTGGATCGTCAACTCGAGTCATTGTCAAGATCTGTGGTTGCGCCGCGAGGCGCTGTGTTCCGTGTGGAGGTGAGAGACCTGCACCGTTGCCCTGTCGCCGCAGGGTAGCGAAGCTGAGGGCAGCCTGATCCGGGTGGTGCCGGGGAGGGTGGGAGCAGCCCTGACAAACGCGGAGTACGTCAGCACTGCCAGATGGCGTGGGTCCGGGGAGCGATGGCGAAGAGGAGTACGTGAGGAACCGGCGTTGTTACGTCCTGACCTTGACTCCGGCTCAAAACCTGGTGGGTCTGGGCCGGTTGCAGTGCGTCCCGAGGCTTGCTGTTGCCGAGGGAACTTCCCGTAGGCGTCCATGAGCCGGGCGGGGAGGCTACAGGGAAAGGCTGCGGCGTACCTGTGGCGATGCTGCCGGGACATAGTCGGGCTCCTCCTTCGGTGAGCGGAACGCAGTGAACGCGGGAACCATCCGTGTCTGGTCCCGGGGTCCGCGCAGCCAGCGCGGGGCACGGGATAGGCGCACCGACAGTCGAAGGGCGCGGATGGGGCGGAGCCGCCGTAGTACTCCGAGCCGGGGAAAGCCTGGTGCATGGGGAAGGGCGGCAGCGGTTTCGAGAAGGACTGGAGGGTGCAATGACGCAAGACGCGCCGCTGAATAGCGACGCTCCCGGCAACGGCCCACGTGGGCTGGAGGCCGAGGTAGCGTGGATGCGGGCCAAGCTTCACCAGTCGCTGATTGCGTCTGCGGTCTGGGCCGGTCCGGACCACCAGCAAGGGCCTAACCACCCACTGCAGCGCTGTCACAGCGCAGCCCGGCCAACTGCCGCCCGGGTATCGCTCACACAATAGTTCTGGCGGTGTATCAGTCGTGTCCGCCCATCACGATCTTCCACACTCGGGTCGCCACCTGGAGGTTCAGCCGGTCCTCGACGTTCGCGAGGTCGTTGCCGCTGATGTCGCGGATGCGCTGGAGCCGGTAGCGTAGCGTGCTGCGGTGGATCGCGAGGGATTCGGCGGTCTCGTCGTAGTTGCCGCCGCAGTCGAAGTACCGGGACAGGGTCTCCACCATGGCCGCGTGGTGCCGGGAGTCGTAGTCGATGAGCTGCCCGAGCCACTCGTGGACGAACGTCTCCAGTTCCCGGTAATCGCTGACAGGTCCCAGGATGCGGTAGAGGCCAAGCTCGTCGAAGAACGTCGTGCCGTAGCGCTCGCGGGAGTGGCGGCGCACTTCCAGGGCGCGCTGCGCCTCCTGGTAGCGGTGGGGGATGTCGTCCAGGGAGTCGCAACGGGCGCTCACCCCGATCGTCCCGGACTGTGTCCCGGTCTCCCGGGCGAGCGCCTCGTACAGCGCGCGGGCGTGCGGCCTGTCGTCGGCGACCAGGACCACGTGGTCGGAACGTCGGGTCAGCAGCGAGCGCATGCCCACAGCAGAGGCCGCCCGGCCCACGGTCTGCGCGAAGGAGTCGTCCGCAGTCCGGTTCGACCACTGCACCACGACGACGTAGTGGCTGCGGTGCAGGTCGTGTCCGACTGCCTCGGACCGGGCGTAGGCGCTCGCTTCGTCAGTCCCTGCCAGGAGGTCGTCGACCAGCTCGCGGTGCAGCCTCAGCTCCACTTCGGCCAGATTGCGCAGGTGCGCCAGTTCCAGGGCGAGCGACATGGCGGCGTGTTCCAGGGCTAGCACGGTGTGCTCGTCGGCCTCGTCCCGGGCATCGACCAGGGCCAGCACGCCCAGGATCTCGCCGTGCGGGCGGACCAGGGTGATCAGCCGGTCCTTTATCCGCACCGGCCCGACCTCTCGGGCGACGGCGTGCAGCATTTCGTCCTGGCGCACGGGGTCCGGTTCCGGATAGGGGTCGGGGCGGCCGGGACCGGTCCAGGACCTCAGTCGACCGAAGCGGTCCTCGACCAGCGCGGGGAGTCCAGTGAGCCTGTGCAGTGCGCGGGTGATGGCTTCCTCGCCGCCGCTCGAGGCAGCGACGTCGGCCATGAGCGCGTGAACGGCCCGCTGGTACCCCAGCTCAGCCGCGACGGAGATCAGCTGCCGCTGGAGGGCTGTGCGTTCCTCCCTTAGCCGGTGCAGTTCCAGCGCGTCCTCGCGTTGGCGGCGGTGTGCGAAGGCGACTGACAGTGCAGCGGCGGTGTGCCGGACGAGCGTGACGAGCAGGGAGTACTCGGCATCGGTGGGCCGGGAGCGGGACGTCACCACGAGGTAGCCGTGGAGCCTCTCAAGTCCGCGTAGCCCCAGGGCCCGGCCCCAGGGCCGGCCGGGTACGGTCACAGGGCCGTCTTGCCCGGCCAGCTCCCGCACCCTGCAGTCCACGGCCGGCGCATGGATCTCCCCGTTCCTCGGGCTGGGGACCAGGTCGCCGTCCACCTTGAGGTATCCGGCCTCGGCGCTGTATGGCCCTGCGGCGGCCACGTGGTCCATGGCCAAGCGCAGGATCTCGCCTTCGTCCGGGGTGTCGAACAGGGCGCGGGAGAGCGCCATCAGTTCGTGGGGGGCATGGTCGGCTGGGGTTGGAGCGGGTGGGCGAGGCTCTTTCCGCGCGACCCTGGGGTGCCGCCCGGCGCTGCCCCGCGGAATGCTGCCCTCCCGATCGGAGCGCCGGCGGTACAGGTTGTGCGCCCGGCTGCCGACCATGGGATCACTCCGTTCTCTCCAACCCTACAGGGAGGCGAGCGGTGTTTCGCGTACCCGCTCACGGGTCGGCTTATCCGAGATGTCCGGATAGCCCCTTTCGCACTCGCGGGGGTACCGAACCCGTGCATTTCTGACTCGCCAGGCGCAGGCGTGGAGCCACTCGGCTCGCCATCCTGGGGAGTGTTCGAAACCCTCCGTGCGCGCCGGCAGGAAGGGCTGAGCGATGACCGAGCAGCATCGCAGGCCGGTTGCCTCGTACAAGACGTACCGGGAATCCGAACACACCGTTGACCACCTCTCCGACCATGGGTTTCCCGTGGAGACGGTGGCGATCAACGGCCAGGACGTGCGCATGGTCGAGCAGGTGATCGGCCGGATGGACTACGGCAGGGCCGCGGGCGAGCGGTGCGCTCCGGTGTCCCGATCGGCTGGCTGTGACCACCGGCGGAGGTTCCACCCGTACCTGAACGAACATGATCCGGAGAGTCGGCGCAGGCGCCGGACCGGGAGGAGTTCCTCATGGCGAAGGCAGTGGGCATCGACCTGGGCACCACCAACTCGGTGATCGCCGTGTGGGAGGGCGGCGAGCCGTCCGTCGTGCCCAACAGCGAGGGCAACCGCACGACACCGTCCGTGGTGGCCTTCACCGACACCGGGGAACGTCTGGTGGGCCAGCTGGCCCGGCGCCAGGCGATCCTCAACCCGAAGGGCACCATCTACTCGGCCAAGCGGTTCATCGGCCGACACTTCGACGAGATCTCCGACGAGGCCAGGGCGGTGGCGTACGACGTCGTCGAGGGCGACGGCGGGGCGGCCCGCTTCAAGGTACGCGACAAGCTGTACGCGCCTGAGGAGATCAGCGCCCAGGTGCTGCGCAAACTCGCCGACGACGCTTCCAAGCAGCTGGGGGAGCGGGTCACGGAGGCGGTCATCACGGTGCCCGCCTACTTCAATGACGCTCAGCGCACCGCCACCAAGGACGCCGGACGGATCGCGGGACTGGAGGTGCTGCGGATCATCAACGAGCCGACCGCGGCGGCCCTCGCGTACGGCATGGACAAGAAGCAGCACGAGACCGTCCTCGTTTTCGACCTGGGCGGTGGCACCTTCGACGTGAGCATCCTCGACGTCGGCGACGGCGTGGTGGAGGTGCGCTCCACCGCCGGCGATAGCCACCTGGGCGGCGACGACTTCGACCGGCGACTGGTGGATTACCTCGCGGACGATTTCCAGAAGGAGAACGGCATCGACCTGCGCAAGGACCCGCAGGCGCTGCAACGCCTGTTCGAGGCGGCGGAGAAGGCCAAGACAGAACTCAGTTCGGTGACGCAGACGCAGGTGAGCCTGCCGTTCATCACCGCCGACGCCTCGGGCCCCAAGCATCTCACCGACTCGATCATGCGGTCCACGCTCGAGCAGATCACCAGCGACCTGGTGGAGCGGTGCCTGGGACCGGTCCAGCAGGCCATGGCCGACGCCAAGGTCGGCGAGAGCGACATCGACGAGGTCATCCTCGTCGGCGGTTCCACACGTATCCCGGCGGTCCAGACCCTCGTGCGTCGGCTGACCGGCGGCAAGGAACCCAACATGAGCGTCAACCCCGATGAGGTCGTCGCCTTGGGCGCCGCGATCCAGGCCGGGGTGCTCAAGGGCGAGGTCAAGGACGTCCTGCTGCTCGACGTCACACCCCTGTCGCTGGGTGTCGAGACACGCGGTGGCGTGATGACGAAGATCATCGAGCGGAACACCACCATCCCCGTCCGCCGCACCGAAACCTTCTCCACCGCCGAGGACAACCAGCCCGCCGTCGACGTCGTCGTCCTCCAGGGCGAGCGCGAACGGGCTGCCGACAACCGGGTGCTCGGGCGGTTCCAGCTCACCGACATCCGCCCGGCGCCGCGGGGCGAACCGCAGATCGAGGTCACCTTCGACATCGACGCCAACGGCATCCTCAACGTCAAGGCACGTGACCGGGACACCGGCAAGGAACAGGGCATCACCATCAGCGAGAGCTCCAACCTGGACCGCAGTGAGGTCGAACGCATGGTCCAGGAGGCCGAGCGCAACCGGGGCCAGGACCAGGCACTCCGCGAGGCCGTCGACGCCCGCAACGAGCTCGACGCCGTCGCGTACCAGGTCGAGAAGCGCCTCTCCGAACTGGGCGACGCAGCGCCCGCGCACGAGAAGGCACGCGCCGAGATGCTCGTGTCCGACGCCCGGGCGGCGGTCAAGGAAGAGGCGGGTGTGGAGCGCGTGCGGCCCCTGACATCCGAACTCCAGCAGGTGCTCGCCGGGCTGGCGGCCCATCAGGGCGCCGCCGCTACCGCAGGCGGTCCCGGCCAGGACACCACCGGGGGCGGCGCGACCGGGGGCGGCCCGAGCGGCGGTGGCGGTGACGACGACGTCATCGATGCCGAGTTCGACAAGGACTGAGGCGCGCCATGCCCAGCCGTCCCCAGGAACCCGACCGGGCCGCGTCGGAGCCGGTCGAACCGGTTCCGGAAGGCGCCGTACGCCCTCCGCGCGGGGATTTGCCCCAACCGGGCCCGCCGACCCGGCCGGAAGCGGCGAACGGCGAACCGGGGCCCGACGCCGCCGGCCCCGCGCCTGCCGAGGACGAGTACACGACCGAGATCCAGGAGCTGGAGGACCGCTGGCGGCGCGCGCTCGCCGACCTCGACAACCTTCGCAAGCGCCACGCCAGGGAACTGGAGCGGGAGCGGACGGTCGAGCGGTCCCGCACGGCGGCCGCCTTCCTGCCCGTCCTGGACAACCTCGAGCTCGCCCTGACCCATGCCGGCGCCGATCCTGGTGCGATCGTGGAGGGCGTCCGGGCGGTCCGCGACCAGGCGGTGAACGTCCTCGAACTGCTCGGCTACCCGCGGCACGCGGAGACCGGCGTCGCCTTCGACCCGGCCCGGCACGAGGTGGTCGGCGTCGTCCAGGACCCCGACGCCCCACCGGGAACCGTCGTCGAGGTGCTGCGCCCCGGCTACGGGGACGGCGAACGGCAGCTCAGGCCCGCCGCCGTGACGGTCGCGAAGCGGGAGTGACCGGTCATGGCACGGAACTACTACGAGGTGCTGGGCGTGTCGCGGACCGCGAGCCAGGACGAGATCCAGCAGGCATATCGCAAGCTCGCCCGCAAGTACCACCCCGACGTCAACAAGGACCCCGGGGCGGAGGAACGCTTCAAGGACCTCAACGAGGCATACAGCGTCCTGTCGGACCCGAAGACCCGGGCCCGTTACGACCGCTTCGGCGAGGACTTCCGCAAGATCCCCGAGGACTTCGACGAACGGGTCGCGGCCGGAGCGGGCGGCGGCTTCCGCGCTCGGAGGCCCGCGGGCGCGGGCGGCCCCCGTGTCCGGTACACCACCGGCTTCGGCGACGACTTCGGAGCGGAGGGCATCGACATCGAGGACCTGCTCGGCTCCATGTTCGGAGCCGGCGCCGCCCGAGGCCGCGTCCCCGGAGCGGACCAGGAGGCCGAACTGTCGCTCACCGTCGAGGAGGCGTACCGAGGCGGCCGTCGCACCGTCACGCTCGCCGGTCCCACGGGGCAGCCGCGGCGGTACGAGGTCGACGTGCCGCCGGGTGTCACCGACGGGCAGCGCCTCCGGCTGGCGGGTGAGGGCGGCCGGGGCAGTGGTGACGCCCTCGCGGGCGACCTGTACCTGCGGGTACGTATCCAGCCCCACCCCCGGTTCCGGCTGGACGGCCGCGACGTGCACGTACAGGTCCCGATCGCCCCCTGGGAGGCGGCCCTGGGCGCGACCGTGCCGGTGCCCACCCCCGGCGGCGGCACGGCCAAGGTCACGGTGCCCGCGGGCTCGTCCAGCGGCCGGCGGCTGCGGCTGCGCGGCGAGGGCATGCCGAACCCGCGAGGCGCGAACGGCGACCTGTACGCCGAACTCCGTGTCATGGTGCCGCCCGCCCTCGGCGACCGGGAGCGCGAACTCTTCGAGGAGCTCGCCGCCACCTCCTCGTTCGACCCCAGGAGGACGCGATGAACGACCGACCCGCGAGAGCGGCAGGCATCGGCCGGGCCGGCGTGGGCGACCATCCGGTACGGACGGGCGCCGACGTCACCGCCTCGGCGGCTGTCCGGTACGCGCTCGTGCCTGTCCCCAGGCTCTCGCTGGACACCGTGGCCCGTCGCTCGGGCCTCCACCCCGATCTGATCCGCCGGTTCGTCGCCCTCGGCCTGGTCGACGCCGAGCGCGATGCCGCGAAGCACCTGGTGTTCGACCCCACGGCCCCGGCGGTCCTCGCCCGCATCCAGCGGCTGCGCTCCGGACTCTGCCTCAACTACGCATCCATCGGCCTGGTGCTGGACCTGCTGGACCGCATCAGCCTGCTCGAAGCCGCCCTGCGCCGCGCCGGCACGAGGAGTGAAACACCCCCATGGACATGAACAGTCTCACCCAGAAGTCCCAGGAAGCTCTGCAGGAGGCCCAGACCGCGGCCGTCCGCATGGGGCAGACCGAGGTCGACGGGGAACACCTGCTGCTCGCGCTTCTCGATCAGGAGGACGGTCTGATCCCGCGGTTGCTGCAACAGGCCGGCACTGAGCCGAAGGAGCTGCGCTCTGCCGTGCACGAGGAACTCTCCCGCCGTCCGAAGGTCACCGGCCCCGGCGCGGCACCCGGCCAGGTCTTCGTCACTCAGCGCCTCGCCCGCCTGCTCGATGCCGCCGAACGGGAGGCCAAACGCCTCAAGGACGAGTACGTGTCCGTGGAGCACCTCCTGCTCGCCCTGGCCGAGGAGGGCTCTTCAACCGACGCCGGGCGACTGCTCAAACAGGCCGGCATCACCAGGGACTCGTTCCTGAGCGCGCTCACCCAGGTCCGCGGCAACCAGCGCGTCACCTCCGCCAACCCCGAAGTGGCCTACGAGGCTCTGGAGAAGTACGGCCGCGATCTCGTCGCCGAGGCCAGGGGCGGCAGGCTCGACCCGGTCATCGGCCGGGACACCGAGATCCGCCGCGTCACCCAGATCCTCAGCCGCAAGACCAAGAACAACCCCGTCCTCATCGGCGACCCCGGCGTCGGCAAGACCGCCATCGTCGAGGGCCTCGCCCAGCGCATCGTCCGCGGCGACGTCCCCGAGGGCCTGCGTGACAAGACGGTGTTCGCCCTCGACATGGGCTCCCTGGTCGCCGGCGCCAAGTACCGCGGTGAGTTCGAGGAACGCCTCAAGGCCGTGCTCGGCGAGGTCAAGGCTGCCCAAGGGCGCATCCTGCTCTTCGTCGACGAACTGCACACCGTCGTCGGCGCGGGCGCCGCCGAAGGGGCCATGGACGCGGGCAACATGCTCAAGCCGATGCTAGCCCGCGGCGAACTCCACATGATCGGCGCCACCACCCTGGACGAGTACCGCAAGCACATCGAGAAGGACGCCGCTCTCGAACGCCGCTTCCAGCAGGTCCTGGTCGACGAGCCGAGCGTGGAGGACACCATCTCCATCCTGCGCGGACTGCGCGAACGCCTGGAGGTCTTCCACGGCGTGAAGATCCAGGACACCGCGCTGGTCTCCGCGGCCATCCTCAGCCACCGCTACATCACCGACCGGTTCCTGCCCGACAAGGCCATCGACCTCGTCGACGAGGCGTGCGCCCGGCTGCGCACCGAGATCGACTCGATGCCCGCCGAACTCGACGAGATCACCCGCCGCGTCACCCGCCTGGAGATCGAGGAGGCGGCCCTGTCCAAGGAGACCGACCCCGCCAGCAAAGCCCGCCTGGAGGAACTGCGCAGGGAACTGGCCGACCTGCGCGGCGAGGCCGACGCCAAACACGCCCAGTGGGAGGCCGAACGGCAGGCCATCCGCCGCGTGCAGGAACTGCGCCAGGAACTGGAGCAGGTCCGCCACGAAGCGGAGGAGGCCGAACGCGCCTACGACCTCAACCGAGCCGCCGAACTGCGCTACGGCCGCCTTCAGGACCTGGAGCGCCGGCTCGCCGCAGAGGAGGAGCAACTGGCCGCCAAACAAGGACAGAACCGGCTGCTGCGGGAGGTCGTCACCGAGGAGGAGATCGCTGAGATCGTCGCCGCCTGGACCGGCATCCCGGTCGCCCGTCTCCAGGAGGGCGAACGCGAGAAACTGCTGCGCCTCGACGAGATCCTGCGCGAGCGGGTCATCGGCCAGGACGAGGCCGTCAAGCTCGTCGCCGACGCCATCATCCGCGCCCGCTCCGGCATCCGCGACCCACGCCGCCCCATCGGCTCGTTCATCTTCCTCGGCCCCACCGGCGTCGGGAAGACCGAGCTGGCCAAGACCCTCGCCCGGGCCCTGTTCGACTCCGAGGAGAACATGGTCCGCCTCGACATGAGTGAGTACCAGGAGCGTCACACCGTCAGCCGGCTCATGGGCGCACCGCCCGGATACGTCGGCTACGAGGAAGGCGGCCAGCTCACCGAGGCCGTACGCCGCAAGCCGTACTCGGTTGTGCTGTTCGACGAGATCGAGAAGGCGCACACCGATGTCTTCAACACCCTGCTGCAGATCCTCGACGACGGCCGCATCACCGATGCTCAGGGCCGCACCGTCGACTTCCGCAACACCGTGATCATCATGACGTCCAACATCGGCTCCGAGCACCTCCTCGACGGCGCCACCGCCGAGGGTGAGATCAAGCCCGACGCCCGCGCCCTGGTGATGGGCGAGCTGCGCGGGCACTTCCGCCCGGAGTTCCTCAACCGCGTCGACGACATCGTGCTGTTCAAGCCGCTCGGTGAGCGGCAGATCGAGCGGATCGTGGAGCTGCAGTTCGACGAACTGCGGCAGCGGCTCGCCGAACGCCGCATCACCGTCGAACTCACCGACGCGGCCAGGGAGGTGATCGCCCACCAGGGCTACGACCCGGTGTACGGGGCCCGCCCGCTGCGCCGCTACATCTCCCACGAGGTCGAAACCCTCGTCGGACGGTCCCTGCTGCGCGGTGACGTCCAGGACGGCGCGAAGGTCCGCGTCGACGCCGAGCACGGAGAACTGGTGGTCACCTACGACCAGCCCGAGGACATGAACGGAGCGCGGGCGGCATGAGTACCGTGCAAGCCACCAACGTCACCTGCCCGCACTGCGGGCGCACCAACCGGGTGCCGGCGGCCGCCGAGGGCCGCCCCAGGTGCGGCAACTGCAAGCAGCCGCTGCCGTGGATGGCCGACGCGGGCGACGACGACTTCACCGACGTCGTCGAGCAGGCCACCGTGCCCGTCGTCGTGGACCTGTGGGCCACCTGGTGCGGACCCTGCCGCATGGTGAGCCCCGCGCTGGAGGAAGTCGCCACCGATCTCGCAGGAACGATCAAGCTGGTCAAGGTCGACATCGACAAGAACCCGCGCCTGGCGCGGCGGTTCGAGGTCCAGGCGGTACCGACGCTGCTGGTCCTCGACAAAGGACAGACCATCGCCCGGCAGTCGGGTGCCGCACCTGCCCCTGCCTTGCGGCGGTGGGTGGAGCAGTCGATCGCGGGCCGCGCACCGGCTGGGAAAGGATGATCGGCCATGACCGTACGGACCGACCCCCACCTCGCCCTCGTACGCCCCGTCACCCCGCGTGCCCCGGGGTGCGAGGAGTGCCTGGCCACGCATTCCCCCTGGGTCCACCTCAGGCTCTGCCTGACCTGCGGCCACGTCGGCTGCTGCGATTCCTCGCCGAACCGGCATGCCCGCCGTCACGCCGCCGCCGACGGCCATCCGATCGTGGCGTCGCTGGAGCCCGGCGAGGACTGGCGGTGGTGCTTCGTCCATGAGGCGTTCGTGTGATGCCCGGCGACGAGACGCGGCCCGGCGCAGCGCCTGTGCCGGACGAGGCGGAGGAGAGCGTCCCCTTCGAGACGCCCGACATCTACGGCGCCTATCCCCGCCTGTCGGACGACCAGATGGCCCGCCTGGCGCAGCACGGCCGGCGGCGCGCGGTTGACGCCGGTGACGTGCTGATCCGGGAGGGGGAGCGGTGCGAGACGTTCTACGTCGTCCTCAGTGGTTCGGTCGCCATCGTCGAGGGCTATGGCACGCCCGATGAACACCTGCTACGTGTGCACGGCCCCGGCCGCTTCATCGGGGAACTCGGCCTCCTGAACGGACAGGTGGCCTTCTACACCGCCGTGGTCAGGGACCCCGGCGAGATCCTCGCCCTGTCCATGGACCAGCTGCGTGACCTGGTGACCCGGGATTCCATCCTTGGTGATGTGGTGCTGCGCGCCTGCTTGGGCCGCCGTGCCCTGCTTGTCGGGCAGGGCGCCGGTTTCCGCATCATCGGCTCGCGCTATTCGCCCGACACCCGGCGGCTGCGCGAGTTCGCCGCCCGCAACCGGCTGCCGCACCGCTGGATCGATCTGGAGACGGACGAGGAGGCCGAGGCGCTGCTGCGCCGCTTTGCGGTTGGTCCGGAGCAGACGCCGCTGGTGATCTGGCGGGACACGACCTTGCTGCGCAATCCGAGCAACGCCGAACTGGCCCGGTTCATCGGCCTGCCGCCCCTGCCGTCGAGCAACGGCCACGGCGATCTCCTGATCGTCGGCTCCGGTCCGGCCGGTCTCGCCGCCGCGGTGAACGCCGCCTCGGAGGGCCTCGGCACGACCGTGGTCGAGGCGGTGGCCACCGGTGGCCAGGCCGGGACGTCCTCTCGCATTGACAACTGCTTCGGCTTCCCCTCCGGCATCTCCGGCGCCGAACTCACCGAGCGCGCTGTGCTCCAGGCGGACAAGTTCGGCGCCCGGATCAGCGTCCCGGCGGAGGCGGCCCGGCTCGAACCGCGGGACGGCCACTACGCCGTCAGCTTCGCCGACGGCAGCGAGATCACCGCCCGTACCGTCGTCCTGGCCACCGGCGCCCGCTACCGCCGCCTCCATGCACCCGGCATCGAACCGTTGGAGGGCGCGAGCGTCCACTACTCGGCGACCGTCTACGAGGCCCAGCAGTGCCGTACCGACCCGGTGGCGGTGGTCGGCGGCGGCAACTCCGCAGGCCAGGCCGTGCTCTTCCTGGCCGGGTACGCACCGCAGGTGTATCTGCTCGTCCGTGGGCCGAACCTCGAGGCGCACATGTCCCGCTACCTGATCGATCAGATCGAGCGCCACCCGCGGGTGCGCGTGCTGCTGCACACCGAGATGACCGAGGCACTCGGCGACAAGGCGCTGGAGGCGGTCACCGTGGTCGACCACCGTACGGGCGAGCACCGCCACCTCGCGGTGCGGGCCCTGTTCGTCTTCACCGGCGCGGACCCTCACACCGAGTGGCTGTCCGGCGCGCTCGCCCTCGACGCGCGCGGCTACGTGCTCACCGGCGCGGAGGCGCAGGCGTGCTCCGTTCGCGAACTGTGGCAGAGCCAGGGCCGCGACTGCCTGACGTTGGAGACCAGCCTGCCTGGCGTCTTCGCCGCCGGCGACGTCCGCAGCGGCTCGGTGAAGCGTGTGGCCTCCGCGGTCGGCGAAGGCGCGATGAGTATTCACTTCGTGCACCGCTACCTGGGCCACGCGGCCGCGCCGGGCGGCACCGACAGCTCCCCGTACACCCGTCCGAAGGAGTCCGCTTGGCTCGCATGACGCCCAGCGGGCGGGGAGATCACGAGAAGGAGGCGATGGGAATGACCATGCCCGTCCGGCGCCACCGCGGTGGCGCAGTGCAGGACAGGCCCCTGGGCTGGGCACGCGATCCGCTGACGGAGTTCGACCAACTGCTCAGCGAGATGGGCGGGCTGATCGAATCCACGGTGGGAGGCGTGGCGCCCGCAGTCGCGTGGACACCCCTGGCGGATGTCACGGAGTCCGACGACGCCTTCCACGTCGAGATCGAACTCCCCGGTGTCAAGAGCAAGGACATCGACGTCGAAGCCAACGGCCAGGAGTTGGTGGTCACCGGAGAGATCAAGGAGAAGGAACGCAAAGGCGTCCTGCGCCGGAGCACCCGCCGCACCGGAGCCTTCGAGTACCGGCTGCGGCTGCCCGGAGAGGTCGACACCGAAAAGATCGATGCACAGATGTCGGACGGGGTGCTCACCATCACCGTCCCCAAGGCCGAGGTCGCAAAGCCGCGGCACGTCGAGATCAGCGAGACGAGTGAAAGCACCGAGAGCAGCGGCTGAGACGCGAACGCCGCGGTTCCGGACACGTCCGGCACAGCGTCTGCGTCCTCGCAGTGCCGGCGCCACGGCTGCGCTCTCCGGCTCTTGCGGTCACGGATCAGGGGGCTGCCACTCGAACATCAAGATCGTGGCGTCGTCGCTGAGTTTGTTGTGCCGATGCTCGAGGATGGCGTGGATGAGCAGGCGCAGCGCTTCCGGGGCGCTCTGCCCTGCTGCGGTCGAGCGGATGATGTAGTCGGTGAAGCGCTCCAGGCCGAACTCTTCGCCTGCCTCGTCGCGTGACTCTACGACGCCGTCTGAGTAGAGCAGTATTCGGTCACCGGGTTCGAGGCTGACGTCGTGCACCTGACGGGTGGTCCCGGCGAGACTGGCGGGCAGACCCAAAGGAGGCTCA
Source organism: Streptomyces sp. PLK1-5 (assembly GCA_037034305.1). GTDB lineage: Bacteria > Actinomycetota > Actinomycetes > Streptomycetales > Streptomycetaceae > Streptantibioticus_A. The sequence goes on from JBAGJY010000003.1 coordinate 109,983, forward strand.
GGTGGCCGCTCCAAGGCATTGTGGAGCAGGCGGTGGCGACGGATGAGCAACGGAGGCGGGTGGCCGCAGTTGCACCAGCGCAGCACGCCGGTGGGCATGTGCAACTGGGTGAAGACGCCCGTGCAGAACTGCTCCGGAAGCCACTTCGTCAGCGCCTCGTCCACGGTGCCCGCGAGTTCGTTCAGGTCTGCCCCGCTGCGCCGGGCGTTACGGCAGCCTGCCATGGCGACAGAGGTGGCAAGTCCGGACGCCAGATCGTGCCCCATGCCGTCAAGGATTGTGGCGTGCAGAACGTCCTCGGTGAACGCATGGTCGAAAGCATCGCCGCCCAGTTCGTACGCAGGCTCCAGAACCGCCGTCGAAACGACCCGCCCGGTGCCGATCGACCGGGGAGGGAGAAAAGCCCTCACCATCTCCGTGGGCAGGTGCATCGGCCTGGTACGCATGCGCTGCGCGATGGTGTCGCTGTAGGTGCGCTTGGATGTGATGATCAGTGCGAGGAGCAGCGCCGTCGTTCGACAGCGCCATAGCTTGATCCCGTCCAGGGCGCTCATGTTCAGCTCCACGACGCCCAGCCGCTCCGCCCCGTCGGCCAGGGGTAGCCATACGTGCAGCCCGCCGGAGGGGCCTTCTTCCACTCGGAGAGAGTCGGTGCGGTAGGCCCATCCGGCCAGCGAAGTGTCGAGCTCCAGTTCCGGCTCGCTTTCGACAAGCGGCACCAGCAGTCTTTGCTGGATGTCGACCAGATAGATTACGGCCCTGCCCAGACCCATGGCCTCGGCATACCGGTTCAGGACCACGGGCAGTTCCGCAGGTGATGCCAGCTGGGCTGCTCTGACCAGTTCCTCCAGCAGCCGCTCCCCGGACCCGACGGACATGTTCCTGTCCATGCCTTCGATGATCCCTGCGAGGTCGAGCCGCCACAATCTGAGCTCTCCGACACCCGGGATGTGTGCCGATCGGCCTGGGGTGCTGGGGCTTGCCCTTGCGGATCGGTCGGGCTTCGGGACCGACTTACGACACCAGCCGGTAGAGGATCGTGCGGATCCCCGCAAGCCGCACAGCGGTCGGCTCCAGCAGCCGACGGGTACCCGCCGCGGTCTCGGCCAGCTCACCGACCAGGACCGCTTTCGGCAGCACCTTGGACGTGGACGAGGGCCTGCGGCGAGCCAGCAGGTCGTTGCGGCAGCCGAGGAAGCAGAACGCGCTGACGCTGTTTGGCCGTGGTCTGCACCGCCTGGTCCGGTCGCCACTCACAGCAGGAGGTCGAAGACGGCTCGGGCCTCGTCCCAGTGCTGGGTCTGGGGGTTCTTCAGGTCGGGGTGGAGGATCTTGAAGCACTGAGCAAGGGCCAGGCTGAGTCCGCCGATGATGTCCGGATAAGCCGCCTCGGTCTCCTCGTCGGGCGTGCGGTCCAGAGCCGGGTGGGTGGCGAGCTGTTCCAGGATCGGCTTGAGTTCTACTTCCTGGTCGATCTTCTGGAAGTGGTGAATGCTCTCCTGCAGGCCTTTCGTGATCGGTAGGTCACAGGTCCGGATGATGTCGCGCCCGTTGGCCTTGGCAGTGGCCTGGGCGACGGTCAGCAGATCGTAGAGCTTGGCGTCGACGAAGTCGCTGTAGCGCTTGAGATCGTTCTTGTCGACGTCCAGCCCCGCGGCCGCGCGGAAGAACCTTTCGAACCTGGCGATGGACATCACGGTCATGACGGCAACCTCCGGCTGCGGGCGCCGGGGTGGCTCCCGGTCCCTGGGCTTCCCATTCAGCCTGGCCGACGAGGCGCGCGAACGCATGCGCATGTCGGGCCCAATTAGCCTCCCTGTATTGCCCTGACAGGCCCAGGTGTCCGGCTGCCCGGGTTGTCGGACGGGCGTGCGGATGGACAGCAGGGTGAACACCGTGTCGCGGAGCGGCCCCACGTAAGGAGATCGTGCGTCCGCCGAGCGCGGCGCCGCTAGGAGGCTGCGGTGCGGCCGACGCGACCCGGCAGGGCGTTCCGGCTAGGCTCACACCCGTGACGTGGCTGCGGGCCTTCGGGGAGGTCGTGCGATCCGCGCTCACGATCGAGGAGACACGGCTGGAACCCCTGCTCGCGCTGCGTACGGCCACTGGGGTGGCCATCGTCATCGGGTCGGCGCTGTGGCTGGTCTCCCCTGCGTATGCCGCGTCCGCCGCCCTCGGTGCCTACTCCGCAGGTGGGGCCACCTTCCAGCGCACCTGGCGTCCACGCAAGGTGATCGCGCTCGGCGCGGGCGCGGGTTTGGCGCTCAGCACCTTCGTGGGCTACCTGGCGGCGGGGCGACTCGTGACGTTCCTCCCACTGCTGGCCGTATGGGCCTTTGCCGCGGGAATGGCGTGGGCCGTCGGATCGACCGCTGGGATCGTCGCAGCGACGACGGTCGGCAGCATGCTGGTGACCATCACCCTGCCCACGAGCGTCGGGCGAGCCCTGGAGCACGCCGGGGTCATCGCGCTCGGGGGCGTGACGCAGGCCGTGCTGATCCTGCTGTTCCCGATCCGCCGTTGGGGGGCGCATCGTGACGCGCTCGCCGACGCCCTGGCCGCCGTGGCGGACTACGCCCGCCGACTGCGGCACGACCCGACCGCCCCGTTCGACCCGGAACCGTTGATGACGGCCCGGGACGCGGCCGCCGTGACGCCGTCACAGGCCCGAACCCGTCCCCCCGCCCTCCACGGCCCCCGGGGACTCGCCGAGCGCATCCGGCCGGTCGTCGCCGCACTCGCCGACCCGGACGTCGGCGCCCCGGCGGAGGGACCCGGGCGGGACCGCGCGCGGGAGTTGCTCGACGCGGCCGCCGACGTTCTGGATGCGGTCGCCCGTTCGATCCGCCGCGGCACTCCCGCCGAGGTGCGGCCCGGGAGCACGGACGTCCTGCGCGTCGACGAGGAGCACGAGGTACTGGAGGGCCCCGCGAGGCAGGCCGCCGAGCGGCTCGTGGAACTGCTCGGCGAGGCGTTGGAGATCGCCGGGAGTGGTGGCGCGCGCGGGGGGACGCCCACGCTGCCCGGACCCGCGGGCGCCCAGTTCCTGGTACGCCCGACAATGTTCCGGCTGGTCCCGGTCGTCCTGCGGGCGGTCCGCCGTGAGCTCCGCCGGGACTCGCCCGTGTTCCGGCACGCCGTCCGCCTGGCGGCGGTGGCCACGTTCGGCTATCTGATCGCCGCCCGGCTCCCCCTGGGCCACGGCTACTGGGCGCCCATCGCCTCGGTGATGGTGATGCGGCCGGACTTCCACCGGACGTACGCGCGCGCGGTGGCCCGGCTCGCCGGGACCCTGGCGGGGGTCGCGCTCGCCACCGGGATGGTGCGGGCCCTGGGACCGGATGCCCATGTGTTCGGCGCGCTGGCGGTGGTCTCGGCGGGCCTGTCGTACACGCTGATCCGTACCGGCTACGCCTACTCCCAGTGCTTCACCGCCGCGTACGTCGTCTTCCTGCTCGGCATGGGCGGCCAGGCGTGGAAGCAGACGGTCCCGGAACGGGTGGTGCTCACCCTGCTCGGCGGGGCCCTGGCAATGCTGGCGTACGTGGTGTTCCCCGCATGGGAGACACCCCGGCTGCCGGGCCGACTTGCGGACTGGCTCGCAGCCAACGGCCGTTATGCGGCCGCGGTGCTCCGCAACTATGCCGAACCGAGCCGGAAGCATCACGCCGACATGCGCAGGGCACTGCTGGCGAGCAGGGAGGCACGTGCCGCCTGGCAGGAGGCATACGACCGGGCAAGGCAGGAACCAGTCCGCCCCAGGGGGCTGACGTCGCGCGAGGCGCAGGAGGCGCAGGAGGCGCTCAAGAGGTTCGGCCGCGCGGCGATGCTCATGGAGAGCCACGTCCCGCGGGCCGACAGCCGTGTCGTCCCCGAGGCGGAGCGGTTCGCCGAGGCCCTGGAGGCGGACACCGCGCAGGCGGCAGTCGACGTGCGCGAGCACAGGAATCCGGACTGGGGGCGCGTGGAGGAGGCACTCCACGCGTGGGAGGGCGCCGCCGGGGACCGGAGCCCGGTCGTGCGGCGCGAGGCGGAACTGCAGAAGCAAGCCTTGGAGGACCTCGCGACGGCCGTGAGCCGCACACCCCTGGAACGGGACGTCGGCTCTGCTCGCGAGGAGCAGCGAGTGCGGGCGGCCGCGGCGGCGGAAGCTGACGGATCAGGACCCGCCCGCCGGGGTGGGTGACGGCGCCGGCGGCGACGGGGGAGCGCCGCGCCTCTTAAACGCGAGGTCGCATGCGAGCGATGACGACGTGGTTCTTGGCGCAAGCGGTCAGTCCGCCAGGGCTGCTGGACGTACAGCCTCCGTCCCGAAACGTAGGCGGGCGCGGTCGGCGGCGGCTTCGGCTGCACAGGCGCGGGCGTCACTGGGATCCAGAGAGAGCTGGTGGTAGGCCCTGCTGGCTGGCAGCAGGTCGTCGGCACGGATCACGAAGGCGCGGACGCGCGCCCGCTGCAGTTCGAGTCTGCTCAGCAGGCCCAGGGCAGTTGTCACGAGGGTGGGTGAGTGGTTGGTGGGTTCAGGCAGTGTGCGCGTACGCGTGGTGGAACTGTGGTCGGCATATCTCACGGTGAGGGTCAGCCGACTGCTGATCTGACGTTCGCCGCGCAGGCGTTGGCCGATCTGGTCGGCCAGTCCCAGGACCGCTCGGTGGTGCTGCGCCGGGTCGAGGCAGTCCCGCTCCAGCACCAGGTCGGCGATCAGGTGCTCCGCCGGTTCCGCAGGAGTGACCGGGCGGGGGTCGTGGCCGCGGGCGCGTTCGGTGAGCAGCCGTGCCTGGCCGACGCCGAGGAGCCGTTGCAGGGTCGCCGCAGGCAGGTCGGTGATCTGGCCGATGGTGTGCAGACCGTATCTGCCGAGCGTCGACGCCGTGGCGCGGCCGATCCCTGGCAGCGCGGTGACCGGGCGGGGATACAGCCAGTCGGCGGCCCGCTCGGCGGGGACCCAGGTGGTCTCGCCCGGCGCGGACGCGTCGGCCGCCATCGCCGCCAGCATCCGGTTGCCCGCGAGCCCGGCGCTGCTGTCGATGCCGTACAGGCCCTTCAGTCTCGTCATCGTCATTTGGACCATGTCGTAGGGAGAGAGACCGAAGTACCTGAGCGCCGAGGTCAGGTCGAGCTGGACGGCGTCGGGCGGCACGGCCTGCACATGAGGCGTGACGCCGGACATTAGTTCGATTATGTCACCGTACTGGTCCTCGGTGAGCGAGGCGTGCAGGTGGAGGTGGGCGATGTGCCGCTGACGTGTGGTCATCCCGCGCTCCCGGGGCTGCGGTGGCCGAACTTCTTCAGGTCGGCCGAGCGGGTGCCGGCGGGCTGCAGATCCGCGTACGGGTGCAGTCGGGCGCCGGTGGTGCCGTTGGCCAGGGTCCGCTGCGGCTGGGCGGGAGTCGGGTGCGGGTGACGGGCACCGAGGAAGGCGAGTGCGGCCTCGGGTCCGTTGTCGCGGCGGGCGGCGGCGATCTCGTCCAGGTCCCAGGCCATGGTGCCGACGACGGTGCGCCGGGTGCCGCGCACCTGGACCGTGCCGCGCACCAGCAGCAGCCCGCTGTGGAAGACGGTGTGCGCGCAGGCCGGGTGGGAGTCCTCGAAGAAGGCCAGGTCGACCAGGCCGGAGCCGTCCTCCAGGGTGACGAAGATGATCCGCTTGCCGCTGGCGATCGGCGGGGTCTGGGTGGAGGCCCGTACCCCGGCGACGAGCACCTGCTGACCGGCGCGCATCCCGGCCAGGTGCGCCGCGTCGGTCGCGCCGATCTCGCGCAGCAGCCGGTGGTGGTGCTCCATCAGGTGCCTGGAGACATCGATGCCGAGAGTGCTCAGCTCGGCGCTGAGGGCCTCGCGTCCCGTCATCTCCGGCAGACCGCTCGGCTCCGCCCCGCCAACAGCGCCCGCGACGATGGGCAGTTGGCCCTCGTACGCGGACCGGGTCCGGGACTGGCGGTGCAACTCGGCGATCTGGAGCAGCAGATCACGCCGGGTGAGCCGGCCGTCGTGCAGACGGTTCAGGGCGCCGATCTCCGCGAGGCGCTCGGCGACCGGCCTGCTGGGACGGGCCCGCTGCCAGAAGTCCGACAGCGATCCGTACGGCTGCCCCTCCTCGATCCGCGCGGACTCGTCCTCACTGATGCCGTGCACCGCGGAGAGTGCGAGCCGTACGCCCCACTGGTCCCCGTCGGTCTTCTCCACGGTGTGCCTCACCCGGGAGCGGTTGACGTCGACGGGCAGGAGCTCCACGCCGCCTCGGCGGGCGTCGGCGACCAAGACGCGCTTGGGCCACATCCCGGGGTCATGTTCGAGCAGGCCCGCCAGCAGGAACGCCGGGTAGTGCGCCTTGAGCCAGGCGCTCTGCAGGGCCGGTACTGCGAAGGCGACTGCGTGGGCGCGGCAGAAGCCGTAGGCGCCGAAGGCCTCGACGGTCTTCCAGACCTCGTCCCGGACGGCCGCGCTGTAGCCGCGCGCGCGTGCCAGGCTGTGGAACCAGTCCTTGATCTGCGGCAGTCGGCCCTTCTCGCCGAGCGCCCGCCGGGCGATCTCCGCCAGTGCGTAGTCGCAGCCGGTCATGACCGACAGGGTCTCGATGATCTGTTCGTGCCAGATGGTCACGCCGTAGGTGTCGGAAAGGACCGGCTCCAGATCCGGGTGGGCGTAGGAGGGGGTGCCGCCGTGGCGGGCGGCGACGTAGCGCTCAGGCATGCCGCCGGCGACTGGGCCGGGGCGGAAGAGACTGATGTCCGCGATGACATCCTGCGGATTGCGAGGCTGCAGCCTGGACAGCAAGTCTTGTTGACCAGCTGATTCCAGTTGAAATACGCCCAGGGTCTGACTTTCCTGGATGAGTTTGAACGCGAAGACGTCGTCGAGCGGCACCTGTCGTGGGTCGTCGAGGTCGATGCGGTTGCCGGTGGTGCGTTCGATCTCGGCGACGGCGTGGGCCATCGCGGACTGCATGCGGACACCCAGGACGTCGAGTTTGATGTTGCCCAGGTCCTCGATCTCCTCCTTCGCGGCCATCGCCATGGGGTAGTCGCCCTGCGGCGTGGGCTGCACCGGCAGCCGGTCGAGAAGGGTCGCGTCGCTGATGACCACACCGCAGGGGTGCATGGCCATGCCGTGGACCAGGGAGTCGAGGCCTTCGGCGAGTTCCCACAGTGGTCCGTACCGGTGGGCCTCGGCTGCCAGCTGGCGCAGTTCGGGCAGTTCGGCGAGCGCGGCGGTGATGTCGGAGGCGCGCAGGTGCGGGAAGCTCTTGGCGATCCGGTCGACGTCCGCGGGCGCGATGCCGAGGGCGAGGCCGGTGTCGCGCAGGGCGCGGCGGGCGCGGTAGGTCTCGGGCATCGCGGTGACCGCGACCCGTTCCTTGCCGAACCGGTCGAAGATCGTGTCGTAGCACTCCAGCCGCCGCGCGGATTCCACGTCGATGTCGATGTCGGGCAGCGAGGCGCGGCGCACGCTCAGGAAGCGTTCGAACAGCAGGCGGTGGTCGAGCGGGTTGGCGGTGGCGATGCCCAGCGCGTGGCAGACCATCGACCCGGCGCCCGAGCCGCGGGCCGCGACTCGGATGCCCTTGGCCCGGATGTCGGCCACGACCTGGCCGACGGCGAGGAAGTACGAGTCGTAGTCCAGCGTGGAGATCACGTTGAGTTCTTCGTCCAGGCGGTCGAGCGCCACGCGGTCGCGGTCGAGGCCGCGGCGGGCCATGCCGGCCTCGCACTGCCGGCGCAGCAGCTGTGCGGCTCCGTCCCCCTGAGCCTCGGCGCCGAAGAGTGCCGGTTCCGGGAAGTGCCGGGTGCCGAGCCCGAGATCCGCCACCGGATCGACGGTGCACTCAGCCGCCGTGGCGGTGGTGTCCGCCATCAGACGGCGGGTCCGGCGGATGTCTCCTCCGGCACATTCGGCGATCATCCGCGCGACGGTCTCCATTCCTCGCTCGTCCTTGAGCCAGCGTTGTCCGCTGTCCAGGTGGCGTCGGTCGATCGGGCGCAGCAGCCGTGCGGCGTCCAGGACGTCGGCGAGGCGGTGCTGGTCGGGGTCGGCGTAGCGGACGGCGTTGGAGAGCACGACGGTGGTGCGGGTGTGGTCGGCCAGGGCGAGGGTGCGGGCGGCCAGGCGCAGGGATCCTGGACCAGTGCCAGAACGTTTCTGCGCAACGGTTTCCAATCGGACCTCCCTCCCGAAGATTTCCTTCCAGGGCGCCAGCAGCCTCATCGCGACGTCCTCCCGACCCACTGACAGTGCCCGCACGGGCTCCGAAAGCGGTCCGAGCAGCACGGTCAGGCCGGGGCCGCCGTACTCGCGCAGCGCGTCCCACGGCACTACCGGTGCCCTCCCCGATACAGCGCCGACATGGGCGGCCGACGTGATGCGGCACAGCCGCGCCCATCCGGCCCGGTTCTGTGCGAGCAGCACAAACCGCAGGGGTGGCTCGATGACATGTGCACCGCCACGCGCTGGAGTGCGGCGGCGTTGGGCGGGCGGCGGGGGCGCAATGGCCTCCACTGCCAGATCGACGCCGAAGAGCGGCCGGACTCCCTCCTTGGCGCAGGCTTGTGCGAACCGCACCGCCCCGGTGACCGTGTCCCGGTCGGTAAGCGCGAGCGCCGCCATACCCCGCTCGGCAGTCCGTCGTACAAGCTGCTCGGGGTGGGATGCGCCGTAGCGAGCGGAGTAACCGGACGCGACGTGCAGATGGGCGAAGCCCGTCATGCCGCACCTCCATCACTCCACCCCTTTTGAGACATACACCCAATATGTTCATCGTACGCTCGTTCGATTACTCTAACCGCATCAGCACCGGTCAGCGCCCCTCATTCGAACGCGTCAGCGATTACTCGGGGGAGGGTGGCGTCCGAAACAGGCACCATCCCGCCAGCTCCCCCGCAAGGCGGAGTAGTTGACGGGATTCGCCTCCGCTGCACGCTTCACGCCGTGGTGATTCAGCAGCTCATGCTGGACTGGGAGGAGGTAGCGGCTTGCAGTGTGCGCGCCACAGTCCGCAACGGATCCAGTCCCCGTCGGTCACCGTTAGCTCCTGGAGTCGACAGCGCCGTCAGGACGGCCGACGACCTGTCGGCGCTGATCACCCTTCGACAGCAGCTCCCAGCAAAGGTCGTCGGCGGCGACAGACGCGCTCCAAGAGATGAGGGATGACGTCAACCGCTCGAGCACGGCAGGCAGAGCAACGGGTGCGAGTCCGCACTCACGTGCGATCCGGTCCATCTCGACGCACCCGCGACCAGTCAAGGAATCCGCGTGTGCCGCGAGGCAGAGAGCGACCAGCCGCAAACACGGGTCGCCAGCGCTCGCACGGCCACCTCCCGCCGCACGCACCGCCCAGTCGGCAGCCCGCCTGCGGTCCGGACGCGCGGGAGACTGAGCGAACAACGCACCATCAAGAATCTGGGAGATCACCACCCGGTCGGTAACCGATACAGTCGGCGTTCGAATCCACCGCACATCCTCAAGCTCACCCCACGGGAGCGGATCGCGGTCGAGGCGAAGGCTGCGCAGGATCCCAGTCGGCAACCGGACCTGCCCCTCGGAGTCCATGCGCAGTGCGCACTGCACGGCGAGGAGACGGGCAGCCGCCCCGACATGCCCCGGCAGTGCTGCAGCCAAGTAGCTGAGCATCTCTCTCACCCGAACCTGGTCGCCCGGCCCTCTAGGCCGTCGTCCGCGATAACGTGATGTATCTTCCGGCGGTGTTGCGGCCACGTGCAGGAGGGTCTCCGGAACCACAGCTGCCTGCTCCGTCGCCGCCGCGCAAGCTGTACACGCGTCCGCCAAACGCCAGAGCCGTCCGCCTCGTTCACGTGTGAGAAGCAGACGGATAGGGCCGGCGCAGCCGCGGTGACGGGGGTGCCAGCGGCAGCCTCGTTCGTGGCACTGACAAATGCGTAGGTACGGCGGCAGAACGTCGCGCCTGGCGTGCCCAGCCAGATGCTCAAGTACCGCGGAGCGCGCGGATACGGCAGCGAGCAGCACGACGCCTCGGTGGTCGCACTGCCGACACGCGAGCTGCGGCCCGCCAGAGCCGGGCCGCAGCTCCACAGTCCAGGCACGCCGTGTTGCGCGGGTTGCGCAGAGCCTCATGGGCGCGCACTCCTCCCAGTCCCGTCCCACGCCGCAGTCCGCCAGGGAGTGCGGCGGGCGCACACGGTAGTGCAGACCTCTGCCCTCTCGCTCAGCTCGCCACCTGCGGAAATAGGGCAGAGGTCTGCACTGACAGGGCAGGGGTCTGCCCCGTCGGATGGTCAAGTGACGATCTTTCCGCCCGATCCGGACTTCGAGGCTCTCCGCCTGGAGCTCGCGCGCCTGAGGGCGGCCAGGGGATGGAGCTACGACGAGCTCGCCGCCCGAAGCGGCCTCGCCAGACGGACCCTGATCGAGATCGAGCAGGGCCGCACGATCGGGACCTTGAAAACCTGGCATGCCCTCGCTCACGCCCTGGGCACCCCGCTCGACGAGCTCTTCGCCACTCTGTGCAAAGGCCATGAGCTGCCCGAAAAGGCGGACGGCTGACAGCCCTGGGGGCGGAAATAACCAACCGTCCGAATCGGTGACTCGACACGAACGCGCGATCGCATGCTCGAAAGGCAGTTTCACTCAATACGGCAGTGCGGGGGACACCGGCGGTAGCGACACCGACGGAGCGGCGTGTTGGCTGGCAGGTTCGCCCTCATGTGCTCCACATCCCCTTCCCCACGTCATTGGGATGGCAGCTTCGTCCACGTTCGCGCGAGGCGTTCCCTGCGCGTAAGCAGCGACAGCGCCAGCCGCCTGTTGCGCTGCGGTCAAAGCGACCGTTGCCGGGACTGCGGCAACCGAATCGAGTGGTACCACCGCGCCAACGGGCGGCCCAGCCGCCTGCATCCTCACGAGCTGCAGGCCGAGAAGGTGCCCGCCTCATGCCATTGGCACGTCAGCTCCGGTGTCGCTCATCCGGCAGGCGACCACAGCGGATGGTGCCGCCTGCCCCACGGCATGCTGTGTCCTGCCCGCGAAGGTCAACCTGCCGTGCCTGAACTGGCAGGATTGCGCCGTGCTCTGGCGGTTAACACCCGACGCCTGATCGACATTGGTGCGTTCGTTCCGCCCTCTACTCCTCCGATCACCGAGGCCTCACCGAGGACCGCCTGTCGTCCGGCTCGGCCGGTTGTGCAACTCCTGTACATCCGCTACCTCGCCAACCGTCCGGTGGACGAAATCCAGTGCGTCGCCCAGACTCGGCGTCGCAACCGCTGCACAAGCCCCCTGCTCGCACCGGAGGCCCCGGCAGGCACCTGGACTCTCGTGCCCATCACCCGCGCGAACGGCCAGCTGTCCTTGCCCGGCGAGGTCATGGCCGTCTACGCGCTCACCGGTCTGCCTTATGCAGAGCAATTGCGTTGGAGGGCTCAACGTTGCCCGGAGCATGCGGTCACTCCTACTGCCGCCGACGTGGCGGTGGCCGAGTGGGAGCCCTTCGATCTGCTCATCCACCACGAATACGTCCACAACCGGCTCCCGGCACTGACCCGGCGTCGTGGACCTGACAGCCACAGCAGGAAGGCGGCACAGCCGTGACCCCGCACCACGCGGCCGAGATCATCCTGACCCGGCCTATCACCAACGGTGAACTGAACCGCGCTCGCCGTGCCATCGCATTCGCCAGCAACGCCGATCGGACCCGGCTGCTGACTCTGCAGCGAGCGAAGGCTCCCGGGCGCGCGCTACGAGTACTTCGCCGCCGGCTCGACGATGTGCTCCCCATCGATGTCCTGACCAGCCACTACCCGGACCGACGGGGCAGTGTCCGGCTGAACTTCGCTCTCAGCCACACCGTTTGCACCGCCATCCGACAGGCCGCAGAAGTCTGCGGCCAGCGCCCCCGGGACTTCGTGAGTCAGGCCGTGACCGATGCCGTTGCCCGCGACGACGAAGAACGCACCTGCCATCTGACGACTCAGCTGGAAGTGCTACTGGTGCGACACACCCCCGAAGAACTGCTGCTCTGCGCAGCGAGCGCTGTCAACCGTCGCCGCCACGGCGGCAAGTCCTCCTCCCCCCTTTCCTGAGGAGCCTCTGTTGCCTACTCCAACCGACGAACAGGTTCAAGCCGCCGACGCTTTCCGAGCAGGACACCACATCGTCCTGCAGGCGGGAGCTGGCACCGGCAAAACCACCACCCTCGCGATGCTCGCCGCCTGCACAAAACGACGCGGTCGCTACCTAGCCTTCAACAAGGACATCGCCGGCGACGCCGCAACCCGCTTTCCCCGTACGGTGATGTGCAAGACCGCCCACGCGACCGCCTACGCGGCACTAGGCCACCGTTACGCTGGCCGACTCAACGGCCCCCGCCAGCCTGCCTGGAAGACCGGCCAGGCTCTCGGCATCACCCGGCCCATCCGCATCGGCGATCACGACATCAGCCACAAGACGCTCTCCCACTCGGCCCTACGAGCGGTGACGCGCTTCTGCTACTCCTCCGACCGCATACTGACCCACCATCACGTCCCGCGCCTACGCCGTCTTGGGACACCTGCCGAGCACACCCAACTCACGGACATCGTCCTGCCGTTCGCGGCCAAGGCCTGGGCCGACCTGCAAAATCCCGATCAGGGTGTGGTCCGCTTCGAACACGACCACTATCTGAAGATGTGGGCGCTGACCGAACCCAGGATCGAGGCGGACTTCCTCTTCCTCGACGAGGCCCAGGACACCAACCCAGTTCTAGAGCAGGTCTTCAATGCCCAGCGCGATCACGCCCAGCTCGTCATGGTGGGCGACTCGGCGCAGGCCATCTACGGCTGGCGCGGCGCCCGTGACGTGATGACCGGCTTCGACGCCGCCGCGCTCACTTTGACCCGCTCCTTCCGCTTCGGCCCTCTCCTCGCCGAGCAGGCCAACCGCTGGCTCGAACTCGCCGAGGCGCCTATCCGCCTGACCGGTAGCGAAGCGATTCCTACCAAGCTCGGAGAACTTGCCGCCCCGGATGCTGTGCTGTGCCGTACGAACATCGGTGCCATGGCTGAAGTCATGCGCCTTCTCTCTGAAGGCCACCGCGTCGCCCTGACCCGCGGCGGACACACGCTCGCCGCCCTGGCACTGGCGGCTCGCGACCTCAAAGAAGGCCGTCGCACCAGCCACCCGGAACTCGTCCTCTTCGGTTCGTGGGGCGAAGTACAGGACTACGCGGCGTACGACCCGGCCGGCGGCGACCTCCAACCCTTCGTTGACCTCGTCGACACGCACGGCCCCGACGCCATTCTCACTGCGGTCGACGAGCTCAGCGAAGAGGGCCACGCCGACGTAACCGTGTCCACCGCGCACAAGGCCAAGGGACGCGAATGGGCAACCGTTCGAATCGGCGATGACTTTCCGCCTCCCAAGGACAGTGACCAGCATGACGCAGAGGGCCGCCCGATCCCGGAACCCGTGATCGATACTGATGCCCGCCTCGCGTACGTCGCGGTCACGCGTGCGCGCCAACAACTCGATCTAGGTGGGTTGTCCTGGATCGATACGCATCTTGCGGCGGCAAGTGCCGTTCAGAGCCAGTAACACGGCTTTGTTGATGTGTGTTGGTGGGCGTGATCGGCGTGTCCATTTGGCCGTTCACCGCGCGGTCCAATTGGACGAGTCTGCGAACGCGCTGAGGGGGAGACGATGGACGGGTTCTTGCTGGTCGTCTTCAACCTCATGGACCATCCGCTGCGACGTCGAGGAACAACTGTGTAACCTCGTCGCTTCGGAGTCGATTAAGAGCGTCCGCTGCCACTGGCTCTCCGGCTGCGCCGCGCTTGGAGCAGCACGCCGCTGGTGTTCAGGCGGAAGCGGGCCATGGGCACGCTTACCCCGGTAGCGGCCGCGAGGGCTGCGGCATCGGCTCCTGCATACGCGTGGCGGAGCAGAAGCTGACGGGGTAGCAGTAGGCAACCGGCAAGCCAGTTGGCCGCTTCCTCCTGTTCGGGGTTGCACGTGAAGAATGCGTGTCCGCCGATCTGCTGCAGTTCCCGAACCTCGTGGCCGAGCAGGACATGTGCCAGTTCATGGGCGATGTCACTCTTGGTGCGCGCGGGCTCGTTGCAGGGGTTGTAGACAGCGACAATACGGCCGCCCGGCAGATGGAAGGTGGCGGCGGAGAATGCGCCGGGTTGCAGGTTCTCGAGCTCTCGCAGGCTGTCCATGCCGACCAATTCCCGCGCGTCGATCACTTCGACGCGCAGGTGTTCTGCTAGCTGCCGGATGTCCGGGGGGACGTCGGAACGCAGGCCGATCTGCGTGCGCACGCGGTCCGCCAGCCGTTCCGCTTCTGACTTGAACCCTCGTCGCACTCCCTAGCCCCTTTCCCGGGAGCCCATGTCCGAGGCCATCAGCCTGCTCTGCATATCGCTGAGAAGGTCGGAGAGCAATCGACTGGCCTGCGGAGTGAAAGTAGGGGCCGCGCGCAGGTGCACCTTCACCTCGGTTTCGCGGCAGGCCAGACTCCCGTACAGCTCCTTGACCAGCCCGGCGATTTTCTCGGCTGCGGCATCGGTGAGGTTGGGATCGCGCGACAGGTGGTAGGCGATGACCTCCGGGGTGCTCTCCGTACGGAGCCGTGAGGGCTGGAAGAAGCGCTCGGGAGACAGCCCCAGCCAGTCCACGATCCGGGTGAAATTTGCAAGGTCGGGCAAGTGGCCTTTTTCCACCCGGGCGAGGGTGTTGAACGGCACCTCGGCCTGCTCGGCTGCCGCCCGCAGGCTCAGCCCCAGTTGAGTGCGGTGCTGCTGCACAAGCATCTGCAGCGCCTCAATGTCAATGGGTTCGTCCATCCTTGCCACCTCCTTCCGCCGGGCGACTTTGAGCGCACCGTAGCGTGGTGACTCTAGGACGATCACCTAGGCCTGATCATTGCACCCCTCCGTTACGCGCCTTCGAACCAGTTGTACCTCGATCGGTACACGTCGTACAGTGTGAGTCAAGGCTGGTCTCTCTGGCTGTATTCCGGACCTCCAGCACCGCTGTGCACTTCTGTTCGCCTTGCCGTGTGGATCCGGAAGGGGCCGCCTGATGAGCGAAACCGCACGACTGCATGCCTTGCCCCGCTCCCTGCCTGATGTCTCGACGCAGGGGATCGCGGACGCCCGCCTTCTGCCGGACGAGGACTTCCGGGAAGCGTGGTCGAGCATCACACTGCCCGCTGACATGAAGGAGCGGATGCTCCGCGGCGCCGTGGCCAGCATCCGACTGCGCCAGGCTGTCCCCTTCGACGCCGTGCCGTTGCACGGCATCACACTGCTCACCGGTGAACCGGGCGTCGGCAAGACCACCGCCGCGCGGGGGCTCGCCGACAAGATCGCCCGCACCCTCGGCTCGTCCACCCCGTGGTTGTTCGTCGAAGTCGACCCCCACGCTCTGGCCAGCG
Organism: Streptomyces sp. PLK1-5; assembly: GCA_037034305.1. GTDB lineage: Bacteria > Actinomycetota > Actinomycetes > Streptomycetales > Streptomycetaceae > Streptantibioticus_A. Next base: position 125,371 of record JBAGJY010000003.1, read on the forward strand.
CTTCGCTCGGACGAAGTCAGCGCAGTGTGGAGGCCCTATTCGGCACCGTCATCGAAGAACTGGCATTCGCCGGACCGCTGGTGGTGCTGGTCGACGAGGTCGAGACTCTCCTCACCGATCGGGCGGCTTTGTCCATGGACGCCAACCCCATTGACGTTCATCGCGCTGTGGACGCGGCCCTTGTCGGGCTCGACCGCCTCGCACGCCGGCACACGGACCTCTTCGTCCTCGCCACCAGCAACTTTTCGGACGCGATCGACCCGGCTCTGGCATCCCGCGCAGACAACGTCATCCGGGTGCCGCTCCCTGACCACGGCGCACGGCGCTGGATCCTGGAGCACACTGTCGCGGCGATCGCCCGTGCGTTCCCCGGAGCACAGTCACTGACCGCAGTCGAGGCCCTTGATGCGGCGGCCGAGCGCGCCGAGGGCTTGGACGGTCGGCGTCTGCGCAAGGCAGTCGCCGCGGCGTGCGCGTACCGGCCGGAGACCCAGGGCGACCCGAACCGGGTCAGCCTCCAGGACCTCCTGGGCGCCATCGACCACGCTCGGGAGACAGCATGAGCGTCATCGCACGCCGCGTCGCCTCGGTTCCCCATCGCACGTCGTCCCAGACCTGGCAGGCGATCGTCGACCTGCTTGCCCCGGGTACGGGAGCGGCCCGCGCCGCCCTGCTCTCGGTAACCGGGCCAGCTGCCCTGATCATCGCCGAGGAATACACGAGCAACGCGCCCATCGTTGTCCTGCCCGCAGCAGGCCCACGCATCAGGATCCGCACAGTGCACGGCCGCGATGTCGTCGACGCTTCCGAAGACGAGGCTCCCCTGATGTCCCGCCCGCTGGACCAGCCAGGCTGGCACCTCTCATTGCCCTGCGCCGAGGACGACCTGGACGAGCTGCGCACAGCCCTCGCCGGACACGCACAGATCAGCGTCCGCGCCCTCGACGACGGGGTCCCTGACGAGCCCAAGGCTCACGCCGGCGCAGCCCGGATCGTCATCAACACCGACGAGTTGGAGCTGCCATGAGCACTGCCGTCCACGTCAACACCTATGCCCATGCCGTCACTCACGTGTCGACCGGCCTCATCCGGAGCCTCCGCCAGATCGTGAAGGAGAGCGGACTGAACCCGGCCAAGATGGCCAGCCAATGGGCAACCCTTGAGAACGGCGTCGAGGCTTGGCTCACCTCCTGGCACCTGCGTTCTCTCGTGCTGGAGATCTACGACCCGAGCCCGCCGATTGGAGACGATCTCGTCGGGCGCTTCGACTTCACCATCAACTACGGCTACTACCCGGACGCCGACGGTGAGTTGTGGCTCGATCCGGACACCGTCTACTACACCGTCCGCAAGGTCGGCGCCTATCCGTCCCTGTGTGACTACCGGATCGTTGCGGACACCAAGCCTGGGCGTCCGGACGTCGCCGGATGGTCCACAACCAGGCTGCGCTCCACCGCCGGATTCACACGCCACGAGGTTGGCACCGCCATCGGCGGCGGCAGCCTCGGCGCCGGACTCGCCTACTACTCCCGGACAGGATCATGATCAGCATCAGCGAGGCCTTCGAGAAATTCCGCGGCAACCTGGAGATCACGCCGACGGAGTCTGCTCAAGCCAGCAACCGTCAGCAACGGATGCGCGAGCACCTCGACGACAGCCACCTCGACATCGACGACACATTCCTCACCGGTGCCTACCGGCGGGCCACCAAGACCAAGCCGCTCGCCGACGTCGACATCATGGTCGTGCTCAGTGACCGGACCTACCTCGACAAGCATCCCCACGAAGTACTCGAGGCCGTACGCAAGATCCTGGCGCCGATCTACGGCGAGGACCGGGTGTGCTGCGACCGACGTGCCGTGCGCGTCGACTTCGGCGTGAAGCTGGTCGACGACCTCACGGGCGACGTGGTTTCGTTCGACGTCGTGCCCGCCTTCATCGAAGTCGACCACTACCTGATCCCCGACGACGTACTCGCCAAGTGGATCCCCACCAACCCCAAGATCCACGAGGAACTCGCCGTCCAAGCGAACAAGGACTTCTCCGAGCAGTGGAAGCCCCTCGTGAAGATGATCAAGACCTGGAACCGTCACCACGGTCACCCCATCGAGGCATCGTTCCTCATCGAGGTCATGGCGCTGGAACTCATCACAGGTGACTGGGTCGGGCCCTACCCGCGGGAGCTGCGCCAGTTCTTCGCCACCGCCGTCAACGCCATTACGAAGCCTTGGCCGGACCCTGCCCACCTCGGCCCGGACGTCTCCGACATGTTCGACGGACACCCCGAAAAGCTCCAGGCCGCACAGACGGCCCTGCGAGCCGCAGAGGCTGCGTGCACCGAGGCACTTCGGCTCGAACGCGCGGGACGTACCGGCGATGCACTGGCCCAGTGGCAGACGCTCTTCGGTCCTCTCTTCACCAAGTCATGACCGCCGGCCAGCAGCCTCCCGTACCACCGGGCGCCTCCGCCCGGATCAAGGAACGCCAGGACCAGCCCGAACACCTCAACAGGCTGCTGGCCTACTCCCACCTGTACAACACAGCGATACGGTGGCGCCGCATCAGGACCTGGGGCAACGTCCTGATGGCTCTGAGCGCGCCAATCTTCGCGGTGTTCCTCTCGTCAGGTGCGAGCACTCGCGGGGCGATTGCTGCCGCCTGGCTGGTGCTGGGAAGGACCGTACTCAACAGCCTGGAGCAGAGCTACTCCCTGCAAGGCGCGAATATCCAGGAGCTATACGACACCAAGCTCTTCCACCTGCCTTGGAATCAGGCCCTGGTCGGCAGACAACCTGTTCCGGACGACGTCTCCTCGGCCACCCGCAAAATCCGTGACCCCGGCCCTTACATCGACTGGTACAGCATCAACTTGGGCGACACCCCGTGGCCAGGCGACGTCCTCCTCTGTCAGCGGCAAAGTGCGGTCTGGAGCCGCCGGGATCACCAGGCGTATGGCACATTCCTGGTGATCAGCGGCGGCACGTGGGCTCTCGCCATCATCGTTCTCGCCCTCGTACGTGACATGACGCTGCTCGCCTTCCTCGTGGCGCTGTTTCTGCCCAGCGTCGCAGCGCTCCTCGACACCATCGAACTCGCCCGTGAGCACTGGCGGCAGTCCACCAAACGCCGACAAGTCGAGGACGACATCCACGACGTATGGAACAAACACCAGGACAGCCCGGGAGACATCCCACTTGGAGAGTGCCGACGCCTCCAGGACGCCACCTACCTCCTTCGGCGGGACGGCCCGCCTGTACCCAAGTGGTTCTACTACCGGCGCCGCCCGGAAGCCGCCGCGGTCACCGACGACGGCACCACTTCCTTGCGTTCATCGTCAGGTCCCAGTTGAGACGGCCGCGTTGTTGCCGACCACGGGTGGCTGCTGATCGGATTGAGTTCTCAGAACGACAACTTAAAAGCCGACACCTGACTTGACTAATGAACCGGCCAGCGCGACCTGATCGGACGGCTGCAACCCAGCACCTTCCACGACCTGGTGGTCGACATCTCGCTGTTCCGGCCCGGCCCGGTGGCCGCCGACATGGTGCGCCCCTTCATCGAGGCCAGGCACGGCCGCAGGCAGCCGCGCTACCCGCACCCCGATCTGGCGGAAGTGCTGAAGGAGACCTATGGAGTCGTGGTCTTCCATGAACAGGTGATCGAGATCATCCGGATCATGACCGGCTGCGGGCGAGACGAGGCCGACGAGAAGCGGCGTGCGCTGTCCGACCCCGACCTGCAGGGGCGGATGCGGGCCTGGTTCACCGCGCGGGCGCGCGCCCGGAACTACTCGCCCGAGGTCATCAGGCACACCTGGGAGATCCTGGAGGCCTTCGGCTCCTACGGCTTCTGCAAGGCGCACGCGGTCGCCTTCGCCGTACCGACCTACCAGTCGGCCTGGCTCAAGTCCCACCATCCGGCGGCCTTCTACGCCGGAGTGCTCACCCACGACCCCGGCATGTACCCCAAGCGGCTGCTGCTCGCCGACGCGCGGCGGCGCGGGGTGCCGGTGCTGCCGCTGGACGTGAACCGGTCCGGCGCGGACTATCGAATCGAACTGGTGTCCGGCGAGTGGGGTCTGCGGCTGGCGCTGTCCGAGGTGCACGGCATCAGTGAGCAGGAGGCCGCCCGCCTGGTCGCCGGGCAGCCGTACTCCTCGCTGTCGGACCTGTGGCAGCGGGCCCGCCCCAGCCGCCCGGTCGCCGAACGGCTGGTCAGGGTCGGCGCGTTGGACGCCTTCGGGCCGAACCGGCGGGACCTGCTGCTCCAGACCGCCGAGCTGCACCGCGGCGCCAGGTCCGCCCGGGACGGCCAACTCCCGCTGCCCACCGGCGAGACGGACTCCGCCGTGGCCCGCACCGGACTGCCCGACATGGACGACGGCGAACGGCTGGGCGCCGAACTCGGAGTGCTCGGCATGGACGCCTCCCGGCACCTGATGGACGACCAGCGGGCGTTCCTGGGGGAGTTGGGAGTGGTCCCCGCGAACCGGCTGGGCGCGGTGCGCAGCGGTGAGACCGTCCTCGTCGCCGGGGCGAAGGCGGCCACCCAGACCCCGCCGATCCGCTCCGGGCGCCGCGTCATCTTCACCACCCTGGACGACGGTACCGGCCTGGTCGACCTCGCCTTCTTCGACGACAGCCACGCCGCCTGCGCGCACACCGTCTTCCACTCCTGGCTGCTGCTGGTGCGCGGGGTGGTGCAGCGACGCGGTCCGCGCAGTCTCAGCGTGGTCGGCGCCGCCGCGTGGAACCTCGCGGAACTGGCCGAACTGCGCGAGGAAGGCGGGCTGCCCGCGGTCGCCGAACGGCTGGCGGCGGTCGCGGGACCGCCGGGGGAGGCGGACGGCGCCGACGGCCGCCGACTCCACCTGCCCACCGGCTACCAGCTGCACCCGTGGGCCGACCTCCAGCCGCCCGGCGAAGGCGCCGCCACCGGCCGCAAACTGTGGCACTCCAGCCCAGGGAGCGCGGGATGACCGGACGTCAGGCACCTGATGCGGTGATCCGGTTCACCGGGTCGCCCGGCGACGGCGCCGGACGACGGCTCACCCTGGTGTCCACACCGCGGCTCGTACCGCATGTGCTGTACGTCCATCTGCACCCCGCGCAGGGCGCCGCGCTGACCGAGGAGTCCTACGGGGCGCTGCTCGCCCTGCTCGGTGGGATCACCCCGGTGGTGGAGGCGCTGCCGCCCGATGCCGCGCTCGCCGACGTGCGGGGCAGCCTGCGCTACTTCGGGCGCACCGCCGAGGAGTTGGCCGACCTGATCAGGGTGCGGGCGCTGGCCCGCTACGGCGTGGACTGCACCATCGGCGTCGCCGTCAACCCCGTGCTGGCCCGGATGGTCGCGTACGACGGTCAGCGCGGTGCGGTGCGCACGCTGTCCGCCGCGCCGGACGCGATCGCCGCCTTCCTCGCCGGTAAGCCCGCCGCCGCGCTGCACGGCGTTGGGCCCGCCACCGCGCGGCTGCTCGGCGACTACGGACTGGACAGCGTCGGCCGGATCGCCGCCGCGCCACTGGGCACCCTGCAGCGCATCCTCGGCGTGAGCGCGGGGCGCCGGGTGTACGAACGGGCCCGCGGCATCGACCCGACGCCGGTCACCCCGAACGCCCCGGCCCGCTCCATCGGCGGTGAACGCCGCTTCGACCGCGACGAGTTGGACCCGGAGCGGCACCGCCGCGCGCTGCTGTCGCTCACCGACGAACTGGGCGCGCGGCTGCGGGGCGCGGGCCAGGTCGCTCGTTCCCTGACCCTCACCGTGCGCTACGCCGACCGTTCGACCACCGCCCGTACCCGCGCACTGCCCGAACCGACCGGGCACACCGCGGCGCTCACCGACGCGGCGTACCGGATGTATACGGCGCTCGGGCTGCAACGCGCCCGGGTGCGGGCGCTGGCGCTGCGCGCCGAGGGTCTCAACGACGCCGAACTCGCCGCCCACCAGCTCTCTTTGGACCCGGGGGACGACAAGGCCCGGCGCATAGAGGAGGCCACCGACCGTGCCCGCGCCCGCTTCGGCGCCGGAGTGCTCGGTCCGGCGGCGGCGCTCGGCGTGGCGTAGCCGTATGGCGGCTCGGGGGCGAGCGGCCAAGTGGTGGTGACAGTTCCGCTAAGCCCTGGCCAATTCTTTACCGACACGAAACTAGCGGGCGTTGTTACTTGCCCGTAACTATAGCTTCACACGCCATCTTGTGGTCCGGATCACAAAGCGTCAGCTCGGGAGTCGCTCCCTGCCTCAGCACAGCCCTGCCTGAAATGTGAGGAGACCACGTTGAAGCTGCCCCTGAAGCGCCGAAGCCGGACCATCGGCCTCATCTCCGCACTGGTGCTCGCGGCGGCCACCGCCGTCGCCACCCCCGCGGCGGCGGACGACGCGCCGACCAGTGGATGGAACAACTACGACTGCAAGCCGTCGGCCGACCATCCGCGGCCGGTGGTGCTCGTGCACGGCACCCTGGGCAACGGCACGGACAACTGGCTGGCGCTGGCGCCGTACCTGGCGAACCGCGGGTACTGCGTCTTCTCCTTCGACTACGGACAACTGCCGGGCGTACCGCTCTTCGACGGGCTGGGGCCGATCCCCCAGTCCGCACAGCAACTGTCCGACGAGGTCGACAAGGTGCTGGCCGCCACCGGCGCGCAGAAGGTGGACGTGGTCGGCCACTCCCAGGGCGGCATGATGCCGCGCTACTACATGAAGTTCCTCGGCGGCGCCGCGAAGGTGCACACCCTGGTCGGCATCGCCCCCACCAACCACGGGACCACCCTGGACGGGCTGACCAAGCTGCTGCCCTACTTCCCCGGCGCCGCGAAGTGGTTGCAGAGCAACACCCCCGCACTGGCCGACCAGGTGGCCGGGTCGCCGTTCATCGAGAAGCTCAACGCGGGCGGCGACACCATTCCCGGAGTGGACTACACCGTGATCGCCACCAGGTACGACGAGGTCGCCACGCCGTACACCTCGCAGTTCCTCGACGGCCCCGACGTGCACAACGTCCTGGTCCAGGACCTGTGCCCGCTCGACCTCGCCGAGCATGTGACGATCGGCCTGATGGACCGGGTGGCGTTCCACGAGACGGCCAACGCCCTCGACCCCGCGCACGCCACCCGCACCACGTGCCTGTCGTGACACCGCGCACGAACCACGGGTGACCGCAGGCCGCAACCGCTACGAGCGGTTGCGGCCTGCGGCCCTGCGCCGTGCGCCGGTCAGCACGATCGCGCAGCCGACCGCGACGGCCGCGGCGCCACCGAGAGCCAGCATCGTGGTGCCGCCGGAACTCCCGGTCTCGGCAAGCGACGTGCCGCGCAGCGGCGACGCCGAGCCGTCGGGGGCGGGCTGGTTGGCGGCGGGCTGGTTGGCGGCGGGCCGCATGCCCGGCATGTCCTTCATCGAGGACTTCGCGACACCTGCCGCCAGCTGGCTGTCGCTCGGTGCGGAGGCGACCGGCGCGGGGCCAGCCTGCTTGCCGCCGCCGAACACCACGTCCGAACAGGTGTAGAACGCCTCCGGACTGTCGGAGCGCTGCCAGATGCTGTAGATGAGGTGGCGCCCGGTGCGCCGCGGCACGTTGCCGGTGAACGTGTAACTGCCGTCCTGCAGTGGCGGGTTGGTGGCGGTGGCGAACGGCTTGTCCTCCAGGTCCGACCACTTCAGCGGCTTGGTGGGGTCGTATCCGTCCTTGGTGAGGTACAGCTGGAAGGTGCCCTTGTGCGCGGCCGTCGCCTTGTAGGAGAACGTGAACTGCCCGGCGTTCATGGGCGTCGCGGGCCAGTCGGCGCGCGCCAGGTCCAATCCCTTGAACTCGTCCACACCGGCGCTGCACAGCTTCCCGTCCGGGATGATCTGCTTGCTGCGGCCACCCGCGTCGCCGAGCCGCACCGCGTTCCAGTCGTAGAGCGCCTGGGTGCCACCGGCGGCCACCGCGGCCTTGCACGCCGCCGAGGCCGGGTGCTCGGGCCCCTCCTGGTAGCAGCCGAGCACCCGGCTCACCGGCTTGACCATCGAACCGTGCGCCCTGGCCGGGGTCGCGGTCAACGCCATGAACAGTAACGGCGACCCGACGACGAAGCCGACGGCGGCCTTGCGGCGTATGGACATGAGGACTCCTCCTGTTGGTGGGGGCGCTGCCCCGGGGGGTGGCAGCACGGGGGGAGAGACCTGCACGTTAGTTGCCGCCCACCCGCCGCGGCCGCCACTTACGTCCCCGTTAAGGCACCGCTAAGCGGGTACACAGGAAGCCGCGCACACCCGCCGCGGCGGCAGCGTCGTGAAGGGCCGCGGGGAACCGCGCGACCAGCCACGATGGCGCCGCGGACGAGAACCGCAAGCCGAGTGCTCGGTACCGTGGAAGACGCTCATGGCAGGGTGATGGCATGACCGCACTGGACCTGTTCAAGACCGTCGTCGACCCCGGGACCTGGCACAGCTGGGACGAACCGGTGGCGGTCCCCGCCCCCGCGGACGCCGACTACCGGGCCGATCTGGAACGCGCCCGGCAGCGCACCGGCCTGGACGAGTCGGTGGTGACCGGCGAGGGCCGGATCAGGGGGCGCCGCGTCGCCCTGGTGGCCTGCGAGTTCGGCTTCCTGGCCGGTTCGATCGGGGTCGCGGCGGGAGAGCGGCTGGTACGGGCGGTGGAACGGGCCACCCGGGAGGGGCTGCCGCTGCTCGCTTCCCCGGCCTCCGGCGGCACCCGCATGCAGGAGGGGACCATCGCCTTCCTCCAGATGGTCAAGGTGGCCGCCGCCGTCTCCGACCACAAGGCCGCGGGCCTGCCCTACCTCGTCTACCTGCGGCATCCGACGACCGGGGGAGTGCTGGCGTCCTGGGGCTCACTGGGCCATGTCACCGCGGCCGAGCCGGGCGCCCTGATCGGCTTCCTCGGACCCCGGGTCCATCAGGCGCTCTACGGTGAGGAGTTCCCCCAGGGCGTGCAGGTCGCCGAGAACCTGCTGGCGCAAGGACTGCTGGACGCGGTGCTTGCGGCCGGGCAACTGGCGGGAGCCGCGGCGCGAGCGCTCGACGTGCTGTGCGCGCAACGCATCCAGCAGCCACTGTCACACGCGTCGCCTACCGTGGAACCGGGGGCGGCACCGTCCGACACGCCCCCCGCTCCGCCCACCGCCGAATCGATCCGCCGCTCGCGGCGGCCCGAACGCCCTGGCCTGCGCGCCCTGTTGCGCACCGCCGGGCGCTCCGTCACCCCGCTGAGCGGCACCGGAGCGGGCGAGCGTGACCCCGGACTGCTGCTGGCGCTCGCCCGGTTCGGCTCCGCGCCGTGCGTGGTGCTCGGCCATGACCGGCACGGCCCGGACGGGCCCCAGTTGGGCCCGGCGGGCCTGCGCGAGGCCCGCCGCGGCATGCGGATCGCCGCAGAACTCCGCCTTCCGCTGCTCACCGTCATAGACACCGCGGGCGCCGCCCTCTCCCGGGAGGCCGAGGAGGGCGGCCTCGCCGGTGAGATCGCCCGCTGCCTCGCCGACCTGGTGACCCTGCCCGCCCCCACCCTGTGCCTGCTGCTCGGCCAGGGCGCGGGCGGCGGCGCGCTCGCCCTGCTGCCCGCCGACCGGGTGCTGGCGGCACGGCACGCCTGGCTGTCCCCGCTGCCGCCGGAGGGCGCCTCGGCGATCCTGCACCGCACGACCGAGCGCGCCTACGAGGTCGCCGACCGGCAGGGCGTCCGCTCCGCCGACCTGCGGTCGCACCGCATCGTGGACCGGATCGTGGAGGAGACCCCGGACGCCGCCGACGCCCCGGAGCCGTTCCTGACCCGGCTCGGCGACATCCTCGGCACCGAGCTCGACGCGCTGCGCGCGATGGACGACACGGCCCGGCTGGCCGCCCGCCGAAGCCGCTACAGGAGCCTGGGCCTGGGCTGAACTCCCAGGTCGGCGGCGGTTGTCAGTGGCGGGTGCGAAGATCTCGGCATGACTACCGAACGTACTGGAGCGAACCTGATGGGTGACCCCGCCGTGCGGCGGGCCTGGGCTGCGCGGCTGGCTGCCGGACCGGACCGGCGATGTGCTCGCCCTCGGTCACGACGTGGGTGACCTCGCGCTGCTCGCGGCCGAGTCGGGGCACCGGGTGACATCGGTCGAACCGCCCCCCGAGCGGCGGTTCGACGTGGTGCTGGCCCAGCGCGTGCTGCGCGCGCGTCCGGATCCGGCGGCGGCCCTGCGCCGCTGGGCGGGGCTGTTGCGGCCGGCGGGACGGCTGGTGCTGATCGAGGAGGCGGACCCCGGCGGCATCCCGGCCGACACCCTCGCCCGGCTCGCCGCACCACTCGCCTCGTACACCCATGTCGAACAGCTCGGCCACGATGCCGAGTTGTGGGGAGGGCGCGCGCCGGGGGAGCGGTACGCCGCCGTGATCCACCCCGCGCCGGCGCGGCGGCACGCCGAGATCGTGGACGTCCACCTCATACTGCGCGGACAGGACCGGGTGCTGCTCGCCCGCCGCGCCAACACCGGCTACGCGGACGGGTTGTGGAACGCGCCGAGTGGCCATGTCGAGGACGGCGAGGACGTGCGTACGGCGATGATCCGGGAGGCGTTCGAGGAGATCGGTGTGGTCATCGATCCGGCGGAGCTGCGGGTCGCGCTGGTGATGCAGCACCGCGCGCCGAAGGAGAACGCCCGCACCGGATGGTTCTTCGAGGCGCGCCGGTGGAGCGGGGAGGTGGTCAACCGCGAGCCGCACAAGTGCGCGGGCGTCGAGTGGTTCGCGCTCGACGCGCTGCCGGAGGACATGGTCGCCTACTGCAGAGCGGGCGTTGACGCCTATCGGGCGGGAGACCGCTTTGTGCTGCACTGGCACCACGCGGACGACTCGATCGGATACCCCCCGCGAAGCCCGGGCCGCGCGGTGGTGTTGCCGCACAATGAACCCGACACACGAGCGTCACAGCCAGTTGGAGACCGTACGTGACACTGAAGATCAGCGTTGATCCCGACTCGGCCGTCGCGCCGTTCGAGCAGGTACGGGAGCAGGTCGCCGTCCAGGCGCGCGGCGGCGCTCTCCCGGTGGGGTACCGGATGCCCACGGTGCGCGGCCTCGCCGAGGACCTCGGACTGGCGGCCAACACGGTGGCGAAGGCCTACCGCGTGCTGGAGGCGGACGGGGTGATCGAAACCCGCGGTCGGCACGGCACGTTCATCGCCGCCGCGGGCGACGCCGCGCAGCGCGAGATGGCGGCCGCGGCGGCGCAGTACGCGCAGCGCGCCCATCACCTCGGGCTGGACCGCTCCGCCGCCCTGGCCGCCGTCGAGGACGCGCTGCGTGCCGTCTACGGATAGCCGCGGTCAGCGCCACACGGGCCGGTCCGTGCCCCAACGGCCGGGCGGACAGGCCCAGTTGGCCGGACCGCCGGCGAAGGACACCGGGGGGAGGGCATGGACGAGGCGGCCGATCGGCGCGTCCGCCTGCGCCAGATGGCGCCCGGGATCGTAGGGTTCGCACCCGGCCTCGTCGCTGAACGCCTCGGCGGTCAGGCCGTGGGTCAGCCAGTGGCCCGTGGCCGCGAGGCTGAACCGCAGCAGGGCGCCGCCGCCCGTATCGTGCTGCTCGGTGAGCGCGCGCAGCACGGTGCCCGCCACCAGGTGCCCGGTGCCGTGGTCGATCGCCTGGGCGGGCAGCGCACCGGGACGGCCGTCCGGTCCGGCCTCCAGCATGGCGATACCGCTCGCCGCCTGTACCAGGCTGTCGAATCCGCGGCGCCGCGCCCACGGCCCCTGCTCGCCCCAGGCACTCAACTCGGCGGCCACCAGCCCCGGTCGGCGCTCCAGCAGGGCCGCCGCCGAAAGCCCTAGCCGGTCCAGCGCGCCGGGACGGTAGCCGGTGACCACGACGTCCGCCGTGTCCAGCAGTTCGTCGAAGACCGCGCGGTCCGGCCGGTGTGCCAGATCGAGCCGCGTCGACCGCTTGCCGAAGCCGGTGTCCGCGTGGGCGTCCGCCGACTCGGGCAGCCGGGGCGAGTCGATCCGCAGGACGTCGGCGCCGAGCAGCGCCAGCGTGCGCCCCGCCACCGGTCCAGCGATCACCCGGGTCAGATCCAGCACCCGAACCCCGGCGGCGGGCAGCAGCGCCCCGGCGGGCAGTGGTCGCACGGCTCGCCGGGGCGCACCGTCCAACCGCTCGAAGCGCAGCAGCGGCTGTGCCGCCGCCGCCCGGCCCGCCGGATGCTCGGCCCACTGCTCGACGGTGCGTACCGCGACGGCGAGACCGCCCGCCGCGTACACCCGCTCCTCCACCTCCTGTGCCGTCAACCCGGCCATTACGCGGGCGAGTTGGCTTGCCAGCGCCTTGTCCTCGCCCTCGTCGCGGATGCCGAGCGAGGCGAGCAGCCGCGCGCGGTGGTGCGGGTAGTTGGCGTGGGTGCGCGCCCAGCCGTCGGCTGTGCGCCAGAAGCCCGACAGCGGCGCGAAGTTGACCGGCGCGCGCCCGTCGACGCGCAGGTGCCGTTCGCTGGTGAACGCGGTGGCCACCGCGCCGTCGTCCACCCGCACCGCCGGTACCGGGCGGCCGGTGCGACGTGCCGCCAACTCCGCGGCGGCCAGCGAGCAGGCGGCGACGGTCGCGCGGGCCAGCTCCCGTACCGGAAGCCGGGCGGGCAACCCCGCGCCGGGCCTGCCGTACGACACCCGGTCCAGCAACTCCGGTGCGCCGCCCATGGCCGCCCATGCCTGCCTGGCGGCCCGTCGAGGTTCATGTGTCATACAGTCATCATGCTCCGGCCGAGCGGCGGGACGTGCCCGGCATTCCCGAGGGCGCTTGGCACCGGTGCGACGCTAAAGGTACATGCCGTCGGCCGCCTCGGCCTGGTTGGGAAGCAGGGGGGTGCCGCCACGGCGCAGTGCGTAGAGTTCCGCCAGCGTAGAGCCGTCGCGGCCGACGCCCCGCGAGGTGCCGAGCCAGCCGATCGCCTCGTCGCGGGTGAGCGGACCGACCTCGATCCGGCTCAGGCAGCGGCCGGGGCGCACCACCGCCGGATGCAGCCGCTCCAACTCCTCGTTGGTGGTGATGCCGACCAGCACGTTGCGGCCCTGGCCCAGCAGCCCGTCGGTCAGATTGAGCAGCCGGGACAGCGCCTGACCCGCGGTGTGCTTGGCCTGGCCGCGGATCAGCTCGTCGCAGTCCTCCAGCAGCAGCAGCCGCCAGCGCGGCGCGGGCTGGTCGTGCGGTTCGTGGCCGTCCTCGCCGATGGCCAGGTCCATCAGATAGCCGGGATCGTTGAACAGCCGCTCCGGGTCGAGCACACAGTCCACCTGGCACCACTCCTGCCAGGACCGGGCCAGGGTGCGCAGGCACGAGGTCTTTCCGGTGCCCGGCGGGCCGTGCAGCAACAGCAGCCGACCGGTGATGCCCTCCGGGGTCAGCTTCATCAGGGCGTCCATCGCGTCGGCCACCGGCGCGGTGTAGTTGCCCCGCACCTCCGCCCAACTCGCCGCGCTGATGGGGCGGGTGTGCCGGACCGGGCCACGGCGGTGCGAGAAGTGCCAGAAGCCCATCTGCACCAACTCCGGTCGCGGTTCCGGCTCGTCCTCCGCGCCCTCCAGCACCTCGTCGAGGATCCGCCGGGCCAACTCGTCCTCGACCGCGGTGACCGTGACGTCCGCGCCCCGCTTCCACCGGGACACCAGGATCGTCCAGCCGTCCCCCTCGGCGAGCACCGCGCGGCGGTCCTTCTCGGCCGCCGACCGCAGCACCCGGGCGCCGCCCGGCAGCAGTGTCACCCCCGGCCTGACCCGCTGCACCGAGTGGCCGCGGGCGTACGGCTGGGTGCCGGAGGCGAACCGGCCGAGCAGCATGGCGTCCACGATGTCGGACGGCGAGTCGTTGCCCGCGGTGTTCAGCCGGATCGGCAGCGCCGCGTCGGGCAGGCGGTCATCAAGCGGGTTCATCGCGGACATGACGCCCATGATCCGCCACAGGGGGCGGGGTCGCGCGGCATTTTCCGCGGTGATCAACAAGGAAAAACCTCACAGCGTTTATCAAAACGGTCGTTACGCATGCTTCTCGGCCTTACAGTGCCAAGGTGAGTGTTCGTCATGCGACCGGGAACCTCGGCCTCTTACGTGCTGGATGGCAACGCGTCATCGTGCTGTTCACCGTGGCGATGGCGGCCTTCGGCCTGCTGCTGACCATGTTCGGTACGACCGGCCACGGCGCCGCGCAGGGGTCCGCCGGTACCGCCGCACCCGGTGTCTACGGCAACCCCGGCACCGGCGCGCCGCCCAACGCCCGGCTCGGCTGGGGCTTCACCCACACCGAGTACAGCGCCGACCGGGGCAGCGCGGCCGCCGAGGGCAGTGCCGACAAACTGCTGGCCGCCCAGCCGCTGCCGCAGAACCAGGCCATCATGGGCTGGGGCGCCGACAACCCCGAACCGTCGCCCGGCCGGTACGACTTCAGCGGCCTGGACAGCCGTATCGCGCTGATCCGCAGGACCGGCGGCACGCCCGTGCTCACCCTGTGCTGCGCCCCCGACTGGATGAAGGGCGGCCCCTCCGGCAGCACCGACTGGTCGCGCATCGAGGCGGCGCCCACCCCGGAGCACTACGCCGACTTCGCCGACCTCGCCGCCAAGGTCGCCCGCCGCTACCCGGACGTGCACAACTTCATCGTGTGGAACGAGTTCAAGGGCTTTTGGAACGACAGCGCGCAACGCTGGGACTACGAGGACTACACCCGTCTGTACAACCTGGTCTACCGGGCCGTGAAGGCCGTCAGCCCGCGGAACCTGGTGGGCGGTCCGTATCTGAACATGGACAGCATCCCGCCCGGCACCAAGGACAACGCCTCGTCGGTCAGCGGCCCCTGGGGCAGCCTGGACCAGCGCGTCCTGGACGCTCTCGACTACTGGACGCGCGACAAGGCGGGCGCGGACTTCCTGGTGGTCGACGGATCGAGCACCACCCATGACGGCGCCCTAGTGCCCGACGACTTCAACGCCACCGGGAAGTTCCGCGACCTGAGCCGATGGCTGCGTCAGGACACCGGGCTGCCCCTGTGGTGGGCGGAGTGGTACGTCAAGCCCGACCACACCGTCTGGCCGGAGAACCGGCTGATGGCGGTGCAGGCCACCGCCATGATGCAACTCGCCGAAGGCGGCACGGACACCGCGTTCTACTGGAACCCGGAGTCCGAGAGCGGCGACTGCTCAGGCTGCCTGTGGACCGGCACCGAGGCCGACCAGCGGGGCGGCACCCCGCTGCCCATGCTGGACCTGCTGCGCCGCTTCGCCGCCGCCTTCCCGCCCGGCGCCCCACTGAGCACCCCCGCCGTGGACAACGCCGACGTCAGGGCGCTGGAAAACGGCAGGACACTGCTGGCGGTGAACACCACCGACCAGCAGACCACCGCCCACATCGACGGCACGACCGTCAACCTCGGGCCCTACGCGGTCACTTGGACCACCCGGTGAGCACGACCGCCACCATCTCAGCTCAACGTGGCGAAGCGGTCCACCAGACAGGCCAGGAACACCACCAGCAGCGGCAGCGCCAGCCAGAAGGACACCTTCATGCCGCGCCGCCCGCGCTGCTCCGGCACCACGACCCGTACCACCTCGCGGGCGCCGAGCAGCACCAGCAGCAGCACCGCCGCGATCGCGCCCACCACGGTCCACCGCGTCCACGTCACCACCGGGCCGACCCTGCCGACCACCGGACGCGGCACCGCGCCCTTGGGCGGTGCCGTCAACTCGAAGACGGCGGCGTCCGGGTCGGACATCACCTCGCGCAGGTCCGCGCGGGCACTCAGTGCGGCCACCACCCGGGTGCGCCAGTCGGCCGGATAGCCCGCGTCCAGTTGCAGATAGCTGGCGGTGCCGGAGGTGACCAGCAGGTACGACCGCGGACCCGCCGCCTTCAGCTGGGCGACCATGCCGCCGACCCGCGACGGGTCACGGGGCGCCAGCACCCCGCGGTAGTCGACCTTCTCCATGTCCCGGGCCATCCACGGCAGGTTGGGTGTGGGGTCGTTGGCCGGATCCTTGCTGGGCCACAGCAGCCGGGCGGACGGCGAGTCATGCCCGTACACGTAGTCCAGCGCCGCGACCTCGCCGGTGCGCACCCGCTCGAACGGCTCGTTGCCCCAACGGGCCACCAGGAAGCCGCCGGTCAGCACCAGTCCCGCCAGCAGCAGCGCCGCCAGAGCAGTCCACGAACGCCGCGAGGAGGCGCGCGGGAAGAACGCCAGCGCCGCCAGCACGCTCGCCCCCGGCAGCGCGAACAGGAAGACCCGCAGCGCCATCTCACCGCCGTACGACTGCATGCCGAACCCCAGGAACGGCACCAGCATCAAGATCAGCAGCGCCCGGTCGCTGACCCCGGACCACCGCCTGCGCAGCCAGCCGAACGCGGCCAGCGCCAGCACCGCCACCGCGAGCAGAACCCGTGAGTACAGCACCAGTTTGTGCGTGGGGGAGCCGCCCTGGATGCGGCCGGAGACACTGGAGGAGACGTTGCCGCCCAGCGAACCCAAACCGCCGAAGAGGTCGTTGAAGTGCCCCGACCAGTACGGCTCGGCCAGAAAGCCCACCCACGCCACCACCATGACCCCGCACAGCAGCGGCAGCCCGCGCAGCGTCGAGCGCTTCCAGACCACCAGCGCCGCGGCCACCCCGAGCATCATGAACGGAGTGAGCTGGTGGCTGACCACGGACGCCGCGAACAGCGCCAGCAGCACGCCGAGCAGCACCGCCAGGTCGGCCCGGCCCGCCGGACGCGCCGGCGCCTCGCCCGGCAGCCGCCCGGTGCCCCCGGTGTGCGGGGAGCGGAACCACACCAGCAGTACCGCCACGAACATGACGTAGAAGAGGTAGTTGACCGACTGCGGCGAGAAGTAGTCCTGGCCGACCCAGCCGCACAGCACGAACAGCCAGGCCGCGGCCCACCTGGCCCGCCAGTTCGCCCGGATCGCGTGCAGCAGCAGCATCAGCGGTGCCAGGTAGAGCAGTTCGACCGCCAGCGGCCACCAGCGCAGCAGCTCGGTCAGGTCGGTGATCCCGCAGGCCTTGGTGACCAGCGCGACGCCCGCGAAGAACCCCGGCCAGGAGAAGCGCGCGTCAAGATAGGGGACCGCGTGGCCGGTCCGGTCGACGTACTCGATGAACCCCGCGTGCTGCCAGGCGGTCGGAAAGCGCGGCTGCGACTCCAGCACCGCGGGCACGGCGTGCAGCGACACCACCGTCGCCAGCAGCACGGCCAGCAGCAGCCACGCACGGCAGCGGGGCAGCGCCAGCGCCCAACAGAACGCCAGCACGAGCAGCGCCGCGCCCACGAGGGTGCGCAGCGGCAGTACCGAGACCAGCCCCAGGCCGTTCATCCGGTCCAGCGAGGCGTCGTCCATCCCGCGCAGCGGCAGCCAGTACAGCGTCAGCGCCGCGGCCAGCGTCAGCCAGCCGCCGAGCCCGGCCCAGGACCAGCCCGCCAGCCGCTGCCGCAACGGAACCCGCGGGCGCTCGGCAGGCTGTGCGGGGGGTGGCTGCGACGCAGGCTGCGCGGTGGTCCCCTCGGCGCGCGACTCCTGGTGGGTCTGCGGAGGCGGCAGGACGTAGGGCCGCCGCTCCAGATGGTCGAAGTCCAGCCGTACACCGAGCGGCAGGGTGTCCTGGTCGATCGCGGCACGCAGCGCCCAACGGGTGCCGAACACCAGCGTGTCGGTGTCCAGCGGCACCGGCTCCCGCGCCTGGGCCGAGGCCGGTGCGGCGGCCGCAGAGGGCGTACGCAGGATCCGTACCAGGCCGAAGCAGGCGATCACCGCGATCACCGTCTGGCTGCCCAGTTCCGCCACACCCGCGCCGACGATGCCCAGCGGCGGCAGCAGGAGCAGAGTGGACCCCAGCACCAGCACACACAGCAGCCCTTGGAGCACAGCGATCCGCGAGGTCCGGCTCTGTGCCCGCAGCACCCCGAAGTACGCCTCGAACAGCACCCGGGTGAGCGAGGCTACGGCCATGAAACGCAGCAGCGGCCCGCCCTTGGCCGCGTATCCCGCGCCGAAGACATGCAGTATCTGCGGTGCGAAGACCGCCAGGGTCATGCAGATCGGAATCATGATCCGGGCCATCCGGCGCAGTGCCGCCCGGCAGTTCTCGGCGATCCGCGACGGATCGTGCGCGCCCTCCACCGTGAGCGACGCGCCCATGTTGATCGCCAGCAGGTCCACCGTGCCGCCGATGGTGGAGGTGATGTAGAAGTAGGCGTTGTCCTCGGAGCTGATCCGCGCCGCGACGATCACCGGCACCAGGTAGATCACCGCCAGCGCGAACAGCGACCCGGTGTAGTCCCCGGCCAGGAACCGGCCGATCTCCCGCGCCGACGGCGGATCCGACCTGTCCTGGGTCGCGGCGACATGGCGCGGGATCAGCCGACGGAAGACCAGCCAGCCCAGCGGCAGTACGGACAGCGCGATCGCCGCGACCCAGGAGACGAACACCCCGGTCGCCGGGATCATCGTGGCCAGCAGCACCAGCAGGGCGAGCTTGGCGGTGGAGAACACCGTGTTGCCGAACGGCACCCACACCGCGCTGCGCAGCCCGGTGAGCACCCCGTCCTGGAGGGTGAGCACAGACCAGGCCACCACCGCGCCGACGAACGCCAGCCCCGGCACCACCCCGCTGAGGAAGTGGTACGAGGGCCCCCACCACCCCAGCGTGAGCAGGAACGCCCCGGTGGCGGCGGCCACCACCAGCGAACTCGCCAGATACGTAGCGGAGATGAGCCGCGCGGCGCGCCTGCCCGCGACCGGGATGAACCGGGCCAGCGCGCCGGTGAGGGTGACCGCGGTGATCCCGGCGAGGAACTTCATCGCCGCGATCGCGGCCGATCCCCGGCCCACCGCGTCATCGCTGTAGTAGCGGGCGGCGATCAGCCAGTAACCGAGCCCGAGCACCGCGGAGACCCCGGTGTTGAGCATCAGCGCGTAGGCGTTGCGGAACAGTGGATCGCCCCCGCCGCGCCGCCCCGGCAGCCGCAACCAGCCGCGTCTGGGCGGACGTTCGGCGGCGATCCCTGAGCCCGCCGCTGTCCGGCCGGGTGCCCCCCGGCCGGTGGCGCTCGTACCGGATGTCTCCTGGGTGGTCGTCTCAGACACGGGCTCCGCGTACCTTCCCCAGCGCTCGGCGGGTTCTGCGCACCATGGCATAACTCTTCGTCAACGCCCGGTCCTTGGCGAAGTTCCGGGCCACGGCGCGGCCTTCGACGAGTCGTTCGAACTCGGCCGTCGAGGTGGACCGGCGCACGGTGACCCGGCGCAGCGCGTACGGCCCCTGCGCCCGGCAGGCCAGCCGGTTGCCCACCGCGAGCGAGATGCCGAACCCGCCGGTGCGCACCATGCGCCGCACCCGTGGGCTGGAGTAGCCGTACGGATAGGCGAAGGAGACCGGCGGGGCGTCCAGTTCCTCGGTGAGGATCTCCTTGCAGCGCAGCACCTCGAACCACAACCGGTCGTCGCGGAGTTGGTCCAGTTGCGGATGGCTGTGGCTGTGCCCGCCGACCTCCACCCCGCACGCCGCCAGCTCGCGTACCTGGTCCCAGTCCAGCATGGTGTCCAGCGCGCCCGGAGCCCGGTCCCGCGACTCGCGCCCGAGCACCCAGCCGGTCGAGGTGAACAAGGTGGCCGGGAAGTCGTGCCGCAGCAGTTCCGGCAGCGCGTACCGGTGCACGCCCTCGTACCCGTCGTCGAACGTGATGAGCACCGGGCGCTGCGGCAGCGCACGCCGTCCGTCCCGCCAGACGGCGGCCAACTGCCGGGTGGTCAGCGGCGTGCAGCCGCGCTCCGCCAGCAACTCCATCTGCTCGGCGAACGCCGAAGGCGTCACCGAA
Source organism: Streptomyces sp. PLK1-5 (assembly GCA_037034305.1). Taxonomy (GTDB): domain Bacteria; phylum Actinomycetota; class Actinomycetes; order Streptomycetales; family Streptomycetaceae; genus Streptantibioticus_A. Next base: position 145,206 of record JBAGJY010000003.1, read on the forward strand.
AGGGCGCGCGTCGCCTTCGCCGGGGCGTCGCTGATCGCGTGGTACATCAAGATGGGCAGCCCGCCTGTGGTCATGCCACCGCTCCCGGTCTGTGCTGTTCACCGCGTTGGGCTTCCCGGGACGCGTCGGCCGTCCCGGGATCGGTGCCGTCGGCTCGCGCCTCGGCGATGACGAACCGGCCGCCGCGCCGGGAGCGCAGGGTCCCGACGGCGTATCCGGCCGCCGTCGTCGCCAGCCCGGCCACGATCGCACCGGCCCGGGCCAGGCCGCTGACCCGGCCGAGCAGCGCGTCCCGCACGCCCCGAGCGACGCCGGACGGCAACACCCTTGTGGTGTAACGGCGTTCGGCCGCCAGCCCGGCCTCGGTGCCCACGCTGCGGGCCACCAGCGCCTTGGACAGGCCCTCGGCGTAGCAGCGGGTGCGGAAGTACCCGAAGCGTTCCCGGGCCGGTGGCACCCGGTGGTGGATGACCGCGCGGTCGTCGATCAGCAGCAGCGCGTCCGGGCGGGCCCGCCGCAGCCGGATGCACAGTTCGGTCTCCTCGCAGCCCAGCGGGCGTTTGTCGCCGTCCCGGCCGATCCCGGTCGCGAAGCCGCCCGCGGCGTCGAACGCGGTGCGCCGGAACGAGGCGTTCCCGCCGAGTACGTTGCGCACCGGCACCCGGCCGGGCGGCAGGCCGAGATAGGTGCAGCCCACCACCCACTCGAACTCGCGCGGGAACCAGGCCGGGCGGTGCCCCGACGCCCAGGCGGGCATGGTCCTGCCGCCCACGGCCAGCACCCGCGGGTCCTCGTAGGCCGCCAGGAAGTGCCGCAGCCAGTCGCGTTCGGCCACCGCGTCGTCGTCCAGGAACGCGATGACCGAGCCGGTGGACGCGGCGATCCCGGTGTTGCGGCCCGCGGACAGGCCGCGCGGACCGGCGTTGGGCAGCACGCTGACGACCTCGTCGTCCGCGTACCGCTCGCTCAACCGGGCCAGCAGCGCGGGGTTGTGGTCCACCACGAGCAGTGTCTCGTGTGCCGGGAGGCTCTGCGCCCGCACCGAGGCCACCGCGGCGAGTATGTCGCCCCAGCGGTCCTCGGTGTAGACGCAGATCACCACGGAGACGGTCTCCGTGCTCAAGAACCCTCCCCCAGGTTGGCGCCGGCGGGCAGCACCGCCGGGCGGGAGCGCAGCCGACGGGATCTGTGCTCGCGCAGGATGACCTTCAGCACACGCAGGCCGTCCCGTACCGCCCGCAGGTTGCTGGCGCCGTGGATGCGCAGATGTTCGTGGCTGGGAATCTCCTGCACCTTCAAGCCGGCCTTGACCACTCGGATGTTCATCAGCGTCTCCACCTCGAAGCCGGCGCAGTCCAGCGCGATGTGGTCCAGGCAGTGTCTCCAGAAGGCGTTGTAGCCGTAGCACAGGTCGGTGTAGCGGGCCCCGAACTTGGCGTTGACCAGTGCGCACAGCACCCAGTTGCCGAGCTTGCGGATCGGCGTCATGTCGTCGGTGCCGCCGCCGTTGGCGAAGCGTGAGCCCTTGGCGAAGTCGGCCCCGGAGACCAGGGCGGAGACATAGCTGACGATCTCGTTGCCGTCGGCCGAGCCGTCGGCGTCCACCATCACGATGATCTCGCCGGTGGCCGCGGCGAACCCGCTGATCAGGGCGTCGCCCTTGCCGCGGCCGCGCTGCTCGACGACGGTCACCGAAGGCCACAGTTCACGGGCGACCTTCACGGTGTCGTCGGTGGAGTGCCCGTCGACCAGGACGACCTCGTGGATCCAGGGCGGCAGTGTGGCGAACACATGGGGAAGGTTCTCCGCCTCGTTCATCGCCGGGATGACGACGCTGACCGGCGGAGTGATCGCCAGGTGTGTGGAGATCGGCCGGAAGCTCGCAGAAGTGGCGACCGCGGTGCGGTCCGTTGACGGGTTGGAACTTAGTGATGGCCCGGGTAGGGCCGGTTGAACATAGGAGCTCATGAGTCCGTTTCCCTCTCGTCCGGTCGACCGCCCGCGTCGGGCGGCCCGTGTCGTGGGTCCGGTTCGAAAGGGGGGTCACACCTGGCCCATGCCGTCTACACCCAGGGCGGTACCGCCCATGGGTGTGTCCGGCGCCTTGCGGGCCCGGTGAGTTGGCGTACGTGACCGGCCGCGCGGTGCGCGGCTCGGCACATGCGCAGTGTCCGAGCACGGCACCCCCCTACCGCGCCCCGCACCGTTCCATCGCGGCCTGCTGAGCCCCCTCCCCTGAGGTCTCCTGGGGCCGCCCTTCCCTGATGGCTGGTGCGGGTGGATGTCCGACGGTATTGATGATTAGGACTCTAAGGCAAGACCCGGCGTCGTGATTCATAATTGACGGAAAATACTACCCGGCTGACTTTTTGATCTTGCCTTGGTGATCGAACTTGCGAGTAGGTGAGCTATTTCTTTCGACTCGCCCGACAAATGAGCTGGGTGGCGGGTTGTACGCGAACTCGCCGCGATCCGGCGCGAAGGAGCGCCGGGTGCGCACGGTGGCACGGGGGCGCGTCAGCGATCGGCCCGCAGCCGCCCCACCAGCTTGAGCAACTGGTCGGCGCGGCCCCGGAGTTGGGGGCGCGCGAGCACCGCGTTGCGGGCCGCCCGTACCGGCGCGCGCCTGACCAGATGAGCGAGGGCGACCGGATGGCGCCTTGTCACCCAGCCCTCGCTCACCGAAAGTTCACGCGTTTTGAGCGAGTCTTTGTATTCTTTTTCTCCGCGGCCGAGATCAAGATAGGAGATACCGTTCGCCGCAGCCGCCTCGGCCATTCTCAGGTGCAACGCGAGACCCGGCGAGTATTTACCGAACGCGGTGTCGTACGCCGGGAACCAGCAGGCGACCACCCGTTCGGAACGCAACCCGAAATGCGCCGCCACCGGACGACCGCCCGCGTAGAGCACGGAGAGCTGTCCGGCGAAGTCGGCCCCGCGCACCGTGAAGAGGTGCTCCACCAGCCGCACGATCCACGGCCGGGCGAACCGGTCGCTCCGCCCCGTCCTGCGGTACTGCGCGGACTTCCAGTCCATCAGCGTGCGCAGCGCGGCCGGATCGCGCTCGTCGTGCACGTACCGCAGTCCGCCCGCGTCCCGTTCCAGCCTGCGCTCCTTGGCGAGCGTGGTGCGGACGAACTTCGGCGCGTGGGCCCGCAGATACCCCAGGTACGCCTCGTACCCCTGCTCCACGTCGATCACCGGAGAGGGGTACGAACCGGTGGCGCCCACCTCGAAGGGCTTCTCGCCCTCCACCAGGTGGTCGAACTCCCAGATCCCCAGCCGACAGGCGCGCAGCAACTCCCGCGCCTCCCACTGGAAACCCGGCCGATACACCAGCCCCTGGCAGTCCGACAACCCGAGGCCGACCGCCCGGCCCACTCCCAACGCCGTGCGCTGGAACGGGAAGAACGCCGCGGGAACAGTCGGCGCGCCGTCCTCGTAGACCACCGCCACCCGCACTCCGCGTCGGAAGCGGTCCACCGCCAGCGTGAACTGCGGTGACAGGAACGGACTCGCCAGTGCCGGGCTGCCATGGCCCCAGGCCCGTGACTGGAACCCGGTCCAGGCCGCGCGCTCGGCCTCGGTCAGCTCGGCCGGGCGCAGCACGCGTATCCAGGGTCTCAAGGATCGCGCCTTCGCACCGTCATCCCGTAGCTGCGGCGGGCCAGCGGCAGCAGGAACAGCGTCGCGCTCAACGCCGCGACCACCGTCACACCGCCGCGGATCGACCACAGGCGAAGCATCAGCATCACCTGGCCGACCAGCAGGTCCAGCACGATCGAGCCGACCGCGGCGACCACCACCCGGGTCAGCGGGTCGAGGCCGCGCAGCGTACTGGCGAGCGCGGCCCCGGGCGCGACGATCAGGAAGAAGAAGGTGAACGGCGCGCGCAGCGGCGAACTGATGTCGGCCAGTACGAGCGCGGCACCGGCCACTCCCGTGCCGACGGCGGCACCAGCGAGAAGTGGCAGTGATTCCTTGGCAACTGGATGCATTGGCGACTTGCCCCCCGGGCTTCAATGTCGCGCAGTCCCGGCAGCCCGTCAAGCAGTTCGGGCCTCTTGGGGCACACCCTCACCGATCGGGGGAATCTCCGGGCGGCGTACCGCCCCGGTGGGCCGTCCGCTGCTACGACGGACGCGGCAGATTCCCCCCGTTGAGAGAGGTTCCATGAGGATCACCCGGCTTGTCGCCGCCTTGTCCGCACTGCCCCTCGTCGCGGCCCTCACCTTGTGGGGCGGCGGTGACGCGGACGCGGTCAGACCCGGGTACGCGGCGCTCGGCGACTCCTACTCCGCCGGGGTGGGGGCGGGCGGCACCATCGTCTCCAGCGGGCGGTGCCGCCGAAGCACCCTCGCCTATCCGCAGCTGTGGGCCGCCGCCGCTGTCCCCGCGTCGTTCGCCTTCACCGCGTGCGACGGGGCCACCACGGCGGACGTCCTCAACGGCCAGCTGGCGCCGCTGGGTTCGGCCACCGGCCTGGTCAGCATCACCGTCGGCGGCGATGACGCGGACTTCGCCCATGTGATGGCCACCTGCTCGCTGTCCACCGACCTGCTCTGCCTGCAACGGGTGGACAGGGCCCGCGGGTTCGTGCGCGACATCCTGCCCGTCCGACTAGACGGCCTCTACTCGAACATCCGCCAACGGGCGCCGCACGCGCGGGTGGTGGTGCTCGGCTATCCGCGCTTCTACCAACTCGGCGGCGGCTGCCTGACCGGGATCGGGGACGCCAAGCGCACCGCGATCGTTGCGGCGATCGACCAGTTGGACGCCGTCATCGCGGACCGCGCGAGCGCGCACGGCTTCGTCTTCGGTGACGTACGCGACGTGTTCGCCGCCCATGAGATCTGCTGCCAGGACCCCTGGCTGCACAGCGTGACCCTTCCGGTCGGTGACTCGTACCACCCGACGGCGGCCGGGCAGTCGCACGGGTACCTTCCGGTGTTCACCTCGGCGGCCGGCTGACATGGGCACCGGCGCCCGGCCAACTGCCGTGCGCACGTGCGGTGTCGGGAGCAACACGCCTGTTCGGCAGGTGAATCCGAGGTCGTGGATGCGCGGGTGACGTGGCGGGGCGGTAGGGTTACGCTGCCCGGGCCGGGTGCCTCGTACGGGTGGGGAGAAGCAATGGAGCAAATAGTGCGCAGCAGGCCACGTGTGCCTGCGATCAACTGTGGGAGCAGCGCGACCAGCGCGCGCCTTGACCGTCATCTCGCGGTGCTCGGCGGCCCCGCCGTGCCGCAGCGTGAGACCGCGGACGCGACGCTGCTGATGCGGGAGCTGACGGCCCGGGACACCTGCCCGGCCAGGGAGAACCGCGGCGCCCGCGTCTCGCTGTTCGCACCGCTGCGTCGGCTGCGCCGGTCGCTGTTCGGCAGCCGCGGCTGACCCGCTGCCGACCGGACCGACGGGACCCCCGTGCCCCTCGGTCCGACCGGCACACCCTTCCCCGAGGTCATCCGGCGCCCCAACCCGGCAGGGGCACCGGCACCATACGGCGGGTACATCACCGAGGTGATCCCCGTTCGCGCCGGTCAGCGGCCACTGCGTGCGAACCGCCGTACCGCCAGCGGTACGAACACCGCCAGCAGCACGAGGGACCACGCCAGCGCGCCCGCCACCGGGTGCGCCACCGGCCAGGCGGCGCCCGGCCGCGGGACCGTGCCGCCGGTCAGTTCGCGGCAGGCGGCGACCACCGCGCTGATCGGGTTCCACTCGGCCACCGTGCGCAGCCAGCCGGGCATGCTGGCGGTCGGCACATACGTGTTGGAGATCAGCGTCAGCGCGAAGATCAGGCTGCTCAGCTGCCCCGCCGCCTCCTCGTTGCCGAGCAGCAACCCCAGGTACTGGCCGATCCATCCGGCGGCGAACCGGAAGAGGAGCACCAGCCCCAGCGCGCCGAGGGCGTCCACGGCGCTGCCTTTGAGGCGCCAGCCCACCGCCAGTCCCGCCAGCACCATCGGCACCATCGCGACGGCGGCGATGAGGACCTCCGACAACGCCTGCCCCAGCGGAACGGCGCTACGGCTCACCGGCATACCGCGGAACCGGTCCATCACCCCGCGCTGCGCGTCATAGGCGGCGGTGATCATGCCGGTCATGATGCCGTTCGCGGCGATCGACACGAACAGCCCCGGCACCAGGTACGCGCGGTAGTTCGCCCCGCCGGGCAGCGCCATCGCGCCGCCGAAGACATAGCCGAACAGCAGCAGCATCAAGATGGGCGCGGCCAGGGTCAGCACGATCAGACCGGGCGCGTTGCGCAGCCGTTGCAGATGGCGGATGAGCATCGCCCAGCCGTCGTGCGCCCACTGGCCGGGCCGGTCCACCGCGACGGACGTCGTGCTCATGCGGCTGTCTCCTTGACGGGTCGGGTGGTGCCGGGGTTGGTCAGCCGCAGGAAGACCTCGTCCAGGGTGGGACGGCGCAGCGTCGCGTCCACCAACGGGATCCGGGCGGCGTCGAGTTCGCGGACCACCAGCGGCAGGGTCAGTGTCGGATCGGTGGCCACCGCACCGGCGGTGCGGTGCTCGGCGTCGACCACGACCGCGGATCCGGTCAGTGCGGTCAGTACGTCGGCCGCGGCGGTCAGCGCGGTCGCGTCCTCGACCACCACCTCGGCGTAGGAGCCGATCTCGGCCTTCAGTTGGGCGGGCGTGCCGCGCACGGTGGCGCGTCCGGCGTCGATGAGCACCACCTCGTGGGCCAGCCGGTCCGCCTCCTCCAGGTACTGCGTGGTCAGCAGCACCGTGGTGCCACAGCTGGCGAGTTCGCGGACCGCCGTCCAGATCTCGTCCCGGCTGAGCGGGTCCAGACCGGTGGTCGGCTCGTCCAGGAACAGCACCCGCGGCCTGCTGAGCATGCAGGCGGCCAGGTCCAGACGGCGCCGCATGCCACCGGAGTAGGTGCGGGTCGGCCGGTCCGCGGCGTCGCCGAGCCCGAACCGCTCCAGCAGCGCGTCGGCGCGGGCCCGGCCGGACGCGCCGCGCAGCCGGTGCAGCCGGGCGAACAGCCGAAGGTTCTGGCGGCCGGTCAGGTCGTTGTCGACGCTGGTGCTCTGCCCGGTCACGGCGATGGCGGACCGCACGGCGTGCGGCTGGGCCGTGACGTCGTGGCCCGCGACCCGTGCGGTACCGGCGTCCGGGGTGCTGAGCGTGGTGAGCACCCGGACCGCGGTGGTCTTGCCCGCGCCGTTGCGTCCGAGCAGTCCGCACACGGTGCCTTCGGGGACGGCCAGGTCGAGCCCGCGCAGCGCGCGGACCTCGCCGAAGCGCTTCTCCAGCCCTTCACTAAGTACGGCGTACGTAGTCATGGCCACACCATAGCGCACTACGTACGCCGTACGTAACTAGGATGGGGAGGCGACAGCAGACCGATGACAGGTGATGAGCGATGCCAGCCAGCGACTCCCCGGCCGTACCCGAGGTGGTCTGGGCCCGTCCGGAACGCGCCACCCGGGGGCCAAGGCCCACGCACAGCCGTAGCGAGATCGCCGCCGCGGCGGTCCGGGTGGCCGACGCGGAGGGGCTGGACGCGGTCTCCATGCGCAAGGTCGCCGCCGAGATCGGCTGCGGCACGATGTCGCTGTACAACTACGTGTCGGGCAAGGAGGATCTGTACGAGCTGATGGTCGACGCGGTCAGCGGCGAGTACGTGTTCCCTGACCGGCCGTCGGGAGACTGGCGCGCCGACCTGCTGGCGGTGGCCCGCCAGACCCGGACGCTCATGCACCGGCACCCCTGGCTGACCAAGGTGCTCTCGCAGCGCTACATCCTGGGCCCCAACGTGCTGCGCTACAGCGACTACTGCCTGTGGGCGCTGGAGAGTCTGGACCGCGACAACGGCACCAAGATCGAACTGATCGGGGTCATCAACGGTCTGGTCACCGCTTACGTGGCCAACGAACTGCTGATGGCCGAACGCCGCGGCACGTCCCCCGACGGGGGCGAGCGCGAGCAGGCGGCCCGCCTGGCCTTCCTGGCGAGGCGGTTGGGCAGCGGGGAGTACCCCCACCTGGCGGCCGCGATGGGCAGCGCTCCGGCGCCCACGGACCCGGACACCACGTTCGAGCGCGTCCTGCGGCGGATCCTCAACGGGTACGCCGCGTAGCGGGCTCCCACGGCGCGCCGACGGAACCCGGCGGCGCCAGACCGGCCCATAAGCGGCCCCGGGGATGTCGGCCCCCGACGCCGCTCAGAGCAGGGCGAACTGGCCGCCAGGTCCCTCCTCCGGGTGGTCGAGCACCGAGGCGGGCCGCCGGGCCGAGGCGGGAACCGGCAGTACACCCGCCGCGCGCAGTTGCTCCGCCCCGGTGCGCGCGCCCGCGTCGAGCGCCGCGGCCAACGCCGCCTGCCGCGGCCGCAGTTCGGCCAGTAGCGCCAGCACGGTGACCAGTTCCAGCAGGTCCGAGGTCCACTCCTGCGGCCAGGCGGCGGGCCCGAGCGCCGCCAACGTGCCGGGCTCGGCCGCCCCGGTGCGCGCGTCGAACCACGCCTGAAGCACCCGCACACCACCCGCGTGGAACTCCCAGGCTCCGCGCGGCACCGGCGAGATGCGCCCCTCGCCGACGAACAGCGCCTCCTCCTGCTCGTCGTACCGCAGCGTGTCCGGCCGGTCGGGCAGCGGCGCGCGCACATACGGCCGCCGGCCACCCGGCAGTCGTGGCCGCACCCCGGTACGCGCGCCACGCGTCTGCACCTCCACCGCCGTGCGGCCCAACTCCACTCCGCGGTCCCACAGTTCACCGCTCGCCGGAAGCGGTACCACACGACCCGCGGGGGACTGCCGGGCGCACACCGCGATCCACGCCAGCAGGTCCTCCGCCGTGACGTCGCGTCCGCAGCGCTTGCCGAGCTGGTCCAGCAACCCCGGTGCGACGTTGGGCTCCACTCCGCCGGGGCGGCGGTACAGCGGACGGATCCGGCCGGGGCGCCCGGCGGCCGAGTGGCCGTCCGGCAGCAGGGCGGTGCACACCACCGCCGGGCCGGGCGACTGCGGTACGTGCCCCTGTTCCACGGCGAAGAGCTGCCGCTCGTCCGCCACCCGCCACAACTCGGTGCGCGCGGTGTCCAGCAGCCGGTGGTCGGGGATCAGCCACTGCTGGTCGTACGGCCCGTGCAGCACCCGCACCGGTTCCGGGCACGGCCCCCGCTCGTCGGCGAGCGTGCCCGACGGGGCCGGATGGCCGGGAAGCTGCGCCACCGCGCTGTGCACGGTGCGTGCCCGGGTCGGGTGGAACAGTGCGGCGCGCTCGGCCGCACCGGCTCGCAACAGGGTGTCCCAACGTGCGCGCAGCGACCGGGGATCCGGGGCCAGCACCCAGCTCCTGCCGAACCGCGGTGGCGCGGTGGACCACGGCATCAGGTCGTCGAGCAGGGGCGCGTCGTCGCTCACCGCACGCATGGTACTGATGGCGACGGCTTCTGGTAATTTCCGGTTCCCCAGCGGGGGACCGGTTCGGGCCGGGCGCGACTGTCAGCCTGCCAAGCCCCTCACAGGGGTGGAGTCACGGTGACCGAGAAGGAGAACCGGTCGCCCCGGTAGTGGATCCGCGCCACGTCCACCACCCGCCCGGTCCCGTCGCACGTCACCCCCGTGTAGTGCAGGATCGGGCTGCACAACGGCACCCCCAGCAGCTGGCTGGTCTCCGGGTCGGCCAGCCTGGCCTCAACCGTGTCGGTGATCCGGCTGATCCGCACCCCGAGGCGGTCCCGCAGCACCTTGGTCATCGGCCAGTGTTCGAGATCGGCGAGGTCGATGCGGGCGGCCAGTTCCGGAAGGACGTGGTTCTCCGCCCAGTTGGTCGGTTCACCGCTGTCGTCCCGGCGCAGCCTGCGGTAGGAGACCAGTTCGGTCGCGTCGGGGAAGTGCTCGCTGACCTCGGCGGGCACCGGCACCGTGCCATGGCCGAGGATCGTGGCCCGCATACCGGACTGCTGGGCCACGATCGCGTCGACTGAACCCAGCAGGCGGACCGGCGCCGCCCGTCGCGCCGCCGGTTCGATGAAGGTGCCGCGCCGCCGGTGGCGGCTGATCAGCCCTTCCTCCTCAAGGGACTTGAGCGCCTGCCGCATGGTGAGCACGCTCACCCCGTAGTGCGCGGCGAGGTCGTCCTCGGTCGGCAGCCGTAGCGGCGCGTCCGCGCTGCGGCCGAGTATCGAGGCGCGCAGCGACTGCGACACCTGGTACCACAACGGGAGTTTGCGGTTCAGGGTGATCGAATCAGGGGCGAAGGCGGTCAAGTCCACTCCGGCGTACGTGGGTTCGCGGGCGGGCCAAGCGGCCTCGGGGACGTGCCCGGCATCCCCGACGTCGCTTTACGCCCTGAAGTGTCGTTCCAGACCCTGCCACACCGCGTCGTAGTCCTGCTGGCGGTGGTCCGCGTGCAGCGCCAGCGCGGTCGGCACCACCGGCCAGCGGGTCTCGAACATGAACGCCAGGCCGTCGTCGACCTTCTGCGGCCTGAGCTCGGCGGCGCTGGCCTTGTCGAAGGTCTCCCGGTCGGGACCGTGCGCGGACATCATGTTGTGCAGCGACGAGCCGCCCGGCACGAAGCCCTCCGCCTTCGCGTCGTAGGCGCCCTCCACCAGGCCCATGAACTCGCTCATCACGTTCCGGTGGAAGTACGGCGGCCGGAAGGTGTCCTCGCCCACCAGCCAACGCGGGGCGAACACCACGAAGTCCACGCCCGCCAGTCCCGGGGTGTCGGTCGGCGAGGTGAGCACGGTGAAGATCGACGGGTCCGGGTGGTCGTAGGAGATCGAGCCGATCACGTTGAACCGGTGCAGGTCGTAGACGTACGGCAGGTAGTTGCCGTGCCAGGCGACGACGTCCAGCGGCGAGTGGTCGTAGCTGGCGGCCCACAGGTTGCCGCCGAACTTGTTCACCACCTCGACCGGCCCCTCCCTGTCCTCGTACGCGGCGACCGGCGCCAGGAAGTCCCGTGCGTTGGCCAGGCCGTTGGCGCCGATCGGGCCGAGGTCGGGCAGCCGGAACGGCTGGCCGTAGTTCTCGCAGACGTAACCGCGCGCGTCGGCGTCCAGCAGTTCCACCCGGAACCGCACCCCGCGCGGGATCAGCGCGATGTGACCTGGTTCGACGCGCAGCAGTCCGAACTCGGTGCGCAGCAGCAGCCCGCCGCGCTGCGGGACGATCAGCAGTTCGCCGTCGGCGTCGGAGAAGACCCGGTCGGTCATGGAGCGGTTGGCCGCGTACCAGTGGATGCCCATGCCGCTGCGTTGCAGCACATCGCCGTTGCCGCCGACGGTCACCAGGCCGTCCAGGAAGTCGGTCGGCTGCTGCGGAACGGGCAGCGGGCCCCAGCGCAGCCGGTTGGGGTCCGGCACGGTCTCGGTGAACGGCGCGCTGCGCAGCTGCCTGCTGTCGATCCGGTGGAACGGCGGATGCGCGGCCGAGGGCCGGATGCGGTAGAGCCAGCTGCGCCGGTTGTGGTGGCGCGGCTCGGTGAACGCGCTGCCGGACAGCTGCTCGGCGTACAGCCCGAGCGGAGCGCGCTGGGGTGAGTTGCGGCCGACCGGCAGCGCGCCCGGTACCGCCTCGCTGACGTGCTCGTTGCCGAAGCCGGAGGAGTACGTGAGTGCCTCGGCGGCCTTGCGGGCCGCCTCCGCGCCGCCGTTCCCCGCTCCGTCCTGTGTGCTGCTCATCGGGTGCTCCCGCCCTCCGATCCGGAATCCTATGGATGACCGTAGGATTCCGGCGGCGTGCCGTCAATCACCCCGGGCGTGCTGGTGCCCCGGTAACTAGCGCCGTTAGTTTGGGCGGTACAGGCATTCGCATCCGCCCGACCGCCCCCGCCGGGCGCGGCCGGTCGGCCGACGGCGTGGCATCCGGGAGGACGACGACGTGCAGGCTCACGACGGGATGTACATCGACGGCGCGTGGCGGCCCGCCGCGGGCCGGGACCGGATCGAGGTGGTCAACCCGGCCGACGAGCGGCCCATCGGATCGGTGCCCGCCGGTACCGCCGAGGACGTGGACACCGCGGTGCGCGCCGCCCGGGCCGCCTTCCGCGGCTGGGCGGACACACCGCCCGCCGAGCGCGCCGCCAGGATCGGCGCGCTCGCGACGCGGCTCGCCGCCCGCCGCGAGGAGATCGCCCGGACCGTGACCGCCGAACTCGGCGCGCCGCTCACCTTCAGCGGCAAGGTCCACACCGACATGCCGACCTCGGTCGCCGCCTCCTACGCCAGGCTGCTGGAGACCTACGAGTTCACCGAGAAGGTCGGCAACTCCGTCGTCCACCACGAACCGGTCGGCGTCGTCGCGGCGATCACCCCCTGGAACTACCCGCTGCACCAGATCGTCGCCAAGGTGGTGCCCGCGCTGGCCGCCGGATGCGCCGTCGTGCTCAAGCCCGCGGAGGACACCCCGCTGGTCGCCCGGCTGTTCGCCGAGACGGTGCACGAGGCGGGGTTCCCGGCCGGAGTGTTCAACCTGGTCACCGGGCTCGGCCCGGTGGCGGGCCGGGCGCTGGCCGAACACGAGGGGGTGGACCTGGTCTCGTTCACCGGATCGACCGCCGTCGGCAAGCAGATCGCGGCCGCCGCCGCCCGGTCGGTGAAGCGGGTGGCGCTCGAACTCGGCGGCAAGTCCGCCAACGTCATCCTGCCGGACGCCGATCTCGGCCGCGCGGTCAGCATCGGAGTGGCCAACGTCATGGCCAACTCCGGCCAGACGTGCAGCGCCTGGACCCGGATGCTGGTCGACGCCGACCGCTACGAGGAGGCGGTCGAGCTGGCCGTGGCCGCCGCGGCCAAGTACGTACCCGGCGACCCCACCGACCCGGACACCCGGCTCGGCCCGCTGGTCAACGCCGGGCAGCGGGAGCGGGTGCGCGGCTACATCACAGGCGCGGTGGGGCAGGGCGCGCGGCTGGTCGCGGGCGGACCCGAGGCGCCGGAGGGCCGCGAGCGCGGATACTTCGTCCGGCCGACCGTGTTCGCCGACGTGACACCGGACATGACCGTCGCCCAGGAGGAGGTCTTCGGCCCGGTGCTGTCCATCATGCGGTACGAGGACGAGGAGCACGCCCTGCGGATCGCCAACGGCACCGTGTACGGCCTCGCCGGAGCGGTCTGGTCGGGGGACGAGGCCGCGGCGGTGGCGTTCGCCCGGCGGATGGAGACCGGCCAGGTGGACATCAACGGCGGCCGGTTCAACCCCCTGGCGCCGTTCGGCGGTTACAAGCAGTCCGGTATCGGGCGGGAACTCGGCTCGCACGGGCTGGCGGAGTTCCTGCACACCAAGTCCCTGCAGTTCTGACCATCCACCCTCGCGTTCGTCCTTAGGAGAGACCGTGGTCCGCGCCGCCGTACTGCCCGCCGTGGGTGCGCCGTTGGAGATCGCCGAGATCGACCTGCCGGATCCCGGCCCGGGCCGGGTACGGGTCCGGCTCGCCGCGGCCGGGGTGTGCCACTCCGATCTGTCGCTGGCCAACGGCACGTTGCGGCAACCCGTCCCCGCGGTGCTCGGCCACGAGGGCGCGGGCACGGTCACCGCGGTGGGCGAGGACGTCGCGGGTCTCTCCGTGGGGGACCGGGTGGTGCTCAACTGGGCGCCGTCCTGCGGAAGTTGCCACTTCTGCGGGCTCGGTGAGCCCTGGCTGTGCGCCAACGCCGCGGCGGGTGCGGCGGCCCCGTACGCGGCGCGCGCGGCGGACGGCGCCGAACTGTACCCGGGGCTGGGCACCGCCGTCTTCGCCGAGGAGACGGTGGTGGCCGCGGGCGCGGTGCTGCCGCTGCCGGACGGGGTGCCGCTGACCGAGGCCGCGCTGCTGGGGTGCGCGGTGCTCACCGGGTACGGGGCGGTGCACCACGCCACCCGGTTGCGGGGCGGGGAGACGGTCGCCGTCTTCGGCGTTGGCGGGGTGGGGCTCGCGGTGCTGCAGTCGGCCAGGATCGCGGGGGCCGGTGCGGTGATCGCGGTCGATGTCGCCCCGGGCAAGGAGGAGTTGGCCCGCGCCGCGGGGGCCACCGACTTCGTGCTCGCCGCCGACGACACCGCCAAGCGGATCCGGGGGCTCACCGGCGGGCACGGGGTCGACGCCGCGATCGAGTGCGTCGGCCGCGCCGACACCATCCGTACCGCCTGGTCCGCCACCCGGCGCGGCGGCCGGACCACGGTGGTCGGCATCGGCGGCAAGGAACAGCAGGTCACCTTCAGCGCGCTGGAGATCTTCCACTTCGCCCGCACCCTGACCGGCTGCGTCTACGGCAACAGCGACCCGGCGAAGGACCTGCCGGTCCTCGCCGAACACGTTCGCACCGGCGGCCTCGACCTCTCGGCTATGGTGACCGACCGCATCGGACTCGACCAGATCCCCACCGCGTTCGACGCCATGCTCCAGGGCCGAGGCGGCCGCGCCTTGGTGGTCTTCTAGGCACCGCGCCGAAGGGGCGCGCGGAACCGCGCGACCAGCCACAACGGCGCCGCAGGCGATTGACGCACCTTGCTGCCCCCCAGTGGGAGCGCTCACCGTGCCCGCTCGTACTTGATGGCGTGCCCGTCCGCGAGGGGTCTGGGTAGGGGCGCGCGGAACCGCGCGACCAGCCACAACGGCGCCGCAGGCGGACGTACCTTGCCGCCCCCAGTGGGAGCGCTCACCGTACCCGCTCGTACTCGATGGCGAGGCCGTCCACGAGGGCGCGCAGTCCCGTCTCGAACGCGCCCTCGTCCACCCGCTGTTGGTGCCCGGGGAGCAGATGGGCCTGGCCGAGGTGCGGATAGTCGTCCGGGTCGTACGCGCTCGGGTCGTCCACGAACCCCCGGGCGAAGGACCCGAGTGCCGACCCGGCGACGAAGTACCGCATCATCGCGCCGATCCGGGTGGCGTGCCCGGGCGGCCAGCCCGCGTTCACCATGCCGCCGAACACCGCGTCCGCCAGCCGCAGTCCGGCCGGTCGGCGGCCGGGACCCTGGGCCAGGAACGGCACGATGTGCGGGTGCGCGGCGAGCGCCGCGCGGTACGAACGCGCCCAGCGCACCAGCGCGTCCGTCCACCGAGTGCCGTCCTCGAACATCGACAGGTCCACCTGCGCCACGACGGTGTCGGCGACGGCGTCCAGGATCTCGTCCTTGGTGCGGAAGTGGTTGTACAGCGACGGTCCGCTGACCCCCAGCTCGGCGGCCAGCCGCCGGGTGGAGACCGCCTGCAGCCCTTCCGCGTCCACCAGCGCCAGCGCCGTGGCGACGATGCGCTCGCGGCTGAGCAGGGGCTTGCGGGGACGTGCCATGCGGCACATAGTAGAGGCCGCCGACGAAAAACTAGCAGCGCTAATTTACGAGGGGTGCGCCGTGGACCTTGGGCTGAACGAGGAACAGGCCGCCGTCCGGCAGCTCGCCAGGGACTTCGTGGACCGCGAGGTCAGCCCGCACGCGGCGGACTGGGACCGTGCGGAGCGGGTGGACCGCGACATCGTGAAGAAGCTGGGGGAGCTCGGCTTCCTGGGCATGACGATCCCCGAGCAGTACGGCGGTTCGGGCGGCGACCACCTCGCGTACTGCCTGGTCACCGAGGAACTGGGGCGCGGTGACTCCGCGGTGCGCGGGATCGTCTCGGTCTCGCTCGGCCTGGTGGGCAAGTCGGTGGCGGCGTGGGGAAGCGAGGAGCAGAAGCGGCGGTGGCTGCCGCGGCTGTGCTCCGGTGCGGCGGTCGGCTGCTTCGGACTGACCGAGCCCGGCACCGGTTCCGACGCGGCCAACCTCACCACCAGGGCGGTGCGGGACGGCGACGGCTACGCCATCACCGGCACCAAGATGTTCATCACCAACGGCACCTGGGCGGACGTGGCTCTGGTCTTCGCCCGTACCGGCGCGGAACCCGGGCACAAGGGCATCAGCGCGTTCCTGGTGCCCACCGACACGCCCGGGGTGCAACGCCGGGAGATCCACGGCAAGTTGGGGCTGCGCGGCCAGGCCACCGCCGAGATCGTGCTCGACGGCGCGTGGGTGCCGACAGGCGCGATGCTCGCCCCGGAGGGCAAGGGGTTCGCCGTCGCGATGTCCGCGCTCGCCAAGGGGCGGATGTCGGTGGCGGCCGGTTGTGTGGGGATCGCCCAGGCGTGCCTGGACGCCGCGGTCGAGTACGCGGGCCAGCGAGAGCAGTTCGGTGCGCCGATCGCGCGGCACCAGCTGGTGCAGGAGTTGCTCGCCGACATCGCGGTGGACGTGGCCGCCGCCCGGCTGCTGACCTGGCAGGTGGCCGACCACATCGACCGCGGCCTGCCGTTCGCCACCCAGTCCTCGATCGCCAAGCTGCACGCCAGCGAGGCGGCCGTACGCTGCGCCAACAACGCCCTCCAGGTCTTCGGCGGTTACGGCTACATCGACGAGTACCCGGTCGGCAAACTGCTGCGCGACGCGAGGGTGATGACCTTGTACGAGGGCACCAGCCAGATACACAAACTCCTCATAGGCCGCGCCCTGACGGGCGTTGCGGCCTTCTGAGCAGGTCGGTCGAGGTCCGCTACTCGGGGCGGACCATCCGCAGCACCAGGTCGGCGTAAAGCTCGCCGATCTGGTCCGGGGTGCGGCGGCCGTCCGGGTTGAACCAGCGCGCCACGTCGATGCACAGCGAGAGCACGGCGAGCGTCGTACCGGAGACGTCGGGGACGTCGAAGTCGCCGGAGCGCACGCCGTCCTCGATGATCGAGCGCATCGTCGCCTCGCTGCGCCGCCGCAGCTCGACGATCTGCGCGTGGTGCTCCGGGCCGAGCGCGCCCAGCTCGTACTGCACCACCCGGCCGGTGGTGTGGTGCTCGGCGTGCCAGCGGACGAAGGAGCGCACCGCGGTGCGCAGCCGCTCAGCCGGGGTGCCGTCGGCCTCGGCGGCCTGCCGTAGCAGCGCCAGGGAGCGGCGGTGGCCGACGCCGCTGATCTGGTAGAGCAGTTCTTCCTTGGTCTTGTAGTGGATGTAGAGCGCGGCCGGGCTCATCCCGGCCCGCCCGGCGATGTCACGCGTCGTCGTGGCGTGGTACCCGCGCTCGGCGAAGGCCTCCACCGCGGCGACCACCAGCCGTCTCGCCGCGTCCGGGGTGATGTCACTCCACGCCTCGGTGCCCGTCGCCTCCGCATCCATGCGGACACCCTACCCTTCCCTGAGCGACCGCTTAGCCGCCTCCCGCGGGGCGGCGGCTCACAGGTAGAACCGGGCGACCGTCTCCGCCACGCACACCGGCCTGTCCCCGCCCTCCCGCTCGATCGTCACCCGGGTGACCAACTGCACGCCGTCCGGTACCTCGCCCACCTCGGCGATCACCGCGGACGCGCGCAGCCGTGAGCCGACCGGCACGGGGGAGGGAAAACGCACCTTGTTCAGCCCGTAGTTGACACCCATCCTGACCCCCTCGACCCGCATCAGCTCCGGCATCAGGGAGGGGATGAGCGAGAGCGTCAGATAGCCGTGCGCGATGGTGCTGCCGAAGGGCCCCTGTGCTGCCTTGATGGGGTCGACATGGATCCACTGGTGGTCGCCGGTCGCCTCCGCGAACAGGTCGATGCGCTTCTGGTCGACCTCGATCCACGGCGTGCGGCCCAGCTCCTCGCCGACGGCCGTGCGCAGTTCGTCGACCGAAGTGAAGACCCTGGCCTGCGACATCTGTTGCCTCCCGCGTGCTTGGCGTCGAAGCGCGCTGTCTAAGCGCTTGCTCAGCATGGTTCGCTGGGAGGTCGTGTGTCAACGTGGCCGAAGTGTTCGCTCGCCGCCGCGGTGGCGGGCCCGCCCGCGACGGCGAGACGGCTCAACCGCGGCGGCTCACCGCACCGCGTACCGGCTCTCCCGGGCGGCGGCCCGCGCCGCCGTCAGCGCACCGGGAGACAGCACCGGCACCGGGACCACGATGCCGCACTCCGTGCACACCGGCCCCGCGGCCGGATCGTGACGCAGGCCCTCGCGCCACACGATGTGCGTGGCGCCGCAGACCGGACAGCAGTCGCCGGGGGCCGAGTCGAGGGCGGTGATCAGTCGACGCAGCACATCGGCGAGCCGCCCCGTCGGATGGACCGTTGGATCGTCGCACCAGGCGACCCCGTTCCCGCCCCAGGTGCGCCGGTGCCAGTCGTCAAGGCTGGTGGGGCGGCGGATGCCGTCGTGCTTCTCGCGCTTGCGGCGGGCGGCGAACTCCGCCTCGTAGGCCAGCCATACCGCCCGGGCCTCCTCCAACTCCTCCAGTGCGGCGGCGAGTTGCGCGTGGCGTGGATGTCGGTCGTCCGGTGCGAATCCGGCGCGCAGGCACAGGTGGTGCCAGGTCGCCCGGTGGCCGTACGGTGCGAAGCGCTCCAGGCACCGGCGCAGGCAGGTGCGTTGTTCGGCGTCTATCAACCGCGGATCGCGTACCCGTCTCGCGAGACTGCGGAACCCGGCCATCTCGTACCACCTCCGTCACAGTGGACCACAACAGCTCGTGGCGCTATGGAATGGACGTACCGGGCCCGCAATCGGCTCCCGGAGTGAAGGAGTTGTGGAGAGGGACGTCGTAGATCCAGCCGAGATCGAAAACATGACGGCTGCTCATCTTCCCGCATAGCCCTACCGACGGTAACCTCCGTCGCATTCCCCCCAGGGAGGAGCAGGAATGCGACGACGCACCCTCACTCTCAGAACCACGGCGGCGACCGCGCTGATCGCGCTGGGCGTCACCCTGATCGGTCCCGTTCCGCACGCGGCGGTCGCCGCCGACCCCGGCGGCGACTACTGCCAGGGCCAGTGCGACGACATCCTTCCGCCCGGTGAGAACGGCAACGCCACCCTCGCCGACATCCTCGGCAACAAGCTGTTCGGCACCCGTCCCGCGCACACCGAGGACCAACTCGGCACCTATGGCGCGCTGCCCGGTGGCTACGGCTCACTGACCGACGCCACACTGGGCGACTTCTACAACAGCTCGTCGTTCGGTGTCCCTCCAGACCAGGTGGAATCCGTACAGCAACCGCGCTCCGACGTCACCATCACCCGTGACAAGGCCACCGGCGTCCCGCACATCCAGGGCAGCACCCGCTCCGGCACCGAGTTCGGCGCCGGATACGCGGCGGCCGAGGACCGGTTGTGGCTGATGGACCTCTTCCGGCACGTCGGACGCGGTGAGCTGACCTCCTTCGCCGGGGGCGCCGCCGCCAACCAGGGCCTGGAACAGCAGTTCTTCAGCGCCGCCCCCTACACCGAGGCCGACCTGCAGGCCCAGGTGGACCGGATCGCCAAGAGCAACGGCGCCCGCGGCCAACAGGCGCTCGCCGACGCGCAGTCCTACGTGGACGGCATCAACACCTACATCGGCCAGGCCAAGCCCGGCCGGTACTTCCCCGGCGAGTACGACCTCACCGGCCATGTCAACGCCATCACCAACGCCGGGGACATCGAGCCGTTCAAGCTCACTGATCTGATCGCGCTGGGCGCCGTGGTGGGCGCGCTGTTCGGCTCGGGCGGCGGCGGCCAGGTCCAGTCGGCGCTCGCGCTCCAGGCGGCCCAGAACAAGTACGGGCTGGTCAAGGGAACTCAGGTCTGGGAGACGTTCCGCGAGCGCAACGACCCCGAAGCGGTGCTGACCGTGCATGACGGACACAGCTTCCCCTACGCGGACCAGCCCGCCCACGCGCGGGGCGAGGCGTTGCCCGACCCCGGTTCCGTCGTCCCGGAACCGCTCGTCTACGACCGCACCGGTTCCGCCGCCGACAAGTCCCCCGCCCGCACCCCCGTGCCCGCTCCGGCGAGACTGCGACCGCTGCGGGGCGTCTTCGACAACGGCGTACTGCCCGGCAACCTGTTCTCCACGCCCAGGAAGGGCATGTCCAACGCGCTGCTGGTGTCCGGCAAGTACACCGCCAGCGGGCACCCCGTCGCCGTGTTCGGCCCGCAGACCGGCTACTTCGCACCGCAACTGCTGATGCGCGAGGAGTTGCAGGGGCCCGGCATCAGCGCCCGCGGCGCCGCCTTCGCGGGCCTGAGCATGTACGTCGAACTCGGCCGCGGCCAGGACTACGCGTGGAGCGCCACATCCGCGGGCCAAGACGTGATCGACACCTACGCCGTCGAACTGTGCGACCCCACGGGGAAGACACCCACCATCCAGTCCGACCACTACCTGTGGCACGGCACTTGTGAGCCGTTCGAGAAGATCGAGCGCACCGACTCCTGGTCGCCCACGATCGCCGACTCCACCGCCGCGGGGTCGTACCGGATGCAGGTCTACCGCACCAGGTACGGCCTGGTGACCTCCCGGGCCACGGTCGGCGGCAAGCCCGTCGCCTACACGTCGCTGCGCAGCTCCTACCAGCACGAGGCCGACTCGATCATCGGCTTCCAGATGCTCAACGACCCGGGCTTCGTACACGACGCGAGGAGCTTCCAGCAGGCGGCGCAGCACATCAACTACACGTTCAACTGGTTCTACGCCGACTCCCGGGACATCGCGTACTACAACTCGGGCACCAACCCGGTGCGCGCCACGAACGTCGACCCCTCGCTGCCGGTGCTCGCGGAGCAGCCGTACGAGTGGCAGGACTTCAACCCGGCCGACAACACCTCCGCGGCCACCCCGCCGTCGCAGCACCCGCAGTCCGTCGACCAGGACTACTACGTCTCCTGGAACAACAAGCAGGCCAGGGACTACAGCTCGTCCGGGTTCGGCGACGGATCGGTGCACCGCGCCAACCTGCTGGACGACCGGGTCAAGCGCCTGGTGAAACAGGGCGGCGTCACCCGCGCCGCGCTCACCCAGGCGATGGCCGACGCGGCCGTCACCGACCTGCGCGGCGAGGACGTGCTCCCCGAACTGCTGGCGGTACTGCGCAGCAAGCCCATCAGCGATCCCCAACTCGCGGG
The DNA here is from genome assembly GCA_037034305.1 of Streptomyces sp. PLK1-5. Taxonomy (GTDB): domain Bacteria; phylum Actinomycetota; class Actinomycetes; order Streptomycetales; family Streptomycetaceae; genus Streptantibioticus_A. Next base: position 166,045 of record JBAGJY010000003.1, read on the forward strand.
CGCGGTACAGGAACTGGCGAACTGGAGCAACGACGGCGCCAAGCGCAAGGAGACCTCGCCCGGCTCCCACACCTATGCCGACTCCGACGCGGTCCGCGTCATGGACGCCTGGTGGCCGCTGCTCGTCAAGGGTGAGTTCGAGCCGGGGCTCGGCAGCGACCTGTACAACGCGCTGACCGCCAACCTGGGGGTGGACGAATCACCGTCGGCCGGGCACGGCCCCACCGGTGCGCACGCCGGAAGCTCCTTCCAGTTCGGCTGGTGGTCGTACGTGGACAAGGACCTGCGCGCGGTGCTCGGCAGGCCGGTCCAGGGCGGGCTGGGCCAGAAGTACTGCGGCAACGGAGATCTGGCCGCCTGCCAGTCGGCACTGCTGGACACTCTCAAGCAGGCCGTGGCCACCCCGGCGAACCAGGTCTACCCGGGCGACGGCACCGGCTGCTCCGCGGGTGACCAGTGGTGCGCGGACTCCATCCTCCAGCGGCCGCTCGGCGGCATCACCGACGACCGCATCTCCTGGCAGAACCGCCCGACCTACCAGCAGGTGGTCGAGTTCCCCAGCCACCGCTAGGAGTTCACCCACCCGGTGCGCGCTCGCGGTGCCTCACCGCGGCGCGCACCGCTTGGTGCGCGAGGGTGCGGCAGGGGCCGCCGCGCCGCCGACCGCTCAGTGCGCTATCCGCCCGGCCAGCAGCACCAGCCGGGCCAGCCCCGCGTGGCAGATGTCCATGTGCGCGCCCATCGGCGGGTAGCCGCGCCGCACGACGCTGGAGACGTCCACGCTCACCAGCCCGGACTCAGGGAAGTCCTGCCCGGCCGAGGGCGAGGTGTCGGCGAGCGTACGGCGTACCGCGTCGCTCCCCGTGGGGAGCCCGTGGTAGCCGACCGCGGCCGGGCTTCCGGTGCTGCCGGACCTCCGCCACGCCAGCGGATACAGCGTGCCGAGACCGTCGTCGTAGCGTGAATGGCACACCACCAGCGGGCCGTTGACCCGCTGCCGGGTGCCGCGCAGCGCCTCCGAGGTGACCGCGCCCTGCAGCAGCGTCACCGAGGCGGCGAACGCCCCGGCCGCCCGCACCCCGGACAGCGCCAGCCGGGCCCCGAAGCCGTGCCCGAGCAGATGGACCCGCACCCCGGGCGCCACGTCGCCGAGCTGGTCGAGCAGTTCGGCCAGCCCGATCTCGCCTATGAGGTCGGCCTGGCGGCAGATCCGGTAGTAGGCGAGTTGGCGCAGCATCTCCCGGGCGCCGCTCCACCGACGGAAGGACGCGGCGTCCGGCGCGTCCTCGCGCGCCACCGGAACCGTCTCCGCGCCGGTGCTCTCCAGCGCCGCCGCGAACTCCTCGCAGATCCGCTCGACGTCACCGGTGAGCATCGCCAGCCGGGCGTCGGGCGCGAACCGCCGTGCCAGTTCGAAGAACTCGGCCAGTCGCCCGGACGACGCGGGCCGCTCCCGCAGCAGCGCCGCCATGCGCCGTATCTCGGTGGACCGGGAGGGGAACAGGTCGAGCAGCCCGTCCAGGGTGTCCTTGTCCAGGCCGCGCTGGACCGCCAGGTTCGCCGCCTGCTCGGCGAGCAGGGACGGCCGGTAGTCCACCAGCGGTTCCTCGGTGAAGCGCAGCGAGGGCCAGTACACACCCGCGTATCCGACCACCGCGTCCCGTCGGCCGCGTTCCAGTAACGCGGGGAACGGGGTGAAGAAGCGGCGGTAGACGCGGACCGCGGTGGCGAGGTCGTTGTTCCAGCCGTGCGCGAAGACGATCAGGTCCGTGATCCCGGTCCCGGCCGCGCCCAGTATCAGCCGGTCGCGCTGTTCGGGGTCGGCGCTGCCCTCCGCGTCGAAGGTCACCGTCCAGTACGGATCGACACCCATCGCCCCCATCGGCTGCCCCCTGCCGTTCATCCCCGCCGCCCCCAGCGTCCCCCTGGCCAGTGTGAGCTACACCCCTTACCCCCGGAAGATGTTGTTCCGGCCAGCTGTCCGACCTCCATACCCTTCCCCGAGTCCATACCGACTGGTTAGTATGCGGGCGTCAGTCGCAGATCCGGCCAACCGAAGGGACTCCGGCGTGGGCGCGCACCAGGACAAACGAATCGTGGTCACCGGCGCGGGACGCGGCATCGGCGCCGCCCTGGCCCGCGGATTCGCCGCGGAAGGCGCCCGCCTGGTGGTCAACGACCTGGACGCGGACGCCGCGCGGGCCGTCGCGCGGGAACTGGGCGCGGTGGCCGTCCCCGGCGACGCCGCCAGCGAGTCCGGGGTCGACGAACTGGTGCGCAAGGCCCGCGCCGCGCTCGACGGGCCGATCGACGTCTACTGCGCCAACGCGGGTGTGCCGACCGGCGGCGGCCCCGAGGCGCCGGAGGAGGACTGGGCGCTGGCCTGGGACGTCAACGTGATGGCCCACGTACGCGCCGCGCGGGCGCTGCTGCCCGAGTGGCTGGAGCGCGGCCAGGGCCGGTTCGTCTCCACGGTGTCCGCCGCCGGTCTGCTCACCATGATCGGCGCGGCCCCCTACTCGGTCACCAAGCACGGCGCGTTCGCCTTCGCCGAGTGGCTCTCGCTGACCTACCGGCACCGCGGCATCCAGGTGCACGCGGTCTGCCCGCAGGGCGTGCGCACCGCCATGCTGGACGGCACCGGCGACGCCGGGCAACTGGTGCTCGCGCCCACGGCCATCGAGCCGGAGAAGGTCGCCGACGCCGTGCTCGCCGGAATCGCCGACAACCGCTTCCTGATCCTTCCGCACCCGCAGGTCGCCCAGTTCTACACCAACCGCGCCAGCGACCCGGACCGCTGGCTGGGCGGCATGAACAAGCTGCAGCGGCACCTGGAGGCCGGTGAGGCGTGAGGTACGCGGACAAACCCTGGCTCCAGCACCTGAGTGCCGAACACATCGCCCCGGTCGACCCGCCCGCCACCATGCTGCACGCGTTCCGCGAGTCGGCCCGGCGCGTCCCGGACCGCACCGCACTCGCCTACTTCGACGGACGGCTGACCTACGCCGAGACCGACGCGCTGTGCGACGGCATCGCCAACCACCTTCTGGCAAACGGCTTCCGGCCCGGTGACCGCGCCGCGATCGTGCTGCAGAACACCCCGCAGTTCGTCCTCGCGCTGCTGGCCACCTGGAAGGCGGGCGGCACCGCGGTGCCGGTCAGCCCCATGTACAAGGGGCGGGAACTCGGCCACGTGCTGCGCGACGCCCAGGTGACGGCCCTGGTCTGCCACGAGCGCGACTGGACCTCGCACATCCGCCAGGCCGTCGCCGACTCGACCGTGAGCATCGCGCTGACCACGAGCGAGTCGGACCTGCAAAGCCGCGACGACCACCGGGTGCTGCCCGCCGACGCGCGGACCCGTCCCGAGGGGGCCACCGACCTGCTGACCGCCGCCCGCGCGGCGGCGGGCGCACCGGCTCCCGCTCCGGCACTCGGCCCCGACGACGCCGCCCTGCTCACCTACACCTCCGGCACCACCGGCGTGCCCAAGGGCGCGCTCAACACCCACGGCAACATGGCCTACAACGCCCAACGCCAGTGCCGGGTCCTCCAGTTGCCCGACGGCGCCACCATCTTCGCGCTCGCGCCGCTGTTCCACATCAGCGGGATGGTCTCGCAACTCGCCGCCGCGCTCACCGGCGGTTCCACCCTCGCCATGGCGTACCGGTTCGAGGCGGGCGTGGTGCTGGACGCCATCCGCGAGCACCGGCCCGCGTACATGGTCGGCCCGTCCACCGCCTACATCGCGCTGATGGCCAGGCCCGACGCCAGCGCCGAGGACTTCGCCTCCTTCCGGTGGCTCAGCTCCGGCGGCGCCCCGCTGCCGCCCGCGGTGGTCGAGGAGTTCCGGCGCCGTTACGGCCACTACGTGCGCAACGGGTACGGCCTCACCGAGTGCACCGGCGCCTGCGCCAGCGTGCCGCCCGGCAAACAGGCCCCCGTCGACCCGGCCTCCGGGACGCTCGCGGTGGGTGTGCCCGGACCCGACACCGTGATCCGGATCGTCGACGAGAACGGCGCCGACCTGCCGTTCGGCGAGCACGGCGAGATCGCGGTGCGCGGCCCGATGGTGGTGCCCGGGTACTGGCGGCGGCCCGAGGAGTCGGCCGCCACCCTTCCGGACGGTGAACTGCGCACCGGCGACATCGGGTTCATGGACGAGACGGGCTGGCTCTATGTGGTCGACCGCAAGAAGGACATGATCAGCGCCTCCGGTTTCAAGGTGTGGCCGCGCGAGGTCGAGGACGTGCTCTACACCCATCCGGCAGTCCGGGAAGCGGCCGTCGTCGGCGTACCGCACCCCTACCGCGGCGAGACCGTCAAGGCCTACGTCAGCCTCAGACACGGTACTTCGGTGGATTCCGGTGAGCTGGTCGCGTACTGCAAGGACCGGCTCGCGGCGTACAAGTACCCGCGCGAGGTGGAACTCCTGGCCGAACTGCCCAAGAACACCAGCGGAAAGATCCTGCGCCGCGAGCTGCGCGGGCTACCAGGCCAACGACGCGGCTAGCCGCGTACCGATCGGTACGCTGACAGTTCATTCGCGGGTAGGCACAGGAAGGGAACGGCCATGGCAGACGGCGGCAACACCCAGGCGGCAACGGTTCCGCAACGGCTGCTGGCCGAGGCCACCCGCCTCTTCGCCGACCGGGGATTCGACCGCACGTCCGTCCAGGAGATCGTGGAGGCCGCCGGAGTGACCAAGGGCGCGCTCTACCACTACTTCGGCAGCAAGGACGACCTGCTGCACGAGGTGTACGCGCGGGTGCTGCGGCTGCAGACCGAACGGCTGGAGGAGATCGCCTCCGGCACCGGAACGGTCGCCGAGCGGCTGCACCGCGCCGCCGCCGACGTCGTGGTGACCAGCATCGAGAACCTGGACGACACCAAGATCTTCTTCCGGTCGATGCACCAGCTCAGCCCGGAGAAGCAGAAGGCGGTACGGGCCGAACGCCGCCGCTACCACGAGCGGTTCCGCGAACTGGTCGAGGAGGGTCAGCGGGAGGGCACCTTCCGCCCCGAGCCACACCCCGACCTCGTCGTGGACTACTTCTTCGGCTCGGTCCACCACCTGGGCACCTGGTACCGCGAGGGCGGACCGCTGTCCGCCGCCGAGGTGGCCACGGAGTTCGCAGATCTGCTGCTGTACTCGGTACGGCGGCCCTGAGGTTACGGAGAACCCCTGTGAAGGCATGGCGCGTACACGAGACCGGGGAGCCACGGGAGGCGATGCGCCTCGAAGAGGTCCCCGAGCCGGTACCCGGCCCCGGTGAAGTGCTGGTGCGGGTACGTGCCGCCAACGTGAACTTCCCCGACGCACTGCTGTGCCGCGGCCAGTACCAGATCCGCCCCGAGCCGCCGTTCACCCCCGGCGTCGAACTGTGCGGCGAGATACGCGAGTTGGGCCCGGGCGTCACCGGACTCCAGCCGGGTGACCGGGTGATCGCCCCGGCCGCGCCGCCCGGTGGGGCGTTCGCCGAGCTGGTCGTCGTCAACGCGGCGACCGTACTGCCCGCGCCCGCGGCCCTCGACGACGCCGAGGCGGCCGCGCTGCACATCGGCTACCAGACCGGCTGGTTCGGGCTGCACCGCAGGGCCGCGCTGCGCGCCGGTGAGACCCTGCTGGTGCACGCGGCGGCGGGCGGCGTCGGCAGCGCCGCCGTACAGCTGGGCAAGGCCGCTGGCGCCACGGTGATCGGCGTCGTGGGCGGCCCGGAAAAGTCCGTCGTGGCCGCCGAGTTGGGCTGCGACATCGTGGTGGACCGGCGTTCCCAGGACTTCGTCTCCGTCGTCAAGGAGGCGACCGGCGGCCGTGGCGCGGACGTGGTCTACGACCCGGTCGGCGGCGACGCGTTCACCCGCTCGACCAAGTGCGTCGCCTTCGAGGGCCGCATCGTGGTGGTCGGCTTCACCAGCGGCACCATCCCCACCCCCGCCCTCAACCACGCCCTGGTCAAGAACTACTCGATCCTGGGCCTGCACTGGGGCCTGTACAACACCCACGACCCAGCCGCGATCCAGCACTGCCACCAGGAACTGACCCGCCTGGCGGCGGAGTCGAGGATCAGCCCACTGGTCAGCGAGCGTCTGCCGTTCGGTGCGGCGGCGGACGCCGTACAGCGGGTGGCCGACGGCACGACGACCGGCCGCCTGGTCATCGTCACGACGTGAGCGTGTCCGACGGGCTCTGAACAAGAGCCCGTCCGGCGACTGAGGACAAGCCGCGCCAGCGGCGGCCAAGGGGGGTCCGGGGGGCGAAGCCCCCCGGAAACGGGTGGGAATCACACGTACCGCTGAAGCTCCCGCCGCGCCAGCGACCGCTTGTGCACCTCGTCAGGCCCGTCAGCCAACCGCAGGGTCCGCGCCGCGGCCCACAGCTCGGCGAGCGGAAAGTCCTGGCTGACCCCGCCCGCCCCATGCACCTGGATCGCCCGGTCCAGGATCCGCTGCACCGCCGCCGGAGTGGCGATCTTGATCGCCTGGATCTCGGTGTGCGCCCCGCGGTTGCCCACCGTGTCCATCAGCCACGCCGTCTTCAGCACCAGCAGCCGCAACTGCTCGATCTCCACCCGGGCTTCGGCGATCCACTCGCGTACCACCCCCTGCGCGGCGAGCGGCTTGCCGAAGGCGGTGCGGTCGACGGCGCGGCGGCACATCAACTCGACCGCCCGCTCGGCCATCCCGATCAGCCGCATGCAGTGGTGGATCCGGCCGGGACCGAGCCGGGCCTGGGCGATGGCGAAGCCGCCGCCCTCCTCGCCGACCAGGTTCGCCACCGGTACCCGCACGTCCTTGAAGACCACCTCGGCGTGGCCGCCGTGGTCACCGTCGTCGTAGCCGAACACCCGCATTCCGCGCCGTACCTCGACACCGGGCGTCTCCCGCGGCACCAGGACCATGCTCTGCTGACGGTGGCGGTCCGCCGACGGGTCGGTCTTGCCCATGACGATGAAGATCCGGCAGTCGGGGTTCATGGCCCCGGAGATGTACCACTTGCGGCCGTTGATGACGTACTCGTCACCGACGCGCTCGATACGGGTTTCGATGTTGGTCGCGTCAGAAGAGGCGACATCCGGCTCGGTCATCGCGAACGCCGAACGGATCTCGCCCGCCAGCAGCGGTTCCAGCCATGCCTTGCGCTGCTCCTCGGTGCCGAACTCGTTCAGCACCTCCATGTTGCCGGTGTCGGGTGCCGCGCAGTTGATCGCGGGGGGCGCCAGGTGCGGGCTGCGGCCGGTGATCTCGGCGAGCGGCGCGTACTGGAGGTTGGTCAGTCCGGCGCCGTTCTCGCCGGGCAGGAACAGGTTCCACAGCCCGCGTGCGCGGGCCTCGGCCTTCAGCTCCGCGACGACCGGAGGCGGCGACCAGGGGTCCTCCGCCTCGGCACGCTGCCGGGTGAAGACCGGCTCGGCCGGGTAGACGAACTCGTCCATGAAGGCGAGCAGTTGCCGCCGCAGCTCCTCGGTGCGGGCGTCGTATGCGAAGTCCATGCCGTTCAGTCCTCTCATCTGGTCGGTCTTCCTGCTCGCTGGCTGCGCGGACGACCTCGCTGCGCTGGGTCGGCCGCCGCGCGCACTCGGGTGTCAGCCCTCCGTCTCGCTGAGGACGGTGAGCCCGCGGTCGATGAAGGCCGGGACCAGAGTGCCGATGCGGTCGAAGCCCGCGCCCACGGTCTGGCCGAGGGTGAAGCGGTAGTGGATGCCCTCCAGGATCACCGCGAGTTTGAAGTAGGCGAACGCGGTGTACCAGGCGACAGCGGAGGTGTCCCGTCCGGAGCGCTCCGCGTAGCGGGCGACCAGCTCGGCGGGTTCGGGGTGGCCGGGCGCGCCGGCGGTGGTGGCGACCGGCGAGTCCGCGACGGGCAGTGGCTCGCTGTACATGACCAGCAGCCCCAGGTCGGTCAGCGGATCGCCGAGGGTGGACATCTCCCAGTCGAGCACCGCGCGGATCCGGTCGTCCGGGCCCACCAGCACGTTGTCCAGCCGGTAGTCACCGTGCACCACGGTGGGCGCGCCGGAGACCGGCAGCCGGGTGCCGAGCCGGTCCCGCAGTTCGTCGATGCCGGGCAGGTCGCGGTGGCGGGAGGCGGCGAGTTGCTTGTCCCAGCGGCGCAACTGCCGTTCCAGGAAGCCTTCCGGGCGCCCGAAGTCCGCCAGCCCGGCCGCGCCCGGATCCACGGCGTGCAGCTCCACCAGCGTGTCGACCAGGCCCAGCACGACCTCGCGGGTGCGCTCGGGGCCGATCTCGGCGAGCTGCGCAGCGGTGCGGTACGGCACCGCGTCGACGTGCTCCATCACGTAGAACGGCGCCCCGAGCACCGTGCCGTCCTGGCACAGCAGCAGCGGCTTCGGCACCGGTACGGGCGTGGGGTGCAGCCCGGCGAGCACGGTGAACTCGCGCCCCATGTCGTGCGCGGTGGCCAGCACATGGCCCAGCGGCGGCCTGCGCACCACCCAGCGGGAGACCCCGTCGGTCACGGCGTACGTGAGGTTCGAGCGACCGCCCTCTATCAGCCGCCCGGTGAGCGGTCCGGTGACGAGTCCGGGCCGCTCGCGGTCCACGTATGCGCGCAACCGCTCCAGATCCAGGCCGGGGGGATTGTCAGTCGTGGTCATCCGGCCATCATGCCGACCAGTCGGTATGGCGTCCAGAGGGGATCGCCGTAAGGGGGTGGAAGAGAACGTGTTCTAAGTCTCGCGGGCATCCGCTACGTTCGTGCCGACCAAGATCGGGCAATTCGGGGTGGCTGGCGAACGGCCACCGGGAGGGAACCGCGATGAATCGATTCGACGGGCGAAAAGCGCTGGTCACGGGCGCCGGATCAGGTATCGGGCAGGCGACCGCGCTACGGCTGCTGGCCGAGGGGGCGACCCTGGTCGCCGCCGACATCAACGCCGACGGCCTGAAGCGGACGGTGGAACGCGCCGAAGCCGACGGGCTGGCGGCCCGACTGACCGCCACCGCCCTCGACATCGCCGAGGAGGCCGCCGTCGAGCGGGTGGTCGGCGAGGCGGTGTCCGGCCTCGGCGGCCTGGACGTCCTGGTCAACGCGGCCGGAATCCTGCGCAGTTCGCACACCCACCAGACGACACTGGAGTTCTGGAACCGGATCATCGGGGTCAACCTCACCGGCACCTTCCTTGTCACCCGCGCCGCACTGCCCGCCCTGCTGGACGGCGGCCGGGGCGTGGTGATCAACTTCAGCTCCACCTCCGCCTCGTTCGCGCACCCGTACATGGCCGCCTACGCGGCCAGCAAGGGCGGCATCCAGTCCTTCACCCACGCCCTGGCGCTGGAGTACAGCAAGCAGGGGCTGCGCGCCGCCTGTGTCGCGCCCGGCAGCATCCAGTCCGGGATGACCGCCGACCCCGGGCTGCCGGAGGACACCGACTGGAGCCTGCTGTCCAAGCTTCTCCCGGCCGTCGGCGAGGGCTTCGCGCCACCGGAGACGGTCGCCTCGGTCGTCGCGATGCTCGCCTCCGACGACGGCGCCTTCATCACGGGCACCGAGATCAGGGTGGACGGCGGCACGCACATGTAGGGCGGCGCGCGCCAGGTGTCGCGCGCCAGGTGTCGCGCGCGCCAGGTGTCGCGCGACACCGGTGGCCGCGCCGAAGTGGGCGCCATTGACGCCCACTTCGGCGGAGCCTAGCCTCTGGTTCTATGGGTGAACATCATTCATATATGCGGACAGCTTCCGGGGGTGCCCCGCCGCTCGCCATCGCCGAGGTACGGCTGACCCCGGTGCTGATCGCCGATCCGCCGCTGCTGAACACCCAGGGCGTCCACCAGCCGTACACCCCACGGCTGATCATCGAGGTGGTGACGGCGGACGGCACCACAGGCGTCGGTGAGACGTACGGCGACACCTGCTACCTGGATCTGGCACGACCGCTGGCCGACGCCCTGCCCGGACGGTCGGTCATGGACCTGAACGGCCTGTTCACCCTCGCCGATGCGGTGTGCGGCGAGCCGAAGGGAGTGTCCGACTCCGTCGACACCGGTGGGCTGCGCGGTGTGCGGACCGCCGACAAGCTGCGGCTGTCCGTCGTCTCCGGCTTCGAGGTCGCCTGCCTGGACGCCCTCGGCAAGGCGCTGGGCGTCCCGGTACACGCCCTGCTCGGCGGCAAGGTCCGGGACCGGGTGGAGTACAGCGCGTACCTGTTCTACCGCTGGGCCGAACACCCGGGGGGCGGGCCGTTGGACGACTGGGGCGCGGCGCTGGACCCCGAGGGAATCGTGTCCCAGGCCCGCCGCTTCGTACGGGACTTCGGCTTCGCCTCGTTCAAGCTCAAGGGCGGCGTCCTCCCGCCCGACGAGGAGATCGCCGCCATCCGCGCGCTCGCCCGGGCGTTTCCCGGGCATCCGCTGCGCCTGGACCCCAACGGCGCCTGGTCGGTGGAGACCTCGGGGTACGTCGCCGGACAACTCGCCGGTGTACTGGAGTACTTGGAGGACCCGACGAGCGGTACCGCCGGTATGGCGCGGGTGGCCCGGTCCGCCGGGATGCCGTTGGCCACGAACATGTGCGTGACGACGTTCGCGGAGATCCCCGAGGCGTTCACCAAGGGCGCCGTGCGCGTCGTGCTCTGCGACCACCACTACTGGGGCGGACTGCGCCGTACCCGTGAACTGGCCGCTGTCTGCCGGGCGTTCGGGGTGGACCTGTCCATGCACTCCAACACCCATCTGGGCATCAGCCTGGCCGCGATGACCCATGTCGCGGCCACCGTCCCCGACCTGCCCCACGCCTGCGACACGCACTACCCGTGGCAGACCGAGGACGTCATCACCTCCCGGCACACCTTCCACGGCGGCCACCTGACCGTCAGCGACGTGCCCGGCCTGGGCGTGGAAGTCGACCGCACCGCCCTGAAGGCCCTGCACCAGCGGTGGCTGGACGACGACGGCGCCCTGCGCGACCGGGACGACGCCGCCGCCATGCGCAGGGCCGACCCGGCCTGGGTCACCCCCGCCGTACCCCGCTGGTAGCCGGGTGCGGGGCGAGGGCCCCGCACCCCGGGGAGTCACAGCACCACGGACAACGCCAGCACGAACCCGATCGCCACCACGGAGATCACCGTCTCCATCGCCGACCAGGACTTCAGGGTCTGCGGGACGTCCATCCCGAAGTACTCCTTCACCAGCCAGAAGCCCGCGTCGTTCACATGGGAGAAGAACAGCGAACCGGCGCCCACCGCGAGCACCAGCAGCGCCGAGTGCGTGGAGGTCATCCCGGTGGCCAGCGGGGCGACCAGCCCGGCCGCCGAGATCGTGGCCACCGTCGCCGAACCCGTGGCGACCCGGATCAGCACCGCGATCAGCCAGGCCAGCAGCAGCGGCGAAATGTGCCAGCCGTGCGACCAGTTGAGGATCATCTGGCCGATCCCGGCGTCCACCAGCACCTGCTTGAACCCGCCGCCCGCGCCGACGATCAGCACGATGCCCGCGATCGGGGCGAGCGACCGTTCGACGGTCGCCGAGATCCGCTCCTTGGAGAACCCGGCCGGGCGCGCCAGCGTGAACATGGCCAGCACCACGGCGGCCAGCAGGGCCACCACCGGAGTGCCGATCACGTCGAAGACCCGGTACACCGCACTGCCCTGGTTCTTCACCAGCACGTCGACCAGCGCCTTGGCCAGCATCAGCACCACGGGCAGCAGCATGGTGCACACCGTCGGCACGAAGCCGGGCCGACGCGCCAGGTCCTCGCAGGTCCGGGCGGGCGTCAGGTCCTCCGGCGGCGCGGCCTTGACCCACCGGTCGGCGAGCCGCCCGAACAGCGGCCCGGCGATGATCACCGTCGGGATCGCCACCAGTACGCCGAGAGCCAGCGTGGTGCCCAGATCCGCGTGGATCGCGGCGACCGCGGCCAGCGGCCCGGGGTGCGGCGGCACCAGACCGTGCATGACCGACAGCCCGGCCAGCGCCGGAACGCCGACCCGCATCAGCGACTGGTTGCCGCGCCGGGCGACCATCAGCACCACGGGGATCAGCAGCACGATCCCCACCTCGAAGAACAGCGGAAGCCCGACCAGCGCCGCGATCAGCGTCATCGCCCACGGCAGCCGCCGTTCCCCGGTCCTGGCCAAGATGGTGTCGACGATCTGGTCGGCGCCGCCGGAGTCGGCCAGCAGCCTGCCGAGTATCGCGCCCAGGGCGATCAGCACACCGGTGCTCGCGACCGTCGCGCCGAGTCCGGTGGTGTAGCTCGTGATCGTCTTCGCCAGTGGCGCTCCGGCCACCGCGCCGAGCACGCCGGAGCCGATGGTCAGCGCCAGGAAGGCGTGCATCTTCCAGCGGGTGATCAGCAGCACGATGACGGCGATGCCGACCAGCGCGGCGATGCCGAGCTGGGTGTCACCTGCGCTGGTGATCGGCGGCGGGGCCGGGGTCGCGGCCAGCAGCTCGACGCTGAGTGCGGGCATGAGAACTCCGTAGGACGCGGGGACGGGGGATGAGGAGGGGGGCCTAGGCCAGGGCGGCGAACGCCCGCTCGGCGATCTGTGCCGGACCGCCGTCGATCGGGACCACGGCTCCGGCCTCGTCGGGCTCCAGCGGTTCGAGCGCTTCGAGTTGGGAGCGCAGCAGCCCGGCGGGCATGAAGTGCTCCATGCGCGCCGCGAGCCGCGAGGCGATCAACTCGGGCGGCCCGTCGAGGTGGACGAAGAACAGGTCCGGCGCGGCGGCCCGCAGCCGGTCGCGGTAGCGGCGCTTGAGCGCCGAGCAGCTGACCACGCCGCCGCTGGCGCCGCGTTCGGTGATCCAGGCGGCGATGGCGTCCAGCCAGGGCGCCCGGTCGGCGTCGTCCAGCGGATGCCCGGCCGACATCTTGGCGATGTTGGCGGGCGGATGGAAGTCATCCGCCTCGGCGTAGGGGACCGCGAGCCGTTCCGCGAGCAGTCCGCCCACCGTGGACTTGCCCGAGCCGGACACCCCCATGACGACGACCATGTGTGACATCCGCGTGAAACCTCTTCCTCTGAATGACGCGTTCAATAAACGCCATAGGTACTACTTATTCAAGACCCTGTGACCTAAAAGTCATACGAAAGCCCTGGCGGAATAAGCTGTGCGGCATGCCTCAGCAGGAAGTCCGACAGGGCGAAGGCGGTCTGCACGCCCGCGTACTGGCCGAACTCGGCCCGGCCATCGCGTCCGGGGAGTACCCGCCGGGCACCGTGCTGCGCATCGACGAACTGGAACAGCGCTACGGCGTCTCGCGCACCGTCGTTCGCGAGGCCGTCCGGGTCCTGGAGGCGATGCACCTGGTCGAGACCCGGCGCCGGGTCGGTATCACGGTGCGCCGCACCGAGGAGTGGAACGTCTTCGACCCCGCGGTCATCCGCTGGCGGCTGGCCGGACCCGACCGGCCGCGCCAGCTGCGTTCACTGACCATGCTGCGTACCGCCGTCGAACCGGTCGCCGCCGCACTCGCCGCCGTCGCCGCCGACCCCGGCCAGTGCGCCCGCCTCACGGTGCTCGCCGCCGAGATGGCCGCCGCGGGCCGGGCCGGGGACCTGCGCGAGTATCTGGTGCACGACGTCGCCTTCCACCGGGTGGTGCTGGAGGCCTCCGGCAACGAGATGTTCGCCCGCCTCGGCGATGTGGTCGCCGAGGTGCTCACCGGCCGTACCGAGCACCATGTGATGTTCAGCGCCCCCGACCCCGCGGCCGTCACCTTGCACGTCCAGGTCGCCGAGGCGGTACGGGCCAGGGACGCCGAGGCCGCGGAGCGGCTGATGCGGGAGATCTGCGTCGGCGCACTGCGCGAGCTGGACATCCTCGCGCCCTGACCCAAGCTGTGACCCCTCGTTCCGCCGATGGCTTGTTATTGCGTGTAATGTGCAGCAGCGACTCAATGTCGAAGCGCCCTGGCGGCAGCCGAGCTGTACAGGAGTCGCGCTCGCACACCGCACGCATCGACGCACAGGGGGGATCCGATCCATGGCCACGACCGGTAACCAGCCAGCTCCGGCCCTGAGTCGAATGCGCCGGTCGCTGACCCGCGCCGAGTGGACGAGGCTCGGCGGCATGGCCGGATTCGTCCTGCTGCTGCACATCGTCGGCTTCGGCGTCCTGGTCGCCTTCGTGGTCCCCGAGCACTACAAGCTCGGCACCGGCGCCTTCGGCCTGGGCACCGGCCTGACCGCCTACACCCTCGGGATGCGGCACGCCTTCGACGCCGATCACATCGCGGCCATCGACAACACCACCCGCAAGCTGATGACCGACGGCCAGCGGCCGCTGTCGGTGGGGTTCTGGTTCTCGCTCGGCCACTCCTCGGTGGTCTTCGGGCTGACCTTCCTGCTCGCGCTGGGCATCAAGGCGGTCGGCACCGGCCTGGCCGACGACAACTCCCAACTGCACAACGTCGGCGGCCTGATCGGCACACTGGTCTCCGGCTTCTTCCTGGTCCTGATCGCCGCCATCAACCTGGTGGTTCTCCTGAGCCTGATCAGGGTGTTCCGCAGCATGCGGCGCGGGGAGTACGACGAGGCCGAACTGGAAGCGCAGTTGAACAAGCGCGGCTTCATGAACAGGGTCCTGGGCCGGACCACCGGCGCGGTCCGCAAGCCCTGGCACATGTATCCGATCGGCTTCCTGTTCGGCCTCGGCTTCGACACCGTCACCGAGGTCAGCCTGCTGGTGATGGCCGCCGGCTCGGTCGCCTCCGGGCTCCCCTGGTACGCGATCATCTGCCTGCCGGTGCTGTTCGCCGCGGGGATGTCGTTGCTGGACACCATCGACGGCTCGTTCATGAACTTCGCCTACGGCTGGGCCTTCTCCAAACCGGTCCGCAAGGTCTACTACAACCTCACCATCACCGGTCTGTCGATCGCCGTCGCGCTGATCATCGGCGGCATCGAACTGCTCGGCCTGATCGCCGACAAGTTCTCGCTGACCGGCACGTTCTGGGACTGGGTGGGATCGGTCGACCTGAACACCGTGGGCTTCTGGATCGTCGGGCTGTTCGTGGTCACCTGGGTCGTGGCGCTCGCGGTGTGGAGGTTCGCCCGCATCGAGGAGAAGTGGGACCACGGCATACGCACCGCCGAGGAACCCGCACGCTAGGGGCTGTGCCGGGCGCCGCGGGGCAGACGGGACTTGCGACACAGGCCCCAGCAGGCTCAGTCGGCGCTGCCGCCGACCGCGCCCTCCCCGCTGCGTACGGCCTGGTACTGAAGATAGGCCTCCAAGCCGTCCGGCACCCAGTCCCACTCCCCAAGCCTGCGCTCCAACTCCTCCTCGGTGAGGAAGGTGTGCCAGGCGACCTCCTCGGCCTGCGGATGAACAGGTAGCGCGCACTCCACCTCGTAGACCCTCGACCACCAGGTGTGCTCGGGAGTCTCGTAGAGGAACCGCAGCACCGGCGACGGCTGCGGCAGCCCCTGGACGCCCAGTTCCTCCTCGGCCTCACGCAGTGCCGCCCTGTCGTAGCTCTCGCCCGCGCCGACCACGCCGCCCACGAACATGTCGTAACGCGACGGAAAGACAAGCTTGTCCGGGGTGCGGCGGTGCACGAAGATCCGCCCCTGGGGATCGCGGGCCAGAACGAAGACACAACGGTGTCGCAACCGCTTCCGGTACGCCTCGGCGCGCCGCGCCTGGCCCGTCACGCGGTCGTCCTCGTCCACGATGTCCAGCAGTTCGTCCGCCGAGCGACCCTCAACACCCATGCCGCCATCCAAGCAGAGCGGCCCCCGTGGTCGCCGCAACCCCGGCGCGTACGGTCGGTGGCATCCGGTGCACCCCGCCAGCACACCGGCGCCGACCAGCCGTTGACCCAGAGGAACCGACCGTGGAAATACGCCAGCTCCAGTACTTCACCGCCGTGGCCGAGGAGTTGCACTTCGGCCGTGCGGCGGAACGGCTGCACATCGGCCAGCCGGCTGTCAGTCAGCTGATCCGCCGCCTGGAACGCGAACTCGGCGTCGATCTCTTCGACCGCTCGCCCCGGCACGTGCGGCTGACAGCGGCCGGTACCCGGCTGCTGCCTCACGCGCGGGCGGTGCTGGCCGCCGCCGAGCGAGCCAGGGCCGTGGTGGCCGAGGAACTGGCGGTACAGCGGGACAGCCTGCGGATCGGCACCAGCACCGGGATGGGGGAGCGGCTGGACGACGTGCTGACCGCGTTCGCCGAACTCGTTCCGCGGGCCGGTGTCGACCTGCGCTACGTGCCCACCAGGGAGCGTCTTGAACAGGTGGCGGAAGGCGCTTTGGACGCCGGGTTCGTGCGCGGTCAGCAGGAGGACGACGAACGGTTGCGGATCGTGCCGGTCTGGCAGGAGCCGCTTGTCGCCGTGCTTCCCGCGGCGCATCCGCTGGCCGCCCGCGCGCGGTTGCCGCTGGAGGAGCTGGCCGCGCTGCCGTTGCGGCTCACCTCGCGTCGGAACAACCCGCCCCTGGTGGACCTGGTCCTGTCCGCCTGCCGCGACGCCGGGTTCGAACCCGTTCCTGGACCGCCCAGCACCGCGCTGCAGGACACCTTGGCGGCGATCGGTTCCGGCACACCCATGTGGACCGTCGTATATGCCGCGCACGCCGCCCAGTTGAGGACCTCAAGGGTGGCGTTCGTACCGTTCGGCCCACCGGCGCTGACCATCACCACCGGGCTCGCGCTGCGCCGCGCCCGGCCGCCCCGGCATGCGCGGGCGCTGTTGGAGGCGTGCGCGCGGGCGCGTTCAGCGTGGACCGACGATTACGTTCGCTGATCGCAGCGAGTGCCGGATGCGTCTTGGTGCGGGCCGCCCGCCGCGATGAACTGGGGCCATGCCGGTGAGCGGCCCGGAACAGCCGGGCGCCGCCGGGGAGTTGAAGGAGTCCGCCATGCCCAACGTCATTGTGCAGCAGGGTCCCCGTAGCGTCGAGCTCAAGCGTGACCTGGTGCGCCGGATCACGGACGCGTTCGTCGACGCCTACCAGATCCCCGCCGACGCCGTGTCCGTCTGGATCCAGGAGACCCCGGCCGACAGCTGGGGTTCGGGCGGGAAGCTCACCGCCGACAGGTGAGGCCGCTCATCGGAACGGGTCCGTCCGCCTGATGTTCGTCAGGCTGGCGGACCCGTTCGGGCGTGTGGGGGGACAGGGAGTTCAGCAGCTGGAGTCGATCTGGCTGAACGAGGCGTAGTGGTCGGCGGTGTAGTAATCCGTGCCGTCGTCGCCGGTGACGATGCGGCGGGCGCCGCGGGTGCTCGAGCCGGGGGTGATGACGGTGTACGCGTGGTAGTAGCCGTAGGACTCCGACGGGAGGACGCCCTCCCGGTTGTCGAAGACCTCACCGTCCTTGGAGAACGGGAACGGCCCGCCCTGGGCGATCAGGTTGAGCGTGTCGTCGGCCTGGCTGGGCAGGGCCGACTGGCAGACCGTGCCGACGTCGAAGGGCCGCAGCGCCACGGTCGAGGCGGCGGGCGCGGCGGTGGCCGCCTGCGCGGGTCCGGCCAGCACGGTGGTGGGGCCGAGAATGATCGTTCCGGCGAGGATCATCGCGGAACCGCGAGATAGCAACGCGCGTAGAGGCATTCGCATATGGCCAGTGTGCTGTGGCGTATGGGTGGCGTGAAAGTGTCTGGCGGGAGGATTCACTTGACGTTTACCTGACAAGTCCGCAGTGTGATGGCCCTGTGTGTAAAGAGTGTTGACCAGGTGTCAGGCAGGGGACCTGACGGTAAGCCGAATCGAACGGCTATGGTCGAGCCGTGGTGAACGTACACCGATTCGGACATTGCGTTGCGCATCGGCGCGGCTGATCTTATGTCGCCAGTGTGATGCGTTGTCAGCCATATGAGCACGCAACGCAGTTGTGGCCGGCAAGGCCGGCAGGCGGGGCCGGAAGCGAGGCCGACGCAGTCCGCCACTCAGTCCAGCCGTACGGCCAGCTTCTCCAACCCATCAAGCACGGCTGGCAGTTCGGGCCCGCGGCCGACCGGGAGCACCTCGCCCGGCTTGTCGTCCAGCAGTACGAAGGCGATGTCGTCCGTCCTGGCGACGATGCTCCACCCCGGGCCGTCCGCGCGCAGCGAACGCGCCCCTCCCTCCGCGTAGGAGGACCGTATGCGGCCCGGCGGCGGCGGGTCGTCCGTGTACGCCTTGGCCTCCTCGAGTACTCGCCGTACCGCGGGGTTGCGGCCCTCGCCCGGTGCCGCGAAGTCCTTGTCGTCCACCTGGGCCCGCCAGGTGTTCCAATGCAGCGCGATCTCGTCGGCGCCCAGGCGGCGCTGGGCCGGGCCCCACTGCCCGGTGTCCGGCGGCACGAGCGGCGGACGGCCGCCTTCCTCCTGCGTCGGGTCGTGCGGCTCGGGCAGTTCGGGCGCCGAGACGGCCAGCGCCAGCGGCCAGCCGGGCAGCGAGGCGACGATGTCCCGTTCCCCGGGCGACAGGTCGTAGGTCATCCCGCAGTCCCAGGTGGCGATGGCCAGCGCGACCAGCGCGGTGTCACGGGTCACGACCGTCCACCGCGCACCGCCGCCGTCCTGGCCCAGCACCAGCCCGTACCCTCTGGCGACCGGCCGTAGATCGAGCGCCGCGCAGGCCTGCGGGTAGTCGTCGCCAAGCGCGCCGGGGAACTGCGCGGGCGTCAACATCACGGCCGTCAGCACATAGAGCGCGTCGTCGTCTCCGGACACCTGAGTCTCCCGGTCGTGATCCGTCCGCCAGAGTCGTCCGCGCACCTTAACCAGCAGATATCACCGGAGTCGAGGGTTGACGAGCCGCCTTCCGCGCTCCTTGGGAAACCGCTCGTCCCCGTGCCTCGCCCACAGCTACCCTGCCGGCCATGCCGCGCCGTGGTCACTTCGTCTGCCTGCCCTGCCGGGTCCGCGTCAAGAAGGCGCCGGACGACCAAGGGCCGCTTCGCGGCGGTTGTCCGCGTTGTGGCGCGCAAATGATCAGCGTGGGCACCGCGTTCGCCGCACCGCGCCGCCGCGACACCGCCGCATGGCGGGCGCTTGCCGCCGTGCTCCACGCGGGCCTGCGCTTCCACACCTCGGACTGCATGGGAAGCGGCCCCGGCTACCGCCCCCGCACCCCGCGCGAGGTGCGCATCCGGCTCGCCCACGCCGCCGCCACCGGGGCTCCGGTGGCCGAGGCGCTGGCCTGCCGGGAGCCGGGCGGCGTCAGCCGTCCAGCCTGACGGCCAGCGCGAGGTAACGGCCCTCGGCGTCGTCGTACCCGGTCAGCCGCCAGCCGGTGGCGGTCAGCAGCGGGCGCAGGTTGGGCTCGGCGCGTACGTCGTCGTCCGACAGGGAGCGCCCACGGCGGGCGGCCAGTGCGGCGCGCCCTATGGGGTGGAAGAGGGCGAGCCGGGCGCCGGGGCGGCACACCCGGGCGAACTCCCGCAGCCCCGCCGCCGGATCGGGCAGATGGTGCACCAGCCCGGCGGCGAAGACCGCGTCGAGGCAGCCGTCACCCAGTGGCAGCCGGGCCGCGTCCGCCTCCACGAGCAGCGCGACGCGGTCGCGTCCGGCCCGCACCGCGGCGCTCAGCATCTGCGGGGTGAGATCGGCGCCGACAACGGTGCCCTGCGCGCCGACGGCGGTGCGCAGGGCGGGCAGCGCCCGGCCGGTGCCGCAGCCCGCGTCGAGCGCCGACTGACCGGTGAGCAGCCCCAGTTCGGCGACGCCCGCCTCGTAGACGGGCGTGTCGTCCGGGTACTTGCTGTCCCAGGTGTCGGCCTTGCCGCCGAAGAATGCCCGGACGCTGGCCGGGTCGTTGTTCACGTCGTGGGGCATGGCGATCGGCTCCTCGCGGTCGGCTGCGGCCTCATGCTGCCATGATCAGGCGACGGCGGAAGGTCTCCGGACAGGTGTGACGAGTCCCGCCGGTGAGACGATCGGTTGTGACATGTCACAGTCATGCGGCCCTGAGGGGGAGTCCGTATCAGACTGTGCGGGTCCCGCACCGGGCCCGGTATCGCATGCGGTACCCCGACCTGTGTCGGGTCTGTGATGAACCCGCGAAGAACCCGTGGGGCGGCGGCTCCGCTCGTTCCGCGCGCCGTCCGCGACCGAGGATCCTCCCGACCATGCGCCTGCGCCCCCGCACCATCCGCACGCAGCTCCTGGTACTGCTCCTCGTGCCAATGGTCTCGCTCGCCGCACTGTGGACGTACAGCTCCTTCACCACCGTACGCGGCGCCTGGGCGCTCATCCGGGTCTCCGCGGCGTACCACTACTACGGCACGCCGACCACCGAGCTGGTGGAAGGACTTGAACAGGAGCGCCGCACCGCCGTGGAGTACGTGGCGTCCGGCGGCGCCAGGGACGCCCGCCAACTGGTCGCGGCGCAGCGGGCGACCGACGGGCGACTTGCGGTGCTGCGCGACCACACTCGGTGGCACCGGCACAGCCCCACCCTCACCGCGGACCAGAAGGCGCGTGTCGACGACCTGCTGGGCGGCTTGGACGGGCTGGGCCGGTTACGGCAACAGGTCGCCGCCCGGCGCACCAACTGGTCGCAGATCCTCGACCGTTACTCGGCGCTGCTGGAGCCGGGCTTCCGGTTGTGCGGTTCCCTTACCGAACTCCAGACCGGTGAAGTGGCCCGGATGGGGGCGGTGGTGGTCGAACTCGGCAGGGCTCGCGAGCTGCTCTCCCGTGAGGACGCCATGGTCGCCGGTGGACGCGCCGCCAACGGCATGACCGACGGCCAGTACCGCGACCTGATCGGCACCATTGACGGCCGCAAACTGCTGCACGAGATCTACGCACCTGAACTGCCGCCCGCCGACAGCGCCAAGCTCCAGGAGTTCGAGAACGGCAGCGTCGGTTGGTCGCTGTACTCCCTGGAGGAGTCCGCCCGTACCGCGACCCCGCTCACCGTCGCCACCGGGTTCGGTGTCCAGCAGTGGCGGCGGACCACGGACGCCGCGCTGGCGCAACTGGAGACCATCGACGACCAGGCCGCCCGGCACGTCGGCGAGGAGGCGCACACCCAGGGCATGACCGTACTGGCCAAGGCCGCAGGCGTCAGTCTCGCCGGGCTCGGCGCGGTCGTCGGCTCGCTGCTGATCTCGCTGCGGATCAGCCGCCATGTCGCGGGCCGGCTCACCGCGCTGCGGGACGCCGCTCAGGAGCTGTCGGGACGGCGGCTGCCCGAGGTGATGCGGCGGCTGCGGGAAGGCGCTCCCGTCGACGATGTCATCGGTGCCGAGGACACCGGGCAGTTCACCGACGACGAACTCGGCGACGATGAAATCGGCCAGGTGGGACGGGCGTTCGCGGTGGCACAGCGGGCCGCGGTCGGCGCCGCGGTCGAACAGGCCCGGCTGCGGCGCGGGGTCTCCGCGGTCTTCACCACCCTCGCCCGGCGCAGCCAGGTGTTGCTGCACCGGCAGTTGACCTTGCTGGACGCCATGGAGCGGCGCACCGAGGACCCGAGAGAACTCGCCGACCTGTTCAGGCTCGACCACATGACGACGCGCATGCGGCGGCACTCGGAGGGCCTGCTCATCCTCTCCGGCAACGCCCCCGGCCGGGCGTGGCGGCGGCCGGTGCGGCTGGTGGAGGTCGTCCAGGCAGCGGTCGGCGAGGTGGAGGACTACCGGCGGATCGTGGTGCACCGCCTGCCCAGGATGGCCCTCGCGGGTGGTGCGGTCGCCGATGTGCTGCATCTGCTGGCCGAGTTGATGGAGAACGCCACGGCGTTCTCACCGCCGGACACCGGCGTCGAGGTCGGCTGCGAGGAGGTGCCCGACGGGCTGGCCCTCCGCATCGAGGACCGAGGTCTGGGCATGAGCGAGGAACGCGTCGCCGAGGCCAACCGCGAACTGCGCATCGCCGCGGCCAGCGTTGACCTGCCGGAGACCGACCGGCTCGGCCTGTTCACGGTGGGACGACTCGCGGCCCGCCATGGTGTGCGGGTCGAGCTGCACCGCACCGAGGGACAGGGCACCACCGCGGTCGTCCTGCTGCCCCTGGCGCTCCTGGCACCGGCCGAGGAGCACCGGGACGAAGCGGACGGGCCGGAGCAACGGCTGGAAACGGTCGGTGTGCGCGCGGGTCGTGTGAAACGGCGTGCCGCGGGGGAAGTTGTCGTGGGGGAGGGCGAACGCGTCGTCGGGGAGGGTGATCGCACGAGCCGCGTCAGGGACGGCGCGCGCGAGGGCCGGGACCGTCAGCCGGTGACCGTGTCAGCCGTGACGAGGGCCAGCGCACCGGACACCCGTACCACCACCGCGGCCGGACTCCCGCTGCGGGTACCCAGGAGACGGGTGTCCAAGGGCGGTCCGGCGCGGCGGCCGCACGACGAACCGCCCACCCATGAGCGAACCGTGCACGACCACCCTGGGACAACTGCAGAGGAGTCCCAGGGGCACGGTACAGACAGGACAGTTGGGGTGGACAGGATAGACGCGACAGTCGGGACGGACCGGGAACGATCGCCGGAGGCGGCTCGTTCCACTTACGCGGCCTACGCACGAGGCCTCGCCCGTGGGCGCTCGGGGCTGGCCGCTGTACGCAAGTCGGGACAAGAAGACGGGGGATCACCGTGAACAGTGCCACCACCTCGGGGGACCGGGCCGGACTCGGTTGGCTGCTGGACGACTTGACCGATCGCGTCGAGTCCGTCAAGCACGTCCTGGTCCTGTCCAGCGACGGACTGGTGACGGGCGCCAGTCGCGATCTGGAGGCGGCGGACGCGGAACATCTGGCGGCCGTCTCATCCGGGTTCCACAGTCTGGCCAAGGGCGCCGGGCTGCACTTCGGGGCCGGGGTCGTACGTCAGACGATGATCGAGTTCGACGACGGATTCCTCTTCGTCACCGCCGCGGGTGACGGAAGCTGCCTGTCGGTGCTGACCGGCGCCGGGGCCGACGTGGGACAGATCGCCTACGAGATGACGCTCCTGGTGCACCGGGTGGGCGAACACCTGGGTGTGGCCCCCCGAGCCGACGACGACTCCGCCGGGACGTGACCGGAGGTGGACCGGCTGCCGGGTGAATCGGGCGCGCTCTGGTACGACGACGAGGCAGGACCGATGGTCCGCCCCTACACCGTCACCCGCGGGCGCACCGAGCCCGACGCGGCGGCCGACATCGAACTGATCGCGGTCGTCGCCGCCGAGTCGGGGGCTGATTCCGAGGCCTGCGGCGACGCGCTCGGCGAGGACCACCTCGCCTTGCTGGAACGGTGCGAGGGGCAGCCGCGTACGGTCGCCGAGTTGGCTTCGGAGGTGGACCTTCCGGTGGCCGTGGTGCGGGTGCTGCTTGGTGACCTGCTGGATGCGGGGCGCGTGCATGTGGTTCCGCCGGATCTCTCCGGTGAGCGGCCGGATGTCGGTGTGCTGCGCCATGTCATCGATGGGCTGAAGTCCCTTTAGTCATAGGCGTTGTTGACCGAAGTCGCGGGAATCGCGCGCTTCCTTCGGCGCGGCACGGCACGCCGGTCCGGCGTACCGTGCCGCAGCGCCCCGTCCCGCCGCAAGGGTCCGGCGGTGCCTCGCGTCCTGCCCCTGCGGCGTGCGGCCTTTCGGGTCGCCGTCGCCCGCTGGGGCTGCCTGCCGCCAGCACCGCACTCCTCATCGAGCCCTTCCTCTTCACGGCCCGCATCGGTGGGCATCCGGCCTGATGGAGCGGTGTGACCGCATGCCGGATTGAGTTATCCACAGGCTGTCCGCGCTGTCCGTGCCGCGGTCTATCGTGATTACTGACAGTGATTGACGGGCCGATTGGAGAACGGCCGGACAAAAGGGGGATTCGTCATGGGTGTCGCGGGGCAGCAGATGGGGATCACGGGGGAGTGGCCGGAGGTCGCGTGCGGTCTGTCCGTCGCAAGGGCCGAACTCGGCTTGAGCCAAAGGGAGTTCGAATTGGCGGTGCAGCTGGGTGAGGTGCGTACGGTGCCGGGCGAGCATCGCGGGGCTGTGGGCGAACACCGGATGGTGAGCCGGGCCGAGCTCGAACGGCTGCGAGCCGAGGACGGCTTTCCGGACGCGTTGCGTGACCGGCTCCGCCTGGTCGGCACGGTGGCGGGTGCGGAGTCGCTCGGGGTCAGCCGTGACCGGTTCGGCAAGTTGGCCAGAGCGGGCTGTTTCCGTCCGGTGCGTTGGTACGTCAACCGCTACCAGGTGGTGGTGTGGCTCTATCTCGCCCGCGAGGTACGGGAGTTCGGCTCGCTCAACCGTCACCTGCTGGTGCGACGGCTGCCGGGTGACCTTCGGGCGCGCATCGACGGGGGCGGTGACCTGCGGGCGCGCGGTTGGCGGTCCAGGTGTGTTGAACGCCTGGTCGCAGACGCCACCGACGCCTGGCAGGAGGCGGCGGTGTGGGCCGCCCTGCTCGGTCCGCAGGAGACGGCGCGGGTGGTGCCGGACCATCGGGAACGGGACCAACTGTGTCACCTGCTGCCAGCCCTGTCGCCCGGCAGGCCGGGGATCTACGCCCCGCGCGCGGTGCTCGAGGCCCATCTGGTGGCAGACGACCCCGAGGAGATCGTGTTCGCCAGGCTCTGCCTGGGGCATGCGCTGGACAGGGCGCGCACCGTACATCCGCTGCCCTGGGCCGCGGACGGGCCGGCGCCGCAGCCGGGGGCTTCGTCCCGCGGGCCGTGGCTTCGGTTGTTCTGCGGTGAGAGACGCTTGAGGGCGCGGCGCGGTACGGAACAGGTGGGGCCTGTTGCGGAACGGTGACAGACACAAGCGCAACGGAGTCTGTGGTTCCGCTGTCTGTGTAGCTGAACGGACTAGACCACACACGGTACAGGCCTTGGCTAACGGGGAAACGCCCTGGCGGTATCCAGTCCGTCTGACCACCTTGTTCAGCGAAGGGAAGCTGATGTTCAACCGCAGCCGCGGCACCCTGCGTGCCGCTGTCATCGCCGCCGTCGGCATCTCAACGATCGGCCTGGCCAGCACCGCGGCCTGGGCGAAGTCCGACATCTACTTCTCGGCGGGCCCGCATGACGTACGCGTGGGCAAGCTGATCCACCTCACCGGCAACGGCGACGACGACAACTCGACGTACAACAGGTTCTGCATACAGGAGCGCTCCGGCCGCGGGGGCTGGCGGACGCTGAGGTGCTCACACGGCGACTACAACGGCGGGGGCGGCATCAACATGTCGATACGAGCCGAGCACAAGGGCGTCGTGCAGTTCCGCGGCGCGCTGACCGAGGGCTCGTCCTCGAAGGACAAGCACCCCAAGGTGCGCACGGTGTCGCGGACCTTCGCCATCGACGTGCGCTGAGCGTGATCGGCTCCTCCCGGAAGCCTGCGTGGCGAGCCGCACCGGGGCGGGCGGTCAGTTGCCCACCTTGCGGAACAGCCCCTCCTGCATGACGGAGACCAGGAGCCTGCCCTCACGGTCGTAGATCTGGCCCCGGGCCAGGCCCCTGGCTCCCGTGGCGATCGGGGACTCCTGCTGGTACAGGAACCACTCGTCGGCGCGGAACGGGCGGTGGAACCACATCGCATGGTCCAAGGAGGCCATGTCGAAGCCGCGCGGGCCCCACAACGGCTCGACCGGGACCCGTACGGCATCGAGCAGCATCATGTCGCTCGCGTAGGTCACCGCGCAGGTGTGCACCAGCGGGTCGTCACCGAGCGGTCCGACGGCTCGCATCCACACGGCGCTGCGCGGCTCCGCGCCGTCGATCTCCTCCGCCGTCCAGCGCAGCCGCTCCACATACCGGATGTCGAAGGGCTGCCTGCGGGCCATCCTCTCCAGCGGTTCCGGCAGGGTCCCCAGGTGGGCGCGCAACTCGTCCGGAAGCTTCGGCAGTTGATCAGGATCCGGCACCGAGGGCATCGGCAGCTGGTGTTCGAAACCCGGTTCGGGAAGGTGGAAGGAGGCGGTCAAATTGAAGATCGTACGGCCCTCTTGGACGGCCACCACTCGGCGGGTGGTGAAGGACCGCCCGTCCCGCACCCGCTCGACCTGGTACACGATCGGCACCCCGGGCCGACCCGGCCGCAGGAAGTACGCGTGCAGCGAGTGCACGGGACGCTGTCCGTCCGTGGTGCGCCCAGCGGCCACCAGTGCCTGCCCCGCGACCTGCCCGCCGAACACTCGCTGCAACCGCTCCTGCGGGCTGCGGCCACGGAAGATGTTCTCCTCGATCTTCTCCAGATCGAGCAGATCGACCAGCCGTTCTGCGGGATTCGTCATGTTGACTCCCTCGGGGCGGACTCGGGCGGCGTCAGCGTACCTTCACCACTCACGGTTACACCTGGCCCACGTCCGTGAGCCGGACCACGGCGCGTCCCTCCTCGTCGGACGCGGCCAGGTCGACCTCGGCACTGATGCCCCAGTCGTGGTCGCCCTGAGGATCGGCGAAGACCTGGCGGACCTTCCACAGGCCGTGCTGCGGCTCCTCCTCGATCTGGAGCAGCTTCGGCCCGCGCGCGTCGGGGCCGGTGCCCAGATCCTCGTACTCGTCCCAGTACGCGTCCATCGCGTCCGCCCAGGCGTCGGCGTCCCAGCCGGACTCGGCGTCCAGCTCGCCCAGTTCCTCGTACTTCTCCAGCGCGGCCAGCTCGACCCGGCGGAACATCGCGTTGCGGACCAGCACCCGGAAGGCACGGGCGTTGGAGGTCACCGGCTTGACCTGGTCCGCGCGGTCGGCCGCCTCGTCCGCCGTCTCCTCCTGTGGATTGGCCAACTGCTCCCACTCGTCAAGCAGGCTGGAGTCCACCTGGCGCACCATCTCGCCGAGCCATGCGATCAGGTCCTGAAGGTCCTCGGACTTGAGGTCCTCCGGCACGGTGTGCTCCAGCGTCTTGTACGCGCTCGCCAGGTAACGCAGCACGATGCCTTCGGCGCGGGCGAGTTCGTAGTGCGAGGTGAACTCGGTGAAGGTCATCGCCCGCTCGTACATGTCCCGCACCACGGACTTGGGCGACAGCGGATGGTCGCCGACCCAGGGGTGGCTCTTGCGGTAGACGCCGTAGGCGTGGAACAGCAGTTCCTCCAACGGCTTGGGGTAGCTCACGTCCTGGAGCAGCTCCATGCGCTCCTCGTACTCCACCCCGTCGGCCTTCATCTGCGCCACGGCCTCGGCGCGTGCCTTGTTCTGCTGCGCGGCGAGGATCTGACGCGGGTCGTCCAGCGTGGACTCGACCACCGAGAGCATGTCGAGCGCGTACGAAGGGGACTCGGGGTCCAGCAGGTCGAAGGCGGCCAACGCGAAGGTGGACAGCGGCTGGTTGAGAGCGAAGTCCGACTGCAGGTCCACGGTGAGCCGGACGATACGGCCCTCGGCATCGGGCTCCGGAAGGCGTTCGACGACCCCGCCGTCCAGCAGCGAGCGGTAGATCGCGATTGCGCGGCGGATGTGCCGCAACTGGGCGGCGCGCGGTTCGTGGTTGTCCTCCAGCAACCGGCGCATCGCCTGGAACGCGTCGCCCGGCCGGGCGATCACCGACAGCAGCATGGCGTGCGTGACCCGGAAACGCGAGGTCAGCGGCTCGGGTTCGGCCGCGATCAGCTTCTCGTAGGTCTGCTGGGACCAGTTGACGAAGCTCTCCGGCGCCTTCTTGCGCACCACCTTGCGGCGCTTCTTCGGATCGTCACCGGCCTTCGCCAGCGCCTTCTCGTTCTCGATGACGTGCTCGGGCGCCTGCGCCACCACCAGGCCCGAGGTGTCGAACCCGGCCCGCCCCGCGCGGCCCGCGATCTGGTGGAACTCGCGGGCCCGCAGCACCCGCACCCGCGAGCCGTCGTACTTGGTGAGCGCGGTGAACAGCACGGTGCGGATCGGCACGTTGACGCCCACGCCGAGGGTGTCGGTGCCGCAGATGACCTTCAGCAGTCCCGCCTGCGCCAGACGCTCCACCAGCCGCCGGTACTTGGGGAGCATTCCCGCGTGGTGCACGCCGATCCCGTGCCGCACGAACCGCGACAGGTTCCGGCCGAACTTGGTGGTGAAGCGGAAATTGCCGATGAGTTCGGCGATCGCGTCCTTCTCGGCCCGGGTGCACATGTTGATGCTCATCAGCGCCTGGGCCCGCTCCACCGCCGCCGCCTGCGTGAAGTGCACGATGTACACAGGAGCTTGGTGGGTTTCCAGCAGCTCGGTGAGCGTCTCGGTCATCGGTGTCGAGCGGTACTCGTAGCTCAGCGGCACCGGCCGGGTCGCCGAGCGGACCACGGCCGTCGGCCGCCCGGTGCGCCGGGTCAGGTCCTGCTCGAACCGCGACACATCGCCGAGCGTCGCCGACATCAGCAGGAACTGCGCCTGCGGCAGCTCCAGCAGCGGGATCTGCCACGCCCAACCGCGGTCCGGCTCCGCATAGAAGTGGAACTCATCCATCACCACCTGGCCGACATCGGCGTCCCTGCCGTCCCGCAACGCGATGGACGCCAGCACCTCGGCGGTGCAGCAGATCACCGGGGCGTCCGGGTTGACGGACGCGTCGCCGGTGAGCATGCCGACGTTCTCGGTTCCGAAGATCTTGCACAGGTCGAAGAACTTCTCCGAGACCAGAGCCTTGATCGGCGCGGTGTAGAAGGTGACCTGGTCGTTGGCGAGCGCGGCGAAGTGCGCTCCGGCGGCGACCAGGCTCTTACCGGAGCCGGTGGGGGTGGAAAGGATCACGTTCGCCCCGGAGACCACCTCGATCAGCGCCTCCTCCTGGGCGGGGTACAAGGCGATGCCCCGCTCCTGGGTCCACGACGAGAACGCCTCGAAGAGGTTGTCGGGATCGGGGGACGCGGGGAGCTGATCGATGAGGGTCACCCACCCATCTTGCCTGCCTTCGGCGCCCAACCGGGAACCGGCCGCCAGAACGAAGATCACTCACCGCTAGGCTGTGCGGTCGCAGAAGCATCAACTCCCGTCCGTGGGCGGGCCGAAGGGGGCGGGGCAGCAACCATGATGGGACCGGCGCATTCACTGTCCGGAGCGGCGGCATGGCTGGCGGTGGGCGCGGCGGCCGCCGCGATGCACCATCCGATGCCGTGGCCGACCCTGGTCGTCGGCGCGCTGATCTGTGCGGGCGCCGCGCTCGCGCCGGACCTGGACCACAAGCCCGCGACGATATCCCGAGCCTTCGGACCACCGTCCCGCGGTCTGTGCGAGATCGTCGAGAAGCTGTCCCTCGGCGTCTACAACGCCACCCGTATGAAGGGCGACCCCCACCGCAACGGCGGTCACCGCACGTTGACGCACACCCTGGTGTGGGCGCTGGGCTGCGGCGCGGGCGCGTCGGCGATCGCCAACTACGGCGGCCGCTGGGGCGTGCTCGCGGTGCTCTTCATCCATCTGGTGCTGGCGGTCGACGGGTTGCTGTGGAAGGAGGTCAAGGGCGGCCACCACCTGCTGGTGTGGCTGCTCGGCGCCGCCGGTTCCTGGCTGCTCGCCGGGGTCCTCAATGACCCCGGGATGGGACAGACCTGGCTGTTCACCCAGCCTGACCAGCACTACCTGTGGATCGGCGTGCCGGTGGCCCTGGGTGCGCTGGTGCACTGCCTCGGCGACGCGCTGACCGTCTCCGGCTGCCCGATCCTGTGGCCCATTCCCATCGGCCGCAAGCGCTGGTACCCGATAGGCACCCCGCACTTCATGCGCTTCAAGGCCGGCAGCTGGGTGGAGCTGAAGGTGCTGATGCCGCTGTTCATGGGCATCGGCGGCGTGAGCTGTGTCGAGGCGCTGGGCCTGATCGGCGGCTGACGCGGCGGCGGTCACCCGCAGGGCGTGTGGCCGCTGTCCGGGTCGGCCACCAGCGCGGCGAGGAGGTCCCCGAGTTGCCGACGCTGCTCAGGCCCGAGCGGAGCGAGGAGTTCCTCGGCGGCGGTGCGGCGGGCGGCGCGCAGTTGCTCCAGCGCGGCTCGGCCGTTGTCGGTGAGTTCCACCCGAACCACCCGCCGGTTCGCCGAGTCGGGTACGCGGCGCACCATCTCGTACGCCTCCAGCCCGTCGACCAGTGAGGTGACCGCGCGTGGCACCACGTCGAGACGCTGGGCGAGGTCCACCATGCGCAGCGGCTCCGTGCTGTGCGCCGCCGCGCGCAGCAGTCGTGCCATGGCTGGGGTGATGCCCAGCGGCCGCAGGTGCTCCTTCTGCCTGCGGTGGAGTCGCCGGGTCAGCCGCAGCAACTGGTCGGCGAGGTTTCCGGTGGCTTCCTCGGTCTCGGTGGTCATGACGCTGTTCCCGTGGTCATGGGCCACAGATTATCAGGATCAAGCTCATTGTGAATATAGGTAACAATGAACTACCCTCGCATGTGTCGACACCGTGCCGAGGTGCGGCGCGGTGTGCCACAACGCGGGCATCCGCCCCCTGGTCCTCCGTAGGAGCACATGAATCCGCACTCCCGAGACATTGACTGGACCCCACCGCCGAAGGGCGCCGAGCGGCCCGCCGACGTGCGGCGGATCCTCCGACTGTTCCGTCCCTACCGCTGGCGGCTGACCGTCGTACTGCTGCTGGTCGCGGCCTCCTCGCTGGTCTCGATCGCCTCACCGTTCCTGCTGCGGGCGATCCTGGACACCGCCATCCCGCACGGCCGCACCGGGCTGCTCAGCCTGCTCGCCCTCGGCATGATCGCCACCGCCGTGATCACCAGCGTCTTCGGTGTGCTGCAGACGCTGATCTCCACCACTGTCGGCCAGCGCGTCATGCACGACCTGCGAGCCGCCGTATACGAGCAGTTGCAGCGCATGTCGCTGTCGTTCTTCACCCGCACCCGCACCGGCGAGGTGCAGTCCCGCATCGCCAACGACATCGGCGGGATGCAGGCCACCGTCACCAACACGGCGACCTCGATCGTCTCCAACACCACCAGCGTCATCGCCTCCATAGCGGCGATGCTCGCCCTCGACTGGCGGCTGACCGTCGCCTCCCTCCTGCTGCTGCCGGTCTTCGTCTCGATCAGCCGCCGGGTGGGCCGCGAACGCCGGAAGATCACCACGCAGCGGCAGAAGCAGATGGCCGCGATGTCCGCCATAGTGACCGAGTCGCTGTCGGTCAGCGGCATCCTGCTGGGCCGCACCATGGGCCGGGCCGACTCGCTCACGCGCGCCTTCGAGAACGAGTCGGAGCAGCTCGTCAGCCTTGAGGTGCGCTCCGACATGGCCGGGCGCTGGCGGATGTCGACCATCAGCATCGTGATGGCGGCCATGCCCGCCCTGATCTACTGGGCGGCCGGGATCGCGCTGCACTTCGGCGGACCCACCATCTCCATAGGCACGCTGGTGGCGTTCGTCTCGCTTCAGCAGGGCCTGTTCCGGCCGGCGGTCAGCCTGTTGCAGACCGGTGTGCAGGTACAGACCTCCATAGCGCTGTTCCAGCGGATCTTCGAGTACCTGGACCTGCCGGTGGAGATCACCGAACGCCCCGATCCGGTACGGCTGGACGAGGTCCGCGGCGAGGTGCGCTTTGACAACGTCGACTTCCGCTACGACGCCGAAGCGCCGGAACCCACCCTGTCCGGCGTCGACTTGACCGTTCCGGCGGGCGGCAGCCTCGCCATCGTCGGCGCCACCGGCTCCGGCAAGAGCACGCTGAGCTATCTGGTGCCGCGGCTGTACGACGTGACCGCGGGCCGGGTCGCCATCGACGGGGTCGACGTACGGGACCTGTCCTTCGACACGCTCTCCCGCGCCGTCGGGGTGGTCTCCCAGGAGACCTACCTCTTCCATGCCTCGGTCGCGGAGAACCTGCGGTTCGCCAAGCCGGACGCGACGGACGATGAGTTGGTCGCCGCCGCCAGGGCCGCGCAGATCCACGACCACATAGCCGCACTGCCGGACGGCTACGACACAGTGGTCGGCGAGCGCGGCTACCGCTTCTCCGGCGGCGAGAAGCAGCGGCTGGCCATCGCCCGCACCATCCTGCGCGATCCGCCGGTGCTCCTCCTGGACGAGGCGACCAGCGCCCTGGACACCCGCACCGAACACGCCGTGCAGGACGCCATCGACGCGCTCGCCGCCGGACGTACCACCATCACCATCGCGCACCGGCTGTCCACGGTCCGTGACGCCGACCAGATCGTGGTGCTGGACCACGGCCGGATCGTGGAACGCGGCAAGCACGACGAACTACTGGCCATGGGCGGCCGATACGCCGAACTGGTCCGGCGCGACGCCCGATCGGCGCCACAGGAAGCCGAACAAGCCGTGCTGGAAGCGGAGTTGGCGGCGGTCGAGGCGGCGGGCTGACTCAGGGCAGCGGCTGGGGCGGGCGCGGACCGGTGTACTGGCCGCGCGGACGCATCCGCAGCGGCCGCTCGCCGTACTCCTCCAGCGCGTGCGCGATCCACCCCGCGGTCCTGGCCACCGCGAACACCGTCTCGCCCGCCTCGCTCGGCATCCCGGCGGAGACCGACAACACCCCCAGCGCCAGGTCGACATTGGCGTGCACCGGCACATCGCGGGCCGCCGCCCGCACCACGGCCCGCGCGGCATCCAGCGCCCGTTCGGCCGACGGCATCTGGGCCAGCAGCCCGAACAGCACCCGTGCCCGGGGGTCCTCGCCCTGGTAGAGCCGGTGGCCGAGCCCAGGCACGGCCCGCCCGGCGCGCAGTTGGTCGGAGACGACGGCGCCCGCGCTGCCGCGCTCCAGCACCTCCGTCAGCATCCGGTGCGTCAGCCCGCTGGCGGCGCCGTGCAACGGCCCGTCGACGGCGCCGAGCCCGGCCGAGACCACCGCGTAAGGGTGCGCGCGAGCCGAGGCGGCGACCCGGGCGGCGAGCGTGGAGGCGGCCAGATCGTGGTCGATCAGCAGCACAAGTGCCGCCTGCAGTACGCGAATCGACGCGTCATCGGCTTCCCTCGGGGCCAGCCGGGCCCACAGCCGGTGGGCGATCGAGCCGCCGGGCCGGTGGAACCGGTCGCCCGCGAGCGGAAGTGCGTCGACCAGGGTGGCGATCAGGCCCCGGGCGGCGGCGATCACTGTCTCGGGCGCGAGGTCGAAGCGCAGCGGGTCCGCCATGGCGGCGGCCACGGCCGCGGCGCGCAGCCGGTCGGTGAGGCCGCTGTGCGGGGGCAGGGCGGCGACCGCGCGGTCCGCGGCGGCCAGCACTTCGGGCGGGGCGACGAAGCGGGCGCCGGGCCGCAGCGCCCCGGTCCACAGCCACTGGGCGACGTCCTCGTAGTCGTACCCGCAGGCCAGCTCGACCGCGTCGACACCGCGGAAGTAGTAGCGGTCGTCCTCGATGAGGGTGATGCCGGTGGACACGGGCATGGCGTGGGCGGCGGTCTGGGGCTCCTCGGAAGCGATGGGGCGCCCGCGACGCCCGCGCCGCGCCAGGTCGTCCACCTCGGCCGCGTCGAAGGTGCTGCCCCGGCCGCCGGGCACGCGCTCACTGCTCAGCAGCCCTCGGCTGACGTACGAGTAGAGCGTCTCGGGTTTGATGCCGAGGCGCTGCGCCGCCTCCCTGGTGGTCAGTCGCCGCTGCCGTGCCGCCCGATCCGTCATGCGGTCCATCCCATCGCATCGTGGCGCTCCGCTCCCCGTTCACGTTGATTCAATCAATGTTGACAATATTTAGTCAACCATAGACAGTCAATCAATGCTGTGAGGCAGCAAGAGTTCCCAGACGGCGACGCTTCGAGACGCCGACGTTGACAGATGGCTGACGGAGGACGACACCATGCCGACCACTACCGCCCGGGACGAGAAAGCAGCGGACGCCACAGGTGACACCCCCATCGATGTCCCACGCGGCCTCAAGGGCGTCGTGGTCACCGACACCGCCCTGGGCGCGGTCCGCGGCCGGGAGGGCTTCTACCACTACCGGCAGTACCCGGCCGTGGAGTTGGCCCGCACCCGCTGCTTCGAGGACGTCTGGCACCTGATGTTCCACGGTGACCTGCCGACCGCCGCCCAGCGCACCGCCTTCACCGCCCGCACCGCCGCCCTGCGTCCACTGCCCGACGCGGTACGCGCCGCACTGCCCGCCATCGCCAGCGGCTGCGCGGACGCCGGCCCGCTCGCCGCGCTGCGCACCGCGCTCTCGCTGGCCGGGGCAGCCGCGGGCTTCCAGCCGCTGTACGACCTCACCGCGGCCCAGCGGGCCGAGGACGCGCTCGCCGCCTGCGCCTGGGTGCCGACCCTGCTGACCGCGCTGCACCGCCTCGGGCGCGGGCTGCCGCCCGTCGAGCCGCGCGTCGATCTGCCGTACGCCGCCAACTACCTGTACATGCTCACCGGTCAGGAGCCGGACCCCGCGCGGGCCCGCGCCATCGAGCAGTACCTGATCTCCACCATTGACCACGGTTTCAACGCGTCAACGTTCACCGCGCGCGTCATCGCCTCCACCGGCGCCGACCTCGCGGCCTGCCTGACCGGGGCCATCGGGGCGCTGTCCGGCCCCCTGCACGGCGGTGCGCCAAGCCGCGCACTGGACACCCTCGACGCCATCGGCAGCCCGGACCGCATCACTGCGTGGATCCGCGAACGCGTTCTGGCGGGCGAGCGCATCATGGGGTTCGGGCACGCCGTCTACCGGACCGAGGACCCCCGCTCGCGGATGCTCAAAGAGGTCG
Source organism: Streptomyces sp. PLK1-5 (assembly GCA_037034305.1). Taxonomy (GTDB): domain Bacteria; phylum Actinomycetota; class Actinomycetes; order Streptomycetales; family Streptomycetaceae; genus Streptantibioticus_A. The sequence goes on from JBAGJY010000003.1 coordinate 200,470, forward strand.
CGCGGCAGTTCGGCGGGCCCCGGGTGGAGTTCGCCATCGAGGTCGAGCGCAGGGTCGAGGAGATACTGGCCGAGCTGAAGCCGGGACGCGAACTCCACATCAACGTCGAGTTCTACGCCGGGGTGGTCATGGAACTGTGCGGTCTGCCACGGGAGATGTTCACGCCGACGTTCGCCTGCGCCCGGGTGGTGGGCTGGAGCGCCAACATCCTGGAGCAGGCGGAGGACGGCAAGATCATCCGCCCGGACGCGCGCTATGTCGGCCCGACGCCCGTGCCGGTCTCCGAAGCCTGATCAGGAGCACCGACAGCCGGACCATCAACGCCACGTCAAGACGGCCCTTTCGGACGCCAGAGACAAGTCAAGGCGGATGCGATATGCCCGAGATGCCGGTCCATACCGCATAGCCTGGCGTGCGCGGCGGTCCGCACCGGACCGGACCGGTGATCAAGCGACACGGCGGAAAGGGGCGGCAAGGTGAAGGCGGCGGCGATAGGCATCCGTGCGGTGGGCAGCTCCAGGGAACTCGGCGCGGCAACCGAAGACGCGCTGGCGCGCGCCTCCATGGCGGCAGCGGACCTGGTACTGCCCTACTACCTGGTGTGCGGCACGGAGCCCGAAGACGGGGCGCGGGCCCAACTGGCCGCGCGCCAGGGCCTGGACGCGCTGGGCGTCGGCCGCGCCTGCTCGTACCGGGTGGCGGAGGGCGGCACCGGCGCGCTGGCCCTGCTGGCCAGAGTGGCCGGGCACCTGATCAGCGACGGAACATTGCGGCAGGGCCTGGTGATGGCGCCCACCACCGACGGCACCGCCGCCGTGCTCCTCGCGGAACAGCACTGGCCGCACAACCGGGTCCGCTCCGTGGTCACCGGCCGGGACACCGCTGCCCGGGAGCTGGACCGCCTGGTCGGCCGCGCCCTACGGGAGGCCGGAATCGCCTGGCCTCGCATTGACCGCGTCGCCCTGCACACCGAGACCCCCGCCCTGGAGCGCCGCTTCCGTGAGCGCTTCGGCTCCCACAGCGCTCGCATCACCGAGTGCGGGCGCCCGACAGGCGTCCTGATGACGCTGCAACGGGTCATCGAGGACCAACACCCGATGGGGACCAGAGTGTTGACCGTCTCCCTGGAACCCGGCGCGACCAGCGCCGCCGTGGTGGAGTGCTGAGCGCTCCGCTGGGACTGCATCTGCCGTCGCTCGCCTGCGGCACCGTTGCGGTTGGTCGCGCGGTATCCCGCTGCCGTTCCACCGGGCCGACGAGCCCGCTACGACGCCCGCTCTCCGCAGCATCCGCTTTCCAGGAACAGGCAGTTGCTGGGGCGCCTCGCCAGCACCGTGCGGATCGATCTGGCCTTCGCGGCGCTGCCCCCGTTCGCCGCGCCGCCCGAGGTGCCCCAGGCCGCGCGTTAGACCTCCTAACGAAATGATCTTCAAGGTGGCTGGATCACTGCCGGGACCGATGATCCGGGGTGCTGGGTGGCTCGGCCGAAGCCGTGGGAAGTCGACGACGACCTGTGGGCGGTGATCGAGCCGCTGCTGCCCAAGGTCGAACGTCGGATGCGGCACGCCAGCCGCAAGCGGCATCCAGACGGCTTGGTGTTCCAAGGCACTCTGTTCGTCCTGCACACCGGGAGCGCCTGGGAACACTTGCCGCAAGTACTCGGCTTCGGTTCGGGCATGACCTGCTGGCGCCGCCTGGCCGACGGAAGCCGATGTCTGGCCCCGGCTGCACGAGGTCCTCCTCGCCAAGCTCCGCAACGCGAACGTCCTGGACTTCTCCAGTGCTGCCGTCGATGGATTCCACATCCGCGCGTTAAAGGGGGTTCCAAGACCGGACGAAGCCCCGTGGACCGGTGCAGGACGGGCAGTAAACACCACCTGATCACCGATGCCACCGGCATCCCCCTCGCCGCCACCCTGACCGGGGGCAACCGCAACGACGTCACTCAGCTCATCCCGCTCCTCCAAGCCGTGCCGCCCGTGCGCGCAAGCGCGGTCGGCCCAGGCGCCGCCCGGACGTGGTGCTGGCCGACCCTCGCATGCGCGCTCATCTGCTGGAGGCACTTGAAATCAGCGCGATAGGAGTCCCTGGAGCTTCAAGTGACAGGCCTGATCAGTCGGTTGACCCGAAGGAGGCCAAGAATCAGGTTCCAGCGATGGTTCGGCCTGGCATCGGCTCTGCGAGCGCGGCCCGCCAGGGCGGTGCGCCGAAGGGGTCGGCGAAGTACTGCGTCTCGTGCACCACGTGCTGGTCAGCGAATTCCATGATGCTCACCGAGTACGAAGGCACACCGTCGTAGGTGATCACGCATTCGCTCACCCAAAGATTCGCGTGGCCGGTGATCCGCTTGACGGTGAAGTGACGGTCGGCCGGGTGCCCACCGCGTTGCGCCGAAATCGTCGCGCGGCCCCGGAACCGCTCACCCGACTGCGGGTAGTCCAGGATCGCGTCCGTGGCATAGATGGCGTGCTCGGCATCGGTGTTCCCGCGTTCCGAGGCCCGCCAATGCTCCTCGATCGCGGCCCTGGTCCGGGAGTCCTCGTCCATGGCACCGCCCTTCCGTAGCGGTAACAGCCTAGGCGCCGCGGGCCACAGCCGGCCCGCGGCCGGGCAGACATAGCTGCCAAGTCCTCCCTTTGGGCGGATCTCAGGCGACAGCCGTCCACCGTGGCAACGGCTTCGAAAGATCGTCGCCCGGCTCACCCCACCATTCGATCCATTCTGTCAGGAGTCTTCAGGCCGTCACCAGTACAACCTCCAGCGTCCTCGGCCCGTGGACGCCCTCCACACGGTCGAGTTCGATGTCGCTGGTCGCCGAAGGGCCGGAGATCCACGTCAACGGGCGTTGCGGGGAAAGGCGTTCCAGCGCCTCGGGGACGGAGTCGACCACCTGTTCAGGGACGCGGACCACACAGATGTGGTGGTCGGGAACCAAGGTGATGCGTCGGCGGCCCTGGTCGGGCGCGGCGTCCAGCACCACGGTGCCGGTTTCGGCGATCGCGACGGCGCAACCGGTCACCACGGTGTCCACCGTGTCGAGTCGCTGGGCGCCCGACCCCTCGGGGACGCGTTCCACACCCGTGCTGTCGGCCAGCCACCGTGCCGGAACGCCCGCGGGGGCGACCACCGTTCGGGAACCGCGCGCCGTGAGCAACGAGGCGATGCGGGAGGGGAGTTCCGCGTCAGTGCAGCGGTGCACCAGGGCGCGGTAGTCGGCGAGGTTCCCGGCGAGCAGCTCGGCGCTCTGCCCGGGGCTGCGCTCGCCGTGGCGGCGCAGGTAGGAGCGGTCGACCGCCACGTCACGGGGGACCTCGGTCAGCGGTACGTCGTTCAGCGCCTGCCGGATGCGCCGCAGGATGGTCTCCCGGCTGCTCACTTCGCCTCCTCGCCGCCGTGGGTGCGTTGCCACCAGTCCCGGAAGGGTTCGGGCGGTACCGTGGGCAGGTCGCGGCTCGCGCTCCACGAGAGGGCCGGCAGCCGCGCCGGGTGCACCCGCCGGGTGCGCGCCGCCAACCGTTCGCCCGCGCGCAGCGCCCGGGGATGCTCGAACGCCCAGCGGGCGGCGCGCATCGCGGCCCGCTCGGCGGCATGGCCCCTCGCCGGTGAGATGGTGACCCTGGCCCCGTCACGGGTGGCGGGACCGCCCTGCGCGACCCGCTCCCGCAGATGCACCAGCACCTCGGGGATGTCGATGGCCACCGGGCACACCTCGTAGCACGCACCGCACAGCGAGGACGCGTACGGCAGCGAGGCGTCCAACGCGCTCGCCGTGCCGCGAAGTTGCGGGGTGAGGATGGCGCCGATCGGCCCGGGATAGGCCGATCCGTACGCGTGGCCGCCCGCCCGCTCGTACACCGGGCAGACGTTCAGACACGCCGAGCAGCGGATGCAGCGCAGTGCCTGGCGGCCCACCTGGTCGGCCAGCGCGTCGGTGCGGCCGTTGTCCAGCAGTACCAGGTGGAACTCGCGCGGACCGTCGCCGTCCGTGGTGCCGGTCCAGGTGGAGGTGTACGGGTTCATCCGTTCGGCGGTCGAGGAGCGCGGCAGGAGTTGCAGGAAGACCTCAAGGTCCCGCCAGGTGGGCACGGTCTTCTCGATGCCGACCACCGAGATCAGTGTTTCCGGCAGGGTCAGGCACATACGGCCGTTGCCCTCCGACTCGACGACCACCAAAGTGCCGGTCTCGGCGACCATGAAGTTCGCTCCGGAGACCGCCACCTTGGCGCGCAGGAACTTCTCGCGCAGGTGCAGCCGGGCCGCCTCGGCCAGTTCGGCGGGGGAGTCGGACAGGCCCTCCGGCGCGGGTCGGCCCCAACGGCCCATCCGGCTGCGGAAGATGTCGCGGATCTCGGTCCGGTTGCGGTGGATGGCGGGCACCAGGATGTGCGACGGGCGGTCGTCGCCCAGTTGCACGATCAGTTCCGCCAGGTCGGTCTCGTAGGCGCGGATACCGGCCTTCGCCAAGGCCTCGTTGAGACCGATCTCCTGGGTGGCCATGGACTTGACCTTGACCACCTCGGTCTCACCGGTGGCCTTCACCAGTCGGGTGACGATGCGGTTGGCCTCGTCGGCGTCGACCGCCCAGTGCACCGTGCCGCCCGCCGCGGTGACCGCGGCCTCCAACTGCTCCAGGTAGTGGTCGAGATGCCGCAAAGTGCGGTCCTTGATGGCGGCGCCCGCGGCCCGCAGCCGGTCCCAGTCGGCGAGTTCGGCCACCGCCGTGGCGCGTTTGGCGCGGATGGTGTGCGTGGCGTGCCGCAGATTGCCGCGGAGCTGGGCGTTCCGTACGGAGATCCGGGCGGCCCGCGGAAACGATGCCGCGTCGCTCATGTGACGTCCTCCTCCTCCGTGCTGGCCAGGATCTCCGCCAGGTGCAGCACCCGTGGTCCGCCGCCGCGCCGCGACAGCATGCCGCCGATGTGCATCAGACAGGAGTTGTCGGCGGCGCACAGCACCCGCGCGCCGCTGTCCACGGCGCCTCGCACCTTGTCGGCGCCCATGGCGGCGGACACATCCGGGTTCTTGACGCTGAACGTGCCGCCGAATCCGCAGCACTCATCGGCGCCCGGCAGATCCACGAGGTCAAGTCCCCTGACCGCGCGCAGAAGCCGCTTCGGCCGGTCGCCCAGCCGCAGCAGCCGCAGCGAATGGCAGGTCGGATGATAGGCGACCGTGTAGGGGAAGTACGCGCCCACGTCCTCGACGCGCAGCACATCGACCAGGAACTCGGACAGCTCATGGACCCTGGGCACGATCCGCCCCGCCAACTCGGCCAGTTCGCCGTCCCGGCCCTCCTGCGCCGCGCGGCGCGCGATGCGCGGATAGTGCTCGCGCACCATGGCGGCGCAGGAGCCGGACGGGGTCACCACCGCGTCGTACTCGGCGAAGACGGTGGCGAATCGTCTGACCAACGGCTCGGTCTGGTGCCGATAGCCGGTGTTGTACTGCACCTGGCCGCAACAGGTCTGCCCGGCGGGGAAGTCGACCCGCACACCCAGTCGCTCCAGCAGCGTCACCACCGCACGCCCCGTTCCCGGGTACAGCGCGTCGTTGACGCATGTGATGAACAGGGCTACCCGCACGTGCCGCCTCCACTGCGCTCGCCTGCCGGTGGATCGTGCCGGGCCCATAGTGCCGCAACGATCAACCGGAGTGAAGGAGACATCCGATGAATGCCGGATCATGAAATCCGTGTTTCAGCACGTGTGGCGGGCATACCCGAGGGGGAGAGTCGGTTGATCAACCTGCCAGAGGCAGGTGAGCCCGCACGGAGGACGACGTACGAGATGACCGACCCCGGCACCACAGCGACCGTGCGCACGCCGCTGCCGCCCCGCGCCTCCGTGCGGCAAATCGTCGCGGCCTCCATCGGCAACGCGGCCGAATGGTACGACTGGTACGCCTACTCCTTCCTCGCCGTCTACTTCGCCGACCAGGTCTTCCCCAAGGGCGCGGGCGACTCCCTCGTGCCGCTGCTGTCCACCTTCGCCGTCTTCGCCGTGGGCTTCCTTATGCGGCCGGTCGGCGGCCTGCTGATGGGCGCGGTGGCCGACCGGCGCGGCCGACGCGCGGCGCTGACCGTCACCATCCTGCTCATGGGCGGCGGCAGCCTGCTGGTCGCGCTGACCCCCAGCTACGCGGCCACCGGCCTGCTGGCCCCGGTCGTGCTGGTGATCGCCAGGCTGGTGCAGGGGCTCTCGGTGGGCGGTGAGTTCGCGGCCTCCACGACGTTCCTGGTCGAGTCGGCCGGGCCGGGCAGGCGCGGGCTGTTCTCCAGCTTCCAGTACGTGTCCACGACCATCGGCCAGTTGACGGCCTCCGGGACAGCCGCGCTTCTCGCCCACCTGCTCAGTGACGGCCAGATGGCGCAGTGGGGTTGGCGGGTGCCGTTCCTGTTCGGTGCCGTGATCAGCCTGGTGGGCTTCTGGATCCGGCGCGGCGCCGTCGAGACCCGGAGCGAGGAACAGCGAACCGCCGTGCGCCCAGGGCTGTTCGAGGCGCTGCGTGAGTATCCGCGCGCCTCGTTGCTGGTCTGCGGCATCACCGTGGGCGGCACGATCGCCTACTACACCTGGACCACCTACCTGCCCACCTACGCGACGGTGAACGCGGGCTTCGACAAGGGCGACGCACTGACGGTGGGCACGATCTCGCTGGCGTTCTTCGCCGTGCTGCAGCCGCTGGGCGGCGTCCTTTCCGACCGGATCGGCCGTAAACCCCTCCTGATCGGTTTCTCGGTGGGCTTCGCGCTGCTCGCCGTGCCGCTGCTGCGCTTGGTCACCTCCGCCTTTGTCTCGCTGCTGCTGGTGCAGTGCGCGGGCATGGTCCTGCTCACCGGCTACACGGCGGTGGCGGCGGCGGTGAACGCCGAGGTCTTCCCGGCCAGGGTGCGGGCGGCCGGGATCGGCTTCCCGTACTCGCTGACCGTCGCGCTGTTCGGCGGCACGGCACCGTACGTGGGCACCTGGTTCAAGCAGGCCGGGCACTCCGGCTGGTTCCCGTGGTACGTCTCCGTGCTGTGCCTGGTCTCTGCGGCCTGCTACCTGGTGCTGCCGGAGACCGCGCGGCGCCCGTTGGACCGCTGAGCCCCGAGCAGTACCGGGAGCGTGCCCGTACTGTTGCTGACCACCGTGGTCAGCGGCTCCAGCTCCGCCAGCGGCACGGCGGGCGCCAGCTGCGGGAACCGGTCGAACAGAGCGGGCAGCGCCACCTGCGCCTCCAAGCGGGCCAGTTGGGCGCCCAGGCAGTAGTGCGCACCGTGCCCGAACGACAGATGACGCGGCGAGGGCGCCGCCACGTCGAAGCGGCCCGCCCGCTCGCCGTACTGTGCCGGATCGCGTCCGGCGGCACCGTAGGAGGCGAGGACCGCGTCGCCCTTGTGCAGCGTCGCGCCGTCGATCACCAGGTCCCGCGTCGCGTACCGCATCGGGAAGTGCGCCACCGGCGAGTCCCAGCGCAACGTCTCCTCCACCACGGCACTCCACGGCCGCGACCCGTCCCGCACCAGGGCGAGTTGGTCGGGGTGGCCGAGCAGGGCGCGTACCGCGTTGGTGATGAGGTTGAGCGTGGTCTCGTGCCCGGCGATGAACATCAGCAGCACGGTGCCGAGGAGTTCGGCCTCGCTCAGCCGTGTGCCGTCCTCGTCGCGAACCGCGATCAGCGCGCTGGTCAGGTCGTCACCGGGATCACGACGGCGCAACGCCACGACCGCGCCGAGTAGTTGATGGAGTGTGCCGACCCGGATGGCCGCCTGTTCAGGAGTGTCCACCACGCGCAGCAGCACATTGGTGAGCGTGTGCAGTTCGTCCCGCCACTGCTCCGGCATGCCGATCAGCTCACAGATCACCTGCAGCGGCAGCGGATACGCGAACTCCTGACGCAGGTCCACCGGCCCCGACGGGAGTCGGGCGAGCCGGTCCAGCGACTCCTCGGTGAGCTGTACGACGCGCGGACGCAGTGCCTCGACGCGGGGCGCCGTGAACGCCTGGGACACCAGGCCGCGCAACCGCCGGTGGTCGGCGCCGTCCACCGTGGTCATCGCCTCCACGGCGACGATGCTGGTCAGCGGCCAGTTGCCGGGGACGGTGCCGTCGGCCCAGGCTCGCCAGTGCCGGATGTCCTTGGAGAGCCGGGGGTCGGTGAGCACCGTTCGCAGTGTCGCGTACCGGGTGACGGCCCAGGCCCGGACGCCGCCGACCAGTTCGACGGGGACCAGGGGCCCGATCTCCCGTAACCGGTCGTTCTCGGCGTGCGGGTCACGCCGGGTGGGATCGAGTACGAAGGGCTTCGCTGAAGAGTCCACAACCGCACCGCACCAGCCGAACCTGTCCGCGTCAAGAGAGCGGAAAGCGGGGCCGTGATGGTGCCCGGCAGCACCCTGCTGTTCACCACGGACGGGGTCACCGAGGCCCGGGATCGCACCGGTGCCTTCTACAACCGGGTCGAACGCCTCATCGGGCGGCGGTTCGCCTCGCCCGGCGAGTTGGTGGACACCCTGCTGCGGGACGTCGCCCGGCATGCCGAGGGCAAGCGGCAGGACGGCATCGCCGTGTTCGCGGTGACCCTGATCGAGCGGTGAGGGCTTCGGTTCCTGCCGGATCAGTGCTGCCGGGTCGGCGGTTCGGCGCCGAAACCGGAGTCCCAGGACCACAGGTGTGTGCAGTTCGGGCACTGCAGGTGCAGGAGGCGGCCCTGGTTGGAGAGCAGGTAGCGCCAGTGGTCCGGGCAGTTGCGTCCGGCCGCGCACGGGTCGCAACCCTGGTGGTCCGCACAGCGCGGGCACGGCAGCCACGCCCTGCGGCCTATGTCGGCGCTGGGATCAATCGGCAGCATGCTCGTCCCCTTCGCGGGGCGGCAGCACACCGGCTTCCCGCAGCTGGCGGTAGATCGCCCGCTGCTGTTCGTCCAGGCCCGAGTAGAGGCGGCGGTATGCCTCCTCCTCGCCCTCCATCACCGCGATCGGATCCCAGTCCGCGCCCAGCGCGGCGACGACCTCGGCCCGGCGCCGTGCTTCCTCGCGGGTGAGGTCTATCTCCAGCAGGTGCAGATCTTCGTTGGGGGAGGTGTCGTGCATGGTGGAATTCCCGATTCGCGTGTGCGGATCAATCTGACGTGTGTAACAAATCGCCACGCGTCGGTGGAAGGGTTCACCGGAAAATGCGATGTAAGTCGCATTCGCCTTCGATTGGGATCTCCGGTGATTTCGTGGTGCTCGATCGCGGTGCGCGGGCTCCGTCGGGCTGCTTGGCCGAAAGACTCGCCGGACGGTCGGCGTTCGGTTCGCGGGCGCGCGCTGTCGCAGCCAGGTCGCGACCAAGGTCTTCGAGCCAAGAGTCGGAAAACCATCCCCGACAGGGGAGTTGGAGGCGGTGCCGCCGCCGGAGGTACTTGAGTCGGCCTCGTGACCGCACGGCCTCGACGGCGTTGCGGCGAGCCCCGTCAGGTGGCGTTGCCGGTGCCGCCCCGGCCGATGGATTCCACCAGGGGCAGCATCCGTTGTGGAACGCGTTCGCGCAGTACCACTTCGGTACGGGTGCGGACCACTCCCGGCATGCGGATGACCTGCTGGATCACATCCTCCAGATGCGCGTTGTCACGAGCCGCGACCCGGGTCAGCAGATCACCGCCGCCGGTGATCGAGAAGACCTCGATGATCTCCGGTACGTCCGCCAACCCTGTGCCGACGTCGTCGAGATGTCCCTGGGTGACCTCGATGTGCACGAACGCGAGCACCGGGTGGCCGAGCGCCGCGAGCGAGAGCCGGGCGCCGTACCCGGTGATCACCCCGTCCCGCTCCAGCCGGTCCAGTCGCGCCTGGAGCGTTCCCCGGGCGATTCCCAGGATGCGGGCGTACTCGCGCACGCTGGTGCGCGGCTGTTCCAGCAGCAGCCGCAGGATCCGGGCGTCCAACGCGTCCACCGGCATGGGCCAGCGGCCTCCTCACGGTCGACGAAACGGCGCTTCGACTGTACCAATGGTGCATCGCGGAGCGGGGCACTTGAGCCGTCGGGGCCGAGGATGCTTTCCTGGCTGTATCGATGGCGTTGCGCTGGGCAGCGACAGCATGGCGACGAGGCCGCTGTCTCCCCCGCACCGCCCTGATCCATACCTTTTCGACCCTGCCGTGGGGGCCGCGCACCGGCGCGCGGACCCCGCTGCGCGGATGCGGCGCCCCTGTGCGGCCGAACGCGTTCGGCAGGGCACTGACGACCCTGGGGGAGCCACCGGTGAAGAGGATGTTCGTCGCGCCCGACCCGGGCCTGGTGCGGCTGCGGTTCGCCGCGCGGGCGGTCGTGGGGGTCGGTACCGCCGTCACCGCGATCGGGTTCGCGGGGCTGCCGCTGCCCGCGCTGGTCGCGGGCGGGCTGGCCGCGATGCTGGCCCTGTTCACCGTGGCCGATCCCCGGGTGCCGCAGCAGGCGGCGACGACCGCGCTGCTACCGGTGGTCGGCTACCCCGTACTGGCTCTGGCGGTCTGGCTGCACCCGTACGTTCTCGCGCGGGACGCCGCGTTCCTCGCCGTGGTCTTCGCCGGGGTCTACGCACGCCGTTGGGGGGCGCGCGGGCACAGCCTGGGCGTGTTCGCGTTCATGATGTTCTTCACCGCCCAGTTCCTGCGCGCCGGGCCGCCGCTGCTGCCCGAGCTGTACGCCGCGCTCAGCATCGGGCTCGGCGCCGCGGCGCTCGTCCGGTTCGGGCTGTGGTGCTACGAGCGGCGCGCGCCGGTGCCGCACACGGTCACGCCGCCCGAGCAGCCCGGCGGGCTGCGCAGGCCCACCACCCGGCAGGCGTTCCAGGCGCTTGCCGCCGCCACGTTCGCGGTGATCGGCGGGGAACTGCTGTCGCAGGACCGCTGGTACTGGGCGGTCGCGGCGGCCTGGTGGATCTTCGTCAACACCGCGTCACGCGGCGAGACACTGGTCCGCGGCTTCCGGCGGGTGCTGGGCACCGTCGTCGGCATCGTGGCGGGCCTGGCCATCGCGCTGCCGGTGGGCGGCGCACCGGTGCCCACGGCGGCGCTGGTCGGCGCGTGCGTCTTCGGGATCTTCTACACGGCCGCCGTCTCGTACAGCTGGATGATGCTCTGTGTGACGCTGCTGGCCGGACTCCTCTACGGGTTGCTGGGGGTGCTGCACCCGGGGCTGTTGGTGCTGCGGCTCGAGGAGACGGCGATCGGGGCGGCGGGTGCGCTGCTGGCGGTGCTGCTGGTGCTGCCGGTGACCACCCATGCGACCACCGACGCCTGGATACGGCGCGCCCTGGACGCGGTCCGGGACGCCACGGGCGCGGCGGCGCGGCACATCGGCGGCGCCGAGCAGCCGCTGGAGCGCCACATCGAGGAACTCGACGCACTGCTCGGGCGGGTACGGGTGTCTGTGGCGCCGCTGGTCCATCCGCTCAACCCGTCGCGGTCCCGCAGGGCGCGGGCGAGAAAGGTCCTGGCGCTGCTGGACGACTGCGCGCGGCAGGTACGGGGGCTTGCGGAGGTGGCGGCGCATCCGCACGCCTCGCACGACCAGCGACTGCTCGCGGCCTGCGCACGCGTCGAGGCGGCGGTGCGGGGCCTGGGACCGCTCGCGGTCGCGGACACCGCCCCTTCGGGGGACGACTGCGTGGTGGAGCGGGCACTGGCCCATGTGCACGGGCTTGAGCGGTCCCTGGCGGAGCTCGACGGGCACCTGCGGGAGCCGGTGCCCGCGTAGCGCCCTCCCGGCGCGTTCTCGGCGGGACCGCCGCATCCGGCACCGCCGGGCCGCGGCGTCGCTGCCGCTCGCCGTGTACGGCTGGGCCGGGGCGTGCCCCAGCCCAGGATGCCCCGAGGAATCCGCCGCCGTCGCGCTATAGCGTTGCCGGTGCGGTGACCTTGCGGCGGACGGAGTTGGTGTGGCGAACGGACAGCGCGCGTACATCGGGTCGTTCACCTCGGCGGGCGGGTACGGGATCACCACCGCCGCCGTGGACCCCGACAGCGGGAGGCTCACCGAGACGGGGCGCACGGCCGCCGTGGCGGATCCGTCGTTCCTGGCGCTGTCGCCCGACGCCACCGTGCTCTACGCGGTCAGCGAGCACCCCGAGAACGGCGGCGCCGCCGCGCTCTCGCTGCGGGACCCGGACGACCCCACGCCACTGGCCGCGACCGTGCCGGTGGGCGGCGGCGCCCCAACCCACCTGTGCCTGGCGGCAGGGCACCTCCTCACCGCCAACTACGCCTCCGGCAGCGTCAGCGTGCTGCGCGTGCGCCCGGACGGCACGCTCGGCGCGCCGCGCCACGTACTCCGGCACGACGGCGGTGGCCCGAACCAGGAGCGCCAGGAAGGGCCGCACGCCCACGCGGTGCTGCCGGACCCCAGTGGCCGCTGGGTGCTCTCCGTGGACCTCGGTACCGACTCGGTACGGGTCTGCGCGCTCGACCCCGGTAGCGGCCGACTGAGGGTGCGTCACGAGACGGTGCTGCGCCCGGGCAGCGGGCCGCGTCATCTCGTCTTCCATCCGCGCGGCCACCGGGCCTACGCCGTCAACGAGTTGGAGTCCTCGGTCACGGTGCTGGCCTGGGACGCGCGGACGGGCGTGCTGACGCCGCTCGGCTCCACGGCGACGGTGCCCAAGGAGGCGGCGGAGCGGCCCAACCACCCGTCCGAGGCGGTCATCTCACCGGACGCGCGGTTCGTCTGGTTGGCCAACCGGGGCCACGACAGCATCGCCGTACTCTCCCTCGACGCGGACGGCGACGCGCTGGAACTGCTCGGCACCCACCCCTGCGGCGGCCACTGGCCCCGCCACCTCACCCTGGACCCCGCCGGACGGCGTCTGTACGCGGCCAACGAGCGCTCAGGGGACGTCACTTGGTTCGACCTGGAGCAGGCCACCGGCCGTCCGCGGCGCGTCGGCTCGCTACCGGTTCCCGCCGCCTCCTGCGTCGTGTTCGGCTGAGCAGGTTGGTGGGGCCGCCGTACCCAGAACCGCGACCCCACCAGCCAGCCCGAACGCTGCGAAGCCCGCTGCGGCTCGGCAGGGGCGCGGCGACCGGCCACAAGCCGGTGATCGACGGCCCGTCACCGCACTCCCAGCGGCGCGCTCAGCGCAGCGGCGCGCCCTGCGGCTGCTGCGGGGCGATGCCGATGGCCGTCGTGTACTTGGCGAGTACGAGCTTGCCAACCGCCGGGTAGGGGCCGAGCGCCTCGGCGGCCGAGCAGTCCGCGGCCTCGGTCGCCTTCTCCAGCAGGCCGGAGGGCAGTTCCGGGCCGACCAGACAGGGCGCGATGGCCAGTCGGGCGGAGCCGGAGGAGCGCAGTTGCTCGGCGGTGCTCTCGATCGCGCCGTCCATGTCGAGACCAGCCGCCAGCACCGGTACGGCCAGCCGGGCGGCCAGCAGCAGTCCGGTGACGCCCGCGGCCTGGACCGCCTCCTCGCCGCCGACGGTGGCCAGGATGATGCCGTCGGCCGCGGTGGCGACGGTGAACAGCCGGGCGCGGTCGGCGCGCGCCAGACCGGCCTCCGACAGCCGTACGTGCAGGGCCTCCGCGAGCAGCGGGTGCGGGCCCAGCGCATCGGTCAGTTCGGCCTGGACACCGCTGTCCGCTATGGCCTGGCGTATGCGGCCCAGCAACGTCTCGTCCGGACCGGCCAGCAGCGGCACCACCACGGCGGCGATCTGGTCCTGCGCGGCGCCCTCGGGGCGGGACTTCGCCAGCACCTCCGTCAGCGACGGGTACTCGGCGTCCTCCGTGCCGCCTTCCAGGTAGCCGACCACGGGGTTGAGCCCCGAAAGCTCCCAGCGGGCGATGCTGACGATCTCGTCCACGATGGCGCGGACCGCGCCCGAAGGCTTGCCGGGAACGGCCAGGACCAGCGGCGGCGCGTCCTGCGGTGCGGACAGGGTCTCGGGCCTGCGGTGCCGACCGGGCTGACGTGGACGCGGCATTCGTACGGGCAGACCGGGTGCGGGGCCAGTGGCTGAGCTCATGGCGTCGCATGCTAACGGTTCACCGGGTCGGGCCGCGCGGTCGGGTGGCGTCATCGGCCCTCCCGTCACGGTATGTCTGTTTGGCGGTGTTACCTTGCTGATCTGAGGAAATGCCGTTAACCGGCAGAGGCGTTTGAACCGCTTCACGGCGGTTAAGGGGAAACAGGCGGTCGCTGGCTCGTCTCAGTCGATGGCGAGCAGTGTCCCGTCGACCGGAAGCGGCAGTTCGTCGCGCCACAGTGCCGTGGCGATCCGCAGCGCTCCGTGCAGCGGGTCGACCTCGGCCGCCAACAGCCTTGCCCCCGGCAGCAGTTGGGGCGCCTGGGCGCGAAGCGGCCCCAGCAGCGGCTCGCCGACCTTGAACAGGCCGCCGGTCAGGGCCACTTCACCGGCCTCGGCGCCGGGACGTACGGCGGCGGCCGCCTCCAGGACGTGCCGGGCCGCCGTGCGCAAGATCCCGGCCGCCACCAGGTCGTCCTGCGCGCAACGGGCCACCTCCGGCGCGAACGACGCCAGCACCGCGGCCCGGTCGTCGCGCGGGTACACCCGCCCCGGCAACGTCGGCGCCGGGCCGAACACCGCCTCGGCCCGGGCCAGCAGCGCGGCCGAGCCGCCGGTGCGCCCGTCGTACGCGCGCAGCGCCGCCTCAAGCCCGGCCCGGCCGATCCAGGCACCGCCACCGCAGTCACCCAGCAGGTGTCCCCAGCCGTCGGCGCGCCGCCAACCGGAACCGTCCAGTCCGGTGCCCAGCGCGATCAGCCCGGTGCCCGCCGCGACCACCACGCCCGCGCGCATGCCCAGCGCTCCCGCGTAGGCGGTCACCGCGTCCGCCGCGAGCGCCAGGCGCCGCACCCCGAACTCGGAGCGCAGCGCGCCTGGCAGCCGGTCGCGCAGGCCGGTGCCGAGTGACGCCATCCCGGCCGCCCCCACGCAGGCGGCCACCACCTCGCCGCAGTGTGCCGCCAAGTCCCTCAGCGCGGGGACGAGTTGGGCCAGCAGGTGGTCGGCGTCGATCCCGTCAGGGCCGGTGCGCACCGGATCCCTGGTCGTGTGGGTGAACTCCGGCGGGCAGGGCCCACCGTCGTCGCCGACGCGCGCCAGCGCGAAACGCAGCCCGGAGCCGCCGGAGTCGACGCCCAGCACCCAGTGGTCCGCGGCCGAACGCCGCCGCGCGGTCAGTTGGTGCCCTGCTTCAGCGCGAGGTCCACGGTGAGCGCGGAACCGACGACCATGCTCAGCAGCGGGTCGGCAAGCGGCTGGTGGATCTGCAGGACGTAGTTGTCGGCGCTGGTGAACACGGCTTTGGCCAGCCCCTGCCAGGTCTTGGTGATCCGGGCGACCTCGGTGTCCGTGTGGTCGACGATCGCGAAGTTCCAGGCGCGGAAGTTCTCCGCCTTGATGGCGCCGATCTTCTGGTCGCCCACCATGAAGGCGAAGTGGATCCTTCCGATCGCGTTCTGCTGGACGATCTCGCCGATCTGGGCACCGTCGGGCCGCTGCACGATCATCTTCGACTTGATGAACTTCGCGGGCCGGGTCAGGTAGAGCATCGGCTGGCCGTGTGCGTCACGCACCTCCAGGCGGTGCGTCATGAACTGGCCGTACCTGGTCAGGGCGCGGACCGCCTTCTTGGCCGCGCTCTGACCGATCTCGGCCACCGCGCCGATCTGGTTGCCCGCCTGGTCGTAGACGCTGTACTCGTCGACCATCTCGATGAGCTTGGCCTTCTGGTTGACCACCAGGATCGGCTCGGTGAACAGCGTGCCGCCGCCGCCCACGGTCGGGCCGACGCCCGCCTGGTGCTGGACCTGACGCTGGATGCTGGACGGGTCGTGGAACCCGCCCGGGGCCTGCGGCGGCATGCCGTGCTGGGGCGGCACACCGTGCGGCTGCGGCGCGGGCATGGCGTGCTGGGGCGGCATCCCCTGCGGCTGCTGCGCGGGCATGGCGTGCTGAAGCGGCACACCATGCGACTGCTGCGCGGGGACGTGCGGCTGCGGCTGCTGGCCCTGCTGCGGCTGGGCCGGGCGGGGGTCGGCGTGGGTGTGCTCCGTCCACCGCGAACCGTCCCACCAGCGCAGCACGTTCGGCGCGCCCTGAGGGTCCGCATACCAGCCCGCGGGGACATTCGATTGCGTGGTCACGGCGGGCAGACTATCGCGGACACCTTGTCAGGGCAGTTGCCAGTTCACCGGTTCCGCGCCCTGGCGTGCCAACAACTCGTTGGCGCGGCTGAACGGCCGTGAGCCGAAGAAGCCGCGGTCGGCCGACATGGGAGACGGGTGCGCGGACTCGATCGCGGGCAGACTCCCCAGCAGCGGACGGAGATTGCGGGCGTCCCTGCCCCACAGGATCGACACCAGTGGCTTGCCACGGGCGGCCAGTGCCCGGATGGCCTGCTCGGTCACCTCTTCCCACCCCTTGCCGCGGTGCGCGGCCGGTTTGCGCGGGGCGGTTGTCAGCGCCCTGTTCAGCAACAGTACGCCGTTGCGGGTCCAGGGCGTCAGATCGCCGTTGGACGGCTGCGGAAGGCCGAGGTCGGTGCCGTACTCGCGGTAGATGTTGAGCAGACTGCCCGGCAGCGGACGCACCTCGGGAGCCACCGCGAAGCTCAGACCGACCGCGTGCCCCGGTGTGGGGTACGGGTCCTGGCCGACGATCAGCACCTTGATGTCGTCGAACGGCTGCTGGAAGGCGCGCAGCACATGCTGCCCCGACGGCAGATAGGTGCGTCCCGCGGCGATCTCGGCGCGCAGGAAGTCGCCCATCGCGGCGATCCGGCCCGCCACCGGCTCAAGGGCTTTCGCCCAGCCCGCTTCAACGATCTCGTGCAAAGGTCGTGCAGCCACGAGCGGTCACTCTACTGGCTCAAAGCGTGACGCCCCCAATCGGGCTCAGGCGACCACCGCCGCCCGTACGCACAGCACGTCGGGGAGGTGGGAGGCGACCAGTCGCCAACTGTCGCCCTCGTCGGCGCTCGCGTACACCTCGCCGTTGCGGGTGCCGAAGTAGACCCCGGCGGGGTCGTTGTCGTCGGTGCGCAGGGCGTCGCGGAGCACGATCCCGTAGTGGTGCTCGGTGGGCAGCCCGCCGCCGAGGGCGGTCCAACTCGCCCCGGCGTCCTCGGTGCGGTACACCCGGCAGTGGTAGTCGGGCGCGTAGCGGTCGGAGCCGTCGTTGACCGGGAAGACGTAGGCGACCGAGCCACGGCGCGGGTGGGTGGCGATCGGGAAGCCGAAGTCGGCGGGCAGGGCCTTGCCGATCTCGGACCACTGCGCCCCGCCGTCGTCGCTGCGGTAGACGCCGCCGTGGTTCTGCAGGAAGAGGCGGTCGGGGTCGGTCGGGTCCTGTGCGATCTTGTGCACGCACTGGCCGAACTCCGGATAGTGGTCCGGCAGGAAATCGGCTTTGAGGCCCGAGTTGCACGGCTGCCAGCTCGCGCCGCCGTCCGACGAGCGGTACGCGCCGCCGGAGGACACCGCGACCATCAGCGTGTCGGCGCTGCGCGGGTCGGTGACGACGGTGTGCACGGCCTGGCCGCCGTAACCGGCGCCCCAGTGCGGGCGTTGCGGGTGGTCCCACAGGCTGCGTACCAGGTCGAAGGTCTCGCCGCCGTCGTCGGAGCGGAACAGGGCGCCGGGCTCGGTCCCGGCGTACACCACCGCTGGCGCGGCGGGACCGGCCGGGTGCAGCTGCCAGACCCGCACCAGCGAAGCGCCGGTGTACTCGGGGAACTTCACCGCCGGGCGGCTGGGTTCGTGCCAGGTCGCCCCGAGGTCGTCGGAGCGGAAGACGGACGGGCCCCAGTGCGAGCTGTCCGCACCCGCCAGCAGGCGGGTGCGGCGGCCTCTGGTGTCGATACAGAGGGAGTAGACGGCTTGCATGGGGAAGTGCGGGCCGGTCACCTCCCATTCGGCGGCTGGCCGCGAGCGGCGCCGTCGTCCTAGGAACAGGCCCTTCTTCGTGCCCACTGCGAGTAGGACGGTTTCCATGGGGTGGCCCCCTCTGGGGTGCGGGATGTGTCCTGTATCACAGAGGGTAGGTAATTTTTCCTTCCGTCCACCCGTTCGCCGCCACATTCGGGCGCGGTCGCGCACGGCCGACCGCGGGTCGAGGTCGCGCCGAGGCTCGCGGACACGGCGACCGCGTGGCGCGCGGCGAGGACACCGACCCGCCCGCCGGTGACGAACGGACGCAGACCACCTCACCCGCACCCCCGGTGGCGAGCGGCTACGCGCGGGCGTACTGCGCCGGAGTGCGCGCCTCCACGCCGAGCGCGCGAGCGGCCTGCCGGGCCCAGTAAGGGCTGCGCAGCAACTCGCGCCCGAGCAGTACCGCGTCGGCCTGCCCGTCCGCCACGATCCGCTCGGCCTGCTCGGGCCCGGTGATCAGCCCGACCGCCCCGACCGGCAGGCCGGTCTGCTCCCGGACGAGGGTGGCGAACGGAACCTGGTAGCCCGGCCCGGCCGGAATGTCGACCTTGGCCACGTTGCCGCCCGAGGAGACGTCCAGCAGATCCACCCCGTGCGCCTGCAACTCCTTGGCCAGCCGTACCGTCTCCCCGGCCGTCCAGCCCTCGCCCTGACCGTTCTCCTCCAGCCAGTCGGTGGCCGACACCCGGAAGAAGACCGGGAGTTCGTCCGGCCAGACCGCGCGGACCGCGTCAACCACCTCAAGAGCCAGACGGATCCGGTTCTCGAAGCTGCCGCCGTAGGCGTCGGTGCGGTGGTTGCTGTGCGGCGAGAGGAACTCGTGGATCAGATAGCCGTGAGCGCCGTGGACCTCCACCACCTCGAACCCGGCGGCCAGCGCACGCCGCGTCGCGGCGGCGAACTGCCCCACGACCTCCTGTATCTGGTCGGTGGTCAGTTCCGTGGGGGAGGGGTGGTCGTCCGCGAACGGTACGGCGCTGGGTCCGTACGGCTGCCAGCCGCCCCGTTCGGGCGGGATCGGCGCGCCGCCGAGCCACGGTGCGTCCGTGGACGCCTTGCGGCCGCTGTGTGCGAGCTGGATGCCCGGAACCGAACCCTGCTCCTTGAGGAAGCGGGTGATCCGGACGAAGGCCTCCTGCTGCCGGTCGTTCCACAGGCCGAGGTCGGCCGGGCTGATCCGGCCCTGGGGCGCGACGGCGGTGGCCTCGGTGAGGATCAGTCCCGTACCGCCGACGGCGCGCGCCGCGAGGTGGGCGAAGTGCCAGTCATGGGGGGCTCCGGTGTCCGGCCCGTCCGTCGCCGCGCAGTACTGGCACATCGGCGCCATCCAGATCCGGTTCGGGATGGTCAGCGACCGCAGGGTGTAGGGCTCGAACAGGGCGCTCACGGCACACTCCTCGTCGTCGGGCTCAGCCGGTGCCCGGGGCTTTCCCCCGGCACAGCTACGACGATAACTGTCGTAGTACGTAACCTGTCAAACTACGAGTTCCCTCGTATTATGGAGTCATGTCGACACAGCCCAGCACCAGTGCCACCGCGGCCACCTCCGGTCGCACCCTGCAGCATCCGGACCGCTCGGCGATCCGGCTCGAAGCGGTGCTGCACGCGCTCTGCGACCCCGTGCGGCTGCGCGTGGTGCGGGCGCTGGCCGCGCAGGGGGCCGAAATGGCGTGCTCCGACGTGGAGTTGGACGTCAGCAAGTCCACCTGCACCCACCACTTCCGGGTGCTGCGCGAGGCCGGGGTCATCAGCCAGATCTACCGCGGCACCTCGAAGATGAACGCGCTGCGGCGCGCCGACCTCGACGCGATCTTCCCCGGTCTGCTGGACAGCGTCCTTACTGCCGCGGACGGAGAGGAGCGGCGGCACGGCACCGCCCGCTGACCGCCGCAGGTCCCAGCCCGTCGACCCGCCCGAAGCGCCCGCTGTCCGGAACCGCGACTCAGGCCGCCGCCCGCGCCGCCGCCAGCAGTCCGGCCCAGTCCGGGATCTTCACCGGGCCGCGGCCCAGCGTCCGGCCCAGTGCCGCCTCGGCCGCCTCGATACCCAGCCAGCCGGACCACGGCACCGGCTCGATCCCCAACTCCCGCAGCCCGTCGAGCGGTTCGCCCGGCAGCGGGCGGGCGGCCAGCAGATCGGCGTCCTCCAGCAGTGAGTTGGCGGTCTCCTTCGCGCACGGCCGGTTGGTGCCGATCACCCCGGTCGGGCCGCGCTTGATCCACCCGGCCACGTACTCGCCCGGTGACGGCACACCGTCCCTGAGCACCCGCCCCGCCGCGTTGGGCACGATGCCGCGCTCCGCGTCGAACGGCAGCCCCGGCAGCGGTACGCCACGGTAGCCCACCGAGCGCAGCACCAACTGGGCCTCGATCTCCTCGAACCTGCCGGTGCCCGCCACCCCGCCCCGACCGTCCGGAACCGTGCGCTCCAGCCGTACCGCTTCCACCCGGTCGGTGCCGAGCAGTTCCACGGGCCTTAGGAAGAACCGCAGTTGGATGTCGCGCGGCAGATCCCGCGCGGGGCGCTCGGCCCACCCCAGCAGCGCCTCCAGATTGCGCCGCGCAACGGCGGGCAGCGCGGCGGGGTCGAGCGTGGCCGGGTCCATCGCGAGCTCGTCCGGCCGTACCAGCACGTCGACGTCGGCGAGTTGACCCAGCTCGCGAAGCTCCTTGGTGGTGAACTTCGCCTGCGACGGGCCGCGTCGCCCCACCATGTGCACCTCGCGCACCCGGCTCGCGTCGAGCGCCCGCAACGCCGGCTGCGGTACGTCGGTGCGCCGCAACTCTCCCGCACCGCGCGCCAGGATGCGGGTGACGTCCACCGCGACGTTGCCCACGCCGATCACCACCGCGGACCTGGCGTCCAGCGAGAAGCCGTCCGGCGGTGCGTCGGGGTGCGCGCTGTACCAGGAGACGAAGCGGGTGGCGGAGACACTGCCGGGCAGCTCCTCGCCGGGGATGTTCAGGTGCCGGTCCGTCGAGGCGCCGACGCAGTAGACGACGGCGTGGTAAAGCGACCGCAACCGGGCCGGGAGTACCCCCGTACCGCCCACCGGCACATTGCCGAGGAACCGCACACCGGGCTGCTCCAGCACCCGGCGCAGCGCGCCCTGCAAGGACTTGATCTTCTCGTGGTCGGGCGCCACCCCGTAGCGCACCAGGCCGTACGGGCACGGCAGCCGGTCGAGCACGTCCACCGCCACATCGGGCAGCGCCGTCTGGCGGGTCAGCGACTCCGCGGTGTACACCCCGCTGGGGCCGGATCCCACGACTGCCACTCGAAGCACCTGCGGCTCCTTCCCGTCGGCCACCGGAAGGCCCGCCGGTCGCGTACCCGTCGGTCACTTGCCGGTCACCTAAAGGATCGCACCGCGAAGCCGTCCGCGGGACGGTGCGCCGCTGGTGTGTCAGGTGGGTCAGACGCGCGGCGGCGGATCGCCCTGCGGCGGATCGCCCTGCGGGGGGACGCCCAGCTTCCAGTCCAGCCCGTAGCGCTGGAACAGCTCAGCGCGCAGGCTGCCCACCGGCATCGGCGCACCCGGCAGCAGCAGCGCGACGACGGCGCCCATCAGCAGCGCGCGCAGCATGCGGTAGTCCTCCGGTGGGTTCTCCGCGCCCCAGCGGGTCACCGTGTCCTCCAGCAACGCCGCCAGCTTCTGCTGCTCGGGGCACTGGATGAACCCCTCGTTCTGCAGGATCGAGGCCATGTGCGTACGCATCAACGTGGTGTGGGTACGGGTCAGGCCCAGGACCGCGTCGATCGCCCGGGCCATGCGCTCCGCGCCGTCCTCGGTGCGCGGTTCGCGATCCAGCGCCTCCGCCAGCGTCAGATGCATCAGCCGATGCACCGCCGACTGCACGAGTGGACGCTTTCCGGGGAAGTAGTAGGAGACCAGTCCGCGCGCCGCGCCCGCACGGTCAGCGATGTCCGCCAAGGTCGTGGCCTCGTAACCGCGCTCGTCGACGAGCTCGATCGTCGCCTGCAGCAGCCGCTCGCGGGAACGGCGCCGCAATTCTTCATTGACCGATGCGCTTCGCGGGGACATGCTGTAACTCCTGCGTTGACTGGCTCCGAGCCAATATACTCAGCGCAGTACCTCCTGCGGCCCGGGTGGTAGCGGCGCGGAGGTGCCGGGGCGCGCTTTGGTACTGGGCGACGCGGGGGATCGTCCAGTACCGGGGCCGCTGCCCCGAAGACAGGTGACCTGCCCTCTCCTTCCTCTGGTGGTCCTTGGCGCGACCGTGGGACTACGCCGTGATGACGAATCGGTTCTCGCCCCAGGCGGCGAGCCACTCCCGCTGCCAGTGGGCCAACTCCAGCCGTTCCTCGGGGGTCAGGCTGCCGCGCGTCGTCAGGGCCCGGATGGCGGACTGGGCCCGTGCCAGACGCACGGAAGCGGGCGCAGGCGTGACCTGCGGCGGGGACGTCGGGGACATGCGAACCAAGATAGCCGCGGGCACTGACAACCAGCATCGTCGCCGCTTCGCGACATGCCGGATCCGTCAACTACGGCCCGCGCCCGGGCGCTTGAAGCCGCACCACGGGCGCCCAACACGCTGAACACCTGTCGCCGCGCGCCGGTGCCGGGACCGGGGCACACTGGACGGGCACCCTCCCGGTCCGCGGAGCGCACGATGGATTCAGTGCCACCCCCAGACGGCGTCGGCCGTCGCGCCGTCCTGCTCGGTGCCGCCGCTGCCGCGCTTGCCGCCGGATGCTCCGGCACGGCAACGCACCGGCCGACCTCCGCCGCCTCGCCCTCCAGCCCGGCACCGTCCGGCGCCGGGCTGCCGCGTACCACCCCGTGGCGTCCGAACCCCGCTGACATCGACCCCGATGTGAAGCTGCGCGCCGTACAGCTCATCGAGGCCCTCGGCGCGTGGCCGCACGGCGGAAAGGGGCTGGCGCGTGCTCGGGCCCGGGTCGCGGCGCTGGGAGCGCCCCCCGCGCTGGCCGATCAGGCGGGGCCGCTGCTGCCCGACGCGGACGAGGCGGTGCTCCAGGTGATCGAGGCGCAGTACGGCGGGATCCTGGCGGACTCCGGCAGCGTGCTGGTCGTCTGCGGACAGTGGACGCGCAGCGGCGGCGGACCTGTCACCGCGGGCGGTACGACCGTTGACGTGCGGCTGAACGCGGCGCGACCGCGGTGGGCCGTCACGGCACTGCACCCGGCGCGGCCGGGCGCGGCAGTCGCCGACCTGCCGCGGGAGGCCCGCAGGGTGCTGGCCGACTCCCGGATCTCGCTACCGCCCGCCGGGGCGGCGGACATCCGCAGCGGCGCCATCCACCAGAGCGCGCTGCGGGCCATGCTCGACCTGGCGGGCAGCTACCGGATGGACATCAGCGTCATCCGCTCCGGCCATCCACTGCGTGTGTTCGGCACCGACCGGCCGAGCGACCATCCGCTCGGCCGGGCGTTCGACGTCTGGCGGATCGACGGGCAACCGGTGGTCGACCCGGCCACCCCACGCACTCTGATCGAGACGTTCATGCGCGACGCGGTGGCGGCCGGGTCCTACAACGTCGGCGGCCCCGTACAGCTGTCGGGCGGTGCCACCGTGAACCAGTTCTTCAGCGATGACACGCACCACGACCATGTGCATGTGGGCTTCGACGCCTGAGCGCTCCGCTGGGAATGCGGCGATGTGCCGTCGATCAACCGCCGCACCCTTGTGGCTGGTCGCACGGTTGTCCGCGCCCCTTCGGGGCGCTGCCGAAGCTCAGCGGACTTCGCGCGGCCTGCTCAGAGCGCACCGGCTACTTGTAAGGGCGACTCCCAACTGCCCTGGTTTCTCGCGGACTTGCCCAAGCGGATCCGCTCAGGCTGTCGCTGTGGGGGCCAGTAGGACGCGGTCGGGGCGTATCGGCAGATGGCGGTGGCGGACACCGGTCGCGTGCCAGACCGCGTTGGCGATCGCCGCCGCGGCCCCGACGATGCTGACCTCGCCGATGCCCTTGATGCCTCCCACCGGGTCCTCCTCGTCCCGGTCGTCCACCCAGTCCGCCTCTATCAGCGGTACGTCGGCGTTGGCGGCGAAGTGGTACCCCGCCAGGTCCGCGCCCACCAGGGCGCCCGACGACTCGTCCCGGACCGCCTCCTCGTGCAGCGCCATGGATATGCCCCAGACCATGCCGCCGATGAGCTGGCTGCGCGCGGTCAGCGGGTTGACGATGCGGCCTGCGGCGAACATGCCGAGCATGCGCCGTACCCGCACCTCGCCAGTGGTGACGTCCACGGCGACCTCGGCGAACTGCGCCCCGAAGGAGTGCCGTTCCCGCATCGGCAGCGCGCCCACCGCCTCGGCGGTGTTCGACCGCACCGTCAGGCCCTCCGGCGGAACGCCGTCGCTCACCGCCAACAGCTCGCGCAGTTCGCGCACCGCGCTGGTGACCGCCCAGGCCCAGGAACGGGTACCCATCGAGCCACCCGCGACCATCGCCTGGCCGAATTCGCTGTCCGCGATCCGCACCCGGACGCGCTCCGGCTCGACCTCCAGCGCGTCGGCGGCGATCAGCGTCAAGGCGGTGCGCGCCCCGGTCCCGACGTCCGCCGCGGTGATCCGCACGGTGAAGGTGCCGTCCGGCTCCGCCGTGACGGACGCCGTGGACGGGGCGACGCCCGAGGGGTGCGTCGCCGCCGCCGTACCGGTGCCGATCAGCCAGCGCCCGTCCCGGCGCACGCCCGGCCGTGGGTCCCGCCGCGACCAGCCGAACCTGCGGGCGCCCTCCTGGAAACAGGCGAGCACATTGCGGCTGCTGAACGGCAGTCCGGAGACGGGACCGGCTTCCGGCTCGTTGCGGGCGCGCAGCGCGATCGGATCCACACCGCACTTCTCGGCCAGCTCGTCCAGCGCGCACTCCAGCGCGAACGAACCCGGCGCCGCACCTGGGGCGCGCATCCACGTCGGGGTGGGCACGTCGAGGGCCACGACCCGGTTGACGGTGTGGTGCGCGACGGCGTCGTACATGACCCGCCCCACCCCGGCGCTGGGCTCGACGAACTCGTGCACCCTGGAGGTGAGGTTGAGCGCCTCGTGGTCCAGCGCGCGCAACCGGCCGTCGCGGTCGGCGCCGAGCCTGACCCGCTGCGCCGTGGGGCTGCGGTAGCCCACCAGCGAGAACAACTGACGGCGGGTCAGTACGACCCTGACCGGACGGTGCAGCACGGTCGTCGCCATCACGGCGAGCACCTGGTGCGGGCGGATCCCCTTGGAGCCGAAGGCGCCACCGACGTGTTCGGCCCGCACCCGCACCGAGGACGGGTCGAGCGAGAACAGGTTGGCCAGTTCCTCCGCGATCCAGGTGCTGCCCTGGTTGGAGTCGACCACCTCAAGCCGCCCGCTGTCCCAGCGGGCCATCGCCGCGTGCGGCTCCAACGCGTTGTGGTGCTCCTGCGCAGTGGTGTACTCCGCGTCCACCACCACGGCGGAAGCGGCGAGTTCGGCCTCGACGTCGCCCTTGCCGGACTCCGCCTGCATCCTGGGGTTTCCCTGCGGGGTGTACGCACCGGGGCGCCCGGCGAAGAACGCCACGTCATGCGGCTCCTCGTCGTACCGGACGACCAGGGCCTCGGCGGCCTCCCGGGCCTGCTCGGAGGTCTCCGCGACCACCAGCGCCACCGGCCAGCCCGCGAACGGTACGCGGTCGTGCTGGAAGACCGCGACGGTCGGGTCCGGCCGCCCCAGCAGGCCGGTGTAGTCAGCGTTGACGCGTGGGGCGTTGCCGTGGTGCAACACGGCGAGCACGCCAGGCATCGCGAGCACGGGGTCGGCCTCCACCGAGCGGATCCGGCCACGTGCGACCGTGGACAACACCAGCCAGCCGTGGGCGAGTTCGGCGTGGGGCACGTCACCGGCGTAGCGGGCCGCGCCGGTGACCTTGTCCAGGCCCTCGATACGGGTGCGCGAGGCGCCGACGGACCCCGTCACCGGGGTGGGTCCCGTCATCGTGGTCATCGCGAAGCCTCCTCGGCGAGCTCGGTCAGGACGGCGACGACGAGGTTGCGGATCAGCGTCACCTTGTACGCGTTGCGCGGCAGCGCCTTGGCGGCGGCCAGTTCGGCGTCCGCCGCGGCGGCGAACGCCTCGGCTGTCGCCGGTGCTCCGGTCAGCGCCCGCTCGGCCGCGTTGGCCCGCCACGGCCGGGACGCGACCGCTCCGAAGGCCAGGCGGACCTCGCGTACGACTCCGTCCCGGACGTCGAGGGCGGCGGCGACCGAGCCGATCGCGAACGCGTACGAGGCGCGCTCGCGCACCTTGCGGTATCGGGAGGTGGCGGCCACCGGTGCGGGTGGCAGAGTGATGCCGGTGATCAGCGCGCCGGGCGGTAGCGCGGTCTCCAGATGCGGGGTGTCGCCGACCGGTAGGTAGAACTCCGCCAGCGGCAACTCGCCCGGTCCGTCGGCCGATTCATAGGTGACGACGGCGTCGAAGGCGGCGAGGGCCACTCCCATGTCCGAGGGATGGACGGCCACACAGTGTTCGGTCGCCGCGAGGATCGCGTGGTTGCGGTGCTCGCCGTTGACCGCCGCGCAGCCACTTCCCGGGGTGCGCTTGTTGCACGGGCGAGCCGGGTCCGTGAAGTAGGCGCAGCGCGTGCGCTGCAGCAGGTTCCCGCCGACAGTGGCCATGTTGCGCAACTGACCGGACGCCCCGGCCAGCACGGCCTGCGCCAGCGCCGGGTAGCGGCGGCGCACGTCGGGATGGGCGGCGAGGTCGCTGTTGGTGACGGTGGCGCCGACGCGTAGCCCTCCGCCTTCCGTGGACTCGATCTGGCCCAGGGGCAGTTCCCTGACGTCGATCAGTAAGCCGGGCCGCTCCACGCTCGACTTCATCAGGTCGATCAGGTTCGTGCCACCGCCGAGATAGCGAGCCTCGGGGTCGGAGCCCAGGGCGACCGCGCCGGGTACGTCGAAGACGCGTTGATAGCCGAACTCCCTCATGCCACGCCCTCCGTTTCCTCCGAGCCCCGGAGGCGGCCCAACTCACCAGCGAGGGGCGGTGGTTGGGCGGTATCGGCCCGCGCCGCCTGGGCGACCGCTCGCACGATCGACACATAGGCTCCGCAGCGGCACAGGTTGCCGCTCATCCGTTCCCGGATCTCCTCGGCGGTCAGCGGTGCCGCTTCCGCCTCCGGGCGTACGTCGGCGGTGACGGCGCTCGGCCAGCCCGCCGCATGCTCCTCGATCACCGCTATGGCCGAGCAGATCTGCCCCGGAGTGCAGAAGCCGCACTGGTAGCCGTCGAGGTCGAGGAACGCCTGCTGGACCGGATGGAGTTGACCGCCGTCCGCCACGCCCTCGATGGTGGTGATCTCCCGCCCCTCGGCGGCCACCGCGAGCTGGAGGCAGGACACGGCTCGGCGGCCGTCGAGCAGCACCGTGCAGGCGCCGCACTGGCCTTGGTCGCAGCCCTTCTTGGTTCCCGTCATGTCGAGGCGTTCGCGCAGGGCGTCCAGCAGGGTGGTGCGATGGTCGACGGGCAGCGTGTGCTTCTCGCCGTTGATGTTCAGGGTGATGACGCTGGCCGTCGAGTGGGACATGATCAGCCTTCCTTCGCGTAGGTGGTGCGCGGCGGGCGTCTGTCGCTATGGTGGAGCTAACCGGACAGCTGTCCGGTAACTTGAAGTTACTGGACAACTGTCCGGTTAGCAAGACCCGCCCGGCCGGGATTCCCGGAAGGAGTGACGAGTGCCGCAGAGGAACGAGGCACCGCTGCGCTCGGACGCACAGCGCAACCGCGAGCGCATCCTTGAAGTCGCGTTGGAGGAGCTGACCCGCTGCGCCGACACGCCGCTCAGCTCGATCGCGAAGAAGGCGGGAGTCGGACAGGGAACGTTCTACCGCAACTTCCCCAACCGCGAGTCACTCGTGCTGGAGGTCTACCGCTACGAGGTCCAGCAGGTCTCCGACGCCGCCGCCGAACTGCTCGCGACCCGCGCCCCGGACCAGGCACTACGGGAGTGGATGGACCGGCTCGCCCGGTACGCCATGGCTAAGGCCGGACTGGCCGACGCGATGCGCAAGGCCACCAGCGCGCGCGGCACCCTGGCCGGACTGGGACACGGCCCGGTGACCTCGGCCGTGGCGCTGCTGCTCGAGGCGAACGAGGAGGCGGGCACGATCCGTACGGGCGTGACACCGGACGACTTCGTACTGGCCATCGCCGGGCTCTGGCAGATCGATCCGCACGGCGACTGGCACACCCGCGCCGGACGGCTGATGGACATCGTCATGGACGGACTGCGCGCCGGTGCGCCCGGGGCGTGAGCCCACGACGGTGCTGGCGCCGCGGGGCGGTGGCCAGGCGTAAGCCGAGTGAGCACTTCCCGAAGTGGACGCGCCCCTGAAGACGATGCTCAATCAACTACTCGGTGTGCGACCGCGCTTGGCGAGAAGTGAAGGGCGGCACCCCTTCAAGAATCGACGTCACCCGGGCCCTTCTTGCGCACTCAGCGCCCCACGTGCCCCGGTTCCGGGCATCGCGAACGGCCGCGAATCCGGCTTCCAGACCGGCCCCGGATCCCCAACAGCCCAGTGTTCCAACCCTCTTGACCGTCGATTGGCGTAGACCACATACTGCCGAGGCGGAGCTGGAAGCCCAGTTGGCCGGGCTTCACTTCGTGTACTCAACCACAGCGCTACCGGGCTCCGTCCGCCCGGCCGCCGGTGTTCCCTCGCCGCCTGTTCGGCGACGTCCGCACCTGAGGCGTCGCGGATGTCGTGCTGCCCGAACGTGGCGAAATGCCGCCTCATACGGCGGTCATCGGTGACCTGGTGTGGCGGTCGAGGATCTTTGGGAGCCGCAATGACATCGGATACCGCCGTGCCGCGCGCCGCTGCGGGCGTGCGTTCAATGCTCAGACGCTGCCGCCGGGAAGCGGCCCTGGTGGGGGTGGGCCTGCTCGCGGTCTTCGCGGCCTTTCCCACCGCGGCCGACGCCACCCCGGTGCCCGGAGCGCCCCCCGGGTGGACCACCGTGTTCAGCGACGACTTCTCCGGCGCGGCGGGCAGCGGCCCGTCGTCGAACTGGATGTACGACACCGGCCCCGGCTCGAACTTCGGCACCGGCGAGATCGAGACCATGACCAACTCGCCCAGCAACGTCCACCTCGACGGCAACGGCCATCTGGACATCACCGCGCTGGACAACGGCGGCAACTGGACCTCCGGGCGTATCCAGACGACAAGCCCCAACGTCGGGGCCCCGGCCGGAGGCAAGCTGGAGGTCACCGCCTCGATCCAGCAGCCCTCCCCGGCCAGCGGCTCCGGCTACTGGCCCGCGTTCTGGATGCTGGGGCCCGGCCAGTGGCCGGAGAACGGCGAGATCGACATCATGGAGGACGTCAACGCCCTCTCCGACGTCGCCGGGACCATCCACTGCGGCACCGACCCCGGCGGCCCGTGCAACGAGGGCAACGGCATCGGCAGCGGCCTGCGCGGCTGCCCGGGGTGCCAGAGCGGCTACCACACCTACTCGATGATCCTGGACCGGACGAACGCCTCGAACGAGTCCATCACGTTCTACCTCGACGGCGCCCAGTACTTCAGCGTCAACGAGAGCCAGGTCGGCGCCGCCACCTGGCAGCAGGCGTTCGACCACAACATGTCGATCATCTTCGACCTCGCCATGGGCGGCGGATTCCCGAACGGCCAGTGCGGCTGCACCACACCGAGCGGTTCCACCAGTTCGGGTGGGACCATGAGCGTCGGTTACGTTGCCGCGTACACCACGAACGGCAGTAGCAGCGGCGGCGGTTCGGGCGGCCAGATCACCGGTTACGGCGGGCTCTGCCTGGACGACCGCTCAGCGAGTACCGCCAACTACAACCCTGTTCAGGTCTACACGTGCAACAGCAGTAGCGCCCAGCAGTGGACCTTCGTACCGGCTGGCACCACGCTGCACGTGCTGGGCAAGTGCCTGGACGTCTACGCGGCCGGTACCGCCAACGGAACGCCGGTGGACCTGTACGACTGCAACAACACCGGATCGCAGGTCTGGATACCCCAGTCCAACGGCGCGTTGTACAACCCGCAGTCCAACAAGTGCCTGGACGACACCAACTGGTCCACGACGCCCGGCACCCAGGTGCAGATCTGGGACTGCACCGGCGCCGCCAACCAAGTCTGGAAACTGCCCTCCTGAGTCAGTACGGGGTGACCGGCCCGGCCGCGGGACGGTCACGCCCTACCGCGCCCGCACCCTGTCGCGGTACGGCCCTCACCCGTTGGGCGGCACCCCGGCGATCGGCGGCGGTGCCGCCAGCGGGCCGGGACGAGGGCGTCGAGGACGGTGCCGCCCCGGGGGCTCGCCCGTCTCAGCTCCCCGGAGCCTGAGATCCGCACGCTTTCTCGGCCGCCGCCTGGCTCCTGTTCATGGCCGGGAGGATGACTGGCCGCTCCCGCCGAAGCACTCCCGGCCGCCGCCCGCCGCGGGCACCAGGCACACCGTCACGGGCTGCCCGGTGCTGTCCGCGACCATGGGCGTGAACACATAGCCCCGCAGGTCGAACTGATCGGACACCACCGCGCGGAAGATACGGCCGTCGGGCGCCGTCACCTCCACCCGGTCACCGATCCGCGCATGCCACAGCCGCGCCCACGCCGCCCCGCACTCCTTGCTGTAGCGGGTCTCCACCCGTGCTCCGCCACGCGCCTGGTACGCGCCGAGCGTGCTCGGACGCGCCGCGCAGATCATGGACTCGGGACCGCGCCCCTCACAGTCGCGTCCCCGGCAGCCTGGTGTGAGCGGAGCGGCGGTGGCCATGATGGGCGACGACGGCTGGTCCGCGGCCCCGTGCCACAGCGCCCACGCGGTCACCGCACCGCCCACCAGCACCGTGGCGGCAGCGCCACCCCACCACTTCCAGCGCCGTCCGGCCGACTCGGCCCGCCCCGCCGGTACCGCGGCCGCGGGAAGGACCTCCGCCGGTTCGACCTGCGGGACGCGCGGCGGGGCCGTTGCGGCGCGTCCGGACCAGGTCGGATCGGCCAGTTCCCACAGGGCCACCAGTCGGCCCGGTGGCTCGCCCGCCAGCCCGCACAGGTGCTCGACGGCCTGCCGGGGAGGCAGGACGCGGCCTTTGAGATAGCGGTCCCAGGAGGACTTGCTGTACGGGGTGGCGGCGGCAAGTCCGGCCAGACTGAGCCCGGTTCGCTCCTTCAACTCGCGCAGCCCGGCCGCCAGCCGCTCGCATTCGGGACCGGTCATCCGCGCAGCGCTCCCCAGGTGTGCGGGCCGACCTTGCCGTCCACGACCAGGCCGGAGGCGCTCTGGATGCGCTCGACGGCACGTTGCGTCAGGTCACCGAAGATGCCGTCGATCCCGCCGGGAGGATATCCGGCCCGCTGCAACAGGCACTGGGCCTCCGCCACCTCCGGGCCCACCATCCCCTGCTGGAGCACGGCGTCGTGGGTGGCGCTGTTTCCGGCGTACCAGTGGCCCGCCCGGCGCACGATGTGGCATGTGTACGTCGGCAGGGCGCTCGGCGCGTGGCGCGGTCCGTCGTTCTCCCACGGGCGCAGCACCGCCAACAGCGCGGCGCCCACGACGACCGCCACCACCGCCACGGCGATGAGCGCGTGCCGTGCTCGCCGCGGCGCCGGGGTGCTCGACGGCGCCGCCGCTTCGGCCGTCGGCTCGGCTGCCGCATGCGGTGCCGAGGGTTCCGTCCAGGCCGCCGCCGCGACCTCCCGCAGCGCCAGCAGCCGGGCCGGGTCCGCACCGGCCGTGTGGGCGAGTTGCTCCACCGCCGCTTCCGGCGGCAGCAGCCGCCCGCCCAGATACCGCTCCCAGGACGACCGGCTGTACCCGGTCTTCGCCGCCAACTGCGTCAGGCTGAGACCGCTGTGGTCCTTCAACCTGCGCATCTGCGCCACGAGTTGCCGGGCCCGCGGGTCAAGTTCTGCGGGTAGCCCCTTCCAACGCGACATGTTCCACCCCGCCAGCATCCCCAGGCCCCTCGGCCTTCCCCCTGTCGATATGCATCGCAACCTCAACCCGCCTGACCCGCAAGGGACTACCCGGCCATTTCCCCGCGTCATCCGCGTCCCTTCCGGTCCTCATCTCGGGCACCGTCGCAGCAGGTCGCGGGCGGGGACGTCCCGGGATGTCGGCAGTTGCCCGGCAGTCGTGGCCGTGCCCGCCCGGTCGTCGCCAGCATCGGTGCAGCAAGCCCGCGGTGCTCCACCAGCGCCGTCCATCGGCTCGAAGGGAAACCATCACGATGAACCGGGTACAGCGCGTCGTCCTGGCGTCAGCCGCCGCGGTCCTCGGCAGCGGCCTCGCCCTCGCCCCCAGCGCCCACGCGGCCACCGCGGCGCCCGCCGCCTCCTACCAGTGCACCGGCCTGAAGTCGCAGTACCACTGGCAGACGATGGCCGACGGCAGCATGGGCTGGACCGCTGGATTCAGCCGGACGATGACCGCCATCGTCGGCTCCGGCAGCCACGGCAGCGCCACCGCCGAGGCCCAGTGCATGCTGGTGGGCTGGCACTGCACACCCGGTGCCGTGGACGGGACATACGGCCCGAACACCAGAGGCGCGATCATCGCCTTCCAGCGGAAGAACGGGCTGGCCGACGACGGGGTGGTCGGTCCCAACACCTGGCGCAAGCTGCGGGTGGCCTCGTCCTACTGCTGACCCGCTCGACGGTCCGCCCGCACTCGGGGGAGTGGGCGGGCCGTCGCCTGCGCCGCGGACCGGGCGGCCAGCGCGACTGTGACAGCGGGTGTCGCACGTGGCGCCGGTACCCAACGCCACATGCCCACACGGCCGTTGAGCGATGGACTGTCAGACCCTGTTCCTACCATGGCGTGCATGAGGGGATCGCAGAACAGTTCGGCCGCCCATGTGGTGCGCACCATCCTCGCCTCAGCTAAGGAAGAGCAGGCGAGAGATGCCCGGGGCACGGTGGGCGACGCCCTTGGCTTGCTCCGGGACGCCCGCCCCGCGCGTACGGCCGCGGCGGCAGTCGCTGCGGCGGGCGGAGCCGACGGCAAGGTGGCGCGTCGGCTGCGGGAGTTGGTGGCGCGGCATCTCGGCGACAGCGCCGAGCGGTGGCGTGGCGTGCACGACGCGCTCGCCAGCCATCGGGGCACCCTGCCCGCGCTCCTCGCCGAGACTCCGCCACCGGCGCGACCGGCTGCTCCCGGTGAGATCTGCTCACCCGCGCCCCGTAGCGTGCACGCCACGCTCGCCCTGCTGATGGAACACGCCCGGCCCGAGCACACGGCCGCTGGCCTGGCCGGGCTGCCGGACCGCACGCTGGAGGGCCTGCTCGCTGGCGGAGCGCTGCCCGGCCCGGGGCTGGTCACCGCTGTCACGGAACACGGCGACTCCCGCGCCGGAATCGCCCTGGCCCGGCACACCCGGCTCGACACGCGGGTGCTGGCCCGGCTTCTCGCGGTCGGGGACGCCCAGGTCGGGGCCGCCGTCTACCGCAACCCCCGGGCTACGCAGTCGCTGCGCCGCATCCTCGCGCACCGGCTCGACGCGGTGCCGATGGACGAAACCCTGCGCGCCGAACTCACCGACCGCGGCGGCGACCTGCCGCGCACCTGGCTCGCGCCGCTGCTCGGCTCGGGCGATCGGCAGCTCGTGGCCCGTGCGTTGAGCGTCGGCGTGCGACGGGTGGCCCAGCAGTACGCGCTGGTCCGGCTGTGGGAACGCAGCGGGCCCGCGGCGGTGCGCCACCTGCTCGACGATCCGGCCGACGCCCAGCACCTGGGCCGAAGCGTTGTCGAGACGGTCACTAGGGCGCTCGCCGACGATGACGGGTCCGGCGCCGCCCTGCGCCAGCTGCGCGAACAGTGCGAGCCGTACGAGGATCCCGCGCGGCTGCCGGGCCTACTGGCCGTCACCCGGGGCACCAGCAGCCTGCGCGACCTGCTGTCCGAACCATACGTACACGACCTGGACGCCCTGTCCGAGGCCCACGCCAAGAGCCCGTTCATGCCCAAGGCGAGCGAGGAACTGGCCCGCCACGAGGACGCCAGCGACGCCCAGCGGCTGGCGTTCCGGCTGAGCGTCCTCAACGAGCCCTGGCGGGCGGGCGACCGGCGGGCCGGAAACATCACCCCGCCCGCGCAACGCCTGGCAGAGGAGGCCCTCGACGGCGACACCGCCTGGTGGGCGGAGGGCATGATCAGGGCCGGGCTGCTCGATCCGGTCGAGCTGATACGCACCGCTCGACCAGCGGCCCATGCGGTGACCACGCTCGCGACACTCAACAAGACGGGCTTGCTCACCGGAACCGCCGTCGCCGAACTACGGTCGCTGACCGACGCCCATCTCGGCGACCGCCCCCAGGCCTGGGCCGCGCTCGAGGCCCTGCTGCCGGAACACCAGGGAACCCTGCGGGAGTTGATCAGCAAAGCGAGCGAGGCCGCCCCGGCCGCACCGGACAGTGAGGACGCCACCGCGCTCACCGGAGCTGAACCGCGGGAGCGGCCAGAGCCGCCCAGCACTCCGCGCAGCCGCCAGGAGCGGGCCGCCCTCGCCGCCCTCGACCTCCTACGGTCCCTCGCACCTGCCGACGCCCCGCTTACCGAGGACCCAGGCATCCTGAGCTTCCTCGCCCACCACAGTCGAAACGACGCTCCCGGCCTCGCCACCCCCGAATGGCTCGTCCGGTCCTGCGCCGCCCAGGGCGTCGAACCACCGAACGTCTGGTACACGGCGCCCACGCTCGACCAGGTGCGGGCACATCCCCCGCAGAGCTGGGGCTCCAGCGCCGCACTCACCGAACGCGCCTACGCCCAGGGCGTCCTGCCCGCCGACGAACTGCTCCGCCTGCTGCCCGCCCGCCGCCTGCTGCTCCTTCCCCACGACTGGAGCAGCCTCGCGTTCTCCCGCGCGTGGGCGGCCGCGCTGGCCCGCCTGTTGCGCGCCGAACTCGGCACCGACCCCGATGCCTGGCTCAACCTGGCCGACACGGCCTGGTCGGCGGCCGGACGTGCCGCCGAGCGCGACTCCGACGGGCCCAGCTGGATTGAGCTGCTGACGCTGTCCCGGTCCGCGAGATCGAAGGCTGGCGCCAACGGATACCGGCCGCTGGAGGAATCGACATCGGACTGGTTCACGCGCCGCCCGCGCACCCCCGACGAGGCGCTCAAACTGCTGGAGCACGGCGACCACCTGTGGGTCTGGCCGGTGGGCACCCTGCTGAGCCTGGCCGACGCCGATGTCGTCGACGCGGTCTTGCCACGACTCGGACCCGACGGCTCCTGGCTGCTTGCCGCGCATCTGCTACGACACGACCACACCCCGCGCCTTCTGTTCGGCCGGCTGCTCGCGGGCCGGGATCCTCAGGCGCTGCGCATCCTCGTCGCCCAGTCACGATGGCTCGACAGCGGCTTGGTCCAGCGACTCGCCGACATCGATGACCCCGACGTCGACCTGGCGTTGCTACGCCACGTCAGCCATCCGCGCGTCCACCGACGCATCGTGAGCCGATCCCGCCCGGCAGCGGAGGCCGACTCGGTCGCGGCGCGGGTGCTGGCGCAGTTGCGGGCCGATCCGTCCGCCAGTCCGATAGGAGGCCTGCACTGGTTGTCCTCGTCGGAACCGGACCTGATCGAGGAGATCCTCGTCCGGTACGGCTCGCAAGCAGGCTTCGTCCACCAGATCCTCGGCTGCCTGCGGCTGCTGGAGCACGGCGGAGCAGGCCGGTTGAGCGCGCTCGTCGGACGCGACCTGCTCGGCCAGGCTGCCAGCAAGCTGTGCGTCAAGGCGCTGGCCCACGCCGACCCGGCCGCGGTGATCCGCGCCCGGCTCGACCGTGAACTGGCCTCGCCCAAGCTGATCAGGAAACTGCGGCGGGCCACGGGCCCCTGGCAGGCGAGGAGCGCCGTGGCGGCATTCCCGGGCGGCGTGGACTGGCACGCCGTGGAGGCCGCGCACCAGGAAGAGCCGCTGCCGTACTGGGAGCAACTGGTCAATCTGCCGGACGCACCGACGGAACTGCGGCTGCGGTACGCGGAGTTGGTGCCGGAACCAGGGCCGAACGGCCTCGTCGAGGGTGCGGAACTCACCCGGGCGAGGGCCCGCCACGGCCTAGCCGGCATGTACCACTGCGCGCCCGCGACCCAGATCGACGGCCTGCTCACCGCGGGCCTCCTGACCGGATCGGACCTGCTGCACCTGGCGGCCCCCGCCGCACTGATGCTCGCCTACCTCAGCAGCGCCGCCCGCCGTACGGACGCCCCCGCGGAAACAGGCGCGGCGTTGACCGAACTCGCCGATCTCGTAGGCTCCCGGCTCGGGACCGACGCGGAGGCATGGGCGCGGGTGACCAACCGGCTGACAGGCCGCGATCCTGGGTGGGAACGCATGTCCCCGGTGGCCGCGTTGCTGTCCTGAGGCCAGCGGGGGAGGAGGGGGCTGGTGGGCATCGGCTGCCGCCTCGACGGTTCCAGCGACTGGCCGAGGTGGCGCAGCCCGCACCTTCCCGTGCGGGCAGCCCGCCTTCGTAACCGCCGACTTCCCTCGGCGCAACGCGCACAGGGCACGGTCCTTGGCCCGGGGAGGCCTGGTGCTGTGGGGAGCCCGCTCCTTCCATCAGAAGGGGGCTGGCGGCTCCAATGCGCGCACGTTCCGCTTCCGTGCGATCCGGGCCGCTACCCCCAGCGCGAGTCCGGTGAGGGCGAGGACGAGCCCGAGTAGGACCGCCAGCGCCAGTTGGACGATACCGGTGCGGTCTTGGGCGGGCTCCGCGAGGACAGCGGTGGCGGGCACCGTGCCCGATTGGTCGCTCAGGAAGTACCGGCAGTCGTAGGAGTCAGCGCGGTTGTCGCCCAGCAGAAAGAGTCGTCCTTGGGGCACCAAGACGTCGTACGCGGGGCTGCCGGACGGGTCGCCGCCCTTGACGTACGGTTCGGCGATCGGCCTGCCGTTGACCGTGACCTGGGCGCCAGGACGATCCGCGACGCGGTCGCCACCGATGCCGATCACGCGTTGCAGCACCGCTTTGCCTTGATAGCGATCCGGCGTCCGGTACAACACCACATCGCCTCGCCGTACCTCGCCTGCGTTGATCCGCTTGAGGATGACGTGCTCGCCGGGCGAGTACATCGGTTCCATGGCTTGGCTGACGATCGACATCGTCGTATAGCCGGTGTTGAGGAGGACTGTCGCCGTCACCAGCAGGACCAGCCCCGCAGGTCCCAACAGCCAGGCAGCGAACCGTAGTCCGCGCCCACCTCGCGCCATGCTTGCTCCTGGGATACTTCCGTGTGGGGGCGAGGCCGTCGATCGCCGTCCCTTGACCGTGGGCGGTCCACGGCGCGCTGATCATACGGCCACCCGGCTGTCGCACGGACCGCACGGTGGTCGTTCGCCTCGAGGGCGAAACCCAAGTCCCGGACCTGATGGTGAAGTCGTGGGTGATGCGGGCGCTGGGGGCAGGCCGTGGTCGACGCGGAACTGGTGGGAGCGCCTGGCACTGCTGAGGGACGGGCGTCGAGGCGAGTGCCCAGCGCTACCGGCCCGCGCGGTCACATCACGGACCGGAGGATCTCCAGGACCTGCGCCTCGCTGGGCAGCCGCGGTGCGTTGCGGGTCACGGCGTCGGCGACCGCTCCGGCGGCGATCGACGGCAACGTCTCCGGCGCGGCGCCGAGTTCGCGAAGCGGCCTTTTCACCTCGACGGCCGCGCAGATCTCTCGTACGGCGTCGATCGCTGCCTTCGCCCAGCTTTCGGGCGTGTTGGCGGCGGGCGTCGCGCGCAGTGCGCGGGCGGCTTGTTCGTAGGCGGGCTGGGCATCCTCCGCGCTGAACTCCATGACCTCCTCGAAGACGGCCGCCAGCGCGACGCCGTGCGGGGTTCCGGTGTGGGCGGTCAGCGCGTGGCCGATGCCGTGCACCAGGCCGAGGCCGGAGATGCTGAGCGCCTGACCGGCCAGGTGGGCGCCGAGCATGAGGTGGCAGCGGGCATCCAGGTCGGAGCCGTCCCGGTAGGCGGTGGGCAGCCAGCGGCCGACGAGGGCGACGGCCTGGGTGGCGAACGCGACCGAGACGGCGTTGGCGCCGCGTGAGGCGAGCGATTCGATGCCGTGGACCAGGGCGTCGACGCCGGTGGCCGCGGTGACGTGGGGCGGCAGGCCCAGGGTCAGTTCCGGATCGAGGAGGGCGGCCTTCGGCTTCACGGAGGGGTGGCCGATATAGACCTTGCGGCAGGCCGCCACGTCCTCGATGACGCCGAAGCCGTTGGTCTCCGCGCCGGTGCCCGCGGTGGTGGGAACCGCGATCAGCGGCAGTCCGTCGGCGGCCTCCCACAGGTCGTCGGCGTCGTCCGCGGTGGCGTCCGGGTTGCCCACGAGCAGCGCGACTGCCTTGGCGGCGTCCAGGCTTGAGCCGCCGCCCAGGGCGACCACGGCGGCGGGGCCGAAGGCGCGGGCGGCGGCCGCACCGGCGTCCACGTTCTTCGTGGAGGGGTTCGCCGCCACCTCGCCGTAGACGTCGTACTCCATGCCCGCGGCCTGGAGCACCTTCAGCACCCGGTCCACGATCCCGGCCACACGCAGCCCGGGGTCGGTGACCACGAAGGCGCGCGACTGGCCGGTGGCGGCGACCAGTTCGGGCAGCCGCTCGATGCTGCCGGGACCGTAGGCGACGGTACAGGTCGGCTCGATGGTGAACGGAGTGCGTGTGGTCCCGCCGGGCGGGAGGCTGGTGGTGTCGTGCATCGTCGGGGCTCCTGGGTAGCGGGAGGGGCGGGGCGGCCGATGGCTCAGGCGGTTGCGAGGGCGGAGTCGGTGGCCTGGCCGGGGACCGGGAGGCGGAACTCCCGTCCGGCCAGGTCCTCGTAG
Organism: Streptomyces sp. PLK1-5; assembly: GCA_037034305.1. Lineage (GTDB taxonomy): Bacteria > Actinomycetota > Actinomycetes > Streptomycetales > Streptomycetaceae > Streptantibioticus_A. The sequence continues at coordinate 239,172 of JBAGJY010000003.1, forward strand.
AGCCGGACCGGGGTCATCTCGCCTGCGAAGTCGCCGTATCGGGCCTTGGCACGCCGGTAGATCTGCTCCACGAGCGCGGACAGTTCGGTGGACACGCCCACCTCCCGGCCGAGGTCGACCGCGAGGCCGAGGTCCTTGCAGGCGAGCGCCATGGCGAAGGAGTCGTCGTAGTCGCCGTCGGCGAGTACCGAAAGCACGTCGTTTTCCAGGAAGTTGGAGGCGGCCGGGCTGGCGAGCAGCGAAGCGCGCAGCACGCCGAGGTCGACTCCTGCCGCGACGCCCATGGCCAGCACTTCGGAGCTGGCGACCAGATGGCAGAACCAGAGCAGGTTGATCATCAGTTTGACGGTGTAGCCGGTGCCGAGGCCGCCGACGTGGATGATCTTCGCCGGGTCGCCCATGATCTCGAAGAGCGGCAGCGCACGGGCGAAATCACCCTCCTCGCCGCCGACGAAGATCTGCAGCGTCCCGGCGTCGGCGCCGCGCGCCATGCCGCTGACCGGCGCGTCGAGCATGCGTACGCCCCGGGCGTCGAGTGCCTCGGCCAGCACCCGGCGGGCGGCGGCCGGTGTCGAAGTCGACATGTCGATCCACAGGGACGTCGGGCGCAGGCTGCGCGCGGCGCCGCCACGCAGCATGACGTCCTCCACGATCCGCGGATTGGGCAGCATCGTGATCAGTACGTCGGCCTGCTCCGCACATGACGCGGCGGTGGGGGCCCAGATGGCACCGAGGCCGAGGTGCGGTGCGGCGGCCTCCTCGCGGGTGTCGTGGACCACGACGGACACTCCGGCCTGGAGCAGGTTGCGGGCCATCGGGCCGCCCATGTTGCCCAGTCCGATGAATCCGATCCTCATTGGCTGCCTCACTACGTTTTGAAATGCGCTGGTGGATGCGTGCGTTGGGCGGCTGTTCAGCCGAGGTCGATCCAGGTGGTCTTGAGCGCGGTGTACGCGTCCAGAGCGTGCAGCGACTTGTCGCGCCCGGCTCCGGTGGCCTTGAAACCGCCGAACGGGGTGATGACGTCGCTGGCGTCGAAGGTGTTGACCCACACGGTCCCGGCGCGTAGCGCGCGGGCCGCCTTGTGCGCGACGGAGACGTCCCTGGTCCATACGGAGGCGGCCAGGCCGAAGTCGGTGTCGTTGGCGATGCGCACGCCCTCGTCCACGTCACCGTCGTAGCTGATGACCGACAGCACGGGACCGAAGATCTCCTCGCGTCCGACGCGGGAGTTGTTGGCGACGCCGTCGAGTACGGTCGGCTGGAGGTAGTTGCCGTTCAGCCCGATCCGCGTGCGTTCGCCGCCGAGCGCGACCGTGGCGCCCTCCTGTCGGCCGAGGGCGATGTAGCGCAGGACCTTCTCCAGTTGGGCGGTGTCGGCGATCGGGCCCATGACGGTCGCCGGGTCGAGCGGGTCGCCGACGGTGAACGTCGACTCGGTGGTCTTGAGGATCTCCTCCAGCAGGCGGTCCTTGACGGACGCGTGGACGATCAGGCGCGATCCGGCGTTGCAGGTCTGCCCGGCGTTGTAGAAGACGCCCCAGGCAACGGCGGAGGCGGCGGACGCGATGTCGGCGTCGGGCAGGACGAGTTGGGGCGACTTGCCGCCCGCCTCCACTGCCACCTGCTTGCCGTTGGACTCGCCCGCGTACACCTGGAACAGACGGGCGACCTCGGGCGATCCGGTGAACGCGATCTTGTCGACGTCCCGATGACGGCCGAGTGCCTGCCCGGCGGCCTCTCCGCGGCCGGGCACGACGTTCAGTACGCCGCTCGGGATTCCGGCCTCATGGGCGAGCCTGGCCAGCAACAGGGCGCCGAGTGGGGTCTGTTCGGCGGGCTTGAGCACCACCGAGTTGCCGGTCGCCAGCGCGGGTGCGAGTTTCCAGGAGGCGATCATCAGCGCGTAGTTCCAGGGCACGACCGCGCCGATGACGCCGAGCGGTTCGCGGGTGATCAGGGCGAGCGCGCTGTGCGGGGCAGGGGCGACCTCGTCGTAGGTCTTGTCGATCGCCTCCGCGTACCAGCGGATGGTCTGCGCGGTCTTCACCACGTCGACGCGTACCGACTCGGTGATCGGCTTGCCCATCTGCAAGGTGTCCAGCAGCGCGAGTTCCTCGGCGTGTTCCAGGACCAGGTCCGCCCAGCGCAGCATGATCCGCTTGCGCTGCCCGGGGTCCAGGCCACGCCAGCGGCCGTCCTCGAACGCGGCGCGGGCGGCCCGCACCGCGCGATCGATGTCTTCGGGACCGCCCGACGCGACGTGCGCGACGAGGGACTGGTCGCGCGGGGATACCGACGCCAGGGTCTCGCCCGAGAGCGCTGGGGTGAACTCACCGTCGATGAACAGCCGCGTCTCGCAGTCGAGTTCGGCGGCCGACTTCAGCCAGTCGTCGTGGGAGCGGTTCAGCAGGTGTTCCACGCTCACGGTCATGCGATCCTCCAGCGGTCCAGCGCGTCCTCGTCCAGCTCGATGCCCAGCCCCGGTTCTCGGGGGACCTCCACGTCCCCGTCGGCGTTGACCCACACCGGCTCGGCGAGCATGAAGTCCCGGCGCTCGGGCGTCCAACCGGGCGGGTCGTACGGGAACTCGAAGAACGGGCCGCCGCCGACACCGGCCGCGACGTGCAGGTTGACGAGGAGGCCGATGCCGTTGGTCCAGCTGTGCGGCGTGAAGTGACGGTGCTTCAGGTGCGCGACCTCGGCCAGGGTGCGGGCCCGGTGCATGCCGACCGCGAGCACCACGTCCATCTGGTAGATGTCCAGCGCGTCATGTTCCAGATACCGCAGCAGTTCAGTTGTCGAGTGGTGCATCTCCCCGGCGGCGATCCGGACGCCGGGATTCTCCGCGCGCAGCCGTTTGAATCCGTCGAGATCGGCGTACGGCAGCGGCTCCTCGACCCAGAAGACATCGAGTTCGGCGAGGCGGGCGACGATCTTACGGGTCGCGGCCAGATCGGAGGCCGGCGCGGTGTCACCGGCCATCCGCCACGACTGGTTGAGGTCGACCATGATGGCGAAGCCGTCGCCGAGTTCCTCGCGTACGGCCCGGACCGCGGCGATGCCCGCGTCCACACGGTCGCGGTCGATGCGGATCTTCATCGCGCGGAATCCGGCCTCGCGGACCCTCAGGGCGGTTTCGACGCGCTCGGCGGGCGACTTCAGCTCGCCGGAGGAGGCGTAGGCGGGCAGCTTCCTGGCGGCGTTGCCGAAGAGTTCGGCGACCGGCCGTCCGCAGGACTTGCCGATGATGTCCCACAGCGCGGCCTCCAGCGGCCAGTAGACGCCGCCGTGGAAGTTGGCCGTCTCGATGGCGCGGACGTGCCGGGCGATGTCGAGGGGGTTTTCGCCCACGAACAGGTGCTTGAAGGCGTCGAAGCCGTCCATGGTGTCGCCGGATCCGATGCCCGTGATGCCCTCGTCGGTGTGCACGCGCACGATGGTCGCGTCGAAGTGGCGGCGCGGCTCGGGGTCCCAGGCCGCGTGGAACGGCGGGTCGAGCTCCAGGCGCAGCCGGTCCAGGGTGATGTCGGTGATCTTCATCGGGCTGCCGTCTCCGGGTGGGGCTTGGACGCGTCGAGCTGGTCGCGGGCGGGAGTGTAGAAGGGGTTCGCCGGGCCCGCCTCGGCGGCGGCGAGCACCTCCGGTACGCAGGGCGTCGCCCGTACGGCGGCGGCCACCGCGCGGAAGGCGGCGGCGCGCTGGTTGCGGAACGACTCGTCCAGGTCGTCCACGTCCGGGTGGACCCAGACGGCGGCGACGATCAGCAGGTCCTCGGCGGCGTCGGCCGGGATCAGGCCGTCCCGGACGGCGTCGGCGACGCCTGTCGCGAGGCCTGCCTGCGCCGCGCCCCACGTGGCGCGCTGATGCGACTCGCCGCGGGCCTCGGCCTTGTTGACGAACAGGGTCAGCGGCTTGACCGGGACGTTCGGCTGGACCACGGTCACGAAGGGGGCGTACCCGGCGCTCGGCGAAGCCAGCGCGGTCACCCAGGCCGACTCCACGGGACCGCCCTTGCGCCCGATCACGAGGTTGGTGTGCGCGGCGTTCGGGCCGTCACCGACGAAGGACTCGCCGATGAGCGCGGCCTGGGCGAAGGGCATGGGTGTTCCTCCGGGGGGGATGAATCGGGGATCTCCGGCCAGCCGAGCGAACCGGAAGAAAGGCGCATTCCCGTGTGCCTTGACGGTGAATCTAGGAGGCGCCCAAAAGCCCCCGCAAGACACCGGCGGCAATCGCAATACGGGTTGCGATGACGACAACCACTCCCTGAGCTGTGCGTTCTAAGCTGACGCGGGTGACCGCCCACAGCTCGCGCCCCGACCCCGAACCCGCCTCGCCGCACGGCTCCGCGCCGGTTTCCGGCACCGCGCACCACCGGGCCCACGGCCTGCGTCGTGACATCGCCCTGCTGGAGGCCCTGGCATCCCAGGAGGCGCAGAGCCGAGGTGGCCTCGGCGTGGTACGGCTGTCGCAACTGACCGGCAGGGAGAAGAGCCAGGTGTCACGGACGCTCAAAGCCCTCGCGGAGGAGGGCATCGTCGAGCGCGACCCGGACACCCTCGAATACCGGTTGGGCTGGCGGCTGTTCTCGCTGGTGGCCCGCACCGCGCAGAACCGCCTGGTCAGGGTGGCCGAACCCGAGATGCGCGCGCTCTCCGCCGAACTGGAGGAGACCACCCACCTGTGCGTGCTGCACGACACCGAGGTGCTGACCCTGCTGTCGGTGTCCGGACACTCCTTCCGCGCGCACGGTTGGGAGGGTCGCGGAGTCCCGGCCGCCTGCACCTCGGCCGGGCGCGTCCTGCTGATGGACGCCACACCCGACGAGCTGTACGTACGCCTGGGGATGGAGGACCTCGCGGGCGGCTTCGGCGGGTCGCGCGTGCACTCGGTGCAGGAACTGTGGGCCCGCATCCAGGAGTGCCGGGCGGCCGGATACGCGCGGGTCAGCGAGGAGTTCGAACAGGGCCTGGTCGGAGTGTCGGCTCCGGTGCGCGACTTCCGGGGCCGGGTGGCCGCGGCGATCAACGTGTCAGCTCCCTACGAGCGGATGGCCACCCGGCTGGACACCGCCGGCAAGGCCACCGCACGGGCCGCCTCCCGGGTCTCGGCGCAACTGGGTTGGGCGCCCAGGCAGCCGACGCCGCCCACGCCGCGCTTCACCTGACGCCGGGGCACGTGATCCCGTCGGGTCGCGTGGCCCGGCGGTTGTCCTGAGCGCAACCGGGATTGCGAAATCAACCGGAGCCTTGTTCCGGCCGAATTCACGTCCGTACATTCCGTGCACCGCCGCTGGAGACGACCCGCGGCGACCCGTGGACACTCCCGTCACCAGGCCCGCGATCAGGGCCGGGGCCGGAGACACGGCCAGGCATCTGATCGGGCGGAAAGAGGCAGGGACGGCTGGCATGGTGACCGACAAGATCATCGCGGGACCGCTCGGCAGGGGTGATGTGTACCTCGGCGGCCGCTGGTCCGCCGCCGCCGACGCCCGTACTTTTCCCGTACTCGACCCGGCGACCGCGCGGCCGGTCCGCGAGGTGTCGGCGGCGGGCGAGGCGGAGGCCCGGGCCGCGGTCGACGCGGCCGAGGCGGCGGCCGACAACTGGCGTGCCACACCGGCCCGTCGCCGGTCCGAGGTACTGCGCACCGCGTTCGAGTTGATGCGCGAGCACACCGACGGCCTGGCCCGGATGATCACCACCGAGAACGGCAAGGCGCTGCGGGACGCGCGCGCCGAGGTCGCCTATGCCGCCGAGTTCCTCCGCTGGTTCTCCGAGGAGGCCGTACGGATCGGTTCCGGCTTCGGCGAGGCACCAGGCGGCGGCTTCCGGCATGTGATCGTCAAACAGCCGGTCGGCATCACCGCCCACGTCACGCCATGGAACTTCCCCGCGGCGATGGCGACCCGCAAGATGGCCCCGGCACTCGCGGCCGGCTGCCCGGTCCTGCTCAAACCGGCTCCCGACACGCCGTTGACGGCGCTGGCCGTCGCCGAACTGCTCAGCGAGGCGGGACTGCCCGACGGCGTCCTGCAGGTGCTGCCGACCGATCGCGCCGCCGAGGTCGTCGGCGTGTGGATGCGCGATCCCCGGGTGCGCAAGTTCTCGTTCACCGGCTCCACCGCCACCGGCAAACTGCTGCTGCACCAGGCCGCGGACCAAGTCCTCAACGTCACCATGGAGTTGGGCGGCAACGCCCCCTTCATCGTCCTTGAGGACGCCGACATCGACGCCGCCGTACGCGGTGCGATGGACGCCAAGATGCGCGGCGGCGGTGAGGTGTGCATCGCGGCCAACCGCTTCTATGTTCACGCCAGCGTCGCCGAGGAGTTCACGGCGGCCTTCGGACGGGCCATGGCGGCGGTCCGGATCGGTCCCGGACTCGACGCGGGAACGGAACTCGGCCCGATGGTCAACCCCGCCGCGGTCACGAAGATCCGCGAACTGGTCCAGGACGCGCTGGACCGCGGCGCGCGCATCGCGGCCCAGGGCCCGGTGCCGGACGGCCCCGGCTGGTACCACCCGGCGACCGTGCTCACCGACGTCCCCGACGACGCGCGGATGATGCACGAGGAGGTCTTCGGCCCGGTCGCGCCGATCAGCGTCTTCCAGGACGACGAGGAGCTGATCACCCGCGCCAACGCCACCCCGTACGGTCTGGCCTCGTATGTCTACTCGCGTGACGCGATCCGCGCGCTGCGGGTCGCCGAGCGCCTGGAGACAGGCATGGTCGGCGTCAACCGCGGCCTGCTGTCGGATCCCGCCGCGCCCTTCGGCGGCGTCAAGCAGTCCGGCCTCGGCCGCGAGGGCGGCCGCGAGGGCATCGAGGCGTTCCTGGAGACGAAGTACATCGCGCTGGACTGGCCCAGCGTCTGAGCCTCCCCCCGCGTTCTCCCCCCGAGCCGCACCCAGAAAGGTCATTCGATGGCCGTTGCGAAACCCGCCACGCAGTCCCCGACAGCCGAACCGACCACCGAGGGCGACCGCAGGCGCCTACAGACCAAACTCAAGCTCGCCACGCAGATCGGCGAGGGCATTGACGGATACATCATCGGCGGCATCGGCATGGCCATGGCCGCGCTCACCGCCGACCTCCATCTGTCCACCCTGATGGAGGGCCTGGTCGGCGCGTCTCCGCTGATCGGCATCTTCGCCGGGGGGCCGCTCTTCGGCTGGCTGGCCGACCGGATCGGGCGCCGCCCGGTCTTCCTGGTCGACATGCTCATCTTCCTGTTGGGCTCCTTCCTCCAGTTCTTCGTCACCGACGGACCGCAACTGTTCTCGATCCGGCTGGTGATGGGCATCGCGATCGGCGGCGAGTACGCGATCGGGGCCCCGCTGCTGTCGGAGTACGCGCCGCGCCACAACCGCGGCAGACTACTGGCCAGCCTGGAGATCAGCTGGTACGTCGGCTACATGCTGGCCACCGGGGTCGGCGCGCTGTTCGCGTCGGTCCACGGCGGCTGGCGCTGGTCCCTGGCCAGCAGCGCGGTCATCGCCCTGGTCTGCGTGGCCCTGCGCGGCGGCATCCCCGAATCCGCGCGCTGGCTGATCAGCAAGGGCCGCCACGAGGAAGCGCGGGCGCTGATCGCCAGATACGGACTGGAGGTCGACGCCGAGGCGGAGATGGCGCAGCGCGAGCAACGCGACAGCCTACGCGCCCTCTTCACCCGCGAACACCTGCGCAGCACCGTCTTCGCAAGCGCCTTCTGGGCGGCACTCGTCCTGCCCTACTTCGCCATCGGCACGTTCTGGACCCAGGTCTTCGACGCGCTGGGCATGGCCCACCACGCGACCCTCGCGCTGATGGTCTACTCCGTCACCGCGGTCCTCGGTGTCACCGCCGGATGCCTGGTCGTCGACCGGATCGGCCGCCGCAAGCTGCTCATCCCACCGTTCTGGATCACCGCGGTCTGCCTGGCCGTGGTTGCCGTCTGGCCCACGTCCACCGCGGTCATCGTCGGCGGCTTCCTCTTCTTCATCTTCCTCAACGCCGCCTCCAGCGCACTGACCGCTGTCTACCCCCTGGAGGTCTTCCCGACGTCGATGCGCACCACCGGCGTCGGGTTCGCCGCCGCCATGAGCCGGGTCGGCGCCGCGATCGGCACCTTCCTGCTGCCGATGGGCCTGGCCCGCTTCGGCATCGAGTTCGTCCTGCTCGTCGGCGCCGGTGTCCTCGCGCTCGGCGGCCTGGTCTCGCACTTCCTGGCCCCCGAGACAACCGACCTCGACCTGGCCCACGCCTCCCGGCTGGCCCGCGCTCACGACTGATCGCACACCTGGCGGACGACGGCGTGGCCCGGGCGGCGTGCCCGGGCCACCCGCATCAGCTCGCAGAGCCGCGATGGCTGCCTCGGCGGTCGGAACCGCGGCTTTCCAGGGCGGCGGCACCAACGGTGGCCCCGCCGGTTCGCCTCCGGCGGGCAGAACGGCGCCCGCCGGTCGCGGAAGTGCCAGCAGCCGCTGTCCGGCGGTCCGAGCGCTGGTCCGCCGTCCCGTTGCTGGCACCACGGTTCGTCGCCGCGGCCCCGCCACCGCTTGAGCGTCGGCGGCCGGACCGCCTGCCGGGCTCGGCGCCGGTCTTCCGGCCCGAGCCGGAAGACGTCGGTGCCGTCGGCTGCGGGGCCTCGATGGTCACGGCTACGCCGGAAGGCTCGCGGGCGCCGGTGATGGTGGCCAGTTCCGCGTCGCTGGACTTGACGCGGGCCGTTTGGGGACGGATACCCGCGTCCGACATGAGCTGGGTGACAGCCCGCTTCTGGTCGGGCAGCACCAGCGTGACCACGCTGCCGGAGCCTCCGGCGCGGGCCGTTCGGCCGCCCCGGTGGAGGTAGTCCTTGTGGTCGGTGGGGGGATCGACGTTCACCACGAGGTCGAGATTGTCGATGTGTATGCCCCGCGCCGCGACGTTTGTCGCCACCAACGCGGTGACCTGGCCGTTCTTGAACTGCTCCAGGGTGCGGTTGCGCTGCGGTTGGGACCGGCCCCCGTGCAGCGCCGCCGCGCGGACACCGACGGCCAGGAGCCGCTTGGTGAGCCGGTCAGCGGACCTCTTCGTGTCGAGGAAGAGGATGACCCGCCCGTCACGGGCCGCGATGCGCGTGGTGACGGCCTTCTTGTCGGTCTCGTCCTGGACGTGGAGCACGTGGTGCTCCATGGTGGTCACCGCTCCTGCGGACGGGTCCACGGAGTGCACCACGGGGTCGGTCAGGAACCGCTGCACCAGGCGGTCGATGTTGCGGTCCAAGGTGGCCGAGAAGAGCATGCGCTGTCCGTCGGGCCGCACTTGCTGGATCAGCCTGGTGATCTGTGGCAGGAAGCCCATGTCGGTCATCTGGTCGGCTTCGTCCAGCACCGTGATCTGAACGCTGCCGAGCACGCAGTCCCCGCGTTCCACGAGGTCGTTGAGCCTGCCGGGGGTCGCCACGAGTACCTCGGCGCCGCGCCGGAGCACACCGGCCTGCCTGGTGATGGACAGTCCGCCGACCACGGTGGCCAGCCGGAGGTTCACCGCCGTCGCGTAGGGGGTGAGGGCGTCCGTGACCTGCTGGGCGAGTTCACGGGTGGGTACCAGCACGAGGGCGAGGGGTGCCTTGGGCTCCGCGCGCAGTCCGGCCGTGCGGGCCAGGAGCGCCAGCCCGAACGCGAGGGTCTTGCCGGAGCCGGTGCGTCCACGTCCCAGCAGGTCACGGCCAGCGAGAGAGTTGGGCAGCGTGGCGGCCTGGATGGGGAAGGGGGTGGTCACGCCTTGCGCGGTGAGGGTTTTCAGCAGCCCCGCGGGCATGTCCAGCTCAGCGAAGTCCTCGACGGCGGGAAGTGCGGGGGTCGTGCTCTCCGGCAGCCGGAACTCCGTCGGCGACGACGCGGACGGTCGGGGCGACGAGGCACGCCGGTTCGGCTTCTGGGACCTGCGGGACATGCGGTTATCTGCCTTCCTGGAAACGGCACAAACCGGGGTCCGCACCATCACGGTGCGGACCCCGGTGGGCGGATGCGCGTCCGGCGATCAGGCGGGGACGATGTTCTCCGCCTGCGGGCCCTTCTGGCCCTGCGTGACGTCGAAGGAGACCCGCTGACCCTCCTGGAGCTCACGGAAGCCCTGGGTCGCGATGTTCGAGTAGTGGGCGAAGACGTCGGGGCCGCCGCCGTCCTGCTGGATGAAGCCGAAACCCTTTTCGGCGTTGAACCACTTCACGGTTCCCTGTGCCATGACTTTCTCCTTCTGTAGGCAGAGGCCCCATCCGGAGACGCCGGAAAACAAATAATGCGCCCGAAGGAGAAACATTCCCGTCAGGCGCACATAGGTTCATGGGTACCACAACTGCAACGCCGAAACCCTAGCACAGCTCGGCGGTCCATGCGGGACCACCGGCACGCGCCGGGGCTCCGCTGCCGCGTCGGCCGTCGAGGATGCCCCGGCGGGCCGGGTGGACGGCGAGCGGGCGGCGGGCCGGGTGGACGGCGAGCGAGCGGACGTACATCGCGCCGACGGCCCGGCCGAGCCTCATCGTGGGCTTCCATCCGATGCCCGAAGCCGCCGGACCATGGCGCCACCTCACGGCGCTGCCCGGGCTGCCACGCCCGTCACCAGCGGATCTTCTCAACTGCCGGGCAGGGCCTTGACCTTGACACGTTGATAAGGTGTGCCCTGGGCGCAGGAGGTGGTCCCGAATCAACACGACAAACGGCACCCCGCGAAACGCCCGCCTGACAAACGCCCTGAGCGCCAAGGACCCGTCGGTCCGGCTTCAGGCGGCACTGGCAGTCGGCTCGAACCCCCACCCCGGCTTCCTGGAGATACTCCTCGAGCGGTGCGCGGTCGAGCCGGACTTCTTCGTCCGGGACATGCTCTCCTGGGCGCTGACCCGCCTCTCGCCGGAGATCACCCTGCCCAGGATTCGCCAGGAACTCGACTCCGAGCGCACCCAGGCCCGCAGGCAGGCGTTGCACACCCTCTCCAAGATCGGCGACAACAGCGCGTGGGCCTCGATCACACGCGACCTGCTGCGCGACGCCGACGACGAGGTCGCCCGGACCGCGTGGCGCGTCGCGGTCGTCCTCGTGCCCGAGGACCACAAGAGCGCCCTCGTCGACGAACTGGTCACGCAACTCGGCCGCGGCGAGCGCGATGTGCAGCTGAGCCTGAGCCGGGCCCTCGTCGACCTCGGCGACGTGACCAAGCCCGCACTGGAGAAGGCCGCGGCGAATCCCGACCCGGCGGTGGCCGCGCACGCTCGTGCCACGGAGTTGCTCAGGCAGAACCCGCAGACCGGCTTCGACGCGGCCGTCGACGAGGCGAAGCGAGTCGTCACACTCGGCCCGGAACGTGCCGCCGCCCTCGCCGCGGTCGCGTCAGGAGCCGCCGGGGCCGCGCAGCCTGCCGACGCCGCGGAGACCGCCGAGCCGACGGAGCCGACGGAAGTCGCGTCGGCCGCGAAGGCTGCGGAGACCGCGGAGTGCTGATCGGCGAAGTGGCCCGCCACTCGGGGGTGAGCCCCCGGATGCTCCGGCACTACGACGCCCTCGGGCTGGTGCGCCCGACCGGCCGTACCGTCGGGGGCTACCGCGAGTACTCCGCCGAGGACGTCCGCAGGATCTTCCACGTGGAGAGCCTGCGGTCCCTCGGGCTCTCGCTCAAGCAGATCGGGCGTGCGCTGGAGGACCCGGCCTTCACACCGTCCGCCCTGGTCAGCGACCTCATCCGGTGGACCGAAGACCGCTTGGAGCGAGAACAGGAGCTGCTCGGGCGGCTCCGCGCGATCGACGCGTCGGCGCCCACCGGCTGGCAGGACGTCCTGCGCGTCGTGGAGCTCATGCAGGGGCTCGACTCGGCCAGCGCCGCGCGCAGACAGCAGGCCGTCCTGACCCGGCCGGAGGGCGTTTCGGTGCCCGCCGAGCTGCTGGCCGGGGCGATCCTGGCCGAATCCGACCCCAACGTCGCGGGCGCCCTGCGCTGGGCGCTCGCCCGATCGCGCGGCGACGGCGTCGCGGCACTGGCGCCCGGCGTGCACGCGGAGGACGTCGACATCCGGCGGCGCGCGGTGCTGGCGATCGCCGAGATGCCCGAGGCACCGGGGGCGACCGCGGTGCTCGCGGACGCCCTCGGCGACCCGGACACGACGGTGCGCACGCACGCCGCTGTGGCGTTGGGCAGGCGCGGCGTGACCGCGGCCGTGCCGACACTCGTCCGCATGGTGGTCGAGGGCTCCAACGACGTCGACGCGGCGGAGACCCTGGGAACGCTGTCCCAGGACCGCGGGTGCGCCGACCGGATCACGACCGCACTGGTCGACGAACTCGCAGCACCCACCGCTGACTCGGCGACGCGGATACGCCTGACCCAGGCCCTGGTCGAGCTGTCGGGGACCACCGCGCAGCAGGTCCTGCGCCAACTCGCCCACGACGACGACCGCGCCGTCGCCCTCGTCGCCTCGGCCTTCGTGGGACTCCTCGACAGGCGTTCCGCCGAAGACCGAGGCGACGCGGCGCCCTGAAGGCGGTAGTCATGCGGCGGGGCCGGACTTCCGCCGGACCGTCTCGCCAGCCGCTGTCACGAGCCGAGGAAGCTCAACCGCACCTGCCGGTGCGGGTTGTCGACGTTGGTGTCGACGAACACCACCGACTGCCAGGTGCCGAGGGCCAGGGTGCCGCCCAGGACCGGGAGGGTGGCGTGGGGGGCGATGAAGGCGGGGAGGACGTGGTCGCGGCCGTGGCCGGGGGTGCCGTGGCGGTGGTGCCAGCGGTCGTCGGCGGGGAGCAACTCGCGCAGCTGGGCCAGGAGGTCGGTGTCGCTGCCCGCGCCGGTCTCGATGACCGCGATGCCGGCGGTGGCGTGCGGGACGAACACGTTCAGCAGTCCGTCCCGGCCGCGCGCGGCACGGGCGAGGAACTCCGTGCAGCGGTCGGTGATGTCCACCGCCGCCTCCTGTGAGCCGGTGGTCAGGTCGAAGGTGTCACTGGTGAAGTCGTCGGACATGCGTCCATGGTCCCCGACCGCGGGAACGATTCGGCGTACGTGGGGGACATGTGAGGGCGGGGAGGATTTTCCGCGACGCCGCGGAACCGGGGGCGTGCGCCGTCCGTTGGACAGGACGAGGCCCTGCGGTACCCCCCCGTCCGCAGGGCCTCACCAGTTCAGCGGCTGGCGTCGCCGACCAGGCCCAGTACCGGGCGCAGCCCGTCCGGGCGCCGTGCCACCGGCAGCGGCGGCACGCGCAGGAACGCGCAGCCCAGGGCCCTCGCGCCGCCGTCGGCCTCTTCGCTGTCGCCGATCATCAGGACGTCCTGCGGCGCCAACCCGATCCCGTCGCAGGCGAGGCGGAAGATGCGTGGATCCGGCTTCTGCACGCCGTGCTCGTAGCTGAGCACCGCCGTGTCGAGGTAGTGGTCGACGCCGTGCCGGTGCAGCACCGGACGCAGGTCCCAGCCGATGTTGCTCAGCAGCCCCACGCGGATGCCCCGCTCGCGCAGTTCGGCCAGCACCTCTACGGCGTCGGGATAGGGCGCCCAGGCGTCCGGCGACATATGGCGCTCGTAGAGCACGTCGTACAACTCGGGCCAGGGCAGCGTGGCCTGCCGGGCGAGGCCGACGTAGGCCGCCCGGTGGCGTTCCGGATCCAGATCGCGTTCGTCCCACTGTCGCCGCAGATGCTCGGGAACGGCGTACGGCGGAGCGCCACCGGGCAGGGCGCCGACGTGCTCCAGCAGTTCGGCGTAGTGTGCGATGTCCTCGTCCGCCGCCTCGATACCGGCCTGCGCGAGCCCACCGCGAAGCCAGCGCTCGGTCGGTTCGATCCTGAACAGGGTGCCGGAGAAGTCGAAGAGACAGCCCTTGATCGTCATGGCGCCAGGTTAATGTGCCGGGCCGAACGGCGGGTTGACGCGCGGGGCACCTGTTCAGGCCAGGCAGAACTCGTTTCCCTCCGGGTCCTGCATCACCACCGCGTAGTGGTCGTGACCGTCCGACGCCAGCACCCGCAGCCTGGTCGCTCCGGCCAGCTCCAGCCGGGCCACCTCCGCTTCGATCCGCTCCTTGCGGATCGCGAGCGGCACCTCGCGGCCACCGCTGGCCCGGATGTCCAGGTGGAGGCGGTTCTTGACGGTCTTGCCCTCGGGCACCGGCTGGAACCAGATCCGCGGCCCGCTGCCGCGCGGATCCACGATCGACCCGCAGCCGTCGCCCGCCGGATCCAACTCCTGCTCAGGTACTCCCGCGCTGCGCCAGTAGGCGTTCCAGTCGTCGAAGCCCACCGGCGCGGGCTCCGCCTCGTAGCCCAGCGCGTCGGCCCAGAAGCGGACCATGACCGTCGGATCGGCGCAGTCGAAGGTGAGTTGGAACGGTGTCATCGTCTCCTCCTCCGTCGGGCCCGTCCGGCGGTCAGAGCCCGCGTCAGGTGGCACGGGACGGCCGCCACGGGGCGAGGGCGGCAGCGGTCGCGGTGACGACGGCGGCGCCGAGCAGCCATCCGGCGAGTACGTCGGACGGCCAGTGCACCCCCACGTACAACCGGGTGAAGCCTACGCCGAGGACCGACACCGCTCCCAGAGCCACGGCCGAGATCCACCGACCGCCGCGCGCTGCGTGCAGTCGCAGCAGCCACACCAGCGTCACACAGGCGATCGTCGCCGCCATCGCGTGGCCGGAGGGGAAGGAGCCGTCCGTCGCGGTGTCCAGCGGGTGCGGCCAGTGCGGGCGGTTCCGGCCGACGGCGGCCTTCACCGCCACCTCCAACGCCCAGCCGAGGCCGCAGGCCGCCAACGCCCACAGGGCCTGGCGGAGTTGGCGCAGCCGCAGCAGTGCGGCGGCCGCCGCGACGGTCAGCAGCCGCATCGTCGTGGGGCCCCACACCCAGTTGGTGAGGTCCAGGTTGAGCCGGGTCCATCCCGGGTGCACCAGTGCGAAACCGTGCAGCGCCGAGTCGATCCGATGGTCGAGCGGAAGCGCGCCGCTGGACAGGACGAACGCCAGTAGTACGGCGAAGCCCGCGGTGAGCGCGGCGGTCCAGGCAAGGCAGCGGGTTGTCGGCGATCGCGGGGTGGTCGGCACGGCCAGGATCGTACGAGATCGAGCCATGGGTGAAGCGGCCGCTACGAAAGCGCGCCTAGGCCCGGGCCGAAGGCCACCAGCAGCGGTATGGCCGGTATCAGCAGCGCGAAGGCCGACATCCGCATCCGGCGGCCCAGGGGGAGCCGCGGTGCCGGGTCCAGCAAGCGGTGGACCCGGCCGGGGAGTTGGGCCAGCGCGGTCGGGCACGGGCCGAACACGCCCCGGTGCTCGTTGAGTTCGACCAGAGCCAAGGCGGTGGTCAACCGTCCGAAACGACGCGAGGCCACGTCGTCCGCGGCCAACTCCACCAGATGGTGGACCTGCTGACGGAAGCCTTCGAAGACCGGCACCTGGGGAAAGCCCGCGGCGAGCGCGTACGCACAGTGCAGCAGCCAGTCGTGCCGGGCCCGGACGTGCCCCTGTTCATGTGCCAGTACGGCGTCCAACTGCCGTCCCTTGAGCCGCCGCAGGGCCGCTGTGGTGACCACCAGCTGCGACTGCGCGCCGGGCAGCCGCCAGGCGTCGGGCAGGCCGCTTTCCAGCACGATGAGGCGTTCGCCGTCCGATGGCGGCTCACCGGGCAGCCGCGGGGAGCGTGCGAGGAGTGCCGCGCGGCGCTGGCGGCGGCGTGCGCGGGCGCCGCCCACCTCGCGGGTCAGCATGGCCGCCGACCACGCACCGCCGCAGGCCAGCAGCACCGCGAGTGCTCCCGCCCAGGGGCCGTACTCGGAGAGCGCGTAGGCGTCCACGACGCCGCGCGGGGCGAGCGCGAACAGGTGCCAGCGCACTGTGGACGACGCCGCGGAAGCGCACAACGCCATCGCCATGACGCAGCACAGCAGCACGGAGGCGACCACGCACTGCCACACCCACAGCGCCAGCACCGGCTCCCGGTCCGGCCAGTCGGCCTGGCTCAGCAGACGGGGTGCCATCGCCGCCGCAAGTGCGCCGAGAACCAGCAGCACGAACGGGACCGTCATGCGCACACACTAAGGCGCTGCGCTACTGATGGGTACGGGCATTTCGTGAAGGTGAGGTACGCCTCACGGCGGGTGGTACACAATCCCCGGGGGCTTCGCCCCCGGGCCCCGGGGAGTGGCTTTCTGGGGGCTTCGCCCCCAGACCCCGGGCTTCGGGGGGCTTCGCCCCCGCGTCCCCCGGCTTCCGGGGCTTCGCCCCCGCGTCCCCCGGCTTCCGGGGCTTCGCCCCTCGGCTCTGTGCGGGCGGCTTCCGGGGCTTCGCCCTTCGGCTCTGTGCGGGCGGCTTCCGGGGCTTCGCCCCTCGGCTATGTCTGGGCGGCTTCCGGAGGCTCGGCCTGGCTCAGGTGGTGGCCGCCGGGCTGGCGCCCGCGGGCGGGCAGTTTCCGGGGCTTTGCCGCGGGCGGCTGCGCCTGGGGTGGAATGCCCGACTTCTTCCCCAGGTTCGGGAGCTGAGCCTGGTGCCCGCGCGGACGCCGAGTCGTCCCCGCCGCGCCGCCGAAAGCCTCGCCCCGCGCCTGCTCCGCGGGGCCTTGTCCCGGGGCGCGGTCACATGATCAGGAGCATGGTGAGCATTCCGATGCTCAGCGAGACCCGGCAGGCCGTGGCCGCGCCAGGGGTTACCAGTAACGCGGTCGTCGGCGTGCCGGGCGTGGCCGCGGGCGTCGTGGGGAGCAGGCGGACGGCCGTCCATATCGCGTACGCGGCGAAGTAGCACAGGAGCAGGGCGGTGACGGCGGGGACGCCAGCCATGCCGGTCATGCTGGGGGCCATGCCCGCCATGCCCGCCATGTCGTTGGAGGCGTGGGGCGGCATCGCCATCAGGAGGGCCATGTAGACCATGGCCGCCGCCTCCAGGGCGTGGTGGGCGCGGTGGGACTCACTGCGGGCCAGTAGCGCGGAGCGGATGGCGATCGCGCCGAAGACCGCGGCGAACAGCGGTGGGCCCCAGGCGCGTTCGTGCAGAAAGGTGCCGGGGACGGCCATCAGGGCCATGCCGAGGCCCATGATGCCCTCGTCCCGCGCGGTGCGCCGCTCGCCCGGCGCGGCGGCGCACCCCGCTCTCGTACGCAGCAGGCACGAGACCCCCGTGGCAGAACCGATCACCACCAGCAGCCAGCCCACCAAGGGTGGTGCGTGCATGGTGCCCCTCCCCGGTTCGTACCGCCCCCTCCGTCAGGCTTCCCACGGTGGCGGGCGCACACCCTGGCGCACGGTGGTACGGCCGGCGCGTGGAAGGGGCGCGCAGGGCGAGTTCCTAGATCCCCGGGCGGTAGCGCATCGGATGGTCCTCGGGCACCTCCACCACACAGATCCGCACGCCGTCCGGATCCGCGATCCACATCTCGATCAGCCCCCACGGCTCGCGCTTCGGCTCGCGCAGCACCGGTACCCCGCGCCCCGCCAGTCGCTCGCGGGCCGCCTCCGCGTCCGGCACCTGGAGCCACAGCTCCATCCCCGGCGCCGGGGGCGTCTGCGAGTGGCCGGAGACCTCCAGATAGCCGCCGCCCAGGAAGAACACCGTGCCGCGTTGCGCACCCTCGCCGAACTCGCGGTAGACGGCCAGCCCCAGGTCATCGCGGTAGAAGGCGCGGGACCGCTCCAGATCGGTCGGCCGCAGCAGGACGCGGCTGCTCAGTACGTTGACCATGGGGCGGACAATACGCGTCGGGTTACCCTCGGATCCGTTCGCCACCCGCGTCGGAGAGGATTCGCGCCACCATGACCACCACCGCGCCCGTCTTCCGTACCGCGACGCCGACGGACGTGCCCGCTCTCGTGACGCTCATCGAGTCGGCGTACCGTGGTGAGGCCAGCCGCACCGGGTGGACGTCGGAGGCGGACCTGCTGGACGGGCAGCGCACTGATCCGGAAAGCGTCGCCGAGGTGGTCAACGGCGCCGACAGCAAGATGGTGGTGGTCGAGGAGGACGGCGAGCCGATCGCCTGCTGCCAGCTCGAACTGCGGGGCGGGCACGCCTACTTCGGGATGTTCGCGGTCCGGCCGTCCCGGCAGGGCGGTGGCCTCGGCAAGTCGACCCTCGCCGAGGCGGAGCGTTTCGCCCGGGAGGAGTGGGGCGTGGACGAGATGCGGATGACCGTGATCTCGGTGCGCGAGGACCTGATCGCCTGGTACGAGCGCCGCGGCTACCGGCGTACCGGTGAGATGACCCCGTTCCCGTACGGCGACGAGCGGTTCGGGCTGCCACGCCGTGCCGACCTGCGGTTCGAGCTGCTGGTCAAGAAGTTGGGTTAGCCGTCACAGCCGTCCGGCCTCGACGATCCGGCGCAGGAAGCGCTGGGTCCGCTCCTCGCGCGGCGCGCCGAACACGTCTCTCGGTGTGCCGCGTTCGAGCACCACTCCGCCGTCCAGGAAGCACACCTGGTCGGCGACCTCGCGGGCGAATCCCATCTCATGGGTGGCGATCACCATGGTCATGCCCTCCTCCTTGAGGTCACGCACCACCGAGAGCACCTCGCCGACCAGTTCCGGGTCGAGCGCCGCGGTGATCTCGTCCAGCAGCAGCAACCGAGGCCGACCGGCCAACGCCCGCACGATCGCGGCGCGTTGCTGCTGGCCGCCGCTGAGCCGGTCCGGGTACTCGGCCGCCTTGCCGGCCAGGCCGAGTCGGGCCAGCAGTTCGCGCGCCCGCTCCTCGGCCTGTGCGCGGGGGACTCGGTGCACCCGGCGGGGCGCCAGGGTGACGTTCTCCAGCACGGTCATGTGTGGGAAGAGGTTGTACGCCTGGAAGACCACGCCGATGCGGCGGCGCACCGCGTCCTGGTCGGCGCGTGGGTCGGTGATCTCCTCGTCGTCCAGGAAGATCGCTCCGTCGTCCACATCCTCCAGGAGGTTGGCGCAGCGCAGCAGCGTGGACTTGCCGGAACCGGAGGCTCCGATCAGGGCGGTCACCGTATGCTCCGGAACCTCCAGGTCCACATCCCGTAGCACGAGAGTGTCGCCGTAGGACTTGCGGACCGCCTCCATCCGCAGCACGAGCCGCGTCACACCGCACCTCCCTGGGACTGCCTGCGGTTCATCCGCGCCGTCACCCAGTCGGTGAGGCGCGTCATCGGGATGGTCAGCGCGACGAAGACCAGTCCGGCCACCACGTACGGCGTGTAGTTGAAGCTCTCACCGGTGATGATCTGCGCCGCGTACACCGCGTCGACGGCGCCCGCGATCGACACCAGGCCGGTGTCCTTCTGCAGCGACACCAGGTCGTTGAGCAGTGGCGGCACCACGCGCCGCACCGCCTGCGGCAGCACCACGTGGCGCATCGCCTGCGCGCCGGTCAGCCCGAGCGAGCGGGCCGCGGCCCGTTGGCTGGGGTGCACGCTCTCGATCCCGGCGCGGAACACCTCGGCGACGTACGCGGAGTAGGTGAGCACCAGGGCGGCACCGCCGAGGACCACCGGGTTGTTGGTCACCCCCTGAAGTCGCAGCGCGGGCACCCCGAAGACGACCCCCAACAGGCAGATGATCAGCGGCAGTCCGCGGAAGAAGTCCACGTACGCGGTGGCCAGCGCGCGCAACGGGAAAAATACCGGTCCGCGCAGCGTCCGGGCCAGCGCCAGCAGCAGCCCCAGCACCAGGATGAGCGCTCCGCAGCACACCAGCAGCCGCACGTTCAGCCACAGTCCCTTGAGCACCTGGGGGAGAGCGACGCGCGCGTAGTGGGCGTTCAGGAACGTCTCACGGGTGCGCGGCCAGCCGGGTGCGTGGGTCACCGCGAGGTACAGCACCACGACGGTGACCAGTGTGCTGGCCGTGGCGATGGTGACCGCCCGGCGGGTGCGGGTACGGCGCAGCCGCTCGCGCTCCAGACGGCGGGCGGACGGCCGGTAACCGTCGTCCACCGGTGCCGGGTCCTTCGACGGCGCTTCGGACTCGTTCAACACCTTTGGCCGTCCCCTACTTGAGGACCGGGGCGTTGACCGCGTCGGACAGCCAGCGCTTGTCGAGCGCCGCCAGTGTGCCGTCGGCGCGCAGCGCGTCAACGGCCCGGCTGACGCACGGTGTCAGCGCACTGCCCTTGTCCAGGACGATGCCGAACTGCTCGGCCCGGCCGCCGGTGTCCGCGAACTGCCCGACCACCTTGGCGTCCGGCACCTCGGCGGAGGTGATGTAGAACGCGGTGGGCAGGTCCACCACGATCCCGTCCACCTGCCCGTTCTTCAACGCGCTCTTGGCCAGGTCGTTCTTCTGGTAGATGGCGGGCTGCCGGGTCGGTTTCACCACATGGGTGAGGACGTCCAGGCTGGTGGTGCCCACCTGGGCGCCGAGCCTGGCGTCGCGCAGGTCGGCGACGGACCTGGCGTTCGCGATCCTTGAGCCCTTGAGCGCGATCAGCGCCTGGCGAACGTCGTAGTAGCCGGAGGAGAAGTCGACGGCGCGCCGCCGCTCGTCGCTGACGGAGATCTGGTTGAGATCGAGGTCGAAGTTCTTGGCGCCGGGAGTGATGGCGTTGTTGAACGGGACGGTCTGCCAGACCACTTGGGCGGGGCCGTAGCCCAACCGCTTGGCCACCGCGTACGCGGTGGCGGCCTCGAACCCCTTGCCGTTGGCCGGGTCGTCGCCCTGGAACCACGGCGCGTACGCGGGCTTGTCGGTGCCGATCGTGAGCTTCCCCGGCGTGTGGGTGCGCAGCGCGCTCGGTGTGCAGTTCGCCGCGCTGGCGGCGGAGCCGGTGGCGGCCGTGCCGTCCTGCTGCGGGGCGCAGCCCGCGGCCGCCAGGGCCAGGGCGCAGGCCGCGGTGACCGCGGCGAGACGTGGACCATCCTGGAGCCGGTGCGGGGCTGAGGCGGGACGCATAGCGGGAGACTGGCATCCCAAGTCATCAACTGTCCAGGTCAACGCGGCTGTTGACCGTATGCCGGACGTTTGTGAACGTCACGTTTCGGCTGTCGATCGCCGGGCGGACGCGCGGCGGTGTCCGACCGGAACGGGCCCGGTGCCTGACACCTCTGAGTGACCCGCCTCAGTGCCCCGCTCAGTGGCCCGCGGCCACCGCGCGCTTGATGTCCGGTACGTCGGTGGCCGCGCCGTCCAGGCCCAGCGCCCGGGCCAGGTCCAGATCGCGCGGGGTGTTGACGGTCCAGGCCATCACCTCGATGTCCGCGGCATGGCAGCGCTCCACCACGTCCAGGCTGAGCTTGCGCAGCTCAAGGCTGACCAGGCGGGCGCCCACCGCCTGCGCACGGGAGACCAGGTCGGGTCCGGTGCGCCCGGCGACCAGCACGGTGCGCGCCTCGGGCAGCAGCTGCCGTACCTCCCACAGCGCCTCGTCGTGGAAGGAGAGCACCGACACCCGCTCCAGCAGCGCCCGCTCGCGCAGGACCTCGGCGAGCACCCGGGCCGCCGCCACGTCCTTGATCTCGGCCTGGACGGGCAGTTCCGGCACCGCGTCCAGCACCTCTTCGAACACCGGCACCGGCTCGCCCTGACCGGCGTCGAGCTGGCGCAGCTCGGCGAGCGTGAAGTCCTTGATCGCGCCTGTGCCGTCGGTGGTCCGGTCGACCGTCTCGTCGTGCATCACGACCAGCGCGCCGTCCTTGCTCAGGTGCAGATCGAGTTCGATGCCGTCCAGGCCCTCGCGGTGCGCGCGGACGAACGAGCGCAGGGTGTTCTCCGGCTCGACGCCCATGACGCCGCGGTGGCCGATGGTGAAGAAAGACACGGTGCTACTGCCCTCGGGTCCGGCTTGGTCTGGGTCGGTTGCGTGGGGCGAGCCTAGTGGCGCCCGGTGTCCACGGGGCGAATGCGGGGGGATCAACGTGTGTACCGGCGGCTGCCCGGAGAAGGATCTTCACAAACTCCTGTCAGTCTGATGGATGACAGGAAAAACTGCGGCCAGATGGCGGCCCCGCAGGATAATTGTGTGAGAAGCCTCTTGAGTGAAAGAACCTCTCATGGATACGGTGTCTTAACGCGAGGTTCTCCTGTGGAGGAGGGGTCATGAGGGAAAATCTTCTGTCTGTTGCGACGGGTGGTGCCGACGGCATCGCCGAGCATCCGTCGTGGGCGATGCTGAAGGCGGCGGTCGAGACCATTCGGCCGTGGCAGGAGAAGGACGGTTCCATCGACCTCTCCGCCGACGACGCGCCGGACCGCGGCGCGGTGAAGGCCGAGGTGGCGAAGGTGATCACCGCCGTGCAGGACCTCGCACCGCTGCTGCCGCACGACGCGGCGTACCACGCCGCCCTGGTGGCGGACCTGCGCCGTTGGGCCGACAGCGGCTTCGGGGTGCCGGACTTCCTGGACTCGCTGCTGGCCTTCCAGCCCGCCGCCGACCGCCGGGACGGCCTGGAGCACCTGGTCGTCTTCGCGATGTACACCCAGAACGGCAACCCGAACCGCAACCTCGAGGCGGTCGCGCTGCGCGTGGTGTGGCCCGAGTGGCTCGCCGAACTGGAGCGCACCCGCTACGACAACCCCATGTTCGTGCCCATCACCTTCCAGGACTTCACCAGCGGCTACGACACCAACTCAGCCGTGCTCTTCCCGGAGACGGTGGCGGTCCGCGAGGTGCCGGAACGCTTCTCCTGGGGTGGCATCTTCTGCGACCGCGAGGCCGCCCGGTTCCGCAGGGTCACCGACGCCGCCGTGCGCACGCTCGGCCTCGACCTGCCCGAGGACGCCGCCCGGCTCGTCGCCGACCAGGAACTCGCCCAGCAGACGTTCGTGCTGTGGGACATGATCCACGACCGTACGCACAGCCACGGCGACCTGCCGTTCGACCCCTTCATGATCAAGCAGCGCGCGCCGTTTTGGATGTACGGGCTCGAGGAGCTGCGCTGCGACCTGACCGCGTTCAAGGAGGCGGTCAAGCTGGAGGCCGAAGGCTACGAGCAGGGCCGCTACGTCCAGTACGCGATCCTCTTCGACCGCCTCTTCCGGTTCCCGGTCACCGGCGACCGGGTGCGCAACTACGACGGTCTCGGCGGCCAGCTGCTCTTCGCGTACCTGCACAGGCACGACGCCGTCCGCTGGACCGACAACACCCTGCGCATCGACTGGCCGCGGGCCACCGAGGCCACCAAGCGGCTGTGCGCCGAGATCGAGAAGCTCTACCGGGACGGCATCGACCGGCCCAAGCTGGTCCACTGGTTCGCCGCCTACGAACTGGTCTCCACCCATCTGGCGCCGCACCCGGGCTCACGCTGGGCCAAGGGCCCGGACGCCCTGGACCTCACCCAGCCGCCGCGCAAACTCGTGGACGACGTGCTGCCGGACGAATTCCCGCTCAGCATGTTCTATGAGGCCCTGGCGAAGAAGCTGCGTGATGTGATCGCCTCGACCAAGGGGATCACCGCGGACAGTGCCGTTGGAGTGGCGGCGTGACGCGCGTGGCAGCCGAGGAGGCGAAGGCGATGGCAGCAGGCAACAACAACGGACCGCTGAGCGGCATGGTGATCGCGGTGGCCGGGGCGGGCGGCCCCGCGGGCAAGGCGACCCTGCGGCACCTGGCGGAGAACGGCGCACAGGTGGTGGCAGCGGACGCCAACCCCGAACGGCTGGCGGAGGCGGTCGACGCCAGCCGCTACGCCGCGGGCGGCGCCTACGTCACCGGCGAGACGGTCGACCTGCTCGACCCGGCCGCCGCCCGCGACTGGGCGGACCGCACCGAGAAGCAGTGCGGCCACGTCGACGGTCTGGTCCACCTGGTGGGCGGCTGGCGCGGCTCGGCGACCTTCCCGGAGACCGACCTGGAGGACTGGACGGTCCTGAACGACCTGCTGGTCCGTACCGTCCAGCACACCTCCCTCGCCTTCCACGACGCGCTGCTGCGCAGCTCCGCCGGGCGATATGTGCTGATCAGCCAGTCCGGTGCGGCCCGGCCCACCGCGGGCAACGCCGCGTACGCCGCCGCCAAGGCCGCCGCCGAGGCATGGACGCTGGCCCTCGCCGACTCCTTCCGCAAGGCGGGCGGCGACAGCGGTCCGACCGCCGCGGCCTCGGTCATCGTGATCAAGGCCCTGGTGCACGATGAGATGCGGGCACAGAAGCCCAATGCCAAGTTCGCCGGATTCACCGACGTCAACGAACTGGCCCAGGCCATCGCGGGCGTGTGGAACCGGCCCGCGGAAGAAGTGAACGGAACCCGTCTGTGGCTGACGCCCCAACCGTGACAGAACAGCACACCACCGACGCCGTCCGGCGGCACGACCCGGACGCGCGCGGTTTCGCCAGCGACAACTACGCGGGCGCGCACCCGGAGGTGCTGGCCGCGCTCGCCCTCGCCAACGGCGGTCACCAGATCGCCTACGGCGAGGACGAGTACACCGCCCATCTGCAGGAGGTCTTCCGCCGCCACTTCGGCCCGCGCGCCGAGGCGTTCCCGGTCTTCAACGGCACCGGCGCCAACGTCACCGCCCTCCAGGCGGTCACCAACCGCTGGGGCGCGGTGATCTGCGCCGCCACCGCCCACATCAACGTGGACGAGTGCGGCGCGCCGGAGCGCGTCGGCGGGCTCAAGCTGCTGCCGGTGGCCACCCCCGACGGCAAGCTGACCCCCGAGCTGATCGACACCGAGGCGTGGGGCTTCGACGACGAGCACCGCGCCCAGCCGCAGGTCGTCTCGATCGCGCAGACCACCGAGCTGGGCACCTGCTACACCGCGCGGGAGATCCGGGCGATCGTCGAACGGGCCCACGAACGCGGGATGTTGGTGCACCTGGACGGTGCCCGGCTGTCAAACGCCGCCGCCACCCTGGGAGTTCCGCTCGCGGAGTTCACCAGCGACGTCGGCGTGGACATCCTCAGCTTCGGCGGCACCAAGAACGGCATGGTGTTCGGCGAGTGCGTCGTCGTGCTCAACCCGGACCGGGTGCCGACCACGACGATGAAGTACCTGCGCAAACTGTCCATGCAGCTGGCGTCCAAGATGCGCTTCGTCTCCGTGCAGTTCGAGGCGCTGCTCGCCGGGGACCTGTGGCTGCGCAGCGCCCGGCACGCCAACGCCATGGCGACCCGTCTCGCGGCGGCCGTCCGCGGCATCGAGGGAGTGACGGTGGTGCGTCCGGTCCAGGCCAACGCGGTCTTCGCGACGCTTCCGAGCGAGGTCACCGAGCGGCTGCAGAAGCGCTTCCGCTTCTACACCTGGAACCAGGAGACCGGCGAGGTGCGCTGGATGTGCGCGTTCGACACCACCGAAGCCGACGTGGACGCCTTCGCGGCGGCGATCGCCGAGGAGATGGCGGCCGTATAAGATCCGCATAAGTATGCGGGCGCTTGGAAAGTGAATTGATCGACGGTGGGGCGGCGGTTACGGTCGGAGCATGACGACCGCACCGCCCCTCACTCTTACCGTCAGCGACGAGGTGCGCGCCCTCGCGCCCAGCTTCACCCATATCGCCGTCGAGGCACGCGGTCTGGTCAACGGGCCCAGCGACGACCGCAGTTCGGCGCTCCTGGCCGACGCCGAACGACGGCTGTCCGCCCGGCTCGCCGGACGCGCCCCGCACGAGGACGAGCACGTCGCCGCGTGGCGCGCGGCGTACACCGCGTTCGGGGCCAAGCCGTCGCGGACCCGCAACTCCGCCGAGGCGCTGGCCCGCCGGGCGCTCGCCGACGGGGGGCTGCCGCGGATCAACCTCCTGGTCGACGCCTACAACGCGATCAGCGTGGCGTATCTGCTGCCGGTCGGCGGGGAGGACACCGACCGGATCGAGGGCGGTATGCGGCTGGTGCGCGCCACAGGGGACGAGCCGTTCGAGACGGTGGCGGGCGGCGAGCCGGTCATCGAGCGGCCGGAGCCCGGCGAGGTGGTCTGGCGTGATGCCACCGGCGTCACCTGCCGCCGCTGGAACTGGCGGCAGGGACTGCGGACCCGGCTGACCGAGGAGTCAGGCTCGGCCCTCTTCCTGCTGGAGCGGCTGGCGCCGATGCCGCTCGGCGAGCTGACGGCCGCTGCCGACGAACTGGCCGACCACGTACGCCGTTTGAGCCCCGACGCCGAGGTCACCGTGCGCAACCCCGCTTAGCGGATCGCGGTCGGTCCGGCGCCGCCTGGCCTCACCGTTGGGGCCGCTCGCCACGGCGCGGGAGGGGCTGCCGTCACGCCCGGCCCGGCGTCCGGGCGGCGGCTTCCTCGGCGGTGGGCGCCGTGCCGCCCAGGTGGGCGGGAAGCCACCAGGCACCCTGGGCGTCCTTCGGGCGCACCGGGTAGGCGTGTTGGGCCGCCTCCAGCAACTCCTGGACCCGGCACCGCAGACGCTCGGTCAGCGACTCCGCGTTCTCCTCGGGCGCCGCGGTCAGCGGCGCGCCCACCCGCATCGTGATCGGGAAGCGGTGGCGGCCGAGCCGCCGCGGACGGCCCTTGGTCCACATCCGCTGGGTGCCCCACAGCGCCATCGGCAGCAGCGGAACTCCCGCCTCCTGAGCCAGCCGTGCGGCACCGGACTTGAAGCTCTTCAGCGTGAACGAACGGGAGATCGTGGCCTCGGGGAAGACCCCGATGATCTCGCCCGACCGCAGCGCGCGCAGCGCGTTCTCGTACGCGTGCACCCCGCGCTCCCGGTCGACCGGGATGTGCTTCATCGCCCGCATCAGCGGCCCGGAAACCTTGTGCCGGAAGACCGCCTCCTTGGCCATGAAGCGCACCAGGCGCCTGGCCGGGCGGGCGGCCAGCCCGCAGAAGACGAAGTCCAGGTAGCTGATGTGGTTGCTGACCAGCACCGCGCCGCCGCGCTGCGGCACATGCTCGGTGCCCGCGATGTCGAAGCGCAGGCCCTGCACCTGGAACATGGTGCGGGCGAAGCCGATGACCGGCGGGTAGACGAGTTCAGCCACGTCGGGGCACACCTCTTGGGTCAGCAGTCACGCGGCCGTAGGTTTCAGGGCCGTCGCAGGATCGTGCCCCGTCAACGCGTGCCTTGTCATCCGCGGTGCCCGGATGCGGGGGAGATTCTTCTCACGTGGTGGCGCGGCGCGGCAGCGGCTACGCCGCGCGCCTTCGCTTCACCGCTCGGCCCGACGCCTGGGAATCATCCCGGCCCGGTGAACGCTGCACTCCTGCGGGAGGCGAAGATGGCGGGGGCGCGCATCGCGGAGCCCAACGCGGCGGGCCTGTGCGGACCGCACCACCGGTGGCGCGACGGAAGGACGCGGATGCGGGAGAAGGACGGCGCGAGGCGGCTGACGGCGGCCGACATCGGTGGGACGCTCGGTGCCCGGGCCACGCTGGTCCAGTTCTCCACCGCCTTCTGCGCGCCCTGCCGGGCCACCCGTCGCACGCTCCGCGAAGTCGCCGCGATGGTCGAGGGGGTGGCGCATGTGGAGATCGACGCCGAGGCCCATCTCGACCTGGTGCGCCGGCTGTCGGTGTCGAAGACGCCCACCGTGCTGGTGCTGGACGCCCGCGGTGTGGTCATCCGGCGCGCCGTCGGCCAGCCGCGCAGGGTTGATGTGATCTCGGCCGTCGGAGCGGCGGTGGAGGCGTGAGCCGACCGCTGCCTGAGCCCGTGATCCACATCCCACATGCCAAGCCGCCCTTGACGGAGCGCGTCCGGAATCGTCAGTCTGACGTTATGTCGAAGGACGTCCTTCTGTTTGAGCGAGCCGATGTCGACTTCGGTCGGCACGCGAGTGCGCGTTGTCCGAGCCGTTGAACATCACTGACTCCCATTCAGTTCCGGCTCGACCGCACCAGAGGGACAACTCCATGACCGCATCGACCGATCTCGCATCCGCAGTGCCCGCGACCGATGTCTTCCGCTCCGTCTTCCGACGGCACGCCGCCGGGGTCGCGGTGATCACGGCGGCGGGCGCCCGTCCGGTCGGCTTCACCGCCACCTCGCTCACCTCCGTCGCCGCCGAACCGCCGTTGCTCTCCTTCGGTATCAGCACCGGCTCGTCGAGTTGGCCGACGCTGTCCACGGCCGAGCACGTCGGCGTCCATGTCCTCGGTGAACACCAGGAGGAGTTGGCCGCGACGTTCGCCCGCAGCGGCGCGGACCGCTTCGGGCCGCCCACCGCCTGGCGCAGCGGCCCGCACGGCGTGCCGCTGCTGGACGGTGTCTCGGCATGGCTGGTGTGCCGGGTGGTGGCACGTGTTCCGGCCGGTGATCACCGGATAGTCGTGGCCGAGGCCGTGCACGGCGACCCGCACGGTCCCGGCCGTCCGCTGCTGTACCACCAGGGGCGCTTCAACGCGCTGCGGCACTGAATCCTCCCCGTTCGGGACTGCGCCGGGGCGTCGGCAAAGTCACAGTTCGACGGCCTTGCGGACGCGGAACGAGCCGAGTGTACTGGCGAGTAATATTTCGGTTGGAGCGCCTAGCAGTCCCGGCCGAAAGTCGCCGTCGAAGGCGCCTATGCTGCCTTCACAGGGCAGTTACTGGGTTCCACGGCCCACGACGCCGGTGCCGGTGTCGCGGCCCGGACCGCCGAACCGATGCAGTAGGAGAGCAGGCGTGAGCTTGAGGATCGTAGTCGCTGTGAAGTACGTGCCCGACGCCACGGGCGACCGTCACTTCGCCGAGGACCTGACCACCGACCGCGACGCCGTGGACGGCCTGCTGTCGGAGCTGGACGAGTACGCGGTCGAGCAGGCGCTGCAGATCGCCGAAGAGGCCGACGACGCCGAGATCACCGTGCTGACCGTCGGCCCCGAGGACGCCAAGGACGCGCTGCGCAAGGCACTGTCCATGGGTGCCGACCAGGCCGTGCACGTCGAGGACGACGGCCTGCACGGCACCGACGCGCTGGGCACCTCCCTGGTGCTGGCCAAGGCCGTCGAGCACATCGGCTACGACCTCGTGGTGTGCGGCATGGCCTCCACCGACGGCACCATGGGCGTCGTCCCCGCGATGCTCGCCGAGCGCCTCGGCGTCCCGCAGGTCACGCTGCTGTCCGAGGTCAAGGTCGAGGACGGCAAGGTGACCGGACGCCGCGACGGCGACGCCGCCAGCGAGCAGCTGGAGGCCCAGCTGCCCGCCGTGGTGTCCGTGACCGACCAGTCGGGCGAGGCCCGCTACCCGTCGTTCAAGGGCATCATGGCCGCCAAGAAGAAGAAGGTCGAGTCGCTCGACCTGTCGGACCTGGGCATCGAGGAGGACGAGGTCGGCCTCGCCGGTGCCTGGACGACGGTCGACAGCGCGGCCGAGCGCCCGGCCCGCACCAAGGGCACGATCATCACGGACGAGGGCGAGGGCGGCAAGCAGCTTGCCGCGTTCCTCGCGGAGCAGAAGTTCATCTGAGCCGCCGAGCCGCCTTCCCAACGCCCCTTCTTACACGCGCAGGAGAGCAATCCCATGGGTGAAGTCCTCGTCTACGTCGACCACGTGGACGGTGCCGTCCGCAAGCCGACCCTCGAACTGCTGACCCTGGCCCGCCGCGTCGGCGAGCCGGTCGCCGTCCACCTCGGCCCGGGTGCCGACACCGCCGCCGCCACGCTGGCCGAGCACGGCGCCGTCAAGGTGCTCGCCGCCGACCTGCCGGAGTTCGCCGAGTACCTGGTGGTACCGAAGGTGGACGCCCTGGAGCAGGCCGTCGCCGCCGTCTCGCCGGTCGCCGTCCTCGTACCGTCCTCCGCCGAGGGCAAGGAGATCGCCGCCCGCCTCGCGGTGCGTCTCGGCTCCGGCATCATCACCGACGCGGTGGACCTGGAGGCCGGGGCCGAGGGCCCGGTCGCCACGCAGTCGGTGTTCGCCGCTGCGTTCACCACCAAGTCCCGGGTCACCAAGGGCGTTCCGGTGATCACCGTCAAGCCGAACTCGGCCGCTCCGGAGGCCGCCCCGACCGCCGGCACCGTCGAGCAGCTCGCGGTGACCGTCGGCGAGAAGTCCACCGGCACCAAGGTCGTCTCGCGCACCCCGCGCGAGTCCACCGGCCGCCCCGAGCTGACCGAGGCCGCGATCGTGGTCTCTGGTGGCCGCGGTGTCAACGGCGCCGAGAACTTCAAGGTCATCGAGGACCTCGCCGACTCGCTCGGCGCGGCCGTCGGCGCCTCGCGCGCCGCGGTGGACGCCGGTTGGTACCCGCACAGCAACCAGGTCGGCCAGACCGGTAAGTCCGTCTCGCCGCAGCTGTACGTCGCCTCCGGCATCTCGGGCGCGATCCAGCACCGCGCGGGCATGCAGACCTCGAAGACCATCGTGGCCATCAACAAGGACCCCGAGGCCCCGATCTTCGAGCTGGTCGACTACGGAGTGGTCGGCGACCTCTTCGAGGTCGTCCCGCAGCTGACCGACGAGGTCAAGGCCCGCAAGGGCTGACCTGCGACGCCAAGGGGCCACGCGGAGCGATCCGCGTGGCCCCTCGCGCTTGTTCAGGCCTGCCGCAGCGCGCGGTCCAGGTCCTCGTGGAGGTCGTCCACGTCCTCCAGCCCCACCGACACCCGCAGGATCGAGGCGTTCGGCTTGGCGTGCTCGGCCACCGGACGGTGGGTGAGCGCCGCCGGGTGCTGGATCAGCGTGTCCACGCCGCCCAGCGACACCGCGTGCGTGATCAGCTGGCAGCCCGCCGCGGCAGCCGCCGCCGCGCGGTAACCGCCGCGCACCGCAAGGGAGATGACCGCTCCCGGCCCCGACATCTGTCGGCCTATCAGACCCGAAGGGTCGCACTCGGGCAGTCCCGGGTAGAAGACCCGCTCGACGGCGGGGTGCTCGGCCAGCCGGGCGGCGAGCTTGTGCGCGGACGCCGACTGGTGGCGGACCCGCAGCGGCAGCGTCTGCAACCCGCGGTGCAGCAGGTATCCGGCCAGCGGGTGCAGGATGCCACCGGTCAGGGCCCGTACCGGGCGCAGCCGACGCGCCCACTCGGCGTTCGTCGCCACCACTCCGGCGAGCACGTCGCCATGGCCGCCGAGGTACTTCGTCGCGCTGTGCACCACCAACGTGGCGCCGTGCAGGGCCGGTTGCTGGAGCACGGGCGTGGCGAAGGTGTTGTCCACCAGCAGCGGCACATCGCCGCACCGCTCGGCCACCGCCGCCAGGTCGATCAGCTCCAGCGTGGGGTTGGCAGGGGTCTCCACGACCACCAGCCCGGTGTCCGGCCGCAGCGCCTCGGTGATCCGGTCCGGCTCCGCCCAGCTCACCTCGGTGCCCAGCAAGCCGGTGGCCAGTAGATGGTCGGTGCCGCCGTAGAGCGGCCGTACGGCGACCACATGACCCCTGCCCTCGGCGCGGGCGGCGAGCAGGCAGGCGGTGATGGCGGCCATGCCGGAGGAGAACGCGACCGCCTCGGCGCAGCCCTCCAACTCGGCCAGCGCCTGCTCGAAGCGGGCGGTCGTCGGGTTCCACAACCGCTGGTAGACATGGCTGCCGCCGTCGAACGGCGTACCGCCGGTCGCCAGCGCCTCGTAGCTGTCGCCGCCGATCTCGACATCGGGCAGCGGGTTGGTCGTCGACAAGTCGACGGGCGGCACGTGGACGCCCAGTGCGCGCAGGTCCCCGCGTCCGGCGTGTACGGCGGCGGTGTCCGGGCGGAGTGCGGACGGCTGCATTGACGGCCCCCTGTCTGTGGTTCGCGGCCTGCGATGGCTTCTGGCTGGCGCCATGGTGAAGAATCCGCCGCCCGAACTGGTGAGTAGCCGCAGATAATTCGCGGACAGGCCGAAGGGCCTTGGCAATGTGCGGTGTCAAGAGTCATTCTCGGCCGTGTGCCGAAGAATCAACAGGACGACGACCTCGGGCCGGTCGACCGTTCGATCCTGGACCTGCTGGCCCAGGACGCCCGGATGCCGAACAGCGCCATCGCGGCGGCGGTCGGCGTCGCGCCGTCGACCTGCCTGTCCCGCATCCGCTCACTGCGCGAACGCGGTGTGATCCGCGGGTTCCGGGCGGAGCTGGACCCCACGGCGCTCGGGCTCGGCATCCAGGCCATGATCTCCGTGCGGCTGCATTCGCACCGCAGGGACCAGGTGGACCGCTTCGTACGGGAGGTGCCGCGGCTGCCCGGTGTGGTGGAACTGTTCCACGTCTCCGGGGCCGACGACTATCTGCTGCGGGTGGCGGTTCGGGACTCCGACGCGTTGCGGGACTTCGTGCTCGATCACCTCACCACGCACCCGGCCGTGCAGCACACCGAGACCAGCCTGATCTTCGGACACATACGGGGGCGGCTGCTGTCGCCCGACTGACCTGGGCGGTCGGGCATTGACGTTGACGCCGGGACGCTGGGAAAATCCGCTGGGCGGATGAATTGTTTCGGCTAGCGGAAAGCTGAGGGGTGTTGGATGGGCTCGGACGATATGCCGGTGGCGACCAGCCTGCCGGGTGCGGTACGGGACGGCGTGGCCGCCTCCCTCGCCGGGGTCGACGCCGAACTGGCCCGGCGCTACCCGGGCGATCCCGGGACCCGGCAACCGGTGCACACCGTCTACGTGCCCGCCGACGCCTTCACCGCCGACACCGTGCGGGACTGGGGGGAGCGGGCGCTCGCCCTGCTCGACCGGCACGCGCCTGACGCCGGTGCCTTCGCCGCGGTCCTCGACCTGCCCGACGATCTCGCCGGGCAGGTCTACCGGCGGGTGCGGGGCAAACTGCGGCGCGAGCCCGTCGAGGACCTGCGGATCGACTTCGAGGACGGGTACGGTCCGCGCTCCGACGCCGAGGAGGACGCCGCCGCTCTCCACGCGGCGCGGCTGGTTTCCGCCGCTGTCGCCGACGGGAGCGCGCCGCCGTACATCGGCATCCGCATGAAGTGCATGGAGGCCGCGGTGCGGGACCGGGGCATCCGGACCCTGGACGTCTTCCTGACCGGGCTCATGGCGGCGGGCGGACTGCCGGACGGCCTGGTGCTCACCCTGCCCAAGGTGACCTTTCCCGAGCAGGTCTGCGCGATGGCGCGGCTGTGCGAGGCGTTCGAGAAGGCGCACGGGCTCGCGGCGGGGCGGATCGGCTTCGAGATCCAGATCGAGACCACCCAGGCGATTCTCGGGCCGGACGGCAGCGCGACCGTGGCGCGGCTGATCGACGCGGCCGAGGGGCGCGCCACCGGGCTGCACTACGGGACGTTCGACTACAGCGCGGCGTGCGGGGTGAGCGCGGCGTACCAGTCCATGGACCATCCCGTCGCCGACCACGCCAAGGCCGTGATGCAGGTCGCCGCCGCGGGGACCGGGGTACGGCTGTCGGACGGCTCCACGAACGTGCTTCCGGTTGGCGGGCGCGAACAGGTGCGGGACGCCTGGCGGTTGCACTACGGGTTGGTGCGCAGGTCGCTGGCGCGGGCCTACTACCAGGGGTGGGACATGCATCCGGGACACCTGCCCACCCGGTACGCGGCCGTCTACGCCTTCTACCGCGAAGGGTTCACGGCCGCGGCGGAGCGGCTCGCGGCCTATCTCGCCCGGGCGTCCGGCGATGTCATGGACGAGCCTGCCACGGCTCGGGCACTCAGTGGGTACCTGCTGCGGGGGATCGAGTGCGGGGCCGTCGACCTCGCCGAGGTCACGGCTGTGGCGGGCGTGGGGCGGGAGACGCTGGCCGCCTTGCGCTGAGGGCGCGTTGCGTCCGTCCCGGCTGGCGCGCTGTGTGTGGTGGTGGGTCGGGGGCGGGGTCGGAGGGGTTGGAGGTCCTGGACCGTATATTTACGGGCCGGTTGCCGTCTGTGGTGGGGGTGGGCGGTAGTTCGGCCCACAAATACGCCCCTGGCCTTCGGCATGGGGAACCCCGGCGTCCAGAACCCCCACCCCTCCGCCCCCACCCCCTCGCGTGGTCGCGCGTGTGCGGCGGGGTGGTCTTTTGCTCCGCAGGGGGTGCGATTCCTTTTTGGCCTTCTTCCCGTCGGGGTCCGCATCCCCCTACCCAGCCGCGGGCGCAGGGGACGGCGTACGGGGGTGTGCCGGGGTGTCCCCGCAGCGACCCCGGGAAGCACCCGCACCCAACTACGCGCGGGGAGCGAGGAGTCACCCCGGCGCGCCCCCGACCCACCGCCAGCCGTGCGCGACGGCAAGATGCGAACCCCGGTGATCGGGTGGGCGGGCGGGTGGGGAAACCGCCTCAGAGAGCGGGAGGCAACTCCCCGGAGCCCCGGGGAATCAGCCGCCCCGGCAACTCAACGCGTCGAGGGGCCGTGGCCTCGCCGTCGAGGCGGCGGAACAGCAGTTCCGCCGCGGTCCGGCCCAGCCGGGCCGGGTCCTGCGCTATCACCGTGACGCCTGGCCGCAGCAGATCGGCCAGTTCGAAGTCGTCGAAGCCCACCAGTGCGATCGGGCGGTCCCGTTCGGACAGCACCCGCACCGCGGTGACCGTCACCCGGTTGTTGCCGCAGAACAGCGCGGTGATGGCGTCCGGTCCGCAGGTCATGCGCTCCAGTTCGGCGCGTACCCGGTCCGGCGCGGTCCCGCCCATCGACACCCACTCCTCGCGCACGGCAAGGCCGTGCGCGGCCATCGCCTCGCGGTAGCCCCGAAGGCGTTCGTCCGCGGTGTGGATGTGTGGGCGGTCGCCGATGAAGCCGATCCGCCGGTGGCCGTGCGCGATCAGGTGGGCCACTCCCTCCCGGGTGCCGCCCGCGTTGTCGGTGAGCACCGCGTCCGCGTCGATCCGGCTCGCGGGGCGGTCGACGAAGACGGTGGCGATGCCCGCGGCGATCTCCGGTTCGAGGTAACGATGGTCCTCGCTGGCCGGAACGATCACCAGGCCGTCAACCCTGCGGGCGCACAGCGCCAGCGCCAACTCCTCTTCCCGTTCGGGTACTTCGGCGCTCGATCCGGCGAACAGCAGGCTGCCGTTGGCCCGGGCCACCTCCTCGACGGCACGGCTGAGCGGGGAGTAGAACGGGTCGGCCAGGTCCTCCAGGACCAGGCCGATGCTGGCGGTGCGGCCCTTGCGCAGGATGCGTGCGCTGTCGTTCCTCCGGAAGCCGAGTGCCTCTATCGCGGCGCGGACGCGCGACTCGGTGTCTGCGGTGACGCCAGGCTCGCCGTTGACGACGCGGGAGACGGTCTTCAGGCCGACGCCCGCCCTGGCGGCCACGTCCTTCATCGTCGGGCGGCTGCCGTACCGTACGGCGGTAGCGGTGGGGCGGGTGGCGGGCTGGGAGTCGGGCACGGGCGGCAGTCCTGTCGTCGAGCGCACGGGGTAACGTGAGCCTAGGGCTAGACAACGTTGTCAACAAGGGTCAGACTACTCTGGCTCGCCACCGCCCAGGGGGCGTACCCCGTACGGGATGCCGACGTGGACAAGGGAGACACCGTACCGATGCACAGCGAAGGCGCCGCAGTGCGGGTCCCGGCCGTCGAAGGGCCGGTCGTGGCCCTCGATATCGGCGGAACGAAGATCGCCGGAGCGCTGGTGGACAGCGCCGGGCGACTGCTCGTACGCGCCCAGCGGCGCACCCCGGCCGCGGAGGACGGGGAGACGGTGATGCGCGCGGTCGCGGAGGTGCTGCGCGAACTGGCCGCCGCCCCGTCGTGGGAGCGGGCGAGCGCCGTCGGCATCGGCAGCGCCGGGCCGGTCGACGCCTCGACCGGCACCGTCAGCCCGGTCAACGTGCCCGGATGGCGGGAATTCCCGCTGGTCGCGCGGGTCCAGGAGATGACCGGGGAACTGCCCGTCACCCTTTCGGGCGATGGGGTGGCCATCGCGGCGGCGGAACACTGGCAGGGCGCCGCCCGCGGCTATGACAACGCGCTGTGCATGGTGGTGTCGACCGGCGTCGGCGGCGGTTTCGTGCTGGGCGGTGCGCTGCACCCGGGACCCACCGGGAACGCAGGACACATCGGGCACATCAGCGTCGATCTCGACGGGCCGCCGTGCCCCTGTGGTTCGCGCGGCTGTGTGGAGCGTCTGGCGAGCGGCCCCAACATCGCCCGGCGCGCGCTGGCGGAGGGCTGGAAGCCGGAGGACGGCGCCGAACCGACCGCCGCGGCGGTGGCCGCCTCGGCGCGGGCCGGGGATCCGATAGCGCGCGCCTCCTTCGAGCGGGCCGCTCAGGCGTTGGCCGCCGCGGTAGCGGCCTGCGCGGCCCTGGTGGAAATCGAGGTGGCGGTGATCGGCGGGGGAGTGGCGGGCGCCGGTGAGGTGCTGTTCGGGCCGCTGCGCGAGCAGTTGCGGCGGTACGCCACGCTGTCCTTCGCCGCTGGCGTTGAGGTGGTTCCGGCTCAACTGGGTACGGACGCCGGTCTGGTGGGGGCCGCCGCCGCGGCCTACGGCGCTGCCGCGACAGCACCGGCGCTGGATGCCTGAGCCGCTCCGCTGGGAGAGCGGCGATCTGCCGTCGATCCTCCGTGGCACCGTTGTGGCTGGTCGCTCAGTTCCCCGCGCCCCTTCAGGGCGCCGCCGAACCGCGGCGGACTTCGCCCGACCTGTCCAGCCGCCGACCGGGGTGGCCGTTCGCTCGCCGTCCGCGGGGCGTGGCGTCAGTTGCCGCTGCTCATGGCTTGGCGTCCACGCGTTGGCTGTTGCAGTTGTCGTACGTGCGGTAGTCGACTTCGTTCAAGCGTGGGGTGCGGGTCCTATTCGGTTGTTGAGGGGTGGAGCGGTGGTTCTCGTCGTAGCTGAGCGGGCGTTGGTGCGTCGGGTGCCTGTCCGGTGGAATCATTTTCCCGTCAGACGCGAGCGTTTGCGTCCGATAGTGTCCGAAGTTGTTGGAATGGCTGGGTAGTTGCACGGGTTGCGCGGCGCCGGGCGTGTGACGTGGTGCTGTACGCACGATTGGGTGCGCTGGGCTTCGGTGGTGGCTGGATGAGGATGGGTGGCACCGCGTTGTGTTGCCGTCTCGCCGTGGACCGCGCGTTTGCCCGACCGTGCCGCCCGGGCACTTCTTAGGGGGCTACGGAGGAGGGGGCACCGTGATCGTCTGGCTGAACGGCGCGTTCGGTGCGGGGAAGACCAGCGCCGCCCGCGAACTGATCGACCTGATACCCGGAAGCACCCTGTACGACCCCGAACTGATCGGCAGCACACTGCGGTTGCTGCTGCCGGAGAAGCGGCTCGGTGAGATCACCGACTACCAGGAGCTGCCCTCCTGGCGGCGGCTCGTCGTGGACACCGCGGCGGCCTTGCTGATGGAGACCGGTGGTCCGCTGGTCACGCCGATGACGCTGCTGCGCCAGGACTACCGTGACGAGATCTTCGGCGCGCTGGCCGCCCGGGGCATCCCGGTGAGACATGTGCTGTTGCGGGTTGAGGAAACGATCCTGCGGGGGCGCATCGCGCACCGCGAGGAAGTGCCCGGCGACCCCGAGGCCAGCGCCTCGGTGCGCCGCTGGTGCCTGGACCATCTGGCCGCCTACCGTGCGGCGCAGCCCTGGCTCACCCGGGACGCCCATGTCCTCGACGTCGGCGACGCGCCGCCGCGCGAGGTGGCGGAGCGCGTCGCGGCCGCCGTGGGGGAGGGCGCTGGCGCCTGCGGCATCGTGCAGACGCCTGAGCCGACCCGTGAGACGGTGGCGGCCGGGGTGCTGCTGTTCGACGAACGCGATCGTGTGCTGCTCGTCGACCCGACCTACAAACCGGGCTGGGAGTTTCCTGGTGGCGTTGTCGAGCGGGGTGAGCCGCCTACCCGGGCCGCGCTGCGCGAGGTCGCCGAGGAGATCGGCGTCGACCTGGGGACCGCCGCGGACCTGCGCCTGCTGGTGGTCGACTGGGAGCCGCCACGGCCGCCTGGCTTCGGCGGCCTGCGGCTGCTGTTCGACGGCGGCCTGCTGGCCGCCACCGATGCAGGGCGGCTGTTGCTGCCCGCGGCCGAGCTGCGCGGCTGGCGCTTCGTCACCGAGGACGAAGCCGCCGTTCTGCTGCCGGCCGAGCGGTTCGCCCGCCTCCACTGGGCGCTACGGGCTCGCGCCCAGGGCAGGGCGATAGACCTCGAAGCGGGCGAACCGATCGCAGCGGTTGATTAGCCGCCGAACGCCGCGAATCACTGCTGAATGGCCGCTGTGCGCCTCAGCCGCGCTTGCTCTGTGCGTAGTTGGCCAGGAACAGTGCCTCGGTAAGCGACATCCGCTCCAACTCCTGCGGTGAGACGCTCTCGTTCACCGCGTGGATCTGCGCCTCCGGCTCGCTCAACCCGATCAGCAGGATCTCCGCGTCAGGGTAGAGAGCGGCCAGGGTGTTGCACAGCGGAATCGAGCCGCCCTGCCCGGCGACCTGCATCTCGGTGCCGTCGTAGGCCGCGCGCATCGCCTCCGCCATCGCGGTGTACGCCGGGCTGGAGGTGTCCGCGCGGAACGGCTGGCCCTGACCGCACTGGGTTACCTCCACCCGCGCGCCCCACGGCGCCGCCGACCGAAGGTGCTCGCTGAGCGCCTCCTGGGCCTTGGCGGCGTCGGTGCCCGGCGGCACCCGCAGGCTTACCAGGGCGCGGGCGGTGGCGTGCACCGAAGGGGTGGCGCCGACCACCGGCGGGCAGTCGATCCCCAGCACCGTCACCGCTGGGCGGGCCCACAGACGGTCGGCGATGGTGCCGGTGCCGATCAGATCCACACCGTCGAGCACCCTGGCGTCCGCGCGGAACTCCGCCTCGCCGTACTGCAGGCCCTGCCAACTCGCCTCCGGTTCCAGGCCCTGCACCGTCGTGGAACCGGACTCGTCACGCAACGAGTCGAGTATCCGGATCAGGGCGGCGAGCGCGTCGGGCGCGGCACCGCCGAACTGGCCGGAGTGCAGGTTGCCTTGCAGGGTGTCGACGGTGACCTCGGCCAGCGTCATCCCGCGCAGCGTCGCGGTCACGGTGGGCAGCCCGACCCGGAAGTTCCCGGTGTCGCCGATCACGATGGCGTCGGCGGCGAGCAGTTCGGGATGCGCCTCGGCGTACTGCTGGAGCCCCCCGGTGCCCTGCTCCTCCGATCCTTCGGCGATCACCTTCACCGAGACCGGTACGCCGCCGTGCTCGCGCAGCGCCCGCAGTGCCGTGAGATGCATCACCAGACCGCCCTTGCAGTCGGCGGCCCCGCGCCCGTACCAGCGGCCGTCGCGCTCGGTGAGCTCGAACGGCGGGCTGATCCACGCCGATTCGTCCAGCGGTGGCTGCACGTCGTAGTGCGCGTACAGCAGGACCGTGGGCGCTCCCTCGGGCCCTGGCAGGAAGCCGTAGACGGACTGGGTGCCGTCCGGGGTGTCGAGCAGCGCCACGTCCTGGAAGCCCTCGGTGCGCAGTGTGTCGGCCACCCAGCGTGCGGCCTTCTCACACTCGCTCTGGGGGAACTGGCGCGGGTCGGCCACCGAACGGTAGGAGACCAACTCGGCGAGCTCGACCCTGGCACGGGGCATGAGTGCGGCGACCGTCTCGGCGAGTGGGGCGTGCGAGGCCTGCGGCATGGGCGCTCCTTGTGGGTGCGGGTTTTCGTGGGTGCGGGTGACCGCGCAGCCGATGGTCCCATAGCGGACCAATTCGCGCCGCGCCATAGGATGCGGGAGACCGGCAGACGAAGCGGGAGCGAACACACGTGAGCAGCGACTACGCAGCGCGGGGCGGGGAGACGGCGGACCGCGGGCAACCGGAGGTGTGGGACGTCGTCGTGGTGGGCGCCGGGCCCGCGGGGTCCAGCGCCGCGCACGCCGCAGCCTCCGCGGGGCGACGTGTGCTGCTGCTGGAGAAGGCCGAGTTGCCTCGCTACAAGACCTGCGGGGGCGGAATCATCGGCCCGTCCCGCGACGCCCTGCCGCCCGGGTTCGAACTTCCGCTGCGCGACCGGGTGCGCGCGGTCACCTTCAGCCTCAACGGCCGCATGTCCCGTACCCGGCGCTCCCGCCGGACGCTGTTCGCTCTGATCAACCGGCCGGAGTTCGATGCCCGGCTGACCGAGTCCGCCCAGCGCGCCGGTGCCGTACTGCGCACCGGTGCCCAGGTTTCCCGGGTTGAGCAGCACGGCCCCGCCGTCCCCGATCGCCGGACGGTGGCGGTCGTGCTCAGCACCGGTGAGACGTTGCTGGCCCGTGCTGTCGTCGGCGCCGACGGCAGCGCGAGCCGGATAGGCGCTCATGTGGGGGTCAAGCTCGACCAGGTCGACCTCGGCTTGGAGGCTGAGATTCCGGTGCCTGCCTCCGTGGCGGAGGACTGGGCGGGCCGGGTGCTGGTCGACTGGGGCCCGCTGCCCGGTAGTTACGGTTGGGTCTTTCCCAAGGGCGACTCCCTTACGGTCGGGGTGATCTCCGCGCGCGGTCAGGGCGAGGCGACCAAGCGCTACTTCGAGGACTTCATCGCCCGCCTTGGCCTGGCGGGCTTCGAACCCAGTGTGTCCTCGGGCCACTTGACCCGCTGCCGGGCCGATGACTCCCCGCTCTCCCGTGGGCGGGTGCTGGTCTGCGGTGACGCGGCCGGGCTGCTGGAGCCATGGACCCGTGAGGGCATCTCGTACGCGCTGCGCTCGGGCCGGATGGCAGGTGAGTGGGCGGTACGCATCGCGGAGGCGCAGGACGCGGTCGACGCCAGGCGCCAGGCGCTCAACTACGCGTTCGCGGTGAAGGCCGGACTCGGTGTGGAGATGGCGGTGGGCCGCCGGATGCTGTCGGTGTTCGAGCGCCGCCCGGGTCTGCTGCACTCGGCGTTGATCTCGCTTCCGCCCGCGTGGAACGCCTTCGCCGGGATCACCAACGGATCGACGTCGCTGGCCGAGATCGTGCGTAACCACCCCATGGCGGGGCGGCTGCTGTCTGGCCTGGGCCGCCCCTAGCGGGCGAGGACCGATGGCGCGCTGGCTCACCAGGGCGCGGGGATCGGGTGGCATCGGGTGGGCCGCTGGTGGAGCGGAGCGCGGGAGGCATGGCTCAACTCGCCGTCAGCGTCGCCCTGTTGGGTGATTCCGGCAGGGGTCTCCTGCGTGCCCGGCTCAGGCTTGCTCGGTTATGCGGAAGACGGGGTGGTCGGGGGCTATGCGCAGTAGTTCCGCGTCCGAGGAGTCGGGAGTGACTCCCTTGAAGAACATTCCGACCTCCCACTTCCATCGACCGATGTAGGCGCGGAGGAGTTCGGGCTTCTCGGCGTCGGGCACTTCCTCGGCGACGAACCGTTCGACGCGGTTGCCCACCCGAAGTTCGCCGCCCCCGGCCGCACGCAGGTTACGCACCCACTGGGTCTGCCCACGGGGCGCGACCAGGAAGCGCTGCGCTCCGACGGTCAGCGGGTTGACCGGATTGCGCCGCCACTCACCGCTTTTGCGCCCTCGTACCGCCAGTTCGCGGGATCCGGCGATGCTGATCCCGTGCCGGGTCAGCCAGCCGACGGTGTTGTGCAGGAGCTGGACCTCGATCCGGCCCGGCTTGAGATAGCGCTGCTCTGGCATGGCGATTCCCCCTCAGGTGATGAGAGCGGTGCTCTCGTTCCAGACCAGTGTTGCAGTCGCCAGGCCTCAATGCAAGAGCGGTGCTCTCGTTTATGTCCCTCGATCTGGTTATTGGCTGCCGCTCCGGGAAATGGCAGACTGTCGACTATGAGTGTGATCCGAGGAGCCCGGGAACGCGCGCGCATCGAGGTAAGCGCCGCCATCAAGGACGAGGCCAGGCGCCAGTTGGCCGCCGAGGGCGCTGCCAGGCTGTCCCTGCGGGCCGTGGCGCGGGAGCTGGGCATGGTCTCCTCCGCGCTCTACCGCTACTTCCCCAGTCGCGACGAGCTGCTGACGGCGCTGATCATCGACGCCTACGACGCCGTCGGCGAAGCCGCCGAGGCCGCCTTGGCCGAGACCGCCGACGAGGCCCCCGTGACGCGTTGGAAAGCGGTGTGCCGGGCCGTGCGGTCCTGGGCGCTGGCGCACCCGCACGAGTACGCGCTGCTCTACGGCTCACCCGTGCCCGGATACACCGCCCCGCAGGACACCGTCGCGCCCGCCTCCAGAGTCGGTCTGGCCCTGGTGGCCGTCGCCCGCGACGCCCACGCCGCGGGCGAGTTGACCTCACCCGCCGACGAGTCGCTGTCCGACGAGTTGCGTACCGATGTCGAGCGGGTCGCCGCCCAGTTGGCGACCGACCTGCCCGAACCCACGGTGGCCGGGCTGACCGCCGTCTGGTCGCAACTCTTCGGCCTGATCGGGTTCGAGGTCTTCGGCCACTTCCATCGCGTGGTGGAAGCCCGCGACGCGTTCTTCGACCACTCCTGCGCGGCGCTCGCCCGCCAGGTGGGGCTGTAGGACGGCGGCCGTCAAGTACTTCCCCGGGAGTACGGACGATCACTGCCCGCGAGGGACGCCGTCGTGGCGCCGCCCGGTCTAGCGTTGCGGCATGAGCGACGATCAGGCGCCCCGGCGCGATCAGTCCGGCGGCGCACGGTGGTCCGGCCCACCGTGGGGCGGCGGCCCCTGGCTGCGACACGCGGTGGACTCGACCGTCCGCTGGCCGCTGCGCTCCTCGCTCGTCGTCGCCTTCGTCCAGGTGATGGGCTCGACGTTCGCCGGTCGCCACGCCATCGACCGGGTCCATCTCAACGCCCTCGGCTACGCCCTGCTGCTCGCCGGGCCCGCCCTGCTCGTGTTGCGGCTGCGACTCCCGCAGGTCGCGCTGTACGGAACCATGGCCGTCACCCTTGGCTATCTGGCCGCTGGTTTCACCTGGGGGCCGTTCTTTCTCAGCTTTCTCGTGGCCTTCTGCTCCGCCGTCGTCCATGGCCGCCGCCACGATGCCTGGGCCGCCGCGATCGGGCTCTACGCGGGCCATCTGCTCGTCGGCCACTGGCTCTACCGCTGGCTGCCACCGGCGGGCCAGCCGCCCCAGGGCTGGGGACCGGAGTTCGGTATCGCCGCCTCGCTGCTGGCGTTGGGTGCCGCGGCCGAACTGATCAGGGTGCGCCGTGAGCAGTTCGTCCGGGCCCGTCGGGAGCGCGCCGAGGCCGAACGCCACCGTGCCGACGAGGAGCGGTTGCGGATCGCCCGTGAGCTGCACGATGTGATCGCGCACAGCCTGTCGGTCATCAACGTGCAGGCGGGTGTGGGCCTCGCGCTGATCGACGAGCGGCCGGAGCAGGCGCGTATCGCGCTGACCACCATCAAGGCCGCGAGCAAGGAGGCGCTCGGCGAGGTGCGGCAGGTGCTGGGGACGCTGCGCTCGCCGGGTTCGGCGCCCCGTACCCCGGCACCAGGCCTGGACCGGATTCCGGAACTGGCCGTCCAGGCGGCCGCTGCGGGACTTCAGGTCAGCGTTGACGTCGGCGGGAAGGCGCGGGCGCTGCCACCCGGAGTCGATCTCGCCGCGTTCCGGATCGTTCAGGAGGCGTTGACGAACGTGGTGCGGCACTCGGGCGCCCGGACCGCCCGGGTCCGGATCGGCTACCGGCCGCGGGAGGTGGAGTTGCGGATCGACGATGATGGACCGGCCACCGCGGGCGGGGACTGCGGAGGCGGCAACGGACTGATAGGCATGCGTGAGCGGGCGGCGGCCCTCGGTGGCAGCGTCGAGGCCGGGCCACGTGGCGACGGCGGATTCCGGGTGGTCGCCACGCTCCCGATGGCCGGACTGGACGGTGCGGCCGCTGAGGAGGACCGATGACCCGGGTGGTGCTGGCGGATGACCAGGCGCTGGTGCGTGCCGGATTCGGTGCGCTGCTGGACGCGCAACCCGACATCGAGGTGGTGGGCGAAGCGGCTGACGGGGATGAGGCGTTGCGCCAGGTCGCCCGGCTCAAGCCCGATGTGGTGCTGATGGACATCCGCATGCCGGTGCTCGACGGGCTGGCCGCCACCCGCCGGATCACCGGTGATCCGGCGCTGGCCGACGTCAAGGTGGTCATCCTCACCACCTTCGAGCTGGACGAGTACGTCTTCGAGGCGATCCGCTCCGGCGCCACCGGGTTCCTGGTCAAGGACACCGAACCGGACGAACTGCTGCGCGCGGTACGGGCCGCGGTGGCCGGGGACGCGTTGCTGTCGCCCGGAGTGACCCGGCGGCTGATCGCGGAATTCGCCGCCCGATCCAAGGAACCGGCGGCGGCCGAGGGCATGGAGCAACTCACCGAGCGCGAGCGGGAGGTGATGGCGCTGGTCGGTATCGGACTGTCCAACGACGAGATCGCCCGCCGCCTGGTGGTCAGCCCGCTCACCGCCAAGACCCACGTGAGCCGGGCCATGGTCAAGCTCGGTGCCCGGGACCGCGCCCAACTCGTCGTGCTGGCCTATGAGTCGGGGCTGGTGCGGCCGGGCTGGCTCGGCTGACCCGCATGGCTCAGGTGACCACGGCGGTACGGCGCCACAGTTCGGCCAGCGCGCCGTCGCCGGTCACCTCGATGTCCTCGTGCGTTCCGCGGTTCCACAGCGTGAGGTAGAGCGCGGTGGCCGGGCCGCTGAAGGTGCAGTCGGGTGCCGCGACGCCGGCGGGCGGCGCGCCGTCCGTACGCTGCACACGCAGCGGGTCC
The DNA here is from genome assembly GCA_037034305.1 of Streptomyces sp. PLK1-5. Lineage (GTDB taxonomy): Bacteria > Actinomycetota > Actinomycetes > Streptomycetales > Streptomycetaceae > Streptantibioticus_A. The sequence goes on from JBAGJY010000003.1 coordinate 283,427, forward strand.
CGGGACAGCCGCAGCCACCAGTCGACCGGGCCGGACGGGCCGTCCACCGCCCGTATCCGCAGCACCCGCGGTGTCTCGGAGCGAAGTCTGCCGCGCGAGCGGGTCAGGAAGCCGGTCAGCAGTTCGTCCACGCCGTCCAGCGCGAAGTCCGTACGGTTCGGGGCGTGGCCCTTGCCCAGCGCGGCCTCCGCGTCGAAGCGGTGGATCGCCGTCTCGTGCGCCTGCCGCCGGGCCCAGAACTCCAGGGGGGACGGGGCGGGTAGGAAGGCCCAGCACTCCAGGTCGGCCGGGCCGGCGCCGAGCCGGTCCAGCAGGCGGCTGTGGCCGTCCCGGAACCAGGAGGCGAGGGCCTCGTCCGGCGGGGCGTCGACCACCAGCGGCGCGGGCTCCGTCACTCCGGCGAGAAATCCGGCCGCCCAGCGGTGCACGCTGCCCGTGTGCGCGACCAGATCGCGCACCCGCCACTGCGGGCACGGCGGCACGGGCGCGTCCCACCCGGCGGCCTCCGCCGCGGTCGCCAACAACTCGCCCTCACGGCGGAGGATTTCGATGAACTCGGCTGTCTCCATGACCACATGGTGGCATCTGGGTCTGACAACGGCCCGAAGGGGCGTCAACCCGTCGCGTGCGGCTCCGCGTTGCGCACCGCGAAGGCGATCAGCGCGGCGGCCGCCGCCAGCATCGCCACCGTGGTCAGCGCCAGCGGCAGCCCCACCGCCTCGGCGATGAATCCGATGCAGGGCGGTCCGAGCAGCATGCCGCCGTACCCGAGCGTGGACGCGGCGGCGACCCCGCCGGGCCCGGCCAGCGCCCCGGCCCGGGCGATGGCCACCGGGAAGACGTTGGCCAGGCCCAGGCCGGTCACCGCGAACCCGGTCAGCGCCAGCCACGGCTGCCCGGCCAGCGCGCCCAGCAGCATCCCGGCAGCGGCGGTCAGCCCGCCGAAGACCAGGGTGCGGGTCTGGCCGAAGCGCTCCAGCAGCGCGGTGCCCGACAGCCGCCCCACGGCCATGGCCAGCGCGAACGGGGCGTAGGCGGCCGCGGCGAGCCCGGGGCCGGTGCCCAGGTCCTGGGTGAGGTGCAGCGCGCTCCAGTCCGCCAGCGCTCCCTCGCCGTACGCGGTGCACAGCGCGATCAGGCCGAAGACGCCGACCAGCCAGCGGATGCCGGTAGCGGAGCGCGGTCGCGCGGGCGACGCTTCCGCCGGCTGGGTGTGGGGTGCCGGGTGCCGTAGCAGTACCCGGCCCGCGACCGCTGTCACGAGCAGGGCGATCGGGGTGATCAGGAGCAGGTGCCGGGTGGCGGACAGGTGCGGGGCGAGCAGCCCGCCGAGCCCCGCGCCCACCAGTCCGCCGAAGCTGAACGCCGCGTGGAAGCCCGGCATGACCGGACGGCGCAGCGCTCTGACCAGGTCCACGGCGGCACTGTTCATGGCGACGTTCAGCCCGCCGTACGCGGCGCCGAAGACCAGCAGGACCAGTCCGAGGGCCAGTGCCGAGTGGGTGAGCGGCGGCAGCGCTACGCTGAGCGCCAGCAGCGCCGCGCACCCCACGGTGACCGGATGGCTGCCGAACCGGTGGCACAGCCGCCCGGTGATGACCATCGTGGCGACCGCCCCGGCGGACACACCGAGCAGTGCGAGGCCCAAGGCGCCTGAGGAGGCCCCGACTTGGACCTTGATGGCGGGAATGCGGACCACCCATCCGGCGAAGACGAATCCGTCCACGGCGAAGAAGGCGGTGAGCGCGGTGCGAAGGGCGGTCAGTGGGGTACCGGACGGGCTGTGGTCGGTTCCATCAAGGGCCGTCCGTATTTTGTTTAGCGTCGGCACAAAGTAAGAATAGGACCGTGACGCAGACTCGGACAAGGCTTGAGAGGGGGCGCACGGCGCTGGGCCCGGCGCTGGCGCTCGTACACACCGGACGCGCGCCCACGCGTGCGGTGCTCACCGCTGAACTCGGGGTGACCCGGGCCACTGCCGGAGCGGTCGCCGCCGAGCTCGAAACCCTCGGGCTGATCCGGGTGGACACCCGTCCCACGGTGGAGGCCGGCTCCCAGGGCCGCCCCTCGCACCGGCTCCAGGTCGCCCCCGACGGACCGGTGGTGCTCGCCGCGCAGGTGCACGCCGACGGCTTCCGGGCCGCTCTGGTCGGCCTCGGCGGGCGGATCGTCGCCACCACCCCCGGCTGCATGACGGTGCCCGCCGACCCGGCGCACGTCCTCGGCCTGGTCGTCGAGGCCGGTGTCGAACTGCTGAAGTCCTCCGGACGCGACTGCGTCGGCGCCGGACTCGCGGTGCCATCCGCGGTGGCCGAGCCCGAGGGCACCGCGCTCAACCCGCTGCACCTCGCCTGGCCCGCCGGTGCGCCGGTGCGCGACGTCTTCGCCGAGCAGATCGCGGCCCATGGTGTCACCGGCCCGAGCGGCGCCCCGGTGGCGTCCTTCGTGGGCAATGACGTGAACGTGGCCGCGCTCGCCGAGCACCGGCACGGCGCCGGACGCGGCGCACAGCACCTGCTCGTGGTGGCCACCGGGCACCGCGGTGTCGGCGGCGCTCTGGTGCTCGACGGCCGTCTGCACACCGGCAGTTCCGGCCTTGCCCTGGAGGTCGGCCACCTCACCGTCAACCCCGAAGGCCGCCCCTGCCACTGTGGCAGCCGTGGCTGCCTGGACGTCGAGGTCGACCCGGTGGCCTTCCTGGAGGCCGCCGGACGCCCGACGGGCCCCGAGGTGTCGCTGCTGGACAGCTCGGCCCGACTGCTGCGCACGCAGTACGACGATCCGCTGGTGCGTTCCGCCGCGGAGGCGCTGATCGACCGGCTTGGTCTGGGACTCGCCGGACTGGTCAATGTGCTCAACCCCGACCGCATCGCCCTGGGCGGCCTGCACCGGTACCTGTTCGAGGCCGATCCGGAGCGGCTGCGCGCCGTCGTGGCCGACCGCAGCCTGTGGGGGCGCAGCGGCTCGGTGCCGATCCTCAGCTGCTCGCTGGACCACAACAGTCTGGTCGGCGCCGCGGAACTGGCCTGGCAGCCGGTGCTCGACGACCCGCTGGAGGCACTCGCCGCGTAGCATCCGCCGCTGGCCCCGGTACTCCTGGCGAGGTACGCGCAGTGGCGCCTGCCGTACGACGACCAGAACCGCCCGACGAACGACGCTCGATGGTGTCCGCGACCACCGTGGCCGCGGACCGGGAACCGGTCACCGAACAGGCCGGTGGCATCGAGGAGTTGAACGTCATGGACGTCCTGGCAGGCCCCTGGCACGGGGGCGGGCCCGGCCCCTGGATCCTGCTGTTCCCACTGGTGTGGGCGGCGGTGGTGATCGGCGTGCTGACGGTGCTGCGGCGCACCGTGTGGCGCCGTGGAGGCGCCCCCTGGACACGGCCGTTCCCGCCGCGGCCCAACGAGCAGTCGCCGGTGGCCGTCCTCGGCCGCCGGTTCGCGGCCGGTGAGATCGACGAGGACGAGTACTGGCGCAGGTTGTCCGTGCTGGACGAGCGCTTCGGCGGCGCGCGATGACCACGGCAGGCGCCCTGCGTGTAGCGCACGCCGCCCAAGTACGCGACGCCGTGAAGGTTTACGGCAGCGGCGACACACAAGTGCGGGCCCTCGACGGGGTGACCGTGGGCTTCCCCCAGGGGCGCTTCACCGCGATCATGGGACCGTCCGGCTCCGGCAAGTCCACGCTGATGCACTGTGCCGCCGGACTGGACACGCTCACCTCGGGCGCCGCGTACATCGGCGACACCGAGCTGGGGGCGCTGGGGGACCGGCGGTTGACGCTGCTGCGGCGGGAGCGCGTCGGGTTCGTCTTCCAGTCGTTCAACCTGGTGCCCACCCTCACGGTCGCCGAGAACATCACCCTGCCACTCGATCTCGCCGGAACCCGCCCGGATCCCGGTGTGATCGACGACCTGATCGACACCATCGGGCTGCGCGACCGGCTGCGGCACCGGCCCAGCCAGCTCTCCGGCGGCCAGCAGCAACGGGTCGCGGTGGCCCGGGCGTTGGCCGGACGGCCGGAGGTGGTCTTCGCCGACGAGCCGACCGGCAACCTCGACTCGCGCTCCGGCGCGGAGGTCCTCGGACTGCTCGCCGACGCCGCGCACGAGCGGGGTCGAACCGTGGTGATGGTCACCCACGACCCGGTGGCCGCCGGCCACGCCGACGAGGTGCTGTTCCTGGCCGACGGACATCTGGTCGACCGCATGGAACGCCCCACCGCCGACCGGGTACTTGACCGGATGAAGGCGTTTGACGGCTCGACACGACAGAAGACACGCCCATGACCGCCATCAACGGCGGCCGGGCCACCCTGCGGCTGAGCGTCGCCGCACTGCGCGCACACAAGCGCCGGTTCGCCGGAACGTTCCTCGCGGTACTGCTCGGCGTGTCGTTCCTGGCCGGAACGATGATGATGGGCGACACCCTGCGGGCCAGCTTCAACACGCTGTTCGCCAGCGCGGGCGACGGCCGGGACGCCGTGGTCCGTAGCTTCGACGTCATCGCCGTGTCCGGCCAGGGCCAGGGCGTACGGCAGCCGGTGGACACCGCCCTGGTGGGCCGGATCCGGGCCGTGGCCGGGGTCGCCGACGCCGAGCCCGACATCGAGGGCGCGGGGCAGCTGGTCGGCAGGAACGGACAGCCCGTCGGCGGCAAGGGCCCGCCGACCATCGCGGGCAACTGGATCGCCGACGCCAGGCTCAACCCGTACCAGATCGCCCAGGGCCATGCTCCACGGGCGCCCGGGCAGGTGGTGATCAGCCGGACCACCGCGACCATGGGGAAGCTGCGCATCGGCGACACCACGGTGTTGCGCACTCCCGATCCGGTGCGGGTCACCATCGTCGGCCTCGCCACCTTCGGCGGACAGGACGGCATGGCGCAGGCCACGTACACCGGGATGACACTCGGCGACGCCGAGAAGTACCTGATGCCGCGGCCCGGTGAGGCGTCCAGCATCGCGGTGCGCGCCGCCCCCGGAACCAGCCAGCGGCAGCTCGTCGACACGATCGCCCCGGTGCTGCCCAGGGGCGTCGAGGTGATCACGGGGGAGCGCGCCACGGCGGAGATGCAGCAGGATGCTTCCGGCCAGTTCCTGTCCCTGTTCACCACTTTGCTCACGGTGTTCGCCGGAATCGCGCTCCTGGTGGCCACGTTCTCCATCCACAACACCTTCGCGATCGTGCTCGCCCAACGCACCCGCGACAACGCGCTGCTACGGGCGCTCGGCGCGTCCCGCCGCCAGGTCGTCGGCTCGACGCTGGCGGAGGCACTGGCCGTCGCCGTGGTCGCGTCAACCGCCGGACTGTGCGGTGGGATCGGTATCGCCGCCGGGTTGCAGGCTCTGTTCCCGGCCATCGGATTCCCCTTCCCCTCCGGGGACTTGGTGGTCTCCGCGTCCTCGCTGGCGCTGCCGCTCGCGGTCGGCGTGCTGGTCTGCGTGGGCTCCGCGCTGCTACCCGCCGTACGGGCCGGGCGCACCACGCCGTTGGCCGCGCTGCGCGAGACGGCCGTCGACCGGTCCGGTGCCTCCCGGACACGGGCGGCGGCGGCCGCGTGCGGTATCGCCGCCGGTGTCGCGCTGACCGTGCTGGGCGCCACCGGCACGCCGTCGATCCTGGTCACCGCAGTCGGGGCGACGGTCACCGGGGCGGCGTTCATCGTCCTCGGACCGGTCGCGGCCGGCTACGCCGTTCGAGTGCTCGGTGCCCCGCTCGCCCGGCTGCGCGGGGTCACCGGTGCGCTGGCCCGGCGCAACGCGCTGCGCGGGCCCAAGCGGACGGCGGCCACCGCGACCGCGCTGATGGTCGGGGTGGCCGTGGTCACCCTGTTCACGGTGTTCGGCGCATCGCTGAAGGACACCCTCAGTCAGACCGTCTCGCGGTCCTTCGCGGGCGATGTGGCGGTCAGCGCACCGGCGTTCGGCGCGGGCGGCAGCGGACTGAGCCCGCGGCTCGCTCCCGCCCTCGCGAGGCTTGCGCAGGTGGACACCGCGGTCGGACTCGGCAAGGGGGTGGCCCAGGTGGACGGCGCCGGTGCGCAGTTGACGGTCGCGGACCCGGCCGGGCTCGCGCGGGCGCTGGACCTCGGGAAGGTCGACGGCGCGCTCAACGCGCTGGGTTCGCGGGACATCGCGGTCTGCAGTGACCAGGCCGCCAAACACGGTTGGCGGGTGGGCTCCGTCACGACGTTGCGGTTCACCGACGGCAGCACGCAGCGGTTCACGGTCGGCGCGCTCTACCAACAGGCCGACCTGGTGGGCGACTACGTGATCCCACGCCAGGCCTGGGAGCCGCACCGCACCCAGGACACCGACACGCTGGTCGCGGTCACACTGCGGCCCGGGGTGTCCGTGGCCGACGGCAAGGCCGCCGTGGCGCGCACCGCCGCCGCGTACGGCAGCCCCACGGTGCAGACGCGCGCCGAGTACGCCAAGTCCTCGGCGTCCGGCATCGACACCATGCTCACCCTGGTCTACGCGCTGCTGGCGCTGGCCGTCCTCATCGCGTTGCTCGGCATCACCAACACGCTCACCCTCGCGGTGTACGAGCGGACCCGGGAACTCGGGCTGCTGCGGGCGGTCGGGCAGACCCGGGCGCAGTTGCGGGCGATGGTCCGCTGGGAGTCGGTGCTGGTGGCGGCGTTCGGCACGGTCGGCGGGCTGGGGCTCGGCGTGTTCCTCGGCTGGGCGCTGGTACGCGGCGCCGACTCCTCGGGGGTGAGCGCGTTCTCGCTGCCGTCGGCACGGTTGGCGGTGGTGCTGCTGGTCGGGCTGGCGGCCGGTGTGGTGGCCGGGTTGCGCCCGGCGCGGCGGGCGGCGCGGCTTGATGTGCTTCGGGCCGTCGCCGCGCAGTGACCTCGGGCCGGCCGGGGCCCGGGTGTCAGGGCCCGTGGCCGGTCTGGGTCTGTTCGCCGGTTGCGGCGGGTCGGGGAGCGCCGGTCCGCGCTGTCGCGGTGGGCTCGGCCCTGCTGTCGAACAGCGCCCCGGCGGCTTCCCCGCGTCCGCCGAGCCGACTGGATCGGCGTGCGTCAGCCCCCTCCGCCCCGGCAGCCCCCGCCGCCGAAGGTGCGCCCGGCCTCGTAGGTGGCCGTGGCCCTAGGCCAGCGAAGCCGCGATCGGCAGGCCGCGTGCGCGGATCTGGAGCGCCGCCGCGGTGGGTACCGGGACCCCCGTGCGGACCCGGGATGTGGTCGGGGCGCGTTTGGCGAGGGTGAACCAGACGACCTTGCCGTCACCGTCGCCGTTGGGCCGCGTGCCCCAGCCGTCGCTGAGCGCGGCCAGCATGGCCAGGCCGCGGCCCGAGGTGTCCAGCGCGTCCGTGCCCAGGGCGACCGCGGGTGGGCGCGGATCGTTGTCGGTGACCGACACGGTCAGCCGGCCCCGGTCGTAGGACAGCTCGACGGTGCACTGCTTGTCGGGCTGGGCGTGGCGGTGCACATTGGCGAGCAACTCGGTGATGCCGAGCAGGGTGGTGTCGAGGAGCGGTTCCAGATTCCAGTACCGAAGCTGCGCTGAAACGATTCGGCGGACCTGTCCGATCCGATGGGGCAGTGCCTCCAGCCGTACGGCGCACCGCAGGCTGTGCTGAGTAGAGATCACGGCTGCGACTCCCTCCGCGGCGGGGCCGACCTCCGGGACCGTGCCCCGACCCGCTCGATTGGGAAAGCCTGTGCGGGAACACCCAGAGTGACCGTTTCTGTACTCCGTGTGCGGGACCAGGTTCGCCCCGGGAGGCGCATTCCGCAACTCCCGCAGCGCGCTCCCTCGCCATTCCGGTGGTGTGCGCCCGGATGGCGCGGCCCCCCGGCCACTCGACGTCGCCGCGATGTGCCGCGGCGCGCCCACCGGCCGGTGGCTGCCTATGATCGGCAAGTGCCCGGCAGCGCGGCCGGGAACGGCGACCAGCGGGAGGCCAAGGCCAGTGGACACCGTCGAACACACCGGCGGCGGTGCTGCCGACAGCCCCCGCGAGCCCCTCCCCACCATGGACGTGGACCGCTCCGACCAGCAATACCGCATCTGGCTCAAAGAAGCCGTCCGCCAGGTCCAGGCAGACGCCAACCGCAGCGCGGACACCCACCTCCTGCGCTTCCCGCTCCCCGAACACTGGGGAATCGACCTGTACTTGAAGGACGAGTCCACCCACCCCACGGGCAGCCTGAAGCACCGGCTGGCCCGCTCGTTGTTCCTGTACGGGCTGTGCAACGGCTGGATCCGGCCCGGCCGTCCGGTGATCGAGGCGTCCAGCGGATCCACCGCCGTCTCCGAGGCCTACTTCGCAAAGCTGACCGGTGTCCCGTTCATCGCGGTGATGCCGCGTACCACCAGCCGCGAGAAGCAGCGGCTCATCGAGTTCCATGGCGGCCGGTGCCATCTGGTGGACGACCCGCGCACGATGTACGAGGTCTCCGCGCGGCTCGCGCAGGAGACCGGCGGCCACTACATGGACCAGTTCACCTACGCCGAACGCGCCACGGACTGGCGGGGCAACAACAACATCGCCGAATCGATGTACCAGCAACTGCGCAGGGAACGCTATCCGGAACCCGCCTGGATCGTGGCCACCGCGGGCACCGGCGGTACCTCGGCGACCATCGCCCGCTACGTCCACTACATGATGTACGACACCAGGGTGTGCGTCGCGGACCCGGAGAACTCCTGCTTCTTCGACGGCTGGACCAGCGGCGATCCGGACGTCTGCTGCGAACGCGGCTCCCGTATCGAGGGCATCGGCCGTCCCCGTATGGAGCCGAGCTTCGTGCCGGGCGCGATCGACCGGATGATGAAGGTACCCGACGCCGCCTCGGTGGCGGCGGTACGCGCGCTGGAGCGGGCGATCGGCCGGAAGGCGGGCGGGTCCACCGGCACCGGACTGTGGGGCGCGCTGCGCATCGTCGCCGAGATGCTGGCCGAGGGCCGCACCGGAAGCGTGGTCACGCTGCTGTGCGACCCCGGTGACCGCTACCTCGACAAGTACTACTCGGACGACTGGCTGGCCCGCGAGGGCCTGGACATCCTGCCGTACACCGCGGCGATCGACACCTTCCTGGCCACCGGCGCCTGGCCGAGCTGAACTCCCGTCACCCGCGGGACGGTTCCGTGACCCGCGGGTCACCCGCGAACCCCAGGAACGTCACCCTCCGTACCACCGCCGCTCCTAGCGTCCCGGCATGACCCGCGGTCAAGGACGGCTGTCCCGGCTGACCGGGCCGACGCGACTGACCGTCCAGGCCGTGGCGGCGCTGCTCGCCGTCAGCGCCCTGTGCACCGCCGCCGTGCTCGGCTTCGGCACGGCGCGCGAGGAGACCACTGCGCTGCGCCGGACGGTGGCGGACCGGGCCGCGGCCGCCGCCGAACTCCACTACGCGCTGGCCGACCTGGACGCCGAGCGCGCCGACGAACTCATACCGGGCCACGCCCCGGACCAGCCCGCCGTCCCGGTCGGCGACCAGGTGCTGGCGCTGATCGCCGCCGAGCAGCGGCGCACCGAGATCAGCGGGCTGCTGCGGCAACTCGGCGGCGACCCCGGCCAAGCCACCCGGATCCAGGCGGTGTTCACCGCACTGGGCCGGTACGACGAACTCAGCGGGCAGGCCGAGTACGCCGACGACCAGAGCGCCGACCCGGTGGCGGGCCGCCCGCCGACCCCGGCGGTCGACCTGTCCGCCCAGGCGGGCATGGTGATGCGGAACCAACTCATGCCCGTAGTGGACGCGTTGGCCCGGACCTACCAGCGGCAGGCTGTCGCACTGCACAGCCGGGCAAGTGACGTGGAGCGGGGGTACGCCGTCGCGCTGGGCGGGTTAGGGGTGCTCGCGCTGGGTGTGCTGGTGTGGTGGCAGCGCGACCTCGCCGTGCGCTACCGGCGGCGGACCAACCCGGCGCTCGTGGCGGCCTCGCTGGCCGTACTGGCCGTCACGGTGGTCGGGGCGACGAGCCTGCTGGCGGCCTCGGGCGAACTGGACCGGGCGGCCGCACAGGGACTCGGGCCGTGGACGCGGCTGGCCGAGGCCCGTACCGCGGCGGCCGACGCGGCGGCCGCCGAGAGCCGCTGGTTCGTCCAGGACCCCGGCGCGGGCGCCGCCTACCGCGACGACTACGACACCCAGATGCGGCGCCTCGACGGCCTGCTCAGCCCCGGCCCCGGCACCAGTGCTGCCGAACTGCCGCCCTACGCCGCCGCGTTGAGGCCGCTGGCCGCCTTCCGGGCCGACGACGCGACGCTGCGCGGGCTGCTCGCCGCGGGACGGCTCGACGACGCGGTGGTCGTCCTCACCGATGTGGGCCGCGACCATGTCGCCTTCGACTACTGGGACTTCGCCACCCGGCTCGACCACCTGGAGCAGGACCGGCGTGCCGACTTCGAGACGCGGATGGCGTCCGCCGGGCATGCGCTGGACGGCTGGCCCGCGATTGCGGCCGGGGCCCTGGCGGGTGCCGCGGTGCTCGTCCTGCTGGGGGCGCGGCCGCGACTCGCCGAGTTCCTGTAGCGGTTCAGGCGGTGGTCCTGGGGAGGGCCAGCCGCCGGTCCAGGGTGCGCATCGCGTCCCGGAAGGCATGGCCGAGCCCGGGGCGCGCGTACCGCAGCAGCACGCGCACAAAGGCGGGCGCGTCCGCGGCGAACGTCCACTGCACCCGGGTGCCGCCGGAGGCCAGCGGACTGACCCGCCACTCCTCGACCAGTGCCTTGACCCCGGGCACGTTCGTCTCGTCCACGCGGTACACGTACCGCTCGTCCGGCCGCGCCTGAAGGACGGTCTCGACGAGGCGGACGCCGCCGACCAGCCCGATCAGCCGCCCGCCGTCGGTCGGCCGGGCCGAGGCCACCGCACGGAACCAGTTCGTCCAGCCCTCGGTGTCCTGTGCCAGCGCCCGGTAGACGGCCGGGGTGTCGGCCTTCGTCCCGGCCGCGAAGACCAGCCGTACCTGGGCTGAGGACACGAAGTCCAGCCCCACCGGGCGGAGTCGGCGCGCCATTGCGGTACCTCCAGACGGGAAGCGGTCGTTGGCGGCGCCACGATACCTGACGCGATATCATACCTCGGGTCAGTCCCGAGCGTCCGGCTCTCCCGCGACCACCAGGTCCGCCAGGTGCTCGGAGATCTCCGCGCGCAGCACCTCGGGTATGCCCGCGTCCGTCACCAGCGTGTCGACCTCCTCCAGCGTGGCGAACGAACTCAGGCCCACCGTGCCCCACTTGGTGTGGTCCGCGATCACCACCACCCGGCGCGCCGACCGGACGAACTGCCGGTTGGTCTCCGCCTCCGCCAGGTTCGGCGTGGACAGGCCCGCCTCCACCGACAGCCCGTGCACACCCAGGAACAGCACGTCGAAGTGGAGGGAGCGGATGGCCCGGTCCGCCACCGGCCCCACCAGCGAGTCCGACGGTGTGCGCACCCCACCGGTCAGCACCACCGTCGCGGCCCCGGGACGGGCCGCCGACTGGGCGCCGCCGCCGACCCGGCGCTGACCGGAGTGGAACACGTCGGCCACCCGCACCGAGTTCGTCACCACGGTCAGGTCCGGCACGTCCAGCAGATGGTGCGCCAGCACATACGTGGTGGTGCCACCGGACAGGGCGATGGCGCTGCCCGGCGGCACCATGGCGGCGGCCGCCCTGGCGATCGCCTCCTTGGCGCCCTGCTCCAGACCCGACTTCGCCTCGAAGCCCGGCTCATGGGTGCTCGCCTCGGCCACCGGGACCGCGCCGCCGTGCACCTTCTCCACCACGCCCTGGTGGGCCAGCGCGTCCAGATCACGGCGCACCGTCATGTCCGAGACGTTCAGCTTGCGGGTCAGCTCGTTGACCCGCACCCCGCCGCGCCGCCTGACCTCGTCAAGGATCAGGGCGCGCCGCTGCTCGGCCAGGAGGTTCTGGTTGTCGCCCACCTGTCCCCCGTCCCTTCCGTCGACCCGCTCTTCCACCGCCCCGCGGCAGGCCCATCTTCGCACGTGGCCGACGCCGGGCTCAGGGCAGTTCCGGGAGATCCTCAGCGTAGAGCAGCTGCAGGTCGGCATGGGTCGGGGCGGCGAGCTGCGCCACCCGTCCGGCGTGCCGCTCGACCATGGCCTCGAAGGTGAGCCGGGCGGTGCGTCCGTTGCCGAACGTCGGCCCCTTCGGCAGCGCGGTGAAGTACTTCAGCAGCGCCTCGTCGGCGCCCTCGGCCAGCCGGTACTCCTGCTCGTCGGCCTGCGAGCCGACGATCCGCAGCAGTTCCTCCGGGGTGTAGTCGCCGAACGCGATGGTGCGCGAGAAACGCGAGGCCACGCCGGGGTTGGCGGCCATGAAGCGCTCCATCTCGGCGGTGTACCCGGCGACGATGACGACCACCGCGTCGCGGTGGTCCTCCATCAGCTTGACCAGGGTGTCGATCGCCTCCCGGCCGAAGTCGCGCCCGCCGTCCTCCGGCGCGAGCGCGTAGGCCTCGTCGATGAACAGCACACCGCCGCGGGCCCGCTCGAACGCCTCCTGGGTGCGGATGGCCGTCGACCCGATGTGCTCGCCCACCAGGTCCACCCGGGAGACCTCCACCAGGTGCCCGGTCTCCAGCACTCCGAGGGCGGCCAGGATCTCCCCGTACAGCCGGGCGACCGTGGTCTTGCCGGTGCCGGGGGAGCCGGTGAAGACCAGGTGGCGGCGGAGCGAGGGGGCCTTGAGCCCCGCCTCCTGGCGGCGGCGACCGACCGCGATCAGGTCGATGAGCGCGCGCACCTCCCGCTTGACGCTCTCCAGGCCGACCAGCGCGTCGAGTTCGCCCAGCACGTCCTGCGACGGCCGCGTGCTGGTCGGCGGTGTGGCGGGTTCCGGCCGACGCGGTTCGGGGATGCCGCCGAGCAGGCCGTAGGAGCGGACGGCGGTGGCCGGTGCGGTGGCCGGGGGTGTGGCCGGATGCGGGGGGAGGCCTTCGGCGGTGCCCGCGGTGGTGTCGGCGGCGGGGCGGCGTTCGGCGCTCTCGTCGCTGGTGCAGCCCTCGGCGATCGGCCCCGGCTCGGAGAACTCGTATCCGCCGCGGGCGCAGCGCTCGGTGCGGCACCGGGTCACGGTGGACCGGCAGCCGTCGATGACGTGGAACCCGTAGCCCCGGCTGCCGGTGACGGTGCAGCCGGTGAAGGTGCCGCGGCCGCCCGCAGAGACGTAGAAGCCGGACTCGGTGGGGTTGTTCACCGCGCACCGCTCGAGGACCGGATCGGCGCCCTTGGTGACGATCACCCCGGTCGCCGTCTCGTCGATGGTGCACGCGGCGAGGGTGCCGCCGCTGCCGTGGTCGCGGAACCAGGCGCCGGTGGCGGCCTCGCGGATCCGGCAGTCGTCCAACTGGACCGTCGCGCCGTCGCTCACCGACACCGCGGTGTTGCGGACCTGGGAGATGTCGCTGTCGACGACGTCGGCGCGGGAGCCGCGGTCCAGCACGAACAACGCGTCCGGCACGTCACGCACCCGGCAGGAGTCGAAGACGGCGGCGGCCCCGTCGCTGATCCACACCGCCGGGTAGTCACCGGTACTGTCATGGATCTCGCACCGGTTGGCGTCCGCCCTGGTGCCCGGATCCCACACCGACAGGCCGTTGCGGCCGAAGCGGCGCACGGTGGAACGGGCCAGGGTGAGCACCGAGCGGGAGCGCAGGTCGATCCCGTTCTCCGGCACGTCGTGCACATCGCAGTCGGCCATGGTCAGCACCGCGTCGGTGTCCAGGGTCACCCCGTCGCCGGTGGTGCGGTGCACCTGGCAGTCGGTCAGATGGCCGGTGGCGCGCGCGGCGACCTGGACCCCGGTGCCCTTGATCTCGTAGACCTCGCAGCCGACGACCTCCGCCGTGCTGCCGTCACCTGTCACGGTCAGGCCCGCGCCGGTGGCGTGGTGCACCCGGCACCGCTCCAGCCGCGGCGAGGCGCCACCGCGCACCGCGAAGCCGGTCTGACCGGCGGCGATCACCTCGCACTCCTCGAACACCCCGCCGGAGCCGTCCAGCACGCTCACCCCGAGCCCGGCCGGATTGTCGACGGTGCAGCGCTTGACCGTGGGCCGGGCGCCGTCCCGCACCTCTATGCCGACCGCGGAGCGGGTGACCACCCGCAGGTCCTGCAACTCCGGCGCGGAACCCTCGACCAGCAGGGCGGGGGCGGAGGTGTCCTGGCCCTCGATGTGCAGGTCCTGCACCGTGGCGGAGGCACGGACGGTCAGGGCGACACCACCGGGCGGGGCGATCCGTACCGAGCCCGGCCCCTCGGCGCCGCGCAGCGTCACCGCCCGCTGGAGCACCACGTTCTCCCGGTAGGTGCCGGGGGTGATCGCCACGACGTCGCCGTCGCCCGCCGCCTCCAGGGCCGCGGCGAGGGTCTCGTACTCGCCGGTGCGGCGCCGCCACCGCGACGTACTGGTGTGCGTCACCTGAGCCACGCCCTGTGCCATGGTGCTGCTCTGCCCCCACCTTCTTGCCCTGGGATCCGTCCCCGCGACCGTGCTCCACCGTAGCGCGCGCCGCAGGGTGCCGACGCACGCGGACAGGCCCCCGAATCAGCACAGTTGGGCGGGTTCGGGTGGACAACGCAGGTCCGCTTCCGCTCCCGGAACGCATGTGACCACGACGACTTTCCCGCCGTGTCAACCGCCCGCGCCCGCCCGGCCCCAGTCCTCACTCACCCGAGCCCACTCGCGGGCCCAGTCCGCCAGCCGTCTGCGCATGATCCGCCAGCCCAGCAACTGCCGTGCCCCGCAGACGAGCGCCGCCGCCGCACCGGAGACACCGAAGCCCGCGGCCACCGCGTTGGTGGTGGCCGTCGACTCGTCCATGGGCCGCTCGGTGAGCCGTCCGCGCCGATCGGTCCACACCGCCAGCGGATCGCCCACCCCGTGCCGTGCCTCGATCCGCACCACACCGGTGCGCCACTCCCCGTCAGCCGTTCGCCATCGCACCAGGGCCACGCGGGTGCCGTCCTGGCCGTGCGCGGCCTCGGAGTCGGCCACCTGGGCGGGGTGCCGGTCCACGGTGACCACATGGGCGGTGGTGCGGTGCCGTTCGGCCCGCTGCCGCTGCACGGTCCGCTGGAGGTCGGAGCCGACCGTCTGGCCCGCGGCGAGCCCGGCCAGGGGCGCGCCGACGAACACCAGACCGACGGTGACCAGGCTGGCCCATGCCTCGACCACATCGCTGCGGCGCCGCAGCGGATTGCCCTGCCAGCGCCACAGTCCCGGAACCGATCGCATCGCACCACACCCCCTTCGCACGTCCAAGTACCGCACACGGCACGGCGTACGCGCGGGGCGGGCCGCAAGTCGACCGAAACACCCCACTAAGGGGCGTGACCGCAGCACCGCCTTGACGCGTCACTCCAGCACCGAGAACGGGTCATCCACCCGAACGGTTCCGGGGCGCTCCGGGATCAGATTCTGACCGAAGACCAACTTCTCGCCGAACCTGCGGTGTTCGGCAAGGGTGCGCAGCGGCTCCCGACCGCGTCGCGCGGTCCGCTGGTCGGTGGTGGTGATGACGCAGCGCGAACACGGTTTGACCACGCGGAAGGCGACCTCCCCGATCCGCACCCTGCGCCAGCCGTCCTCCGCCCAGGGCTCGGTGCCGGACACGACCGCGTTCGGCCGGAACCGGTCCATGGGCAGCGGCGCCTCGTCGGGGAACCGGCCCGCGGATATCAGCGCGTTGAGGGCGTCCAGCGACGCGGTCGAGGTGAGCAGCAGCGGAAAGCCGTCCGCGAAGCTCACCGTCTCGCCGGGCCGGGCGTAGTCGGGGTCGATCGGGCGGCGGCGCGCCGGATCGTCGAGGTGCACCAGCGACACCTCGCTGTCCAGGAACGCGCCGAGCCAGGCGTCCGCCTCCGGCGCGGCGGGCACCGCCTCCACCTTGTCGCGCCAGATCCGCACCGCGGTGGTGGCGACCGGCTCGGGCACGGCGACATCCAGCGGCGCCATGCCGGGCGCGCTCACCCTGAGCCCGCCGTCCGGCAGCGGCTCGGTGTGGACCAGGGCAAGCCGCGGCAGCTGGCGCTGGGTGAGGAACCCGCCCGCGCCGTCCACCACCAGCCACCGCCGGTCCCCGGCGAGCCCCCACGGCTCGACGGCCGCTTCGCCGAGGGACAGCCCACTGGCCGACTTGAGCGGGTAGACGTGCAGGGCGCTCAGGTGTGGTGTCCTCATGCGGCCATGGTGCCAGTAGCCACTGACAGGGCGTATGCCACCCGACGGTGTCCGCCGGACGGGCTCAGTACCCCTGGCCGTTGTACGGGCGGCGGTACTGGTACCCGTCGTCCCCGAAGCCGCCGGGAACCTGACGCGGAGGCACCGGGCGCGGTACGACCGGCCGCACCGCCTCGTACCCGGTCGGCACGGGACCGGGCTGCGGGCCCTGGTTCGGGTAGCCGCCGGGGTAGCCGCGCGGTGCCGTCGCCTGCTGCGGGATGTACGGCGCGGGCGCGGGCTGCTGGGGCTGGTAGGCAGCGGGCGGCGTGTTCGGCAGGTAGCCGGTGTACGTACCCTGCTGGGGTGTGTTGATGGACGGCCCGGAGGGAAGGGCCGGGAGTGCCGCCGGGAGCGCGGGCAGATGGCTGCCGGAGTCGTACGGCGACGGGACCCGGATGGGTGCGATCTGAGGGGTGCCCCGCTCTGCGACCAGACTGTCGTAGATCGGGGTGTCCGGGAAGGACGACGAGGCGTAGTAGCCGCCGCCGTAGGTGCCGCGGGGGGTGGTCATGCTCCATAAGTTAAGCCCACGATGTGCTGGATGGGGAGTCCGGTAAGAGGGTTGTTTATGGCTCCCTGAGTGAACGTTGGTCCCCAATGTGATCGAATCTGTGAAAATCGGTCGCCGGGCGGCGTTCTGATCGTGTAAACGCCAGCCTTTAAGGGGAGTTGCCGGGGGTGTCCCGGGCTGTACGAAGGGGGAGTTCATGTCCATGCCCAAGGGGGCCAACGTGCCCGTGCCCGCGCGACCGCTGCGGGTGGAGTTCGGCTGGCGCCCGGGCCCCGGGGCGCCGCGCACCGAAGCCTGGGCGCTGCTGCTGGCCGACGGGCGGGCGGAGGTCGTCGGGCACGGCGGGTCGCACCCTTGCGGAGGCGTTCGCCACGAGGGCGCGCGACCGGCGGACGGCGAGCGGCTGGACGGCCTGCTGGTGGATCTGACGCGCCTTGAGCCGGACGTGGAGAAGGTCGTGCTGGCCGCCTCGGTGGACGGCGGAACGTTCGGCCAGCTTCCGGGTGCGCGAATCCGGGTGATCGACGCGGTGGCGGGCGGCGAGGTCGCGCACTTCGCGTGCGCCGACGCCACGGTGGAGTCGGCACTGGTGCTGGGGGAGTTGTACCGGCGCGCCGGGCAGTGGCGCTTCCGGGCCGTCGGCCAGGGGTACGACAGCGGGCTGGCCGGGCTGGCCGCCGACTTCGGGATACCGGCGGACGCCTTCCTGCCGCCCGAGCCCGAGGCGGCGCCAGAGCCGGTGCCCGCGCCCCCCGCCGCCCGCGCGCAACCCCTGACGCCTCCCGCGCCCTCCGTGGCTCCCGTACGACTGGCGAAGGTCACCCTGACGAAGGACGCGCCGTCGGTCTCATTGACCAAGCAGGGCGGCACCTCCGGCGCCATGCGGGTCAATCTGAACTGGCGGATGCGCGAGCAGCCGAGGGGCTGGCTGCGCAAGGCAGGACTGGTGGGCTCCCACTCCGCCGAGATCGACCTCGACCTGTGCGCGCTGTACGAACTCACCGACGGAACCAAGGGAGTTGTGCAGGCGCTGGGGGACGCGTTCGGCGCGATCGACCGGCCCCCGTACATCCACCTGGACGGCGACGACCGCACCGGCGCCGTCGACAGCGGCGAGAACCTCACCATCAACCTCGACCACCGGCGTTCCTTCCGGCGGATCCTGGTCTTCGTCACCATCTACGAGGGCGCCCGCAGCTTCGCGGGCCTGCACGCCACCACCACGCTGCGGCCGCAGAACGGCGCGCCGGTCGAGTTCTCGCTGGACGAGTGCACGGTGCCGTCCACCGTCTGCGCCCTGGCCCTGATCAGCAACGAGGGCGGGGAGCTGGTGGTGCGCCGGGAGGCGCGGTACCTCGTGCCGCGGCTGGGCGTGAGCCCTCAGCGCACCGTCGACCAGGCGTACGGCTGGGGCATGAACTGGACCCCGGGGCGCAAGCACTAGCCCATCTGGTGTGCCGTCAGGGAAATTTCTGACGGCCTCTTAGTGCGCCCCTGATCAGGCGAAATGTCATGATTTAGTGTTGAGTGTGGGATCTTCTTCACTCTTACGCCGATCTTAAGTGGCGGGTCATCAGGTGCCTACATATCGTCAGATATGACGGGGCGTAGTTATATGGCTACGCAGGCGGTATGTGTCTGCGGCTGCGCCCGGGAATCGGAGATCACACATGCGCACTATGCGCCTGGCAACCGCAGCCATCGTGGGTGCGGCCTCAGTCATCAGCGTCACCGCTCCGGCGTCGTTCGCCACCGGCGGCGACACCGTGGCCCGCCACCACCACCGGCGCGCTCACATCCGGGTCCACCCCAAGGTCGCGTGGTCCGGTGAGCGGGTCCACGTCCGGGTCCGCTGCCCCAGGGCCCAGGCCGACGACGTCCGTACCATCCGCGCCTTCTCCGAGGCGTTCCGCCGCGACCACATCACGCTCCACCGCGACGGCATCTTCAACGGGAAGCGCCTGTACGTGGGGTCCGGCAAGGTCGAGTACAAGCACTGGGGCCACCGGCGTGAGGCCGACCGCGACGACCGCTGGGGCGGTTGGGTCGGCCCGAAGCGCCACCACCACCACCGTCACCACCGTCGTCACCGCAGGCACTTCCTGATCACCGGTCGGTGCCCGCGTGACGGCTTCTTCCGCACGCACATCCAGGTCATCGAGCGGCGTCACCGTCGTCACCACCGTCACCACGGTGGCGGCTTCGGCGGCGGCTACATCGGCGGCGGCTACAACGGTGGCGGCTACAACGGTGGCGGCTACAACGGTGGCCGGCGCAGCGGTGGCAGCTACCCCAGCGGCAGCGTGAAGGCCGGTGAGGGCGGCTCGGTGAACAACGGCAACGCGCTGGAGACCGGCGCGGGCGGCGCCCTCGCCGCCGCGGCCATCGGTGGTGGCGCCTGGGCGCTGCGCCGTCGCCGCACGGGTGAGTGAGTCCTGGGTAACGACAGGGCCGCACGCCTGACGAACCGCTTCCTCCGGCATCCATGAAACGTGGCCGTCCCGGACCCCGGTCCGTGGGCGGCCACGTGCCGTGTCCCGGCCCTACACCCGCTGGTCGGGCAGGGGCGCGGCCTCGGGACGCGGATAGGTGCGGCCCTTCCAGGCCGCGCCCCGCCCCCGGTAGTGCTGTACCGCGGAGTCGGCCGTCATCGCCGCGTACAGCAGCGCCGTGAACGGCAACAGCGGTGCCAGCCACAGCGGTTGACGGTAGTGGCGCAGCATCGGCAGATAGCTGCCCGCCATCACCGCCCACGCCACCAGGCCCGCCGCGCACACCGCGGCGTCCGCCGCCACCGCGCCGCCGACCGCCGCGAACGGCGGCACCAGGTAGACCAGCAGCAGCCCGGCGAGCGTTCCGGCCAACAGCAGCGGGTTGTGCCGCAGTTGGGCGTACGCGCTGCGGGAGACCATCCGCCACAGCTGCGACAGCCGCGGATACGGGCGCACGCTGTCCACCCGGTCGGCCAGCCCCAGCCAGATGCGGCCACCCGACCGCTTCACCGCGCGGGCGAGCGACACGTCGTCGATCACCGCCTGCCGGATCGACTCCGGGATCCGCGCCCGCTCGGCCGCGGCGCGCCGGATCAGTACGCACCCCCCGGCCGCCGCGGCGGTGCGGCCCGAACCGTTCACCCAGCGGAACGGATACAACTGGGCGAAGAAGTACACGAACGCCGGAACGATCAGCCGCTCCCAGACCGTGGCCACCCGCAGCCGCGCCATCTGCGAGACCACGTCCAGCTCCGAGCCGACCGCGCCCGCCACCAACTCCCGTAGTGAGGACGGCTCGTGGGCGATGTCGGCGTCGGTCAGCAGCAGGTACTCCGCCCGGTACGCGGCGGAGGCGGTGGCCATCCCGTGCCGTACCGCCCACAGCTTGCCGGTCCAGCCGGCGGGCGGCTCGCCCGGCGAGGTCACGGTCAGCGGCAGCCCGCCGTGCTCGTCGGCGAGGGCGCGGGCCAGCGCGCCCGTACCGTCCGAGCTGCCGTCGTCGACCAGGAACACCTCGGCCCGGCCCGGATACTCCTGGGCGAGCAGCGAGGGCAGGCTGACCGGCAGCACATGGGCCTCGTCCCGCGCCGGTACCACCACGGCCACCGTCGGCCAGATGTCCGGTTCCGCGGAGCGCGGCAGGCGCACGTCGGTGCGCCAGAAGAATCCCTGTGCGAGCAGCAGCCACAGCCAGCAGAGCAGCGAGACAACAGCGATCACGGTCCACAAGGTCACCGGCGCAGTCTGCCGCACTCGGGCCCGCCACCGCGCCCGCCGCGCACGGGCCCGCGCTGCGAGGCGGGCCGTGAGCAGACAAGACGATCTATTAGAGTTGCCGGGGCGCTGTCCGGCCGGGCGGCCCCTGATGGCCAGGTCGGACCGCAGCGACAACACGACACCGGGAGGCACGCCGCAGTGAAGATCGCGCTCATGGACTCCGGCATCGGTCTGTTGGCGGCGGCCGCCGCGGTGCGCCGACTGCGCCCCGACGCCGACCTGGTGCTGTCCTCCGCCCCGGCGAGCATGCCGTGGGGGCCGCGTACCCCGCAGTACGTCACCGAGCACGCGCTGGCCTGCGCGGACGCCGCCGCCGCGGAGCAACCGGACGCGTTGATCGTGGCCTGCAACACCGCTTCCGTGCACGCCCTGCCCGCGCTGCGGCAGCGGCTGGAGCCGGGGATTCCGGTGATCGGCACCGTCCCGGCCGTCAAGCCCGCCGCGGCGGCGGGCGGCCCGGTGGCGATCTGGGCCACCCCGGCCACCACCGGCAGCGACTACCAGCGTGCCCTGATCGCCGAGTTCGCCGACGGCGTCCAGGTCACCGAGGTGGCCTGCCCCGGACTCGCCGACGCCCTGCAGCAGGCCGACGACACCGCGATCGACGCCGCCATCGCCTCCGCCGCCCAGCGCACCCCCGGCGGCGTGCGGTCCGTCGTGCTCGGCTGCACTCACTACGAACTGGTCATCGACCGCATCCGCGCCGCCGTCCAGCCGCCGGGTGCGCCCGAGACCGTCATGTACGGGTCGGCCGACGCGGTCGCCGCCCAGGCGCTGCGCCGGATCGGTGCCGCCCCCGCGCCCGACGCCGAGCCCACCGGCGGCCTCACCGTCATCCTCAACGGCCGCCCGGAACCGCTGGAGGCCGCGGCGCTGGCCTACGCCGAGGGACGCACTCTCGCCGGGGCGGCGGCCACGCACTGAGCGCGGTTCCGCACACTCAGTGCCGAACCGCCGCACTCCGAGTACGCTCCGAGACATGGACGACTCCCGCAGCGCACGGGACGCTGAGTCCCCCGCGCCTGAGGTGTGGACCGGGCACGCCACCAACCGGGGCCAGTGGCTGCTGGCCGCCGCGGGCGCCGGATGCATGGCGCTGGGCATCGAGCTGGCCGTCGACTCGCCCTGGACCTCGGGGATCGTCCCGCTGACCATGTCGGTGGTCGGCTGCCTGGCGGCCGGGCTGCTGGTGCTGTACGGGACGATCGCGTTCACCCATGTGCGGGTACGGGTGGACCGCGAATGCCTTGAGGTGCGGTGCGGCCACATCGGCCTGCCGCGCCGCCGCATCCCGCTGGACCAGGTGGACTCCGCCCACCTCGCGGCGTCCATCAGCCCGCGGCACTGGGGCGGCTGGGGGTACCGCTGGCGGCCCGAGATGGGCACCGCCGTCGTGGTGCGGCGCGGGCCCGGCCTGGTGCTCGACCTGGGCGACGGCCGCCGCTTCACGGTGACGGTCGACCACCCGGAGGACGCGCTGCTGGCGATCCGCGCCCGGCTGCGCAACCGCGCCACCAGGGCCCTCGACGATTCCTGACCCGAGCACCGTCGACCGGGCGAGGGTCGGCTTCCCGACTGGTGTTCCTCGTATGCTCGGCGGGTGGCCATACCTGAATTCCTGCGCGAACTGCGAGCCAGCATCGGTCAGCGGCTGCTCTTCCTGCCCGGTGTCTCCGCCGTGGTCCTGGACGACCGGCGGCGGGTGCTGCTGGTGCGCCGCGCGGACAACGGACAGTGGACGATCGTCGGCGGCATCCCCGAGCCCGGCGAGCAGCCCGCGCGGGCGGTGGTGCGCGAGGTGTACGAGGAGACGGCGGTGCGCGCGGTGCCCGAGCGGGTGGTCAGCGTCTTCGCCGAGGAACCCACCGCCTATCCGCACGGTGACCAGGTGCAGTTCATGACGATCACGTTCCGCTGCCGCGCGGTGGGCGGCGAGGCGAAGGTCAACGACGAGGAGTCCATCGACGTCGGCTGGTTCGCGCTCGACGAGCTGCCACCGCTCGGTGACGGGTGTCTGACCCGCATCCGCATGGCGCTGGACGACGAGCCGACGTGGTTCGAAAGGCCGGTCGGCTGAGCAGGCCGGGCGCGAAACAGCCGCGGTTCGGCAGCCCCTG
Source organism: Streptomyces sp. PLK1-5 (assembly GCA_037034305.1). GTDB lineage: Bacteria > Actinomycetota > Actinomycetes > Streptomycetales > Streptomycetaceae > Streptantibioticus_A. The sequence continues at coordinate 306,023 of JBAGJY010000003.1, forward strand.
AAACAGCGCGGGGAAGACAACCGCGCGACCAGCCACGACGGTGCAGCGGATGACCGACGGCACACGAACCGCACTCCCAGCGGCTCCGCCTCACCTCTTGCGGTAGCCGTGCGCCTCCTGGGCAGCGGCGGTGACCGCCGCGGTGTCGCCGCCCGCCGAGGCGGTGACCACGGCCCCCACCGCGCCCTCCAGGAACGGCGCGTCGGCCAGCCGGGTGCCGTCCGGCAACTCCTTGTCCTCCAGCAGCGCCTTGACGGTCAGCACCGCGCTGCCCAGGTCGGCGATGACCACCACGCCCGCCCCCGCGTCGACCTTGCGGACCGCCCGCTTGATCAGCTCCGCGCTGGTGCCGATTCCGCCGTCCTCCGTGCCGCCCGCCGCGGCCACCGCGGTCGCCGCACCCCCCGTCGCCAGGCAGCGGGCCATCCGCGCCACCGACGCGGCGACCTCGGCGCTGTGCGACACCAGGACCACGCCCACCCGTTGCCCCGTCATACCGCCCCCGCCTCCGCCGCCTCGGCGAACGCGGCGATGAGCAGCGCGGCCGAGGTCGCCCCGGGATCCTGGTGGCCGACGCTGCGCTCGCCCAGATAACTCGCCCGCCCCTTGCGCGCCAGCATCGGCACCGTCGCCGCGGCGCCCTGATCCGCCGCCGTACGGGCAGCGGCCAGTGCCGCCACCAGCCCGGAACCGGAACCGAGCTTGAACCCCATCGCCTCGACCGCCGGATACAGCGAGTCCAGCATCGTCTTGTCGCCGCGCTCGGAGCGGCCGAGCTGCGCCACCGCGTCCACCCCGGAGCGCAGTGCGACGCACAACTCCTCGGGCGTGACGGCCGGTTGGTCGCCCAGGGCCTTGCCCGCCCGGCGCAGCAGGGTGCCGTACAGCGGACCGGCGGCGCCGCCCACCGAACTGATCAACTGCCGTCCCACATGGGTGAGGACATCACCGGGGGTGTTCGACGGCTCCTTCTCGACGGCGGCGGACGCCGCGGCGAAGCCGCGCTGCATGTTGGTGCCGTGGTCGGCGTCGCCGATCGCGGAGTCCAGTTCGGTGAGCCAGCCGGACTTGTGCTCGATCGCCGACGTGGCCAGGCCGAGCCAGCGGCGCACGAACATGGTGTCGATCACCGGATCGGGGGTGCCAGGTGTGGATGTGTTCATTCCGGGTGCGTCCCTCCTGGGTACGGGGTCGGTCGTGCCAGCGGTGTCTCAACAGCCCCAGCGCAGCGCGGGCGTACGCACCGGCGAGTCCCACAGCCGCAGCAACTCGTCGTCGGCACGGCACAGCGTGACCGAGGCGCCCGCCATGTCGAGCGAGGTGACGTAGTTGCCGACGAGGGTACGCACCACCGGCACCCCGCGCTCGCCCAGCGCCCGCTGCACCTCGGCGTTGAACCCGTACAGCTCCAGCAGCGGGGTTCCGCCCATCCCGTTGACCAGGACGAACACCGGACCGTCCGGCCGCAGGTCGGACACCACGGCGTCCACGGCGGCGTCCGCGATCTCCCCCGAGGTCATCATGGCGCGCCGCTCGCGGCCCGGCTCGCCGTGGATGCCGATGCCCAACTCCAGCTCACCGGGCGGCAGATCGAAGGTCGGACCGCCCTTGGCCGGGGTCGAGCAGGCGCTGAGCGCCACGCCGAAGCTGCGGCAGCCGTCGCTGACCCGCTGCGCGAGGGCGGCGACCCGGTCCAGCGGCGCGCCCTCCTCGGCGGCGGCGCCCGCCAGCCGCTCCACGAACAGCGTGCCACCGGTGCCGCGCCGCCCCGCCGTGTAGAGGCTGTCGGTGACCGCCACGTCGTCGTTGACCAGGACCCTGGCGACCTGCACGCCCTCGTCCTCGGCGAGTTCCGCGGCCATGTCGAAGTTGAGCACGTCACCGGTGTAGTTCTTGACCACGAACAGCACCCCGGCCCCGCTGTCCACGGCCGCCGCGGCGCGCGCCATCTGGTCGGGCACCGGAGAGGTGAAGACCTCGCCGGGACACGCGGCGTCCAGCATGCCCCGTCCCACGAACCCCGCGTGCAACGGCTCGTGCCCGCTGCCGCCACCGGAGACCAGCGCCACCTTGCCCGCGACCGGCGCCTCCCGCCGGACCACGACACGGTTCTCCACGTCCACCGTCAACTCCGGATGCGCCGCCGCCAGTCCGCGCAGCCCATCGGCGACCACCGTCTCCGGCACGTTGATCAGCATCTTCATGTGGCCTCCACCTCTGCTCGGGAACCGCGGCTGTGGCTAGCATCTTCGCAGGACGTGGTCTGTTTGTGACGTTTGAGATCTGGGCGATCCGTTGAGCCTCCCGGGAACTTCGCGGGAACAGAGAATGTGGTCCGCCCGCTGATCGAGGAGGGGACGATGAGCCGCCTGTTGCGGACTGCGGAGCAGCAGGTGACCGTTGAACGTGGCCGGTTCGCTCTGTGCGACAGCGAGAGTCCCTTTGCGGACGATCCTTGGGTACTGCCTGACCTCAGTGGCCGTCAACTTGTCGTGAGCCGGGGCGGTGCCATGGTCGCCAGTACCGTGGCTGCGCACGACACCGTGGTCCGCCTGGAAGTCTGGGACGGCCAGCCGCAGCGACGGGAAGGGGCTGCGCTGGGTGAAGCCACGTTGGAAGTGCCCTCGGGTGCGGTGTTCGCCTGGTCGGTTCCGCATGGTCCTGCTGGCGATCCGTTGGAGCTGGGCGGGGCGGGCAGCTACCACTTGCGTGTCGTTCGGTTCGGGGGTGGGTCTGAAGCGCGAGCGCGTCAGCGCGCTGCCACCCCGCCACTGTTCACTGGCCTTGAGCGGTACGAGATCCAGATGTGGCGGTGCTCCGCGTCGCGGTGAACGCGGAGCACCGGTGGCTGTTCGCTCTATTCGTTCCTGACGGTGAACGCCGTACCGGTCGAAACTTCCGAACCGTCCGTTGACCGCTGGGTGACGGTGACATTGTGGGTGCCGGGATCCATCGGCGCCTGGAACGTCGCTCCCCAACGACCCTGAGGGTCCGCATCCGCGCCGTGTGAGTGACCCCAGTCAGTGGATACGATGACGTGCCCGTTCGGATCCGTCGTGCCGGTGACACTCATCGGCTTGTTGGGGGCTTGAGAACTTACAGGGTTGATAGTTGGACCGGACATGCTCTGCTCCGTCCTTGTGTTGGTGAGTCACTCGGAACAGGGGCGTCCGGTGTCCTGCCATTGCCCGTTCGACATGCAGACGTGCCAGGTACCCCCCATGCACACCTCAGCTCCAACGCTGTAGTCGGCCCCTTGCCAAGTGCATGTCGCCTGGTCGGTCGTTTCTGGCTGTTCCTCGGAAACTTCGGGATCGATGGTCACGTTGACTGCGTCGAATTGTTGCTTGTTCATCCGCCTCTCCGTTCTCTCCGCGGAGTGGGCATGGAGTGCGGGCTGCCGGGTGTAATCGACAGCGACTGCTTTTACCAATGTGCGGGCTGGTTAAGGAAACCTGTTCCGCTTGGTTCAAGTTTTCTCCTCGATGCCGGGGGCGGCAACTGGGCTGGGGTCCGCTGGGGTGCCTGCCGTACGGGGTCGGGCCGCTGAAAATCCTCGCCGCCCTCGTGGCCCGGCGGCAGGCACTCTTCTTTGGGCGGTTCCGGGCGGGAGCAGCAGGCCTGGTGCGGCGAAAGCCTCACAGCCCAGGTGCCTTACGGACGCGAGAGGAGGGCGTCAGCCGGACCCCGAGGGCAGGTCAGTCACTTCTTCTTCGGATGTGTGATCTCGCTGGTGTCCACGAACAGCCCAGCGAATGCGGCAATCGCAGCCGTGAGAGCAGCGCCAGCGGCTGGGTGGGGAGGATGAAGAAGGAACACGGAAACAGCCGCGTACGCGGCCACTCCCATGGCCAGGAGCGCGAACCACGGCAGCCTGTGATTGATGGCGACACCGAGGAGGCCAGCCGCAACAGCGGCCGCACTGGACAGGTCGGGCAACGCCACATTCGCGGTGCTCGTCGCGCCGATGATCAGGAAAGCCATCAGTGCCAGGAATCCAATCGCCTTGATGCCAGGCAGGAATTTGTCTTCCATGGCCTCGGCGACACGCTTCTTCGCCTCGTGCGGAGAGTTCATGTGCCCTTCCTTCCACGGCGCGGCAGGCTGGTGTGCCGTGACGTGCTCTGACCGGGTGAGTGGCCGTCATCGGCGACTTCCTGGTCATCGCTGGCCCGTCCGAGGCCGCGGTCAAGCTCCCCAGCGCGACCACGACGGTCATCGTCAGCGCGCTGGACGGGGCTCGGGAGGTGGCGCCGGACGTTGGCGATGGCGCGTGATCGGAGGTAGTCGATGCAGACCGCGCCCTCGCCAACCGCCCTGGTTTCAGCCAGCGTTGGAAGGCGCGTTCGTGGGGATGCGGTTCAGGAATTGCAGGAGGAGTGCGCAGAAGGCTGCGGGCTGCTCCAGCGGCGCGAGGTGGCCCGCTTCGGGGATGACCGCGAGGTCACCCGAGGAGAGGTCACGGGCCAACTGCTCGCCTCCGCGGAAGAAGTCGGGCATGTCGTGCTCACCGACGGCCACCAGTGAGGGGAGGCGGAGACTGCGCGGTGCGTCAGGGTCCTTGCTGAGCGGGTCCTCGGCCTGGGGCGGCTCGCCGTGGGCGAGCCGCGCCTGTAGCTGGTTGCGCAGCATGCGGGCCGCGTGCGCTTCGACTTCGTGGTCCGTGCGCTCGCAGGTCCAGGCTTCGACTCCTGCCTGTACGGCTGCGTCGATGTCATGGGCTTCGAGTGCGGTGCGTTCGCGGTCCCAGGCCGTCTGGAGACGCTCGGAGGGTTCCTGGTCGTGGGGGCGGTAGCCCACCAGGACCAGACCGTCGACCCGGTCGCGGGCCGTCACCGCCACCTGGAGTGACACCAGCGCGCCGAGCGAGTTTCCGGCCAGCACGAAGCGGTCGGTTCCGAGGTGGTCGAGTGTGTCGAGCACGTCCGTCCACGGCGCGACCTCGTGCTGGTCGTGCACGACGGCTTCACCGTGGCCGGGCAGGTCCAGGGCGATGGCGCGGACTCCAGCCTCGGCGAGCAGGGGCAGGTGCGCGTTCCACATGGTCCGGTCCGTGGGGCGGGCGTGGAGCAGCACGACTGCCCGCCCTTGACCCGCCTGATCAACGGGCAGCAGCATGAAGGGGAGTCCTTTCGGCAGAAGGCGGACACGGGCAGGCGGCCTCGCGGTGGGGGAAGGTCATGCGACGTCGGTGAGCTCGTCGATCTCGCGGGCGCTCAGCGCCAGCTTCGCCGCCGCGATGTTGTCCTCCAGGTGAGCGGTCTTGGACGTGCCGGGGATGGGCAGCATGACGTGGGAGCGGGCGAGCAGCCAGGCGAGCGCGACCTGGGACGCGGTCGCCCCGTGCGCGGAGGCGATGCGGTCGACCGGCCCGCCCGGCCTGGCGAGTTCGCCCGCGCCCACCGGCGCCCAGGGGATGAAGCCGATGCCCTCGCGGGTGCAGTAGTCGAGGACGTCGGCGGAGGTGCGGTCGGTGAGGTTGTAGCGGTTCTGTACGGTGGCGACGGCGGCGATCCGGCGCGCCTGCTCGATCTGATCGACGGTCACCTGGGACAGGCCGATCGCGACGATCTTGCCCTCCTCCTGGAGGCTCCTCAGCTCGCCGACCTGGTCCTCCAGCGGGACCTCGGGGTCGACTCGGTGCAGTTGGAACAGGTCGATGTGGTCCAGGCCGAGGCGCCGCAGACTCATCTCGGCCTGCTGGCGCAGGTACTCCGGGCGCCCCACGGGCGGCCAGGCCTTGGGACCGAGGCGCACCAGCCCCTGGTCGGTCCTGAGCACATCGGGCCCGTTGCGGGTGAGACCGGCCTTGGTGGCTATCAGCACGTCGTCCGGGTAGGGGTGGATGGCCTCCCGGATGATCTCCTCGCTGACGTGCGGCCCGTAGGAGTCCGCGGTGTCGATCAGTTGCACGCCGAGTTCGACGGCACGGCGGACCACACGGATGCACTCATCACGGTCGTCGGGTTCACCCCAGACACCCAACCCGGTAAGACGCATGGCGCCGAAGCCGAGCCGGGCGACCTTCCTTCCGGCGATCTCGAAGGTTCCGGCGGCGTGGGCAGTCGAATCGGTCATGAATGTGCGTTCTCTTCCTCTGACGCGGTTTCGTGTTCGGGCGAAGCGGCGCGCTGCTCGGCCAGTCGGCGCAGCAGGACCAGCGCATCGCCGCTGGCGCTTCCCGGGTCGGCGCTGTAGACGGACAGGTGCTGGCCGGGAGCGCTGGTGACGGCCAGCGCTTCGAAGTGCAGGTGCAGGTCCCCTACTTGCGGATGGTGGAAGTGCTTGTCCTCGTGCGTGCGCGGGCGGATCTCGTAGCGCGCCCACAAGGTCGCGAACGCGGGGCTGTGCACGCTCAGTTCGCCCACGACGCGTCCGATGCGCTCGTCATCGGGAAACCGCGCCGACGCCGCGCGCAGGTTGTTCACGGCAACCCCTGCCGCCTTGTCCCAGTCTCCGTAGAACTCCCGGGCGAAGGGATCCAGGAAGATCATCCGAAGCAGGTTGTCGAAACGGGCGAAACCGCGGTACAGCTCGCGGGCCATCGCGTTGGCGGCGAGGACGTCCTGGGCCGAGCCGACCACGAAGGCGGGCACGTCACGCATACCGTCCATCAGCCGACGCAGGTCCAAGCTGACCGTCGTGGTCGACCGCACTTGCGGCCACGCGGTGGGCAGGCCCAGCCGGAACAGATGGGCGGCCGCGTCGTCGTCGAGGCGCAGCGCCCGAGCGATCGCCTGGAGCACCTGCTCGGACGGATGCCGCTCGCGGCCCTGTTCGAGCCGGATGTAGTAGTCCGTGCTCACCCCGGCGAGCAGCGCCACCTCGTCCCGCCGCAAGCCGGGCACCCGCCGCGAACTGTGGTCGGGGAACCCGACGTCCCGCGGCATGGTCATGGCTCGGCGGGCACGCAGATAGTCACCGAGTCTGTTGTCCGGGTCCATGCGGACCAGGCTAGGCAAGCTCTCGGACATGTGGGTGGGTGGACCGCACCCACCCAAGCCCGTCGGCGCTGCTCGCCCCGACACGCTCGTCGTCGGCCGACCGCCTGACTGGCGACCGCGGGCGAACACCGCGTCAACGGCGTTTACGGGTGATCCCGGCCGGGGTCACGCCCGGACTTCCCCGACCGGCGAGATCGCGGCCGTACCGGCCGGTGCGACCGGCCTGACGGCCAGGTCCTCGGCGATGGCGTCGAGGGAGAGCCCGCTGGGCTCACGTACCAGGAAGGTGGTCGCGATACCGGCCAGATAGCAGCAGGCGGCGATCAGCGTCACGGTCCGCAGCCCCGAGCCGGTCAGGATGAGCGGCACGATGAGCGCTCCGGCGAAGGCGCCGACCTTCGCGATGCCGGAGGAAAGGCCGTGGAAGGTGCTGCGGACCGCCGTCGGATAGGACTCCGCCGCGAGGAGCATGGTCGTGTAGTTCGGCCCCAGCATGCTGCCGAACAGCGACATGCCGAAGGTGACGGCGAACGGGATGACGGTCGTGCTGAGCCCGGGTACGACGGTGATGAGCAGCATGGAGACGGCGCAGAGCCCGAATCCGACCGCCTGCTGGGTCCGCCGACGCATCCGGTCGAGAGCGACCACACCGAGGATGCCGCCGACGAGGCTGAAGCAGACGACGAGCACGGCGTTCAGCGCGACGTTCGACACCGTTGTGGCGTGGGGCATGATGTTCTTGATGAGCAGCGGCTGGCTGACGTTGTTGCCGTAGACCGCGACGTTGTAGAAGAACCAGCCGCCCGCCGTGCCCGCGAGGGTGACCAGAACCCTCCGCTTGGACAGGGCTCCGGCCGTACCGCGGGTCTCCCGCACGAGGTCCGGTTCCGCGACCGCCGTGATCGGCCGCTCCGCGAAGGTCTCGAAGTCCCTGACGGCTTGTGCGGAGTCCCCGCTCACGGCCGTCCAGCGCGGGGATTCCGGCATGTGGCGACGCTGGTGGAGCACCAGCAGGGAGGGGATGACCCCCACGCCGAGGATCACGCGCCAGGCCATGTGGTCGGGGACGCCGACCGCGAGTACGAGCAGGCTGACGAGGTAGGCCGAGACCTGCCCGAAGACGTAGAAGACGAACGTGAGGCCGACGAGTTTGCCGCGGTTTCGCGTGTTGGCGTACTCGGTCATGATGACGCCGCTGGCTGGGTAGTCGCCGCCGATGCCGATGCCGAGGATGAGTCGGCCGACGACGAGCACGGCGAAGTTCGGCGCGAGCGCCGAGACGAGGGCGCCGATGATCATCAGTATCGCTTCGAGTCCGTAGACGCGCCGACGGCCGAGGAGGTCGCCGAGGCGTCCGAACGACATGGCGCCGATGGCGACCGCCAGGAGGGTCGAACTCGTCAGCATGGCGACCTGGCCGCTGCCGAGGTGGAACTGCGGTGTGATCAGCAGCGTCACGGTTCCGATGACGTTGAGGTCGTAGGAGTCGGTGAAGAATCCGGCGCCTGCGGTCACGGCCGCCTTCAGATGGAAGACGCTGAGCTCCGCGTCGTCGAGGGATTTCGCGACTGTGGCGCGCGAGGGATTGATGGTCACCCGTCGGCCTCCGTACTGGTTGCGCCGACGACCAGGGGCCGCGTCGGCGTGGGATGGGCGGTGGGATGGGTCCGGGGGAGGGGGCTTCCGGCGACCGGTGCGAGCCAGGTGCCGGGCCGCCGCACGAAGTGCCTCGTGCCAGGGCCCCCAACAGGGCTGCTGGTCGGCGAGGTTGTGGAGCGGACCGTGAGGGTCGCGACAACCACCGCGAAGGTGGCCTGCCTGCCCCTGCGGTCGATGACCGCGTGCGCTGACCCGACCGTGTCGGCACCGAACCGGACGATGTCCAGTCGAGAAGCCGACCTGTCATGACAGGTATCGTGGGGTGGTGGCAGGGGGCCGTCAACCGTCTCGGCGTGGCTTCCCGCAGTGTTCGGCCTCCGTTCACCTGCGGCGGGAAAGTCGCTGTGCCTCGCCGCGATGGGCGTGTCGGTGTCTCCGGCACGAGTCAGTCCCGGAAGGGTGCCGGAACCCCGTAGGCACCTGTATAGTCAGCTCCATGTCCATGGCATTGCACGAAGCCATCGCCGAGAGCGTCCGTGACCAGATCCGCGTCGGTGAGCTGACCGTCGGGTCCGCTCTGCCGTCCGAATCCCAGCTCTGTGAGCAGTGGAAGTCCTCGCGCGGACCGGTACGCCAGGCGCTTGCCACGCTCCGCGCCGAAGGAGTCATCACTGGCGGCTCCGGTAAGCCGCCGGTTGTATGTACAAGCTCGATCCCGCAGCCCTTCGACACCCTGTTGTCGTACTCGGCCTGGGCGAAGGCGATCGGGCGTACGCCCGGGCAGCGCACGCTGGAGCTGGCGCTACGCCCGGCCGATCCGTTCGTCGCCTCGAAGCTGCACGTCGACGAGGGAGCGCGCGTGGTGCAGGTGCTGCGGCTGCGCTACCTCGACGGGGAACGCGCCATGCTGGAGCGCGCCACGTTCGTCGAACAGGTCGGCCGCCTGCTGTTCGACTTCGACTGCGACGCGGGATCGATCTGGGCGTACCTGCAGTCGCAGGGCGTGAGCTTCGCGACCGCCTCCCACATCATCGACGCGGTCGCCGCTGACCCGGTCGACTCGGAGCATCTCGAAGTGCCGGAGGGATCTCCGCTGCTCAGGCAGCAGCGGACGGCGCGCACCGCGGACGGTCAGGTCGTGGAGTACCACGACGACCGGTACCTGCCCGGGATGGTCAGTTTCTCCCTGGAAAACACCCTCGACGTGCGCACCGCCCTGATGCGCAACGCCAAACCCTGAAAGCGGAGGTCCACGCATGATCACATCCCCGCCCGAACTCGTCGTGCTCGACATGGCGGGCACCACCATCGACGAGGGCCTGCAGGTCTACCGCGTCCTTGAGGAGACGGTCGTCGCCCATGGCGGGACGCCTTCGGCAGCCGACATCGCCCGATGGCACGGCTCGGCCAAGCACGAGGCGCTCCGCGCGCTGCTCACCCCGCGCGGCGGCACGCCGCTCAGCGACGAGGTGCTGACCCCTGTCGTCAGCGACTTCCGGGCGCGGCTCGCGGACGCGTACGCCGCGCACCCCCCGCAGCCGTTGCCGGGGGTGCCCGAGGCCCTTGCCGATTTGCGGTCCGCCGGCGTCAAGGTCGCGCTCAACACCGGCTTCGACCGTGACGTCGTGGACTCGCTGCTGTCCGCGCTCGGTTGGGAGGGCGACCGTGTCGTGGACACCGTCGTCTGCGGCAGCGACGTGCCCGCCGGACGCCCGGCGCCCTTCATGATCTTCGCCGCCATGCAGCGGCTGGGCGTCACCGACGTGCGACGCGTACTGGTCGCGGGTGACACCCCGCGCGATCTGGAAGCCGGGACCAACTCCGGCGCCGGGTACGTCGTCGGTGTGCTGTCCGGAGCCAGTGACGCGGAGGAACTCGGCGGGCACCGTCACACCCATCTCCTGCCGTCCGTGGCCACGCTTCCCGCGCTGTTCGGGCTGCGCGGCGCGGAGACGAGCGCCGCATGACGAACCAGAGCGCACAGTCCGACCGCACCACGGATCGACTCGAGCACACCATCGCCGCCGTCTGGCGCGGCGGTGCGGACATCGCCCTCGAACCGGTGCCCGTGCCACCGCTCGGTCCGGGGGAGGTCCTGGTACGGGTGCGGCTGGCCACCGTCTGCGGCAGCGACCGCCACACGGTGAGCGGACGGCGCGTGCAGCCCTGCCCCTCCGTCCTCGGCCACGAGACCGTCGGCGAGATCGTCGCGTTCGGTGCGGGCGGGGCGCACGCGGTGGACGGCCGGGAACTGCGACTCGGCCAGCGGGTCATCTGGTCCGTGACGCTGCCCTGCGGCACGTGCGACCGCTGCCGGGCCGGCGTCACCGCCAAGTGCCGCACCGTGCGCAAGGCCGGTCATGAGGCATGGGACTCCGACTGGCCACTGTCCGGCGGCTACGCCCAGCACGTGCTGCTCCCCCGCGGCATGCCGATCGCCATCGTCGGTGACGCCCTGCCGGACGCGCTCGCCGCACCCGCCGCCTGCGCCACGGCGACGGTCATGGCGGTGGTCGAGCGCGTGCCCGGCTTCGCGGGCAGGCGGGTCGTGGTCGTGGGGGCGGGCATGCTCGGACTCACCGCGCTCGCGGCCGCCGCCTCGGCCGGAGCGTCGTCGGTCACCGCCGTCGATCACGCGGCCGAAAGGCGGGAGTTGGCACGGCGGTTCGGTGCCGGTGACGCCCGGTCGAGCATGCCCGATGACGAGCCCTTCGACGTGCTGCTGGAGTTCTCCGGCTCGTCCGCCGCACTGCAGGAAGGACTGCGCACCCTCGATGTCCAGGGTGTCGCCGTCCTCGCCGGAGCCGTTCTGCCCGATGCCCCCGTCGCTGTCGAGCCGGAGGCGGTGGTCCGACGGCACCTGTCCGTCGTCGGTGTGCACAACTACGAGCCGCGGCACCTCACCGCCGCGCTGACCTTCCTGGAGGAGGCCCGCGACCGGTTCCCCTGGCGGGACCTGGTGGCGGAGCCCGTACCGCTCGAAGGCATCGGTGGCCTGCTGGTCACGCCGCCGGGAACCAAGCCGCGCTACGCGGTCGCCGCGAGCTGAGCACTGACGGCGCCCGCCGACAGGCGACGACCTGTCCCGCACGCCGCCTACTGGTCGCGGCACGGCCCTCGATTCGTACTACTCGTTGTAGTAGCGTGCGCTCATGTCGGCCATGACGCGGGGACTCGGGGCAGCCAGGGTGGCGGTCGCGCTGCTCGCGGCGAGCGCGCTCGCTGTGACGTTCGACCAGGCGCTGCACATCGGTGAGGGTGCGGCCAACTGGTTCTCCTACTTCACCAACCTGTCCAACCTCTTCGGTGGCGCGGTGCTGTTGGTCGGCGGCCTCGCCCTGCTGGTCGGCCGCGGCCCGATCGGCGACGCGTGGCGGGGCGCCGCGGCGCTGTACCTGGCGGTGACCGGGGTCGTCTACTGGACGCTGCTGGCCGGTCAGGAGCGCGGCGATGTGATCGTCTGGGCGAACATCGTGGTGCACGCCGTGATGCCGGTGGCGGCGCTGGCCGACTGGCTGGCGGGGCCACCCGCCAGCCCGATCCGCTGGGTGCGCTCACTGCCCTGGCTCGCCTTCCCGTTGGCGTACCTCGGCTACTCGCTGCTGCGCGGCCCGTTCGCCCACTGGTACCCGTACGACTTCCTGGACCCGCGCCAGCCGGGCGGCTACGCGCATGTGACGACCTGGACGCTGCTCGTCACGGCGGCGTTCGTCCTGTTCATGTCCCTGATCGTGGGCCTGGGCAACCGCCTGGTGAGGCTTCGCCCGATGCCGTCCGGGAGTTGACGGCCCACTCGACCGCGTCCCCGGCCACGGCGTGCGGGCCAGCAGGCCACCGGGACCGGTGGGCCGCCCTCAAGATCGGCGAAGGGGCGGCGCCGTCACCGCGACCGGTCCCCGGACGCGGACGAGGTGGTCCGGCCGCACAGCGCGGGGCCGGGGCGGGGGATGCGGCCGAAGCCGTCCTCGGCGCAGTCGGCGGCCTGTAGACGGGCGATGGCACCGCGCAGCGCCGCGGGCAGCCGCGGGGTGAGGCCGCGGTGCCACTGCACCAGCAGGTCGCGGCGCGCCGACTCCGACAGTAGCAGCGGCCCGCTGGTCCGGGCGGGGGCGCTGCTCGGGCGTGCCGCGCCCGGCGGCCGGGTGGCCTCGCCGCGCCAGTGCTCGGCGTCGCGGAACTCGCCGCGGCGCCGGTGCTCGAGGAACAGGCAGTAGGCCGCGGTACGGCTGCCGCCGCCAGCCGCGAACCGCCACCAGAACTCGGCCGCCTCACCGTGCCCCGCCAGACGCAGCAGGGCGGCGAAGACCAGAGCACCCTCCGGATCGATCCGTTCGTGGTCGACCAGCCGGTCCAAACTCGCCGCCGCCTCCGGCGCGCCCAGCACCAGCGCACAGGCCAGGTCGAGTTCGTGCCGGGCTTGTTCGTGCGCGGTGGGGCACGGCACGGCGTCCGCGGTCGTGCTGCCCAGGCTGCGGGCCACCGCCTCCCGGGCGGCGACCGGGTCGTAGTCCTCGTACTCGTGCGCCAGCACCTCGGCCTTACCGAGCAGCGCCTCGATGGTCTCGCCGTCGCGGCGTGGACGCATCCGTCCGGCCCCCTCACTCCCGCCACGGAATCCCTAGCCGTGCCGCCAGTTTCCTCCTGGCGATGCTCACATGCGACCGTACGGTGCTCTCCTCCACGCCCAACAGCGCGGCGATGAACGAGTCGTCGTAGCCGAGCGCGAAGCGCAGGACGATCACGTCGCACTGCCGCTCGGGTAACTCGGCGATGGCCGAGTACAGTCCGATCCTGCTCTCCAGGACCGCGAACTGCTCCTGGGCCTCGCGCAGTGCCCGGGAGACGGCGTCGAAAGCGGCGGTCTCGGTGAGCGCCACGGGACGGTCGTGTGCGCTGAGCCAGTCGGCCACGTGTTCCTTCAGCACGGTCCAGGAGTAGAAGGGCACCGACTCCTGGCGCAGCACATGCGGCCACGAGGCGGCGAGTTGGCGCGATATGGCGCCCTCTATGCGCAGGGCCGCCGCGCGGCTGCCGGTGTGCAGATGGGCGTAGCGCAGCCACAGCAGGTGGTGGGTGTCGTGGAAGGCCTCGAAGGTCAGGGCGAGGCGGCGCACGGGCTGCCGCAGCGGAGGGCCGGACGGGCCGTCGGGCGCGGATGGGTGCGGGGGATTGGTGTTCACACGGTCCTCTGCTGGATTACACGACCGCGCCCGTGGCTGACGGGCGGCGGCGTCGGAACGAGGGTGTTGTGCCCTCACCTGTCAGCCAATCGGACAAGCGGCCCTGCTGTGTAACGCGGCCCCGAAAAAATCTTCCGCAGCGTAATGGTATGACTACTGCGACTGCGGCTGCGCATCGGCCCGGCACGGGAAGGGCGGTCATGAACGAGTACGAACACGGCGCGTCCGGTGTCGACCTGCGCCTGGACCGGGCGCATTCGGCCCGCATCTACGACTACTTCCTGGGCGGCAGGACCAACTTCGCCGCCGACCGGGAGGCCGCGGCGAAGGTCCTCGGCGTCTTCCCGGCGGCCCAACTCGCCGCCCGGGTGAACCGCGAGTTCATGCACCGCGCCACCCGCGCCCTGGCCCGTGCCGGGGCCCGCCAGTGGCTGGACATCGGCACCGGCATCCCCACCTCGCCCAACCTGCACGAGGTCGCCCAGCGGATCGCGCCCGAGGCGCGGGTCGTCTACACCGACAACGACCCCATCGTCCTCGCGCACGCCGCCGCGCTGCTGCGCAGCCGCCCCGAGGGCCGTACGGCCTACGTGCAGGCCGATGTCACGGATCCAGCGGCGGTGCTGGCGGCGCCCGAACTCCTGGGCACCCTGGACCTGTCACGGCCGGTGGCGCTCAGTCTGAACGCGCTGCTGCACTTCGTCGACGACGAGCAGGGCGGCGGCGCGCACGCCGTCGTCGAGTACTTCAAGCGGGCGCTGCCGTCCGGCAGCGTACTGGCCGTCACGCACGCCACGGCCGACTTCGCACCGCGGGCGCTGGCCGAGGTGACCGCCATCTACCGTGCGGCGGGCACCCCGGTACGGCTGCGCGACCGGGCGGAGTTCGCCCGGTTCTTCGACGGCTGGGAACTGCTGGAGCCGGGCATCACCGTCTCCCACCGGTGGCGCCCCGACGCCCCGCGCGACGTCGAGGCGGTCAGCGCGGCCGAGGCGTCCTGCTACGCGGCGGTGGCCCGCAAGCCGTAGCGCCGTCCCGGGAGACCTCGTGTGGTGGGGCGGCGACCGGTCGGGATCCGAGCGGCAGGCGCCAACTCGCCCCTGCCGTACACCCCTTCCAGCTTTCTGCAACGCGTTCTACTGTGTGCGCCGACACCGCGGGACCGCCGGGACACCAGACCTCAGGAGGGGCCGTGCACCTGGACTACACCCCCGAGCAGCAGCGCCTGCGTGACGAACTGCGCGCCTACTTCGGCACGTTGGTGCCCGACAACGCCTACGCCCGCCACCGCGATCCGGCGGGCCAGAAGGCCTTCTACCGGCAGACCATCCGCCGCCTCGGCGCGGACGGCTGGCTGGGCGTGGGCTGGCCCGTGGAGTACGGCGGGCGCGGGCTGAGCCCCATGGAGCAGTTCGTCTTCTTCGACGAGGCCGCGCAGGCCTCGGTGCCGCTGCCGCTGATGGCGCTCAACACCGTGGGCCCCACGATCATGCAGTTCGGCACCGACGAGCAGAAGGCGTACTTCCTGCCGAGGATCCTCTCCGGCGAGATCGACTTCGCCATCGGCTACAGCGAACCGGACGCCGGAACCGACCTGGCCTCGCTCAGGACCCGGGCGGTCCGCGACGGCGACGGCTACCTGGTCAACGGCCAGAAGATCTGGACCACCAACGGCGACACCGCCGACTGGGTCTGGCTCGCGGTGCGCACCGCCCCGGAAGCCCCGCCGCACCAGGGCATCAGCATCCTGCTCGTGCCGACCAGCGATCCGGGCTACTCGTGCACCGTCATCCACACCCTCGCCGGACACGACACCACCGCCAGCTACTACGAGAACGTCCGGGTGCCCGTCACCCGCCGGGTGGGCGAGGAGAACAAGGGCTGGCGGCTGATCACCACCCAGCTCAACCACGAACGCGTCACCCTCGCCGCGCACGGCACGATGGCCGTCCGCGCGCTGCACGACGTACGGCGCTGGGCCGCCCAGACCAAGCTCGGCGACGGCCGCCGGGTCATCGACCTCGGCTGGGTACGCGCCCGGCTGGCCCGCGCGCACGCCAGGCTGGACGCGATGAAGCTGCTCAACTGGCAGATGGTGGACGCCCTCCAGCGCGGCACGCTCACCCCGCAGGACGCCTCCGCGGTCAAGGTCTACGGCTCGGAGGCGCGACGTGACGCCTACGCCTGGCTGATGGAAGTGGCCGCGGCGGCGGGCCCGTTGAAGGACGGCTCCGCCGGAGCGCTGCTGCACGGGGAGTTGGAGCGCGGCTACCGCAGTGCGGTGATCTTCACCTTCGGCGGCGGGAACAACGAGATCCAGCGGGAGATCATCTCGTGGATCGGCCTGGGCATGCCCAGGGTCCGCCGCTGAGCGCCCCTTCCCCGGCGCCGCTCCCGCGAAACGCCCGATGCGCGCAGGAGGGGTGCGCGAACCCGGCCGTGATGCGCCGTGCCGTACCCTGCACGGCGCGGCCATACTGGAAAACGCCGGGTGACGGAAACAGAACAACGGGGGGCGGCGACTTGCGATGGGGGAGAACAGGCTGATCCGGGAGCGATACCGGCTGATCGAACTGATCGGCCGCGGTGGCATGGGCGAGGTGTGGCGCGCGGAGGACGAGGCGCTGGGCCGCAAGGTCGCCGTCAAGTGCCTCAAGCCCATGAAGCACTCAAGCGATCCCACGCACACGCGGGCGATGGAGCTGCGGTTCCGCCGCGAGGCGAGGGTCGCCGCCTCGCTGCAGCACCGCGGCATCACCGTGGTGCACGACTTCGGTGAGGACGACGGGGTGCTCTACCTCGTCATGGAACTGCTGGACGGCCGCAACCTGCTGCAACTGCTGGACGACGGACAGCGCATCCCGCTCCCGGTGCCCGATCTGCTGGACATCGCCGAGCAGGTCGCCGCGGCACTGGCGTACACCCACGCCCAGGGCGTGGTGCACCGGGACCTCAAACCGGCCAACATCATCCGCGTGCCCGACGGCACGGTGAAGATCTGCGACTTCGGAATCGCGCGGCTCGGCCATGACATCGGCTTCACCTCCCGGCTGACCGGCACCGGAATGGCGATGGGCACCCCGCACTACATGTCGCCCGAGCAGATCGCCGGTGGCGAGGTGGACCACCGCAGCGACCTGTACTCCTTCGGCTGCGTGCTCTACGAACTGGCCACCGGCGCACCGCCGTTCGACATGGACGACGCCTGGGCGGTGCTGGTACGGCACCGGGACACCGCGCCGGAGCCACCGCGCGAGCGCCGTCCCGAACTGCCCGAGGCGCTGGAGCGGCTGGTCCTCGACCTGCTCGGCAAGGAACCGGACGACCGGCCGCAGGACGCGCAGGTGATCGGCAAACGGCTGACCGCCATCCAGGCCAGCGCGGAACGGGCGGGCGAACTGCCCTACTGGGCCCGTACCTTGTCCCTCGGCCCGCAGGCCGTCGGCCGCAGCGCGCCCCGCCCGGACACCGGGGGCGCCATGCTCACCGGCGCCTGGTACAACGCGGCCTGGGCCGCCCGGCCGCGGCACACCGTCGACCCCGATCTGCTCGCCGTGCTGGCCAGTCGGCACAACGCCGCCCTCAGCCTGGGCAGGCTCGGCCGCTGGGCCGAGGCGGTGGAGGTGCACCGCGCCGTCGCCCGGGCCCGCGAGGAGGCGCTCGGCGCCGAGCACCCGGAAACCCTGGTCAGCCGCTACGAACTGGGCTTCGCCCTGAGCCGACTCGGCCACGCGCGGGAGGCGCTGGGCGAGTACGAGCAGGTGGTCGCGGCCCGCACCCGGACACTCGGCGCCGACCATCCGCAGACCCTCGCCGCCCGCCAGGAGACCGCGTTCGCCCTCGGCAGGCTCGGCCGCCACGAGGACGCCCACCGCGTCTACACCGACGTGCTCGCCGCCCGCGAACGCACCATGGGCGCCGAACACCCCGACACGCTGCGCTGCCGGCACAACCTCGCGTTCAACCTCGGGCGGCTCGGGCGGCTCCAGGAGTCCTACGAGACGGCCCGCGAGGTGGCCGCGGCCCGCGCCAGGGTGCTGGGCGCCAGCCATCCCGACACGCTGGTGACCCGCTTCGAAGTGGCCTACACCCTCGGCCAGCTGGGCCACTGGGAGGACGCGCTGGCCGAGTACCGGGACGTGGTCGCGGCACGCTCCGGCAGCCTCGGCGCGGAACATCCGGACACCCTGGCCGCCCGCTACGAGGTCGGCATCTGCCTCGGCAGGCTCGGCCGCAGCGAGGAGGCGCTCAAGCTCTACCGGGAGCTGGCCGCGGTGCGCGCCCGCGTCCAGGGAGCCGAACACCCCGAGACGCTGCGGGCCCGGCACGGCATGGGCGTCAACCTCGGTCGGCTCGGCCGCTGGAAGGAGGCGCTGGCCGAGGCACGCCAGGTGTACGAGATCCGCGCCTCGGCGTTGGGCGCGGACCACCCCGACACCCTGGTCAGCGGGCGTGAGGTCGCCGTCGCGCTGGGCTGGCTGGGCCGCTGGGACGAGGCCCTGGGGCTGTACCGCACGGTCGCCGAGGGGCGGGAGCGCACGCTGGGCCCCAACCATCCGGACACCCTGACCAGCCGCAACGACGAGGCGCACTGCCTGGAGCAACTGGGCCGGGGCGCCGAGGCGGTGGACCTGTACCGCAGGGTGGCGGCGATCCGCCGGGAGTACGCCAGGTCCTGAGCCCCCCCGAGAAACTGACGCTACGTCAGGAAATCTCTTCCCCTCGTCGGCGGCGTGCGGCATCCTGCCCCTCATGGAGACGGAGCTGAGCCAGCGGCTGGGCATCGAACACCCCATCTTCGGCTTCACGCCGTTCCCCGCGGTCGCCGCGGCCATCAGCAGGGCGGGCGGACTCGGCGTACTCGGCGCGGTGCGCTACGGGGCCGCCGACGACCTCGCCCGCGACCTGGACTGGCTGGACGCCCACACCGGCGGACGGCCCTACGGACTCGACGTGGTGATGCCCGCCAAGAAGGTCGAGTCAGTCTCCGTCGCCGAGATCGAGGCGATGATCCCCGAAGGGCACCGGCAGTTCGTCAAGGACACCCTGGCCCGGCACTCGGTGCCCGAGCTGCCACCCGGCCAGGAGTCCGGGTGGCGGATCACCGGCTGGATGGAACAGGTCGCCCGCCGCCAACTCGACGTCGCCTTCGACCACCCGGTCAAGCTGCTCGCCAACGCCCTCGGCTCACCGCCGCCCGACATCATCCAACGCGCCCGCGACAACGGCGCGTTGACCGCCGCCCTGGCCGGAAGCGCTCGGCACGCCAGGCGCCACCAGGAGGCGGGCATCGATATCGTGGTGGCCCAGGGCTACGAGGCGGGCGGCCACACCGGCGAGATCACCACCATGGTGCTCACCCCGGAGGTGGTCGCCGCGGTGGACCCGCTGCCGGTGCTGGCCGCCGGAGGCATCGGCAGCGGAGAGCAGATCGCCGCGGGTCTGGCCCTCGGCGCACAGGGCGTCTGGCTCGGCTCGATCTGGCTCACCACCCTTGAGGCCGAGCTGAACTCCCCGGCGCTCACCCGCAAGTTGCTCGCGGCGCAATCCGGCGACACCGTCCGCTCCCGCGCCCTGACCGGCAAGCCCGCCCGCCAACTGCGCACCCGCTGGACCGAGGCATGGGACGACCCGGCGAGCCCGGACCCACTTCCGATGCCGCTGCAGGGACTGCTGGTCGCCGAGGCGGTGTCCCGCATCCAGAAGTACGAGGTCGAACCGCTGCTCGGCACACCCGTCGGCCAGATCGTCGGCCGACTCGACTGCGAACGACCGGTCCAGGCCGTCTTCGACGAACTGGTCCGCGGCTTCGAGCGTGCCATCACCCGTGTCAACCGGATCGCCGGACGTGAAGGAGGCCGTTCCCGATGACCACGACCGTGGGCGGATTCTGGGCGCAGGCCGCACAGAACCCCGACCGCACCATGCTGGTCGCGCCGGACGGCGAGCGCTGGACGGCGGGGCGACTGCACTCCACCGCCAACCAACTCGTGCACGGCCTACGCGCCGCCGGGCTCGGCCCCGGCGACGCCTTCGCCGTGGTACTGCCGAACGGCGCCGAGTTCTTCACCGCCTATCTCGCCGCCGCGCAGGCCGGTTTCTACCTCGTACCGGTCAACCACCATCTGGTCGGCCCGGAGATCGCGTGGATCGTCGCGGACTCCGGGGCCAAGGTGCTGATCACGCACGAGCGTTACGCGCCGCAGGCGCGGGCCGCCGCGCAGGAGGCCGGGCTCCCGGCGGACCACCGCTTCGTGGTCGGCGAGGCGCCGGGCTTCCGCCCGTACACCGCGCTGCTCGACGGACAGCCGTCGCAGCCGCCGCGGGACCGTACGTCCGGTGGGGTGATGAACTACACCTCGGGCACCACCGGCAAGCCGCGCGGCATCCGGCGTCCGCTGTCCGGAAAGCCCCCCGAGGAGACCCATCTCGGTGGATTCCTCGGCTTCTTCGGCATCAAGCCGTTCGACGGCAACGTGCATCTGGTGTGTTCGCCGCTCTACCACACGGCGGTGCTCCAGTTCGCCGCGGCGGCGCTGCACATAGGGCACCCCGTGGTGCTGATGGACAAATGGACTCCCGAGGGGATGCTGCACGCGATCGACGCGTACGGGTGCACGCACACGCACATGGTGCCGACACAGTTCCACCGGCTGCTGGCGCTGCCCGACGAGGTCAAACGGCGGTACGACGTGTCCCGCATGCGGCACGCCATCCACGGCGCCGCGCCCTGCCCCGAGCACGTCAAGCGGGCGATGCTGGAGTGGTGGGGGCCGTGTGTGGAGGAGTACTACGCCGCCAGCGAGGGCGGCGGGACCTTCGCCCCCGCCGCCGAGTGGCTGAAGAAACCGGGCACCGTCGGGCGGCCCTGGCCGATCAGCGAGATCGCCGTCTTCGACGACGACGGGAACCGGCTGCCGCCGGGGGAGTTGGGCACGGTGTACATGTCGATGACCACCGGCGCCTTCCGTTACCACAAGGACGAGGACAAGACCCGCAAGAACCGGATAGGGGACTTCTTCACCGTCGGCGACCTCGGGTTCCTCGACGAGGACGGCTACCTGTACCTGCGTGACCGCAAGATCGACCTCATCATCTCCGGCGGGGTCAACATCTATCCGGCGGAGGTGGAAGCCGCCCTGCTGACCCATCCCGCGGTGGCGGACGCGGCGGTGTTCGGCGTGCCGCACGAGGACTGGGGGGAGGAGGTCAAGGCGGTGGTCGAACCCGCTCCGGACCGGGTGCCCGGCCCGGAGTTGGCGGCGGAACTCATCGCGCACTGCGGGCGCGTGCTGGCCGGGTACAAGTGCCCGCGCTCTGTCGACTTCATCGCGGAGATGCCGCGGGACCCCAACGGCAAGCTGTACAAACGACGCCTACGCGCCGTTTGAGACGGCACTGCTGCCAGGGGTGCGACTTCTTTTGGCCTTGTTCCGGTTGGGGTTCGCATCCCCCACGCAGCCGCGGGCGCGGGGACGGCGTAAGGGGGTGTGCCGGGGTGTCTCCGCAGCGACCCCGGGAAGCACCCGCACCCAACTACGCGCGCGGAGCGAGGAGTCACCCCGGCGCGCCCCCGACCCACCGCCAGCCGTGCGCGACGGCAAGATGCGAACCCCGTTAATCGGGTGGGTGGGTGGGCGAACGGACCCCCCCGCACACAGCCGCAGATGACCAAGCCGAACGCCCCAACGGCGCGCAGGTCACCCAGGATCGGCGGCGGCCGTCGCGACGGCCGCCGCCCAGCGGTAGTCCGCCTTGCCGCTCGGCGAGCGGTGGATCTGGGGGGTGATGACAAGCGAGCGCGGCACCTTGTAGCCCGCCAGGCGCGCACGGCAGTGCGCCTGTAGGTCCGTGAGCGTCAACTCATCCGCCGCGTCGCGCAGTTGGACGACTGCCGCGACCCGGCTGCCCCAGCGGGGGTCCGGGACCCCGGCCACGAGCACGTCGTAGACGTCCGGATGCGACTTGACCGCCTCCTCGACCTCCTCCGGGAACACCTTCTCGCCGCCGGTGTTGATGCACTGCGACCCGCGCCCCAGGACCGTCACGACACCGTCGTCGTCCACGGTGGCCAGATCACCCAGCAGCACCCAGCGTTGGCCGGACGCGTCGCGGAAGAAGGTCCGCGCGGTCTTCTCGGGGTCCTTGTAGTAGCCGAGCGGGACGTGTCCACGCTGGGCCAGGCGGCCGGTCTGGCCGGGAGCGACGGGCGAGCGGGTCACCGGATCCACCACGCACGTACGCGGGTTGACGCGTAACCGGAAACCCCTGCCCGGTCCGGCGTCCTCGGTGGCGGTGCCGTTGAAGCCGGATTCCGAGGATCCGAAGTTGTTGAGGATCAGCACGTGCGGGACGAGCGCCTGGAACTGCGTGCGCACCGTGTCGGAGAGGATCGCCCCCGAACTGGACAGGGTGAGCAGCGACGAGCAGTCGACACCCTTCGCGGGGCCGCCCAGCGCGTCGGTCAACGGCCGTAGCATGGCGTCGCCGACCAGCGAGACGCTGGTGACCCGTTCCCGTTCGATGGTGCGCAGCACCTCCCGCGCGTCGAACCTGCGGTGGATGACCACCTTCTGGCCGAAGAAGAAGCCGATGAACGCGGTGAGCGTCGATGTGCCGTGCATCAGTGGTGCGGTGGGGAAGAAGACCAGCCCGTCGCCGCCCGCCGCCACTCGCTCGGCCAGCTCCTGCGGTCGCTTCACCGGTTCGCCGGTCGGCGCGCCGCCGCCGAGGCCGGAGAAGAACAGGTCCTCCGCCCGCCACATCACGCCCTTGGGCATACCGGTGGTGCCGCCGGTGTAGATGATGATCTGGTCGTCCGGGGAGCGCGGCCCGAAGTCCCGCTCGGGTGAGCCGGACGCCTCCGCCTCCTGGAAGGACACCGTGGCCGCCGAGCCGGAGCCGACCCGTATCCGATGCCGCAGCGTGGCGCACTCGGCGGCGGCCGTGGCGACCCGGTCGTCGAACTCGGCGTCGTGGACCAGCGCTACCAGGTCCGCGTCCCGGTACAGGTACGCCAACTCCTCCGCCACGTAGCGGTAGTTGACGTTGACCGGGACGGCGCGGATCTTCAGGCAGGCCAGGGCCGTCTGGAGGTACTCGACGCCGTTGTACAGGTGCAGTCCCACGTGCTGGCCCGGGCGGACACCGGACGCCGCCAGGTGGTGGCCGACGCGGTTGGCCGCGGCGTCCAACTCGGCGTAGGTCAGTCGGCGCTCCGCGCCGTAGCCGTACACCAGCGCCTCGCGGTCCGGTACGGCGTCGACAACGGACTCGAAGAGGTCGGCGAGGTTGTACTCCACGGTTCCTCCTGACCGCTACGGGCACGGGGACCACTGGGCTGGCGGCCCCATTAGAACGCCGACGGTGGCAGGTGTGAAGAGCCACCCACCAGAAAACTGACTACCAGTCAGAAACCGGTTGAAGGTCCTACTGGAACCTGTTCTACTGAGTGCCACGACTGGAGGAGATGCCCATGGGCGGCACCGAACACCTCACCGTGGAGCGCGTCGGCGCGACACTCGTACTCACCCTGAACCGGCCCGAAGCGAAGAACGCCCTGTCGCTGCCGATGCTCGTCGGACTGTGGGACGGCTGGGTGGAGGCAGACGAGGACGACGCGATCCGCTCGGTGGTGCTCACCGGCGCGGGCGGCACGTTCTGCTCCGGTATGGACCTCAAGGCACTCTCCGAGGGCGGCAAGCTGGACGGGCAGCAGTACCGGGACCGGCTCGCCGCCGACCCTGACCTGCACTGGAAGGCGATGCTGCGCCACCACCGCCCCCGCAAGCCCGTCATCGCCGCCGTCGAGGGGCACTGCGTGGCGGGCGGCACCGAACTGCTCCAGGGCACCGACATCCGGGTGGCCGGGCGCAGCGCGGTCTTCGGGCTGTTCGAGGTGCGCCGCGGGCTGTTCCCCATCGGCGGTTCGACCGTCCGGCTGGCCCGCCAGATCCCCCGGACCCACGCCCTGGAGATGTTGCTCACCGGCCGCCCGTACCCCGCGCCGGAGGCCGAGCGCATCGGGCTGATCGGGCAGGTGGTGCCGGACGGCACGGCCCGGGACAGGGCGCTGGGGATCGCCGAGTTGATCAACGCGAACGGCCCGCTGGCCGTCGAAGCGGTCAAGGCATCGGTCTACGAGACGGCAGAGATGACCGAGGCCGAAGGGCTCGCCAGCGAACTGGAGCGCGGCTGGCCGATCTTCGCCACCTCGGACGCCAAGGAAGGCGCCCGCGCCTTCGCCGAGAAACGCCCGGCCCACTACCGGCGCGCATGACGGCGGCGCGACGGAAGGAGTAACGCCATGCCCCACGCCCCCGCACCGCGGGCCCTCAAGGCGCCGCTGGTCGTGGAGTTCCCGTTCACCCGCTCCCTCGGCCCGGTGCAGAGCGCCTTCCTCACCGGACTGCGCGAGCGCACCGTGCTCGGGGCGCGCTGCCACGACGGAAAGGTGCTGGTGCCGCCGGTCGAGTACGACCCGTTCACCGCCGAGGAACTGCGCGAACTGGTCGAGGTCGCCCCCACCGGCACCGTCACCAGCTGGGCCTGGAACCACGAACCGCGCCAACACCAGCCGCTGGACCGGCCGTTCGCCTGGGCGCTGGTCACACTGGACGGCGCCGACACCGCGATGCTGCACGCCCTGGACGCCCCCGGCGCCGAAGCCGTGCACACCGGCATGCGGGTGCGGATCCGCTGGTCCGCCGAGCGTACCGGGGCCATCACCGACATCGCCTGCTTCGAACCCGACCCGGACGGCGCGGCCGGGGGCCAACCGCGGGCCTTCGAAGGCGGCTTCCCCGATCCGGTGAGCGGCATCGTCGCCCCCGCGCGGCTCGACTACACGTACTCACCGGGGCGGGCCCAGTCGCGCTACCTCGCCGCGCTCGCCGAGCAGCGCACCATCGGCGAACGCTGCCCGGCCTGCCGCAAGGTCTACGTACCGCCCCGCGGCGCCTGCCCGACCTGCGGGGTGGCCACCGCGGAGCAGGTCGAGGTGGGGCCGCGCGGCACGGTCACCACGTACTGCGTGGTCAACATCAAGGCGAAGAACCTGGACATCGAGGTTCCCTACGTCTACGCGCACATCGCCCTCGACGGCGCCGACCTCGCGCTGCACGGCCGGATCGGCGGCATCCCGTACGACCAGGTGCGGATGGGGCTACGGGTGGAGGCGGTGTGGACCGAGGACGGCCGGTACCCCGACCACTACCGCCCGACCGGTGAGCCCGACGCCGACTACGACAGCTACAAGGAGCTGCTGTGACCCGGGACGTGGCGATCGTCGCCTTCGGGCAGAGCGAACACCGCCGCGACAGCTCGGAGTTCTCCGAGGTCGAGATGCTGATGCCGGTGCTGCACGAGGTACTCGGCCAGGTGGGACTGACCACCGACCGGATCGACTTCACCTGTTCGGGGTCGAGTGACTATCTCGCCGGGCGCGCCTTCTCGTTCACCATGGCGCTGGACGGCGTCGGCGCCTGGCCGCCGATCGCCGAGTCCCACGTCGAGATGGACGGCGCGTGGGCACTGTACGAGGCATGGGTGAAGATCCTCACCGGCGAGGCGGAGACCGCGCTGGTCTACGCCTACGGCAAGTCGTCGCCGGGCGATCTGCGCGGCGTACTGACCCGGCAGTTGGACCCGTACTACGTCGCACCGCTGTGGCCCGACCCGGTCGCGCTCGCCGCCCTCCAGGCGCGGACGCTGATCGACGCGGGCCTGACCGACGAACACCGCCTGGCCGCGATCACCGCACGCCACGGCGACCGCACCGGCGCCGACGAATACGTCGTACGGCCGTTGCGGCGCCGGGACTGCCCGCCGATCCGCGACGGCGCCGCGGCCGTGGTGCTGGCCGCCGGGGACACCGCCCGCGGCCTGTGCCCTCAGCCCGCCTGGATCCGGGGCATGGACCACCGCATCGAGGCGCACTCCCTCGGGGTGCGCGACCTCACCGACTCACCGTCGACCCGGCTGGCCGCGGAGCGCGCCGGGGCCTTCGACGCTCCGGTGGACACCGCTGAACTGCACGCCCCGTTCAGCTCCCAGGAGGTCGTGCTGCGCCGGGCGTTGCGGCTGGACGACACCGTGGCCGTCAACCCCTCGGGCGGCCCGCTGGTCGCCAATCCGGTGATGGCCGCCGGGCTGATCCGGCTCGGCGAGGCCGCCGCGCGCATCCACCGCGGCCAGTCCGGGCGGGCGCTGGCGCACGCCACTTCCGGCCCGTGCCTACAGCAGAACCTGGTGGCCGTACTGGAGGCCTCATGAGCAGGGAACCGGTGGCCGTCATCGGGATCGGCCAGACCAAGCACGTCGCCGCACGGCACGACGTGTCGATCGCCGGACTGGTCCGCGAGGCCGCCAGGCGGGCGCTCAGTGACGCGGAGTTGGGCTGGGCCGACATCGACGCCGTGGTCATCGGCAAGGCGCCGGACTTCTTCGAGGGCGTGATGATGCCCGAGCTGTACCTGGCCGACGCGCTGGGCGCGGTAGGCAAGCCCATGCTCAGGGTGCACACCGCGGGCTCGGTCGGCGGCTCGACGGCACTGGTGGCGGCCAACCTCGTCGCCGCCCGGGTACACCGCACGGTGCTCACCGTCGCCTTCGAAAAACAGTCGGAATCCAACGCCATGTGGGGCCTGTCGCTGCCGATCCCCTTCCAGCAGCCGCTGCTCGCGGGCGCGGGCGGATTCTTCGCACCGCACGTCAGGGCGTACATCCGGCGCAGCGGCGCCCCGGACACCGTGGGCTCGCTGGTCGCCTACAAGGACCGGCGCAACGCGCTGAAGAACCCGTACGCGCATGTCCGCGACCCGGGGATCACGCTGGAGCAGGTGCGGTCCTCATCCATGCTGTGGGACCCGATCCGCTATCTGGAGACCTGCCCGTCCTCGGACGGCGCCTGTGCGATGGTGCTCGGCGACACCGCCGTCGCCCGGCGCGCACCGCGCCCACCCGCGTGGCTGCGCGGTGGTGCGATGCGCAGCGAGCCGACGATGTTCGCGGGCAAGGACTACGTGTCCCCGCGGGCCGGCAGGGACTGCGCCGCGGACGTCTACCGGCAGGCGGGGATCACCGAACCGCGCCGGGAGATCGACGTGGTGGAGATGTATGTGCCGTTCTCCTGGTACGAGCCGATGTGGCTGGAGAACCTGGGCTTCGCGGCCGAGGGCGAGGGCTGGAAGCTCACCGAGTCAGGGGTGACCGAGATCGACGGTGAACTCCCGGTCAACCCGTCGGGCGGGGTGCTGTCCACCAACCCCATCGGCGCCTCCGGCATGATCCGCTTCGCCGAGGCCGCGCTGCAGGTGCGCGGACAGGCGGGTGAACACCAGGTGGACGGTGCCCGGTTGGCGCTGGGCCACGCCTACGGCGGCGGTTCGCAGTTCTTCTCGATGTGGCTGGTGGGGTGTGAGCGACCCGAGGCGTGAGCGGAGGGCGTCCGGCCTCGGGGAACGGCTGTCGGGCACCGCCCGCCCTCGCTAGGCTGGGCCGCGGAGAACAAAGCCGGAAGGGAGCGAACGTGGCCGACAGCAAGACCGGACAGCCCATGGCCAACGGGAAGAAACCGCAACTCGACTTGACGGGGGCGGAATGGCAGGCCAGCAACCAGGGGAAGGGCGACGTCCAGATCGCCTTCGTGGAGGGCTACATCGCGATGCGTGACGGTCGCAACCCGGACGGCCCTTCGCTGATCTTCACTCCGGCCGAGTGGAACGCCTTCGTACTCGGCGCCCGGGACGGCGAGTTCGACCTCACCTGACCAGCCCGGACAACACCCTTGGCAGCTCGCCATCATGGACGACGGTGAGCTGCCGGGTGACCCGGGTGACGGCGACGTACAGGTCGTGTCCGCCCTTGGGGGACTGCGCCAGGATCCCGGCCGGATCGGCGAGCACCACCCGGTCGAACTCCAGCCCCTTCGCCTGACGAGTGGTCAGTAACACCACGTCGGCGTCCAGCGCCGCACGGTGCGTTCCCGTCGCGCCCCGCGGTAACGCCGCGGTGAGCGCGGGGAGTTGCCGGTCCGCGGCGATCACAGCGAGTCGGCCGCCGCCATCGGCCTGAAGCGCCTTGAGTTCGGCCGCCACGGCGTCGGCCACCGCGACCGCCACAGCGCCGTCCGGCGCCGCGACCGCCCGTGGCGCGACGCCCTCGCCGCGCACCGACTCCGGCGCGCGCTGCCCGGGCGCGACCGCCGCCAGGATGTCGGCGGCGACCGCCATCACCTCTGACGGAGCGCGGTAGTTGACCGTCAACTCCGCCTGCCGCCAACGGCCCGCGGCGTACGGGTCGAGCATCTCGCCCCAGGACCGGGCCCCGGCGGCCGAGCCGGTCTGCGCCACATCGCCGACCACCGTCATCGAGCGGGTCGGCACCCGCCGCATCACCATCCGCCAGGCCATCGCCGACAACTCCTGTGCCTCGTCCACGACCACATGCCCGCACGCCCAACTCCGGTCCGCCATGGCGCGTTCGGCCGTGGTGCGGTACGGGCCGGGGTCGCTTAGCGCAACTCCTCGTCGTCCAGCGGGTGTTCGAGCCGGGCCGCCTGGTCGCGGACCAGCGCGTCCAGCACATCGGTGACGAACCGTTTGCGCGCCACGTTGTGCGGCAGCCGCAGTGCCCGCGCGCGGTCCCGGGCCCGCAGGCACAGCTGCGGTGTGCAGATGGCGGCGGCGCACCAGACCGTGCGGATCGCCGGGCGAGGCGGCGTAGAAGGGGTGCGCGGCCGGTGCCCGCCAGTCGAGCAGCAGGGGTTCGCATTCGGTGTCGCGCAGTCCGGTCCCGCCGATGTAGAGGGTGGTCCCGTCCTCGGCGTCGATGCGGCCGAAGCACAGGCCGCTGTCCACACCGTTCAGCCGGGCGATGGTTCGGGCCAACTCGGCGGCGGAGGTGTCGCGTTCGACCCTGGCGGTCGTCACCTCGCCGGGGCTTGGGGTGCGCAGCAGCCGCGGTGCGGGACGTGTCCACGGCGCCGTGCGATCACCTTCACCGTCGGCGGCAACACGGCGGCCGACGGCGGGCCCGGCAGCGGCGCCATGGTCCAGGCGGGCCGATCGCGGACCGCCAGCCTGCGCGTCGCCCCGGACGGCGGCCACGACCACCGGGTCACCGCCGACGCCGGTGACGGGTTCGGGCGGCGGTTCGACGGTCGTTCGTACCCCTCGGCGTAGCCGTACGGGGCACCCCCTCGGCCCCGGGCCCGCGAGCGGGGCCAGGGCACGTACCATGTGCCCATGTCCTTCCTCCGCCGACGTAGCGCCGCCACGCCCACCGGCCCTGACTTCGACGTTCTGGCCATGGACCCGGGTGACTGGCCGGGCAACCTGGGTGCGGGGCTGCTGCCCGGACCCGACGGCAGCTGCCAGGGCATCTTCCTGCGCTACGACCTGTTCGGCGGTCGCGGTCCGGCCATGCTGATCGGCAACCTGCCGGAGGGCTCGCCCGCCCGCGAGCTGGAGGAGGGGCAGGTGCCGTTCGAGGTGGCGCAACTGCTCGCGGCGCTCGGCGACGACGAGCCGGTGCACGAGGTGGAGCGCGAGGACATCCCGGTGATGCACGGCGACAGCCTGCTGATCGTCCGCCGGATCAAGGTCAGCGAGAGCCGCGTCGCCTGCGCCCAGTTCGACCGCAGCGACGGTGTGCAGGTCACCATCGCCACCTGGGACCGGCCGATCACCGACGACCTCTACCAATTGCTCAAGCCGCTGCCCGCGGAGATGTTCCAGCAGGGCTGACCGCCAAGCGCACCCGGACACGAAGCGGGCGCCCCCGGCCGGGGGCGCCCGCTGTCGTTCACGAGCCGGATCAGGCTCCGGTGGACGGCCGGATCGCCACGTCGTCGGCCCGGACATAGCCCACCCGGTGCCCGAACTGGATCTCGTAGTAGATCAACTTGCCGCGCACCCAGGTCTGCCTGGCCCGGTCGAAGGCCGACGAGGAGAGGTACTCACCGCGCATCCAGTCGCCGATCACATACCTCTGGCCCGCGGGCAGCGAGTACTGCAGCGGGACCAGACGCTGTGGCGTGATGCCCCGCGGGTACGCGGACGGCTCCGGATACGCCCGGCCGTACACCGGGACCGAGGAGCGGCCGGGCTTCGGGGTGACCACCCAGCCGCGCCTGCCCAGCGCCACCGGCGCGCCCGGCGGGTTGTGGAACCACGCCTTCTGCCCCAGGTACCAGATCGCCGTCCAGTCGCCGCGCTGCTCGGCGACCGCGAACTGCTGGCCGGCGGCGGCGCGCGCCCCGGTGTCGTTCACCCCGGTCGTGGAGTCACCGCCGGGGTGCAGTCCCACATCGCTGACCAGGGGCGCGGCCTCGCTGGGCGCGCTGTACAGGCGTACCGCCCCGGAACCGTGCGGTGCGCAGGGCAGGTCCCTCCCGCCGCAGTCCGAGAAGAACGGCCGGTTCTCCTCGTACGGCGGGTCGATGGTCACCAGCCCGCCGCCCGCACCGGGCGACGGCCGGAACGGCACTCCCATCAGCTCGAAGTAGTGCGCCCAGTCCCAGTACGGCCCCGGATCGGTGTGCATGTTGGCCACGGTGGACGGCTCGGTGCCCGGCACGTTGTCATGGCCCAGGACGTGCTGGCGGTCCAGCGGGATCCGGTACCTGTGCGCCAGGTAGCGCACCAGGCGGGCCGAGGTGCGGTACATCGCCTCGGTGTACCAGGCGTCGGGATCGGCCAGGAACCCCTCGTGCTCCACGCCGACCGACTTGGAGTTGACGTACCAGTTGCCCGCGTGCCAGCCCACGTCCTTGGTGCTCATGTGCTCCGCGATGTGGCCGTCGGAGGAGCGCACGGTGTAGTGCCAGCCCAGATAGCGCGGATCCGACACCAGCTTGAGCGTGGTGTCCCAGGTGCCCTCGGTGTCATGGATGACGATGTAGTCCACCGACGAGTCCTGCGGCCGGTTGGTCACATCGTGGTTGCCGTAGTCGTTGGCGTCCGGGCCGTACTTGATGTACGGCGCGGGAATCCACTCGCAGGCGACCAGCCGCGGGCACTCGGTGTTCCTGGCGTCCGCGGTGCGCAGGCCCAGCCTGGCGGCCTGCGCGGGGTCCGGCTTGACCTTCGGCTGGGCCGGTAGCGTGAGGCGCTGGCCGCTGTCCGTGGTGCGCGAGACGCCGTCGTGGATGGTCTGGTACACGTCGGCCGCGAAGTTCACCGCGGTGGCCGTGTCATCGGCGCCCGAGTAGCGGGCCACCGCGCCGAACCAGGCTGCGGGATCGTCGCTCAACGGCAGGCCCAGCGCCCGCTGGTAGGCGGCCAGCAGCGCGGCGCCGCCCGCGATGTTGGCGGCCGGGTCGGTGCGCAGCCGCTCGTTGGGCAGCCCGGTCAGCTGGGCCGCCTGGTCGGCAGTGCGCAGCGACGGGGGCAGCACCCGGTCCTGGGGCACCGTGACGCCCGCCGGGCTGAGCCGGGAGCGCCCGGGGTCACCCCGGGTGTCGCCCGCCGCGTCACCGTCGGTGCGGTAGCGGGACTGGGCGATCGCGGTGCGGGCGTCGGTCAGGTGCATGGGCCCGTAGCCGCCGCTGGCGCTGGGCCGCCCGGCATGGCCGTCCCAGCGCGACTCCAGGTAGGAGACGCCGAGCAGCACGCTCTGCGGTACGTGGTACTGCCGCGCCGCCCGGGCGAAGGCCTGCTGGAGCGGCGCGGGGCGCGCCAGCGGGGTGGCGTCGACCCGTGGGGCCGCGCAGAACACCGGGAGCAGCGCGGCGGCGGTGGCCATGGCACACAGCGTGGTTCTGCGGCCGCGGCGTCCGGGGTGGGGGGATGCGGAGCCTCGCAAAGCAGCCTCCTGGTCTGGCGCGTTCCACGTGGGCGGAACCCCAGGCGTACCGGCTGTCTGATGGTCAGTCAAATACCGGTGGTGCCGGTGTTGCCGCAGGTCCGTGGCGGCGGCCGAGCACGTCAATGCCCGTGCCGGGGGTTTCCCGGCACGGGCATTCACGTCCGCACGGCTCGGCAGACCAGCCCTTCGAGGCCCGGAATTGGGCCGTCCGGATGACGCTGTCCGGGGGACGCGGGAGGAAGCGCGTGGGGTGGGGCGCGGTGCGGGGTCGGACTCAGCGGGTGCCCACGGCCGCCCGTACCGCGCGCCGCGCCATCCCGCAGTCGTCGTGCAGGCGCCGCAGCAGGAGCCGTTGCTCCTCGCCAGCCTCGGCCGCGCCCGGGGTGGCCGGGCCGGTGCCGTGCATCGAGCGCTGTACCGCCGTCTCGTAGGTGCGGATCTCCCGGGTCAGCACCAGCATCAGGTTCACCAGGAACGCGTCCCGCCAGGCCGGGCCCGGCGACTGGGCGAGCTGGCTGATGTGCCGCCGCGTCACCGGATCGTCGCCGAGCACCGACCACAGCACCGCCAGGTCGTATCCGGGCAGGTACCAGCCCGCGTGCTCCCAGTCCACCAGGACCGGGCCGGTCGGCGAGAGCAGCACGTTGGAGAGCAGGGCGTCGCCGTGGCAGAACTGCCAGGGGCCGTGGCCGCCGAAGTCCCGGGCCAGGCCGCGCAGCAGCTTCTGCAGGTCGCCCAGGTCGCGGTCGGTGAGCAGTCCCAGCTCATGGAAGCGGGAGAGACGGGTTCCGTACTCAAGCGGGCGCTTGAAGGTGTCGGCGGGCGGCTGCCACTGGTTGATCCGGCAGATGGCGCCGAGCGCGGCTCGTATGTCGGCGCGCGGCGGGGCCTCCACGGGATGCCGCTGGAGCGCGGCGACCCGGCCGGGCATCCGCTCCATCACCAGGGTGCAGCTCTCCGGATCGGCGGCGACCAGGCGCGGCACCCGGGCCGGGGGACGGTGCCGGACGAACGTCCGGTATGCCGCTATCTCCTGCCTGAACTGCTTCTCCCATACCGGTGAGTGGTCCAGCAGGCACTTGGCGACCGCCGGGCTGCGCCCCGCCGTGCCCACCAGTAGCACCGAGCGGCTGGTGCGCCGCATCACCTGCGCCGGGGTGAACTCCGGGCAGATCCGCTGGGCGGAGGCGATCGCCGCCCGCAGCGGCGCGCCCTGGGGGCCGGTCACATCGAGCCTCCCGCTGAGCGGATGGGAGGCCGCGGCGGGAAAGCCGCGTGGCCGCCCGGCGCCACGGCCCGCCGCGGCCGCGTACGAGGGGTCCAGGAACGGCTCGGTGGAGGCGGCCCGGGGGCGCGCCACGAGGCCTGGCCCACGCGGGGCGAGCGGCCGGGGTGGGGCGGACACGGAGGACGATGCTGAGTACATGGGGTGGTAACAGATCCCTTCGTGTGCCTGGGGAATGCTTCTGGGTCTTCGGGGGCGGCACTCATCGGTTCGGCGGTGGCCGGTCCGGCGGGTTCCCCAACCGGCCTCCGCACCCTGGGGGAATGCGGCTGCCGGGCGCCGACCCGGCTTCCGGAGCGGGGCGTCCCGGTCGGGGCGATCGGGACGGCCCCTTCGCGGGGGACCCCGGTCACCGGAACCCGTGTACGTCGACGAGGTACGTCGACAAACCGAATCGACAAATCGATCAGGACATCGATCGGTGAGTCGACCGGTTGGTTGGGCACCGGCGCCCGGGCCCCTGCTCCGGATGGGCCGGGGAGGCGCGTTCCTACATCACACCCATCCGCGGGTGGTGAACCACGTAGCGAACCCTGGCGGACCCTGGCGAATACTGCCGAGGCGTCCCTTCGGCCACTACTGTCAACTGTGCCGAGGAACCTGGGGGCTTGACGTGACCAAGGAAGCCAACACCCGGCTCGCGGATCTGTTCGGACTCACCGGCTGGTCCAAGGGCGAGCTCGCGAGGATGGTCAACAGGCAGGCGGCCGCGATGGGCCACCCGCAGCTGTCGACCGACACCTCCCGTGTGCGCCGCTGGATCGAGACCGGTGAGACGCCGCGCGATCCGGTGCCGAAAGTGCTGGCAGCCCTGTTCACCGAGCGCCTCGGCCGTGTCGTGACCATCGAGGATCTCGGGTTCGACCGGCATCGGCGTACGGGAAGGAAGCAGGCCGTGGAGTGCCTGCCGTGGCCACCGGAGCGAACCGCAGCGGTCCTCACCGAATTCACGGGAATGGACCTTATGCTCAACCGACGCGGTCTGGTGGGCGCGGGCGCCGCGCTCGCCGCAGGTTCCGCACTCAGCAGCGCCATGTACGAGTGGCTGCACACCGATCCCGCCCTGTCAGCCGATGCCCCCGTCGTCGACGACCCGCTGCAGGCCGCCAAGGCCACCACGGCGGGCTATGACCGCTACGAGGCGGCGCCCGTGGGCTCCGACGAGATCGAGGCGCTGGAGCACTCCGTCGAAGTGTTCCGCGCCTGGGACGCCTCGCGCGGCGGCGGACTCCAGCGCAAGGCGGTCGTCGGGCAGCTCAACGAGGTGGGAGGCATGCTCTCCTACCGCCATCCGGCCCATCTGCAACGGCGGTTGTGGGGGGTGGCGGCCAACCTGGCGTGCCTCGCCGGGTGGATGTCACACGACGTGGGCCTGGAACCCACCGCCCAGAAGTACTTCGTGATCGCCGCGCACGCGGCACGCGAGGGCGGCGACCGGCCCAGGGCCGGCGAGGCGATGTCCCGCGCCGCTCGGCAGATGGTCCATCTGGGCCGTCCGGACGACGCGTTGGACCTGATGAAGCTGGCACAGTCCGGCTCTGGCGAACAGTCCCTGCCACGTACCCGCGCCATGCTCCAGACCATCGAGGCCTGGGCGCTGGCGGCCAAGGGGCACGGCCAGGCGATGCGGCGCACCCTGGGGCAGGCGGAGGACCTCTTCGTCTCCGACAAGGGCGATGTGCCGCCGCCCTGCTGGATGCAGAACTTCGACGAGGCCGATCTGCACGGCATGCAGGCACTGGCGTTCCGTACCCTGGCCGAGCACGACTCGTCGGCCGCACTGCCGGCGCAGCGACACGCCGAGCAGGCGCTGGAGTTGCGCCGGGCGGGGCACGAGCGGTCCCGGATCTTCGACTACATCTCGATGGCCTCGGCGTGCTTCATCGCCGACGACCCGGAGCAGGCCGACCGTTACGCCCGGCTGGCGCTGCTCAGCATCGGCCAGACCTCGTCCCACCGCACCTGGGACCGGTTGCGTGAGATGTACCGGCTGACCGGGCGCTACGCCACGTACCCGTCGATCCAGGACCTGCGCGACGAGATCCGCACCGTGCTGCCGAAGAAGCCCGGGACCAAGGACGGCACCGCCAGCGTCTAGCCCGTCCTGGCGCGGACGCACGGTGGCGTCGCCGACCCACGCCGACAGGGGCGGAAACGCCGAACCACCGACGCGTCAAGGGATTCGGAAACAGCTATGGGGCGCTCGGGGCGCCCCGCTCACGAGAGATGTCCAGCCACAGGAAGACGACTACGAGATCCGGGCGACCAGCACGCAGGCGTCATGTTCACGCTCCGGGCTGCCCAGCTGT
Organism: Streptomyces sp. PLK1-5; assembly: GCA_037034305.1. Lineage (GTDB taxonomy): Bacteria > Actinomycetota > Actinomycetes > Streptomycetales > Streptomycetaceae > Streptantibioticus_A. The sequence goes on from JBAGJY010000003.1 coordinate 341,148, forward strand.
TCGACGACCGCGCGCACACACTCCTGCGCGCTGCGGGCCTCGGCGAACCGCGGTCCCAGGCCGAGCAGTTGGGCCGCCGCAGTGTCCTCCGGTGTGCCGCGCGGCGCCAGTCCGTCGGTGTGGAGCACCAACAGGTCGCCCGGTAGCAGGCGTTCGGTGCGCTGACCGAACGAGGCGTTGGGGGTGGCGCCCAACAGCATGCCCTCCGGTGCCGTCAGGCCGCGCCCCGTCCCGTCGCGGAACAGCAGCGGGGCGGGGTGTCCGGCCTGCGCCCAGGTGAGGGTGCGCCGCTGGGCGTCGTAGCGGCAGCACAGCGCGCTGCCCAGGGCGGGCTGCGCCGAGCGGTCCACCACCTCGTTGAGCCGGGTCAGCAGTTCGCCGGGCTCCAGGCCGACGAGGGCAAGGCCGCGGACCGCGCCGAGCAGCATCGCCATGCCCGAAGTCGCCGCGACGCCATGGCCGATGAGGTCGCCGACCGTCAACAAGGTTGCACCGTCGGCCAGTTCCATCGCGTCGTACCAGTCCCCGCCGATCAGCGCACTGCTGCCGGACGGCAGGTAGTGCGCGGCCAGGTCCAGGGCGTGGGCGTCGCCGTCGGACGGGAACCGCAGGGAGCCGCGCCACGGCGGAAGTACGGTCTCCTGCAGTTCGACCGTCAGCCGGTGCTCGGTCCGCGCCACCTCGCGCTGGCGTTGCAGCGAGTCACGGGTCTCGCGCAACGCCCGCTGGCTGCGGCGCAGTTCGCTGACGTCCCGTAGCACCGCCCACATCGAGGCGGTGGAGCCGTCGGCGTCGAGCACCGGCTCGCCCACCATGTGCACCGTGCGCACCGAGCCGTCCGGGCGGACGATGCGGAACTCGCCGTTGATCGGTTTGCCGTCCACCAGGCAGCCGGTGACCATCGCGGTGAGGGTCTGCTGGTCCTCGGCGAACAGCCAGGACGGGAGTTCGTCCAGGGTGAGCGGACCGTCCGCCTTCGTCCGGCCGAAGATCGCGTACAGCTCGTCGGACCAGGTCACCTGGTCGGTCAGCAGGTCCCATTCGGCGCTGCCCGCCCGGCCGAGGGCGCGCACCTGCCGGGCGGCGGGCGGGGGCTGGGTACCGGGATCGGGCGGCGCGGCCGTCGCGTATGCGGCCCCGGCCGCGCCGCCACCATCCTCCCGCAGCCCTTCCTTGAGCTGGCCCAGGTGTTCGCCGAGATCGTCAAGATGGTGCACGGCGAGGTCGCACAGCGCGCGCTGCCAGCGGCTGTGCGCGTCGTCGTCAAGTCCTGGCTCGCGGCGCACGGCGTCCACCTGACCACGCAATCGGCGCGCCTGCGTGATGAGCGCGTCGAGCGTGCCGGGATCCGGCAGGGGTGCTGCGGCGTGGTCCGCATGCAGATGGGACGGCATGACTGTCTCCGAACGTACTCAGATCCAGACGTCAGCTGCGGGCGCGAGGCGGCATGAGTGCTTCTGGTCGGCCCTAAGGGTCAGTGACGACTGTTGCACAGCGAGCGATCGTCCGTAAGGGTTTCCGCGATACCCGATCCGGTGGTGCTCCTGGCATATCCCAGAGGCGACCCTGTCGTTCCTGGTCAGCGCGGTGCACCGGGAGCGCTCGTGACCGCGCACTCCGGGTAAGCTGCGGCGCTCGTAGCCGTGCGCAATCCGCACCGCGTTCCAGGCATGACGTCTGCGTCCAGCGGTAAGGATGCCGGGCACCAACAGGGAAATCCCGTTGCCACCGTAACCCTCCGTACCGGATGCTGACCTCATGTTCGACCCCGACATAGCGCCCAGCGGCACCCTTCTCGGCCTCCTTCAGCGGGGGCGCGGGGACGGGACGCTGCATGCCCTCGCGGAGCAGCGCGGCGAGGCCCTCGCCGCGCTGGAGCAGTGTGTGCTGAGCGACCCCCGCCGCGACTGGCAGGTGGAGTCGCGCTCGCTGTACTACGCGCGGCTCTACTCGGAGCTGGAGGGCGGGCTCGAAGGGATCGAGCAGCACCTGTTCGACCCGGACGACCTCCTCGACACCGAGGAGCAGCGCACCGGACTGGCCCTGTCGGTCCTCGGCCACCTCGCCGGATACGGCCGCCGGGACGCGCTGCGGCTGCTGCGCGAGTACGCGGCCCGCGGCGCCAACTGGAACTGGGCGCTGGACGAACTGGCGCTGCGGGACGACGACGCGGGTCTGATCGCCCTGGCGCCCGCGGTCCTCGGCCGCTTCCCGCGCGGCGCGGAGGGCGACGCGGCGCTCGCCCGCGCGCTGCGCGAGGCGTACGAGCCCCGGCCCTGGCGGCTGTGGTCGCAGGACCCGGTACACGGTGCGCGGGTGCGCGCGGCCCAGGAGCAGGGGTCGTTCGACCGCTGGCAACGGCAGCTGCGCCCGGCCGGTCCGGCGCCCGGCTGGAGCGTGCGGGACGTGCTGGAGTGGGCCGAGCAGGGGCTCGAGGGCCACCCGGTGCAGCACCGGGACGCGCCCGCCGCCCGCTGCCTGGCCGCTGTCGCCGGGCCGCAGGACCGCGCCGAGCTGCTGCGGGCCGCGCGGATGGGGCCGCAGGCGGCCCGCGCCGCCGCGCTGCGGCATCTCGCCGACCGGCAGGATCCGGACGTACTCGGGCTGATAGAAGTGGCCGCCGCCGACCCCTCGCCGGTCGTCTCGCGCGCCGCGCTGGAGTCCTTCGCCCGCATGCGCAGCGTCGCCGGTGTCGAGCGGGCCCGCCGCTGGGCCGCCCGCGAGGACGAACTGGGCGCCGCCGCAGCCCAGATGCTCGCCATGCTCGGCGGCGCCGAGGACGCCGCCCGGGTGCTCGCCGCACTTCGCCGCACGGTGCGGGTCTCCGGCGCCGACGCCGAGGGGCTCGCGGTCCTGATCGAGGGCGCCGGGCGGCTGTCCATCGGCTGTGCGGCGCCCGTGGTGCGGCACGTCTACCGGGAGACCGCGTCCTCGCACCTGCGCGGCTGCGCGGCCCGGACGCTGGCGGTCATCGATCCGTCGTTCGCGGACGGGTTCGCCATCGAGTGCCTGTGGGACTGCGAGGAGTCCACCCGTGAACTGGCGGCGCGGCACGCGGCGACGGGGGACGTACGGGTGCTCGCCCAACTGCGCAGGCTGGCGGCGGACCCGGCGGAGGAGGCCGACGTGCAGTCGGCGGTGCGCGGCAGGCTGAGCACCGCGGCGACCACGGCACGCCAGCGCTCCGCCTGAGCGCTCCGCTGGGCGCTCCGCTGGGCGTGCGGGAGTCGATCGTGTGCGGCGCCGTTGGGGCTGGTCGCGCAGTTCCCCGCGGCCCTGTCGGGGCGCAGTTCCCCGCGCCCCTGTCGGGGCGCACTTCGCTCGGCCTGCCTTAGGCGGTTCTGGGGGATTTGGCCGATTTTGGCAGGGTTTGGTGAGGTCTGAATCCGCCGCGGCCGTCGCGGCGGGGCGGGTCGGGGGCAACCACCCCAAGCCCACGACCAGTTGGGGAGCGGGCCCCGCAGTCCCCGGGGCGCGGTCCGGCCGGGATGGCCAGAAGCTCACGGAACGTTCTCCGTGGGGAAAGATCGACGTGGCCGCCGCATCTTCGCGGGCGCCGACAACCGCAGTATGCGAGTCGCCCTCGTCACCGAATCCTTTCCGCCCGATGTCAACGGCGTCGCACACTGCGCCCTACGGACCGCCGAGCACCTCGTCGCCCGCGGTCATGCCCCACTCGTCATCGCCCCCACCGCGCCCGCCCGCGACCGGGCGGCCGAGGCGGACGCCGCCGCGCCCTGCCCGGTGGTCCGCGTGCCGTCCCTGCCGCTGCCCGGCTACCGCCAGGTGCGGGTCGCCCTGCCCGGCCGCCGGGTGGCGGCCGCGATCGCCGCGCACCGCGCCCAACTCGTCCACCTGGCCAGCCCGTTCGTCATCGGGGCGCACGGGGTGGCCGGAGCCGCCCGGCTGGGGGTGCCCAGTGTCGCCGTCTACCAGACCGATCTCGGCGGTTACGCCCGCGCCTACCTCGGCATCGGCGAGACCGCGGCCTGGCACCGGCTGCGCAGCCTGCACACCGCCGCCGACCGCACCCTGGCACCGTCCACCGCGTCCGTCGCCGACCTGGAGCGGCACGGCATCCCCCGGGTCCACCTGTGGCCGCGCGGGGTGGACGCGGCCCGCTTCCACCCCGCGCGCCGCGACCCGGCGCTGCGCCGCGAGCTGGCGCCGGGCGGCGAGGTGCTGGTCGGCTACGTCGGGCGGCTGGCGCCGGAGAAGCGGGTCGAACTGCTCGCCGGGGTGGCCGAACTGCCGGGCGTGCGGCTGGTCGTCGTGGGTGACGGGCCGAGCGCGGCCAACCTGCGCTCCGCCTTGCCGTCGGCGCTCTTCCTCGGCCGCCGTACCGGGGAGGAACTCGCCCGGATCTACGCCTCGTTGGACGTCTTCGCGCACACCGGCCCGATGGAGACGTTCTGCCAGACCGTCCAGGAGGCGATGGCCAGCGGGATCCCCGTGGTCGCACCGGCGGCGGGTGGTCCGCTGGACCTGGTCCGCCCGGGCCGCACCGGACTGCTGGTACCGCCCGGCGACCCGGAGGCGCTACGCGACGCGGTACGCCGACTCGCGGCCACCGCGCGGCTGCGCGCCGCGTACGGCCTGGCCGGGCGGGAGGCGGTGGCCGGGCGCTCCTGGGCGGCCGTCGGCGATCTGCTGATCGGCCACTACGAGCAGGTGCTCGCCGAACGGCTCGCCGCCTCGGCGGTGGCGGCATGACCGGGGACGCGCGGCACGGGCTGCGCATCGTGCGGCTGGCCAACTTCGTCACCCCGGTCTCCGGCGGTCTGCGCACCGCGCTGCGGCACCTGGGCGCCGGGTACCTGGCGGCCGGGCACGAGCCGGTGCTGATCGTGCCGGGGCCCGGCCACCGCGACGAGATGACCGAGCAGGGCCGGGTGATCACGCTGCCGGGGCCGGTGGTGCCGGGCTCCGGCGGCTACCGGGTGCTGGTCGACCGCCGGGCGGTGGCACGGCGATTGGCCGCGTTGCGCCCGGACCGGCTTGAGGTCTCCGACCGTACGACGTTGCGCTGGACCGGGGCCTGGGCCAGGCGGCGCCGGGTGCCCGCGGTGATGGTCTCGCACGAGAGCGCCGACGGGGTGCTGCGCATGTGGGGCCTGCCGGAGCCGCTCGCGCGCGCCACTGCCGACCGGCTCAACTCCCGTACCGCGCACGCGTTCTCCCGGGTGGTGTGCACCACGGCGTGGGCGGCGGCCGAGTTCCAGCGGATCGGTGCCCGCAACGTGGTGCACGCGCCGCTCGGTGTGGACCTGGCCGCCTGCCACCCGGCCGCGGGCGGCGAGCGGACCCGCTGCCACTACGCCTGGCCGGACCAGGTGCTGCTGGCGATGTGCGTGCGGCTGTCGGTGGAGAAGCGGCCCGGCCGGGCGCTGGACGCGCTCGCCGCGCTGCGGGCCCGCGGCACACACGCCGTGCTGACGATCGCCGGGGACGGCCCGCTGCGCGGCCAGTTGGAGGAGCGGGCCCGCCGGGAGGAGCTACCGGTGCGGTTCCTGGGGCACGTGGCGCGCAAGGAGGTGCTGTACGGGCTGATGGCCAGCGCGGACGTGGTGCTGGCGCCCGGTCCGGTGGAGACCTTCGGGCTGGCCGCCCTGGAGGCGCTGGCCTGCGGCACACCGGTGGTGGTCAGCCGGTCCTCCGCGCTGCCCTCGGTGGTCGGGGAGGCGGGCCGGGCGGCGCGGGACGACGGCGCGGCCTTCGCGGACGCGGTGGACGAACTGCTGGCGGTGCCTGAGCCGCGGCGCAGGGCGGCGGCCAGGGCCCGTGCCGAGCGCTTCGGCTGGCCCGCCGCGGTCGCGGCGTTCCTGACCGCGCACGACGCCGCGCACGAGGCGCCGCGGGACGCCGTGGCCGCGCGGGGGGACGTGCGATGACCGGCGGCGAGGGCATACGGTTCGCGGCGCTGGGCGACTCGCTCACCGAAGGCCTTGGGGACCCGGTGCCGGGCGGCTGGCGCGGCTGGGCCGCGCTGCTCGCCGAGCGGATCGGCGCGACGCCGGACCACACCGGATTCCTCAACTGCGCGCGCAGCGGCGCCCTGACCACCGATGTGGCGGGCGGCCAGCTCACCGCGGCCCGCGCGTTCCGGCCGCATCTCGCGGCGGTGGTCGCGGGCGCCAACGACACGCTGCGCGGCTCGTTCGACATCGCGGTGGTCGCCGCCCGGCTGGACGCCGCGGTCGGCGCGCTGGCGGCCGACGGGGTGACCGTGCTGACCGCCTGCCTGCCCGATCCGGGCCGGATGCTGGGCCTGCCGTGGCCGCTCGCCCGGCCGCTTGGGCGGCGGATGCGCGCGGTCAACCATGTGGTGCACGCGCTGTCCCGGCGGTACGGGGCGGTGCACCTGCACACCGCGGAGCACCCGTGGGTCGCCGACCGCGCCTCCTGGAGCGTGGACCGGCTGCACCCCAGCGAACTGGGCCACCGGCTGCTGGCGTACGAGTTCCACGCGCTGCTGGCCGAGCGCGGTCTGGCGGCCGGGGCGCCACCGCGCACCACCCCCGACGGTCCGCCGCCCGGCCGGGCCGCCAGTACCTGGTGGATGGCCACCCGCGGCACCGGCTGGGTGCTGGACCGGTGCACGGACCTGCTGCCCGACCTGCTGCGGCTGGCCGCGGCCGAGTGCCGTCACCGTGCCGCGGGCTCTCCCGCCGCCCTGGACGAGGCCGCGCACCGCGCAGCGGTGGCGGCGGTCGCCGCCCTGGCGCCGGACCGGCTCACCGGGACGAAACGCACCGGCGTTCCGGGCGCCGCCTGCGCGGCCGGGGCCAGGCAGTCCTGCGGGACGACGCCGATGACCGGGTAGCCGCCGGTCGTCGGATGGTCGGCGAGGAAGAGCACCGGGCGGCCGTCCGGCGGTACCTGCACCGCCCCCAACACCATGCCCTCGCTGGGGAGTTCACCGTCCCTGGCGCGCGGCAGCGCGGGCCCCTCGGTGCGCAGTCCGATGCGGTTGCTCGCCGGGCTGACGGTGTAGCCGCCCGTCGCGAGCATCCCCGGCGCGTGCGGGGCGAACCAGTCCGCGCGCGGCCCGGGAATCAGCGGGAGCACGAGTTCCGCGGGCGGTCCGGGGCATGGCGCGCCGTCCACCGCCGCCGGTTCGCCGTACGGCGCACCGACCGGCAGGCGTTCGCCGTCCCGCAGTGGAGCCGGGCCCAGCCCGGAGAGCAGGTCGGCGGAGCGGCTGCCGAGCACCGGTGTGCCGCGCACCCCTCCGGCGATTGCGAGGTAGGCGCGCAAACCGGCGGTGACCAGGCCGAGTTCGAGCACCGCGCCCGCGGGCACGTACACCGGCGCCCCCCAGGCCACCGGGCGGCCGTCCACCCGCACCGGGCAGGGCGCTCCGGTGACCGCCGCGTGAAGCGGGCGATCGGCCCGTACCGCGCAGCCGTTGACCGTGGTCTCCAGGGTCGCGGCGTGCTCCGGGTTGCCCACCAGCCGGTTGGCGAGCCGGTGCGCGGGCTGGTCGAGGGCGCCCGCCCGGGGCACCCCCAGGTGGGCGTGCCCGGGGCGCCCCAGGTCCTGCACGGTGGTCAGCGCCCCGGCGCGCACCACTTCCAGGTACCGCGCGGTCATGGCCCGACCCGGGTGAGGCGCACCTGGGCGCCGGGAGTGAGCAGGGCCGCCGGTTCGCGGGCCGGGTCCCACAGCGCGGCGTCGGTGCTGCCGACGATCTGCCAGCCGCCGGGTGAACTGCGGGGGTAGACGCCCGCGTAGGGTCCGGCCAGGCCGACGGAACCGGCCGGGACGCTGGTGCGCGGGGTGTCCCTGCGCGGGGTGTGGTAGCGGGCGGGCAGTCCGCTCAGGTATCCGAACCCCGGGGCGAATCCGGTGAACGCCACCCGGAAGACGATCCCGTCCAGCACCCCGGGCAGTGCTTCGGGCGGTACCTGCCACAGGGCGGCCACCTCGGCCAGGTCGGGCCCGTCGTAGCGGACCGGTATCTCCACCGGCGCCCCCGCGCGGGGCGGCAGCGGCGGGATGGCGGTGCGCGTCAACTCCTCGGCCAGTGCGCCGGGTTCGGCCAGTCCGTCCAGCAGCACAGTGCGGGCGCCGGGCACGATCTCGTCGACCGGCGGCAGTTCCCCGGCCGCGCGGCGGCGCAGCAACTCGGCGTGGAGCGCCCCGGCCGCCTCCTCGGTGGGCACTTCGAGCAGCAGGGCGTGCGCGCCGACCAGCAGTGGTCGCGGCGCGGTCATGCGAAGGCCCCCAACCGCACTCCCGCCGCGAGCAGTTCGCTTCTGACCCGGGCGGCCAGCGCGGCGGCGCCCGGTGTGTCGCCGTGCAGGCACAGCGAGCGCGCCCGTACCGCGACCGGTGTGCCGCTGACGGACCGCAGCGAACCGTGGCGGGCGATGCCCACCGACCGTTCGACGATGGCGTCGGGATCCAGCAGGACGGCGCCCGGTTCGCGGCGCGGCACCAGCGTGCCGTGGCCGGTGTAGGCGCGGTCAGCGAACGCCTCGGGGACGGCGGTCAGTCCGGCCCGGCGTGCGGCGGCCAGCAGCCGGGAGCCGGGCAGCCCGAGCACCGGCAGGCCGCCCGCGAGGGTGACGCCCTCGACCACGGCGGCGGCCTGCTCGGCGTCGTGGACCGTGCGGTTGTACAGGGCGCCGTGTGGTTTGACGTACGCCACGCGGGCGCCCGCGGCGCGTGCGAAGACCTCCAACGCGCCTATCTGGTAGGCCACTTCGGCGGCGAGTTCGTCCGGTGGGACGTCCATCGCGCGCCGTCCGAATCCGGCCAGGTCCCGGTAGGAGACCTGGGCGCCGATCCGCACCCCGCGTTCGGCGGCCAGCGCGCACACCCTGCGCATGGTGGCCGGGTCGCCCGCGTGGTAGCCGCAGGCGACGTTGGCGCTGGTCACGGCGGACAGCAGGGCCTCGTCGTCGGTCAGCGGCCAGCGGCCGAAGCCCTCGCCCAGGTCGGCGTTGAGGTCGATGACGGGGGCGGTCATCCGGCGTCCTGCCGCATCCGGGCCACGATCAGCTCGCGTGCGTCGTCCAGGTAGCGGACCAGCTCCGCCTCGGCCTCGCCGGTCCGGTCGGCCGCGAGCAGGTCGGCGATCCGCCGGTTTCGGCGCAGGAACGGTTCGTGGAGTGCGCGCGGATCGGACATCACGGCGAACGCCAGCCGCAGTTCGGCCAGCAGGCCCGCGAGGTAGGCGTCGATGCGTTCGCTGCCGGTGAGCGCGCCGATGGCGCGGTGGAAGCGCAGGTCGGCGTCGGCGACGGCGGCCCAGTCGCCGTCCCGCGCTGCCGACTCGCCCGCGGCCACCGCGTCGGCCACCGGCGCCAGCCGGCCGGATCCGGTCGCGGACCGTACGCCCTCGGTCTCCAGGGCGCGGCGGGTCAGGTAGATGTCGGCGACGTCGTCGGGGCCGAGGCTGCGCACGAAGACGCCGCGGTTCATCTCGTGGATCACCAGGCGTTCGTGGGCCAGCACCCGGAAGGCCTCGCGCAGGGTGTTGCGGGAGACCCCCAGGGCGCCGCCCAGCGCCTCCTCGGACAGCCGGGTGCCGGAGCGCAGCGCGCCCGCCGCGATCCGGTCGCGCAGTACGTCGGTGACCCGCCGCACGGTGCTGGACCGGCCCAGTAGCAGCCGGTCGGCGGCGAACTCCCCGAGCAGATCAGGCGGTGAGCTGTCCATGGTGTCCCTTCCGCGGAATCACTGGACCCATATCGTGCACGAGTCTTGTGGAATTGTTCAACAACCTTCTAGCCTCCTCGCTATCTCCCCACAGCCGGTGGGGTCCGGGCGCGGAAGGCGGACGGATGCTCTCTCTGCTCGGCGTGCTCGTGGTGGTCGTCGGATTCGCCACGAAACGCAATCCCCTGCTCGTCGTCGGTGTGGCGGGCATCGCCACCGGCCTGTTCGGCGGCCTCGGTCCGCGGGCGGTGCTGGCCGACTTCGGCACCGGCTTCGCCGCCAGCCGATCGGTCACCATCTTCGTGATCACCCTGCCGGTGATCGGCCTGCTGGAACGGTACGGGCTCAGAGAACAGGCGCGCACGCTCATCGCCCGGTTCGCCACCTTGACCACCGGACGCTTCCTCGCGCTCTACCTGATCCTGCGTCAACTCACCGCCGCGGTGGGGCTGAACAGCCTGGGCGGCCCGGCGCAGACGGTGCGGCCGATGGTCGCGCCCATGGCGGAGGGCGCCGCCGAGCGGCGGTACGGGGCGCTGCCCGAGCGGACCCGGGAGCGGATCCGGTCCTTCGCCGCGAGCGCCGACAACGTCGGCCTGTTCTTCGGCGAGGACTGCTTCCTGGCGGTCGGCTCGATCCTGCTGATCACCGGGTTCGTCAACACCACGTACAAGACCCGTCTGGAGCCGCTGGACCTGGCGCTGTGGGCGATACCCACCGCCGCCTGCGCCTGCCTGATCCACGGCGCCCGGCTGCTGCGTCTGGACCGCACGCTGGAGCGCGAACTGCCCGCGGCCCAGGCCGCGTTGCCCCGCGTGGACGCCGAGGAGGCCACCGCATGATCCGGGCGGAGTGGTTCTACTGGCTGGTGGGCGCCGTCTTCCTGGCCATGGCCGGGCAGATGGCCCAGGACCGCAGCAACCCCAGGCGGTGGGGCACCGCGGCCTTCTGGGGTCTGGTCGGCGCGGCGTTCATCTACAGCACCTGGGTGGTGAACAAGACCGCGCCCGCCGAACCGCTCGGCGCCGCCGTGTTGGTCATGGTCTGCCTGGCCGGATTCGGCTTCACCGGACGCGGTACGGCACCGACCGCCTCGGCCGAGCGGCGGGTGGCCTCGGCGGCCCGGCTCGGCAACCGGCTGTTCGTTCCGGCGCTGACCATCCCCGCGGTGGCGATGGTGTGCGCGGTGGTGGTCAAGGGCTGGCACATCGGGCGCGAGCCGGTGTTGCAGACCGGCAGCGAGACGATCCTCGGGCTGGGCATCGGCACCGTCGTGGCGCTGGCCGTCGCCCTGCTGGTGGTCCGCGAACGGCGCCCCGCCACCGCGCTGCACGCCGGGCGCGGGCTGCTGGAGACGATGGGCTACATCATGCTGCTGCCCCAACTGCTCGCCACCTTGGGCTCGATCTTCCAGGCCGCCGGGGTGGGCGGCACCGTGGGCAGGCTGACCCAGCACGTGCTGCCGCACGGTCAGACCTATGTGGCGGTCATCGTCTACTGCGTCGGGATGGCCGTGTTCACCATGGTCATGGGCAACGGCTTCGCGGCGTTCCCGGTGCTCACCGCGGCCGTCGGCTGGCCGCTGCTGGTCCAGCAGGCGCACGGCAGACCGGCGGTGGTGCTGGCGGCCGGCATGCTCGCGGGCTTCTGCGGCACGCTGTGCACGCCGATGGCCGCCAACTACAACGTGGTGCCCGCCACGCTGCTGGAGCTGAAGGACCAGTACGGTCCGATCAAGGCCCAGATCCCCACCGCCGTCGCGCTGTTGGCCTGCAACATCGCCATCATCTCGGTCTTCGCGTTCTGAGCGCGCGGGACCGGCCAAACCCCTGAGGAGCGTTGTGACCCGCGTACTGCTCACCGGATTCGAGCCGTTCGGCGGCGAACGCGTCAACCCGTCCTGGCAGGCGGTCTGGCGGCTGGCCGCTGCGCCGCCGGACGGCTGCGAGACCACCGCGGTACAACTGCCGTGCGCCTTCGGTGACTCGCTCCAGGCGCTGCGGACGGCGGTGGAACGGACCGCTCCCGAGGTCGTGGTGTGCGTCGGCCAGGCGGGCGGCCGGGCCGATCTGACCGTGGAGCGGGTGGCCGTCAACGTCAACGACGCGGCCATCCCGGACAACGCCGGGCGGCAGCCCATCGACGCCCCGGTCGTCGACTGGGGCCCGGTCGGGTACTTCGCCACCCTGCCGGTCAAGGCGTGCGTCGCCGGCGCCCGAGCGGCCGGGGTGCCCGCGTCGGTCTCGCAGACCGCGGGGACATATGTGTGCAATCACGTCTTCTACGGGTTGATGCACCTCATCGCCACCGAACGCCCGGCGCTGCGCGGGGGTTTCGTGCACATCCCGTACGCGCCCGAGCAGGTCCTCGATCGGGCGCTGCCGTCGATGTCGGTTACGCTGGCCGTCGAAGGACTGCGGGCCGTGGTGGCCGCCGCCGTCGCCCGGCGCGAGGACATCGCGGCGGTGGGTGGCGCGACGCACTGACCCCAGCCGGAGCAGGGCTGGACAGAACCCGGCAATCCGCGCCGTTTCGTGCGTTGTCAGTGTGACCACCTAATCTGTCCGTCGTGACTGCGTCCACTGCGGAAACCGTGCCGCACCCGAACACCGGTTCCTCGCGCCCCGTCGCGCCGGGACCCGCCGCCGACGAGGGCCTGGCCCGTCGGCTCAAGGCGCTGGCCTGCACGGCTCCGCTGCACGACCTGGACGTACGCAAGGCCAACCTGGCGGGCGAGTACTCCACGTACGCCATGGCCGAAGTGGCGCTCGCCGCCATCGACCTGGTCACGCTCACCATGGACTTCGACACCGGCGCCGACCACGACCAGATAGTCGCCCGGCTGCAGCCGCGGGTCGCCGCCCAGAACCCGGGCCGCCCCGCCGAGGAGCACGAGCGGGTCGCCCGCTGGGTGCTGGAGAACCTGATCAACGTCGGCAGCGTCGACCGCGGCTTCCGCGCCGTCTACGGCACGTTCGGCGCCGACGGCGCCTATGTGCGCCGCGACTACGACTTCAAGCTGATCGAGGAGGTCCCCGGCCCCGGCGGCACCGTCTACCTGCGCACCACCGACGAGGCGGTCAACGTCCTCGTCGGCGCCCTGGACACCGACGTCACCAGCGCCCAGATCGCGGCCGAGGTCAAGCTGGAGGTGCTGATCAACAGAGGACGGCTGGCCGACGCCCAACTCGCCGCCGAACAGGCCCGCTACCGCACCGTGCAGTACGCCGAGACGCTGCGCCGCGCCCTGGAGGCGACCCGGCGGGACGTACGCGCGGTGGACTGGCTGAGCGCGGTGCCCGACATGATCAACGAGGCGCTGGACCACGTCGCCGACCGCTACCGGCACGAGAACGCGATCCTCACCAACATCCGCAAGGCCCGCGACGAGGCCACCGACCCCGAGCACAAGCGGCGCGCCGCCGAACTCGTGGACATCGTCAAGGACTGCATCCGCCGCCACACCCAGTTGCAGTCCCGGCTGCTGGAGGCCGGTCCGCTCTTCCGCGCCGAGCAGGACCGGCAGGCCTTCGCCACCCCGGCCGCCCGCGCCGGACTCGACCTGTACGGGCAACTGCTGGCGCCGGTGCTGCCGCTGCCCGTGGAGCGGGCCGCCCGGGTCACCGACGCGTTCTTCGCCCACGGCACGGGAGGGCGCACCCCGGCCGCGGTGCGGGTGGGCGACCTGATAGAGACACTGCTCACCCCGCCGCTGGAGCGCGAGCACCTCGGCGCCGAGATGCCCGAGCCGGACCTGGTGGCCACGCCGGAGGACAGCCGGTTCAGCGAGGCGCAGCTGGAGGCCGCCGTCGAACTGCTCGACCTGCCGCACGACGCGCCGCGCAGACTCTCCGGCCTGCTCGCCGAGGCCCGCCGCCGCGATCCGGAACTGCCCTATCTGGTCGCGCTGTTGGCGGTGCACGCGGCCAGCCCGCCGGTCGGCACCGCCTACCGGCAGGGCGAACAGCGGCTGCTGTTCGCCGTGGACGACGGCGCGCAGCTCGACGACCCGGAGTTCGGTGGCGCCGATCTGATCGTCGGCGCCGCGCTGCTGGACGCCGCGGGCATGGCACTGGACCGCACGGTGGAGAACACCGCAGGCAAGGACGAAGGACACCGCGAGTGATGGACGACGGCGAGAACCTGGCCCCCGCACCGGAACAGCAGGCCGCCCGCCCGGCGGGGGTCACCCCGGCCGACGCCGCCGACGCCGCCCGGCTGGTCGCCTTCGGGCTCCAGCCCAAGCTGCTGCCCGCCCGGGACGCCGAGTACGCCGAGCTGATCCGGCGGCACCGGGAGGACCCGGCGTTCGCCCGGCTCGCCGACGCGGTGGCCGCCGGACTGGGACTGGTGGTGCTGGAGGTCTCACCGCGCGCCGGGATGGCGGTGGCAGCGGGCGAGGACTCGGTGTTCGCGGTGCGCATGGGCGACTACTCACGGCGCGCCGCCTCCGACTCCAGCGACCGCTTCCTGCACGGCCTGGCGCATCTGGCGGTCGCCGCCCTGGCGTTCCCGCGCCCGGCCGACCTGGCCGATGACGGCTACATCGGCCGGATCACGGTCAACGGCGTGGACGCCTTCGTCCGCCAGGCCTGCCGCCGCCTGGAAGAACGCGCCGAGGAGCAGGGCGAGAACACCGACCCGGCCAGCGACGCGCCCGGCCTGGAGGCGGCCTGGCGGGTCTACGCGCGGCGCAGCGCCACCGGCGCCACCAAGGACGCCCGCAGACTGGCCGGTTCGACCACGGGCATCATCGGCAAGGCGGTGGCGTTCCTGGTGGACTCCGGTTTCCTCCAGCGCACCGGCGACGAGGGCGGCGGTACGTACCGCACCACCGCCCGCTACCAGTTGCAGGTCCGCGACCTGGCGGGCAGCGCCGCGATGGCCGAACTCCTCGACCTCGGCGTCGTTCCGGTCGGTGACGGCACGGCCACCTTGCTGCCGCCGGGCGACGGCGACGAACTCGACCTGGTCGCCGAGGCAGGGCTGCCGTTCCACGGCTCATAAGCCGTCGCCTTCCGGGGGCCGAGCCCCCAAGCCCCCATCATCCGAACCACCCCACATACCGAGAGTCCCGCCATGTACGAGCTGTCCCGGGTCCGCCTCTACTCCATCGGACCGGCCGGTGCGCGCTATGCCGACACCGTGCTGGACCTGCGGGGCGTCGGCGACCCGGTTCCGCAGCCCGCGCCCGCGCAGGGCCAGTTCTTCGAGGACGAGCCCGCGGGCCCCCCGCGCAGGCCCGCGCCCGCGGGCGTGCTGTTCCTGGAGAACGGCGGCGGCAAGTCGGTACTGCTCAAGCTGATCTTCTCGGTCATGCTGCCCGGCCACCGCAACACCCTCGGCGGCGCCAGCTCCGGCGTGCTGCGCAAGTTCCTGCTCGCCGACGACTGCGGCCACGTCGCACTGGAGTGGCAGCACACCGTCACCGGTGAACTCGTGGTGGTCGGCAAGGTCAGCGAGTGGCGCGGCCGCCAGGTCTCCTCCGACCCGCGCAAGTTCGCCGAGGCATGGTACTCGTTCCGGCCGGGCCCGGGCCTGAGCCTGGACTCGCTGCCGGTCGCCGAGGCCGCCTCGGTGCGCCCGCCCGCCGAGGGACAGTCCGGGGCCCGCGGCCGCCGCCGCACCATGAAGGGGTTCCGTGACGCGCTCACCGAGGCCGCAAAGGTCTACCCGCACCTCGACGTGGTGTGGGAGGAGATCCACGACCGCTGGAACGAGCACCTCGGCGACCTCGGACTCGACCCCGAACTCTTCCGCTACCAGCGGGAGATGAACGCCGACGAGGGCGAGGCCGCGGGCCTGTTCGCGGTCAAGAAGGACTCCGACTTCACCGACCTGCTGCTGCGCGCCGTCACCGACACCCGCGACACCGACGGCCTGGCCGACCTGGTGCACGGCTTCGCCAACAAGCTCGGCCGCCGCGCCGAGTTGACCGCGGAACGGGACTTCACCGCCGGATCCCTCGACCACCTCGAACGCATCGTGGCGGGCACCGAGCAGCGCGAGCGGGCCCGCGGCGTACACGCTCTCAGCGAGCGCCGCACCCGGGAGCTGGCCCGGCGGCTGTCCGCCCGCGCCCACCAGGAGCGCGGCCGGGCCGCCGAACTCGACGAGCAGGTCGGCGACGCCGCCCGCGCGGTCACCGACGCGGACACCGCTCGCGACCGCACCGCCCTGATCAGCGCCGAACTCGCCTACCGGCACGCGTCGTTGAGCCTGGCCGCGGCCGAGAAGGACGCCGCGGCGCTGCGCCGTGAGCTGGTCGACGCCCGTACCCTGCACGCCGCGTGGCAGGCGGCGGAGATCGTGCTGCGGCACCGCGCCGCCGCCGACCGCTCGGCCCGGGTGGCCGCCGCCATCCGCGAGGCCGAACGCGACGCGGCCCCCGCGCTGGCCGCCCGCGCCAAGGCCGCCACCGACCTGGTGCGCGCGCTGCGCGCCGCCGCCGAGCGGGCCGAACGGCAGGCCGACGACGAGGAGGAGCGCTCGCTGGCGCTCCAGGCCGAGTCCGACAGCGCGCACCGGGACGCCACCGCCGCCGCCACCGGCGCGCAACGCGCCCGCAGCGAGATCGGCCACCTCCAGCAGCGGCTGGCCGAGGTGGAGCAGGAGACCGCCGAGGCGGTACGCGCCGGATGGCTGGACGACGCGGCGCCGGACGCCGATCCGGCGCGCGCCGCGCTGGAGGCCAGCGACGCGGAGAAGACCGCGGTCGCCGCCTGGGAGACGGCACGTGACGCCGCCCGCGCCGCCGCCGACCGGGCCCGCGAGGCCGCCGCCGACGAGGCCCGCGCCGAACTCGCCGCAGCCCGTGGCACGGACGCCCTGGAGGCGGCCGAGTCCGGCCACGCGGCGGAACGTCGCACGGCCGCCGCGCTGGCCGACCAGCCCCGGCTCGCCGAACTGCTCGGCCTGGAGGCCCCGCGCACCGCGGCCACCGGCATCCCCGCCCCGCGCACCGGCGCCCCGGACGAGACCACCCGACCGGGCGCGGACGGGCGGGCGTTGAGCGTCGAGGAACTGGACCGCAACGCCGAGACGCTGCGCGAACTGCTCGGCGGCAGCGTCGCCGCCGCCGAACGGCAGCTGTTCGAGCTGCGCACCTCGGCCGCCGAGGACTCGCGGATCCTGGCCGCGCTGGGCGACGGCGGTCTGCTGCCGCCGTCCCCCGACGTGCTGGCCACCGTGGAGCACCTCGGCGAGCACGGGGTGCCCGCGCTGCCCGGCTGGCGCTACCTGGCCCAGGCCGTCGACCCGGCCGACCACGCGGCGGTGCTGTCCGCCCGGCCGGAACTGGTCGACGGCGTCGTGGTCACCGACCCCGACACCTACCAGCGGGCCCGCGACATCCTGGCGGAGGCGGCGCTGCTGCCCCGCTCGACGGTGGCGGTGGGCACCGCCGCCGCGCTGCTGGCGCCAACCGCCGCCGGGCCGACGGCCGATGACGTCTTCCTGGTGCCGCCGAACCCGGCCATGCACGACGAGCAGGCCGCCGACGGCGAGCGGCAGGCGCTACGCGCCAGGGCCGCCGCCCGCGACGAGGAGATCAGGGCGCTCGCCGCACGGCTGGGGCACGACCGGGAACTCGCCGCCCGGCTCGACTCATGGCGCGCTTCCTGCCCGCCGGGCCGGCTGGCCGAACTCGCCGCCGCCGTCGAGACCGCCCGCGCCGCCGCGGGCGCGGCCCAGCAGGAACTGGCCGAGGCCCGGGCCCGGCGCGCCGAGGCCGACGAGAGTGCCGCCGAGGCGTCCCGGGTGCGCGACGAGCGGCAGGAGGCGGCGCAGCGGGCCCGCCGCCGCGCCGACGCGCTCGCCGGGCTGGCGTTCCGGCTGCGCGAGCGGGCGGCCTGGCAGCGCAGGACACGGGAACTCGCCGAGGAGGCCGCCGAGGCCGAGGAGCGCGCGCAGTCCTGCCTGACCCGCGCCCGGTCCGCCGACGAGGACCGCCGCGCCGCCCAGCGCGCCGCCGACGACGCCCGCCGTACGGTGCGGGCGCTGCGCGCCGAGCGCGCCGAGATCGCGGGGGTGCCCGACCAGGAGAGCGGCGAGGGCGAACCGCCGAACGCCTCGCTGCCCGCGCTGCGCGAGGCCTACCGTGCCGCGTCCCAGGTGTACGAGAAGGTGGGCGTCGGCGCCGACCTGCGCGCGGAGCAGGCACGTGCGGAGAGCGACGAGAGCGCGGCGCTCGCCGAGTTGGACCGGTTGACCAACAAGGTCCGCACCCGCGCCGCCCAGCTGCTCGAAGGCGCCGACGGTGCCGACGGCCCGTCCCGGCAGGCCGCGGCGGCCCGCGCCGAGGCGCTGGTGCAGCGGATCGAGGCGCGGGCCGGTGCCGCCAGCGAGCTGCTGGGCCGGTTGCGCGGTGAGGCCGAGCGGCTGGCGCCGGGCGACGGTGAGGCGCACACCGAACTGCCCGACGAACTGGCGCCGCAGGGCGCCGAGCACGCCCAGGCCCTGCTGCGTACGGTGACCGGCGAACTCGCCGACCGCACCGAGGCGTTGGAGGCGGCCAGGGAGCGGCATGCCGAACTCCAGCGCGCGCACCGCGGGGCGCAGGACGCGGCGGGCGGCTTCGACGAACTGGCCGCGCTGCTACGTGATCTGCTGCGGGACAACGCCGCCCAGGAAGGCGCCGCCGAGGAGGAGCCCGAGCCGTACTCCGGCGGCCTGGAGCAGGCCCGGCAGGCGGCGGCCGAGGCGCGGCGCGCACTGCGCGGCTGCGCGGCCGACCTGTCGGCGGCCGAGGCCCAACTGCGGGAGGCCTGCGACCAGTTGGTGCGGCACGCCAACGCCACCCGGTACGAGCAGGTGCGTACGCCCGCGCGGCAGCAGATCCGCGAGCTGCCCGCCAGCGCGCTGCCCGAGCACGCCGCCGCCTGGGCCGCGGCGTTCGCGCCCCGGCTGCGGGTGCTCACCGACGAACTGGAGCAGTTGGAGCGCAACCGGGACAGCATCGTGGACCGGCTGCGCGGTCTGGTCGAGGCGTCGTTGGCCACCCTGCGCTCCGCCCAGCGGCTATCCCGGTTGCCGGAGGGGCTGGGGGAGTGGTCGGGCCAGGAGTTCCTGCGGATCCGCTTCGAAGACCCCGACCAGGCGCAACTCGCCGAGCGACTGGGCGAGGTGATCGACGAGGCGACCCGGGCCGCGGTGCGGAAGAACTCCGACCTGCGGCGGGACGGGATGAGCCTGCTGCTGCGCGCCGTGCAGGCGGCGCTGGAGCCGCGCGGGGTCGCGGTGGAGATCCTCAAGCCGGACGCGGTGCTGCGGGCGGAGCGGGTGCCGGTCGGGCAGATGGGCGACGTCTTCTCCGGTGGCCAGCTGCTGACCGCGGCGATCGCGCTGTACTGCACGATGGCCGCGCTGCGCAGCAACGACAGCGGACGGGACCGGCAGCGGCACGCGGGCACGCTGTTCCTGGACAACCCGATCGGCCGGGCCAACGCGACCTATCTGCTGGAGTTGCAGCGGGCGGTGGCGGACGCGCTCGGCGTCCAGCTGATCTACACCACCGGCCTGTTCGACACCACCGCGCTCGCCGAGTTCCCGCTGGTGGTGCGGCTGCGCAATGACGCGGACCTGCGGGCGGGCCTGAAGTACATCAGTGTCGAGGAGCACCTGCGGCCGGGGCTGCCGCGGCAGGACCCGGACGGCGAACCGGTGCACGGCGAGATCACCGCCACCCGGATGTTCCGCCGCCCCACGGAACAGCCGGCCTGACGCCGCCCCGGGCCCTGTGTCGGACGTCCGGTGTGCCCACGCGGCGCCCGGAACCGATCCGCGCCGGTGGCGCTCTGGTTCGGGGTGCGCGCCGTCGCGGCGGTGCGTGACCTCGGCCAGGCCGGGCGGTGAAGTGGTGCTCACCGCAGCCCGGCGACCCTCCGGCGCGCGGGCGCCCGGACCGCGCCGACCTCCCGCCGGTCAGGCGAACCGCGGCGTACCCGGCGCTGCCTGGCCGCGCTGGAGGGGCTGGAGACCACCCCGTTCCGCTGGTTCCAGACCTGCCGGGTCACCCACACGTCCAGTACCGCCCAGGTGGCGACGATCGTGCTCACCACCGTGCACAGCAGGGCGGGCGCCGTGATCCAGGCGCCCGCCGCCGCGCCGAGCATGGCGACCATGGCCTCGATCAGCGTCACGGACGCGATCAGCACCGCCCGTACCGCCGAGGCGCGTACCGGATCGGGCATGCGGCGCCTGCCGACTGCCTCCTCGGTCCACAGGGTGCCGCCGCTGAGCGGCGGGGCGTCACCGCGGTCGGCGTCCGCGGCGTTGAGCTGTGACTGGGTGTCCATGGTGTTCGTGCTCCCCTCGGGGACACACCCCCGACCCCTTGATAACTGCCCGAATTGTCACGGCCTATGTCGAGTATCTCAGGGTCCGGCTCCCCGTACTGAGGCACGATCGGCGAGGCGCTGTGGTTCCCGTTGGAGGCGAGGAAGTTCACCCCCGAGAACCGGTCAGAGTAAAACGGCTGGTAACCGATCAAAAGGGGGCGTTTCGCTCCACTGATCGAACTCAAATGTGCAGACTGGTTTTCGAGTTGGGCATCGCACAGTAGTAGGCTCACGCCGTTTAACGGACTACTAACCCCTGCCGTGGGGTCGACGTTGGGGAGGCCATGCGCTTTCGCGGGAAATCGATCCGTCGGAAGATCGTGGCACTGCTCCTGGTGCCGCTGGTGTCCCTGATCGGCATCTGGGCGTTCGCGGCGTTGATCACCGGACGAGGGGTGTTCGGGCTGCTGGACGTCAAGGACGTCACCGACAAGATCGGCTATCCGGTCGAGAACACCATCGAGGCGCTGTCCACCGAGCGCCGCGCCGCCCTGGTCTACCTCGCCGACCCGCGCAACTCGCAGTCCGAGCAGAACCTGCGCTCCGCCGAGTCCGACACCGACAAGTCGGTCTCCGTCATGCGCGCCAACAGCGCCGACGCCACGCTGCGCGGCAAGCTGGACGCGTCCTCACGGCAGCGCCTGGACACCATCGTCAAGCAGACCGGCGAACTCGACGGCCTGCGCGGCCGGATATCCAACGGCCAGATCGACCGCGCCGACGCCTTCACCACGTACAACGACGTGGTCGAGCCGTACTACAACTTCTTCCTCGGGCTCAACGCGCTGCAGAACGTCCAACTCGACCGCCAGGCACGGGTGCTGACCGAACTGTCCGAGGCGCGCGACGCCATCTCCAGGGAGGACGCGCTGATCTCCGCCGCGCAGGTGGCCGGCCGGATGAGCCGCGCCGAGCAGCGCGGCTTCGGCGACGCGGTCGCCGAGCAGCGCGAGATCTACGACCGGTACCCCCAGTTGCTGCCCGACGCGGACCGCGCCCTGTTCGACAACTACTGGCGCAGCAGCACCGGCGTCGCCCTGCACGACGCCGAGGAGCGCATCCTGGACGCCGATCCGGCGGTGGCGCCCGACAAGGTCAGCCCGCAGACCTGGCAGACCACCACCGCCGCCGTGCTGGGCGACCTGTCGACACTGGACCGCCAGGCGGCGGAGAACTACAAGCAGCGGGTCAAGCCGTACGCGGTGGGCGTGCTGGTGCGGGCGGGCATCGCGGGCGGCTTCGGCCTGCTGGCCGTCGTCGTCTCGGTGGTCGTCTCGCTGCGCATCGGCCGCGGCCTGGCCCGTGACCTGTCCAAGCTGCGCAAGGACGCGCAGGAGGCGTCCGGCACCAGGCTGCCGCGCGTGATGCGCCGACTCGCCGCGGGCGAGGAGGTCGACGTGGAGAGCGAGGTGCCCCGCCTCGACTACCCGGACGACGAGATGGGCCAGGTCGGCCGGGCGCTGAACACCCTGCAGCGGGCCGCGGTCGAAGCCGCCGTACGGCAGGCCGACATGCGGCGCGGGGTCTCCGACGTGTTCGTCAACCTCGCCCGCCGCAACCAGGTGCTGCTGCACCGGCAGTTGGCCCTGCTGGACACCATGGAGCGGCGCACCGAGGACGCCGAGGAACTCGCCGACCTGTTCAGGCTGGACCACATGACCACCCGTATGCGGCGGCACGCCGAGGGCCTGGTGATCCTCTCCGGCTCCGCGCCGTCCCGGCAGTGGCGCAAGCCCGTGCGGCTGATGGACGTGGTGCGCGGCGCGGTGGCCGAGGTCGAGGACTACGAGCGGGTCGAGGTGCGACGGCTGCCCCGGCTCGCCGTGGTCGGCGCCGCGGTCGCCGACCTCACCCACCTGATCGCCGAACTGGTGGAGAACGCCACGGTGTTCTCGCCTCCGCACACCACCGTCCAGGTGCACGGCGAGCGGGTCGCCAACGGCTTCGTGCTGGAGATCGACGACCGGGGCCTGGGCATGACGCCCGACGCGCTGCTCGACGCCAACCTGCGGCTGGCCGAGACGCCGGAGTTCGAACTGTCCGACACCGACCGCCTCGGACTGTTCGTGGTCAGCCGCCTCGCGCAACGCCAGGGCGTCCGGGTGTCACTGCGGCAGTCGCCGTACGGGGGCACCACCGCCGTCGTGCTCATCCCCACCGCGCTGCTCACCGACGCGCAGGAGGCGGCCAGCACCGGGGAGCAGCCCGTGCCCGGTGCGATCGCCCGGCTCACCGCGCCGCCCGCGCAGCCGCGGTTCGAGGGCGAACTCCCGGACGAGATCGCGGTACCGGTGCCCGGCGAGCCCGACGAGGAGGCGTTCCGCGAGTGGGGCATCCTGCCCGCCCGGGCGGCCGACGACAACCTTCCGGCGGTGCGTTCCGTGGAACCCGCGGACGACGCCGAGCAGCACCAGCAGGCCGCCGACCCGGCGGACCGCAAGCGTGACGAGGCGAACGACGGCAAGCCCACACCGCTGCCGCGCCGCCGTAGGACCCCAATGCTCGTCGCCGACCGCGGTCGCACCCTCGGCCCGACCCGGCCCCGCCTGGAACCGGCCGCCACCGACAGGCCGGAACCCGCCGCCACCGACACACCCGTCACCGGCACGCCCGCGCCCATCGCGCTACCGCGCCGGGTGCGCCAGGCCAGTCTGGCGCCGCAACTGCGCGAGGACGACACCGCGGGGCGGCAGCGGTCCGCGCCGACCGACGCCACCGCGCGGGCGGCATACGATCGCGACGCCGACGAGGTGCGCTCCCGGATGGCCTCGCTGCAGCGAGGCTGGCAGCGCGGCCGGGCGGAAGCCGACGACAGCAGCCTTCCGGACCGCACCGACGGCCGGAGCGGGAACGAAGCAGGAACGACATCGGAGGGGGACGGTCGATGACCGCGACACCAAGCCCGACGGGCGATCTCAACTGGCTCCTGGACGAACTGGTCGGACGTGTCTCCAGCATCCGCAAGGCGCTGGTGCTCTCCGGCGACGGGCTGGCGACCGGCGCCTCCAAGGACCTCTCCCGCGAGGACTCCGAGCACCTGGCCGCCGTGGCCTCGGGCTTCCACAGCCTCGCCAAGGGCGTCGGACGGCACTTCGACGCCGGCCAGGTGCGGCAGACCATGGTCGAGCTGGAGCAGGCCTTCCTCTTCGTCACCGCCGCAGGTGACGGCAGCTGCCTCGCCGTGCTCGCCGACGCCGACTCCGACGTCGGCCTCGTCGCGTACGAGATGGCGCTGCTGGTCAAGCGTGTCGGCACGCACCTGGGCACCGCGCCACGCGTCTCGGGTTGATGGAGTGCCATGAGTTCCGAAGCGGACCGGTGGTACGACGACGCGGCGGGGCCGGTGGTCCGGCCCTACGCCATGACGCGGGGCCGCACCAGCCATGCCGCCGAGGACCGGCTCGACCTGATCGCCCTGGTGTTCACCGACGAGGATCCGGACGGCGCTGACCAGGAGGGCGAACTCGATCACAGCCTGTCGCCCGAGCACCTCGACATCCTCACCACCTGCCGGGTCGAGCCCACCTCCGTCGCGGAACTGGCGGCGGAGCTGGACCTTCCGCTGGGGGTGGTGCGGGTGCTCATCGGTGATCTGCTCGACGCGGGACTGGTCCGCGTCACCCGCCCGGTGCCCCCGGCGGAGTTGCCGGACGCCAGCCTGCTGCGCGAGGTGATCGACGGCCTTCGGGCACTGTGACGGGCCCACGGGCCACGGTTCGGCGCCGCGCGCGTCCGCGCGGCGCCGAACTTCGCGTCCGCCGCCTCGTTCGCGGCGGCCGACCCCGCCATCGTCCCCAACTGCCCCCGCACCGTGCGCAGTTCGCCCGCTGTGAGGTTTCGTCGCGGCGTGGAGAGCGGGTGCTGAGAGTGCTCACAGACTGGGTCGGTCGCGCAGGTGAGCAGGGTGCGCAAACTATTTGCAACAACTGGCATAACGATCCAGGTCATGCCCTGTGCGAAGGTCCGAGTTCGCCCTATGCTCCGGAACCATGCCGATATTTGGTTCTCGTCGTAGCGTGACCCCTCGTCTGGCGCCCGAGCTCGATGACTCAAAACTCGGCAAAGTGCGCAAACAGCTGGAATCGCCGTCAATGCCCGGTATGACCGACATTCGGGTCGACCTTGTGGCGGACCTGTTGCAGGAGCCGGGCGACGACTGGGACCGCCGTACGCACCGGATGATGGTGCTGGCCTCCGTGGCGCATCCCAACCTCACCCGCAGTTGGGTGCGACGGCAGCCGAACAGCGCCGACGCGCTGCTCTTCCGGGCCTGGGTCGACCTCGTACAGGGCACCAGGGACGGCGGCCTCGCGGACCCGCAGGAGACCGTCGACGCCTGCTACCGCGCCGCCGAGCTGAGACCCGACGACCCGGGGCCCTGGCTCGCGCTGCTGCGCGCGCTGCGGCTGCTGGCCCGCCCCACCCAGGAGGTGTTCCCGGTGTGGCGGGAGGTGACCGTACGCGACGCCTGGCACCGCGAGGCCTATCTGCAGATGCTCGGCTACCTCTCTCCTGAGGAGTGCGGCTCGCACACCCAGGTGCTGGACTTCCTCGACGCCACCCGCGCCGGAATGCCCGCCAACGCCCCTGCCGTCGGCGTGGAGTTGGTGGCGATGGTCGACCGCTACTGGCGGGCCGTCTCGGCGGGCGGCGTGGACGCGCTGATGGCCGCCCGGCTGTGGACCCAGCCCCCGGCCGCCGCCGCGCTGGAGCGGGCGGTCACCGACTGGCCCCGGCCCGGGTTCCTGCGGCACGCCGCCGCGCTGGCCGACCTCAACACCCTGGCGTACGGGCTGGTGCACGCCAAGCGCGTCCCGGACGCGGCCCCGGTGTTCCAGCTGATCGGCGGCACGGTCACCGCCTTCCCCTGGAAGCTCGACGGCGAGCCGATCAAGCAGTTCAGCCACGCGCAGGCACAGGCGCAGCGCTGAGCGAGGCGGTAGGCCGGGGGCCTTCGACTCCCGAACTCCCCTGGGCCGCTAGAGTCTTCGAAACACTTGCACGGACGGCAACCTGGAGAAGAGATCAATGGCCTTCGGGCGCTTTGACCGCCGCCGAAAGTCCTCCGCGACCGAGCCCGTCGCGCTCAAGATCCTGGTGGCGGGAGGTTTCGGTGTCGGCAAGACCACTTTGGTCGGCGCGGTCAGCGAGATCCGGCCGCTGCGCACCGAGGAGGCGTTGACCGAGGCGGGACGGCCGGTCGACGACACCACGGGAGTCGAGGGCAAGAACACCACCACGGTGGCCATGGACTTCGGCCGGATCACGCTGCGCGACGATCTGGTGCTGTACCTGTTCGGCACGCCGGGCCAGGACCGGTTCTGGTTCCTGTGGGACGAGTTGGCGACCGGCGCGCTCGGCGCGGTGGTGCTCGCCGACACCCGGCGGCTCCAGGACTGCTTCGCCGCGGTCGACTACTTCGAGCGGCGCGGCATCTCCTTCGCGGTCGCCGTCAACTGCTTCGACGGAGCCGAGCGGCACGCGCTGGAGACGGTGCGCGACGCGTTGGACCTCGACCCGCACGTGCCGTTGGTGATGTGCGACGCGCGCGACCGGGAGTCCGCCAAGGAGGTGCTGATCGCGGTGGTCACGCACGCGATGGAGCGCTCCTCGCGGCGGCAGCCCGCCGCGACGACATGACAACTGTTGTGGCGTCGCGGTTCGTTCCGCACCGCCGGGCCACGCCGTCGTGGTCGCTCGCCGTTGCGGCGGGATGAGATTCGGGGCAAGGCCCCCGAACCCCCGTCAGTGCCACCGTCGAACGCGCCTCAATCGGCGAGGGATTCACGCCCCGCGGTCAGGTGGCGGCACGCCGGATCGGGTGGGGGCGGCTGTCCCCGCGCAGGATCTGGTGTCCGGCGCGGCCCGCCACCGCGCGTACCCAGCTCGTGCCGTCCAGCGCCTTCGCCTCCTTCTTCAGCGGCGCCAGCTGCCCGGCCGCCTGGTGGTGGTCGCCGATCCGCCCGGCCGGGCAGACCAGCGTGGCCAGCGACAGCGTCACCGGAAGCCCACCGGCCCACCACGCGCGGTCCAGCACGGCGCCGGCGATGGCGCCCAACTCGTCCGGCGCGCACAGCACCAGGAAGTCATCACCCCCGATGTGCCCCACCAGTGCCCCGGCGAACTGCCGACAGCACAGCGCCAGATGGTGGCCGACCGCCCGGATCAGCTCGTCACCCGCGGCGAATCCGGCACCGTCGTTGATCTGTTTGAAGGCGTCCACGTCCAGCCAGCTGACCGCGAACCCCCGGCCCTGCGCGATCCGCCGCTCCAACTCGCGGTTGACCACGTCGGAACCCGGCAGCCTGGTCAGCGGGTTGAGGCCGACCGCCTCCTCCACCCGGCTCTCGGCGAGCGAGCGCACGATGTCGGCGAGCCGTACCACCCCGACGCAGCGCCCGGCCGGGTCGACCACCGCCACGTCGTCCCCGGTGCGCCGCCGCGCGTCGGCGGCGACCACGTCCAGCACCTGCCACGCGGTGGCGTCCAGCGCGATGGTGCGCGGATGGTCGGCGAGCCGCAGCGCGGGCCGGTCGGCGTGCAGCGCGTGCCCGTAGCGGCCGGACAGCGACAGCAGGAAGCGGTCCCGGTCGATGGCGCGCACCGGTACGCCGTCGTCGTCCACCAGCACCACCCCGGAAGTCTCCTCGCTGGCGGTCAGCACCTCCCGCACCCGCTCCGCGGACACCGACAGCGGCAGCAGGGCGGCGGGCCGCAGGAACGCCGCGACCCGTGGCCCGGCGGGCGCCGAGGCGGCGACGGCGGCGACCGGTGGAGGTACCGGCGGCTGGTACACATCGGCGGTGGGACGGCGGGCGGCGGGCGCGAACAGGTTGCCCTGCGCCAGGTGCACGCCCAGCTCGCGCACCGCCGCGAACTGCCGTTCCGTCTCCACCCCTTCGACCGCCAGGCGTCCGCCGACGCCCTCGCAGAAGTGCCGCAGCGCGTCGACCACCACCCGGCGCCGATCGTCGCCGGGCAGTCCGGCGGTCAGCGAGGCGTCGAGCTTGACGATGTCGGGGGCCAGCTCGGCCAGCAGCCGCAGCGGTACGTCGCCGTCGCCGACCCCGTCCACACAGATCCGGTACCCCCGCTCGCGCAGGCTGCGCACCGCCTCCACCAGCGGGTCCTGCCACAGCCCGGAGAACGGCGGCCCCACGTCGACGGTGATCTCCCACGGTCGGCGGCCGGCCTGCGCCACCGCCGCCAACAGCGCGGTGGGCTCCGGGAGTTCGGCGAGGGTGGTCGCGAACAGGTTCACGTGCAGCGGCAGCAGCGCCTCCTGCCGGGCGGCCGACCGCACCGCGAGCGCGGCGATCTCCACGTCGAGCTCGGGTGAGCGGCGCGCGGAGCGCAGCAGGTCGCCCTCCTCGGGCCGGGCGAGCAGTTCCAGGGCCGCCACCGAGCCGGTCACCACGTTGACCACAGGCTGAAACGCGAAACGCAGACGATCGGTCCAGGCAGGCACGGGACCAGCATGCCGCTGAGGCGCCCTCGGCCTGGAGGGCTTTACGGGCCGTTCACGCAACCTTTCGACGGGGCGCGGTTCGCTCGGCGCCGCCGGTCTCCGCCGATCCGGCTGCTCGACGCCGAGGCGGCGGGAAGTCGCCTACCGCACCGCGATGACCGCCGAACCGTGCCCGAACAATCCCTGGTTCGCCGCGAGTCCGCACCGGGCTCCCGGGACCTGCCGCGCACCGGCCTGACCGCGCAACTGCCAGGTGAGTTCGCAGACTTGGGCCAGCGCCTGCGCCGGTACCGCCTCACCGAACGAGGCGAGCCCCCCGCTGGGATTGACCGGAACCCGCCCACCGAGGGCGGTGACACCCTGGCGCAGCAGTTTCGCACCCTCACCGGGCGGACAGAGCCCGACGTCCTCGTACCACTCCAACTCCAAGGCGGTGGACAGGTCGTACACCTCGGCCAGGTCCAGGTCCGAGGGGTCCGTCCCGGCCTCCTCGTAGGCCGCCGCCGCGATCGAGGCGCGAAAGCCCACCTCGGGCGGCGGTACGAGCGCCGCCGAGTCGGTGGCGAAGTCCGGCAGGTCCAGCACCGTCCTGGGATAGCGCGGGGTGACCGTGGACACCGCGCGGATCCGTACCGGCGCCGCCTTGTGCCGTCGGGCGAACGCCATGCTGGACAGCACCAGCGCCGCCGCTCCGTCGGAGGTCGCGCAGATGTCCAGCAGCCGCAGCGGATCGGCGACCACCGGCGACGCGGCGACCTGTTCGGCGCTGACCTCCTTGCGGTAGCGGGCGTTGGGGTTGGCGGCGCCCGCCGCCGCGTTCTTCACCTTCACCAGGGCGAAATCCTCCGGCGTGTCGCCGTGCTCAGCCAGCCGGCGGCGGGCGAACAACCCGAAGTACACCGGGTTGGTGGCCCCCAGCACGCGGAACCGCAGCCAGTCCGGGTCGCTCGGGCGGTCCCCGCCCGCCGGTGCGAAGAAGCCCTTGGGCGCCGCGTCCGCGCCGACCACCAGCGCGACGTCCACCATGCCCGCCAGGATCTGGGCGCGGGCGGTGTTGATCGCCTGGGCGCCCGAGGCGCAGGCCGCGTAGACGCTGCTGACCCGGGCGCCCTGCCAGCCGAGCGCCTGCGCGAAGGCCGCGCCCGCCACGTGTCCGGGGTAGCCGCAGCGCACCGTGTCGGCGCCGACCACCAACCGCACGTCCGGCCAGTCGAGTTGGGCGTCGGCGAGCGCGGCCCGGGCGGCCACCGTGCCGTACTCCACGAAGTCGCGGCCCCATTTGCCCCACGGATGCATCCCGGCGCCGAGCACCGCTATGTCCTCCGTCACGCCGGGCCTCCCGCCGGTCGCCAGTGCCAGGTCGTCCAGATCCGCTCGGCGTCCCGGTGCAGTACGCCCGGCACCAGCTCGACCGCCATGCCGACCGCGAGGTCGGCGGCCGTGACGCCGGGCGCGGCCTGCCCCAGCACCACCATGCGTTCGGCCGCCAGCTCCACGGCGACCACGGTGAACGGCTCCCAGGGCGTGTCCGGGTCCGAGACGTACGGGGCGGGCGGCCGGTAGCGGCTGTCGGTGTACGACCACACCGTGCCGGTGCGCGACAGCGGCGTCTGGTCCAACTCCGTGCCGTCGCACGCCGGGTTCCGGCAGAAGGCGTCCGCCCTCGGGAAGAACACCGCCCCGCAGCTGCGGCACCGGGTGCCGAGCAGCCGGAACCCGGCCGGGTCGTCGTCCGCGCCGAACCAGCCGGGCACCACCGGGATACGCATCATGCAACTGACGGTATGTCAGGTATTCGGGTGCGCCAACCCCCGGACCCGAACCGGGTGGCCGACCTCGTCCGCCCCCTCACGCTCCACCACCACCGCGCCGTCCCGCCACCGGGAGGTGAACCGCTCGACCCGCGGCTGCTCCCAGCCGTCCCCCTCGTCGCTGATCAACACCCCGTCGCCGGTCCGCCCGGCCTGCGGAGCCCACACCTCCAAGGCGATCCCGCCGTCCACCGCGACCGGCAGCACCGCCCCGGCCCGAACCAGCACCGGCGTACGGTCCAGCGGAGCCTCCAGCAGCACCTGGCACGAACCGCGGTGCACCGCGCCGGTGGCCGTGTCGTACCACCGGCCCGGCGGCAGCCGTACCGCGCGCGTGGTCGCGCCCTGCTCCAGCACCGGCGCCACCAGCAGCGCGTCCCCCAGCAAGAACGCGTCACCGCAGGCACGCAGCCCGCGGTCCTCCGGATCGTGCCACCACAGCGGCCGGACGTACGGCGCACCCGTGCGGTGCGCCAGATGCGCCAAGGTGTACAGGTAGGGCAGCAGCCGGACCCGCTGCGCCAGCGCGGCCCTCACACACCGCTCGGCCGTCGCCCCGAACTCCCATGGCTCGCGCCGCCCGCCGTCGATCGCCGAGTGGGTGCGCAAGAACGGCAGGTACGCCGCCAACTGCCACCAGCGCACGTACAGTTCGGGCGACGGCGTCGCGTGGAAGCCGCCCACGTCCGGACCCGAGTAGGGCACCCCGCACAGCCCGAGCCCCAGCACCAGCGCCAGCGAGGCCCGCAGCCCCGGCCAGCCGGTCGCCACGTCCCCCGACCAGGTGCCGCCGTACCGCTGCATCCCGGCCCACCCGGAACGCGAGAAGAGGAACGGCCGCTGGTCCGGGCGCAGTTCGCGCAGCGCCTCGTATCCGGCGCGGGCCATCGCCAGCCCGTACACGTTGTGCGCCTCACGGTGGTCGCCGCCGCGCCCCTCCAGAGCGTGCCGGGCCGAACGCGGCAGCGTCGACTCGCCGTACCGGGCGAAGGCGGTGAACGACGTCGGCTCGTTCATGTCGTGCCAGAAGCCCGCGAAGCCCTGCTCAAGGCGCTCCGCGTACAGCCCGCCCCACCACCGCCGCACCCGCGGCTCGGTGAAGTCCGGGAAGACCGCCTCACCCGGCCACACCAGACCGCGCACCACCCGGCCCCGGGAGTCCCGCACGAAGGCGTCCGCGGCCGACCCGCCGTCGTACACCGCCAGCCCCGGCTCGGCCTTGACCGCCGGGTCGACGATGGACACCAGCCGGGTGCCGTGCGACCGCAACTCCTCGGCCAGCGCGGGCAGTTCGGGGAACGCCCGCCCGTCGACGGTGAAGACCCGGTGCCCGTCGAAGTGGTCGATGTCCAGGTGCAGCGCCGCGACCGGCATCCCGCGCTCGCGGTACCCGGCCGCCACCCGCCGCACCTCCCGCGCGCTGCCGAACCCCCAGCGGGCGTGCTGGTAGCCCAGCGCCCAGCGCGGCGGCAGCGCGGGCCGCCCGGTCAGCGCCGTCCAGGTGCCCAGCACCCGGCCGGGGCTGCCCGCCATCACCCAGTACCGCAGCGGACCGCCCTCGAACCGCACCTCGCAACCGCCCGGCCGGTCGTGCCCGGAACCCGCGCCCTCCTCGCCGCCTCGCACACACACCTGCCCCTCCCAGGTGTTGTCGTGGAACACCAGATGGCAGCCGCCGTCCGCGACCACCAACTGCACCGGCATCGTGACGTACAGCGGATCGTCCCCGGGACCGAACGGGGCGCACGGATCGGTGTTCCACAACCGGTAGGCACCCGTCGCGAGACCCGGCCCGCAGGCCCGCCCGCCCAGCCCGAACACCACCGCGTCGGCCGCGGTCCGCGCCCGCTGCACCCAGCGCGACGCCCGGCCCGCCCCGTCCCACCAGCGCGGCGGCAGCTCCCGGCGCAGTACGACCCCACCGGGAGTACGGAACTCCACCGCCCCGTGCCGGAAGACGACCACCGTGATCCGCTCCGAGACCACCCGCCAGCCGTCCTTGTCCGGTTCGAGCACCGCCCGTGTGTCCGCCTCCGGGCACTCATCCGCCAGCGCGTACGACGGCTCCGGCGTCGCGCCGTCCCACCCGCAGAACACCGCACCGCCCACCGCCACCCGCACCCGCAGCGAGGACTGGGCGAACCGCACCACACCACCGCCCGGCAGCGGCTGCGCGCTGTACGCCGCACCCGGCACACGGGCCCGCTCCGCACCGCGCACCGGCAGGTCCCGCCCGTCCAGCCGGCGGCGCCGCCAGGCGGCCCGCACCGCCGGCCAGCCGTTGCGCGAGCCGACCAATCGCAGTGAACGCACGAGATCACGCCTGTCCATGCCGCTCAGCCTTCCAGCCGCACCCGGCGCCCCCACCCCCGTTAAGCCACTGTTCACCCTGGCCAGCGAACCCGCACCGGCACGTTCCGCCGCCGAGCGGGGAGAAGCCCCTGGCGCGGCGGACGATCACATGGCATCGTCCTGCCCAGCCCCGCCCGGGGACATTCCGCTCGGGCGAGGTACAACGCACACAGGCGTAAAGCTGCGCCACCCAGGGAGTCGTCACCATGACCAGCGCACCGCAGCCCACCCCTGCCCCGCGTCCCGTCTGGCAGCCGGGCCCGGAACGCGTCGCCGCGACCCGGCTGATCCGGTTCCAGGCGTGGGCGGCCGTAACGCACGGCGCGCCCACCGGTGACCCGGCTGACCCGCTCGCCTCCTACCAGGCCCTGCACTCCTGGTCGGTGCGCGAGCCGGAACGGTTCTGGCAGGCGGTGGCCGAGTGGTTCCAGGTGCGCTTCGCCACCCCCTACGAGACCGTGCTCGCCGACGCCTCGATGCCCGGCGCCCGCTGGTTCCCCGGCGCCACCCTCAACTACGCGGAACACGCGCTGCGCACCGCCGAGGACCAGGACCGCGCCCAGGGGCCCGCGCTGCTGCACCTGGACGAGCGGCACGAGATCCGCGAGACCAACTGGAGCGAACTGCGCCGCCAGGTCGCCTCCCTCGCCGACCACCTGCGCCGACTCGGAGTGCGCCCCGGCGACCGGGTCAGCGGCTACGTGCCCAACACCCCGCACGCCGTCATCGCCCTGCTCGCCGCCGCCGCCGTCGGCGCGGTGTGGACCTCGTGCGCCCCCGACTTCGGCGCCCGGGCAGTCCTCGACCGGTTCCAGCAGGTCGAGCCGGTCGTGCTGTTCGCCGTCGACGGATACCGCTACGGCGGCAAGGAACACGACCGCACCGAAACCGTCGCCGAACTGCGCCGCGAACTGCCCACGCTGCGCGCGGTCGTGCACATCCCGCTGCTCGGCACCCCGGCGCCCGAAGCCGCCCTGGAGTGGGACGCGTTGGTCTCCGGATACGCGGAACCGGTGTACGAGCAGGTTCCGTTCGACCACCCGCTGTGGGTGCTGTACTCCTCGGGCACCACCGGACTGCCCAAGGCCATCGTCCAGTCGCAGGGCGGCATCCTCGTCGAGCACCTCAAGCAGGCCGGGCTGCACATGGACCTCGGGCCCGGCGACCGCTTCTTCTGGTACACCTCCACCGGCTGGATGATGTGGAACTTCCTGGTCGGCGGACTGCTCGTGGGAGCCACGATCATCCTCTACGACGGCAGCCCGGGCCATCCCGACACCGGCGCGCAGTGGCGGGTCGCCGAACGCACCGGCGCCACCGTCTTCGGCACCTCGGCCGCCTACGTCATGGCCTGCCGCAAGGCCGGGGTCGAACCCGGCCGCGACCACGACCTGTCCGCCGTCAGGTGCGTCGCCACCACCGGCTCGCCGCTGCCACCGGACGGCTTCCGCTGGGTGTACGGCAAGGTAAAGGAGGACGTCTGGCTCGCCTCGGTCAGCGGCGGCACCGACGTGTGCAGCTGCTTCGCGGGCGGCGTCCCCACCCTGCCGGTGTACATCGGCGAGTTGCAGGGCGCCTGCCTCGGCACCGACCTGCAGGCCTGGGACCCCAACGGCAAGCCGGTCACCGACGAGGTCGGCGAACTCGTGGTCACCGCACCACTGCCGTCCATGCCGGTCCGGTTCTGGAACGACCCCGACGACATCCGGTACCGCGAGAGCTACTTCGAGACGTACCCGGGCGTCTGGCGGCACGGCGACTGGATCACCATCACCGCACGCGGCACCGTCATCATCCACGGCCGCTCCGACTCCACGCTCAACCGCCAGGGCGTGCGGATGGGTTCGGCCGACATCTACGAAGTGGTCGAACGCCTCCCCGAGATCCGCGAATCCCTCGTCATCGGCGTCGAACAGCCCGACGGCGGCTACTGGATGCCGCTGTTCGTCCAACTCGCCGAAGGCACCGAACTCGACGACGCGCTGCGAGACCGGATCAAGCGGGCCATCCGCGCCGAACTCTCCCCGCGGCACGTCCCCGACGAGATCATCACCGTCCCCGGCATCCCGCACACCCTCACCGGCAAGCGGATCGAGGTGCCGGTGAAACGGCTGTTGCAGGGCACCCCGCTGGAGAAGGCGGTCAACCCCGGCTCCGTCGACAACATCGAACTGCTGCGCGGCTACGAGGAGTTGGCGCGGCAGCGGCGAACCAAGAGTTGAACAAACCCCGGTCGTTCCCTCCGCGCACTGTCAGTGCGGCAGGTTACGGTGAGTGAGCAAGGGTTCGAAGACCGTGACAGGTCGGAGGACCGCCACAGCCGTGCTGCTGTGGCTACGGGGGTAGCCGCACGGAGGGGGAACCATGTCACACACCGAGAACCTCGGCACGTCGCGACGCCTGTCACGCCGCGCACTGCGCCGCGAAGTGCCCAGCACCGTCGCGCTGCTGGCGGACCGCGAGGACTTCACCGCGATGCGGTCCTACTCCAGCTTCGCCTTCCACGACCACACCCAGTACCTGCGCCAGATGCAGGGCCTGCTGCGCTCGCTGGCCGCACAGGGCATCCACACCAGCGTCGCCCTGTTCGACCCCGGCGAGTACGCGGCCTACTGCGCCGACACCGGCCAGGACCCGGACGCCGCCGCCACCCGCTCCCGGTACACCGCCGAGGTCGCGGCGGGCGGCGCCACCGTCCCGTACCAGGGACAACCGGTCGACCATCTCGTCAGCCAGCTCATCGGCGCCGCCGAGCGCCGCGCCGCCTGGGAGCACGCCACCGAACTCCTCACCAGGGCCAGCGGCTGCCACGCCTGCGCTGACGGCGGGCACAACGCGGCCTTCGACCGAGCCACCCAGGCACTGTCCCGACTGCTGCAAGCCGCTGGCACCGGTCGGCACCACCTGGTGTGCAGCGTGCCCGTTGTGCGGCTCGGCGACGGGCCGAACGCGCTGCGAACACCGGAAGACCCGCCGCTGGCCGGGGTGCTGCACGCCCGGTGCGCGGACGACGGCACGGTCCAACTCGGCGAGAGCGACGCCCTGGTCTTCTGCACCGTCCTCGCCGTGGGCCTCGCCACCGGCAGCCCCGGCGGCGTGGTGCTGCGCACCGGGCGCGGCACACCCGACGAGCCGGACCGGGTACGCGGCTGGAGCCTGCGCGACGGCTGGCTGCATCCGCTCACCGAGGCCGAGGTCTTCAACGCCTACTGCACGGACGCCGAAACCGGCGAACCCGTACCGCCGGAACCCGACGTGGCCTACTGCGCGGGCACACCGCTGCCCCCGCCGGGCTCCGAAACATGACGACTCCCCGATACAGAACTCACGGATACCAAGGCGGGGCGCCCCGCCGTGACGGCAGGACGCCCCGCGACACCCCTGAACCCCGAGCCGGTTGACCCGGGAGCGGAGTCACTCCCCGGACAGCACCGCCCGGGCGGCGACACGCGCCTCCTCGGCCGAGTCCGTCGCCCGAGCGGCAGCCGCCGCACGCTCACACTGCGCCAGCGTGTACTTGGCCAACGTCGCCCGCACATACGGGATGGCGGCGGCGCCCATGGACAAGCTGGTCACCCCAAGACCGGCCAGCACACAAGCCAGCAGCGGATCGGAGGCCGCCTCACCACACACCCCACAGCTCTTGCCCTCAGCCTTCGCCGACTCCGCCGCCAGCGCCACCAGGTCGAGCAGCGCGGGCTGCCATGGATCCTGCAACCGCGACACCGCACCGACCTGGCGGTCCGCGGCGAAGGTGTACTGCGCCAGGTCGTTGGTGCCCAGCGACAGGAACTCCACCTCCTGAAGGATGGAACGAGCCCGCAGCGCCGCCGAGGGGATCTCGACCATCGCGCCGAACTTCGCCTGCAACCCGGCCTCGCGGCACGCGTCGGCGAACGCCCTGGCGTCGGCACGGTCGGCCACCATCGGGGCCATCACCTCAAGGTAGACCGGCAGTCCCGCCGCGGCCTCGGCCAGTGCCCGCAGCTGGGTGCGCAGCACCTCGGGGTGGTCGAGCAGCGTCCGCAGACCCCGCACGCCCAGCGCCGGATTGGGCTCGTCCGCCGGGGTCAGGAACTCCAACGGCTTGTCCGCGCCCGCGTCCAGCACCCGCACCACCACACGGCCCTGCGGGAAGGCCTCCAGCACCTTGCGGTACGCCTCGACCTGCTTCTCCTGCGACGGCGCGTTCTTGCTGTCGTCGAGGAAGAGGAACTCGGTACGGAACAGGCCCACGCCCTCGGCACCCGCCTCGACCGCCGCCGGAACATCGCCTGGACCGCCGACATTGGCCAGCAGCGGCACCTTGTGCCCGTCCGACGTGGCGCCGGGACCGACCGACGAGGCCAGCGCCGCCCTGCGCTCGGCAGCGGCCGCCTCCAGCGCGGCGCGCTTGTCGGCGCTCGGGTTGACGAAGACCTCGCCCGTGCTGCCGTCCACGGCCACCACGCTGCCCTCGGCCAGCTCGCTCGCGCCCGGCAGCGCCACCACGGCGGGCACACCCATCGCGCGGGCCAGGATCGCACTGTGGCTGGTCGGACCGCCCTCCTCGGTCACGAAGCCCAGCACCAGGGCCGGGTCGAGCAGCGCGGTGTCCGCCGGTGCGAGGTCCCGCGCGATCAGCACATAGGGCTCGTCGCTGTCCGGCACGCCCGGCATCGGCACCCCCAACAGCCGGGCCACGATGCGGTTTCGGACATCGTCGAGGTCGGCCACCCGACCCGCCAGGTACTCCCCGGCTCCGGCCAGCAGCGCCCGGTACGCGGCGAAGGCGTCGTAGACGGCACGCTCAGCGGTGCTGCCCACGGCGATCCGGCGCTCCACGTCGGACATCAGCTCGGGGTCCTGGGCCATCAGCGCCTGGGCCTCCAGCACCGCCTGCGCCTCACCGCCCGCCAGATTGCCGCGCGCGACCAGATCGGCCGCCACGGCCTCCACGGCCTGCCGCGCCCGGCCCTGCTCACGGGGGGCCTCATCCGTGGGGATCTGCTTCGCCGGTGGTTCGAGCACCGCGGTGCCCATGTGACGTACCTCGCCGATCGCCACACCGTGGCTCACACCGACGCCTCGCAGCGTTGTCTCCATCTCACCCGTCTCCGGTAGATGCGGCGGTGGCCGCCGCGCTCGTGATTACCCGCGTCCGCCCGGCGCCGAAATGACGGCGCCGCGCTCGGGGCGTCGGTCAGCTCCAGGAGAAGAGCTGGTCGCCAGCCTTCACATCGCCGTCTTCCCGAACCTCGCCCAGCGAGTCGGCGGTGGCCTCCAGCGCCACGATCGGGCAGACCGGCGACTTGCCGGCCTTCTCGACCGCCGCGGGGTTCCACCGCACCATGGCCTGTCCGCGGGTAACGGTGTCGCCCTTGTTGACGAGCAGCTCGAAGCCTTCGCCGTTCAGCTGAACGGTGTCGATGCCCAGGTGGGTCAGCACGCCGTGCCCCTCGGAGTCCACGACCACGAACGCGTGCGGGTGAAGGGAGACGACGACACCGTCAACCGGCGACAGCGCTTCGGAGGGCTCGCGCACCGGGTCGATCGCGGTCCCGGGACCCACCATCGCGCCGGAGAACACCGGGTCCGGCACCGCGGCGAGCCCGATGGCCCTTCCGGGGAGGGGGGACGTCACAGTCGTCATGGGAAGCCTCCTATGTGCGGAGTTCATAGGCGCCGTCCCATCTTGTACCGGACGGCGGTACCGCTAGAGCAGCCTAACGTCATGCCCGACCGGTTTAGACCATTGGCGCTGAGCCGACCCGTGGACCGGCGGTGCGCCCCTCCACCGAGCGTGGGGGCCGCTGCTGAGCGGCGGGTGGGTCGGGGACGGGATTTGCTTCCCGTGCGGGGCTCCAGTACGTTTGCACCTCCGCTTCCACGAGTGCAGCGGACACGCCTGTGTCCGCTGCAGTTGTATGTCGGGGGCGGGAAATCCGACGGAAAGCCTCTGCTAAAGTCGGTGAGCGGAAAGCCGAAAGGCCGGAAACGAGGTCCGGAAACGGAATTCGATTCTGGTACGGTTGGAAAGGCCGGAAAGCGAGAGCCGGAAGGTGG